>DATGZN010000093.1:0-342636 GCA_035297145.1 Bryobacteraceae bacterium
GACCGCACGCGATGGCGAAAAGCCGATCAACGCGAGTGGCGGCCTGAAATCCAAGGGCCATCCCGTGGGCGCCACCGGCGTGGCGCAGCTCTGCGACATCGTGGCCCAGATTCGCTGCGAAGCCGGCGACATGCAGCTCAAGCGGCACTCGCTCGGCCTGGCGCAAAATCTTGGTGGTTCCGGCGCGTCGTGCGTCGTGAGCATTCTGGGGAATGTATGACCGGCACCGTCTACACCGATACTGTCGTGCATCTTGCGCCTGAAGCTTTTGCCGCCGACGTCCCCTATCAGGTCGTGATCGTGACCCTCGAAAACGGTTCACGCACGACGGGCCGCGTTGTGGGCGATCGTGTAACCATCGACGATCGCGTCGAGCAGGTTGAAACACGCGACGGCGTCCCGTTCTTCCGCAAACTCCCATGAAACTAGCAGAGCGAATGAGTCGCATCGGCGTGGAATCCGCCTTCGAGGTGTTGGTGCGCGCGAGAGAGCTCGAGCGCCAGGGCCGGCACGTGATTCATCTTGAAATCGGCGAGCCCGATTTCCCTACGCCGGCCCACATCATCGCCGCGGCCAAGCAGGCCCTCGATGAAGGCTACACGCATTACGGTCCCACCCAGGGCCAGCCCGAGTTGCGCGAGAGCATTGCGCGCTATATTTCGCGCACCCGCGGCATCCGCGTCGGCCCCGAGCACGTTTCCATCGTGCCCGGCGGCAAGCCCATCATCTTTTTCCCCATGCTCGCGCTCATCGAGGCGGGCGATGAAGTGATCTATCCCAACCCCGGATTTCCCATCTACGAATCCATGATCCGCTTCTCCGGCGGCGTGCCTGTGCCGATTCCGCTGGTCGAGGAACGCGGCTTCTCCTTCGATCTCGACACCCTGCGCAAACGCCTTTCGCCCAAAACCAAGCTGCTCATCCTCAACTCGCCGCAGAATCCGACCGGTGGGCTGATCCCGCCCGAGGACATGCACGCCATCGCCGATCTGGTGCGTGACCGCGACCTGATGGTGCTCTCCGACGAAATCTACTCGCGCATCTACTACGCGAGCGAGGCGCCGGTATCCATTGCGAGCCTGCCCGGCATGCTGGAGAAGACCATCATCCTCGACGGCTTTTCCAAAACGTATGCCATGACCGGCTGGCGCATGGGCTACGGCGTGATGCCCGAGTGGCTGGTGGAAGCGGTCACCAAGCTGATGGTGAATTCCAACTCCTGTACCGCCAGCTTCACGCAGCGCGCCGGCCTCGCCGCCATCGATGGCCCGCAGCAGGCCGTGGACGCGATGGTCGCGGAATTCCGCCGCCGCCGCGACGCCTTCTGCGCCGGCCTCAATCAGGTGCCCGGCTTCCGCTGTGCGCTCCCCGGCGGCGCGTTCTACGCTTTCGCCAACATTACCGGCACCGGCATGAAGTCGAAGGAGCTTGCGGATCATCTGCTCTACGACGCCGGCGTCTCCTGCCTCAGCGGCGCCGCCTTCGGCGAGTACGGCGAAGGCTACATCCGCTTCAGCTACGCGAACTCATATGAGAACCTGATGGATGCCGTCGAGCGCATCAAAGCGGCCGTGGCGAATCGGGCGGCGGCCGTCTAGAGTTTCAGCAGATGGTAGCCGTCGTGGTCCGTCGGTAGCTTGGTGATTTCTTCCAGTGAAAGCTTCCGAACGATCCTACCCCGTCGGAGAACCTCAAATCGCTTGGCTGTCACGGGGTTGACTGCGCGGTTAAGGGGGATCGGTCCGACCATAGCTCTACAACCACCAAATAGGGCCGGGACATCGATCGTTACTCTGCCCTCACCGTCAAATCGGTATTCTTTCGCACTCGGGAATGACAGGCGAACCATGTAGTTGTCTGTGGACTTGTCAACGATCCTCAGCCGTTGCTGCGAGGGTAAGGTTCTGGGAAGTAGCACGAACGCGCAGCCGTCCAATGCCAGTGCTAGCCACAAAACAAGAACAAGACCGGCAAATCTCCGGGCCATCCAGCCTCCCTCACCGCTGCAGCGCCAGCGTAGCCTTCCCCGCCGCGCCGCTGTAAATCAGCTCCACGGAATTGATGCCCTTCTCCTTGCCTCGATATTGAAAAAAAAGCAATCCAGCCTGAGGAAGAGTTCGGTTTCCCAACGGCAGCGCAGCCTTTTGCGTGTGCTGCTGCATTGCGCGCTGTAGCTCGATGGGAACATGGATCACCACCGGCGTGTTGCTGGAATCCTGACCACCACCCGTACCGATGCTGGTCTTCGATTCCTTTGCCTTTTCCGCATCCGGCGACACCCATGTGGGATCTTTCAGAGAGGAAAACACCACCACGTAAGACAGGCCGGGCACAGGCGCCTTCTTCCCGTTGACGCGGAGGGAAAAGTCGTCCAGGGAAATCTGCGTGCGCGCTCCCGGCGGGCCGAATAGCGCTACTTCGACAACTACAAAGTCTTCCGTATTCAGCGTCTGCTCTTCCGTCGGGACGGAGTGCCCATCGAATTCCGCGGCTATCGTCACCTCGCCCGCCTTGGCTTGAGACTGATAATCGGTCGGCGCCGCTCTGGGCGGGAGCCCCTGGGCTTCATTGGGTCGCGCGTCTTTCGTTGGCGTGGCTTGTTCCTGCGCGCACAGGCAGAGGGTTGCGGCCAAAACCACGGCGATGGCGCTCAGAACATGAGAGAGTCGCATTCCTCCCACAAGTTATCACAGCCGCCGAACGCAAGTCGGCACTGTGCTGCCGCCGCCCGCAGAGTCCCTGCTTTCACAGTTCTCCGCCAGCCTCTACCCTGCGGCTCGTGCACGTCCCCGTGGCACTCGGCGTGCCCTCAACTTTCCTCCCGTAACCGGCGTCTAACTGGAGGAGATCATTCATGCGATTACGCGCCACTGTTCTCTGCTCTCTCATCGCAGCCGTGTGTTTGGCCGCCGACCCCGCGCTCACCGTTTACAACCAGCAGTTCGCCGTCGTCCGCGAGACCATTCCGCTTGACTTGAAACAAGGTCTCAACCAAATCCAATTCACCGGGACGACCGCGCAACTGGAGCCCGAATCCGTCATGCTGCGTGACCCCAGCGGCCAGCGCTTGCTCCGCATCCTCGAACAGAATTATCGCGCCGACCCGGTTTCGCTCGAAGCGCTGATGAGACGCTACGAGGGCCAGACTATCGAATTCCAGGTCCACAACGGCGACCGTATCGAAACCGTCTCCGGCAAAATTGTGCGGGCCGAGGCCGTGGCGCCGGCTCAGTGGTTCAACCAGCCTTCGCCCTACGGCCAGCAGCAACCGGGCGTCGCGCAACCCATCATCGAGGTTGCGGGCAAACTGCGATTCGATCTGCCCGGTACACCGCTATTCCCCGGTCTCGGCGCCGGCATGATCCTCCAGCCCACGCTCGATTGGACCATCGAGACCGACCACGCCGGCCTCGTGAATGCCGAGCTGGCCTACGTGACCGGCGGATTCAACTGGAACGCCGATTACAATTTCGTGCAAGGCGACGCCAACAAGCTCGACATCATCGGCTGGGTCACGCTGGAAAATCGCAGCGGAAAGGAATTTGAAAATGCTCGCGTGAAACTCATGGCTGGCGACGTGAATAAGCTTCAGCCGCCCGGGTTCGGCGGTCCGCGGGCGATGATGATGGGGTCGGCGGGCATGGCCGTGCAGGAAATGTCCGGCCCCCAGGTAGTCGAAAAAACCTTCGACGAATACCATCTCTACACGCTCCAGCGCCCAATCACCATTCACGGTAGCGAGTCAAAACAGGTGGAATTCGTGCGCGCGAACAACGTGAAGGCCGAGGTCCTCTACGTTTACGACGGCGCGAAAATCGACGCTGGCCGCTACCAGGGTTGGCAGGCGGAAGCCATCCGGCAGGACGCCAGTTACGGCACGCTCTCCAATCGAAAGGTCTGGGTGATGCGCGAGTTCCTGAATTCCGACGCCAACCACCTGGGCATGCCGTTGCCCAAGGGACGCATTCGTTTCTATCGCCGCGATACCGACGGGCGCCTGGAGTTCACCGGCGAGGATGCCATCGACCACACCGCGAAAGACGAAAAGATCCGCGTGTTCACCGGCTCAGCCTTCGACCTCACCGGAGAGCGCAAGCGCACCGTCTTCCATAACGACATGGGCCGCCAGATGATGGACGAAGGTTTCGAGATCAAAGTGCGCAACCACAAGAAGGAGGCCGCCGAAGTCCGCGTCGTCGAGCACCTCTATCGCTGGAGCACCTGGGATATCACCACCAGCTCCATGCCGTTCAACAAGACAGACGCCCAGACCATCGAGTTCCGGGTATCCCTGCAACCGGACGAAGAAAAGACCGTCACCTACATCGCCCATTACACCTGGTGAACGGGGCTTGTAATCCAGGTCGCACACACCGCAATTCGGGGACTGGCTTCGAAATTCCGGCGAAAGCAATCATGGAAAACGGTCGGCGCCCCGATTCGGAATTTCGTTGCCTGTACCCGAATTGCCTACACCGGCTCTTCGAGATCCTCCGCTGCGCTCTCATTTTCATCCGTGCCGGCGGCCCGCCAACATGGCCCTTTACTCACCCGGTGGCGACAGCCTTGTAATCAAGTTGTATTCCCTCGCGTGGCATCATAGATGCCGGCCCGCCGGGCCGAGATCCACTTCCAAGGAGCTACCTTTGAAGAAAAAAGCTACCGCCTTGCTCTGCGCACAATTGCTGGCGATCCAGAGTCTCATCGGCTGGGGCATTCGCGGCCACACCCTTGCCAACCTCGCCGCCGTCGAGACCATCCCGCTAAGCGGTCCAGTGTTCCTCAAAGCGCAGAAAGGCTACATCGGGCACCTCGGCACCATTCCCGACACTTGGCGCAGCCCTTCCGAGCCATTCCTGCGCATTTCCGAAGACGCGAATCATAGTTGGTATACCGAGGGTTTCGACTTTATTCCTGACCCGCCCCGCTCGCGGACCGAGTTCATCCTGCGTGTGCACGACGAATACCTGCGGGTGAGCAAGTCCGATCCGGACCGCGCCAAGCTGCTCAACATCCGTTACACAGGCCTCCAGGCGTATTCGATCATGGAGGGCTATGAGCGCATGAAAGCCGGTATGCGCCTCTACCGCCACGTGGCCGAGCCCGATCCGCAAAGTTTTGGGAATATCGCGAAGCTCTATGCGGCCATCTCGCCGGTCTTCCAAGACCCCTCCCAGGTGAAGCAGATGCTCCTGACCGACATCGCCTTCTACATGGGCTGGACCGGCCACTATGCCGCCGACGCCGCTATGCCGCTCCACGACTCCATCCACCACGACGGCTGGTCCGGCGACAATCCCAAGGGATATACACGCGATCCGAATATTCATAGCCGGTTTGAATCCGAATACGTCGACCTGATCGCGACGGGCGAGGCGGACGTGCTTCAGTACGTTCCGAAAGATGCGCGCTATCTGGACGACCCATGGCAGGCGGTGCTCCAACACTCACTCGATTCGCGCAACTTCGTGGAAGACGTGTATCGCATCGATCTACGCGGCGGCTTCAAGAACAAAGACGACAAAGAGGCGCGCGAGTTGGTCTACAAACGCATCGCTGCCGGCGCCGCTTTCCTGCGCGATCTGGCCTACACTGCATGGATTGACAGCGCGAAGCCCGTGCCGCTGGTGAAGCCCGATGATCAGCCACAAAATCCCGACAACCCGCGTTACAATCCTGCGGCCGGATCCGCGCCCGCGCCAGAGCGTAGCCGCTAATGTAGATCCACGATCGTCGCTCCCCATCCCCCCGCTTCGGCCGGCGCATCGCGGAACGATTCCACGAATTCCGTCCGTGCCAGGACTCCGCGCACGATCTCGCGTTGCACCCCGATTCCGCGCCCATGGACGATCCGCAGCGCGCGAAACCCCAGCTTGTGCGCTTCTTCGAGATAGGCTTCCACCACCGCCTTCACATCGCGCGGCGGAACTGTGTGCAAATCGAAAACGTCGGTAATAGGAATCCGAACCGGCTCGTCGCTCACTCGAAGACGTCGGACTTCTGAATCGTTAGATCGAACTCGGGCAATTCGAGCGTGGGCACCTCGCGAAGACCGGCATCGTCATACACGGAGAAGCCTTGGGACGACGGTTCCAACAGCCAGACATGCTTGATCCCCCAACGCCAGTATTCGTCCAGTTTCTTGTGAATTTCAGAGTAGCGATCACCTGGAGAAACGATCTCCATGGCAATGTGCGGGGGAACGGAAGGAATCTCTTCGGTCGGCTTTTCGAGAAACACCACTACATCCGCGACGCGAATTCTGCTCGGCGCCAGGCGCATATGCAACCCGGGACGCACCTGGAAGGAAAATTCGGCGCGCCGGATCCCGAAATACGCGATCAGATTCGCTTGTGCACTGCTGTGTGCAACGCCGGCAGTACTTCGGTCCACGAGCTCGCCGTCCAGATACTCCGGCCCCGAACCTTCGAAGCTCATTCGCAGGTATTCCTCGACGGGCACCAGCGCCTTCGTGCTCATGGTTCTATTCTAGACCTCCAAAAACACAAAAAGCCCGATCTGGGAGTCCAGACCGGGCTTTCCCCAATTCAGTTCAGCGCACCTGATGTCAGGCCACGTTCCGAGTCCGGTAGCGGCTCAGGCGTTCCTCAATCAGATCCTTGGCGTGAAGTTTCAGCTTCTTCAGCCGGACTTCTTCTATCTGTTCCTGATCGGACAGATGCGGCCTCGACCCCAGATCCTCCAACTTATGGGCATAGTCGGAGTGTTGCTCCACCAGGTGTCGAAAATCCTCATCCGTCTGCATCAGGTGCGCTTTCAGCTCTTCTTGTGCGTTTCGATCCATCCAGGCATTCCTCCTCGAGTGAGGTTGCCGCGCCGAGTCGATCAACTCGATTTAAGGCTCGGTGGGTAATCTGCACTTATTCGGTTTTGAAAGAAACGGCGGGCGCTTCCAGGCCCGTCTAACTCAGACCTTAACATGAATGAAACTTCATGACAATAGCGGATTCCACCGGCTGACTATAGTAATCCTGACGGACTCCGGCCGTCTCAAATCCCAGTGAATGGTAGAGCTTACGAGCAGCGATGTTGGATTGGCGAACCTCCAGGAAAACCGTCCCCGGATTTTCCCCGATCAACTCGCGGATCAGACTGCGGCCAATGCCACGCTGGCGGAAGGGTGGATCCACCGCGACGTTCAAGATTTCGATCTCGTCCGCAGCAGTGCACCGTGCCACGGCAAACCCAGCCAGACGGCCGTCCACGGTCGCCACCAGGCACTCATGCGTCAGGTAGTCCGCCGGCTTCCATTGCGCCGCCTGGCCCGATGCTGCCTGAATGCGCCAGATCTCGTCGAGATCGGCTTCGGTCGCGGGCCGCAGCGAATGCATTACTCGAAGCGCACGTCGTTTTGGCCCGCCCAGACAAGCGCTTCGGGCACACGATCGGCGGGCGCAAGTGCCGCCCAATAACGAACGTGCAACGTGGCCTT
The DNA here is from genome assembly GCA_035297145.1 of Bryobacteraceae bacterium. Lineage (GTDB taxonomy): Bacteria > Acidobacteriota > Terriglobia > Bryobacterales > Bryobacteraceae > QHXW01. Next base: position 7,454 of record DATGZN010000093.1, read on the forward strand.
CGCAGGAATCCACCGATAACACGGCGTGTCGAACAGCTTGTTGCGTTCGATCATTTTTCGCCGCGTTTCGGAAACGGGTGAGGCGCCGAATTCCATGCCGCGTGTAAGCGTCCTGCCGCCCCACGGAGGCAGCGTGCGGGCGTGGTTCTCTTCCCAGATGCCGAGCCATGGAAAATCCGCGCGATGCCACACGTAACCGAATGCCAGCTTGCTCGTGGGAGAAAATGCCACGAAGTATGCGTGATCGAGCCGCGGGTCCATCCGGTGGAAAGTGAAGGCCGCGGACACCGGTGCGCTGTTGTACACCCGCAGATCCGCATGTCCGCCATCCAGTGTCGGTACATTCGGCCAATCGAAATCTACGCCGCGCTTTTGATACTCGCCCGGTTGATGCATGTCCTCTTCGAATGTTCGCGATCGCGTGGCCGAGGCCCGGAACTCGGTCCGGCCGCGTTCGAGGAATGGCGGTCCGAGGGTCGCGTGCTCGGTCCAGGCGATGGGCCGGTCCGCGGCGGACAGATTCTCGAGTGTCTCGCGGATCTCAATCGCACGCTCGCCACCAAAGCGAATCCGGCGTTCGAAGCGCATCTGCGCAATCGGAAACTGCGCACGCTCGGTCAAACCGGTGGTGTCGGTCGTGACGTCGTAACGCGCCACCGACCCTTCGCCGTGCACCGTCATGCCCGCCGCCGCCTCCTCCGCCGACGGCTCGCCAAAAATATCGAGACACAGATTGTGGCCCATGATGCCCGCCAATAGCTTGCTTTCGGAATCGTTGCCATATTCCGGGTGCTTGGCGAGATCGTATGTGGAAGGCTCGATCGACGGCCATGGCGGAATCCAGAGCGGGTTGATGCCAGTGGCTTTGTCGAGAATCTCGGCGATGTGTCCACCCTCATGGGTGACGGTGATGCGCAGGCGCTCGTTCTCGATGAAAGAGGCGCGCCGGCCGTGGAAGCTGGTTTCGGGCATAAGGATCAAGCATAACCGATGAGCGCGTTAGGCGACCGAGCTTACTCGTCCAGATCGTACGCAGCTTTGAGCCAGCGACGCACTTCGTCATCGATATGCGCGGTCGATGTGATCGGGATGCGGTGGGTGATGCGGTCCTTCTTGGCATAGCCGCCCGTGTCGATCAGGCGTCCTGACGCCTTAGTCTCCCGGAGTGCAAAACCAAAATCGATGCGCGTGCGCGTGGCGGGCTTGATCTGGGCAAAGACATGGTGCCGATAGAGCGGAACGATTGTCTGGCAGGGGCATGCTTTCACATCTTTCCCCTGTTTCAAGCCAAGCTGCAAGAGTTCATCATAGATGGGCCACAGAGCGGCCTTCGATCCACTCAACATCTGGTCGACATGCTTTTCCGCCGCTTTCAGGTAGGCCACCGGATCGTCGTCCTCGGTATTCTTCCCGTCGGCGCGCTCCGCGATCCACCACGCGGCATTTGTACCCAGATTGTGTTTCGTCCTGAGCCACTCCCGGCGGTCTTCTTCCGTGGGTGGTCCCGATTTTTTCACCAGAGCGATCCACTGCTCGAGTGACTTGCCTGTCTTTTGTGGAAGATCAGCCACCCAGCGTTGGGTCGTCAGGACGCCGGGATGGACGCTGTAGAGAGACTTGCGTTGGGCGAACGTTTTGGCTTGCGGCATCCAGAGGATGATACGCCAGCCAATCTAACGGTTCAAGGCCTCTCAAGCCGATGCGGTGCGCCACGATTCGGCGTCGATTCGTTGTCCGGTGCCGCGGTGATCCGGCTCATAATTCCACGTTCGGGTGGCGGCGCGCAGAGCAGCTTTGGCCAGTTCCTCCACCCTGCTGAGTGGCACGCGGTCGCAAAATACGCTGTATGGCGAAATTCGAGGTTGTCCCTTAACCGTCAATCCATCGCAGAGGGACTGGATGGCCGCCTGGCCGCTGGCGGTCAGCCGGTTAGCCGTGGTGAACAGTTCCAGTTGGACACGACCGTACTTGGAGCGTGGCGTTTGCCGCTCAAACCACACCATGGGGACTTTCAGCCGCCAGCACCACAAACCAAACGCTTCAATCACCTTGCGAGAGTGGCGGCAGCGCGCGTCCAGGTAGCCCTTCTCCCGGGCCCGGTCGAGCCGTCGGCGCTCTCGATTGCCAAAAGCGGTCCCGGATTGGAACGGGGATGAATCAGAACGGTACAAAACAACGGCATTCGGCATCACATTCCGGGAGAAGGCACGTAAACGGCCATCCTCCGGAATCAACAGGATGCGCGAACCGCCCAGCAGACCGCCCACGCCAAGACGCCATATAACGCCAGTGTCGTCATCACGATAAAACTGTGCGGCTGTGTAAAACCGAGAACCGCGACCAATAAGACGCCAATGACGGCCAGAAGGAGCCAAGGGCCGTTTTCCCTGACCCACGCCTTCCTGAGCGCCTTCCGTTCGGCGCGCTCTGCATAATATCGCCGCCGGCCGAGTTCGTACCGCCGCCTGTACTCCGCGTCGCTCAGATCGGCCATCGGATTGCAGCTTTTCGGCGAATGCGATCGGCCGGCGCAGATGGCAGCGGCGATCGCCACCCACACAACCGGCTGCACCGCCGGAATCCGTCGTACACGGCCGCACAGGCATTCGCGAAACTCCGCACATAACTCCAGCGTTTCCAACGCCAGCGCGCGCTGTGGACGCAGCCCCATGATGTGCTTATCGGCCCGGCGAAGGGTTCTATTGAGAGAGTCTAAAGTACATGCCGACGTAAGAAGCACGTCTCGATGGATGCAACCGGACCCTGCAGCGCAGATCGCCAATATTCCACTGATCTACCAGATCGTATCCGCTGGATGTCAGACTGGCGGTGAATTCTGCCCGGTTGAACGCTCTGTAGGGACAGACGGAGGGGCCGATGTCCTGAAGGGTGACGAACGGAGGGCCGTCGGAAACCGGCAGCTTATTCACGAGCACGTGCTTCGGGGGCGATGAAAACGAGGCAAGCATGTCCGAAAGCGGGCGGTCGATATACTGAAGTGCGCCCGAGGCGAGAAGGATGGCGGGATTCGGGCAATCCCCCAAACGAGTTGTGAATACCAGGGCCTCACGCGGGTGGTCCTTGACGAACCGCTTTCCTGCCTCTACGGAAGCGGGGAGATCATAGACGACCCACTTGAAATCCGACGGGTAGCAGAGATACTTCTCGAATGCATAAAAGACAACTCCAATGTTCCCACCGATATCGAGAAGTTCTGAACCACCTTGGATGAGCCGCGAGAGCCAGTAGATGAGGGCGTAGTCGCCCCACCGCGGTGCCAGACATTGTTGATACAACTCCGCGGCCTGCCGATTGTCATAGCCGAATTTTCGTGAGCGCGGCGCCGCCGCTTCGGCTTGCTCCATGGTCTGGAATAAACCACGGAAGGGCGATCCAAGTGCCAGGATGAAATCGTTTGCTGCTCGAATCATTACGCGCAATTTCAGTATATAATATCCTTAACTTCTGTTTTGCCACTTGATGACTACCGGGCCGAGGCGCACAGCGCGGGAAATCCTGATAGACAAGCCGATCGTCTTCTTCCTAAACAACTTGCGAAGGCTGCCGCTCACCCATTACGTGGCGCACATCATATACGAGCAGCACTTTGCGAGGGCCTCGGGGCGCCGGCGGCTCTTTCGGGGGGTGTACCGGACCTTCGAAGAGGCGAAGCAAGCAGCACCCAACACCAAGCCCCTTCGTTATGACGACTCGGCCTACTGCTACGAAAAAAACCATCGGATCGTCCTGGCAAGCGACTATCCGGTAATCTTCTGGCTGTCACGCCTGTTGCCAGAATGCTCTTCAGTCGTGGACTTCGGCGGCAACGTAGGAATGGCTTTTTACTCCTACCAGAAATACATTACCTACCCTCCGCATCTTTGCTGGCTTGTCTATGATTTATCGGATGTGGTGGAGGCCGGACTGCGAATCCACACTAAGGAGGGCGCACCGGCAGGGCTAACCTTCACCACAACACTATCGGACTGCGCCGGTGGCGACATTCTTCTGGCTTCCGGCTCGCTCCAATACGTTCCCGAGACCCTTCCGGAAGTGCTAGCGGAAATTGGGACCAGGCCCAAGCATCTCTTGCTGAACAAGTTGCCTGTTTGCGAGGGCGATTCGTTCGTGACACTGCAAAGTACCGGGACCGGTTTTTCTCCTTATCAGATCACGAATCGGAAGGCGCTTCTCGATCAACTCTCATCGCTGGGCTATGATCTCGAAGACGCCTGGGACAACCCGGGCATGTCTCTGGTCATTCCCGGGGAGCCGGCGCATTCCTTGAGCGGCTTCAGCGGAATGTACCTCAAGCGGCGCGACACCCACTACCGGACTACACGAAATAATCCTTGACCTTCTCGAAGATGCCCTTCTCAGCAGGCTGATTGTCAGTGGGGAGCGTGTCGCGCAATTGTTCCAGCAGTTTCTTCTGATCGCGCGTGAGCTTGGTTGGAGTTTTGACGTCGATGTGGGCCACGATATCGCCGCGGTTGTGGCTGTTGACGTGAGGCACGCCTTTGTGGCGGATGCGAAGCTGGGCGCCGGTCTGGGTGCCTTCGGGGATTTTCAAAGTCTCCGGCTGTTCGAGCGTGGGGATCTCAATCGTGGCTCCCAGCGCCGCCTGCGCCATGTTCACCGGAATGGTGCAGTGCAGGTCATACTCGTGCCGCTCGAAGAACGCATGCTCTCTGACTTTGAGAACCACATACAGATCCCCGGGCGGGCCGCTGTTGGCTCCCGGCTCACCTTCGTGCGCCAGACGCAGGCGGGTGCCGTTGTCCACGCCGGCAGGTAAATTGACCTTCAGCTTGCGATTTACCTGCTTGTAACCCTGGCCCCGGCACTCCCGGCATGGCGTACGGATCACTTGGCCTGCTCCTCCGCATTGCCCGCACGTGCGGCGCACGGAAAGGAAACTCTGCTGATAGATCACCTCGCCGCGCCCGTGGCAGGCTGGGCAGGTGGTGGCGCCACTGCCCGGCTCCGCGCCTTTGCCGCCGCAGCGGTCGCATAACTCCGAGCGCGGCACTTGAATCTCGGCCACCATACCGAACACGGCATCTTCGAAGCGAATTTCGAGGTCGTAGCGGACATCCTGCCCACGCTGCGGGCGGCTGCGACCCCGCGCTCCACCTGAGCCGAACATGTCGCCGAAGCCGAAGAACTCACCCAGAATGTCACTGAGGTCGAAGCTGCTGGGATCGAACCCTGCGCCTCCGGCGGCCGATTGCAATCCCTGGTGGCCGAACCGGTCGTAGGCCGCGCGCTTTTGCGGATCGCTCAGGACGCTATAGGCTTCCGCGGCTTCCTTGAATTTCTCCTCGGATTCCTGATTGTCGGGATTGCGGTCGGGATGATGTTGTAGAGCGAGCTTGCGGTACGCGCTCTTGATCTGCTGGTCGTCGGCGTCACGCCCAACGCCCAGTACTTCGTAGTAATCTCGTTTGGTCACGGGCATGGCTCAGAGTCAGGAGGGACGGACGGCAACTTTCACCATAGCTGGCCGAAGCAGCTTGTTCTTAAAATTGTACCCCTTCTGGAATTCGCCCAGGATGGTTTGATCTTCAGCCTGATCGGTCTCCGCCCGCTCAATCGCCTGGTGCTGGTTCGGATCGAACTTCTTGCCCACTGTATCCATCGGCTCGAGGCCCATTTTCTTTAAGGCTTCGTACAGTCGCGTGTAAATGAGCTGGATCCCCTTGGTGTAACTGGCATCGGCGCACTCGACTTTCAGCGCCCGTTCGAAGTCGTCCAGGATGGGCAGCATTTCGCGCACGAACTCCATGCCGGCAAATTGCACGAATTCCGAGCGATCGCGCTCGGCGCGCTTGCGGAAGTTCTCAAAGTCGGCCTGGCGGCGGAGCAAACGGTCGTGCAGATCGGCCTTCTCTGCCTTCAACTGCTCAATCTGATCGACGAGCTTGCGCTGTTCGTCTCCGAAGCGCGTCTTGACCTGCGCGTCGATATCTAGGGCAGCCAGCGAGTGTCCACCGTCGCCCTTCTCATCTTGCGGAGACGGCGTCTTCACGTCTGGCTCCTGGTTCTCTTTCCCCACGTTTTTAGGTTACCAAATGGCGCAAGATCTCTCGCACGCGGTATCCTGCAAATTCGACCGATGCCCAGGTGGCTTGTGATTCTCAGTCTGGCGTGCCTGGCACCGGGTAGCGCCGCCGCCCAGGCAACGGGGCGAATCGTGGGTACCGTGGAGGATCCGACGACCAGCCCCGTTCCTGGCGCGCGGGTGACGCTTACTCTTGCTGGATCTTCAATCGTTTACGCACAAACGGTGACCTCCAGCAGCGGTGCATTTGTGTTCGCGGCTCTGTCGCCTCGGACATATGATCTGACACTAGAAGCCAAGAGATTTCTGAGCGTCGTGCTGACAAACCAACGCGTTGCTGCCGGTGTCACGGTTTCGCTTCCGACCATCATGTTGGTTCCCGGGGGCGACCGTGGACCAGTAATGACTACGCCCGTTTTGCAAATTACGGATGTCGCCGTCGCATCATCATTAACGTCACTGGAAATGAACCAGTTGCCGACGTCGCGCCGTGACCCGTTTCCGCTGTTCGAGACGCTTCCCGGTGTGCAGGACAATGGCCGCGCTGCTTCAATTTACGGGCAGTCCACATCCGTCGAGAACATCACGCTGGACGGGGTCAACGTACAGACCAACTTTGCCCCGCCGCAGACACTGAGTTCCATCTCTCTCGCCTTGCACACCGGTCAGATTGAAGAAGTGGGCATCGTGACCGGCGGTGTTTTCGGGTGCGGCTGCTCGCAGATCATGTTCAGCTCGCCGACCGGCAGTAACGGGCTCCATGGTTCGGGCTATTGGCTCGGTATCCCCAACGGGCTGAGTGCGCAGTACTGGACCGATAACACCCGGGGAACTCCCGCTAAAACGAGTCTCAATCAAGTGGGAGGCTCGCTCGGCGGCGCGCTGCTGAAAAACCGGCTTTTCTTCTTTGCGAATTACGAAGCGGATCTAGACAGGTCATCCATCACCCGGACGGGCGAAGTACTCACGAATGCGCTCACCAGCCAGGATCCGCTATTGCAGAAGGTTCTCAATCTCATTCCATCGAGCACATCCGGAACGTACCGCGGCACGCAGCAGAATGGCAGTACGGTGAACCTGGGATTATTGCGGCTGGACTATCTGGCTTCGGCGCGTCACTTTTTTGGCGTGACGCTCGCCGGCGATACCAGCACGACCGACGATCCCACAGACTCGTCGGTATTCGGGCCGAAGCCGGACACCACGATTCACGTTGCATCGCAGCTTTACTCGGGGTTCTGGCGATGGTCGATCAGCCCAACCTTGACCAACGAGGTACACGTGGGCGCGAGCCTTCCCACGCTAGATTTCCGCAACTCGCTGCGCTCTCAGTTCCCGTTCATAGCGATCCTCAATGACCCGAGTGTTTCGGTGAGCCAACCCATGACGGGCATGGACCCTCGGGGAATGAGCGACGACCTGTACAGCTACCAGGACGATCTGCACTGGGTGTATCGCAAACACTCGTGGCGGTTCGGTGCGTGGATCCAGCAATACCGGCTGAACACGTACGGCTTCAACAACGGGTTGCTCGATTCGCTCACCGTACCACGCTATGTCGTGAACAACATCGCAGCGGGCATAATTTCCGAAATCGATCAGCGCTTCAACATCGCATCGCCGACCTCGGGATACTCGAGCGGATCCACGGCTCGCAGCCGGCTTTCCGCCAACATGCTCTCGGGCTATTTTCACGACGATTGGAAACTCTTGCGCTCGCTCAATATCAGTTGGGGTTTCCGGTACGACTATCTGTCGCCCGCGCAGGAGAACACCGGCACGGCGATCGTTCCCAGTCTCTCGTCTTTTCTGGCCAACACCGTGTATGACCAGACCCTGGCGTTCGGTTTCGCTTCGACGCGGCAGAAGCTGTACGCGCGCGATCTCGACAACGACAGTCCATATATCGGCGCGGCCTGGAGACCGTTCGACACGCTCCCGCTGGTAGTGCGGGGCGGCCTCAACGTTAGCTACATGCCGGACGACTTGCTGCCGAACATGAGCATTTATGCGCTGCGGAATCCGTTTCAGAGCTTCAACGTGACGGCGATCCCGGCAAGGCGCGGTAGCCTCTCGCCAGGGCTGGTGATCCCAACGCCGCAGCTTCCGTCCACGTTGAATCTGCAAACTCTGTTGGCTTTCGACCGCAGCTACCATCAGCCGCCTGGAACAGTTTATGCCGTCAGCGGCGACTTGCGGACGCCCAACGTGGAATATTGGAACCTGGGAATTGAGACCCAAGTTCGCGGATTTCAATTGGATGCGCGTTACCTGGGAAATCGGCTGAACGAGGCGGCTCGTTCTGTGGATCGGAACCAGGTGATGTTGCCGCCTGCATTTTTGGCGGCATATCTGAAGGTGCGATCGGCCCTGCTCAGCGGCAGCCCGACCACCGGTTTTCCCCTGCTGCCGGGTGGCGGACTGTGCGCGAATTTCAGCACCGTGAATTGCCAGCCGGACGTGCACGCCATCTCCTTGATCGAGACAGGACAAGTTGGTGAGCTGGCCCGCTGGTACATGGCGCAGGGTTACGCACCCGATCTGAACGCTGGTTATTACGTTCTGGGAAATCCGGTGGCGCCCGGTGGTATCGATTTGTTATCGAAACTGGGCACCGCACGGTACGATGGGCTGCAACTCACGGCATCGCGGCACACGGCGAACGGTCTGAACCTGGCTGCCAGTTATGTTTTCTCAAAGGTTCTGGGCAACCTGGACGATTACCAAACTGGCGCCATCGATCCCTACCTGTATCTGCACAATCCCTCGCTCGAAAACGCTCCCGAGCCGTTCAACCAGAAGCACGCATTCAAGCTAACCGCGATTTGGGACATGCCCTACTTCAGAAGCGCAAGCACGCTCGCCGGACGAGTTCTGGGAAACTGGAGCCTGAGCGGGATCGTGATCGCGCAATCGGGTGCGCCGTTCTCACTGCTCTCCGGCGGCTACGTCGTTGCGCCAGACGGCCAGGTCAACTTGGTCACGGGACTGGGAACGTTGGTTTCGCAGGCGGATTCCGGCCAGAACACTGTAGTCACATCGTTGATCGCCGGCCAGATCCAACCGTTCTTCGGGATGCGGGAGAATCCGGACGGAACGGTGAGCTACGTCCACGCTCCCGCCAGCGCGTTCCAGGAGCCCGGCCCGGCCACTCTCGGCAATTTGCAGAGGCGTATGTTCACAGGAACCGGGGCGTTCAATCTCAATCTCGGCCTGCGCAAGATGATCCCCGTCGCGGAAGGAAAGCAGGTGGAGTTCCGCGCAGAGGCCATCAATCTGCTGAACAACGTCAATTGGCTGGTGGGCGATCAGACGTACTTGGGACCAAGCGGCACGGAGGCTTCATTCAATAACAACGTCAGTCAGTGGAACGCTCCGCGGACGGTGCAGTTTTTATTGAAATTTCTCTTCTAGCGTATAACCGCTTGCTTTCTTGGCGTGACGAACCCGAAAGGCCGCAGGTACCCGCAAACGGCGCGTGTCCCTGCGCTACATCGGTCGATCGTAGTTCGGCACCGTCGATCAACGGAGCGGTAAAACGCTTCCTGATCGGCTAAAGTTGATTTCGGCGAAAAAGATGGAAGAAAGCCGGCGGGAACTCCGTCTCAATGTTCGGTGGTTCCTCTGAGTGATCGCGAGATCAGCGCGGAGATCATCAACTCTTGCCGCTCTGGCGATCGGGACGCATTTCGTGCGCTCTATGACTTATACAAGGACCGTGTCTATTCGATTGCGCTCTATTTTTCTCATGGCGATGCGGCCGCGGCGAGCGACATCACGCAGCAGGTTTTTCTGAAACTGATGACCGGGATCGCGCAGTTTCGCGGCGATGCGGAGTTTTCCACCTGGCTGTACCGGCTGGTGGTCAATGCCTGCATGGACGCGGGCAGGCGGCAGAAATCGGCGGCTGTTTTCTCCGTTGATCGCCAGGTGGACACGATTGCCGGACCCGGCTCGCCAGAAGACGATTACTCACGCAAACAGATTGCTAGCTCGGTTCGTGCCGCTGTATCGGCTTTGCCGCCGAAGTTCCGCGTCGCGGTCTTGCTGCGGTACTTCGAAGACCTGTCGTACGAGCAGATGGCCAAGGCTCTCCAATGCTCGATGGGGACCGTCGCTTCGCGGTTGAGCCGCGGACATCGGATTCTTGGTGAACGGCTGAAGGGTTTGGTTAGGAGGCCATGATATTGACTCGGCATCCCTCACGAGAGCTGGCGGCTTACATCGATCGGCAACTGCCGGAGAGTTGGGCGGGGCGCATAGAGAGACACGTTGCCGAGTGCACGCGGTGCGGGAATGAGTGCGATCAAATCAGGGCGGGAATGGCGTCTCTGGAAAATCTACCGATGGTTGAGGCGCCCGACGGGATCTGGAGCGCGATCGAGCGGCAGCTTCAGGCGCGCCCGAGTCGTGAGCCATGGCGGCGTTGGGCGTTGGCGGCCGCGCTGGCAGTCGTGATCGGGCTGGCGTACTGGGGTGTGGGGCGGCGCTCTGGGGTGCGTTGGGAAGTGGTGCGGCTCGCGGGCACGCCGGTGGTGGGATCGAAGCCGATCGAAGCCTCGGGCCACATCGGAGCAGGGGAGTGGATCGAAACCAATGCCAGGTCAAGGGCTGCGGTAAAGATCGGCGAGATTGGATCGGTGGATGTGGAGCCGAATACACGGGTGCGTGTTCTAGTAACGCGGCCATCGGAACACCGGCTGGCACTCGTGCGAGGAGAGATCCGCGCGAAGATCTCAGCACCGCCCCGCCTATTTTTCGTGGATACGGCTGCAGGCACCGCCGTGGATCTCGGCTGCGAATATGCGCTGCAGGTGGATGCGGACGGCTTCGGCCGGCTTGAAGTAACCAAAGGATGGGTGCTGTTTCAATGGAAGGGCCTGGAATCGCTGGTTCCCGCCGGTGCGAGCTGCCGCACACGTCCGCAAGCCGGCCCGGGCATTCCCTATTTCGATGACGCGCCGGAGAATGTGAAGCAGGCGCTGGAGAGGTACGCTTTCGAAAAAGGCGGCGGCGACGACTTGAGCGTCATCCTGGCCGGCGCACGTGTTCGCGATACGCTGACACTCTGGCATCTGCTCTCGCGGGTGCCGGTGGACGAGCGCGGGCGCGTATACGAGCGCATGGCGGCTCTGACGCCTGTCCCGGCGGGCGTCTCGCGCGATCAGGCGTTGAAACTGGATGCCGAGACTCTCAAGCGTTGGAGAGAAGAACTGGCCTGGACCTGGTAACCGGGAAGAAAAATCGTGGATGCGCGTCTAATGGTTCTGAAAGGAGCTTTTCTGATGTGGAGACTCGGCATATCGGCCTGCGCGGTAGCAGCGCTGGTGCTCGCGGAAGGGTTCACATTCAACATTGCCAGCCCCGTGGCGGCCCAGGATTTTCACGCCAAGGGAGCGGCATTCGTTTTTCGAACGCAAGGCTGTGCGGAGCCGGCGAAGGCGGCGATCAGCGGCGCGGCCGAAGGGATCGTGAAGGGCGAGCGGCGATCGGTTGCGCTCAAGATTATGATGATGGGCAAGCCCGGCGTCTATGCCGTTTACCACGAATGGCCGGCTGAAGGCGATTGGGTGGTGAATCTGAAGGGCACGTGCGCCGATTCAATCGCGGGCGCCATTGTGCCGGTCGGTCCCAAGGGCTTCATTCGGGAATCGTCGAAGTTTTTCCCGCGTCCTGCCACGGATGCGGAAATCGACGCTGCGTTAAAGGCGCTCACAACAGGAGGCGGCAAATGAAACTCGCACTTCCGGTTCTTCTGATTTCCACCGCGGCATATCTCGCCGGAGCCAACGTCGATGGCAGCCAGGCGAGCGGCCTAACGATCCACGAATGGGGCACTTTCACGTCCGTGGCCGGAGAGGATGGCTCGGCCGTTGAATGGGACGCTCTGGGCTGCAAGAGCGATCTGCCCGGTTTCGTCAACGACTACGGATATCGTGGCTTTAAGTGGCGGCTTCAGGGTACCGTGCGCATGGAGACACCGGTCATCTTCTTCTACAGCCCGCGCGAAGTAGAAGCGCATGTGAAGGTGTCCTTTCCAAAGGGACTCATCACGGAGTGGTATCCGCAGGCTGAGTACGAGGTGTACCAGAAAAGTAGGAATGGCGAGCGGGTGCGCAGGCTTGCCAGCAATCTGGGCGGGATTGATACCTCGATGAGGAGCCTGACCGGGGCGATCGAATGGTCGAAGATCAAAGTGGAGCCGGATACCTCGCCGGTGCTGCCCATCGAGGACGGTCCGAGCCGTTACTATGCTGCTCGCGCCACCGATGCCGCTCCGATCACTGTCGGCGAGCAACACGAGAAGTTCCTGTTCTATCGCGGCGTGGCGCGATTTCCCGTACCTCTTTCCGTCCGGATCGAGCGCGATGGTAGGATCGCTGTCCAGAATACAGGCAAGGAGCCCGTGCCCATTGCCATCCTGTTTGAGAATCGCGCGGGGCACGTGGGATTCCGCAATGTGGGCGCCGTAGCGGACGCGGTCACGTTGTATCGTCCTTCACTCGACAGCTCCATGGCGGTATTGCGATACGATCTCGAGGCTGCGCTCGTCGCTCAAGGCTTGTATCCGGCCGAGGCGAGGGCGATGCTGAGTACCTGGCAGGATTCGTGGTTTGAAGAGGGTTCGCGACTGATCTACATCCTGTCGTCGCACGCGGTGGATGGTATTGTTCCATTGCACGTTGATCCTGCCCCCACCGAAACTGCGCGCGTGTTCGTCGGCCGCATTGAACTTGTCACGCCGGAGATTGAGAATTCGGTAGAGCAAGCCATCGTCAAAGCCGACCGGCCGGCCATCGAGCGCTATGGCCGATTCCTCGATCCGATTCTGACGCGCATTTCCGCGCAAAGTGATGTAAAGGTGTTGCAGGTCCAACAGTTTCGCGAAGGGGTGCTGCCCTACATGGGAATTAACCAGTGCCGTTAAGCTATACCGGCAGGTTTTCGAATGCTCGTCCGATATGCAGTACGGCCGACATGGCCTTCTCGTAATGCATGCGCATGGGGCCCAGCACGGCGACGCGTGCCATCATGCCGCTGGGCAGCGGGAAGGTCATGCCGATGAGCGATAGCTCTTTCATCGCTGGATGCGCATCCTCAAGCCCAACATGCACGCCCAGTTCGCCGGCGGGCTGTTCCAAGAAACGGTCCAGCAGCTCGATCAGGCGCTTTTTCTCTTCGAGCGCGCGGAGCAGGTCGCGCATATGTTCGCGCGTCAGGTGCAGATCGATACCGACCAGATTGGACGCGCCCTCCATGTGCACTTCGGGCGCCTGATCCACAACCAGCAGGCCTTTGGAATACAGCACGGTCAGGCGGCGCAGCGTGGCATCGTAGGCGGCGCGCTCTTCCTCGAAGCGGCGCAGCAACTCCCGCCGCGCATCTCCCAGCTTCCATCCGCTGAAATTCTGGTTTACGTAATTGCGCAGGGCATTCAGCTCATCCTGGGAAACCTGCTCTTCTATCATGACCACGCGGTTGTGAACGTTGTGGTCGCTCGTCACCAGAACGATGAGCACGCGCCGGTCCGCCAGCTCGAGTAGCTCAATGCGATCGAGCAACTGGCCAGTGCTCGGCAACCCGACGGCGATTCCCACCTGCAAGGTTAGCTCGGTGAGAATACGCGAGGAGCGCTCGAGCCGCCCTTCCACCGTGTCTTCTTCGCTCAGCTCGACACGAACACGCTCGGCATCCGCCCGCGCCATGGGCCGTGCGCTGAGCGAGCGCACATAACAGCGAAATGCTTTTTCGGTGGGAACGCGGCCGGCCGAGGTGTGCGGCTGTTCGAGATAGCCATCGTCGCAAAGTTCCGCCATCACATTGCGGATGGAGGCGGGGCTGAGCGGATGGCTTCGCCGGGCAGAAATGGAACGCGAGCTAACCGGTTCGCCCGTAAGGATATAACTGCGGACGATGGAATGCAGAATTTCCTGCTCCCGCAGGTTCAGCGCGTCGTCGCCCGACATTGGGCCGGACATTGGGCCAGACATAGGATGGAATCAGCCTTCCCCTACAGCATCGATTGTATTCTGTTGAAAAGCAAGGGGTCAAGGGGCGTCTATCCCTGGTAGAATAACGGTCTGCCATTAAATCCCGGAGTCTGGAGTGGGCACGATGAAGGCCCTTTTGCGCATTTTTAGCTACCTGTTCGGGGCTGCGCTCGCACTTTTTGCGTTGGCCATTTCCGCGCTGTCGCTACGCAGCGGCGGCGAATTGAATCTGGGATTTCTGCCATGGACGGGTAAATCGCTCTCCTATTGGCTGCTAGGACTGGCGCTGGCCGGGCTGATTACCTTGTTGCTGGCGATGAGCGGAACCATGCGGGTGCTCTTTTTTCTGTGGAGCCTCGGAATATTCATTCTGGTGTTTAAGGGGATGTTCCTCTCGCTGTACCGGTTCACTGGCGGGGCGGTGAGTTTTAAAGCGGGAGTGGAGCTATCCCTAGGGATGCTGCTCGGCGCGATCGGCTCATTCCCGTGGCCACGGAAACCGGAACCGGTGCGCCGGCCGCAGAGGTGGTAAGTCTGATAACGATGTAACCCTTGTAATCTCGGGGCGCTTGCTATGATCGGCAGATGTTGACCGATCTTCGTTACACGCTTCGCCAACTCAGACATGCGCCGGGATTTGCCATCGCTGCGGTGCTGACTATAGCGCTGGGCATCGGAGCGAACACAGCGATCTTCAGCGTGGCTGACGCGATGCTGCTTCGCCCGCTTCCCTATCCGCATGCCGACCGGCTGGTGATGGTGTGGGATCAGCTTTGGAAGATTGGCGTGCGGCAATTGCCGGTGAGTCTGGTGAACTACGATGCGTATCGCGCGGATGGCCGGGTGTTCGAAGCGGCAGCCATTTACCGGGACGATACCCGCAATCTCACCGGTGCCAGCGACGCCGAGCGGATTGAAGTTCGGTCTTTTTCAACCGGGTTGCTCGAAATGTTGGGGGCGCGAACCGCGATCGGGAGCGCGTTCGCTCCGGACGATTGGCAGCCGCAGCGCAACAGCGTGGCGATTATTAGTCACAAGCTTTTTACACGCCGGTTCGGCAACAATCCGGGAATCGTGGGACAGACGATTCGCGTGGACGATCGCCTTTACACCGTGGTTGGGGTCATGGCGCCTGACCATGAAGATGTGGACGTATGGACGCCGCTTCCTCCGGTTGCGGAACCATATGCATGGCAGTTCCGAATGATGGCCCGGCTGCGTCCGGGAGTTAGCATCGAGGCGGCGCAGGCGTCGATAACGGCGGCGGCGCAGCATATCGAGGAGACAATCCATCCCTATCGCGGGCCGAACGGCGAAGACGCGGGATATCATGCCGGTGTCATTTCTTTGCGCCAGCAGCTTCTGGGAGATTACCGTGCAGGCACGCTGATTCTGCTGGGTGCGGTTGGCCTGGTGCTCTTGATTGCCTGCGTCAATGTGGCCAATCTGCTGGTGGCGCGGGCTACTGCTCGGGAGAAAGAGATCGCCGTGCGCCGGGCGCTCGGCGCGTCCTCGGCAAGATTGGTCCGGCAGTGGATGACTGAGGCGGGGGTGCTGGCCATGCTGGGGGGCGTAGCGGGTGTGGTGGCGAGTTACGGCGGAGTCTCGACGCTGCGCGCGCTCAGCCCCACGGATTTGCCGGCGGTTGCACAGATCGGCGTGGATGGGCGTGCCCTCGCGTTTACGTTCGCGATCTCGTGTTTCGTGTGTCTGTTGTTCGGCCTGGCACCGGCGCTGGCCGCGACGCGAGTGAACTGGGGACTGCGCGGATCGCGCCCGCGGCGGCGGATGTCGAGCGCGCTGGTGACAGCCGAAGTTGCACTTGCGCTGATGCTGCTGGTGGGTGCGGGATTATTGCTGAAGAGCTTCACCCGGCTGCGGGAGATCGATCCCGGATTTCACCCGGATCATTTGCTGACGATGGGAATTCAGCTCTCGGGGCCTCGGTATGAAGAAGATGACCGTCGCCGGATCAGTTACTTTTCCGAGGTGCAAGAACGTCTACGAAGTCTGCCGGGCGTGACGGCCGCGAGCATGGTTGGCCGGTTGCCGGTGGCGCGGGTGGGCGCGGATACGGGCGGTGGAAATCCGTTCTCGATTGAGGGGCGCCCTTGGAATCCGAACGGTTCGGTGCGGCAGATTGCCCACACGACCGCGACAGGCGTCGACTACTTTCATACGATGGGAATCCCGCTGCTCGCGGGACGCGTGTTCTCGCCTGCCGACACAATGGATGCGCCGCAAGTGGCGGTGATCAATCAAACGCTCGCGCGCGGCTTTTTCCCACGGGGCGATGCGATTGGGCACAGGATCCTGGTCGGAGCGCCGCAACCGGGTGCGCGATGGATGACGATTGTTGGAATCATTGGCGATCTCAGGACAGGAGCGCTGGACCAAGCGCCGATGCCGCAGTTTTATTGGCCCGTGGCTCAGCAGAGACCTCCACGGGCAGTATCCATAGTGCTGCGGACGGTGAACGAGCCGCTCGAGATGGCGCGTGAGGCCGCGGGCGTGATTCGCCTGATCGATCCCGACCAGCCGGTGTACGACGTGACCACCATGGAGAAACGCGTGGAAGAAAGTGCCGGCCAGCCGCGCTTTCAAACCGTGCTCTTGGGATTCTTCGCCATAGCGGCACTGTTTCTGGCGGCCGTGGGCATCTACGGAGTGGTGGCGCACTCGACTGCGCAGCGGACCAAGGAAATCGGCATCCGGATGGCGTTAGGCGCGGACGCAACGTGGGTAGTGGCGTCGGTTCTTGCCGACGGGCTGCGGCCGGTTCTGGTGGGCGTCGCAATTGGGTTTGCCGGAGCTGTGGTACTGACGCGATTGCTATCCAGCGTGCTGTACCAGGTAACGCCGCACGATCCGTTGACGTTCGGTGGCGCCGTGGTAGTGCTGGCCGGGATCGCTGCGGCAGCGTGTGTCGCGCCCGCGCGAAGAGCGGCCTTGGTGGATCCGATGAACGCGTTACGGGAGGAATAAAGCGCAGGGCAAGGCATGCCTTGCCCCTACGATCTACCTACCCTACGAATTGTAGTGGCCGGGCACGCCCGGCCTACCCGCGGATCTGCTCCTACTCCGTCAGCTCCTGAACCAGCAACTGCCGCACGGCACGATGCACCTCCAGGATGGAGTTTGCTTCGAGATTAGTGTGCGGCGAGTGAGCGGTACGAGGTTACGATCAGGTTGCGGGCGGACTGCCCGCCGATCGCCGGCCACGCGTTTTCACGCCCAAAGGCGATTCCGGCCGTGCCATCGTTGGAGCCGCCTGTATCCGGCATGGCCACCGTTGTCGTGGAGGCCGAACCTTGGGTAAAGGTGAGCAGTTGTCCATCCAGAGCCACCTGCATCTGCCCGCCTTGTGCAGCGGCCTCGAGAGTGTGGAATACCGTGTTGTCAAAAGCCGCGGGTTTGCCGGTAGAGGCTACGATGGCTGCGGAGCTGGTGTTCCTCACCTTGACTTCTCCGGTGCTGACAAGCTGAATCCAGTAGCCGGAGTTGTCCCCGCCCAGGATGCCATCGTTCGCCGCGGCGGCGCGACTGCGGAGGTAAGGACCGGCCTCCGACGAATCTCCGGCAGGGTCGGAAGGAACCAGCAAATCCACCCGGATATTGAGATCCTGGCCGATGTTCATGCCACGCGTTCCGTCATTGCAGGCATTCGCGGAGTCCGTTAACTGGACGCCCCCGTCGCCCTTGCCGTTGTTCTGTAGAGCGCCGGAGACAATGTTCGCCCCCGAGAACACCGGCAGGTAGTAATACGCGCCACTGCCGCCCAGGGCCATGTCGGCTTGGCCCAGCGAGCAACTGGTGGCGTCCGGCCGGTTGAAGCTGTCGGAAAAGGCCACGGTCGCAGCTGGCGGCGCGGCGACGGCACCTTGTCCCGACAAGCTGACGTTGACAGTTGGATTCAACGGATCATTAGACGCGATGGCCAGCGTCCCGCTTTGCGAGCCTGCCGCTGACGGGCTGAAGCGCACCTTGACAGTTTGCTGGCTGCCCGCCGCCACGTTGAACGGTGTGGAGGGTGAGACCACGCTGAACATGCCCTTCCCAAGGGAAAGTGATGCAACTGACAGTGCCGCCGCGCCCTTGTTCCGCACGGTGAGCGAAAGATCCTTGGTTTGGCCCGCGGCGACGCTGCCGAAGGCCAGGCTGGTGGGCGTTACGGAAATGGCGGCTACGGTTGAACCGGTGTTCAGCCCCCCGGTTAAGGCCACCTTGATTGCACCGTTAGCCGGGTCGTCGCTAGCGATGGTAAGCGTTCCAGTTTGTCCGCCAGTGGCCGCCGGTGTGAAGCGAACGATGACTGGTTGCCGCCCGCCCGTGGCGAGCGTGAAGGGCGCCGCCGGCGAGACCACGGTGAAGACCGGATTATCGATGCTAAGCGAGTTCACGGCCAGCGGTCCGTTTCCCTTGTTGCGCAGCCAGAGGGTTTGATTCGCGCTCTTACCCGGTGTCACGATGCCGAAATTTAGGGTAGGCGACGCATCGATACGCGGCGTGGCGGCGATTTCAATCGGGCCCACGAGGGCCGAGGCGGTGGTCACCCCGTTGGTCGCCAGCACGCGAAAGTAGGTATTCGGGCCCGCCTGGATCTCCGCGGTATCGAAGGTGAACCGCGGCTGGTCGAGATCCTCTTCCATGGGAAGCCAGGAAGCGCCGCTATCGGCGGAGTACTGGACAAGGTAGGACAGAGGATTTCCTTTAGGGTCGGAGCCAGACCATGTGATGGTGTTCGATCCGTCCCACTTGGCGTGAGCGCTGGGTGTGAGAATCCGCAGCGATGGCGCCTGGCTGCTGACCGTCAAGGAGGCCAGTTCCTGGTCTTGATGCCGCAAGGCGATGCGCGTGGTCCCGGCAGGAAGAGCGACTCGAAAAGCGAAGCTCTCTTCATCCATGGGCGCGAATGTTTCCGGCGATTGGAAGGACAGCGTGAAGCAGAAGTCACTGGATGCGCCGGTGCTGGTGGTGAACCGCAGGCAATGATTGCCGGCGGGATCGGAGGATTCCCCGGGTGTCAAAGAGCTGAGCTGATAGGCCGGATCCAGGCTGCCGGCGGTTTCGTCAGCGCGTATTGAGCCACTGATCAGGAGGTACTGGGCCGTCGTGTCCTCTGCCTTTGTAGCCGCCGGTTGATTGTGAGCCGCCGGCTCCGCCATAGACCCTGCCGACGCCGCACGCTTCAGCACCTGTGATTTGAGGAGTTGTCCGTAATGAAAGTCGGAGATCCAAGCGTTCGAGAGGGGATCATAGCAGTACGACATCAGGTCTTTGGCGGTAGCGGGCTTCACCTCCATGGTGAGGGGATCCATGCCGACCTCTTGAATGGTGGCATTTTTCGCTGTCCAATCATGCCCTGGGAAGGGATCCTCCGCCTGGCAGCCATCCGCCGTAGTGGTGTGCCGGAGTCCCAGGTTGTGGCCTGTCTCGTGAGCCAGAAGCCAGCCGATATCTTCCGCGGTTGCACTGGTGTCGAGATTGAAGGTGACCCGGCTCGTGCCACCAAGTCCGGCCCAAACGACATCCGCCATGCCCGACTGTTTCGCGCCTGCGATATACGGCAACCAAGCTGCGAGCTGATCGACCTTGGCGTGGTGGGTCTGAAGGATCAAATAAACCTTGCGCAACATAAGAAACATGCGGTTGACGTCGGCCTGAGTGATCAGCGGCTTCGTCCAGGTTCTTTCAGGAGTTTGCAGGGGCATATACCGCACACCGTCATCGGGAATGGGGAAAACCTTGGGCATGAAACTGTCGGCGCTGCTGACGTCGGCCTCGGGACACGTTTTTTCAGCGCCAGGTGGCTGGTAGCAGACAGTCCAGTAGTAAATGTTGATGGGGTACGGAATGCCGGCGGGCCCAGTGAAGGTGATGGGCTGCGGGAGTGGGTAAGTGTTGTTGGCGGTGTTCTGCTCTGTGACGCCGTCGGGCGGGCTGACTTCGGCGGTTAGTTGTAAGGAACCGGCAGCGGTCCAGTCTTTCGGCAGCAGAAAATTGAGCGAGTCTCCGGCGTTGGCCCGATTGTATTGCACGGGGACCGTGATCGAATTGCTGCTGGGAGACAAAGGCGAGTCTGACAGCTCAGCGCCGTTCCGGAAGCCGTGTAAGAGCCCGGAGACGCCCGCTAACGGCTGCGAATTATTGCCGCTCACCTTGGCAAACACCCGCGCAACCGTGCTTTTGTTGGCCACGAGAGGGATGCTGTTGTCCTTATGTTGCACAACCTGCACGACTTCCACATGGTCCACCGCGAGGTCCAGCGAAGGCGTGAGCGGTCCCGCCGAAATGGCATAGGTGGTGGTGACGTTGAAGCCGAAAGATGCCCCTGTGCCGTCCGCCCTGGTCAGAAAGACCGACCCCTCGGTCTCGAAGGTGAACTGCTGCGCGGTAGCGCTCGTTATGGAGATCCAGTTCAGGGTGCATGGACTGGTGGCCGAAAAATCGCTGGTGCCCTGCGGCGCGGGGTTCGTGTCGTCCACGATGGCGCATGCCTGAGATTGCAGGGGGTCGCCATCCACCAACACGACCTCGCTGGAGAATGTGTCGTCGGCGGTGGTGAACGTGCCCGACACCCCGAACGTTGCCTGGAGAGGCGATTGAAAGTTCAAAGCAGGGGAGGCGACGGTGCCGGGAGGCGTGGTTGCGGGGAAAGTCACCGTGATTTGCGCGGTGATGGAAGCCCCGGCGTTACTGATGGAGAACGGTATGGTCAGAGTTGGCGTTTTGTAATCCGTCGCCACGCCGTTGACCGATACATGGTGCGATTGGAAAGTCCCTGTGTAGGTCTGCGCCATGACTCCCGCGCAGCCTGCAAGTAACAGCGCAATTACGTATTGGATACGCTTCTGCATTCTCCCGCCTTTACCGGGCTGGCAGCCCCGGCTTTATGGCAGATCGGCGGAAAAACGAAGGAGCATTAACGCGGGATTGCGTTCGCCCCTGCCGGCCTACCTCGATGCGCGAGCTGGTCGGCGACTGGATGATGTGAGGCCCAGTGAATGTGTAGGTGCCGACCGGCGATATGAGCGACTGTGGGGCCATCCCAGGCTCCTCCGGGCAAGGCTGTGTGGGCAAACGGTGGGCCACTGTGGGGAGCCTATGGAATCATCAAGTTACGCACCTCGCCTCCGTCACAAATTTGACCATTGTCAAAAGCATGACGAACACGCAATTTCGATGGCGTGGCGCAACGGAAAGCGGACGTACCGTTCCCGGCTCCTCGTCGCTACGCAGTCAGCACCTGATCCAGTAACTGCCCCACCGCCCGGTGCGCTTCAAGGATCGAATTGCGGTGGTCCATGGCGCCTTCGAGGTCGGTATTGGCGAAGGTGATGCGGCCAAAAGGAGCGCTGCGCAGAACGTCGCGCGGAGCGGGCTTGCCGTCCTTGCCGAAAAAGAAGCCGGGCTGCGGCGTGACATACGCATGGCCCCAGCGGTTCAGGATGATGGCGGCGATGTCGCGCGGCCCGTTGAAGCCAGATCGCTCGAACATGGCGGTGAACTGCTCGCGCAAGCGGCGTTCGTAATCGCGGAATGAAGTGCCCAGCAGCTCCGCGCGTCCGTGCTGGCCTTGCGCTTCGATGGGCGCACCAGGGTAGGAGAAGAGAATCTTGACCGTGAGCACCACGGGCGAATCGGGCCCGATAGTCGGTGACGATGCGGCGAAGGTCGGCAGCTTGCGAACTTCCATGTAATTGCCGAGGCCCTCGAACCAGCGGCAACCGGTGATCCCCATGTCGTAAAGAAAGCGCCAGTTACGCACCGCGACATTGGCCATCAGGCACGGCGCGCGGTAGAACTGCGCATAGGCATCACGATGGGTGGCGGGCAGATCGCGAACAATGTGCTTGCTGGTCCAACTTCCGCCGGCCATGATGACCGAGCGCGCGCGCAGCCGGTAAACCGTGCCGCCCTGCTCATAGAGCACATCGACGAACTCGGATTTCTGAGGATCGCCCTGGTGCTTCACCCACACGACGGTCGCGTTCAGGCGAATGCGCATCAGTCGGCCGGCCTGATCGAGCGCGGAGAAGTTGACGCGGCCGTGGCAGAGGTTGTCGAGCGAGGCCGGACCCTCGATCGCGTCCGGTACAAGCGCCTTCACTATGTGGCGCGCAAAGCCGGCGTTGCCATCGGCGAACATCTGCTCACCCGACCCTTCGCTGATGTCGAGCGGATGCAGCATGTCGGCCGCGTAGGCGCAGTAGCCCGAGAGTGCATCCGGTCCGAGGCCGTAACCGCCGCCCTCGACGGGCGAGAGAAATGTGCGGACCGTCTCTCGGCTGATGTGGTAAAGCTCCATCAAGTGCTGTTCAAGCGTGATGGTGTCGAGATGGCGTGAAACCGGGTCGCCCGCGTATTTCGGCGGCTGAAATTGCGGGTCGGCTCCGGCTCGCCAACGAAGAAGGTCGGCACGCGCCTCGGCGGAAATGGGCGCGCCGTCCAGCTTTCTGCCCCACGGATCGGTCAGCCACATGCCCCGCGGATGGCCGAACTTCGCGCCGAAATAGAAACCGTAGCTTGCCGGTTCGATGCCCAGCATCTGGTAAGGCGTCCGGCTCAGCTGCAACTCGGGCGATGGGCCGCTCCACTTCTGGTATTCGAATTTGTGCCAGTCGACGCCGATCGAGTCGTAAAACTGCGCGATGAAACTGTGGGGATACGGAATCGGGAAGAAGGCCGACCCCTGGTGCGCGATCAAGCGATGGCCATCGACATCGAATTCGTTACGCTTGGCTTCGCCGCCGAAGATGGGATGGTTATCGAGCACGATGCAGCTTTTGCCCGCGCCGGCGCCACGGCGAAAAAACATGGCTGCCGCAAGTCCACTGATGCCGCCGCCCACCACCACGCAATCGTAGGTATCGCCAGTGTCGTTGACGTCGGCCGGCAGTGAATCATACGCGTGATCACGAATGCGATGCGCGGCGTTCATCACTTCGGCGGTGTTGCCGTTGGAGTGCGCGTAATCGCCGACGCCGCCGTAACCCGTCCAATCTTCGGCCGCCAGCATCTGGGTGGGTGTCAAGCCGCTCAGCAGAGCGCTGCCCGAAGCGAGCAGCGTGGAGTTCAAAAAGTCGCGGCGATGGATGGGCTGGTCCATCCCCAAGGCGGCGTCGCCGGGCTGGCGGAAATTGGAGGGCATGAGGGACTCCGGAAGCTTTGAAGATATAACAGATGCGGCCGGGTGGGGCCGCAGCTCATTCGTAGTGCAATGCGATATTGGGATCGAGGCGCATGGCGCGGCGCGCGGGGATGTACGAAGCGAGCAACGCGACGAGAGAAAGAAGCACTGCCACGCAGGCGAATGTGATTGGGTCCGTGGCGCTCACTCCGAAAAGGAGACTGGACAAAAGGCGCGTGATGACGAAGGAGGCAGCAACGCCAATGGCAACGCCCGACACCGCGAGCCGGGCGCCTTCACCTACGATCAGACGCAGTACGTCGCTACGCTCGGCGCCGAGCGCCATGCGAATACCGATCTCCTGAGTGCGGCGCGTAACCGAAAACGCCACAACTCCGTAGATGCCGACGGCGGCAAGAGCCAAAGCACTGGCAGCGAATGATCCCACAAGCAGAAGCAGAAAACGGCGGTTTGCGAGCCAGCCGCCCATTTCATCGGCGAACGTGGAGAATTTGACGGGAACATCGGGAGCGAGATCGTGGAAAATGCCGAGCGCGGCGGAGATGATTTGTCCCACGGGGGCGGCGCTGCGCATCAGGATGGTGGGCTGTGAATTGATGTTGAATCCGCGCTGGCGGTAATCGACGTAAATGACCGGGCTCGGCGGGAAATCCAGGCCCTGCGCGCGCACATCCCCGGCGATTCCAACGATTGTAAGCGGCTTCAAGTTGCCGTCCATATTGCCGAACTCGATCACTTGACCGATGGGGTCCTGATGGGGCCAACGCTGGCGAGCCAACGATTCGCTGATCACG
The DNA here is from genome assembly GCA_035297145.1 of Bryobacteraceae bacterium. Taxonomy (GTDB): domain Bacteria; phylum Acidobacteriota; class Terriglobia; order Bryobacterales; family Bryobacteraceae; genus QHXW01. The sequence continues at coordinate 31,454 of DATGZN010000093.1, forward strand.
GCAACATGCGGCGAACTCCAATTATCCTGTTCACCGAACATCCGCCCGCGGATGACGGGAATGCCCAGGGTGCGGAAGTATTCCTCGCCGGCCACGCAATAAAGGGCGTGTCCGACTACGGAAGGATTTTGAGACATACGTTCAAAATCCTCGAAATTGGCGGGCGGCTTTCGGCCATTGAGGATGAGGAAGCCTCCATCAGCGAGATTGTCCCCGGCGGCGACGGGCATCGCTCCGGCCAAACCCACACTCTCTACACCGAGGATTGTACGAAGCCGGGTCGATATATCTTCCATAAGGTGGACCTGGCGCGCGACGGCTGCCTGATCCATCGCGAATATTTGTCCTTGGGGATTTGGAGGTGAAAACTCCATGGTGACCAGGTTCTGCTGCCGAAATCCAGGACTCGTGTCAATGAGCCGCAAGAAGCTGCGGCCGAGCAGGCCGGCTCCGATCAAGATCACCAGTGTGATGGCGATTTCGCCGACCACCACAAAGCCGCGAAACCGCTGGCTGGCGCCCGAGCCAGTGAAACTTCGGGAGCCGGAAGTTAGCGCTGCCTGGAGATCTCCCGTAGCGGCACGCCAGGCGGCAAAGAGGCCGAGCGAAACTGCGACAACAACAACGGCAGCCAAAGCGAACAGTAAAACCGATGCGTTGATGGCGATTCCTTGCTGTCGCGGCAAATTCGCCGGAAGAATTGCCGGAAGTATCCTGACGGCCCAAGCCGCCAGAAAAATGCCCAATACACCTCCGGCTAAGGAGAGCGAAAAAGACTCCGCGAGGAACTGCTGCATGAGACGGCCGCGCCCGGCCCCGAGCGCTACACGCACAGCCCGTTCCTTGCTGCGCGCGGAGTTGCGCGCCAAAAGTAAGCCGGCGACGTTGGCGCATGCGACCAGAAGCAACAGGCCCACGGCTGCGAGAAGCGTCAGTAGCGCGGTGCGCACGTCTCCGACCATCGCGTCGGCGAGAGGCACGACGGCGGCGGCGTTGAGATCAACCTCTTTTCCGTATTGATCTTTGATGCGGCGGGCAATCGCGCTTAGATTGGCGCGCGCCTGGGCGACGGTAATCCCGTCGCGGACGCGGCCGAGACAGTGCCAGTTATGTGCGGTACGGCTTCCGTCCAAGGAGAACTCGCGGGGAATCCATGCGGCGACGCCGGCTGGAAAATCGAATCCCTCCGGCATCACTCCAATCACGGGATAGACAGCACCTTCCATGGTCAAGTGGAATTTGGAGAGATCCGTTGCAGCGCCGAGATATCGCTGCCAATAACCATAGCTGACGATGGCTGCCGGGGTGCCGTGGAGGCGCTGCTCTTCGGGCGCAAAAGCGCGGCCGCGATAAGGCGCGACGCCGAGGGCTTCAAAAAAGCCGCTGGTGACTTCGGCTATGTGGACGCGCACAGCCTCGCTGCCGCCGGAAACAGATCGCAGCAGTTCGGCGTATTCCGCCAGATGCGCGAACGTATTGTTCTGGGAACGAAAATCGTCGAAATTGGGATCCGCGAACTGCATTCCGTGACCGTCAGGAGCCTGTTCCCAGACGCGCACGATTTTTTCCGGATTCGGATAAGGAAGCGCGCGCAGCAGGACGGCGTCCACAACGGAAAAGATTGCCGTGGATGCGCCGATGCCGAGCGCCAGCGTCAGTACTGCGATTGCACCGAATCCGCGAGATTTCGTAAGCATCCGCAGGCTATAGCGCAATTCGCGGAACAACGTTTCCATCCAGCACCTCCGAGTGGGGACTGCCTTCTTGACGATCTTGAGCCCTTATATAGACGCCAATCCCGTTGCTTTGTTACGTAGGCGCTAGGAAAAGTCCAATGCCGCCGCGGCGCGGAAGCTGCCGCTGTTCCACCATGAGTGCCGGTAAGTCATCATTCCTCCTGTCACGAAGCAATGGTTGGGTTGGTGAAACTCGTCACGGAATCGATTTTCCCGTCGGGCCGAAATGCAAAGACGCTGGTCCCGGACATCCGCGGCTGCGCGCCGCTGTCTACGGCGATCCAATCGGCGAGTACTGTACCCTGGCAATGGCGGACATCTCCTTTGCGCTGGAGCCGGATGCCGGGCATGAATCGCTGCGCTGCGCTGATGTGAGCGGTCAGGTCCGCTGCGCCGTCGAGCAGGCTGAAGCGGTCGCGGAACCGGATTCCTGGGCTTGCGATCCGAGCGAGAATTTCGTCGCGCGCGGGTGCGTCGGCAATGTTCCATGCGCCGAACCAGGCATCCACCGTGCTGGCTGCGCCCGCGTACACTTCATTCGCGACGACGTTGCTGAACAGCGACAACTGGAAGCGCCAGCCTTGCACGTGTTCATCACGCGGAGCGGCTTCGGCGAATTCATGCAGCAGATGGAGCCGTGTCCCGGCCTCAATCGGCTCGAGGCGAATGGTGACGCGCGAGCTCCCCGGCGGAATCGGCTTGCCGCCGACGAAACCGTAGGTGAATACGATCCGCTCTCCGGCGTGCACCTCCAGTACTTCGCCCGCCGATTCCACTCCGTTGGCGTGGCGGATATACACCTTGCCGCCCGGCCTGGCATCGATGGTTGAGCCCGCGCCCCACCAGCTTGCCCATCGCGCGCTGTCGGTGAAGAATCGGAATACGGTCTCCGGCTTGGCCTGAATCACGACCGTCCGGTCCAGGTGGTGTGGCAATTCCTGCATAAGTCATCAACGTCCTTTCTTCTTGCGGGTCTTCTTGTTGCGACGCTGGCGCGGCTTGGGTCCGCGGCGCGATTCTGCCAGCTCAGCAGCCAGCTTGAGCTTCCACAGCTTGTCGTCCCACATGTGCTCGAGGATTTCCGCCACCGGACCGAAGGCCTCGCGCCGCGCCCGGTAGAAGCGGTTGCGCTGCTCGGCACGCGCCTCCACGAGGCCGGCCTCCACGAGCGACCGCAATTGCAGCGAAACCGCGCCGAATGTGACATCCGGCATGGCGCGGTGGATGGCTCCGGCCGGCTGTTCCTCATTCCATATCAGCCGCAGAATTTCGCGCCGGCGCGGGGAAGCAATCGCCTCGAGGGCCGAGGGCATCATTGGGAAATTAGTTTAGTTTAAACTAAAATGATTGTCAATGGCTTTTAGGCAGTTTTGGCGCGCTCGATGCATCACTCGTATCGCAGCGCCTCCATAGGGTCGACCTTGGTTGCTCGTCGTGCCGGCAGAAAACCGGCGAGCGCGGAAACCGCGATCATAAGCACGATAGCCGCGCCAATACCCGCCAGGTCCACCGGCGGAGTGCCGAAAAGAAAGCTCTTGATCCAGCGAGTCGCGCCCAAGGCGAGAGGCAATCCAAACATCAACCCCAGTATGATCAGCACCACCGCCTCGCGCAGTACCATCCAGAGCACCTGCGGGCGCTGCGCGCCGAGGGCCATGCGAATGCCGATCTCGTTGGTTCTTCGCACAACCGAATACGCAATGGTCCCGTAGAGCCCGATCGAGGCTAGCAGGAGTGCGAGTAACCCGAAGAAACTGCATAGATTGGTGATCATCCGCTCCTGATCTAACGAATTGTCGATGTGTCGGCGCAGGGTTGAGACATCGAGAATCGGCAGGCGGCTGTCGATTTGATGCATGGCCTGCCGCACTTCGGCGGCCGCTCCCGATGCATCCTGTGAAGTCCGGATCAGCAATTCGCCCACATAGGCTTCCCGTCCACCGGACTGCCATGCGGAAAAGAACGCCATGGGCTTTGGCGTCTCGCTCAACGCGTAATACTTGGAGTCCGCCGCCACGCCGATGATCTCCGCGCCGGGCGGATGGAATGGCGCGCCCAAATTGAAGTGACGGCCAATTGGATTTTGTTTTGGCAGAAACTTCTGAATGAAGGACTCGTTGACCACGGCCACGGTCGGAGCAGCGGGGGTGTCGCGGAGCTCGATAGGCCGCCCCAACACCAGCGGGGTTCCGAGCGTCTCAAAGAATCGCGGCCCGACCTCCACCGTGTATACGTCCATGTTTTTGTCTGGTGGAGGCGCATACCCCTCGATAGAGCAGTTACTCGAGTTGCTGGTGCCGCTGATCGGACTGTATTGAGCGATCGTCGCGGCAAGCACGCCGGGCAGGGCATTCAGCCGATCCTGCATTTGTTGGTAGAGCGGCACAAGCCCTGCCGGTTGATAGCCGGCGAGGCGAGCGTCGGTTCTCACCAGCAACAGGTTGTCCCGATGGAATCCCAGATCCTGGCGCTGGAGATTAAGCAGGCTGTGAGTGAGCATTCCCGCCCCGACCAGCAGAACTGATGCCAAGGCGACTTGAAGGATTACCAGGGCGTGCGCCGGATTGAACTTTGACATCCCGAAATCTGACGATCTCCCAAAACTGCGGACCATTCCGGCCATGCGGCTCGATCGCAATGCCGGTACCAACCCGAATCCGATTCCCGTCACAACCGAAAGGCCGAGCGTGACCGAGAGAACCACGACATCCGGTTGGACATTCACCACCGAAGTCACCCTGACCATCGATGACAGGACTTTAACACCCCACCACGCGAGCGCGATTCCCGCAGCGCCGCCTAAAATGGCAAAAAGGAGGCTCTCCGTGAGTAACTGGCGCATCAGCCGGCTTCGCGATGCTCCCAGCGCCAGCCGCGCAAACATTTCCCGGCTCCGTGCGGATGCACGCGCCAGCAAAAGCGTGGCGACGTTGGCACAGGCGATCAGTAGCACCAAGGCGACCACCGCCATCAACAGGTGCAAGGGCTCGGAATACATCACGCGCATCCAGGAGATGCCTCGCCCACCCGGCTTCAGTTGAACGTACGCCTCATGAAGTTGCCTGAGACGCTCCGGTGTGATGTGCGTCCCGGCCTCAGCGGCGTAGAACTGCTGTAGCTGGGTATTAACGGTGGCTTGGGCACGCTCGGGCGTCACGCCCGCCTTAAGCCGCCCCATCAGGTTCAGCCAGTGCACATTGCGATTCGCCAACCATGAAGCGCGCCGCAACACCTGAGGCTGTCGCGAAAGCGGCAACCAGAATTCGGGCGGCGACGACACTCGCTCCCCGAAGAATTCCCGTGGAGCGACACCGACGATGTGAAACACCGTCCCATTCAGGTCAACGGACTTGCCGATCACCGAGTTATCCAGGTTGAAACGCCGGCGCCAAAAGTCATAGCTGATGACGGCTACGTGAGGGGCGGCAAGGGCGTCGTCTTTGGCCGTCAACATCCGGCCGATCACGGCCTGAACGCCCAGCACGGCGAAATAATTTCCGGACACGAGATGCCCGTCCGCCTGCTCTTTGGGGCCGGAATCAGGGGAACCGGCCACATGCATCACCAGAAGATCGGAACTCTGCCGGAATGCGCAGAGTTCTTGAAAGGACTCGTTGCGATCGCGGAAGTACTCCCACGCGGGGTAGGAAAAGATGTCGCCGGGAAAGCCATCGCCGTCGTATACTCCGTCGTCGATCCCGTCGAAAAAAAGCACCAATTCCCCGGGGTTTTTGACCGGCAGGTTTTGCAGCATGACCGCGTTGATCAGCGTGAAGATCGCCGTGTTGGCGCCAATCCCCAGCGCCAGCGTAACAACCACCACCGCGCCGAACACAGGCGTCTTGCGCAGCATGCGTCCGGCATAGCGAAGGTCCTGCCAGAGCGTTTCGATCCAGCGGATTGTGTCCATGTCGCGCGTCCTTTCTTTCAGGAGCAGTTGATTGCCGAATAGCCGGCGGGCACGCCATCGAGCTTCTCCTGGTTCGATTCCCGTCGCGATAAATTCTTGCCTCCGCATCTCGAGGTGGAACTGCTGCTCCTCATCGAGTTGGTCTTCCAACCGATTTTTACGAAGCGATCCAATGAGTCGATTGATCCACGACATGTCTGCGCCCCACGCCAGGAGTCCTAGATGTCTATGGAAGTATGCGCCTGGAACGGAACGGGTGTCAAGTGGACCACTTCGCGCGGCCCGACGTTTTACTCGTACCGCAATACTTCGGTGGGCGCCAGGCGGCTGGCGTTACGGGCGGGGTAGATGGTGGCGAGGAAGCTGATGAGAAGAGCGACTGCCGCGACCCAAACGCCGTCCCAGATGCGGGGTTCGAAAGGCACGTAACTCAGCGCGTACACTTGCGCGTCGAGCTGGATCCAGCGAAAGCGATCGGCGAAATAGCACAGCGTGTAGCCGGCCACGAGTCCGATCGCCGTGCCGGTGACGCCGATGAGCACGCCTTGCAGCATGAAGATCTTGCGGATCTGATTGCGCCGCGCGCCCATGGACATCAGCACTGCAATGTCGCGGTATTTTTCCATGACCATCATGACGAGCGAAATGAGAATGTTCAGCGCCGCGACGAACAGGATTAGTCCAATGGTAATGAAAGTCACAACCTTCTCCATCTTGAATGCGTTCAGCAAAGGCCGGTTCTCGTCCATCCAATTGGTCGCTACCAGGCGGGGGCCGAGCACTTTCTGGACCTCATTGGTAACTTCGGGCGCGAGGTTCAGGTCGTCCAGCTTCAACTCGATTTCGTTTACCAAGTCGGGCAGTGAAAGAGTTTGCTGAGCCGATTTGATAGACGTGAATGCCCAGATGTCATCGTACTGGGGAAAACCAGTCTCGAAGATCCCGACAACACGAAAGCGCCGGAAATTGGGGATCATGCCGAGCGGCGTCAGTTTGCCTTGGCTCATGACGGTCACTTGGCTGTTCAGCACCATCCCCGTAGTGCGGGCCAGTCCGGACCCCATGATGAGACCGGGTGGCCTGCCATCGTTCTTCAGGCCATCGAGCGAACCGGCTTTCATCTGTTTCAGGGTGTCGGCGACCCGAAGTTCGGAATCGACATCGATGCCCTTCAGGATGCCGCCATCCCCATTGGCCGGCCCTTGGAAAAAGACGTGGGCGAACAGTGCTGGAGTCACGCCAATCACGTGGGGAAGCTTGCGCAGTTTCACGATCAGCGCCTCCCAGTTCTCGATGCCGTTGGCGGTCTCCTTCTCGAGGACATCCACGTGAGCGGTAGCGCGAAGCAGATTTTTCTCCAGCTCGTTGGAAAACCCGTTGTTGACGGCCAGCGCAATCACCAGCGCCATCACGCCAGCCGCCACCCCGAGCACCGAAATCACGGTGACGATGGAGACCACGGCTTCCTTGCGCTTGGCGCGCAGGTAACGGCGGGCGACGAATGTTTCGAACCCGGTGGCCACGGCCTCAAGTCTCGAGTGCGCGCAGACGCTGGGCGATGCCAAGCTCGCCTTCGGGCCGTAGCAGCGGGAACAGAATCACGTCTCGGATGGTGCGCGTCCCGGTGAGCAGCATCGTGAGGCGATCGACGCCGATGCCTTCGCCTCCCGCGGGCGGCATGCCGTAACACAGCGCGCGCAGGTAATCTTCGTCCATTTGGTGCGCCTCTTCGTCGCCCTTCGCCCGCATGGCGAGTTGCATTTCGAAGCGCCGGCGCTGCTCCTGCGGATCGTTCAGCTCAGTATAGGCGTTGCCGATTTCCATGCCGCCGGCGTAAACCTCGAAACGCTCCACGAAGGCGGGGTCGTCGGGTTTGTTCTTCGAGAGTGGTGACGTTTCGACCGGGTAGTCGTAGATGATCGTAGGCTGGATGAGCTGCGATTCGGCTGCGCGCTCGAAGATGTCGGCCAGGGCTTCGCCGGATGTGCTTTTTTCGGAGTGACGGCGGAGCCACTCGGGATCGCGAACGTCGTCGGGCGTCGGCCGATCGGCCCCCTGCCAGAACTCGATCACGGCTTCGCGCATGGAGAAGCGGCGCAGGTTCGCGAAATCAAGGCGGGCGCCTTCGTACTCGACTTCGGTTGAGCCGGCTGCGTCGAGCGCCACCTGTTTGAGCAGTTCCGCCGTCAGGTCCATCAGGCCGCGATAGTCCGTATACGCCTGATAGAACTCGAGCATGGTGAACTCGGCATTGTATTTGTACCCGAGACCTTCGTTGCGGAAATTGCGGTTGATCTCGTAGACGCGCTCCAGACCCCCGACCACGAGGCGCTTCAAATACAGCTCGGGCGCGATGCGCAGATAGAGGTCCATATCGAGCACGTTGTGATGCGTAATGAAGGGCCGGGCGGTCGCGCCGCCGTATAGCGGCTGCATCATCGGCGTCTCCACCTCGATGAATTCTCGCTCCTCCAGTTGGCGGCGCAGCGAAGCGATGATCTTGGCGCGGGTGACGAAGACCTTTCGCGATTCCGGATTGGCGATGAGATCGAGGTAGCGCTGGCGGTAGCGGGTTTCCACGTCCTCCAGACCGTGCCATTTCTCGGGCATAGAGAGCAGCGTTTTCGAGAGAAACTCGAGGCGCTCCACGTGCACCGACAGCTCGCCCGTGCGCGTGCGGAACAAGTGGCCTTCGGCGCCGATGACGTCACCGATGTCGAGCATCTGAAAGAGGCGGAAATCATCGGGGCTGACGGCGTCACTGCGCACGTAGATCTGGAGCTGCTCGCCGTTTTGCGCCAGGTGTGCAAAGCCTGCCTTACCCTTGCTGCGGATGGTCTTTACACGTCCGGCAACGCGCACTTTCAAATCGGGTGACAGCTCTTCCGCGGTTTTCGAGCCGTAGCCGGCGAGGATTTGTGGGATGGTGTGGGTGAAATCGTAGCGCCTGCCATAGGCGCGGTGTCCCAGGCTTTCGATCTCGCGGATACGCGCCCAGCGCTGACGTAGCAGCTCGTCTTCCAAGGACAAACGATTCTCCTTTGGGGGAAATAGGCTATTATAATCGCTTTGACTCGCTCACTCTCGATCGTAATCCCTGCTTACAACGAAGCAGAACGCCTGCCTGCCACCCTCAAGCGGCTGAGGTGCTATTTAACGCGGCCGGAATGGGAGTTTTCCGAGATTGTGGTGGTAGACGACGGCTCACGCGATGCTACGGTGCGGGTAGTGCAGAGCATGGAGCCGGTGGGTACTCCCATCCGCGTGCTGCGCAACCCGGGGAACCGAGGCAAAGGCTACGCCGTGCGCAATGGAATCCAAAAGGCCCAGGGAGAATGGACGCTGGTCACCGATGCCGATCTTTCCACGCCCATTGAGGAACTCGAAAAACTGTGGTCGGCCGCGGGCGATTCCGGCGCTCAAGTGGTCATCGGTTCACGGGCGCTTGACCGGTCGCTCATCGGCGTGCACCAGCCGCTTTTGCGGGAATCGGCGGGAAGGGTGTTCAACCTGGCGGTGCGCATGGTCACGGGCTTGCCCTTCAAAGACACGCAATGCGGATTCAAGCTATTGGCAACGCGTGCTGCCCGCGAAATTTTTCAACGCCAACAGATCGAGCGCTTCGGGTTTGACGTGGAGGCGCTGGTCATTGCCCGACAACTTAATTACTCGGTGATAGAAGTGCCGGTCCAGTGGAACGACGTGGCGGGTACAAAGGTCAGCGCAATCGGTGGTATGGCCGCGTTCCTGGATCCACTCCGTGTGCGCTGGCACCAGATGCGCGGACGGTACCGCTGAGGGAAACCGCGCCTACCGTCGCACGATCACTTCGCGCAACTGCTCGCGGGTGAGAAAGAACTTCACCGAATCAAATTTCTGGAACAGCTTTTCCAGGCTGCGATTGTTGAAAATCTGAGCCGGCTTGCGTGTGCCGCGCTGCGCCAGCAGGAGATTCTGCTGATCTTTGATGCGGAACGAATAGAACGGCACATGCCGGGCTTTCTCGTCAGAGTGGAAGTAGGCAAGCAGGTAGCCGTGCGGCCGAACGATAGTACACAGCTTATCGAGGGTGGGGGCAAGCAGAGCGGGGGTCAGGTATTGCAGCACGTCCCACACCAGCACGCCATCGAACTGCTCGGGCTCGAAGTTGAGCGTCTGGCGCAAAAATTGATCAATGAGCCCCTGGTTCGCCTGGTCGTTGGGGTTTGCGTTGCCGAAGATATCGTCGAGGGTTCTGACGAAGTCCTCCGAGTACAGGCGATGTCCAAGGTTGGTGATGAAGTTGATATTCTGCTGGCTGGCGCCCGCAAAATCGAGAATGGACAAGCCCACTTGCCCGCGGTGATAGGCAAAGAACTGCTCCAGGCCGCGGCTGGCGCGCGAGCTAACGACCTCTTTATCGAAGAGGGTTGGGGCCGAAGAATGATTGACGGGCGCAATCACCCCCGCGCCAGGGGACACCGCATCCCCTGGACGACGGAGCATGCTCCTCAGTCGTTCCGAAATCAACTGCCTGCCCCCCTTCGTTCAACTCAGCGCTTGACCTCGGCGACAGCAGCGGCTCCCTGAGCATTCGCAGCGGCGGGAGCGGCGACGGACTGTGGCCGGGGCGCCGAGCTGGCCGCGGACTTGGCCGGCTCGGGCTTCACGATATCGATGCTGCCCTTGAAATAGGCGCCGTCCTCGATGATGATGCGCGCCGTCTTGATGTCGCCCACGAGCCGCGCATCCTTGCGAATTTCCAGCTTGTCGCTGGCATCGACGTTGCCCTGGATATTCCCCAGAACCACAACCTCGCGCGCTTTTACACTGGAGTGAACCTTACCGTTGGGACCAACGGTAAGCCGGTGCTCCTGAAGTTCGATGGTACCCTCTACGTCGCCGTCGACGTACAGGTCCTCTTTGCTGTAAATCTGGCCGTTGATTTTCACGGCTTTCCCGATGCTGGCTTGACCGCGCGTGCTGTCCGGCGGCTGCTCGGGGGTTTTAAAGGGCGTGCTGGACAAAGGTGTTGCCTCCTTCTTCGGTTCGATGAAATTCGACGGCGGAGCCGCCGCGGGACGTGGCGCGGGTGGAGCCTCTTCCTGACGCTTGTTAAAAATACTCATTATGGCAGTCCTCCCCGTTTATTAAAGATGATCCTATACGGTAAGCTACCGTCCTAATAGTCTATAAGGGATATTAGAGGAAAGGCAAACCTTACCCGGAATATCGTATTCACGCATCCGGCATAATTTGAGGCCCAGGAGCCGAGCGCAGGTTGCGCGGACTGCGCCGGGTGCGGTTTCATAGGACGGATGATCACAATGCACGATTCTCTCTCCTGCCTCACGCTCGCACTGGCGCCGCTCCTGTTTGCCATGGGGGCGTCCGGCGCGGAGCGCGACTACCTGGCCTATATCGGCACCTACACCGGAAAGAACAGCAAGGGCATTTATGTCTTTCGCTTCAACGCCGCGACGGGTAAACTGGCGCCCATCGGGCTTGCGGCGGAGAGCAACAATCCGTCGTTCCTGGCGATCCACCCGAATTACCGTTTCCTGTACGCGTCGATCGAGGTTGGCGATTTGGATGGACAGAAGAACGGAGCGGTTGCCGCGTACTCCATCGATCGCACGACCGGCAAGCTGACCTTCCTGAACCAGGTTTCTTCGCACGGAGTCGGCCCCTGTCATGTGACGGTGGACAAAACCGGCAAGAACCTTTTCGTAGCGAACTATGACGGCGGCAGCATTGCGGTGCTTCCCATCGGCGCGGACGGCAAATTGGGCGAAGCATCGACGGCGATCCAGCACCATGGATCGAGCGTCAACAAAGAGCGGCAAGAAGGGCCCCATGCGCACTGCATCCAACCGTCGCCGGACAATCGGTTCGCGCTCGTAGCGGATCTGGGACTCGACGAGGTTCTGGTTTATCGCTTCGATCCCACAAAAGGGACGCTCACGCCCAATGACCCACCTTTCGGCAAGACGCCGGCGGGCGCCGGTCCCCGGCATTTCGCTTTTGCTCCGAACGGGAAGTTTGTTTACGTGATCAACGAAATCCAGTGCACCGCTTCGACCTTCGCGTACGATCCAAAACAGGGCGCGCTGCGTCTGCTAGATACCATTTCGACGCTGCCCGATGGCTACACAGTGACGGATAAAGACAGCACGGCCGAGATGCGCGTGCATCCCTCCGGCAAGTTCGTCTACGGTTCCAACCGCGGTCACGACAGCATCGCGGTATTTGCGGTCGATTCAGCGAAAGGCACCCTGAAGCCGGTGGAGCGCATTTCGACGCAGGGCAAAACGCCGCGCGGCTTTGATATCGATCCCACTGGTTCCTACCTGATTGCCGCCAACCAGGACTCCGACACCCTGGTTGTGTTTCAAATCGATCACAATACCGGCAAGCTCACGCCGGGCCAGAAGATCGAGGCCTTCGCGCCCGTCGACGTGGAGTTTGTGCCGGTGAAGTAGCTCGAATCGTTAACAATTCTGAAATTGACAAACGAGTAAGACTGGCCGAAACTCGACAAGTTACCCGGAGAGTCTCAATCGTGTTCTTTCAAAGGTCGATCCATGCGGCAGTGATGGCTGCCGTTTTTTTATGTTGCGCCGCCGTTGTGCAGGCGCAATCCGGTGATTGCATTGTTACGGGTTTAAACCCAACCCAGCTTCGTTCGGGAGGAATTGCCGAGAAAACCGGGGATGTCGTGATTGTCTGCGACGGCGGCACACCAACCCCGAAAGGCCAGCCGGTACCTACCGCCAACTTTCTGCTCACCTTCAACGCCCCCGTCACGAGCAGACTTTTAGCAAGTGGGTGGTCGGAAGCCCTTCTGCTAATCAATGAGCCAAGCCCGTCGCAACAGCGAGTCTGCGGAACGCCGGGCGGCACGGTCAACCTCGCGGGAAGCTGCGCCATTGTGAGTGGGGGTGACCTCAACTCAACGTATGAGGGCAGCGCCGGTCATCCAAACGTCTTTCAAGGGATGGTGGCGGGACCGAACTCGCTCGCTTGGGTGGGTGTTCCAATCAACGCGGGCGGGTCGTCCGAAGAACTCGTAGTGCGATTCACTAATCTCAGGCTCGATGTTGCCTCGTTCGGACCGATTTCGCTTAACCAATTCCCCGTGGCTGTCACCGCCACATTGTCAACCACTGGGACGATGCCGGCTCCGGTGAAGAACAATCCACAACAGTTCATCGGTCAGGTACAGGACGGTTTCGTGTCTTCGGCCAGCTCGCCCACTCAGTGCGCGCCGCAAGCCGCGACTCTTGCAACGCTTCTAGGTAGACGAGTTGCGCAAGTGGACCTGCTCGCCGTGAAGGGATTCCCGGCCTCCTTTAAGCCACGAACCGCCGCCCCGTTTGTCGACGACAACACCTCCCCCGCGCCTGTCAACCAGGACATCCTCGGCGCCTCAATTTTCTTTTCTGAAACTGATTTCTTCAACAGCACTTTTCCCACCCTGGCTGGTCACGGAAACCTAGCGCGGGCCGGCTTGGCGGACCAAGGTACGCGAATTGCTGTTCGCATCGCCAATGCCCCGCCCGGTGTGACCCTGTATTCGCCAGTCATAGTGCCAGCCTCGGCGACTGCTTGCAACCTACCCGGCGTTGCCCGGAGAATCGAGACGAACGCCAACGGCTCCGGTCCCTTCACGGCCACACCTGGCGACGCGGCAGGTCTAGCTCCGATGGTCGAGCAGGGCGGAGTTTTGACCGCAGTTTATGAGACGCTGCGTGTTTGTGCGTTTGTCTTTGGCGAGCAATTCGACATCCCCATCTTCGCCGATGCCCCCTCACTCGGTGACGCGACTGCCATCGTTGGCCTCGCCCCCTTCGGCGTAGAGCCTAAAACTAGCTCCCTCGGCCCGCCACCGCCGCCGGGAAACCCGCCCATACCACGATTCGTTTTGCCAACCGGACCGGGCCTGGCGTTGACGCCGCTAGTCTGCCAGCCGTAAGCCGTTCGCGTCAATCGCGCGGCCAACCGATCCACCGCGGAACAGTGTGCAGGTACGTCTCGTAGCTTTCCCGCGCCTTCCGCAAGTGCGGCTCTTCCAAAAGGACCACAACCAGATGGAAGGTAAGCGCCGCGCACACACCGTACACAAACACAGGACGGGACCGGTACAACAGCGCCTGTCCGAAAATCGCCGCGACGACGCCGACGTACATCGGGTTCCGCGAGTAGCGATACGGGCCAGTGCGCACAACGTCCGGTGGTTCCTTGCCGATCAGGAAACTGAAGTGACGCGTGAAGAAAACGGCTGGCGTGCCGCCCGCGAGCAGAAAACAGACCAGGCACCAAAAATACAGCGCCGCACCCACGGCAAACAGGATGTAACCCAGTTGCCATGCGCCTGGAGCAGCTCCGCCCGGCTCGCGCAAGTTTTGCGGAACGAGATAGCCCACCACGAACGGCACCAAAACCGTGAAGATCAGGCCGCGCAGCCAGAGCACAAAAACACCTCGACGCGACCAACTATATCACTTGCGTTCAATATGCGCCGCGTATGCGATGGCGCCGGAAAGCTCAATTTCCAGCAGCCGGTTATGCTTTGCCAGCCGTTCGGAGCGCGTGACGGAGCCCACCTTTATCTGCCCCGCGCCGGATGCCACCGCGAGATCGGCGAGAAAGTCATCCTCCGTTTCCCCGGAACGCGCCGAGATCACCGCGTGGAATCCCGCCTCGCGTGCGCGGTCGATCACCTGAAACGTTTCGGTGAGCGTGCCGATCTGGTTCATCTTCACTAGCACAGCATTCGCCGCGCACTCGCGGATACCGCGTTCCAGCCGGCTAGGGTTGGTGGCGAACAGGTCGTCACCGATGAGCTGCATCCTGGCGCCGAGGGTTGCCGTAAGCTCACACCAAGCGCTCCAGTCGTCTTCGGCCAAACCATCTTCGATCGATACAATCGGGTAACGAGCCGCCCATCCGGCCAGCAGGTCGATCATCTCTCGGGACACGAGCGACCTTCCCTCAGTGCGCAGCTCGTACCTGCCATCACTATAAAAATGCGATGCCGCCACGTCGATGGCGATAGCGATTTGCTCGCCGGGACGATAGTTCGCTGCCTCGATAGATTCCAACATCACATCGAGAGCTGTTTCGTTGCTGGCGAGGTGCGGTCCCCACCCGCCTTCGTCCGCTACGCCTGTCAGGATGGGACCGCGCTTCTCGATAACGTCGCGGGCCGCCCGATGCACAGCCACCACAGCTTCCAAAGCTTCCGCATACGTCCCGAATTTTAGTGGTATGGCCAAAAAATCCTGGAACTCGAAATTATGCCCGCCGTGCAGCCCGCCCGAGAGAATATTCACCATCGGCACCGGCACCACGGCACGCCTGGCTCCAGCAAGGTAGCTCCAAAGCGGAATGCCCCGCGACTTAGCCACGGCGCGCGCCACCGCGCACGAGACGCCGAGTATGGCGTTGGCGCCCACCTGCGATTTGTCCGGTGTGCCGTCAATTTCGATCATGCGCCGATCGATCGCCGCCTGATTTTCCGCGCTCGCGCCGCGTAGCGCCGGCGCCAAAACGCTTTGCACGTTCTCGACAGCTTTGCGGACGCCCTTCCCGCCGTATCGTGCTGGATCGCCATCGCGTAGCTCCCGGGCTTCGTGCATGCCAGTCGAAGCGCCGGAGGGAACCTTGGCGGCCGCCACCGTGCCATCGGATAGCTCGGCTTCGACCATCACAGTGGGATTTCCACGCGAATCGAGAATCTCCATAGCGCGAAGATTCAGGATGTTGAGGCTCACGCCGCGCACCTCTGCGCCAGCTCGAAAACGTCGGAAACGTGCGCGGGCGGCCCCAGAATGAGATTTCGCGCAAACCCGCGGATCTCCTCGCGCAACGACGGCGCCGTGATGTACTCCGCCGGCGACTTGCCATCGATGCGCGCCAACAGCAGGCATCCGAGATGGGCCAGAGTGGCGGCCTCGATCCAATCGGATTCGGCCGGAATCCCCGCCCGGTAGGTGTCCCAGAAACGCAGGGCCAGCCCCGCGAGTTCGCGACTCCACTGCGGCCTGTAGAACGATTTCAGCAGTAAATGATTCAGCAGGAATGCGGTATCGAATGCGGGATCGCCAAAATGCACAACTTCAAAGTCGATGGCCATAATCGTGCCCGCGGTCACCAGAAAATTCTTGGGACTCCAATCGCCATGCACTACACTGACTCGGCGCGCGGATGATTCCCGCATGAGCTGGTCGAAATGAGGCGCGAGATCCGGATGCCGTGCGGCGGTGGTGCGGTAGTACGGGTCGAGACGCAATTGATCGAAAACAGTCTGGTCGCCGAATAGACGCTCGGCTTCCGCATCGTACCAGCTTGCCGAGACCATCGCCGCCAGCATCCGCGCAATGCGTTCCGCGGCGCCCGCATCGAATTCTCCACTCAGCAGGAGCGACTTCCACGTCTCGGCCTGGGGCGGCGCCGCAGTCATCGCGAACAGAAAATTCTCACGATCTTCAAACAGAATCGCCGGCACGCCGCCGTCCGGCAGATGTGGAGCAGCCCACGTCAATGCCGCGGACTCGCGAAAAATGCGGCCGCGGTCTGAAAACCAATCGTCCTGGACACGCAGCTTCCCGAGCGCTTGTTTCAGAATGAAGCGCTGCCCATTGCCCTCCACGAGCAGAACGGTATTCGATACGCCGCCACCCAACTCGGTGATGCGTGCACCCGCCGTGTCGATGCCGCGCGAACGCAAGTACCCCGCCGCACTGTCGATTTCGAGAGCGATCACGCGAACATCATAACAAGTGGCGTCTGCTATCATTCCGGCTGAGAATTAGGCCATGAACAAAATGATTGCGCTGTTATTGCTGTTTGCCGGGTCGGCTAACATTATCACGGCCGGCAGCGGCCCAGGCTCCGGCAAGCGCATCGTGCTCATCAGTGGAGATGAAGAATATCGCTCTGAGCAAGCCCTGCCGCAATTGGCCAAGATCCTCACCAAGCGTCACGGTTTCCAGTGTACGGTTCTGTTTGCCATTGACGCCAAAGACGGCACCATCAATCCAGACCAGCGGAATAACATCCCTGGCCTCGAAGCATTGGACAATGCCGATCTCATGGTGATCTTCACGCGATTCCGCGACTTGCCCGACGCGCAGATGAAGCACATTGTGGACTACGTGGAAGCCGGCCGCCCCATTGTCGCCTTACGCACGGCGACGCACGCATTCGATCTCAAAACCAGCAAAACATACCAACGCTACAGTTGGAACAGCAAGGAGTGGGATGGCGGTTTCGGCAGGCAGGTGCTCGGTGAGACGTGGATCGACCACCACGGCGATCATGGCAAGCAGAGCACAAGAGGCATTGTGGTCCGGGAGCAGGAGGGCCATCCCATCCTTCGCGGCATTCACAGCGGCGACATTTGGGTGCCCACAGATGTTTACAAAGTGCGGCTCCCGTTGCCGGGCGACAGCCAGCCGCTCATCCTGGGCCAGGTGCTTCAGGGCATGCAGCCGTCCGATCCGCCCGCTGCAGGTGCAAAAAACGATCCTATGATGCCGGTCGCGTGGACAAAAACCTACTCGAGCAAGAGTGGCGCACGCGTGTTCACGACGACCATGGGAGCGGCGGAGGATCTGGAGAACGAGAGTCTGCGTCGCTTGATCGTGAATGCGTGTTTCTGGGCCATGGGGTTAGAGAGCCAGATCCCGCCACGAACTAACGTGGATTTAGTTGGCGACTATAAACCTCTGCCATTCCGGTTCGGTGGGTTTGCCAGAGGGCTCCAACCCGCGGATATGCTGGGCCCCTGATCGGGTCAGACCCGGCGCGCGCCGAAAACCGCGGACCAAATCCGCTTTCGAATCTCAGGAGGAATGGGCGGCGGGTCGCAACGCCGGTACATCTCAATGGTTTTGCGCGTGGTCCGGAGCACGCAGGCGCAGCGCGGGCACTGTTGCAAGTGCTCCTGGCACCACTTTGGAATTCGCTCGCCGGCGTCTTCATCCAGAAAGTAACTCAAGCGCTGCAAGAAATCACGACATGGTGTACATTGCATTGCGATCTTTAATGGCGTCCCGTGGTACTGCCTTTTCTCACCCTTCTGTTGGATGACGCAGGATCGCACAAAGACACAGAATCTTCGCGATGTATTTACCGGTTTTTGCCAGTTTTTACGCGCTGCCGATCAGCATCCCCGTCACGAACACCAGAGCGCCGCCCAAGCCAACCTGCACGGCCGCCGAAAGAGGCGGCGTCTCCATGTACCGGTGGCGGATCCAGGAGATAACGCCCAGCTCGATCAACACCACGACTACCGCCGCCCCCATCGCGATTTGGAAATCCCGAATAAGGAACGGCAGTGTGTGGCCCACGCCGCCCAGGGCTGTCATGAGCCCGCAGATCACGCCGCGAAGCCACGGATGGCCGCGGCCGGTGAGGCTTCCGTCATCCGACAGCGCTTCCGCAAAGCCCATGCTGATGCCCGCGCCGATGGACGCCGCCATGCCCACCAAAAAAGCATCCCAGCTATTGCGCGTCGCCGAGGCCGCGGCAAACACCGGCGCGAGCGTGGATACCGAGCCATCCATCAACCCCGCCAGACCCGGCTGCACGATTTGCAGCACGAACAAACGCCGGTTGGCCTCATCCTCCTGGCCCTTCACGTCCGGGCCTAGCTTGTCTTTTTCCAGTTTGTCGGCGCGGTCTTCGTGGGTGCGCTCTTCCTGCGCCAGATCATCCAGCAACTGGCGCACGCCGGGGTCCTGGGCCCGCGCCGAGGCGCTTTCGTAGAAACGCCGGCTCTCCACCTCCATCGCGCTCACCTGCTTCCGCACGGTGTCCAGACCCAACGGGCGCACCAGCCAAACCGGCTTGCGGGTGACAAAACCCTTGACGTCCTGCCGCCGGATGAGTGGAATGTGATCGCCGAATCTCTTTTGATAGATCTCGATCAGCCGCCGCCGGTGCGACGACTCTTCCTCCCGCATGCCGTCGAATACCGCCGCCGAGCCCGGAAAATCCTGCCGCAAGCCCTCCGCGTAATCCGCGTACACGCGCTCGTCTTCTTCTTCTAAGGAGATGGCGAGCGCAAGCATCTCGCGCTCCGAAAGACTGTCGAAGTTCCGCATACGTAAGATTTATGATGCAACGAAACAGAGAGGGAGGGTAGCAGGTTACGTTTCCGGACTCGCGAGCTTATATCCGAGTTTGGCAGGAAGCCTGTTCTGCATCCGCACGTGACCGGCGTTCGCGGGACTGACCTCGGAATCGGCACCCCGGCCGACTCCAGCCCGCGCGCTGTCCGATAAGCCTGTTTTTCAGCCCTCAGCCAAAACGCTTGCCGAACAGACTAACAACTTGAGTTCACGCTGGCAGAAATGCCCATATTCAACAGCGCGAACAGTTCTTTCGAAAGCCGTTGGTACCTGCTCTCCTCTTGCCCGTCGAACTCCAAGTCGTTCCACGACCCCATGCCACCGAACACCCAAGCGGCCTGGCAGGCAGCAAGAACCTGCTTTGCCGAAAGGCTGAGTAGCCCTTCCGGGGCGAGATCTTTATGGTAGACGAGTGCCAGGGGATCGTTTGCGACCAGACACTCAGCAGCCCTGCGAAAGCACTGTGCAAAACTATCTAGGCGATGGTCGTCACAGAATGTTAGGACATCCGAGGTGGTCTGCCTTAGTGTCGGGATGACGGCGTCTAGAGGTTCAAGCCTTGCCGGTGCCGCATTAGCATTCTCGGCGACTAATGCGTAACTCACCCTCCAAATCCGTTGATCGGGTGCTGTCCGGTCACCGACCTCCCACTTTGCCTCCCACACATTCATTCGTCCATCCGACGCAACGTTCAACTGCCACCGGCCGCCACCGACCAACCCGGCCGACATGCGGTCTGAGATACGGGGATCATCGATGGGCCGGTGGGCGATGATCGCCCTCCGCGCTGGCTGCGCCTCACGGGCCAGCCATTCGTCGGGTGTTTGCGCAGCTATCGTCCACTTCTCGGTTTGGCCAAACCACCCCCGCTGACGACGCACAAAGTGAACACATTCGCAGAATCTCGCGGTCGAGTTCGAGGGGAAGAATGGGTCAACATGTAGTCCACGAGCACGCCCGTTCAAGTGACAGGCGAGTGCTACGACTTGGGCTGTGGGACCGACCATGGGCGTAGCTTAGCGCCAAAAGCCTGTGTCTGCTACCCGCCTGTCTGTCTGGTTCGTGGACTGCCCGTTATCGGGACCGCTCGACACAACAATTCAAGTGGCCGAGATGTGGGTCTCAGGAAATCGGTCTGAACGCCGGGAGATTCAAACGATGATTCCCGCTCCCGACATGAGGCCGACAGGAGCATGTCGCCTCGGACATTAAGAGCTTTGCAGGACTGATTCAGATCGTTGGAGGTAGAACCGTTCACAATCAATCATCAACCCGGTCGCACTACACTCCCCCTTATCGCACCTCCGCACAACCATGCATGTCATGTCGTCATGCTGCCGCGCCACACCGACAAAAGTGTCCACCGATGCCATAAGCTGACTGAGAACCTCGCCAGCGCTTTTGCCCGCGACAGTGTTTAGTATTCCCAGCATCCGCGGCTCCCCGAATTCCTGCTCCTTTCCGTCCTCGGCTTCGACCAGCCCGTCAGTGAAGATCACTAGCAGGTCGCCTCCGGCCAGGCTCGTACTTCCGCATTCGTATCGCGCGTGCGGCATGATGCCGAGCGGCAACCCTCCGATCTGCAGACGCTCAATCTCACCCGAGGGACGCCGCAGAACAGGCCAGTTGTGCCCGGCATTCACGTAGCTGAGCGCGCAGACAGCGGTCCGATTCAAGAGCCACCGTCAGCGCCGGAGTCGGTCGCCGGCCCTGGGCGTCAGCGCCCGATGGTGCCTTAGGAATTGAGGAGGAAAAACGAAATCAGCGATTCCAGCCAGAATCGTGCCGTTGCATCCGATGGCCCGCAGCCGCTTGGCATCGTTAGTCCGGAAGATCGGCCTACGCGGTTTTCATCGTTGCTTCGCCTGCAGCCGTTGGATGGATTGCCGCACTGTTTCCAGGTCGGGCCTGACGCGCAGGATAGCTTCATATTGGGCGATGGCGTCGGCGCGGCGGCCAGGAATCTTCGCGAGGGCGTCGGCCAGGTTACCGCGAGCTGGCAAGTAGTCCGGCTGAAGTTGCAGCGCCGTCTGGTATTCAGCGATGGCATCCGGCAGACGGCCGGGGATCTGCGCGAGCGCCATTCCCAGGTTGTTGTGTGCCTCAGGGTCGTTGGGCAGAATTCGCAATGTCGCTTGATATTCGGCGACAGCCTTCGGCAACCGTCCTGAGACGGCCAGCGCGTCGCCCAGGTTTGTGTGCGCTGGCGCGTAATTCGGCTGAGCCCGCAGGGCGGCTTGGAACTCGGCGATGGCGTCCGCTGTGCGTCCCGGCATTTGCAGCAAGACAAGGCCCAGGTTATTGTGGGCTTCGGCGAAATTGGGCCGGATGCGCAGGGCAGCCTGAAATTCGGACATGGCTTCGGCCGATCGACCCGGCGTTTGCGCGAGAGCGCTGCCCAGGTTGTTGTGGGCTTCGGCGAAATCGGGCTTCAAATGCAACGCGGTCTCGAATTCGGCGAGTGCATCCGGGAGCTTGCCTGGTAGTTGCGCCAAGGCGCGGCCCAGATCGTTGTGCGCTTCGGCATTCCGGGGGTCGATGCGCAATGCGGCCTGAAGCTCGGCTATGGCGTCCGCTGTGCGTCCCGGCAGAAGCGAGAGTGTGTACGCCAGAGCGAGGTGCGCGTGGGGATCGTCCGGTTTCAACCGGAGCGCCGCCTGGTGCTCGGCGATGGCATCCGGCATACGGCCGGGAGTTTCCCCCAGGAGAATTGCCAGGTTACTACGTGCGTCAGCCAAGGTCGGTAAAACGCGCAGCGCCGCCTGGTATTCAGCGATAGCTTCAGATTGGCGGCCGGGAATCTGCGCCAGCGCGCTGCCCAGGTTGAGATGTGCTTGCGCGTCATTGGGGTTAAGGCGCAACGCGGCCTGATATTCGGCGATAGCTTCGGGCAGGCGTCCGGGGACTTTCGACAGAGCGAGACCGAGGTTGTTGTGGGCCATCCAACTATCCGGATTGCGCGCGAGCGTGGTGCGATAGAGCGTTTCCAAATCGCGGTATGCGCCACTTTGATGCCACGTCAGCGCACCCAGGGCCAGGAGTAGTACGGCGGCGAGGGGCGGCCCGAGGGGCCGGGCCCAGAGAGCAACCCGGCCTTGGGCCACGACACAGAAGGGGACGATAACGGCGAGACTGGCCAGATATTGGAAGTGGTCCGCCACGAACGAGTACACGAACGGATACGCGTTCAGGAATCCAAGCGCCGGGAAGAGGGTCCCGGCGAAGAGCAGCATGGCAGCCAGCGGGCCGCGGTGGTGGCGGGCCAGCATGGCCAGCGCTATCAGCAGCGCTATGACTGCGAGCGGGTACAGGTATTGCCACCAGACCGTCGGGTCGATTTTCCAGCGCGGGTAGCTGAAGGCCAAGTTGATGGGCCAGAGCAGCTTGGCGAGGTAGAACCAAATGGCCCTGCCGGCCAGGAGCAGGCGCTGGATGGGACCCAACGCGTAATCCGGGCCTTGCGCTCCGACAAAAGTCCGCTCGACCCAGGCGGTGAGCAGACCGGCGGCCGTGCCAAGCGCGAACCAGGGCAGCAGCGGACGCACGTCGCGCCGCCAGTCGAGGCGGCCACGCTGCCACCAGAAAATGACTAGCAAAGCCGCGGGAAGAGTGGCGGTCACCGTCTTGCTGAGCAGGGCCAGCACGAACAGCCCGAGCGCCCATAAGTACGACGAGTGGCGGCGGGTGCGATCAAATCCCAGATAGACGAGTGCGGAGGACAGGTAGAAGACGGCCGAGAGGGTGCTCTTCTGTTCCGAGATCCAGGCTACGGCTTCGACGCAGACCGGATGCAGGGCGAAAATCAGGCCGGCGAGCCAGGCTCCGGGCAACGCCAGACGCCGCACGATGAACACCACCAGACAGGCCGCCAAGGTGTGCTGTGCGAGGTTGGCCAAGTGGTAGCCGAGGACGGCGTCGCCCCAGAGGCGGTGCTCCAGCCAGAAGGCGCTATGCAGGAGGGGGTAGTATTGCTGGGTCGTGCCGAGCCAGAACCAGATGCGCCAGAGTCCGTGCAGGGATTGGAGGAAGGGAGCGGTGACGTGGGAGGTATCGTCCCAGAGCAGGCTGCCGCGGAGGGCGGGCCAATAGGCGGCCAGGACGGCGGCGAAGATGGCTACCCACGGCCATGCGGCGACCCAGGGCCACCTCGCGATCCGGACGGGTGGCTTGTCCAGCTCTGTGCGGGATTGTGCAGAGGCGGGCATGCCTGGTGGAATTGGACATACGACAGAATCCCGGCCACGCGCGGCGTCCCGCCGAGGACGACGGTCGTGATCACGCAGCCGGCGGCGCCCAGATCGCATAAGCCGATGCTATCAAACAGCAGACCCACGCCCGCCCAGGACGCCGTCACAAACAGAGGCGTGTGCCACGCCAACGACTCCGCAACGAAGACGAGGAGCCAGAACACGGGCCACAACAGCGCGAGCACGAGCGTAGCGTTTACGAATCCATGTTGACGGTTTGTCGGCATCTCGGACTTTGGCCCGGCCAGTGGTCCCGGACCCGGCGTTCTGAGCCACAGATCCAAGCTGGCCGGGCGAGTCACGCTCGATTTAGAAACGGAGCGCTACTGGACGATCAGACTGCTCTATTTGTCCGGCAGCCCAAATGCCACCAGCGCGTCGTTAGGCGTCTGCCCATCGAATCCGCCGGCTGCAACCACCACGAATTGTTTGCCCTTTGCCGACCGGTACGTCATGGGAGTGGCGCGGGCCGCGGCAGGGAGCTTGGTTTTCCAAAGCTCCGCGCCGGAGTCGACATCGAATGCCCGGAAGTAACCGTCTACCGTGCCGCCCATGAAAATGATTCCCCCGGCCGTCACGATGGGCCCGCCTAGGGCCGGCGATCCGAGCTTGTCGGCGTCGGCGCGATCCGGGTGCCAGGGAAAGATTCCCAGCGGCACCTCCCATTTCTGTTCGCCGGTCGAGACATCAATCGCCGTCAGAGCGCCGAACGGCGGCGCGTTGCAGGGCAGCTTCTTCGGGCTGAGCAGGAAGATCCGCGCCATTCCGTAGGGTGTGCCCCGTTGCCGCGCGTACTCCACCCCCGGTTCCTTGCCCACCTGCTCGTCGAACTGGTCGCGCGGGATCAGCCGGATGTACGCGGCATATCGATTCGTTGGAATGATCAGCAGCCCTTTGCGCGAATCGAACGCCGCGCCACCCCACGCCATGCCGCCGATGTTGCCGGGAAAAATGATTGAGCCCTGAACGCTAGGCGGCGTAAAGATCCCTTCGGCGCGTTTGCCCTTGAGGAAATCCTCGCACCACTTGCGGTCTTCTTCGGTCGGTCCCCAGACGTTCTCGGCGCTGAGTTTCTGCGGCACGAGCGGCTTGGGCAGAATCGGAAAGGGTTGCGTTGGTGAAGCCTTTTCGCCGGGAATGTCGCTCGGCGGCACCGGCCGCTCCTCCACACCGAATAGCGGCTCACCGGTTTCGCGATTCAATAGAAAAAGATTGCCGGTTTTCGACCCAACCGCGATGCCCGGGATCTCCTTGCCGTTGCGGCGCATGGTGAACAACGTGGGTTGCGACGCGATGTCGTAATCCCACAGATCGTGATGCACGGTCTGAAAATGCCAGCGCATCTTGCCCGTTTCCGCATCGAGCGCAACCAGCGAGTTTGCGTAAAGGTCGTTGCCAGGTCGCTCGCCGCCATAGTAGTCCGGGCTGGCGCTGCCCGTCGGCAAAAACACCAGCTTGCGCTCTGGATCAACCGAGATGATCGACCATGTGTTCGCCGCCCCGGTTTTCTGTCCAGGCATGGGGTCCCAGGTCCAGATGAGCTTCCCCGTGCGGGCGTCGAACGCGCGAACCTCGCCGCTGGCGGCATCGGCCCACTGGTTGTCAGCCACGCCCGAGCCGACGATCACCAGGTCGCCAAATATGGCTGGCGGTGAAGTCTCCTCGTACTCCCACTTAGTGTGCGGCGGATTGCGCAGACCGGTGCGCAGGTCCACGCTCCCACCTTGGCCGAATGAGTCGACGGCCTTGCCCGTAGCTGCGTCCACTGCAAACAAACGCGCGTCGATGGTCGCTACGAAGATCCGCCGCTGGCCGGTCCTCGTGTCCTTCCAGCCTGCGGCGCCGCGATTGGCGAAGTCACCGTACCCAGCGCGCGTATCTGCCTTTGGATCGAACGCCCATTTTTCCTGACCGGTGTCGGGATCGAGCGCAATCACGCGACCGAAGGGCGTTGTAATGTAGAGCGTCCCATCGATGAACAGCGGCGTGGATTCGAATGCCGACTGCTTGCCGTGGCCTTTCGGGTCGTAAATATCGCCGGAGTGAAAGGTCCACACCATTTCCAGTTGTTTGACGTTGCTTTTGTCGATACCGGAGAGCGGAGAGTATTTCGCGCCTCCCGCATCATGGCCGTATACCGGCCAGTCACCCTGCGCAAACGCAGTGGCAGCAAACAGGAAAGGAAGTATGACGCGTGTTGTCATGCTGGGGATCAGGAAATGAAGGTGCGTTAAGATTTGCGGCGCAGCGGGTCAACCCCGGTCTTCTCGGTGATTGCTTTTCTGAGTTCCCGCATACGAACTCGGCGTGCAATCTTTTCCTTTCGCAATCGCCCGAATTGCGACTTGTCTCCGTTCCGGCTGGACATCTAGACACCCGCTTTCCATCTGCAAGTCTAATGCACGGAGGAAGCCCGAGGCAACGCGACTATCCATTTGGATTGCCCTGCTATCTGATTCGATAGGACGCGCGCGCTTTCTTGAAATCGACGCCGGACCGCGATCGGCGATATCTCCAAATGATTCATGCGTCCAGAGCGAAATGCAGTGACGCCCGGGCTTTGGCCCCTACTTTGCACTTACGAAGTGGGACCCCAAGGACATGGAAACTACACGTAGCAGTACTCATGGTTTACTACTAGAAACACGAAGCGCATCGCTGCGGTCGGAGGAGCGAACCGACCAACGTGCGCGCGACCGTTATCCGATTTCACTGGACCTTCAATACAAGGTGTTGCGCGGGGGCCGGGTGGAACAGACTGGAACCGGCAGAACCCTGAATATCAGCAGCGGCGGCGTCCTCTTTGAGACCGACGACCGGCTCCCCCAGCGGGGCTTGGTCGAACTGGCATTGCAGTGGCCTTATCTGCTTCAGGGAGTTTGCGCGCTAAAGCTGGTGATGCGCGGCCGCATCGTTCGTTCTGCCGCCAATAACAGGGAAACCGCTGTGCGCGCGGAATTTCGAGAATTCCGCACGACGGGCGTTCGCCGGCAAGATGCCAATCCTAAGGCCGCTGCCAGCGCCCGGTAACAACGAGTTTCGTGGCTTGTGACGCGGCAGCGCCGCAAACCTTGCGAAGCTGGCGAATCTGGGCCTCCACGACCTGCCTCTTTTTCTCGCCGGCCCCCGCAAGGTATATGACCCGGATCTGTGGCGAGATCGACTGGAGCATCGACGCCAGTTCAACGCCGCTAATGCGCGCGTTTTCCATGTCGGTGATTAAGAGGTCGATTGGCCGGTCGTGACTGGCTGCGATTAAAATCGCCTCAAATCCGTCCGCGGCTTCGATGGCTCGAAATCCGTGGTGTTTCAAACAATCGCGGCAGAAATCACGCAACTGATTGTCTTCGCGCACCAGCAGGATGCCCTCTACAGGGGGGCGCTCTTGCACGATCATTTGGCCTCGACCGCAGCAGATTTCGTTCCAAGTGAGAGAGACATTGAAAAAGCGCGACTTCCGCCTGAATGTCGGAGCGATTTCACGCAAAACGGGCAGTTTTTACAGCGCGGGATAGGTATTTTATTTCCACGCGGTGCAACTTAACTTCTCTGCTGCTGGGAAACAGCAATGCTTTTTTAGCGCTTCGAACAGCTTCCGCGGCTCGAGGGGCTTGGTTAGAAACCGATCCATACCGGCTGCCAGGCATTGCTCGCGAATGTCATTGCCGGCGTGCGCTGTGAGGGCAAATATTGGCTCCCGCAATCCGTCGGGGTGGCTGTAGTACTTGAATCGATATCGTTGAGCGGAAAGCCAGCGGGGCCAAGAACACCAGCACGCAAAGGAACCGGCCGCTAGCGCGCAGCATAAGCTTCAAAACGGGACAACCCCCTCCACTTTCTATTGCTTCGAAACCACGCGGGAAAACCAATGTCTACTTCAGTTAGTAGGGTGAGAAGCGGGATTTATCGGATTTTCATCCAGTTGGGAGACAGGAGTGCCCGGACCTCGGGCTTTTCCAGGTCGGACTTAGCGATCAAGCGGACGGGCAGGTCGAGGCGATGGGCCGGGGTCTGGCCTCTGAGTTTCATGGCGAGTGACTTCACCGCTTCATAGCCGATATGGAACGGGTCTTGAACCAGCATGACGTCGACGGTACCGTCGCGCAGCGCCTCGAGGTGCGTCTGGCTGAAATCGAAGGTGATCAGCTTGAGCTTTCGCGCGAGGTTCCGGCTTCGTACCGCCTGGATGGAGCCGATGGAAGCTGCTTCGCTCGATGCGAACAGGCCGGCGAGATCCGGATAAGCGGTCAGAATATTCTCGGCGGCGGCTCTGGATCGCGCGGCGTCAGCCATGCCGTACTGCCGGGCTACGATCCGAACACCGGGGAAATCCTTCGTGACGGTGTCCTCAAATGCGCGCTCACGCAGAACGGTCGAAGTGCCGCCTGGCTTTTGCATCACCATACCGACGCTGCCTTTGGCTCCGATCAGACGGGCCAATGTGCGCGCCGCCGTGCGACCCGCGCCGTAGTTGTCGGTGGCGATGAAGCTTACGTAGTTCTCGATGGCCGCCGCGGAATCGAAAACGGTCACGGGTATGCCCGCGCGGATGGCCCGTTCCAGGGGTGCGACCAGGGCCCGTTCCTCGGTTGCGGAGATGGCCAGCGCGTCTACACGCCTCGCCACCATAGCATCCACGATCTCGATCTGCCGCGTGTAATCGGTTTCGTTATCGGGTCCATTCCACAGGGTGTTTACATGGAAATCATGCGCAGCCTGATCGACGCCGGCGTGCACGGAGACGAAGAACAAATGAGAAACTGCCTTGGGAACGACGCCGATGATCTTCTGGCCAGATCGCCGGCACGCGGGCAAGGCGGTGAGCAGGCTCGCACCGAGCGCCCGGCGCCGCGTGATCATCAGCGCACCGGCGCCGCCTGATCCGATGACAGCACGCGCTGCATTCCCGCGGAGATCACCTGCTGGGCGCGCAGACCATCGCGGTGGGTGGTAGGAAAAGGCGCTCCGGTACGGCAGCATTCGATGAAGGCGCCGAGCTCGGCTTTGTAGGCTGGTCCAAAGCGATCGACGAACTCGGGAAGCGCCCGGCCGTACTCGCGCATGGCGAAGGTCAGGTGCGCCAGCGGGTCCTTACGGTCTCTGCGGCCGTACGCCTCTACAGTAATCTCGAACAGCTTTTGATCGAAGTGGCCGACGTGAATCTGGCCTTCCTCACCGAAGATCAAGGTCTCGACGCGGTAACCCGAAACGTGATTGCGGGCCACCTGAACCTGCGCGACGGCATCCTCGCCGAACCACAGATAGAGGAGAGCGTCGTCGAAATCCTCTTCGCAAGTGGTGAGGCGGTGGCTGTAGACATTCGAACCAATGGTGAGCGCGGCGGTGGGCATGCGCCCGGTGAGCCATAGGATTTCGTCCACATTGTGGACCGACATATCGGGAAGAATGCCGCCGCTTTTGTATCCATCGGGAGCGGGAAATGAGTCCTCCAGGGCCGAATAGATCTTGAACACGCGCCCAATGACGCCGGTGTCCATGAGCTGTTTCGCGTAGATCAGAGGCGCGTCAAAGCGGCGCTGAAACGCGAGCATCAGGGCGTCGGGATGGTTGCTATCGAGCCAGGCGGCGAAATCCCGATCCGTCTCCAAGGCGCCGGTCAGAGGCTTTTCGAGTAGAACGCGTTGCCCCGCTTCTACGAGGGTCGTGGCATGCCGGGAGTGATCCGCAGTGGGGGTTACGACCACGGTGGCGTCCGCAACGCCCGCGGCGGCCAACTCTTCAATGGATGCAAACACCGGAATGTTGCGGCCGAATTGCGCGGCGAAACTGCGTGCGCGCTGGACGTTGGCGTCGGCCAGCGCGGCCAAAGTGCAGCTTCCGGTTTCTTCGGATAATTCATGGGCGTGAAACGCGTGGATGGCTCCCATGCGGCCAACCCCGGCGATGGCGAGTTTCAGAGGTCCGGACATATCAGGGTGTTTTCAGAACGGCAAGAATGCCCAGTGTACCCCAGTTATGGGACAGTAAAGAGCCATCAGGCCCGATGCCGGCACTCGCGAGCATGAAATGAGCGCGCGGGGAATCTTGCGGAGTCAGTGAGGGCAATTCGGGTACAGGCAACGAAATTCCGACTCGAGCAGGCTGCCGTTTCCATCATTGTGTTCGTCGGAATTTCGAAGCCAGTCCCCGAATTACGTGTTACGCGCCTAGGAGACCGACGGATACTGATTGAGCAATTTGAGCAGCCTCGCGGCGGCTTTCGGCGCGCCTACGTTGCCCCTCACGATTTCCTCGTTCTCGAGCTTCTTGCCGTAAAGAGCGGCGTTGTCGTCGAGGTCTTGCCGCAGAGTTGCACCAGCCAAGGAGATGCCGGCGAAGATGCCGCGCGAACGCGACCACGAGAGAATCTCCGCGGTCATTTTGGCGTCGGTCTGCGCGGTGGCGGAACGGCCGACCGGTCCTGCGGCCACTTCGCCCTCACCACCGAGTGTGAATTTGCTGGAGAGTAAGCGATCAACGCCGCGGTCATTCATGACCAGCATCACGACATCGATTTCCGCGCCGCCGATCTGGAATCCGAAGCTGCCTCCCTCAATGCGCACCGCCGCGGGTGCGGACCAGCCGGTATGTCCCTTACGGCAGGTGATGAAACCTTTGCCGAACTGTCCGCCAACAACGAACGCTGCTTTCTTTAAGCCGGGAACAACTACCACGCAGTGAGCTTTCTCGATCAGCTCATGCGGAATGCCTTTATCCGGTGCGGACATGATCTCGGAAAACACCGTCCCTGCTTCGCGTAGGCGCCGTGTTGTCGGGTTCCTGATCTTGGTGGCAAACAAGGTTGTGGCCACAAGCAACCCGACAATGTATATTCGCATTCGCATTTCATCATCTCCCGTTAAATTTTACGCGCCCTGACCAAGAACAATGATGACGCAAGATAATGCTGTTCCGCCACGCGACGGCCCGCTCGCCGACCCTGCCACCGTGTAAAAAGTCTGCGCTGGCGAGGTGACGCGCGACTACGGAACGCGGCGAATTCGGCGCTACATCAGAATGTTAGCGGGGTTGGCAGGAAAGCTGCTATCTCATCCGCGGCGAATTGAAAGGGCTCGCACTGGTCGCCGTGAGAAAGAACACACTACCGAATATTCGCCCGGCCATTCCGGATGTCCCGCGGGGCTGAACCACTCCACGGGCGGCGCCTGCAATTCTCATAGAAACGGAGCACAACATGCTTTGGACTATCGCTGTCATTCTGGTGATCATGTGGCTGCTGGGCATAGTCACGTCATACACGCTCGGTGGCTTCCTGCATTTGTTGTTGGTGCTGGCTCTGGTCGCGGTGCTCATTCGCGTCATTCAGGGCAGAAATCCGATTTAGCCGGCTTTTTCCATGACCGTCATATTCACCGATCTGGATGGAACGCTGCTGGATCGCGATACCTACGCCTGGGATGCTGCTGAACCCGCCGTGCGGCTCCTGAGGGATTGCGGCATCCCCTGGATATTGGTCACCAGCAAGACGCGCGCGGAATTGGAGCACTGGCGGCGGGTCCTGGCAAATGACCATCCGTTTGCGGTGGAGAACGGGGGTGCCATCTTTATCCCCGCGGGCTATCTCGGCGGAGTTCCGGGCGCCACTCGGTGGAACGGATACGAGGTGATTGCGCAGGGCATGCCCTATGCTGAGGTGATTACCCGCCTGGAACTCGCCTCGCGTGCCAGCGGATGCCGTGTTCGAGGTTTCCATGAAATGACGACGGAGCAGATCGCCTCAGCCTGCCACATTCCTGTCGAACAAGCCATCCGGGCCAAGCGCCGCAAGTACGACGAGCCTTTCGAAGTCATCGACCTGGAACGCGCAGGCGAGCTGGAGGCGGCTATCGCCGCGCAAGGAATGAAGAGCGTGCGAGGCGGACGCTTTCAGCACGTGAGCGGACAACACGACAAAGGATGTGCCGTCAAGCTGCTCACCGGCCTGTTCCGGCGGCGCGCCGACACCCGTGTGACCACCATTGGGTTGGGCGACAGCCTGAACGACATTCCGCTCCTCGTCGCGGTGGACGTTCCGGTTGTGGTGCGCTCGGCCGACGTCACCGAGATCCTGGAACGGGTCCCGAATGCGCTTGTGGCGGAGAACAAAGGCCCAGAGGGATGGAGCGACGCTGTGCTGGACATCTTACGTGACCATCTGTGCGACCGGGACGAAACTGCATAACACGCAAAATGTGCATTGTCGCCCAAATGCGTTGGGCCCTGTGACGACGCGAAAATAGAAGCCCGCGGGCAGTGGCAGTTCAATTGCCCAGTCTTTTGAGCGCACTAAAAATCTGTCTATTCACGTGCTGAGGAGATTCTGATGGCTGACTTTCACCAAACCGGAGTGGTCACGACTCTTCACCGGCTGAAGCCCAATAACATTGAAAGGCTGGAAGCCGACCTCGAGAAATTCTCCCGGAATCGTCCCATCGGACTGGTTTTGCCCGCGCTGTACTCGGAGTTCGAGACCGTTGCCATGCAGAAGATCGTGTCCGAACTCAAGCGCGTGCGCTATCTGCAACGGATCGTCCTGGTCTTGGGAAGGGCGACCCAGGAGCAATATGTACGCGCCCGCACATTTTTCAAAGACTTTTACACGCCGGTCACGACGGTTTGGATCGAGAGCGAAAGAATACAGGATTTGCTGCGGATGCTGGAAGGGCGCGGGCTATCGGCAGGGGGTGACGGCAAGGGCCGTGCCTGCTGGCTGGCTTACGGCTATTTTCTGGCGGCGGGGGATTGCGACGTGATCGCCTTGCACGATTGCGACATCGTCAATTACGAACGGCAACTATTGGCGCGGCTGTGCTACCCGGTGGCGCACCCGCACCTCGGTTTTGAATTCTGCAAAGGCTACTACGCGCGCGTCACCGATCATCTGCACGGGCGCGTGACGCGGCTGTTCGTGACTCCGTTGATCCGGGTGCTGGACGGTATGGCACCGGGCGCGCCGTTCTTGAAGTATCTCGACAGTTTCCGCTATCCGTTGGCGGGCGAGTTCGCCATGGACATCAACCTGGCGCGCGTGAACCGCATACCCGGGGACTGGGGGCTGGAAGTGGGCGTACTGGCGGAGGTCTACCGTAACTGCGCGGTTACCCGCACTTGCCAAGTGGACCTGATGGACAATTACGAGCACAAGCACCAGCCGATGTCGGAAGACGACCCGACCCAGGGACTCAACCGCATGGCTGGTGACATTGCGAAATCGCTATTCCGGACGCTGGCGGCGGAAGGATTGGTTTTCAGCGCGGACGATTTCCGGAGCCTGGAAGTGCGCTACGTCCGCATGGCCCAGGACACGAGCGACCGTTACTATGCCGACGCCATGCTGAACGGACTGAAGTTTGACCGGCACGCCGAGGAGATCGCGGTCACGGCCTTTGCGCGGAGTCTACGCCGGGCGGCGACCGAGTTCATTGAGGATCCACTGGGCCTTCCTCTCATCCCCAACTGGAATCGCGTGCTGGCGGCCATCCCGGAATTCTTCGAATTGCTGCAGGACGCGGTAGACAAAGATGCCCGGCAGGTCGCCGGACGAGCCGCGTAGGAGCGTCCCATGGCAGAGCCGCTGCCCGACGATGCGCTCCGGGCCGCCGAATCAATCGGCAAAGCCGACATCGTGATCGGCATTCCCAGCTACAACAGCGGCCGGACCATCGGCCACGTGGTTCGGGCCGCCAATGCGGGACTGAGCAAGTACTTCCCGCAACTGACCGGGGTGGTGATCAATTCCGATGGCGGGTCGACGGACAACACGCGAGAAGCGGTTCTTTCGGAGAGCCTTGACGACGGGCACTTAATGCTGGTCTCGACGCCGCTTGCCCCGGCGCACCGCCTCTCGGTTCCATACCACGGAATTCCCGGCAAGGGCAGCGCCTTCCGCCTGGTCTTCCAGATGGCCGCACTACTCGAGGCGAAAGCCTGCGCCGTGGTTGACTCCGACCTGCGCTCGATCACGCCGGAGTGGATCGATCTGCTGTTGCGGCCGATTCTCTCGGCTGACTTCGATTTTGTCGCTCCCTACTACCACCGCCATAAGTACGACGGCACCATCACCAACAGCATTGTGTATCCGCTAACGAGATCTCTGTATGGCATGCGAGTGCGGCAGCCGATCGGCGGAGAATTCGGCATTTCAGCAAGGCTGATTGCCCGATATCTCGAAAGAGACGATTGGGAGACCGATGTAGCGCGCTATGGCATCGACATCTGGATGACCACTATCGCCATGGCGGAAGGTTTTCGCGTTTGCCAGAGTTTTCTCGGCGCGAAGTTGCATGACGCCAAGGATCCCAGTTCCGACCTGAGTGCGATGTTGCAACAGGTGGTGGGCAGCGTGTTCCTGCTCATGAAGGAGTATGAAGCAGTCTGGCGGGAGCGGATCGGAAGCCAGCCGGTGGCGCTGTACGGGTTCCGGTACGACGTCGGCTTAGACCCGATCGATGTGAACGTCGAGCGCATGGTGAATGCCTTCTGCCGCGGTTGCCAGGATTTGGGAGAAGTCTGGTCCACGGCGCTGCAGCAGGAGACATACTCCCACCTGCAGGAACTGGCGAACACGGCGTGCGGCGGCGCCCGCGATTTTCGGATGGAGGACGAGCTGTGGGCAAAAGTGATCCTGGATTTTGCCTGCGCGTTTAAGAAGCATCCGCTTTTGTCGCGTCAGCTATTACAGTCTTTGACTCCGCTGTATCTGGGGCGTGTGGCCTCGTTCGTTCAGCAAACGCAGAAGGTGGGTTCGGTGAGAGTCGAGGAAGATATCGAAAAACTGTGTCTGACGTTTGAGTCACTCAAGCCTTACTTACTCAATCAATGGGTCAACGAGCCTCCTCCGGCAATGGAGACATCGCACATGCCGCCAGTGCCGGAGCGAGCCGAACAAGCGAAGTTGGAGGTGTGAAGCCATGGTCCGAACACTGCAAACGGTTCTCGAAAGCATGCTGGATCGGCTGTATAAATATGTGACGATCTACCTGCCTTCACTTCTGGCGGCCGTGATTCTTTTTCTCGGCGCCTATTTGATGGCGGTCGTGGCGCGCTGGGTGCTTTACCGGATCTTCAAAGGACCCGCAATCGACAAATTCCTGCGGCAGAGCGGGCTGGCCTTCATGATCGATCCCTCGGGCCGATTGCGGGCAACGCGCATCGTGGCCGAGACCGTCTACTGGGCCTTTCTCTTGTCTGGTTTTCTACTCGGCCTGAGTGTCTTCGACACGGATATCACCACTCAAATCATTCAGAGCCTCGTGTTTCTGATGCCAAAATTGGTCATGGCCGCCCTGATTCTCTTGGGCGGAGCGTGGCTGGGTCACTATCTCGGACGTGGCATGTTGGTGTGGGCCGTGAATGAAGGCATTCCCGGCGCCCGCCGTCTGGCTGTAGTGGTGCGCATCGTCGTGATGTTCGTGGCAGTGGTTGTAGCCGCTGATCAGCTTGACTTCGCCCGCAGTGTGTTCCTGGCCGCTTTCATCATTCTGGTGGGAGGCGGGGTGTTAACCGCGAGCCTGGCGATCGGCCTGAGCGGGGTGGGGCGGCGCCTTCTGCACGCACAAAAGGAGCAGCAAACCGACGACTCCCGCGAGCGGTCCCTATGGAATCATCTCTAGGTAACGCGTAGATATTTCCTTGTCACGGCCGTGCACTTAATACGGTGTGCAGCAGATAACCTCGTGATACCCACTGATTCCATTAGTCATCGGACTCTGGTATCCGGATTGCCCTCTCGCATGTGAGCGCCGGGTCAGGTTTCCCGGCGCGGGCAGTACGCGAAAGGGGTAAAGAAGATGGATAACGATGGTCTGTCTGCAACGCATGAGGAGGAGCGCAAGAGCGCACGTGCAACTAAGTTCGCTTTGGCTGGAATGCTGGTGGTATTGGCAATAGCGAACGGATATCTGTTCTGGCGGCTGAGCCGCGTGGATGCGAAGATTTCGCAATGGCAGGCCGCGACTTCGCAGCAGATTTCCGAGCTGCGCGAGAATGCCTCTCTCAGTGATTCGGCGCATGCTAAGTCTTTAGCAGGGCTGCAGGCGGAGCTTGCCGAAGCGCGCCAGGAAGCCGCGGAAACCGCGGGACACGCCAAAGTGGACGCGTTGAAGCACGCCGATCAATTAGCGCGGCGGCTGGTGGCCGAGCAGCAGCAACAACAGCAGCAGGTGGCATCGGAGCTGAATGAGGTCAAACAGAGCGCTACCACGGCAAACTCCAAGCTGGCCGACGTCACGAACGACGTTGCGGCCACTAAAACCGACGTCGCATCCACGAAGACCGAACTCGAGAATACGGTGACGGACCTGAAGCGCGTGCGCGGTGACATGGGCGTGCTAAGCGACCGGATCGCAACTAACGGGACGGAACTTGCCGCGCTGCGGGCGATCGGGGAACGCAATTATGTCGAGTTCAACCTGACGAAATCGAAGACGCCGCAAAAGGTCGGGGGCGTCCAGTTGTTGGTGAAGAAAACAGACCCCAAGCGGAGCCGGTTCACCATTGAAATCGAGGCGGATGACCGGACGGTGGAGAAACGCGACCGGACACTCAATGAGCCCGTGCAGTTCTACGTGGCCAAGGCTCGCCAGCCTTACGAAATCGTGGTGAACGAGATTACCAAGGACCACCTGGTGGGCTATCTGGCAACTCCAAAGGTGGAAATGGCGCGGCGGTAGTGGCGGCAAGTGCTGGGGCAGCGCATCCCTTACGCGAGGGCGCTGCCTCAGCCACGCCGGAAAAGCCTTCCTGACAAAACAATTCCAAAACTGAAACTGATAGTGACGCGGCGGCCCGCCATTCGCTAGGCTGTATTTGAGCGAACTGATGAAAGTCATTGCCGATTTGTGCCTCATCCCGCTGGGAATCGGAGTGTCGGTTTCCCGTGAAGTGGCGGCATGCGAGCGCATTCTTACCGAAGCCGGCCTGAAGACCCGGCTCCACGCCTATGGGACGAACATCGAAGGCGAATGGGACGCCGTGTTCGCCGCCATCAAGCAGTGCCACGAAACCATTCATGCCATGGGCGTACCGCGCATCTCCACGAACATTCGAGTAGGTACTCGCACCGATCGCGAACAGACCATGGACGACAAAGTACGCAGCGTTGAGGAGAAGCTGGGAAGAGGAGAGGGATCCCGGTGAAGAGAATCGCGGTGAAATCCACAGTGCTCCTGCTGGCCCTGGGTGGCGTGTGGCTTACATCCGCCAGCGAGGTGACTTTCACCCGCGATGTGGCTCCGATTCTCTACAAGCGTTGCGTGGCCTGCCATCATGCGAACGATATCGCGCCAATGCCGCTCCTGACATTCGAACAGGCGCGGCCGTGGGCCAAGGCGATTCTCGAAGCGGTGCTGACCCGGCAGATGCTGCCCTGGCACGCCGATCCACACTACGGCGAATTTGGAAATGACCGCCGCTTGACGGATGTGGAGATTGCCACAGTCCAGGCGTGGGTGGTTGGAGGCGCACCACAAGGCGACCCGAAGGACCTGCCGCCGGCGCCTCATTTTACCGAAGGCTGGAGAATCGGCAAGCCCGATGTGATCATTCCTATTCCCAACGATTACCTGGTGAAGGTAAACGCTCCGGATGCCTACCTGTACTTCACCGTGCCAACCAACTTCACGGAGGATACGTGGGTAACGGCGGTGGAGCTCAGGCCCGGAAACCGGCGCGTCGTGCATCACGCGCATGTGTTCTTGCACGCGCCGCCTAAGCCGCTGCCGGCCAACGAACCGGAGCAGCGTAAGCAGCCCGAGCATGAACCTTTCACCATTGAGGATGGACAGGTGCACCACATTAACCCGTCGCTACCGGTGGTGGACGACGGCTGCTCGTCACCCGATGGCGGCAATTGGCCGGGTGGACATGCCAGCGAGGACGGCGCCATGTTGGGCTCGTATCTGCCGGGCAAGGATCCGGACATTTTTCCGGCGGGATATGCACGCCTAATTCCGGCCGGCTCAAGCCTGACCTTTCAAATCCACTACAATGCGCAGTCCGTCAAGTCCGACGAGACGGATCGCACGAGTGTCGGTTTAATCGTTGCCAGGACCCCGCCGAAGCAGCGCCTGCGCCGGCTGGACGTACATAATTTCCTGTTTCTGATACCGCCGGGCGATCCCGATCATCGCGTCACTGCGTGCTACACGTTTCCAGACAACGTGGATCTAATGTCCTACACGGCGCATATGCACCTGCGCGGAAAGGATATGAAGTTCGACGCGGTTCATCCGAATGGCCGGCGAGAAACCTTATTTTCAGTACCGAAGTACGATTTCAACTGGCAAACGGAATATCAACTGGCCAAGCCGGTGGCCATCGAGAAGGGCACGAAGATCATCATCACCGCCCACTTCGACAACTCACCGAACAACAAATACAATCCCGATCCATCGAAAACGATCCGGTGGGGCGAGCCGAGCACAGAGGAGATGATGGACGGCTGGTTCGAATATATTCTCCCGGACGGCCCGCCAGGCGCCGCAGTGTCAACAGCGCCAAACGAGCGCCCGGCGCGGAACCCTCTCTAGTTCTCTAGCCCGGTCCGCACAGGGTCGAGAAGGTTTGAAAGGTCCCTAGGAAAGAGTAGAAGCCACCCACGGAGAACGAAGGCGCGATATGCAGAAAGTAGGGCAAAAAAGCTTCGTCCTGGAGATGGTAACTGGTTCCATTGGTTATCTGAACAAATGCCACTGGAGGGGATTCCAGGACATCGCCGGTTTCGAAGTTGAGTTGACAGGCGCCGCCCGACCCAGGGAGCACGTAGGGAGCAACCAGATTGACACCGCCGAAAAGCGGACCTCCCGCAAAGGGATCGTTCAACCACTCGGATACCTCGTGGCTAAGAGCCTGCACATCCACAATGAGATCCCCGAAGAAGGTGCCGGGCTCCACAAACGTTGCAAACACCCAGGTCTGGGCCGTCGCATTGGGCCCAAACGCTGAGTTATGGAACCCCAACGCACAGCAGAACTGCAGTTGCCCTTGCGAGCCCAAAACGACGTTGTCGGTCACGAAAATCGGAAGTTGGTTCGCGGTGTATGACGGCAGCACGGCTCCAAGGACCTGATCGAAAAAGACTGGGTCCACTACGCCGAGGAAACCGCCGTTCTGAAGCTGGAACGCATTACCTTCGCCTGCCGGAACCTTGACGGTTACGGTTGGCGCAACCACCGGTGTACCGAGAAGCACGTGATAGCCGGCCTGAGAGAACCCTGGCAGATTCCAGAACTCGCCCCGTTGAATCGCATCCCCGAATTGCGTGGTTCCGAGGTCAACACCGCCGGTGGTGTAGTCTGCCGACAAGAAAATGGGTGAATTCTCCGTTGCTGCGATTATGTTCGTCCCGTCCAGCACGGGGTTGCCAGCATTCGGAAAGACGAACTTCAGCGGTACCAGTACGGAAGGAACAATGGTAGTGGCCGCTCCGAGACTGGGGTCGGTCCCGACGATATTAAACGGGAGTTCCTTGCTATTCAACGAGAGATGGTCGGCTGTGAAGAAGGTCAGCCCGGGAGGCGTCGGGGCCGAACTCGATCGTAGCTTTTGCTTCGGTCCGGGGCCGAGTGCCCGGCCCAGTTTTAGGGTCACCTTTACCTTGGTGCCATTTGCGAGTTCCAACGTACCCTGTCCGAAACCGGGAACAAAACCAAAAATCGCCACTCCAACGATAAATAGTGACCTGGTTGAGGTCAGCAAACGACCGGGCATAATGAACCTCCGATATGGCAATACCTTTTGATGGCTCGATTCCACAGTACGACAACCGGTTAACCGGCTGGATTCCTGTTTTCTGTGCCGCGGAGCCGCAACGGCGATCGCAGTCGCGCTCGCGCGAACCAGGCAAGTACAACGAGGCTGATGCCAACGAGTACCCAGCTTGCAGGCTCTGGGGTACCCAGAATATAAGTGATTCCGGTTCCACTCGAAGTGTATGAGGCAATTCCGTTTGGCCCTTCGACGATGACGACTGCGTTCGCGCTGAAGGTCGAGGGGAGCGGAGTACTGTCATCGGAACTGAACAAGAACGCTTGATCTCCCACGCCAGTTCCCGCGCCCGTATCCAATATATCGTTGAAGATCCTGAATACATCACTAATGGCGCTGAGGTCCGGCTCCAGCACGATGACATCGCCGGCGAAGGTTGCGAACGGCAGATCCACCACAACATTCTCTGGTATGTCGCACGTGGAGAAGTTGGGAGTACAATTCGCCAACACGTCAGCGAAGCAAGGGAATGAAAGCAGCCCCAGTAGGCTCAGGAACAGTACCACCCTGGCAAAGCGTTTTCTCAATTCGCACTCAGTTTTCACTATTTTCCCCCGCAGGGAAAGGAGTATACATCCAAATCGCCTGATTGTCACCGGATTTTCGTCGAATTCTTGGGGAGGCGGCGGAATTTAACACGAAGGGCGTTGACCCCAAAGCCCCTGGGTACACTCGAGCATTGGAGTTAACGAGTTGCGGGCTGGTAGCCGTCGGCAAGCTTTCCGTGGTTGGTCAATATCTGACCATTGACCTCCACGGTGGCGTCGGGGAAGAACAACCATCGCACGAAATCACCGCTGACCTGGCCGCCGAGTTCAGTATTATCGCCAAGGCTCATGCGCACCACGCCCGCGCCATAACCGTAGTAAGCCAGAGTGGAGCTGTTCAAGGAATTCTCCAGCTTTGGATTGAATCCCAAAGCGAATTCACGAAAGCTGCGCGCGGCATCACCACCGGCCCTGATGGCTTCGTCAGCGGCCTCCATGTTCTCGTCCGCGGAAATACCGGTCAGCTCGCCCTCGCGGAATTCGAGCTTCAGGTTGCGCACGATGCCTTTGGGGAAGCGGGCCGAGGGGATGACCAGATGGCCCGTGACGCTCTCCTCAACCGGCGCAACCCGCAGCACCCCTGCCGGCAGTTCGATCTCACGATCGACGCGTACGCGAGCCGCCCGTGCTCGCCGTCCTGACGCGTTCCCGTCCTGCTTGTTGAACGAACGGTTGCCCACGCGAAAACTAATATCAGTTCCGGCGGGTGTCCGCACGCGCACGGTGCCGGAGCGCAACAGTTTGATGGCGCGATCCTGCGCGGCCGAAAGTGCCGGATAGTCGATGTCGAGAGCATTCTGATACGCGCGATCGAGGACCGCAGAATGTGCGCCTGGAAGGCCGTCGGCCTCGACGCTGCCCTCCGCCCAATGAAAGTGAATCTCGCGGCGCGTGCCGCCGTGCTCCAGCCAGTTTTCCAGCGCCTTGCGTTCGTCGGCTGAAATCTTGCGCCTGCCCAGCGGCAGCCAAAGGTAGATCTCCGCCGAGTTGAGATCGCGCGTCTCCACCGCGCCTGCTTCCTTCAGCCGTTTGCGCAACGCGTCGCTGAGTTCCTGGAAATAATCCGGATCGCCGCCGAACAGAACGCGCTCGCCGCGGCCAGGCTTGAGGGCTTCGACAATCTTCTGGGCCATATGATCGTAGTCGAGAGCGCCGGGCGACGTCTCGAACAAGAAAAAATCGTGCACACTGCGCGCAATCTCGGCAATGGCCCGTTCACGGGCCGGCACCGGCTTGTCCGAAGCTTTCACGAACACGGCAATCGCGACGTGGCCAGTGTTATCGGGCAGAGTGACAATGCCGGCGTCGTTGGTAGTGCCGCCAATCGATCCCGTCTTGTGCGCGACTTCCGTGCCCTCGGGGAGAATGCCTTTGAGCCGCGCCTGGCCGGTCTCGCAGCGCCGCATGATGTCCAGCAGCAGGCCGGCTGATTCGGGCTTCAGAACATCCCTATCCTTCAGCCAGATCCGCGCAAGCAGCGCAGCCATGGCATCGGGAGTTGATGTATCGCGGGGGTCCTTATCGGCAGCGGCGCCCGCTTTCTTGGACTCGTCGGGCGGAACAGCGTCAAACAGCTTCTCCCACATCGCCGGTGACCACTGGTTTTCCGGGGGCAGGTTCTTCACGCCGTCCCACTCGGCGATCAGGCGGGCCGTCGGGCGGTTCACGCTAATGCCATCGATACCCAAATCGCGCATGCGCGCGGTCACGGCGTCGGGTCCGCCAGCGAGTCGTAGCAGAATGTCGGCGGCACTGTTGTCGCTGATGAGCAGCATCAGCTCCATCAGGTTGCGGATGGACACTGCCAGACCGGGTTGGCTGAAGAGATTGGTGAGCGTACCGCTGCCCGGATGCAAGTCCGAAGGGTGGATCTCGATCATCTGGTCGAGCTTCAACTCGCCCAGATCGACACGATGAAGCAGTTGGACCGCCACAGGGACCTTGAAGGTGCTGGCCATGGGAAACCGCTCGTCCCCATGGAACGAAACTTTTCGCCCAGATTCGAGATGAATGGCGCTCGCTCCCACCTCGCCGCCGGCGATCTGCGAGACCCGCTCCATTTCGTGTTCCAGGCGAAGGAGCTGCGAATCAGCGGCGGTAAGAGAGGTGGCGAGAACGAGTGCCGCAAGGTTTGCGGCGGCGAATGACGCGCCCAGCGTCAGCGGTTTGGCCATCGGAAAAACTTAAGATAGCACTTCCGCTGGCGCGGGCTCCGGTTCGTGCCTACTGGGCTGTGCCCGCCGCCATTCTCCATTGCGAGCCTGGTTCTGCGTCGCGCAGTGACGTTACGGCTGGAGCCTCGTTCCGCGCTGTTGCCCGGTAAGGTTGGAAGCGGTAGCCGACTCCGAAGATCGTCTCAATGTAAGAGACTCCATAGCTGCCGAGGCTCTTTCGCAAACGGCGAACGTGTACATCCAACGTGCGGGTACGGACCTCCGACGTATATCCCCATACCAGCAGGAGCAATTCCTCGCGTGGCACCAGCTCGCCGGGGTGGCGAACCAAAAAGGCAAGTAGAGAGTACGCTTTGAACGTGAGCTTCATGGGCGTCCCGTCTAGATAGGCCACTTCCCGCTCGAAGTTCACCGTCAGGTGGTTGTCTTTATAGCCAGTCGAATGGATGGGCCCCGGTTGCGGCTGCGTCATTACAATCTCCTCAATTCATTTCTCAATTCATTTAAGGTGGGGAACGAGTTCAGTTTGCGACAAACGCGAGGATGCCTCAATACACCCGGAGTGACTTGTCACACAAATCGATATGATTTCGTATATTTCTCATTTGTATGTAGTTATTCGTCTGCATGACACGCTATGTAGCCGTTGATACACTTGTTTAAGCCTGTAACTGAAATGGAATCATTCGCGCGCACGCCGCATACCGTCCGGTTCGGTGTGTTCGACCTTGATCTGCGGTCGGGAGAATTACGTAAACAAGGACGTCACGTCCGACTGGAAGGCCAGCCGGTGCAGGTGCTAATCAAGCTCCTGGAAAAACCCGGCGAATTGATCACGCGTGAAGATTTGCGCAAGGAACTTTGGCCCGCGGACACTTTTGTAAACTTCGAGCAGAGCCTGAATGCGGCGGTCAAGCGGTTGCGCCATGCGCTGGGCGATGTTCCGGCAAACCCGCGGTTCATTGAGACCCTGGCGCGCCGAGGGTACCGA
Organism: Bryobacteraceae bacterium; assembly: GCA_035297145.1. Lineage (GTDB taxonomy): Bacteria > Acidobacteriota > Terriglobia > Bryobacterales > Bryobacteraceae > QHXW01. The sequence continues at coordinate 73,943 of DATGZN010000093.1, forward strand.
TTCATCGCGCCGGTCAGTAGCGCCACGACCACAGCAACTTCAGAAACCCAGCGGCCCCGTGCCGTGGAATCGCTGGCGGTCCTGCCTTTTGCCAACACGGACGCCGATCCCGAAACCGAGTATCTGGCCGACGGAATCACGGAGAGCGTCATCAATCATGTTTCCCGTCTGTCCAGCGTGCGCGTGATGGCGCGAAGCACGGTGTTTCGCTATAAGGACAAGACTCTTGACCCACGGGCCTTGGGGCGAAAGCTGAACGTGGACGCGGTGTTGCTTGGCCGCGTGCAGCAACGCGGTGACGCTCTGTTAGTGGGCGCTGAGCTGGTGGACGTGCAAAACGGCTGGCGACTTTGGGGTGAACAGTACAACCGGAAGCTGGCCGACATTTTTTCAGTGGAAGAGGAAATGTCCCGGGAAATTTCGGAGAAGCTTCGCGTGAGGTTGACTGGAGCTGACCGCAGCCTTCTGGCCAAACGCTACACCGAGAGCACCGAGGCTTACCAGGATTACTTGAAAGGCCGTTATCATTTAAACCGGCTGACTGAGGACGGCCTGAGGAAAGGGATCGAGTATTTCGAACGCGCGATCCAGCGAGATCAGAACTACGCGCTGGCATACACGGGTCTCGCGGATTCCTTCGGGCTGCTCGGATTTATGGGCCTGGCTCCCGCCGCCGACGTGATGCCCAAGGCGAAAGAGGCTGCGCGGCGGGCCATCGCCATCGACGAGGGCCTGGCTGAGGCGCATGCGTCCCTCGCGGGCGTCTTCAAGAACTACGACTGGGATTGGGCGGGCGCGGAACGTGAATACGCCAAAGCGCTCGAGCTGAACCCCAAATACGCGAATGGGCACCGCATGTTCGCGTCTTATTTGGCGGCGCTGGGCCGGACGGAGCAATCTCTTCGCGAGAGCCGGTTGGCGCTCGAACTGGATCCGTTCTCGCTGCCGATTCACGTGGAGGTGGCCTACAATCTTTACATGGGACGCGACTACGAGAGGGCATTGGAAGAGGCGCTGCGCACCCTGGACCTGGAACCGCAATTTGCGCCCGCTCAGTCGATCCTAGGATGGATTTACGAACAACAGGGCCGGCATACCCAGGCTATGGAGACCGCAGAACGCGCGCGGGAACTCTCCGCCGGCCATCCCGCGTCTGTAGCCTCTTTGAGTCACATCCTGATGGCCGCTGGGCGCGAGCAACAAGCGAGCGAGCTTCTCGTGAAGCTCGAGGAACTCGCGCGCAGCCAGCATGTTTCTCCATTCTGGATGGCCGTGGCGTACACAGGCGCGGGGAAAACGACCATGGCGTTAGAGGAACTCTACAAAGCTTATGAGCAGCACGACGTCATGTTGGTGTGGCTCGGTACCGAGCCGCGATTCGATCCACTGCGCCGGGAGCCCCGCTTTACTGAGCTTCTGCAGCGCATCGGGTTGTCACCGTCGGCCGATAGCGCGCATTCGGGCCGCTAAGACTCCTCTGTTATATTGAAATTTCCCCATGCAACTCGAGAAAGTCTATGAGCCGCAGCGGTTTGAACCGCACTGGGCGCAGTGGTGGATCGACGCCGGAATCTTTCACGCGGATGTGAAAAGCGACGCGCCGGTTTTCTCGCTGGTGATTCCGCCGCCTAACGTTACCGGCTCGCTGCACATCGGCCACATGCTGGAGCATAGCTTGATCGATTGCACCGTCCGCTGGCACCGCATGCGCGGCGACAACACGCTGTGGCTGCCGGGAACCGATCACGCGGGCATTTCGACCGAGATGATGGTGGTGCGGCAGCTCGCGAGCGAGGGGACGAGCCGGAACGAGATCGGGCGCGAAAAGTTCATCGAGCGCGTTTGGAAATGGAAAGAGCAGTACGGCGGAACCATCATCCGGCAGATGATCCGCATGGGCACGAGCTGCGACTGGAGCCGCGAACGCTTCACCATGGACTCGGGGCTTTCGCGCGCCGTTCGCGAAGTATTCGTCAGGCTCTGGGAAAAGGGTCTGATTTACCGTGGTGAATACATGGTCAACTGGTGCCCACGCTGCCAGACCGTGCTCTCCGATCTCGAAGTCAAACACGAGGAGACAGCGGGACATCTTTGGCATATCCGGTATCCGGTGGTGGGGACGGATCGCTATCTGGTGGTTGCAACGACGCGACCGGAGACCATGCTGGGCGATACCGCGGTGGCCATCAATCCACGCGACGCGCGCTACTTCGAGCTGCATGGCAAAACCGTGATGCTGCCCTTGATGGATCGTGAGATCCCGATCATCCTGGATGAGCTGGCTGATCCGAAGTTCGGCACGGGCGCAGTGAAGGTGACGCCGGCGCACGATCCCAACGATTTCGAAGCCGGCAAGCGGCACGATCTGCCGAAAATCAAGGTGATCGACGAGAATGCGCGCATGACGGCGGAGGCGGGCCGCTATGCGGGGCTCGATCGCTTCGAGGCGCGCAAGCAGGTGGTCGCCGATCTCGAACAGCGGGGCCTCATCGAGAAGATCGAAGACTACACCCTCAGCGTGGGCCGCTGCGAGCGGACGAAAGACATTGTCGAGCCACTCATTTCCACCCAGTGGTTCGTGAAAACAAAGCCGCTGGCGGAGAAGGCGATCGAAGTGGTGGAATCCGGGAAAATCGGTTTCATCCCGGAGAACTGGACCAAGGTCTACTACGAGTGGATGTACAACATCCGCGACTGGTGCATCTCGCGGCAGTTGTGGTGGGGGCACCGCATTCCGGCGTGGCACTGCCAGGATTGCAGCAAAATCAACGTAGCGCGGGAAGAGCCGCGGAACTGCTGCCAATGCGGCAGTGCGCGCCTGGTGCAGGATACGGACGTGCTGGACACGTGGTTCAGCTCGCAGTTGTGGCCGTTCTCGACGCTCGGCTGGCCGGATGACACCGAGGACCTGCGCAAGTTCTATCCGACATCCCTGTTGATCACTGGCTTCGATATTCTCTTTTTCTGGGTCGCGCGCATGATCATGGCGGGCATGGAATTCATGGGCGAGGTGCCATTCCACCAGGTCTACATTCACGGCTTAGTGCGCGACGCCGAACGCCAGAAGATGTCGAAGACCAAGGGGAACACTATTGATCCGCTGGTGGTGACGGAGAAATACGGGACGGATGCGGTCCGCCTGGCACTGCTGATGGGCGCCGCACCCGGGACGGATATCGTGCTCTCCGAAGAGCGCATGGAATCGACGCGCGCGTTCGCGAACAAGATCTGGAACGCGGCACGGCTGATCTTTATGAACATGGAGCGCTCGGGTGTGCAGCCGTGGGTTCCAGAGGATTTGCAGGCGTACCGGCCGGAAGGCGACGAGGGCCATGTCCGCGATGAAGACCGCTGGATATTCAGTCGGTTGAGCGAGGTTGCGGAATTTGTCAATCTGGCGATCGGGCAGTTCCGCTATCACGAAGTCGCGCAGGAGCTATGGCATTTCTTCTGGCACGAGTTTTGCGATTGGTATCTTGAGATTAAGAAAGCACAGCTCAAGCCGGAGTCGGGGATGACGGCGGACTGGCGCAATTTGCTGGCGGCTTTCGAAGCAGCTCTGCGACTGCTTCATCCGGTGATGCCGTTCTTGACCGAGGAGATTTGGCAGCGGTTGGCGCCGGCAACGCAGGCACGACCGAAGTCGATTGCCCTTGCGTCGTATCCCAAGCAGAGCGACGCCTGGAAAACTTCACCAGGGCAGCTCAAGATACGTTATCTGCAGAACATCATGTCGTCAGCGCGAACTCTTCGAACGGAGATGAAGCTTGACCCTAAAGTGAAGCTGACGGGTGTGCTGTACTCTCAGCGACCGGAACTGCACGACGCAGCCAAGTACTACGAGGGAATCATTCAAACAGGAACGAACGTGACGCTCGATCCTTCCTACGACCCAGCCCCCCAGTCGGGTGCCGTCATCTCCTGGCCCGAAGGGGATATCGAACTCAACGTTCCGCAATCCAATCTCGCCGAACAGCGCAAGCGCCTGGAAAAAGAGCGCGAGCAGCTCGAAAAGAACATCGCCAACTCCACGCGCCAACTGGGTGACGAGACCTTCCTCAGCCGCGCACCAGCGCACGTTGTTGAATCAATCAAGACGAAACTCGTCGACTACGAGACGCAGCTCGCCAAGGTGCGCAAGGCGCTCAACGGATCTTCTTCATGATCGATTTTTCGCATCCCGACATCGTGGACTCGGTGGAGCGCGCGCTGGAAGAAGACGTCGGCCCTGGCGATGTCACTTCGCAATCGTGCGTGCTGGAGGATCGCATGGCGAAGGGGCGGTTTCTCGCTCGCGAGCAACAGATCGTGGCGGGGACCGAGTTATTGCCGCTGATCTATCAAGCGCGTGGCGGCGTGGAATCGCTCAAAATAGAGAAGTTGAGCGGCGCTTGCGTGTCCGACGGTCAAACTCTCGCCACAGTCCGCGGCCGAGCGCGCACGCTGCTCGAATGCGAGCGCGTAGCGTTGAATTTCTTGCAACATCTCGGCGGGATCGCAACCCTGGCGCGGCGCTACGCCGATGCCGTCGCGGGTACCGGCTGCCGTGTCCTCGATACCCGAAAAACCACTCCCGGTTTGCGCCGCTTGGAGAAGATGGCAGCCGCCGCGGGCGGCGTGACCAACCACCGCATGGGACTCTACGATGCCATCCTGATCAAGAACAATCACATCGCCGCGGCGTGCGGCGTACGGCAAGCTTTGGAGAACGCGCGAGCAGCCGGGCTTCCCATCGAAATCGAAGTGCGCACGCGTGCCGAGCTGGAAGAAGCGATTGACGCGGGCGCCACGCACCTGCTTCTTGATAATTTGACGCCGCAAGAAGCCGCCGAGCACATCCGTTGGATCGCAGGTCGCGCCAAGGTCGAGCTTTCAGGCGGCATCACGCTCGAAAACGTTCGCGCCTACGCGGAAACGGGCGCCGACTACGTTTCCTCTGGCGCCATCACGCATTCCGCACCGGCGGTGGACATCAGCTTTCGCCTGGAGCTCGACTGATGCCGTTTGATGTCGAACTCGTTCGTCAAAACTGGCCGCAGCCGGTCTTCTATTTCCCGACGCTCGATTCCACGATGCTCGAAGCGACGCGGCTGGCGGAAGCGGGATGCGAGCCTGGCACGGTGGTCGTCGCCGACGAACAGACTGCCGGGCAAGGAAGGCACGGGCGGCGCTGGCATTCGGAGCCGAACGCCGGTTTGTATGTCTCGATCGTCCTGCGTCCCGATCTAGCGCCGGACTCTCTACCGGTTCTGACGTTGGCGCTAGGCCTCGCGGCAGCGGACGCGATCGCCGAGGCTGCGAGCCTTCACTGCGATCTCCGCTGGCCCAACGACCTGATGCTCGACGGCCGAAAGGTCGCCGGGATTCTGGTGCAACTTCTCGATTCCGCCGCCATCGCCGGCATCGGCATCAACGTCAACCACTCCGCATTTCCGGCGGATATCGCCGCCGAAGCCACGTCGCTTCGCATCGCTGCCAAGCGGCCGCACTCGCGCGAGCAGCTTCTGGTGGCGCTATTGAATGCCGTTGATCGCTATCAGAGCATTCTCACCGGCGCAGACGGCAAACAGAGAATCCTGAGTATGTTTTCGCTGCGCTCGAGTTACGCCCGCAACAAGCGCGTAAAGGTGGAACAAGGCTCCGCTGTGGTGGAAGGAACCACGGCCGGTCTTGACGCCTCCGGCTTTCTCATTCTTCGTAAGGACGACGGCACCGAGGACCTGGTGCTCGCCGGCGGCGTGAGGCCCGCCTCCTGATGCTGCTCGCGCTCGATGTTGGCAACACGAACCTGACCATCGGCGCATTCGACGGCGTCACGCTCGCCGCGCAGTGGCGGCTGCGCACGGTGCATGACCAGACGGCCGACGAGTGGGGAATTCTGCTGCGCAACCTGTTTGCGCTTTCCGGCCTCGATATCGCGCGCGTGGACGGCGTGGTGATTTCGAGCGTAGTGCCGCCACTCGATCCATCACTGGCTGCCATGGCCCCACGTTACTTCGGTAGCGAAGCATTTTTTATCAATCCCGCCGACGCCGGTCTGCCCATGTGCGTGGATAGGCCGTCAGAAGTGGGCGCCGATCGCGTGGTCAATGGAGTGGCGGCGTTCCAAAAGTACGGCGGGCCGTGCGTCATTGTCGATCTGGGGACAGCCGTCAACTTCGATGTCGTTTCTGCCAAAGGTGAATATCTTGGCGGAGTGATTACCGCCGGCATCGGCATTTCCATCGCGGCGTTGTTCAGCAAAACGGCGCGGCTGCCCATGGTCGCGTTTCGCGAGCCGGAAAAGCTCATCGGCACGAACACCGTGGCGTGCCTGCAATCCGGCTTCTACTACGGTTCACTAGGCATGATCGATGGCATTCTCGAACGGCTGATCGCTGAGCTTGGTCCGCAGACTAAGGTCATCGCCACCGGCGGCCAGGCGAGCCAGATCGCAGGCGGTTCGAAACGCGTGCAGCATGTCGATGAGCACTTGACGCTCGAAGGTCTGCGCCTGATTTGGGAGCGGAAGCACCGCGCGTGACCAACGAACCCGGCGCCCTCAACTACTTTAACTATTTCACAGAGATCGAAGAGCATTTTCAACGCGTGCGCGGAACGAGCTTATTTCTGCTCTCGCCGCTCGATTGGGCTCTCATCGAGAGTTGGAAAAACGCGGGCGTCCCACTCGAAGCGGTGCTGCGTGGCATCGATGTAGCGTTTGAGAAATGGCGCGGCCGCAAAGTAAAAACACAGAAAGTCAATTCGCTGGCATTCTGCGCGCAGGCGGTGCTGGCGGAAGCGCAGCAGTCAACCACGCCGGCGCCGAACCAGCGGTCATCCAGTCCGTACACGCCCGCGGATCTGCACACCTATCTCGACACAAACGCAGCGGCGCTGCTCCACGCGGGCTCAGCGTATCATGAGATCGCCGCAGCGCTCGATCGCCTCTCCGCGGAGATCGAGAATCACGCCGGCAATCTCGAAGGTCTCGAACAGCACCTGACCGTCCTCGAAGAAAAGATGCTGGCCGTGGCGCGCGCTTCCCAGACAGAAGATGAGTTACTCCAGGCCAGACGTGATCTCGATAGTGAGCTGCGCCCCTACCGCGGTAAGATGAGCGCGCCGCAGCTATCCATGCTGGAAAAGCAATATTTGGAGCGCCGGCTTCTCGAACGCCAAAAGTTGCCTCGGCTCAGCCTGTTCTACCTGCGGTGAACTTCAGGGGCGCGATTTGCGTACTATATTCTGAACGGGGAATTGCATATGTACTGCACTGGTTGTGGTTTCCAAATGGCCGAAGATGCCGCGTTTTGCTCCAAGTGCGGCAAAGCGACTGGCGCCCCGCCGACTCCACGCGTCACCTCGCCGCGCCGCCTCTCGCGCCCCATGTATGACAAAAAGATCGCCGGAGTGTGCTCCGGATTCGCGCGTTATCTGGATATGGACGTCACGGTGGTCCGCGTGATCTGGTTGATTCTCGCCTTCACCACCGGCGCCGGCTTCATCGGATACATCATCGGGTGGATCGCCATGCCGCGCGAAGATGCGCCGCCCGTTGCCGTCGTGCAACCCACCGCTACGTAAATTTCCACACTCGTTCGACCGTCCGGCTCAGCATCCAGCTCTTGTCTTCGTCGTTCAGAAATTTCATTTCGTCGCGCACCATCGCGAGCGCCCTCGCGTAACTGCAGTGCGCCTCTACCATCGGCCAGTCCGTGCCCCACATCAGGCGCTGCGGCCCGAATGCGTCATAAAGCTTTTTCACCTGCTCCTGCGCATCCGGGTACGGATACGGCTGTTTCGAAACCGACCACGTGTGCGACACCTTCACGAACACGTTCGGGTAGCGCGACAGCGCCAGCAATTTCTTGAGTTCGTCGGGCCGATCAGACGGGCAATCCGCCATGTGATCGATCACCACGGTGAGATCCGGGAACTTCTCCACAAGTGCAGCGATATCCGGAAGCCGTCTGGTACCCGTCAGAATGTTCATCGACGCCTTCAGATCATGGCATCGCTTCCATAGCGGTGGCATCAGCGGCCCGCGAACCCAATCGCCGGTTGCATCTTCCGCCGGGCTCAACCGCACCCCCTGAAATCCCTGCTCCTGAACCAGCCGCGAAAGGTCATCCGGCGCGGCCGCGCTTTCAGGATTCACGCGCGCCACACCGCGAAAGTACTGCGGATACTGCCGCAGCACATCCGCCGCATAACTGTTATCCCACCGATAGTAGATCACTTGTATAAGCACTGTGCGCGCAACGCCATTGGCTCGCATCAGTGCCAATAGCATCTCCGGCGTGGCATCCTTCTCGGGCGGGTTCTTGGTTTCCCCCGCCCACGGATAGCGCGGGTCGTGCTTCCAAACATGCACATGCGGATCGATGATCGGATATTTGTTATCGAGCATAACGGGCGAAGCAAGCGCGGCAATTGCCTGGCGGCGAGTCAGCATCTCGTGAACCATTTTCGCTCAAGGTTAGAATGAATGTTGCTCAGAAACATCGCGAACTTTCTCGTCGCTGTCGGGCCGTGGGGACTACTGGCGCTCGCCTTTCTCGATTCCTGCGGTGTTCCGATCGCTAACGCGCTGGACGCTTACCTGGTATTCCTGGCGGTCAAGGAGCCGGACCGCGCTTACCTGTACGCAGCGATCTCAGTGGCCGGTTCGGTAATCGGCAACGCGGCTCTGTTCCTGATCGCGCGTCACGGCGGCCGGCGTTTTCTGCAACGCGTCGAGCACGGCCGCTCCCAACGCTTCCGCCGCTGGTTCGATCGCTTCGGCCTGGTTACGGTGTTCGTGCCCGCTATTATGCCCGTTCCCATGCCGCTCAAAGTCTTCGTGATTTGCGCGGGAGCCCTTAACACGCCTCTACTTACGTTTCTGCTGGTGATTCTGCTGGCGCGGATTCCCCGCTATTTCGGTGAAGCCTGGCTTGGCGTGCGGTTGGGAAAGGAATCCACCACTTTTTTGCGAACGCATGTCTGGCAATTCATCATCGCCGCCATCGCGCTGTTCCTCGTGCTGTCCCTGTTGATCGTAGTCAGCGAACGCTCGCGCCGCCGGCGCTAAGCTTCCATCTTCCGCGCACTCGCATTCCACTTCAAACGCCGCCCCGACCGCATCGACTCCACCGCCATGGCCAACACTACGCTCGCTTGCTGGCCCATCTCGACCGTGGCATTTGGATCTTTTCGCGACCGTACGCATTCCATGAAGTTGCGGATGTGCGCCCGGGTGGCACCCTCAAAACTACCCGGCTGCTTCTTCTCGATGGTGGGAAACATCTCCACGGCATCGCTTTGCAGGTATTGCGCGTAACTTTCACGCCCCATGTCGAGCCGCGCTTTCGATCCGTGAAACTGCATGAGTTGGTCGTTCGCCGGTGCATAATGCATGGCTTTGTAGCCAACCGTGAACACCGCGAGATAATTTTCCGGATAGTTGATCGCCATCGACGTCGTCTCCGGAATCTCGGCGCCCTCCAGGTTCACGAACCCACCGGCACAAGTGACTGTGAGCGGATACGAGGAATTCATGAACCAGTGAATGGCGTCGATCACGTGTGCCGCCTGCCCCACCATCAAGCCGCCCGAGTAATCGTAGAAGTAGTACCAGTTGAAAAAGCGCGTCGCATCGGCGTGATGGCGCGGTGCCGGGCCCAGCCACTGGTTCCAATCCAGCTTGCCGGCAAGCTGCGTCTGGCTCAGGCTCTTCTGATGGTTCAACCACCAGGCGTTCACCAGCCGCACTTCTCCCACCCGGTCCATCAGCGCCTTGCCCTCTTGGAATACGTCGTAGCTGCGGCGCTGCGTGCCCACCTGCACCACCCGCTTGGTCCGCCGCACGGCTTCGATCACGCGAAACCCATCGTCGATGACGTGGACCATGGGCTTCTCGACGTACACGTCCTTCCCGGCTTCCACGGCGTCGATCACCATCTGGGCATGCCAGTGATCCGGCGTCGCGATCACCACGACGTCGATGGATTTGTCCTCGAGCAGGCTCTTGTAGTTGTCGTACGCTTTGGCGCCCGTGGACGCGGCTTTCAAACCCTTTTGTAAATTGGGTTCATAGACATCGCAAACCGCCGCCATCTCGACGCCCAGTTCTTTGAAATTGGCGGTCAGAAACTGGCCCCGGCCGCCGCTGCCGATAACGCCCCCGCGGATGTGATCGTTCGCCCCCGCCATTCGCGCCGCGGAGATGGCAGTAGATAGCAGAAAAGTTCGCCGCTGCATGCCCAAGAGTGTATCGCTAATCTCGCCTTTGCAGCCGCCTTGCTGAGCCCCGACCAAAGGGAGTGGTCGGCCGTTGTAGGGGCCGGACACGTCCGGCCCTTCATTCCGACCGCAGCGTCACCGCCGGATTCGTGCCCGCCGCACGCCGTGCCGGAACGTAAGTCGCAAGCAGCGCAACCGCCGCGAGCACGCATCCCGCCATCGCCAGCGTGAACACGTCATTCGGCTTCACGCCGAACAGCAGCGATTCCAAATAGCGTGTCGTGGCCAATGCCCCGGCGGTTCCGGCCATAACTCCTGTACATAACGGCCCAAGTGCTCCGCGTAACACCAGCCGCGAAACGTCCCCCGGCGCCGCCCCCAGCGCCATGCGCACGCCGATCTCCCGCGTCCGTTGCGCCACAGTCCAGGATGCCACGCCGTAAACGCCAACCGCCGCCATCGCCAGCGCCAACGCCGAGAAAATCGCCATTATGAGCGTCTGGAATCGCGGCCGCGCCAGCGATTCCGCCAGTTGCTGGGGCATGGTCTGCACCGTAACGGGGAGCGTCTTGTCGAGAGCGCGTAACTCCTCGCGCAGCAGCGCCGCGGTGTCTCGCGGATTGGCTACGGTCCTCACGATCAGCGACGGTACTTCCAGCTCCGGTTCCTGTGTGAGCGGCGAAAAAGCCTCTGGCTGCGACGCCGACCGGATGCCGTCGTTCTTCTCGTCGCCGACAACTCCCACGACGGTTTTCCACTGGAAATCGGGCCGCAGCCCTCCGATGCGCTTGCCGATCGGGTCTTCTCCGGGGAAATACCGCCGCGTCAGAGCCTGATTCACAATCATAACCTCGGGCGCACTCGCGGTATCGCTCGCGGTGAAGGTGCGCCCGCTAAGGAGCGGAATTCCCATCGTCCGGAAGTAACCCGGACTGACTCCGCGCCGGATCATGTTGTCTCCACGGTGGCCCATCTCCGGCAAAGGACGGTCTTCTCGTGTAAATGTCTGAATTCCGCCGTTGTCCTCCGGTGGAAGAGAATCCGCCACCGCCGCCGAAACTACGCCCGGGATTCTCGTGGCACGTTCGAGCGCGGCATCGAGTAACTCGCCCTGGTGCGAGCGCTTCGCATAAGAGGTTCCCTGCACCGGAATGGACGCCACCACCACTCTTTCCGCCTGAAATCCCAACGGCACATTCTCCAGCCGCCACAAACTTTCCATCAGCAACGCCGCTCCGGCAAGCAGCACCATCGAGAACGCAATCTCGGCCGTCAGCAGCGCTCCGCGCAACGAGCGCCGGCTGCCCGAGCGGCCGCTATTCCCCAGCTTGAGTGTCTCGATCAGATCCGTCCGCAGTGCCGCCAGAACGGGCGCCAGTCCGAACAGCACGCTTGCCGCGATGGAAACCAGCCCCGCAAACACCAGCACGCGAAAGTTCACGGCAACCTCGTCGATGTGCGGAATGTCCGCGGGCAAAAGATGCGCCGGCGCCCGCAATCCGACCAACGCCAACAACGCCCCGAAGGCGCCGCCCGCGAGGCCAATCAGCACGCTCTCTGTGAACAACTGCCGCACCAGCCGCAGCCGGCCCGCGCCCAGCGCCGCCCGCACGGCAATCTCCTTCGCGCGGCCCGCAGCTCTCGCGAGCATCACATGTGCCACGTTCGCGCAGGCAATCAGCAGCACAAATCCCACGGCTCCGGCAAGGATCAGCAGACCCATCCGCACATCGCGTACCTGGTGCAGATGGAGGGGAACTATTCGAAGCTGCACGTCATTCCGGTAAAACCATTTGTACTGGGCGCGAATGTGGGCGAAAATCGTTTCCAAATCCGCGCGCGCCTCGGCCAGCGTGACGCCCGGCTTCAATCTGCCGATGCCGCGCCATGTCCGCATGTCCTTGCCGTGCTGGAGAGCCGCATTGCCCATGGGCAGCGGCGTAAACATATCCACTTTTTCTTCTTCCGGAAATCGAAAGGTCGAGGGCATCACGCCGATAACCGTGTACGGCTCGCCGTCCAGCGCGATCCGCTTCCCCACGGCGCCCGCATCGCCACCGAAAACGCGCTGCCACAAACCAAAAGACAGAATGGCCACGTTGGCCGTCTCCGGCCGCGATTCATCATCGCGAAAGGCTCGCCCGAGCAACGGCTGCACCTCGAGCGTCGGGAAGAAGCTGGGGGAGAGACGCGTCGCAGTCGCGCGAACGGATCCGTCCCCGGCATCCAGTTTCAGCGTGTTCAACCCGTGCGGATAAGCCGCCATGCTCGCGAAAGTGTGATTCTCGCGCGCAAACTGCGCGAAATCCGCGCTGACCAGCGTCTCCAGCTTGATGCTGGGAAAATAACTGGCCACCGACACCAGCCGTTCCGGCTCCACATACGGCAGCGGCCGGATCAGCACCGGATCGAGCACGCTGAAAATCGCCGTCGTGCCCCCGATGCCGAGCGCCAGGGTAGCGATCGCCACCGTGGCGAAGCCTGGATTGAGCCGCAGCGTGCGCGCGGCGTACCGCAGGTCAAACAGGAAATCGCGCATGAGCCATTAGAACCCATTGCCAGCGGCTTGGTTCCGAAAAACGGGCCACCACTATTCAGAGTTGTGCGTATGATACCCTGACCCTACAGTGGCCACCGATCTGATCGAAATCGATCCGGAACAGCCTAAACCCGAGGCGATTGAGCGCGCGGCCTCCGCGGTACGGCGGGGCAAAGTGATCGCCATCCCGACGGACGCGCTCTATACGCTGGTTGCCGACCCGTTCAATCTGCGTGCCGTCAACCGCGTCTTCTTCGCCAAAGGCCGCGAAATCCACCGCTCGCTGCCCCTGCTGGTCGCCGACATCACCATGGTCGAAGAACTCGCCAAGGACCTTTCCAACCGCTTTTTTCTCCTGGCCCGGCGCTTCTGGCCCGGTCCCCTGACGTTGATCGTTACCGCCTCGGAAAAGTTGCCGCTCAAGATCACCGGCAACACAGGACGTCTGGCGGTCCGGCAATCGAAATCCACTGTCGCGAACGCTCTCGTCACCGCTCTTGGCCAGCCGCTCATCTCGACCAGCGCCAACATCTCCGGCCACCCAACTTGCCGCAGCGGCATCGAAGTCTTCGGCATGATGGATGGGCGCGTCGACCTGGTGATCGATGGCGGCGCCTGCTCCGGCGCCGGCGCGACGACGGTTGACGTGACGGAACCGGTGTGGAAGCTCATCAAGCAGGGCGCGATCGACGAGAAGGAAATCGCCGATTGCTTGCAGTCTTTGTAGAAGCTGCAATTCGGGGACTGGCTTCGAAATTCCAGCGGTGCCCTCTCGAAGGATCAGTAGAGCTCATTGCGGAATTTCGTTGCCTGTCCCCGAATTGCCCTCCAGCAGCTTAACCAGCGCATGTAGAGTCTGATTGGCGGGCGTCGCGACACCTAGCTCGGCGCCCCGCCTGACGATGTAACCGTTGAGAGAATCGATTTCCGTCCGGTTTCCGCGCGCGATGTCCTGCGCCGTGGATGACGTGGCCTCGGCCATGGCATCACCGATTTTCCACACGGCTTCTATCAGGTCCACGTCGGGCAGCCGGACACCCCCGGCGCGCGCGACGGCAATGGCTTCCTCCGTGACCCGCCTCATCAAGTCCCGCGTCAAATGATCCCGAACGAGTGCCGCGTACTTCGCCCGTCCCAATGCAGAAATCGCGTTGTACGCGCAGTTGATGATCATTTTCGTCCAAAGCTCGCCCTCGACATTCTCTGAAATCCGGCATGGAACCTCAGCTTGCTCGAACATTGTTGCAAGGTCTGCGAGACTCCGTTGCAGACGATCGTTTCCCCAAATATCCCCAATCACCAGATCGCCTCGTCCCGAATGCTTCACACGTCCCGGAGCGGTCATGGCCGCGGCCACATAAACCACTGCAGGAATCGCTTCGACACCGGTGGCCGCCCGGATGCGCGAAACATTGTCCACACCGTTTTGTAGGCTGATAGTGAGGGCTTCCGGACGGAGTAGTTTTGCGGCTTGTTCCGTGTCGACAATCTTGACACAGAACAGCACGATGTCCGCATCGCGCGCCGCGCTCACATCGGTCGATGCCGAGATCGGAATCCGCTCCTGGAAGCGTAGTCCGTCGAGGAAAAGCCCGTTAGCGTTGATCGCCTCGACGTGCCGTGCGCGCCCGATGAGAGTGACAGGCACTCCCGCCCCCGCCAGCATACCGCCGAAATAGCACCCCACCGCCCCCGCGCCCAGAACGGCTACTGACACCTGTTTTTCAGATCCTCAAGAACAACTTCCGCCGGTACATCCAATACAGGATCAGCCAGTACGTGAACAGCACCGCCGCGCCCAGCAGGAACGGCTCCGTCCCGATGCCGAAAATCTGGAAGGGCTTCTCGCCCAGATGGGTCAGGAACGAATGGAAGATGAATTGGGCAAACAGGTGCGCAATCAGGTAGGCCGCGATCGAGTTCATGCCGATCACCACTAGCGGGAACGCCCACTTGCGGTAGCCCTTCACGTCCTCAATCCAACTGAAGATCGCCAGGTACAGGAAGCAGAGCCCGCCGCTGAACAGCACCCAGCCCGGCGTCCAGATGCGCTTCACTACCGGGCAGATGCCGGTAAAATGCAAAAAAGCGCCGGCCGCGATTCCGATCACGCCTGCCACAAACATTTTTTTCACCGGCACTTTCGGCGCGGCTTCCCGCAGCCAGCGCCCGGCAATCAGGCCCAGGATCATCGTCCCGAGCGTTGGAATGAAGCTGAGCGTCAGATATCCGCCGTCATTCGCCACGAACGGCTTCACGCGCGGAAAGAGGTTTAAGAACCACTGGTCGAAGGCGTTCCCGAGGTTGCTGTTTTTGTCCCAATGTGCGGCCAAACCTGTGTAGTGCTGCCAGTTGGGCGGAACGAATACGGCCTGCCAGTTGAAGTTCGCGCCCGGCGCAGGATACAGCGCCCACGCCAGCCAGTAACCTGTCAGAATCGCGGCGAGCGCTCCCCATTGCCAACGCGCCGGCCGGAAACCTAACAAAAACAAGAACGGATAGCCCATCCCGATCTGCGACAGCGTGTCCTCAAACGTGAAATTGGTGATAGAGCTGTGCGTCGAGCGCAGAAACACGCCGAGAAATATGAGCACCAATGACCGCCAAAGCGCGTGCCCGAACATCTTCCCGAAAGTGCCGCCCTTTGCGAGCCGGCTCGCGATCGAGTACGGCAACGCCACGCCAACCAGAAAAGAAAAGCCCGGCTGGATGGTATCGTGAAGAGAGCAGCCCGCCCACGTCACGTGCGTCTGGTTCCAGCCCAGGAAAGCCCAGAACCAGTTGCCGGGGTAAGCGGCGGCCACGCGGGCCAGCTCCAATACTTCAGCCATCATCAGGAGCATCACGAAACCGCGGTAAGTATCCACCGCAATATTGCGGGGAATCGGTTGCGGAATGCGGATAGACTGTTGTGCCGCTACGGACGCGGATTCAACGGTTGTTGCCAAGGGCCACCTCCGGCACCACTTAGCGTAGTCGCTGCGGGGGAGGGAACGCAAGCGGCGTAATGGTGGCTCGCTGTGTTACGTCTAACATGAAGGATCAGGCGCCCAGTTGAGTTCGTATCACAAGGTTGTGACCGCCGCATCACTGGCCCTGGACTCCATCCGGGCGCATAAGTTGCGCAGTTTCCTCACTTTGCTGGGCGTGATCATCGGCGTCGCGAGCGTCATCCTGGTTGGAGCCGCCATTGACGGCCTGGGCGTCTACGCCGAGAACATCACCGCTAAAGCCTTTGGCACCGACAGCTTCTTAGTGGCACAGGTCGCTTCCGTCGGGCGCTTGAGCGGAAAGCAGCTCGCAGAGAAGCAGCGCAAGAACAAGCGCATCCGCCCCGATGATGTGACCTATTTGCGAACGGTCACAGGCGACAGCATTATTTATAGCCCTTACGCTCAACACACTGAGGATGTGAAAGGCGATAACCAGGTTTATGAGGGTGGTTTCATCCTGGGCGCTTCCTACACGCTGCCGGAAATCCGCGACGTTCCGCTCGAAGGCGGCCGCTTCTTCACCGAAACCGAGGAACGGATGCGAAAGCCGGTGGCGGTGATCGGCCAGGACGTTCGCACGACCTTGTTTCAAGAGATGTCACCGCTCGGCCGCACCATCCGCGTTGCCGGCATTGAGTTTACGGTTATCGGGCTGCTCGAGCGCCAGGGATCGTCGTTCGGCCGCAGCCTCGACGATCCTGTCTATATCCCGATGTCCATCTACAACCAGATGTACGGCAGCCAGCGCGGCTCAGCCGTTTTTGGGAGGGCGCGGCCGGGCAGCGGTCTCGATATGGAGCAGGCGCTCGACTTAGCGCGAGGAGCCCTGCGCAGCCATTTCCATGCGCAACCCGGCCAGGATGACAATTTCGACGTGCTGACGCCCGATTCCGTTCGCAGTTTCGTCGATCAGATCCTCGGCGTGATCGCCGCGGTGGTGGTGCCTGTCACCTGCATCTCACTGGTGGTGGGTGGGATCGTGATCATGAACATAATGCTCGTGAGCGTCACGGAGCGTACGCGCGAGATCGGTATTCGCAAGAGCCTGGGGGCGCGGCAGGGCGACATCATGCTGCAATTCCTCACCGAGTCGGTCATTCTCTCGCTCGCCGGCGGGCTGGTCGGCCTGGCCGCCGGCGCACTCGTTTGCGCGCTGCTCTCGGCGCTTTTCGGCGCGACGCTCAAGATCACCGCTCCATACATCCTTCTTTCGATTTTCGTTTCGAGCGCGGTCGGCATCATTTCGGGTTGGTACCCGGCACGGAGGGCGGCGCGGCTCGACCCCATAGCTGCGCTGCGCGCCGAATGACCTCACCAATGCGCATCAGCGCCAAGGAAACGCTGTCCATGGCGCTCCAAGCCGTTTGGACGCACCGGTTCCGCTCGGGGCTGACGATTTTGGGCATCGTGGTCGGCATCACCACTGTCGTCACGGTCGCATCGCTGCTGACTGGCCTGCGCCAGGGCATTGTCGATTTCTTTCAGGAGTTCGGACCGGACAACATTTTCATCGCGCGTGTCAGCGGTGATCCCAGCGGCAATAGTGCGCGGCCCAAAGAATTGAAGCGCCGGCCGCTTCGCCCGGAGAATGCCGAGTATCTCAAGTCCGTCGTGCATTCCATTGAGGCGACGGCGCTCAGCATCGCCATCAATCCGCCGCGGGGCGCTGTTTTCAGCGCCAAGGTCCCGGGTTTCGAATCCGACAACATGTGGTTGATGGGCGCGACGCCGAATGTTTACGAACTCTCCCCGCGCGAGATGCGGATGGGCCGCATCTTCACTCCGGAGGAGGATCGCCGTGCCGAGCTCGTCGCGGTCCTGGGTTCCAGCCTGGCCGATGCGCTGTTTCCGGTGGGAAATGCGGTGGGACGCGCGGTTCAGATCGATGGCGCCGAATATCAGATTGTCGGCGTTTTCGCTCTGGCCAAAGGTGGATTTTTCGGGGAGAACGGCCTCGACCGCCAGGTGGTCATCCCGTTTCAGACGGCACATGTGCGCTATCCGCAGGCCAACAACTTTCTGCTCACGGCCAAAGCACGCCCAGGAATGCGCGCCGACGCGATCGAGGAAATTCGCGACGCAATGCGCCGGCTGCGGCATGTCCCACGCAACCAGGCCGACGATTTCACTATCTCGACCGCCGATTCCATCATCGAGAACTTCGACCGCATCACGGGTATGGTCCTACTGATTTCAATTGCGATCTCAGCGGTCGGCCTGCTGGTGGGCGGCATTGGAGTGATGAACATTATGCTGGTCAGTGTGACAGAGCGGACGCGCGAGATCGGCGTGCGCAAGGCCGTCGGGGCGAGGCGGCGCGACATCGTGATCCAGTTCCTGAGCGAAGCCGTGACCCTCACGGGCGCGGGCGGCATCATCGGCATCGTGTTTTCGATCCTGGTCACCTTGCTGGTGAGCGCGCTGTTCCCGAGCCTGCCGTCGAAAGTACCCGCCTGGGCCGTTGTGACGGTGTTCACAGTTTCGGTCGCCGTGGGCGTGTTCTTCGGCGTCTGGCCGGCAGTGGTGGCGTCTCGACTGGATCCAGTGGAAGCCTTGCGGTACGAGTAGGAGAGTCGCGGTCCTTTTCTGAAACTGCCGCAGGTACCCGCAAAAAGCGCGTGTCCCTGCGCTACCGTTCTTAACAGACCACAATTGACAACCTATCGGGAAACCGGCTATGCTCCTGTTGTTCGCCTAACGGAGTCCGCCATGTCCTGGCTTCGTGTCCTGGCATCCCGCGTTCGTGGCCTTTCCACCAAGCGTCAACTAGAGAGCCAGCTCGACGATGAACTGCGCGCGCACATCGAGATGGCTACCGAGGAAAATATCCGCAGGGGCATGCCGCCTGAAGAGGCGCGGTACTCGGCGCGGCGGGCATTCGGCGGCGTCGAGCAGACGAAAGAGGCCTATCGGGAGCGGCGTGGGCTACCCGCAATCGAAAGCGTCTTCCAAGATATCCGCTACGGGTTTCGTGTGCTGCGCAAGAGTCCCGGTTTCACCATCGTGGCGATTCTGGCGCTCGCGCTGGGCATAGGCGTAAACGCGACACTCTTCACCGCCTATGACGCCGTTGCGCTGAAGCCTTTGCCGGCGGGCGGAGCGGATACCGTCGTACGGATCAAGCGCTGGTTTGTCAGCGGCAGCCGCGGCGATGATCAGTACGCATTCTCGTATCCCGAGTACGCCTTCTACCGCGAGCACAACAGCCTGTTCACCAGCATGGTCGCCGCGAGTTGGCCGGTGCGCGTGTTTGCCGCTCTGCCGAACGGTTTGGAATCGAACCGCTTCCGTGAGCCTGAAAAAGCGACGGCGCAGCTCGTCTCCGCGAACTACTTCTCGGCTCTGAGCGTTCCCGTGCTGGCTGGGCGCGCGTTCCTTCCGGAAGATGATCAACATCCGGTGGTGGTGATCAGTTATCCATTCTGGCAGCGTAAATTCAATGCCAACACGCAAACTCTCGGAAAAACAGTCAAGCTGAACGACGTGGCATTCACCATCGTGGGGATCGCTCCCGCGGATTTCATTGGCACCGGCCTCCCACCGCAAATTCCTGATTTTTGGGCGCCGCTGGCGATGCAGGAACAATTGATGCCAGGGCAGGACTGGCTCAATCGGGCAGGCGCATACCAGCTTCAGATCCTGGGACGAGTGCGCCCAGGAACCGGACAGAAGCAAGCCGAGGCGGAAATGGCGGTGATGGCCCACCAGTTCGGCCAGGCGCATCTGGAGCGCGACAAAACCGTCGCCGTGACATTGCAACGCGCGACGTATTTCGCCAATACGGAGGACCCGCAATTTCAGACCGCGGTTGCCGGCCTCATGATTGTCGTGGGCTTGGTCCTACTGGTCGCCTGCGCCAATCTTGCGAACATGCTATTTGCCCGATCCACTTTGCGGGCAAAGGAAATCAGTATCCGCCTCGCCCTGGGAGCCAGTCGCGGCCGATTGATCCGGCAAATGCTGACGGAAAGTATCCTGCTTTCTCTGATGGGCGGACTAGCGGGCCTGCTGTTTTCTGTCTGGGCCGGCAAGCTGTTGTGGCTGGCGATAGCCCCACTCCTGCAACTCGCTTACTGGAGCGACACTCCATTGGCAATCCCGTCAGGGCCGGACGCACGCGTGTTCGCGTATACGATCCTGCTCTCCATCATCACCGGCGTGATCTTCGGCCTCTCCCCCGCGCTAAAGAGCTCGAGGCGTGATCTGACGACAGCACTCAAAGAAGAAACCGGGCGCCGGTTGAGCCGCTCGCGGCTACGGGGAGTACTGGTAGGCGGTCAAGTCGCCATTTCCATGCTTTTGTTGATTATTTCGGGTCTGTTTGTGCGCGGGATGCTGCGATCGCAAGCCACGGATCCAGGCTTCGATACCAGGAATACATTCATCGTCTCTTGTGATCTTGGACTTGACGAGTCAACGGCTCACGCCCTTCAAAAACAGATTGTGGAACACCTCGACGCCCTGCGCCAGATCAGGGGCGTGACGTTGGCGGAGCGTCCCCCATTCACGGGCACCTGGACACCTCGCGTCATGCCCGAGGGTAATGCCGGTTCGTCCGATGGGGCTGTTGCGCGGAGCCTGGCAAATCATGTGTCGCCGACTTATTTCGCTACGGTGGGCATTCCCATTCTCCACGGCCGCAATTTCACGCGCCAGGAGGGAGAAACGGGTGCACCTGTGGCGATCATCAGCAGTTCCGGCGCAAGCCTGCTTTGGCCCGGCCAAAATCCTCTGGGAAGGCGGGTAAAGATGGACATGAAATTTACCGGGAGGTGGGATGGCGAATTTGAGATCGTCGGAGTAGCGCAAGACGTTCGCAGCGCAAACCTTTCCCGGATCGACCCCTCGTTTATCTACCT
Organism: Bryobacteraceae bacterium; assembly: GCA_035297145.1. Classification (GTDB taxonomy): domain Bacteria; phylum Acidobacteriota; class Terriglobia; order Bryobacterales; family Bryobacteraceae; genus QHXW01. The sequence continues at coordinate 94,540 of DATGZN010000093.1, forward strand.
GCCGACCAGTGCGACGGCGTTTTACGCCACGCTGGTTCGGATTCAGGGGACGCGTGCAGATGCGCTTGCAGCGATGCGCACAGCGATTGACGCGGTGGATCGCAAGCTGCTACCGGGCCTATCGATGATCAGTCTCGAAGAAAATCCGGTAAGGGTGCAGAACCTCATGATTCAGACCACCACGACGTTCGCGGCTGTGCTGGCCGGCCTGGCGCTGGCGCTGGCAGCGGTGGGGATCTATGGCGTGATGTCTTATTTGGTTACGCAGCGCACGAGCGAGATCGGCATCCGCATGGCGCTGGGGGCGAACGCGAGGGATGTTCTAGCGTCAGTAGTGTTGTCCGGCTTGAAGCCCGCATTCATCGGCGGCTGTCTAGGTCTTGCTGGATCGGCGGTGTTCTCCGCGGTTTTGCACGCCACGCTGGTTTTTCCCGGCAGCATGGATCTGCTGTTTGGCGTGAGTATGCTGGATCCGTTGACGTTCATCGGCCTTTCGGTCTTTGTCGGATGTGTAGCCGCGGCAGCCTGCGCCGTTCCCGCGCGGCGGGCGACCAAGGTCGATCCGATGGTGGCACTCCGCTACGAGTGAGCCTTGGTCCGGTGGACCACAACGACGGATGAAAACTTGGTGACCTCTTTGATCCCGAGATCCGTAACCGCCGCGGGCAAATCCTCGTAAATTAATTTCGCCTCGCCCCATCCCTCGCGCCGGCGTCTGCACAGCCATATCCAAAGGCCGCCGAACATCGCCAGGTAAATCGGAAAGAGGAAAAGCACCTGGCTGCCGACTACAATCACAATCGAGAGAATCGGCACCACCGCGCAGAGCATCGCCATGTACTTGGCCACGATCCCTGCCAGCGGACGCTCACCCGGGATGTACGAGCACGTGAAAGGGAGCTTCTGCCAGCTATAGAAGAGGACTTCGAATATCGAAAGCGACACCAGCAGTTGCAGAGCCGTCATACGAACTGCCAACGGCCAGCCCAGGACGTATCCCGCGACCGGAAACATCGCCAGGTAAATGGGGGCAACGGCGTAAGCGAGTACGAAGCGCTCCACCGCCGACATCCACTCCGACCGCCCCTGGCTTTCCGTGATTTGAAAAATCCAGTTCGCGCGCAGCTCTGCCGGAACGGATAGGACATGCCGAAAGCCGTTCAACACCACCACTGAACAGGCGATCGGCCAGAACAGCACCAGAAACTCCAGCGCCTTGTCCCAGCCCGCGGAACCAGTGAACATGGCGCCGTCAATCAGCGAACTGTTCAGAAGCACGGCTGCCGCAGCCCCCAGGTAGACCATCCAGAGTAAGCGGTGTGTGCGGCTGCGCACCAGAGTCTTCGCCATGAAATCCATCACCGCTTCCCGGCGCGGTGAACGAGCCAGCAGCCTGAGCAGGCCCCAGCGCCAAACCCTGGGCGTCACCAGCCGCATCGGCGACTCCAACAAGAGCTTGCGATACCGGCGGTAACTAATGAGATAGGTGCCGAGGGCGAGCGCCACGGCAATTCCCGAAGCGATCAGCGCCCGTTGCGCCATGGACATGAAGAACGCTTCGTGTTCCCAGGTCAGCGTTTGATGCAGCCCGGTAAACCAGACCGGGGGAAGCCACGCGCCGAACTCCGGCAGCCTGGCAATCGTTTGGGGCCCCCACTCTTTTATTGACCAGCTATAGAATCCACCCAGCAGAAACAAGCCGGTGAGAGCGCCCTGCACGTGGACGGATACACGCGTAAAGAGGCTAGCGGGCACGACATTCAGGAGCACACCCTGCAGCGAAACGATCGTAAAGAAGACAAAGAAACAGGCTAGACCGGATGACAGGGCCTGGGCGCAGGCGTGCCGCCAATAGGAGGAGTCAAGTTGCCACCCTCCGCCGAATTCGATGGGTGCAATGAGGCTGGGCAGAACATTCATCGCAGCAATAATTCCGGCGGAAAACAGAAGCACGGATGTGAATCGGGCAGCGAAAATCTGCCGGGAACGGACGGGCAGGGAGGCCAGCGCTAAGTAATCGCGCCCGCTCGGAAATAGCGATTGCCATTCGAGCAGCGCTATTAGGCCCGTAACGCAGACCATCAGCGTAATCAGAGCAGCTTCATCGGCGATTGCCGCGGCGCGCATCCCGGCACGGTCAGCCGCCATTGCGAGCCGGAGATACTTGGAAGCGTAATTCGCGTCCATGGTCCCCTCCCGCACCAGCAGCAGCCCTGCCGGAAGGAACAGGGAGAAAACACCGATCGCCGCTGACCTCCACTCTCCTGGCGATGAGGACCAGTCGCCATCGAGTATGCGGGCGAAAAAATGGCGGATCAGCTCGAATTGCACGCCGTGCGTTTCATCGAGCCACTTCACGCCCGCATCACCTCCAGGATGTGGTCCGCAACGGCCCGATGGTTCTGTTCCCTCGTGAGCTGTCCGAAAATGCCCTCCAACGACGATTCATGCATCGACTCGCGCAGATGCGCAATTGAATCGTGCGCAACCACGCGCCCTTTGCAAAGGATCACCACGCGCGAGCAGACTTTCTCGAGCACATCGAGAACGTGCGAGCTGTAAAGGATCATGCGGCCTTGCGCGGCCAGCCCCTCCAGCAACTCCCGCAGCACCAGCGCGGTTGTGACATCGAGCCCCGAAACCGGCTCATCGAGAATCAGCAGGTCGGGGTTGTGTAGCAGCGCGGCCGACAACAGGATCTTCTGGCGCATGCCCTTGGAATACGCGGATACGGGGCAGTGCCGATCTTCCCACAGGGAGAACAGGCGCAGGAATTCATCTATCTTGGAATCCAGGATGGCTCGGGGCAGCCCGCGCAGCCGTCCAGTGAGTTGCAGGTATTCGCGGCCGGACAAGTGTGGATACAGATACGGCTCCTCCGGAACGTAGCCGAGACGCGCCTGAAAGCCAGGGAGGTCTTCGATCACACTTCTGCCATCGAACCGAACCTGGCCTTCGCTTGGTTCGAGCAGTCCAATGATCATCTTCACGGTGGTGCTCTTCCCCGCACCGTTCGGCCCGACGTACCCGAGGATCTCGCCCGGTTTGAGGGTAAAGCTGACGTTATCGACCACCGCAATTCCGCCGAACCGCTTCGTGAGCGAGCAAATTTCCAGCATCTGATTTTGGGATGCTCCTGCCCTGATGACACCGCAACCAGACGGATTGTTCCCAGATAGTCGAATAATTGAAAGAGAGTACCCAGCGACATACTCAACGCCTAACTGCCGGCAGCCTTTGTGCCTACGGGCCGGTTCGCTTAACGCCTGAAACCGGGCTGGTTGTGCTCTCCCTGAGCCGTGCGGCTTGCGTCATGAGGTAATTCCGCTCCGGCAGGCTCGTCGTACGGTTTGCGGCAGTCCGGTAATGTGCAATGGCGGCTTGATGTTCGCCGGCCATTTCCAACAGGTGGGCGCGAACAGCGTCGAGACGATGATGGCCCGCCAGGCGTCCATCGGCGTCGAGCGCATTTAGCAATTCGAGTCCAGCGGACGGACCCCGCACCATGGCTGTGGCGATGGCATGGTTGAGCATCACCATGGGATTGTCGGACATCCGTTTCAGCAGTTCATATAACACCAGGATCTGTGGCCAGTCGGTGTCCTCAGCTCGGGCGCTTTCGTCGTGAACGGCAGCGATGGCGGCCTGCAACTGGTACGCGCCAATTGATCCCTTCGATAACGTCGCGGTGAGAAGCGCGATGCCCTCGGAGATCGCTTTCCGGTCCCACAGCGTTCGATCCTGTTGCGTGAGCGGGATGAGCTCACCGTCCGGCCCAGTGCGCGCTGCTCGACGCGCATCGGTCAACAACATGAGAGCCAGCAAACCCGCGACCTCGCCATCGCCCGGAAGCAAACTGCGAACGGCTCGCGTCAGGCGTATGGCCTCATGCGATAGCTCGAGCCGCTGTAGATGTGGGCCGGCGCTGCTGGTGTAGCCTTCATTGAAGATCAGATAGAGCACGTGCAAAACGGCGCGGAGCCGTTCGGACCGCTCTTGAGCCGTCGGTAAACGGAATGGCTCACCGGAAGCCTTGATGCTGTGCTTGGCCCGGCTGATCCGTTGCGCCATGGTCGCCTCGGGCACCAGGAACGCGTTTGCGATCTCGGCCGTGGTTAGGCCGCCCACCGCGCGCAAGGTGAGTGCAATCGCCGACGACGAAGTCAAGGCGGGATGACAACACATGAAGAGCAGGATGAGCGTGTCGTCCTGATCCGTTTCATCTGCGACATCCACCGCGGGCGCTAGTTGGTCCGTCTCCAAGGCCGCGGCGGTTTCCCGGCGCCGCCGGGCCATGTCGCTGCGCACGTAATCGGTCATGCGGCGCGAGGCCACCTGAATCAGCCAGGCGCGAGGATTGTCTGGAACGCCCTCTTCCGGCCATTGAACGGCTGCCGCCAGTAATGCCTCCTGAACGGCGTCCTCGGCCGAGGCGAAGTCGCGGAAACGGCGGACGACAGCACCGAGGACCTGCGGCGCCAGTTCGCGCAACAAATGCTCGGCACGGGCGTCCAAAGGCGCAGATATCACAGCAGTTCGTCGGGCGGCCCGCTCATCACTTGCCGCACTTCAATCGGTATGTTAATCGGGGTTCCGCCGGGCCCTGGCGCCGCCGACGCCCTGGCGGCAATCGCATACGCCCGCTCCGGACTCGCGACCTCAACGATCCAGTAACCGGCGAGAAACTCCTTCGACTCGGGGAATACACCGTCGGTGATCGGCGTGCCGTCCTTCCCGGCGCACACCAATTTAGCCTGATGCGGGCTGGCCAATCCTTCGGCGGATACCAGCTCCGCGGATTCGCGTAGCGACTTGTCAAGATCCTTCTGGAACGCGATATGTGTCTGAATGTCCTTCTTTGGCCAGGCGCCAAACGTGTCGTAACCCGTCCTCGGGCAGTGCATCATCAGAATGTACTTCATGTCGTGTGCTCCTTCGATTTTCGCACTGGATGTGCGGTTTCATAGGTGAGTCGGAGCACGTTTGACATTCTCGACATCCCGAAAAAAGAAAATTGCAGAGAGATCCGGCGCGCCGGGCGCTACAGGTCGTCAATACTCAGTTTCACATCCGCGTTCTTCCAGGCAGCGCGGAATTCCAATTCCGTCTGTTTGGCGTCGGCCTTCTTTCCCTCGGCTTTCAGGCATTGCCAGAGCCCGAAAAGAGCACGAGGGTTGCGCGCATGGCGAGCCAGTTCCTCGCGGAAAACCTTCTCGGCGTCGTCGTATTGGTTGCCGATCATGTAGGCGCTGCCGAGCGATTCACGGGTGGGAATATACCAGTCGGGTGGTTCGTCGTAACGCAAAGCATCTTCAATTTGCACGGCTTGCCGAAAATGCTCGACTGCTGCGGGGATGGAGACGCGCGCCAGGGAGATGTGCCCTTCGAGCATGTGTGCGGCCAGGCTGAGGATTTCGCGGGCGCGGTTAAATCCGAAAACTGCGTCCTCGGGAACGTTGTTCGCTGCGGCGAACAGGGCGCGGCGTTCATAGTCGGCGTCGTAGGTCCTGCTGGTCTGTGCGAAGGCCATCCCGCGCGAGAAATGCCAAAGAGCGCGCGTGGTGAGTGCCGCGGCGTCGGGTTCGGGGAGCTTCAGCACTTCATCCCATCGGTGGAAGCGCACCAGGACGAGCATACGGGTGGGCAGAAAACTTTCCACCATAGGAATTTCTTTCAGCAGGGGCGTGGTGTTGCCCACGAGCTGCGCCGCTGCGTTGTTGGCTTCGGTGAAGCGGCCTTCCATGCTGGCGGCCACGGCCAGAAAATGCAGGTTGTGGCTGTAGTACATCGCCGGATACATGCCGGTAACGTTGAACTTCTGGATGTACTGGCGATCGACTTCGGACGCATCTTCATTGGCGCGCACGGCGCCTGCGTAATCTCCGGTGCGGATGTAGATGTGGCCGGGCATGTGGACCAGGTGGCCGGCTTCGGGGGCGAGCTTGGCAAGGCGGTCGGCGTTGGGCAACGCGCGCTCAGGATGCGGTGAAGCTTCGACGGCGTGAATGTAAAAATGATTCGCACCGATGTGATTGGGGTTGCGCTTGAGCACAGATTCGAGCGTGGCCACGATCTCTTCAGTCCCCGCGGCGGGTTTGCCATCGGCGGTCCAAAGCTGCCAGGGGTGCAAGTCCATGGCACTTTCGGCGTAGAGCACGGCGGCATCGAGATCGTCGGGATACTTTTGCACGAGCGAGCCCATGGCCGTCTTATAGAAGAGGGCGAATTGTTTCAGATCGGGCTTGGGCTCGTTGGTGTAGCGCGTGGAGAGCACCATCAAGTAATCGCGCTCAGGTACCGTGGCATTAGAGGCTAGCGCCATGCCGTGCTGCACGGCGTCCCAAGCCGTCTTCTCGCGGCTGAGATCGGGCTCCGGATCGTTGTAATTCGGGCCGACGGCCAGCGCGATTCCCCAGTACGCCATGGCACAATCCGGATCGAGTTGCGCGGCGCGCTGAAACGAGAGAAGGGCTTCGTCGTGATTGAACGCCCAGATGAGCGCAAGACCTTGATCGAAGAATTTCTGTGCTTCGGGATTCTTGGTGGTGATGGGATGGTGAACATCACCCAGGCCGGGCATGAGGACGGCTTGGCGGGCGGGAGCGGAGTGAGAGTGCTGGGCGAGGGCGGCGAGGGGAAAGAGCATCGCGATAGACACGAGGGATCTCATGTTCTTGATTCTACGAGCAAAGTAGGCGCTTTGAATTGTCGGAGACCAGCCCCGACGGAACTTGACACTCTCCGGCGAGCCAATACGCTGTAAGTATGCCTAGCCGAACTTTGCAAATCTAGCCGCGCCCTTTCAACTCCGATGACATGCTGACGAAGGAGGAGCAACGGAAAGTCCGAAAAGGTGAAGCACAGTCCAAGCGTGGACAATCGAAACCCTGGCGCACGGTAAAGCATGGACTGGAGAGTGCTAGCACAAGGAGCCAGTCGCGGCAAGCATGTTAGCACCGCTCCCTGCGGTCACGGCTCGGAAAACCTCAAACCGAGATGCCGTGACCAGAGGGAACGGTTTCGTGCCACTAACTCGCCCGGACGGGTCACTACTTCTTCTTCCGTGCCTCCCGTATCTCCTCCATCCTCTCGGCAATCCGCTTCTCCAGCCCGCGATTGGTCGGATAGTAATACCTGCGGCCGGCGAGTGATGGCGGCAGGCACTCCATATCGGTGAGCGCATCTTCGAATTTGTGGGCGTGTTGGTAGCCCTCGGCATAGCCGAACTGCTTCATCAGCGGTGTCGGCGCGTTGCGTAGATGCAGGGGGACCGGTTCGGCGATTGAGGTCGCCACATCGGCGCGCGCAACGTCCAGGGCTTTGTACGCAGCGTCGGATTTCGGCGCAACCGCCAGATAAATCGCCGCCTGCGCGAGCGCGAGGTCGCCTTCGGGGATTCCCAAGAAATGCACGGCCTGCTGCGCGGCTATGGTTTGCTCGAGCGCGCGCGGATCGGCCAGGCCGATATCTTCAATGGCCATGCGCACCAGACGCCGCGCAATGTAGAGCCGGTCTTCGCCCGATTCCAGCATGCGCGCCAGCCAGTAGAGCGCGGCGTCGGCATCGCTCGATCGCACGGATTTGTGCAGCGCCGAAATCAAATTGAAGTGCTCTTCGCCGGACTTGTCATAGAGCAGGACCTTGCGCTCCATGGCGTCTTCCACGGCCTGGCGAGAAAGCGTCCCTCCCTCGGAGACTGCCACGGCGGCTTCGAGCGTGTTGTAGGCCGCGCGCGCATCGCCGTTCGCGAGCACGGCGATCTGCTCCAGCAATTCATCCGAAGCTTCGATTGCGAGTTCGCCCAACCCGCGCTCTTTATCCGCCAGCGCGCGCTTGAGCAGGCCGACAATCTCTTCGGGCGTGAGCGGCCGCAGCGCGTGCACCTTCGAGCGTGAAAGGAGCGCTGAGATCACTTCGAAGGACGGATTCTCGGTGGTCGCGCCGATCAAGATGATGTCGCCGTGCTCGACGTAGGGGAGAAAGGCGTCCTGCTGGGCTTTGTTGAAGCGATGGATTTCGTCGATGAAGACGATGGTGCGGCGGCCCACCGTGCGCAGACGCTCAGCGTCCGCCATCATCGCCTTGATTTCCTTGATGCCGCTGAGGACGGCGCTGTAGGCCATGAACTCGCAGTGCGTGAGGCGCGCGATGAGGCGGGCAAGGGTCGTCTTTCCTACGCCGGGCGGGCCCCAGAGAATGATGGAGCCGAGCGTATCGCGCTCGATCTGCACGCGCAGGGGCTTGCCTGGGCCGAGGATGTGCTCCTGGCCGGCGTATTCCTCGAGCGTCTCGGGACGCATGCGGTCGGCAAGCGGGCGCCGTCTATCAGTGCGTGCGGGTTCGGGCAGCGACGTGTCGAACAGGCTCACGGCTTGAGCGACCTTTGGCGGCGCGCTTCATATAGGATGACAGACGCGGCCATGGCGGCGTTGAGCGACTCGACGCCGGCCGTGGGGATGGCGAGATCGATGGCGCCCGAATGCAGTTTGTCGCTGACGCCGCGGCCTTCGCTGCCGATAATCACAGCACACTTGCGGCTGAGGTCCGCATACACGAGTGGTTTCACGTGGTTCTCGTTCGAGAATGGCACGCTGGCATAGACGTCGAGCTTGTTCTGTTGGAACGCCGCGCGCGCCAGCTCGGCATCGACTGAATGTACGAACGGCACACGAAACAGCGACCCGGCTGAGGCACGCAGTGTTTTGGGATTGTAGGGGCTGGCGGTGCCTTTGAGAAATAGGACGCCAGTGGCGCCGAAGGCTTCGGCGGCGCGGACAATCGTGCCCGCGTTGCCGGGATCCTGGACGCCGTCGAGCGCCACAACCAGACTGCGGCCGCGGAATAATTGCTCGAGGACCCAGGAGGGCGGCGCAATCAGCGCAATCACGCCCTGGCTTGACTCGGTCCCGGCCAGGCTCTGAAACAGCGCATCGGGCAATACCGCCATGCGGATGCTGGTCAGCCGGCGCACGTGGGCTTCCACGGCGGATTCGACGGAGCGCGCCGCCAGCACCATCTTGACCGCGCAATCACCCCGCAATGCCTCCTCGAGCAGGTGAAAGCTCTCGGCCACGCACAGTCCGTCCTCGGTCAGGCTGCCATGCATGATGGCCCGGCGTACGCTCTTGATAAGCGGGTTCGCGGCGCTGGAAATTGTCTCGGTTCGGGCCATGTTTCCTTTACAATGTTCAAATCAGAATAACGCAGATGAAATGGGCCGTCGGTATTGCGGGCGCGATTGCGCTACTCGCGTTGGCCGCGGAGGTGGTCCATGTAGCGGAGCGGATAGCGCACCAGTCCACGGTGGATGAAGCGCAGCCAGCGGACATCATCGTGGTGCTGGGCGCGGCCGAGTATCGCGGCAAGCCATCGCCGGTGCTGCGCGCGCGGTTGGATCATGCGCTCGCGCTCTATAAGGAAGGTCTCGCGCCGAGAATTCTGACTACGGGCGGTGCGGGCGGCGACCCTGTCTATACGGAAGGCGACGTCGGCCGGGCGTATCTGGTGAGCCGTGGCGTGCCGTCGGAAGCCATCGTGGTGGACGCGGAAGGCGCGAGCACAGTCTACTCGACCGCCTCGGCGGCCGAAATCATGCGGCGCATGGCATTGAAATCGTGCATTGTGGTGAGCGACGGGTATCACATCTTTCGTGCGAAGCGCATGCTCCAATCGAGCGGCATGAAGGTGTATGGCTCACCGCGGTCGTTGAACCCGCCGAATGACTGGCGCGAGCGCTGGCTGTACGTGCGGCAGGCGATCGGGTATCTGTTGTGGCGGGTGGGAGTGACGGTATGAAGAAGCGGGATTTGGGATTTGGGACTTGGGATTTGGCCGTCGTCGCCGCGGTGCTCTTGGCCCAGACGGCTGCTGCCGCGGAGCTGAATGTGCGCAGTACCGCCGATCTGCCGCCACGCAAAGTGATCGTCGGGACATCCATGCAAGCTTTTTGGGAGAGGTACCCGGGACTCACAAAACGGCTGGAACAACTCACTGGTCTGGTCGATCAGATGGCCGCGGAGGCGCAACGAAAATATGGGCGCGGGCTGGATCTCGCGGTCCTGCCCGAGACTGCTGTGACTGGTGAGACGTCGAGCAACGTCATGGCCGACGCGGTCCCGCTCGAAGGCCCGCTGCGCGATACGTTCGCAAAGAAAGCGCGCCAACAACATTGCTACATCGTCGTTCCCACTTATCTGCTCGAAAACAAAGAGAACAAGCTATGTTCCAACGCGGCGATCCTTTTCGGACGCGATGGCGAAGTGGTCGGCATCTACCGCAAGATTCACCTCGCCGTGCATACGGGCAGTAATTCGCTCGAGGGCGGCACGACGCCCGGCAAGGAAGCGCCGGTGTTCGCCTGTGATTTCGGCAGGCTGGGCATGCAGATCTGTTTCGACATCGAGTACGACTACGGGTGGTCGGAGCTGGCGCGCCATGGCGCGGAGCTGGTGGCTTGGCCCACGCAATCACCGCAGACTGTCCGGCCCGCGGCGCGGGCAATGGAGAACCGTTACTACGTCGTCTCCAGCACGTGGCGTAACAACGCTGCCATTTTCGAACCGACCGGCAGAATTGCCGCGCAAATCCGAGAGCCCGCACATATTCTCGTCGAACAGATCGATCTCTGCTACGCCATTCTGCCCTGGAGCCCACAGCTACATAACGGTGCAGCGCTGCGCGAGAAGTATGGAGAAAAGGTGGGCTTCCGTTACTACGAAGAGGAAGACCGCGGGCTCTTCTGGTCTAACGATCCGCACACTACTATTGGTGACATGATGCGCTCGCTGGGTTTGAGTGAGCAGTTCGTAGAACTGCGACGCATCCGGAAGTTGTTGGAAAAGGCGGGAGTTCCGGAGTAACCATTCGTCGTCCGTCTCGGCGCCGTTTACTTTGATTAATCAACCTCGTCTCGGCCCCTGAAAACGGATTTTCGCCGTTCGCGCCTTGTGCTACTGTAAGAACCAAGACACCTGGAGGACGGGATCGGAGTGCACCTGACGCGACGGAACTGCTTGAAAGCCTTTGGCGGCGCGCTCGGCGCTACCCGCTTGTTGCCGGCGCAGGTATCGTCCAAAGCCGACGCTAGTAAACTTGCCATGCCCGGTCTTTTTCGCGGGCGGGTGGTCGCAGTGGAGCATCCCGCGTCGATCATCGACGGCCGTTATCAAGCCGAGCCGGTGCATCAGATGATGCGAAAGGGCATGGCGGAACTCACGGGCGCCGATGGCTGGGCCGACGCGTGGCGGCTGTTTGTCGAGCCGGGCGACGTGGTGGGCATTAAAGTAAATCCCGTGGGTCAGCCGCATGTCATCTCGGCTGCCGAGGTGGTGCGCGAGATCATCGCGGGCCTGAACGCGGCCGGCATCAAGAACAAGGACATCGTAGTTTACGATCGCTATCGCGATCAGTTCTTCCAAGCCGGGTTCGATAAGTGGCTACCCGAAGGCGTGCGAACTTCGAATGCCGTCGCAACCTTCGATCAGGTGCAGCAGGCCATCGAGGGTTACGATCCCGATCATTACATGGATATGGCCCTGACGCTGCCGGGTTACGACGCGAGCAATCTGACGGCGCGCCGCTCCTATGCCGCGCACTTCATCACCAAGGAAGTCAATAAGCTGATCAATTTGCCAGTGCTGAAAGATCACCAGTCGGCCGGAGTGACGCTCGCGCTGAAGAATCTTTCACACGGTTTGGTCAACAACGTTTGCCGGAGCCATTCCTCGAGCACGCTCAATACTTGCGGGCAATTTATTCCGGCGGTGGTTTCGATGCCAGTGATCCGCAACAAAGCGGTGCTGCATGTGCTCGACGGCGTGAAGGGCCTGTATCATGGCGGTCCAGGTGCGCGTCCGGAGTTCGTGTGGGAGCACAAGACAATCTACTTTGCGACGGACCCGGTGGCGCTCGATCACATTTGCTGGAAAGCAATTGATGAGAAGCGCGTGGCCATGGGAATGAAGACGATCGCCGAAGACCGGCCCGATAAGTACAGTACCTTCTGGAACCGGCAGCCGGAGCACGTGGAGATCGCCGGAGCGATGGGACTGGGCGAGTGGAACGAATCCAAGATCGACAGCAGGAGAATTCGGCTCTGACGCATTATGACGACCTAGGTCTCGCCGCCGGCGCCTCCGGCGAGGAGATTCGGGAAGCCTACCTGAACCTGGTGCGCCTGCTCCATCCGGATTTGTCGTCCGAGCCTTCGCTGAAACGATTCTCCGAGAACCAGTTGAAACGGGTGAGCGGCGCCTATGCGGTCCTTTCCGATCCTGCGCGGCGGCGCCGCTACGATGCGCAGTTGGCGGGTGGGGATGAAGCGGGTCCTGATGCGGAAGAACCCGAGGAACCAGTACGCGAAGAGCGCAATGTGGGCCGGTCGCGGGCGCGCGCCTGGATCACGCTGGGCTGGCTGATCTGCGCTTTCGCGGGCATCATAGGTATCGGATGGTATGTCAGCCAGCAGGCTGGGGAGCCATCGGAGCCGGCGCAAGTTAGCGCCGCGCCGAATCCGCCCGCTCCGGCAACCACGGCGCTGCAGCCACCCGCGGCCGCATCCGATACTGCCGACAAACCGGTGGATCTGGATGCGCTGCGCTCCGATCTGGCCGCCACGAAAGCAGAAAGGGATCACGCCTTGGAGCAGACCGTGCTGCAAGCCAAGGAGCTCGATTTCCTGACTGGGCGTGTGCTGGGCGGACGTCCCGCTCCCGGAACCGGCAGGCTTTCCGGTGTTTGGGTGCTTCCGGCGTCCAAGATCGGGACGGTTGCTTCGGCATTCACTCCTGAGTCCGTCGATCTCATCCTCAGCGCGCAGCAGGACTCGGTTGAAGGCCGCTTCCGCGCGCGCTATCCCGGCATGGGCGCTCCCGATCCGCCCATGGTGCGTTTTTATCTGGAAGGCAAGATTCAGGATGAAGTCGCCAATGCCAATTGGGTGGGCGAGGATGGATCGAAAGGCGAAATCCAATTGAAGCTCGCCTCGGACAATGCCCTGCAACTGGTTTGGTCCACCACCCAGCCTGGAAAACAGAGCGGCCCGGATACCGGTACGCTGGCGCTGGTGCGGAAGTTCGGCCTGTAACCATCGCCGGCAGCGTATCATCATAGATACAATGCCTCAGCCTCTCACGACGCCGGTGTCTACCGGCGTCCAAACTGAAACGGCTCCGCCCAGCCGGCCACTCGCTGAACGCGTGCTTTCTCTCGATGCCTTCCGCGGTGCGACCATGGCGCTCATGGTGCTGGTGAACACCCCTGGGGATTACGGACACATCTACGCTCCCCTTGAGCACTCGGAATGGAACGGCTGGACGCCCACGGATGTCGTGTTTCCGTCCTTTGCCTGGATCATCGGCGTCGCCATCGCAATCGTGCTCGCGCGACGACTGGCGGCAGGCGTGTCCCGGACCCAGATTTTCCGCCAAGCTTTCCGGCGGGCGTTGGTTCTTTACGTTCTCGGACTCATCGTCTACGCCTACCCGAACTTTGATCTCTCCACTCAGCGCCTGCTCGGAGTCTTGCAACGCCTCGCTATCTGTTACCTGATTGCCACGGCAATCTACCTGACCACCGGTGTTCGCGGCCAGATCCTGTGGATTATTTCACTTCTTGGCGGCTATTGGCTCCTGATGACGCTGGTTCCCGTTCCCGGGTATGGAGCCGGCCATCTGGACCTCGAGCGCAATTTCGCGCACTACGTCGATCGCATCGTGTTGGGCACGCACAATTACTTGTATACAAAAACGTGGGACCCGGAAGGGATCGTGAGCACTCTTCCCGCGATCGCCACGGTTCTATTCGGAGTCATGGCGGGACACATCCTGCGCATGGGGCGCTCCCTCACCCAGAGGGCCATGTGGCTTTTCGCGGTAGGAGTGTTGCTTCTCGCCGCCGGCCAGATCTGCAACATCTGGCTGCCCATCAACAAAAAGCTCTGGACCAGTTCTTTCTCGATGTTCATGGCCGGCTTGGATTTTGTGATCTTCGCGGTAATGGTCTGGCTGGTGGACGTCCGCGGATATAAGCGGTTCACCAAGCCACTGGTCATCATGGGAATGAACGCGATCACGGTGTACATGGTGTCTGAGTTACTGGATCAGGTATTCAATGCGATCAAAGTCAGTTCCGGAGGGCAGGTAGTGACGTTGCATGCATGGCTCAATAGCCTGTTCGCCGTCGTGGCATCGCCTTACAATGCGTCCCTGCTCTTCGCAATTTCTTACACCCTGCTGATGTACCTGGTGGCTTACGTGATGTACCGCCGGGGCTGGTTCCTCCGCGTGTAAGCGCTGCGCTCTCACTCGTGCCGCAAGGCCGCAATCGGATCGAGCCGCGCCGCTTTCACCGCCGGCCACATACCGAAGAAAAGCCCGATGCTTGTCGCCACCACGAACCCGGTGATCACGGACCACAGAGGCACCGTCGAGGGCAAGCTTGGCACTAAAGTCCGAATGGTAACGCTCAGAAGCCAGCCAATCAGAATACCGATGAGTCCGCCGGATGCGGTCAGGGTCATGGCTTCCAGCAGGAATTGCCACGTGATATCGCTGCGCCTCGCGCCGATGGCCTTGCGCACGCCGATTTCGCGCGTCCGCTCCGTCACCGAAACCAACATGATGTTCATCACGCCAATGCCGCCCACCAGCAAACCGATGGAAGAAATCACCACCATGACCAGCGCGACGGTGCTGATGATCTGGCGGAAATTTCCGATTACTGACTCCGCGCTGGCAACGCCAAAGTTGTTGGAGTCGTTCGGTTTGACGTGCCGGCGCCGGCGCAATAGCTCCGCAACTTCGTTCTTGGCCTGCTCCATTTTCCCCTGTTGTACAAGAACAAAAATGATGTTGTCCTTGGCTTCCGGATAAAGTTTCTTGAAGGTGTCGTAGGGGGTAAAAATGGCCTTGTCATTCCGATCATCGCCGAGGAATGACTTGAACTTGGTGAGTGTGCCGGCCACTACTAGGCTGTGCCCGTCCACAACGAACGTCTTACCTATGGGATCCTCATTTTGGAAAAACCGCTTGCGAACACCGTCGCCAATGATAGCGATCTCACGCCGGTGCAGGTCCTCGACATCGGTAAAGAACCGGCCTTCACCGAGCACGGCGTTCAGAAGGCGGACGTGCTCGGCAGTGACGCCGACAAAGAGGGCGTCGAGCATATCCTGGCCCTTGTACTTGGCGGTGACGGGCGGCAAACCCCTGTCGTTTATCCCCGGAAACAGCTCTACCGACACCGTGTCCACCGAAGGACATTGCTCTTTGATGGCCATGGCGTCTTCGTACGTGAGGGGCTTGCGCATCCGCTCCTCGGGTGTCAATCGGTGCGGGTTACCGATCTCTATCTTGTAGATGTACAAGGTGCGCGTGCCGAACTGCTCCATCACGTCTACGAGTTGTTTGTCCAGTCCGGCAATGATCGAAGTGACGGCAATCACCGTGGTGGTGCCGATGACCACGCCTAGCACCGTCAAAAACGAACGGAACTTATGCGTGCGAAGGGTGTCCAGCGCCAGCCGCAGATTCTCGCGAACATGTTGACGGTACGCTTGCATCGCCTACTCGAGCTCAATTCTCTGTTCGCAACGCCTCAATGGGTTCCAGGCGCGCCGCCTTGCTGGCAGGATAGATTCCGAAAAACAAACCCACCGCCGTGGAGAGACCCAGGCCCAAGATCACGGCGCTGGTGGGAACCGAGGCTGTGAAAACCATATTGACCAGCTTGGCGATCAGCACGGCGAGAAGCACGCCCGTGAGGCCGCCCGTCGCGGCCATCACGCCCGATTCGATAATGAACTGCCACAGAATATCCCGCCGCCTGGCTCCCAGCGACTTACGAATGCCGATCTCGTGGGTGCGCTCGGTCACGCTGGCCAGCATGATGTTCATGATCACGATTCCGCCTACCACCATGAATACCGCTACCAGGCCAACGGTCACGGCAAAGATGGTGCCCGTCAGGTTCTGCCAGAGGCTCATGATCGTGTCGGAGGCGTTGATGCCGAAAGTGTCAGACTCCTTGTAAGGAACGTGCCGGCGGACGCGCATCAGCACTCGGGTTTCATCCTCGAGTTCCAGCATGTGCGGCGCATCCGGCGCCATGATGAATACCAGCAGTTCCGGCCGTGTCGCCCAAATGGCGCGATAGGTAGTCAACGGAACCATGGCGAAGTTGTCCTGGCTTTGCCCGAACGTGCTGCCTACTTTTTCCATCACGCCGATGACGCGGAACGGAATGCCAGCCAATAGGACATCTTTGTCCAGCGGATCAACCCAGGGAAAGAGCTTTTCCACCAAATCCTGCCCGATGACGCAGACTCTCGCATTGTGCTGGTAGTCGGTGTCGTTGATGTAACGACCTCGCTCCACTTTTTCACGGCCGATGTCGGCGTGACTGGGCGTCACCGCTGTCAGCTGTATCTCATCAATCAAGTGCTCCCGGTAGCGTGCTCGTGGGTTGGGTTGGAGCTGCGCAATTGCGGAGATGTGATCGTATCCCCGAAGGTCCTCCACCAAGTAGTCGTAATCCTCCATGCGGATGGGCTGGTTGCGCCGCTGTGCCTTCAGAAACGAGTCAAACCCCTGCTCCCACTGGAACTGGTGCAATACGAAAGTGTTGCTGCCGAGATTCGCGATGTGGGTGGCGATGTAAACGTTCATGCCGTTCACAATCGACATCACGACGATCAGCGTGGTCGTCGCGATGACCACGCCCAGCAGCGTGAGGAACGAGCGTAGCTTGTGGCTGCGCAACGCTTCCAGGGCGATCCAGAAAGCTTCCCGCGCCGTCACCCACACGCTGACGCCGCGATACTCCCGCGCCTGCTGCTCGACAAGAGCCTGGGGTTGGCTGAGTACAGCCATGGCAAAGTCACCTCACGAAGGATAGGCGCTTATGTTCCATTATCCCCGATTTGTGCGTTCAGCGCTGCAAGGTCGTGCGCTAATTCTGGGTTGATCGATGGCGCGGAACATCGTCGACAGATGTAGCGCAGGGACACGCGCCTTTTGCGGGTACCTGCGGCAGTTTCGTCCGTTGGGATCGAAAAACCGCGGGTATCCCGCCAGCCCTGCGGTATCCCCGCGCTACAGGGATGGGTGTTTCATTCGGAACAATGTCGCCAGTGACAAGACCGCCGCCGAAATCAACGCACTTTTAGCGCACTACCCGCTGCAATAGCCTGGCGGCCGGCTCGTCGAGGAACCACTCTACTTCTCTGGCATCACGCAGTCCGAGCTGCGCGGGATACTTGCCGGGATCGTACGGCTCCTCAAACACAGAACGGACCGCTGTCGCTTTATCCTCGCCTGCCACCAGCATCGCGGTGTGATGCGCCGCCAGCAGCGCTCCCGGAAGCAGCGTGATGCGCCATTGCGACAGTTTCTCGACCCACACCGGCGCGGCGATCTTCTGCCGGTCGGCGATCAGCGCCTCTCCAGGAAACAGGCTGGCGGTGTGCGCATCGGGGCCCATGCCGCGATGGATTACATCAAAGCGCGGCAACTCGCCGGGCTGGAGCTTGAAGAAGCCGCGGATCTCGTCCACGTACATGTCCGCCGCCGCCGCTGGATGCAGTTCGGCATGGATACGATGCACGTGCTGTTTTGGGATGCCTGCCGGCGTTAGCAGCGCCTCAGCAGCCAGCTTGTAATTACTGCGATCGTCATCCGGAGGCACCGGGCGCTCGTCGACCCAGAAAAAGTGTATCCCGTCCCATTTGAAATCCGACGCGGCCATGCGCTCGAACAGCAACTTGGGCGTGGAGCCGCCCGATAGCGCGATGGTTGCGTGGTTTCTTTCGGCGCGCGCTTCTTCCAGTACGCCCAGAATATATCGTGCGGACGCCTCAGCAGCCGCTGGTGCATCTCGAAAGATGTTACGTTCGACGCTCACTTCTTCTCCGCCGCCAGCTTGTTGGCACGCGCCAAGCTCCGTTCGTAGACCGCATCCCGCCCGGGAATGGCCAGCTCTTCACGCAGCAGAACGTAATCGTTGTCCGGCGGGAATACCGTGTGCGTTGTGAGGGAATCGATCTGGACTTCAGCGCACTGCCGCGCGCTTTCTCCCGAAATGCAGATAGCCAGGCGCAATCCGTCCGACGCCGCGCTCGAGAGCTCGATGCGCGAAATCTGCCCGGGCGGATCACCCAATACCGGTTCCCAGTCTACGCGTGGATGCGCGCCGGCGCTCTCCAGGCAGTCGAGAATCCACGCCGCCAGGTAGTATGCACCGGTGGGTGGAACATTTCCTCCGAATGTAACCTTGACATGGGCCACATCGGCCAAGCGCGCTAAGTAATTGCGGCTCTCGAAAATCTGCGAGATCAGCTCGCGCACGCGCGTAAGGCGCGTCCACGCCAAGTCACCTACGATCTTCCCCGAGCCTTGAATCCGCGCCAGTATTTCCGGCGGGTCAGGGAACGCCGACGAATCGAGCAGCAGCTTGTGTGCGATTTTGGCGATCTGCGGGAAGTCGGGCAAGCTGAACAGCCGTGCGCTGCGGCACCACAGCATGACAGGTAAATCCGCAACCGCCAGGGGAAGCACAACGGGCGCCAGGTCCGGCAAGCTGGCATCCGACGCGCTGATCTCGATCTGCTCGCAGCAGATCTGGCGGCGATGTCCGAACGGCATCCAGCATTGCGAGAACACGCGCGACGAAAGCTCACGTGTCGCCGACTCGCGGAAGCGAATCACAATGGCGCGGCTGGGATGCTCGGGCATGAGCGCCGCCATGGTGGACCAGACGTCGCTCGGGTCTTCCGATTCCTCCACCAGCGTGATCAGCGTCATGGCGCACGCGCGCAGTACCCCCGATGAATGCCCAGGGTCGGATTCCTTGCCCAGTGTCACCCACAGTTCCGCTAGCTCCCGCAACACCCGCTCGGGTTGGATGGTGGTGCTCACGGCGTCCTCCAGGTGTGCCCGTGGCGCGCCAGCATTTCATCGGCGGCCTTCGGCCCCCATGTCCCTGCTTCATAATTCGGAAACTCGAACTTGTGGTTTTGCCACACGTTGAGAATAGGCTCCACCGCGCCCCAGCTCGCCTCCACCATGTCCTGCCGCGTATACAGCGTTGCGTCGCCGATCATCGCGTCCAGCAGCAGCGTTTCGTACGCGGTGGGCGACCGCTCGCCGAAGCTCGATCCGTAATTGAAATCCATCGAGACCGGCCGCAGCTTCATGCCCGCGCCCGGCCGTTTCGATAGGAAGCGCAGCGAGATTCCTTCCTCCGGCTGGATGCGCAGGATCAAGAGGTTCGGCGTGGCCTCGTCGCCATTGTCTCCGAACACCGCATGCGGCGCATCGTTGAACTGGATGGCAATTTCGGTCACGCGCTTAGGCAGCCGCTTGCCAGAGCGAATAAAAAAAGGCACTCCCGCCCAGCGCCAATTGTCCACGAAGAACGTTGCCGCCGCATAGGTGTTCGTCTGCGATTGCGGGTCTACTCCTTTTTCCTGCCGGAAACCGGGAACGTCGGCGCCGCCGATCCGCGCGGGCCCGTATTGCCCGGAGATCGAATTCGCCAGCACCTGGTCGGGCTTCATCACGCGGATGGTCCGCAGCAGCTTCGCGCGCTCATCGCGTACGGCGTCCGGCTGAAACGTGGCGCTCGGTTCCATGGCAATGGTCGCCATGATTTGCAGCAGGTGATTCTGAATCATGTCCCGCAGCGCGCCAGCTTCCTGGTAGTACCCGCCGCGGCCTTCCACGCCAATTGATTCCGCCGCGGTGATCTGCACACTGTTCACGTAGCGCCGGTCCCACAGCGGCTCGAAGATGCCGTTTCCAAACCGGAAGGCCAGAATGTTCTGCACCGTTTCCTTACCCAGGTAGTGGTCGATCCGGTAGATGTCGGACTCACGAAACACCTCGTGCAGTTCATTGCTCAGCTCGCGCGCGCTCTCCAGATCGTGCCCGAAAGGTTTCTCGATCACGATTCGCCGCCAGCCTTTGCCTTCCGCGAGGCCTGCCGCTCCGATGCCCTTGGCTGCCGCCGCGTACTGGCTGGGCTGCGTTGAAAGATAAAACAGCACGTTGCCCGCCGTGTGCCGGCAGTCTTCAATCTGCTTCAGGCTGGCCGCCAGATGAGTGAACGCCTGGGGATCGCCAATGTCTCCAGCCATGTAGTATAGGCCCTGGGCGAAGGCCGACCAGACTTCTTCATCGAACGGAGAATCTTCCAGAAACTTGGCCACCGAATCGTGCATGCTCGCGCGAAACTGGTCGTCGGACATGGGCGTGCGCGAAATCCCAAGCACCGCAAATCCCGGCGACAAGCGCCTCTCGTAGGCTAGGCGGTAGAGCGCCGGCAGCAGCTTCCGTTTGGTCAGGTCGCCGTTCGCTCCGAAAATAGCCACAGCGCATTCCGGTATGCGGCGTTCAAAGCGCAGAGGATCCTGAAACGGGTTCTCCAAGGGCATGTTGTTCAGCTTATCGCAAGGTTCGACCAGAGCGGCGGAGATGACTGTTACGAATCCGTTGCGCTGTCGCTCGCCTTGCGCAGCCCCTACGAAGCGAGTAAGATGATTCTTCCTTCCGATTTTCAATCGGGTCCAAAGACCAGGTCAGCTTGGAGTTTGTCCGTGGAGGAGTTGTTGTAGTCGAATTGTATGCAAAAGCAGGGCAGCAAGAAAATCCTGGCAGTAGTCAGCGATCTGTTCTTCTCGGTCAAGATCAACGACGCCGCCAAGCGTGCCGGCATGTCCGTGGAATTCATCAAGGATGAGGACGAGGTACTGATCAAAGCCAAAGCCAAGCCGGCCCTGATCATCTTCGATCTGAATTTCGAAAGCGTGAACCCGCTTGAGATTATCCGCAAGCTGAAAGCCAGCGCGGATTACAAAGGCGTCAGCATGATCGGGTATCTCTCCCACGTGCAGGGCGAACTTAAACAACAGGCGCACGAAACCGGCTGCGATATGGTCCTCGCGCGCTCGGCTTTTTCCCAGAACCTCCCACAAATTCTCAAGCGGCACGCCGGCGTCGTGTAGCGGCGGCACGGCCTATCGGAACCGCGCCAGTTCCTCCACCTTCTTCCACGCCGCGCCAGAGTCGATCGACCGTTCCGCAATCTCGATCCCTTCGCGGAAATCCGCCGCCTTTCCCGCCGCCACTAGCGCCGCCGACGCGTTCACCAGCACGATGTTCCTCTGTGCGCCCGTGGCGCCGCCCAGCACGGTGCGCGCAATCGCCGCGTTCCCCTCTTTCCCCAACCCCTTCAGCACCGCGCCGTCCCCGCGCTCCACGCCGAAATCCTCGGGCGAAAGTGTCAGCCGTTCCACGTGGCTTTCGCGGATCTCGAATGCCGTGGTCGTTCCCGTCGTCGTGATCTCGTCCATCCCGTCGGAGCCGTGGACCACAAATCCGCGCTCCAGGCCAAGCTGTGCCAGCGCTCCGGCCATCAGTTCTGCGGCGTGTTCTGACGGCGCACCCACCAATTGCGCCGTCGCGTTGGCTGGGTTCGTCAATGGCCCAAGCAGATTGAATACAGTGCGCATCTTCAGCTCGAGCCGCACGGGATGCGCGTGTCTGGTCGCGGTGTGAATTGCCGGCGCAAACAGGAATCCGATGCCGATCTCGCGAATGGCCTGCGCGACTTTCTCCGGCGGAAGGACGACGGCGATGCCGAGACTCTCCAGCAGGTCCGCACTCCCTCCCTGGCTCGAAATCGACCGATTCCCGTGTTTGGCAACACGCACGCCCGCGCCCGCCACCACGAATGCCGCAACCGTCGAGATGTTGAAGGTCCCCTGTCCATCGCCGCCCGTCCCGCATGTATCGAGCAGCGGCTCGCCCGCGAGTCCCACGTCCACGCGTACAGCCACCTCGCGCATCGCTCGCGCGAATCCCACCAGCTCCTCTACCGTCTCTCCTTTCATGCGCAGGGCCGTTAGGAACGAGGCAATCTGCACCGACGAGACTTCGCCCGTGAGAATAGCCTGCATGGCTGCGTGCGCCTCCTCCGTTTGCAGATGGCGGTGCTCGGCGACTGCATGAAGGAACGGCAAAAAAGGCATGTTATAGTGAAGAATTAGTTTGGCTTTCTCGCCATACTAGCACGCCATAATCCATGAAAATTCATGAGTACCAGGCCAAGGATATCTTGGCCCACTACAAGGTCCCCGTGCCGCGCGGAGAGGTTGCGTTCTCGGCGGAAGAGGCGGTGGCTGCGGCCAAGAAGATCGGTGGCAGCGTCGTCGTGAAGGCCCAGATTCACGCGGGCGGGCGAGGCAAGGGCGGTGGCGTAAAAGTGGCGCGCAACGCTGAGCAGGCTGAGGAGCTCGCCAAGCAGATTCTCGGCATGACGCTTGTCACTCATCAAACCGGGCCGGAAGGCCGCGTCGTCAAGCGGCTGCTGATCGAAGAGACGCTGCCCATCGAGCGTGAGTTGTACCTGGGCATCGTACTCGACCGTGTGCAAGCCAAGCCCGTATTCATGGCTTCCGCCGCCGGAGGAATGGAAATCGAAGAGGTCGCTGCCAAGACTCCCGAACTCATCCTCAAAGAGGCCTTTGAACCCGACTCAGGGCTCGCACCCTATCAGGCACGCAAGCTGGCCTTCGGGATGGGGATTCCCGCGGCCAGCGTGAATGCGGCGGTGGCGGCCATGATGGCGCTCGCCCGCGCCTACGTGGCGATCGATGCGTCACTCGCTGAAATCAATCCCTTCATCCTGACCAAGGACGGCAAAGTTTTCGCACTCGACGCCAAAATCAATCTCGATGACAACGCCCTCAATCGCCACAAGGATCTGATGGAGCTTCGCGACCGCAACGAGGAGGACCCGCTCGAAGTCGAAGCCTCTACGTTCGGCCTGACCTATATCAAGCTCGACGGCACAGTCGGCTGCATGGTCAACGGCGCGGGCCTCGCCATGGCCACCATGGACATCATTCAATATGCCGGCGGAAGGCCCGCGAACTTTCTCGATGTGGGCGGCGGCGCGAGCGCCGAGCAGGTGAAGAACGCCTTCCGCATTCTTTTGTCCGACCATAACGTAAAGGCGGTGCTCATCAACATTTTCGGCGGCATCCTGCGCTGCGATACGCTGGCCACCGGTGTCGTCGGCGCAGCCCGCGATCTCAACATCAAGGTGCCGGTCGTGGTTCGCATGGAAGGCACTAATGTCGAGCTCGGCCGCAAAATCCTTACCGAGTCCGGATTCAACTTCACTGTCGCCGAGGACATGCGTGATGCCGCGGAGAAAGTCGTGAGGCTGGCGGCATGAGCATCCTCGTTGATCGCAACACGCGCCTGCTCGTCCAAGGTTTCACTGGCAAAGAAGGCACTTTCCACGCACAGCAGGCGGTCGCTTACGGAACGAACGTAGTCGGCGGCGTCACGCCCGGCAAGGGTGGCACGCGTCACCTCGACCTGCCGGTTTTCAACACTGTTTCCGAAGCCGTCCAGGCGACCGGCGCCAATGCCTCGGTGATCTTCGTGCCGCCGCCCTTCGCGGCTGACGCCATCATGGAAGCCGCCGACGCCGGAATCCCGCTCGCTGTCTGCATCACCGAAGGCATACCGGCACTCGACATGGTCCGTGCCTGGGATTTCCTGCGCGGCAAGTCCACGCGATTGATCGGCCCCAACTGCCCAGGCATCATCTCGCCCGGCAAGTGCAAAATCGGCATCATGCCCGGCCACATTCATAAGGAAGGGAACGTCGGCGTGGTCTCGCGCTCCGGCACTTTGACCTATGAGGCCGTGGGCCAGTTGACCAAGCTTGGCATCGGCCAATCCACCTGTATCGGCATTGGCGGCGACCCGGTGATCGGCACCAACTTTGTCGACTCCATCCGCCTCTTCAACGAAGATCCGGAAACCCACGCCATCATCATGATCGGCGAGATCGGCGGTAATGCGGAAGAGACCGCGGCCGCTTATGTGAAGGAGCACGTGAAGAAGCCGGTTGTGGGATTCATCGCTGGCCAGACCGCGCCTCCCGGCCGCCGTATGGGCCACGCAGGTGCCATCATCTCGGGCGGTTCCGGCGCTGCGTCGGACAAGATCAAAGCTCTGAAGGCGGCGGGAATCACCGTCTGTTCCTCGCCCGCCGAAATGGGAGAAAAAGTCAAAAGCCTGTTATGACCGAGCGAACGTTTTCCATTATCAAACCCGACGCCGTCGCCGAAGGCCACTCCGGCGATATCCTCGCCATGCTCGAAAAAGCCGGTTTTAAGATCCTGGCGCTCCGGCTTACGCGTCTGACTCAGGCGCAGGCCGAAGGCTTCTACGCCGTCCATCGCGAGAGGCCATTCTTTCCGAGCCTGGTGAAGTTCATGACCGAAGGCCCCATCATCGTAATGGCGCTCGAACGCGAGCACGCCGTCGCGAAACTCCGCGAACTAATGGGCACAACCAACCCCGCGAACGCCGCCGAAGGCTGCATCCGCAAGCACTTCGCGAAGAGTATCGAGCGCAACTGCATCCACGGCTCTGACGCGCCCGAGACGGCAGAAGTTGAGCTGCAGTATTTCTTCAGTACGCTGGATCTGCAAGGCTAGGCACTGTCGGCTGTTGCCTGCTAGGGTATCCTGAACGCAGGATGGTTTCCACTCGTAATAGCCTTCAAAAACCGGCACTTGCACCGTTTTTTTTTGTTTTTTTCAAAACAAACAGTGATTATCTAGTTGACACAGGAGCGGGGATGGCGCATACTACATCTAGTCATGAACATCATAGATGCCGCCCGGCGGTTTTCCAGCGAAGAATCCGCACTCGATTACCTCGAAAACCTGCGTTGGCCTGATGGCGTCCGCTGCCTGATGTGCGGCGGAAACCGCATCTCCAAATACAACTCCCGCACGAACCGGAAAGATCGCAAGACCGGAGCCGTGAAGCCCGGCCCGCTGCGCTATTTGTACGAGTGCTTGGAGCCTACCTGCAAACATCAGTTCACCGCGACCACTGGCACGATATTTCACGACACGCATCTGCCGCTTGAAAAATGGCTGCTGGCTGTAGCTCTCATGGTCAACGCGAAAAAGGGACTGAGCGCGAAGCAAGTGCAGCGCGACTTGGACGTGTCGTATCAGACGGCTTGGTATCTCTGCCACCGCATCCGCGAAGCGATGGGACTCCAGGGCGTTCCCACTGCGCGGTTCACGGGCGAAGTTGAAGCGGACGAAACGTACATCGGCGGCAAATATGACAAGCGACGCAAGCGCGAACGGTGGGACAAAGAGCCCGTGTTCGGTATCGTGGAGCGCGGCGGCAAAGTGCGGACATGGCACATCCCGGAAGTGAATCGATTCCACATCATCAAAAAGCTGCGCGACAACATTTCGATAGAAGCCAAGGTCTACACCGACGAAAGCCAGATGTACAAGCGCATGCCGAACAACATCAAGAGTCACGAGATAGTCAACCACTCCGAAAAGGAATGGGTGCGCGGAGACGTTCACACGGGCACGATTGACGGCTATTGGGGCTTGTTCAAGCGCGGGCTAATAGGCTCATTCCATCAGGTCTCAGTGAAACACCTGCAACGCTACCTGGATGAGTTTCAGTTCCGCTGGAACAACCGGGACTCGCAGGATATTTTCACGCTGGTGGTGATGGCTCTACTGATAGGGAAGGCGCTTCAGTATAAAACGCTCACGGCGAAGGTCAGCGAACCTGCTTTGCCTTCTTCCGATGAACCGGACGAGCCTTTTTAGCGGGCGGGCGAGTTCCTTTTATTTCGGCCAGCGGCAGCGGCGGCGTTTGCAGCATCTGCCGCAGGGCTGCGTCGAACTGCTCTTTTGGAACCTTCACACTGCCGATCATCACGTATCCCCGCTAGAATGGTTCTCTAAACGAAAAGCCCGGCGCGGAGGCCGGGGCTTCTCGATGAGACCTAGACACCCTCATCGTAAGCCCTCCATCGCACCGTTGCAAGAGGTGCGATGGAGCAACCGCATAAATCTGACCCACTGGCCGAAATAGCAAAGCGGATTGAAGAGGACGACTCCGCAGCCTATGCGCAATTCGTCAAAGAGATGCAGGAAAGTGAAGACCGTCAAGTACCAATCCTACGCTTCCTGGGAGAGAGATTCGAGATCCGCGCCCACTATAACTCGTTCCTGGTCAGGAATTATGAAGCGATCCCAAAGTGGTACGAACCATACTTGCATGAGGTGCGCAACGGCATCATTCAAGAAGCCGAAAAATTACTGAGCAAATGGCCCGATCTCGTAGCCCAAGGATTTCGCGAAAAATTGGCGGCAAATTTGTTGGGACGTTTGCATCACTGGAAACCCGCAGCGATGAAGCGCGCCCGCGAGCTTGGAGTCTCGCCATCCGCAAACTCCGGTGAGGTCGCAACATCAGGCAACCGCACAGTCGGCGTTGGAAATCACGAGAGCAAACAACGCCGAGCCTTGGTGAATTCTTACATCGATGAGGTGTTCCGTGAGACTAAAAAACATATCACGCGTAAGGACATCTGGCAGTCGGCACGTTATAAGACCAGAACCGAATTTGAGCGATGGGAGCGCGCTGATCGCAGGGCAACAAAGACATCCAATGAGCGGTTCACTCGCCTGCTCACGGTCGAAAAACCACATTTAAAGTAGCGGTTCCACGCCCCCACGCATTCCCACGCCTCATTTTCCACGCATTTCCACGCATTCCCACGCATTGACGCGCACGCTGCATGGTGTCTGACCATGATCCTCGGAGGGCAACAATGCAATTACTCATAAGAAGCCTAGCCCACCGCGCTTAGCCCACCGGCGCGGTGGGCCGTAACTGGCCCGATCCGTTTCAACTCTCTCAGGGCTGGCGGATCGGGCCTAGGTCGGCACCACGTTACCGGAGGGCGTCTCGCTGGCGCGAGAAGCGGTCTTATAAACCGCAAATGTCTTGACGGGCATTGGGGTCCGATCCCCCCGCCCTCCGCTTCAATATTATCACTGCGACGACGTTGTTAGAATTAAACCAAATGACTTGGGTGGATGCACGTGCAACTGAGGACGCGGGGATGCCCGAGCTGTGGAACCTCCTTTTCATCCAGCTCGAACAGTCGGCATCCAGTTATGGCAGCACGCCATTTGCGCGAGAGCGCAACCTGATAGCTGTAACCAAGCGGATCGGCGACTGCATCCACATCATACGGTCAAGCGCCAGCATGAACACTCCAGAGGCGGCCATGGACGTTTGCCTGGATAAACCTGGCCGACGCGTGTTTTCCCGAATCGGTGACGAGGAACAAAAGAGTCTCCGCATCGGACTTGACGCGAGGCGCAACGTCTGTCTGATTGATGCCACCGGAGCGCCCGTTACGAACGATCAGGCTTCGCGGTTTTTCTTAGAGGACTTCCTCTTTCCAAACGCATAAAGTCCGGCCTGTCACGCCACTACCCATTGTGGTGTAAAATCTTCTCCTGTGCAAAGTAGATAATCACTAAACAAACCCATTCCCAAAATCGGACATTGACAGCCGACCCCTCCGCCCTGTATTATTATTCATAAGAGTGAATAATCATTCATCGGAGGCTCTGGACCAGTGGCAACCCTCATAGCGGCTCAACCGATCACGCAAGTTGCGGCGACGGATCTGGTGCGCGATCTGGACCTTACCGATGATGAGGTGCAGTACCTGCTCGATCTCGCCGGAAAGGTCAAGCGCGCGCCGGCGAAGTTTGCGCGGGCGCTCGCCGGTAAGTACATCTGCCTGCTGTTCGAGAAGCCGTCGCTGCGCACACGTCTGACTTTCGATCTGGCCATTAAGCAACTGGGCGGCGATTCCGTGGTGAGCGAAGGCCCCGTGGACGGACGCGAGCCGCTGAAAGATGTCGCGCGCAACCTGGAGCGGTGGGTGCAAGGCATTGTAGCGCGCACGTTCTCGCAGACCACCATCGAGGAACTGGCGAGCTGGTCGTCGGCTCCGGTCATCAACGCGCTGAGCGATCTCTATCATCCCTGCCAGGCATTGGCGGACGTATTCACGCTGCGTGAACGGTTCGGCGAACTGCGCGGGTTGAAACTCGCATTCGTTGGCGACGGCAACAACGTAGCGCATTCGCTGATGCTCAGCGCGGTCCGGCTGGGCGTCGATTTCGCGATCTCGACACCCCAGGGATACGCGCCGAACGCGGAAATTGTCGCGCAAGCGGAAGGCCTTGCCGCGGTCTCGGGTGCGCGGTTACAAGTGACTAATGACCCTGCCAAGGCGGTCGCCGGTGCCAGCGCGGTCTACACCGATGTCTGGACCAGCATGGGCAAGGAGAAGGAATCGGTGAAGCGGCGGAAGCAGTTCGCCGAGCACCAGGTGAACGCCGACCTGATGGCGCACGCCCGGCCCGACGCCGTGTTCATGCATTGCCTGCCCGCCAAGCGCGGCGAAGAAGTTACGGACGAAGTGATCGAATCCGGCCAATCCATCGTTTTCGACCAGGCCGAGAACCGGCTCCACGCACAGAAGGCGCTGCTGTTGATGATGTTACGCTAGGTGTTCGGGTGCCAGTTCTCAGGTTCTAGTGCTAATGAAAAGCTGCCGGGATCTGACAAAGCCTAGCACCTAAAACCTATGAAACCAACCAAGGTAGCCCTCGCTTACTCCGGCGGGCTTGATACTTCGATCATCATTCCCTGGCTGAAGGAGAACTATCACTGCGATGTGGTCGCGGTGTGCGGGGATATTGGGCAAGGGGACGACGAACTCGCCGGACTCGAAGAGAAGGCGCGCAAGACCGGCGCGTCGGAAGTGCATATCGCGGACCTGCGCGAGGAGTTTGTCACGGAGTACCTCTGGCGCGTAGTGCGCGCGGGCGGAATCTACGAGGATAAGTATCTGCTGGGGACCTCCATTGCGCGGCCGCTGCTGGCCAAAAAGCAGGTGGAAGTTGCGCTGCGCACGGGCTGCGACGCGCTGGCGCATGGTTGCACAGGGAAGGGCAATGACCAGGTCCGGTTCGAGCTGACCTATAAAGCGCTCGCGCCGCACCTTGCCGTAATCGCGCCATGGCGGGAGTGGACCATCAAGTCGCGGGAAGACGCGCTCGGATACGCGGCGCAGCACAACGTGCCGGTATCGCAATCGACGAAGAAGATCTACAGCCGCGACCGCAATATCTGGCACATTTCGCACGAGGGCGGCGCGCTCGAAGATCCCGCTAATGCGGCACCAGATGAGATCTGGATGCTGACGAAGAGCCCCAAAGACGCGCAGGATAAACCAGCGGAAGTGACCATTGGCTTCGAGAAGGGCACGCCCGTTTCGCTCGATGGTGAGCGGTTGAGCGGCGTGGCTCTGCTCGAAAAGCTCAATAAGCTGGGGGGTGCGCACGGCATCGGACGCATTGATCTGGTAGAGAACCGGTTTGTGGGGATGAAGTCGCGCGGCTGCTACGAAACGCCGGGCGGCACGCTGATTCTGGCGGCGCATCGGGAACTCGAAGCACTGACGCTCGACAAAAACACGCTGCACTACAAGCAGCGGCTGGCGCTCGATTACGCGGAGATGGTTTACAACGGGCTGTGGTTTACACCGCTGCGCGAGGCGCTGGACGCGTTCTTCGAAACGGTGTCGTCAACCACGACGGGCGAAGTGACGCTCCGGCTGTACAAAGGCAATCTGGAACCGGTGAGCCGTAAGTCCCCGTATTCGCTTTACTCGCTCGACATCGCCAGCTTCACCATGGGCGCGAGCTACGATCAGAAAGACGCGCGCGGGTTCATCAACCTGATCGGGCTGCCGATCCAGGTGCGAGCGGCCCTTGAAGCCAAAAAGAGCGGCAAGCCCGCGGCACACGCATGAAGCTGTGGGGAGGGCGCTTCGAGAGCGGGCCCTCCGAAGTTTTCGAGCGCTTCTCCGGCTCCCTGCATTTCGATAAGCGGCTGATCGACGCCGATATTCGCGGCTCGCAGGCGTTTGCCCGCGCGCTCGAACGTGTGGGGATCCTCACCGCGGAAGAACGCGGCCGTATTGTCGAAGCTTTCGAACAAATCCGCACGGAAGCGCACGACTCCGCGTTTTTCGATGGCGCGACCGATGAAGATGTCCACACGCTGGTGATCCGCAAACTCAAGGAGCGAGCAGGGGACGTCGCGGATAAGATCCACACAGGCCGCAGCCGCAACGAGCAGGTGTCGCTCGATATGCGGCTGTGGCTGCGTGAGGAGTGTGACCGCGTGCGCGGGCTGATGGCTGATCTTGCGGTTGCGCTGCTCGATCTTGCAGGGCGATATCCGGATGCCGTGATTCCCGGCTACACGCATATGCGCCGCGCACAGGCGGTGCTCTGGCCGCACTACTTGCTGGCTTATTTTGAGATGCTGTTCCGCGATGCGGAGCGTTTCTCGGAAGCGCGGCGGCGCGCCAATATCCTGCCGCTCGGCTCCGGTGCGCTAGCCGGCAGCGGGTTTCCGTTCGACCGCGAGGCCATCGCGCGCGATCTCGGTTTCGAAGCAATTACGCGCAACAGCATGGATGTTTCCGCCGATCGCGATTTCGTTCTCGACTTCCTTTATGCGGCATCGACCACCATGCTGCACCTGAGCCGGCTGGCGGAGGATTGGATTCTCTACTCGAGCGAGGAGTTCAGTTGGCTGGAACTGGGTGACGGCGTGACCAGCGGATCGAGCCTGATGCCGCAAAAGAAGAATCCGGATTCGCTCGAGCTGATTCGCGGCAAATGCGGGCGCGTCATCGGATGTTTGAACGCAATGTTAGTGACCATGAAGGGCCTGCCGTTGACGTACAATCGCGACATGCAGGAGGATAAAGAGCCGCTGTTCGAGGCTGCCGATCAATTGGCGGGATCGCTCGAAATGGCTCGCGTGGTTGCCGATTCCGTGAAGCTAAGTGCGGAGCGGCCGCGCGAAGCCGCCGCCGATAGCTGGGTAGTAGCGACAGACCTGGCCGAGGCCCTCTCACGGGCCGGCGTTCCGTTTCACCGTGCGCATCAAATTGTCGGCAAGCTAGTGCTCGAAAGCGTGCGGCGCGGCAAGAAGCCCGCGCAATGGACGGCGGCTGAGCTGGCGGCATTCGCCCCTGAATTCCAGCCGGAAATGGCGCGGCTGCTCGATCCCGCCGAAGGCATGAAGTCGCGTGAAGTACCCGGCGGAACGGGACCCGCGGCGGTGAGGCAAGCGCTGGCCGACGCTCGCGTACGCCTCGCTCAAATGCGCGCATGAGCAAGAGCTTCCGCCAGGGACAGATTCTCAAACTGGTCCACGCGAAGTCCATTTACACGCAGGACGAGTTGGCTCAAGAGCTGAAAAAACTCGGTGTCACCGCCACGCAAGTGACGCTCTCGCGGGACATCCGCGAACTCGGGCTCGCCAAGACGCCCGAGGGCTACCGCCAGATCACGGCGTCAGAAGCTGGTCCGACACTGGAAACGCTCGCCGCTGAATTCCTGCTCGACGTGCGCCTGGCGCAGAACCTGATCGTACTGAAGACCTCGCCGGGTCACGCCAATTCCGTAGCCGTTGCGCTGGATGACAGAGAGTGGCCGGAAGTCGTCGGCACCTTGGCGGGCGACGACACGATTCTCGTCATTGCCGCGGATAACGCTACGGCGGAATCGGTGCGAGCGAAGTTTCTCGCGATGCTACAGAGCGAGCGATAGCACAGCCACGGGGTACGAGCTGTTGTCTTTATTCCACGGAACTGATAAAAGGAGAGCAGCGCGCGGGGCGCATCCAGTCCGCGGAAAGGGCCGTGCCCACCCACCTAACAACTTGAAGGTCACGAACCTTCTTTCAGCCTGATTCGTGCGGACTCCAGGCATGTACTGAAAGGAGATTCGGATGTTTCCCAATCCGCAAGACGCCCTTCCGCTTCCGCCCCAACCGAACATCGAGCGCTACAAGAAGATCGCAAAGGAACTGATCAAGGCCTGCAAATCAGGTGAGCCCGCCGCCATTCGCGGTTGGGCTAAAGAATGGATTGAGAGTCTAAGTGAGTTGTCTGGCTTAGCGATCACGCCCGAGCTTCCGGTGCGCATGCAAAGCTGGATCGAAGAAGTCGCAGAGTTCGCGCAGCGCAAGTTGCTGGATGGCGATAAGAAGTGCGCCCTCACCGACGCACAATTCGTTATCGCGCGGTCCCACGGGTTCGAAAGCTGGCCGAAGTTCACCCAGCATGTCAACGCCTTGGCTTCCGAAGCGAGATTTGAAGCGGCGGCCGACGCGATTGTGAGTGGCGACATCGGCACCCTCCAACGCTTGCTGCGAGAGGAGCCCGTGCTCATTCACGCGCGTTCCCGGCGTCAACACGGCGCAACGCTGCTGCATTACGTTTCGGCGAACGGTGTCGAGGGCTATCGGCAGAAGACGCCCAGGAACATCGTGGACATTGCGGAGACATTACTGCGAGCGGGAGCCGAAGTCGATGCGATTGCGAATGTGTATGGCGGCGGATGCACGACTCTAGAGCTAGCCGCCACCAGCGTTCATCCTGAGCGTGCAGGTGTCCAAGAGGCGCTGCTTCAGATGTTGCTCGACTACGGTGCGAATATCGACCAGCCCTCAGGAGCCGGCAACGGGCAATCCATGGTGACCGGCTGTCTGGCAAACGGACGCTTAAAGGCTGCCGAGTTTCTCACCAGCCGCGGAGCACATGTCGACTTCGTTGCGGCAGCGGGCCTTGGCCGGCTCGATCTGGTCGAGGCTTTCTACCCTCAGGTCACCGAGGAGCAACTGAGGGACGCGTTTCTTTGGGCATGCGAATACGGCCGGAACACTGTTGTCGAGTTTCTGCTCGCAAAGGGAGCGGACCTTGCCGCTCACAGCCGCGATGGTCAGACCGCATTGCACTGGGCGGTAATCGGCGGGCAACTCGACACGGTGAAGTTGCTGCTACGCCACAAAGCCCCGCTGGAAGTCGAGAACACCTACGGAGGCACAGTGCTCGGGCAGGCCCTGTGGTCGGCTGCGCACGGCGGTGATCCGGAACTCTACGTGGCGATCCTCGAAACGCTAGACGAAGCGGGCGCGAAAGTTCCACAGAGTCACGCCTCGGTAAATGGACAAGTCGATCGCTGGCTCGATCAGCATGGATGCCACGCCGAGCCGGCCTGATCCAAACCGATTTCGAGGCCTATAGAGCTCGATGCAGCGATATGCTACCCTCGTCCCGGAACTGTGAAAGAACGCACCGAGGAGGGTGCGAGCCATGACTCCTGCGGTTTCTACGAGTCTGAACTTTCGTTTGCTGTGCGCATGTGGCTGCGCATACGACATCGTACCCGGCGGATGTGCCTACACGCCGGATTCGGTCTATAGCCCCGCTGCGGGCTACACCAGCACACCTAAGCCGGTCTGCGGCGGCATTGACTCAATCAATGCGTGCCTGGTAGGAGAGAACGCCGACGGAATCATCGTGGCGTTCCGTGGAACGCTGCCACCATCACTCAAAGATCCGGAGAGCCTGCTCAACTGGCTGGAGGACTTTTTCGACGTGCCCAAGCCGGCGCCGAATGTTCCCGGCCAGGTTCATAGCGGATTCTACGAGGCGACCATGTCGATCATCGCCGGCGTGGCCGCGGCGGCGCAGCGCCTGAACCCAGGGCCGTCCAAGAAAATCCTGGTGACGGGGCACAGCCTCGGCGGCGCGATGGCCTCTATCGGCGCGTACATCCTGAGCCAGACCTACCGCCTCCCGATTCAGCAGGTGGTCACCTTCGCTTCACCCAGGCCAGGCGACACCGGGTTCCGGACAGGGTATCAGGCTGTGATCAACAACCAGGTGCGTTATGAGAATTACGACGACATAGTTCCGCTCGTGCCGCCGTCGGCCAGTTTTATTGATGCCGCTGTCGCGGTGCTAGCTCTGGTTCCTGATGTCGGAAACGATTTGGCGAATCTCTTCAAGAGCGCGGAAGGGTGGAACTATGTGCCGGTCGGCAGCGAGCTGTTCATTGAGGCTGACAAGCACACGATCATTCCGAACGAACCCATCGGGTCTCAGACCTGGGACGTGGTGAAGGAATTCGGCGAGGATTTAGCGGACGTGGACTTCTCCTCCTTCGCCGCCGCCCACACGATTTCGCCGGGAGGCGGCTACTACCGGGCGCTCTCCTCGACGGCGATGGCCGCGGCTGGCTAGGCTCCCATTCGTCACGCCCCGTTCATCGGAGCCGGATGGTAGTGGAGATCCACCGGGCCTACATAGGTGGATTGCGGCCGGATCAGCCGTCCCTCGCGAAGCTGCTCCAAGCAGTGCGCGGACCAGCCTAGGACGCGGCCGACAGCAAACGTGGGCGTAAACAATTCGAGCGGCAGTCCAAGACCATGCAAGAGGAGCGCCGTGTAGAATTCGACATTGGTGTCGAGCGGGCGGTCCGGTTTACGTTCGCGAAGCAGGCGCAGCGCGGTAGCTTCCACGCTCCGCGCAAGCTCGTAGAGGCGCTTGTCGCCACCTGTCGAATAGAACCGATCGGCGGCGCGGGCCAGGACATCCGCCCGCGGATCGCGCACCCTGTAGATTCTGTGTCCGAATCCCATGAGGCGCTCACCCCGATCGAGCTTGGCGCGGATGAAGGCTTCGGCGCGCTCCGGACTGCCGATTTCGAAGACCATCTGAAGCGCGGGACCGGGCGCTCCTCCGTGCAGCGGACCTTTGAGCGCGCCCACTGCGCCGGTGATCGCGGAGATGACGTCCGACTGAGTGGAGACGATGACTCTTGCCGCAAAAGTGGAGGCATTAAGGCCGTGATCGCAGACGGTGTTGAGGTAGGTTTCTAACGCACGGGCGCGATCACCGGTTGGTTCGGCGCCGGACAGTTGATGTAGATAGTGGGCCGCGTGCGAAAGATCGGAGCGGATGGGAACGGGTGGCTCGCCGTTGCAAAAACGCCAATAGGTTCCCACGATTGCCGGAAAAGCCGCGATGGCGGCAATGGCATCCTCCAGGGGGTTCTCCGCCCGGCCGAGGCTGAGAATGGGCACAGCCATGCGCAGGGCATCCATAGGCGTCGTATTCGCAGCCGCGGCTTCGCGAAGGACTTCGATTGCACCGTGAGGCAGCGCTCGCCGTCCGGCCAACTCCTTGGCGAAGGCCACGCGCTCCGCTGGTTCCGGCAGGCGGCCCTGCAAGAGCAGATGCGCAACTTCCTCAAAAGTGGCGTATGGCGCCAGATCCTCCACTGCGTACCCGGCGAGGGTGAGCCGCCCAGCCTCACCATCCACATGGCTCAAGCGCGTGGTGGCGGCCACAACTCCTTCCAGTCCATTGGTCACACTTTCATGATTGAACGGCACACGTTGTATCGTCAACGTGGATTGTAGAATCAATGTATGGCAACGGATCGACGCTACTTGACGGCGAAGCAGGCCGCGGACGCGCTGGGTGTGACGCTTGCGACGCTATACGCGTACAAAAGCCGAGGCCAATTGCAGTCGGAGCCCGCACCGGGCCGTCCGCGAGAGCACCGGTACCATCGGGAAGACATAGAGCGGCTACGAGAACGCAAAGAGACGCGGCGCGACCCAGCGAAGGCAGCCGCTCGTGGACTGCATTGGGGAAGCCCCGTGCTCCCGTCGGGCATCACGCTCATACATGATGGCAAGCTTTACTATCGCGGCCGGGATGCGCTGAAGCTGGCCGAGAGCGCGACACTCGAGCAGGTGGCCGAGTTGTTGTGGGCGGTGGAAGCGCCGGAACTTGGGGGACTGTTCGACCAACCTTGCGCGCTGTCGCGTCAACAAGTGGCTCATATTCGGATGTGCACCAAAGATCCGATGGTGAAGATGCAGATGGCGTTGTCGCTGGCAGGGGCGATGGATCTGGCATCGTACGACTTGCGTCCAGCGGCGGTCCGCCAGGCAGGAGCACGGATCTTTCGGTTGCTCGCAACTGTTGTCGCGGGGCGAGACTCGCGAGTTCCCGTTCACTTGGCTCTCGAAGCCGTATGGCCTCCCAAGAAGGCAGCAGTTGGCGAGGTGATTCGCATGGCATTGGTGCTATGCGCGGATCACGAACTGAATGTGTCCGCGTTTGCGGCCAGGTGCACGGCGTCGGCCGGGGCCTCGCCGTATGACGCCGTGTCGGCTGCCATGGCGGCGCTGAAGGGATCGCGACACGGTGGCGAAACATGGCGTGTATCGGCGTTATTTGCGGAAACGGGAACGCCTGGACGCGCACGCAATATGGTGGCGAATCGGCTGCGTCGTGGAGAGCGCTTGCCGGGATTCGGTCATCCCCTCTACCCAGCCGGCGATCCACGGGCAGCAATGTTGATGCGGCTGGCAGAAGCCAGCGGCAATCGCAAGGAGTGGGCTCTGGTACGGGCACTCGCCCGCGCGGCTCGCGAGCTGCTCCACGACCCTCCGAATCTGGATTTCGGGCTGGTGGCTTTGGCGCGGACCTACCGCTTGCCCGCACACGCACCCATTGTCTTGTTCGCGTTGGGCCGGACGGCCGGATGGATCGCGCACGCAATTGAGCAATACGGGTCGGGCGAGTTGATCCGCCCGCGCGCCAACTACACCGGGCCGGATCCCGAGGCCGCCACTCTGCCAGGGCGGAGTTGATACTCGCTAGAATTGTCGACAGAGTGTTCAGGATTCTCAGTTTGGTCGCGGGGTGTGCGTGTCTGTGGTTGGTGCTCTATGGAGCCGGAGGAACCGCGCCTCCGGTGGAACCCATTCGATTCGAAGATGTCGTGGCCGTGTCGGGCATAGGCTTCGTCCTGGAAAATTGCCCCACTCCTCGAAAACACCTGATTGAGACGATGGCTGGCGGCGTTGCTGTCTTCGACTACGATGGCGACGGCCGCCCGGACATCTTCTTCACCAATGGCGCCGAATTGCCTTCGCTCGCCAAGACCAACAAGAAGTATTGGAATCGCCTCTATCACAACGAAGGCGGCCTCAAGTTTCGCGATGTCACCGAGGAGGCCGGCGTCTCCGGAGATGGTTACTCCATGGGAGCCGCGGCGGGAGACTATGACAACGACGGCCACCCGGATCTATTCGTCGCTGGAGTCAATCGCAACATCCTCTATCACAATCTCGGCAACGGAAAGTTCGAAGACGTAACCGCAAAGGCGGGTATTCGCAGCGGTGAATGGGCGGTTGCCGCGGGATGGTTTGACTACGACAACGACGGCCGCCTGGATCTCTGGGTAGTTCATTACGCGAAATGGTCGCCGGACTACGATCGCTTCTGCGGCGACTCAAACCGTGGGATTCGCGTCTACTGTCACCCAAAATATTTCGAGGGGCTTGCCAGTACCCTCTACCACAACCGGGGTGACGGAACTTTTGAAGATGTTTCCGAGAAGGCGGGGATTGCCTCCTTCGCGGGCCGCGGAATGAGCCTGGCGTTCGCCGACTACGATCAGGACGGCTATCCCGACGTCTTCGTCACCAATGACAACATGCCGAATTTCCTATTTCACAATCGAGGCAATGGAACGTTCGAAGAAGTGGCACTTGCGGCCGGCGTCGCTCTGCGTGAAGACGGCAAAGCGGTGGCCAGCATGGGCGCGGATTTTCGGGACTATGACAACGACGGGCGGCCGGATATCGCCGTAACCGCCCTGGCTCACGAGACCTTTCCGCTTTTCCGAAATACTGGAGGCGGGCACTTCGCGGATGCGACATACTCCAGCCACATGGCCGCGCTCAGCGCACCGCACAGCGGATGGGGTACCGGCCTTTTCGACTTCAACAACGATGGCTGGAAAGACTTATTCACATCCAACTCCCACGTGAACGACCGCGTGGAACTGTTTGAGGCTGCAGCCTATAAGGAGCCCGATTTCGTCTTCGCCAATCTCGGCAATGGAACCTTCACTGGCATGCCTGATGCGGGACTCAATGAGGTGAAGGCGCACCGCGGGAGCAGTTATGCGGATTTCGACGGCGATGGGCGCATCGACGCCGTGGTCTCCTCGCTCGGGGAATCCGCGGAACTCTGGCGAAACGTAAGTCCTGGCCAAGATCATTGGATTGCCATCAAGCTTACCGGAACGCGCAGCAATCGCGATGGCATCGGCGCGCATATTCGAATCGGGAATCAGTTCAATGACATGACCAGCGCAGTGAGCTATGCATCTTCGAGCCTCGTTCCGGTCCATTTCGGGCTGGGAAAGATGGCGGTCTTGAATAAGATAGAGATCACTTGGCCCAGCGGTAAGCACCAGGTAATCGAAAACGTCAAAGCCGACCAGGTCCTTACGGTTCGCGAGCCGCAGTAGCCGGTAACACAATCCGGCTGAATGCGCTTAGTAAATTACCTTCAACGAAAACTGAATTTGGCGCGACGTGCCGGCGGTCCGGCTGATTTCTCCGAAGCCCGGCCCGAGGAGGATATTCGATGGCAGTCCGAAATTGACGACATTGAGGATGTTGAAGAACTCGGCGCGGAACTGGAGTGAGGCCAGGTCGCCGCGAGCTCCGAATTTCAGCGGAGTGTCCTTGATCAGCGCAAGGTCCAGGTCGCGAAGCGCCGGACCGCGGAACGTATTGCGGCCGAGAGTGCCGAACGTCCCGTGATTTGGGCCCGTTCCGCCCGGAAGATTGATCGGCACATAAAATAGCGAGGCATTGGCGGCGCCCAGACCGAAGTAGTCCTCGCGCACGGTTCTGCTCGTGGACAGATTGGGCACACCAATCTGATCCGGCCGATCGGTGCCATTCGATCCAACCCCGGTCTGTTGCACTCCTGAATATACGGTGAAGGGAAGGCCGCTCGTAAGGGTTCCGATGCCCAATAACTGCCAACCGGCAGTGAGGGTCTTGCCCAGAGGCCGAAGGAACGCGGCGCGATCCGCGTGAAGGTCCTGGAACAAGCTAAACGTGAGGGCGTGTTTAATGTCGAAGGTGGACGGGCCTTTGTCCAATTGGGCATCGTACGGATTCTGGGGCAGGGTCTGCGATACGGCGCCGGAAAATCCTGAGATGAATCCGCCAAATACCGCGCTGGTATCGTCGAGCGATTTTGAGAACGTATAGCTGGCCTGAAATCCGAGCCCTGAGGCCGTGAGGTCCTTTTGTGCGGACACTTGCAAGGAGTGGTAGCTGGAGTGCGAACGGTTGGTCATCAGCAACACGGGCCCGTAGCCGCCGGTGATCGCGCCGGAAGAATCGAATTGCGTGTACGGCGCGAACTCGGGTGAGGCGCCGGCGAATCCGTTGGGTGAATCCGTCACCGGCAACCTGACTCCGGCTGTGCCAACGTAGGCCGCATTCAGCGTGGCTCCTCCGAGCTTGTGCTCCACGCCGGCCGTCCAACTGCCGATGTAACCGTTCCGGAAATTTGGCGCCATGCCGACCACGGCCAGCGGCACGATGCGGTGGTCGGGTGACAGGGCGGCGAGGTCGCGCTCAAAGCGCAACACGTCCATCAGCGTATTGGCGGGCACCAGCCTGGAGTTGCCTGATGCAAAAATGAGCGATCCGTTGGTTGCATATATGGGCGGCAATTCCGCAGAGGTGATCGCTTGGCCGAACGGGATAAACTCACTGGGACTGGCTGTGATACGCGGGTAGAATACGTATGGCGTACCGCCAGTCAACAGGTTGTCCTGATAAAGGTTGATCAGCAGCGTGGTGATTCCACCGCCTACGCGCACGAGGGTTTTCTCCGACGCGCGCCATTCCAGTGACAGCCTTGGCCCCCACCCGTTCTTGTCGAGCGTATAGGGTGGCTCCGGATTGATCAGCAATTCCGATCCGCGTAGGGCGGAATTGAGTAC
Source organism: Bryobacteraceae bacterium (assembly GCA_035297145.1). GTDB lineage: Bacteria > Acidobacteriota > Terriglobia > Bryobacterales > Bryobacteraceae > QHXW01. The sequence goes on from DATGZN010000093.1 coordinate 134,183, forward strand.
GGGCGCCGATGTGCGCTTTCCCGGCTCACGGAGGCGGGACTCGATTTCATAGCGAAGTCCGTAATTGAGAAGCAGCCGGTCCGACACTTTCCAACTGTCCTGAAAATATACGTTGTAAGCGTCGCGATGAATGGGGGAGTCGCCAAGGCGATCGCCCTGCGCGAAAAGCGGCGGGGCTACTGCGGTTGTGTAAGAAAATGCGCTCGCCGTCAGCAATCCTGTCAGCGCATCCGGCAGCGGATCGCCGGGACTGATATCGTGTTTTCCGCTGAGCGAGGAGATCCCCACCGGCGAGTAGGCTGTGCCGCCGCCGAACTGGTACAGGCCATTGGGGTCGATGCCAAACAGCGAAGTGTCGCGGTTGAACCGCCCCTCCCCACCTGCTTTGAAGGTGTGTTTTCCCCGAATCCACGTGAAATTCTGCCGAAGCTGCAATAAATTGCCGAACCATCCCTGCACCGACCCGGCGGCGGCGTTGAATGACTCATACAAGCCGTCACCGAACGCCAACCCCGGGTCCTGGTGATCGCGTGTCGGAAACTGGGGTGTGGCGCGCGTGAAGCTGATGGCCGACTGCATGGTCGAGTTAGCCGATGGTGTTCGCGTGTAGGAGATGGCCGCGTTGCGCTGCTGATCCGTAAACTCCACCGCAAAATTCGGATCGATGACAATTTGACTGGGATTCGTGACCGGTCCAACGGTGTTTTCCATGGTCAATCGTGCGAACAACTGCGACTTGCTGGATATCCGGTGATCCAGGCGGGCCGAAAACTGATCCGATACTGTCGTGACTTTGGCTGACGTGGCGTACGTGCGCGCACCGTAAGGTCCCTGTGGATCGTTCGGCAAGGGATACCGGGAAAGGAGCTTCGCTATCTGGGGGTTCACCGGAACAATCAGTGTGTCGCCTGGAAATGCGGTGGTGTCACGGCCAGCGCGGTCGTCGATCGATGGGACTGGAATCACTTCGGTGTCACTCAAAACCTGGCGAAAGCCCTGATACTCCGCGAAGTAAAACGTCCGGTTCCGTCCGTTGTAAATGCCCGGAATGATGAGAGGGCCTCCGTTAGTCAGGCCGAACTCGTTGCGGATGAACGGCGGAATCCGGCGCGGCTCAGCCAGCGAACGGTGATCAAAGAAATTGCGCGCATCCAGCGCCGAATTCCGCAGAAACTCGAACACCGATCCGTGGAAATCGTTGGTTCCCGACTTGGTGATGATGTCAGTAAAGCCGGCGGCGCCACGCCCGATTTCAGCCGGCATCCACCCGGAACTCGACCGGATCTCCTGCACGGCGTCCACGTTGAGATTGGTGAAGGTCGCTCCGCCCAGCTCGGGGTCGGTGCTGTCGGCGCCGTCCATGGCAAACACCGCCGCCGTTCCTCGCTGGCCGTTCACCGCAAACTGCTGGGTATAGTTCGCCGCACCGTTGGTGTCCGTCATCGTGCCCGCCGCGAGCAAAAGCAACTGGCTGAAATCGCGCTTGTTCAAGGGAAGGGAAGACACCGCTTTGCCCGACAATTGTTCTCCGCCGGTGCCTTCACGCGAGCCGCCATTCTGAGCAAGCGTCAGGCTTCCATCGGCGGACAATGTCAGAATCACGTGCTCTCCGTCGCCAGGCAATTGCAGTGTCCCGGCTAGAGCTGCCGCGATGCCGTTGTACTCAACCGAGAGCGTGTACTGACCCGGCGTTAGCCCCGCGAGGCTGAAATGGCCATCCGCTCCCGTTTTGGCCGTCGCTGTCGCGGAGCCTGTCCCCACACGAATAACGGCACCCGCGATTTGGTGTCCTCCGCCGTCACGCAATTCGCCCGTCCAGGGTTTGGCATCTTTCGCCTGGCCCGTCGCCAGTCTAGTCGCGGCCGCCATACAGATCAGGAGCGTGGCAAATCGGTTTCGTGGCTTGGCTTCATGGGAATGCAGGGACGAAGTGTCGGGCACGGCGATATACTGCGATCATACGCGATGTGGAAACCGGGAGTGGTTCTTCTCTGGCTATTGATTGCGGTCCCGGCCCGGCCGGCTCCCAAGGTCACGTTTTACAGAAACATTGCACCCATCATTTACACGCAGTGCTCGGTTTGCCACAGGCCCGGTGAATCCGCGCCATTTGCGCTGCTCTCTTTGGAGGACGTGAAGAAGCACGCGACGCAAATTGCCGATGTCACCAAGCGCCGCTTCATGCCGCCCTGGCAGCCCGAAGCCGGTTATGGAGATTTCGCCGAGGAGCGGCGTTTGACCGACGCCCAGATTCAACTCATTCAGCAATGGGTGGCTGACGGGGAGCTTCCTGGCACTATCGCGAACGCACCCAAACCCCCGAAGTTCAGCTCGGAATGGCAAATAGGCCCGCCTGATATGGTCCTTCATGTCACCCAACCCTACCAGCTGAGTGCGGGCGGCGGCGAGGTTTTCTGGAACTTCGTCATGCCCGTGCGGGTAAAGACCGAGGCCTGGGTGCGCGCGATTGAAGTCCGGCCCGGAAATCCAAAGGTCTTCCATCATGCCAATGTCATCATCGACCGCGCCGGCAACGCGCGCCGGCTGGAATCAAAGCCCGGCGCCGGTTTCGAAGGCATGGACATCACGGTGCAAGAGGATTCTTTCGATCCCGACAGCCACTTCCTTTCCTGGAAGCCCGGCAGTGAACCAGTGGTTGCACCAGATGGCATGGCGTGGCGCGCCACGCCGGGCATGAATCTTGTGTTGAATGTCCACCTGCGCCCGACCGGAAAGCCCGAGACCATCAGTCCGGAAATCGGCATCTACTTCACCTCCAAGCCCCAAACCAAGTTCCCGATGCTGGTTCAGTTGGAGCACGATAGCGCCATCGACATTCCGCCGGGCGACACCGACTTTCTCGTTTCTGACGATTTCACCGTTCCCGTCGACTTGCATGTGCTGGCCATCTATCCGCACGCGCACTATCTCGCAGTTTTGATGGAAGCCTACGCGACGCTGCCCGACGGCACGCGGAAATGGCTGATCCGGATTCCACACTGGGACCTGAACTGGCAGGGTGTTTACCGCTCGAAGCAGCCGGTTTTTCTTCCGCGTGGATCGGTCATTTCCATGCGCTATCACTACGACAACTCGAGCGCCAACGCCCGCAACCCCAACAACCCGCCGAAACGAATAAGCGCGGGCAACTCCTCCACCGATGAGATGGGACATCTTTGGTTGCAGGTTCTGCCGGTGGCGGATTCCGATCAGCGCGCCGCCGTCCAGGAAGCCCTCATGAAGCACCGGCTGGAAAAATATCCGGGCGATTTTTCCGCGGAGTTCAACCTGGGTGCGCTCCTGATGGATCAAAACAAACCGGCCGAAGCCATTCCGTATTTTGAACGGGCCGCTCTGGCACAGCCTACGAGCGCACTCGCAGCGAATGAGATGGGCGTAGCTTTGATGGCGCAATCCAACCTGCCCGACGCCGGAAAACTGTTCCAACGGGCCGTCAATCTGGATCCGGCCTACACCGACGCACGCTTCAATCTGGCCAGCGCCGAAGCCGCGGGCGGCGACTGGCCCTCGGCCGCGAAGAACTTCCGGCAGGTATTGACCGAAGCTCCTGAGAGCGAGAAAGCCCGGCAGCACTTGGGCGAGGTGCTCTACCTTTGGGGAGACGATTTCGCCAAAGCGGGGAACTTCCAACGGGCGGCCACCCACTATCAGGAGGCGCTGGTTTTTCGGCCCGCCGACGCGGAATTGCACACCAACCTCGGGCAGGTACTCGCTCAGCTCGGCCGAAAACAGGAAGCGTTAGCGGAGTTCCAAGCTGCATTGCGCGCCAACCCTTCGTTCGAGCCAGCCAGGCAGGCGCTGGCGCTGCTCCAGCGCCACTAACACCATCTACTTGGTTGAGGCAAAAGCTCCGCCCTCTCGTGCGCAGATGAGACAGCTCTGTACGTTTTTCCACGCAAGTTGACTCGGAAAACACTCAAGAAAAGTCAAGAAAAGTCTTGCAGTTATTTGTAAACTGTCATAAGATTCTCCAAACGATGCTTTGGCCTGCTCGCGAGAGCTGGCGTGTTGGTAGTCGGCTAGTTGGGGTACTGGAGCCTGCTCACACAGAACTGAGTGTCTGTTCGCACTCACGCGAACGGTTGAGTTGGGCCTCGCCATATCCCCACGAGATTCTTAAAAAGGGGGAACTATGATCCAGCGCGAGTGGTTGGACAGAATCAGTTACCGTATCTTGGCCGGTGCGCTTCTGTTGTTCGTCACGACATTTGTAACCGTTCCGGTTCGAGCACAGGTACTCTACGGCCAGCTCGTCGGTACAGTCACCGATCAGAGCAACTCGGTGGTTCCAAACGCCGTCATCAGTATTCAAGAGACCTTAACCGGGCAGTCACATCAGGAGACGACGGATTCCGGCGGACGGTACAGCGTCGTCAATCTGAGTCCGGGTACCTATTCGGTCAGAGCCACAGCCAAGGGATTTAAAACTATAGAGCAATCGGCTTTCACCATCACGCCCAACACGGTCAACCGGCTTGATTTCCACCTGGAAATTGGCGAAGCCAGCCAGACCGTAACCGTCTCGGCGGAAGCGCTGGAACTGCAAACCGACAAGGCGGATACCCACACGGAGTTGACCTCTGAAGGCATCGTGAACATGCCGTTAGGCGGCTTCCGGAATTACCAGGCCCTGATCGATCTGGTTCCTGGCGCGACCCCGTCGACATTCCAGAACTCGGTTACGGACACGCCCGGCCGCGCGTTGCACACCAATATCAATGGCGCAAATGCGCAAACCAACATCACGCAAATTGACGGAGCTGAGAGCATCAATGTGTGGCTTCCGCACCATGTCGGCTACGTGGTGCCCGCGGAAGACGTGGATGTTGTCAACATCACGACCAGCGCGGCCGATGCCGATCAAGGGCTGGCCGGTGCTTCCGCCATCACCCTGGTGACCAAGTCTGGGACCAACGAGATTCACGGCAGCGCGTTTGAGTTCGACAACAACCAGCATTTCAACGCGCGGAACTTCTTCGCGGACAGCAAGCCGGTCGCGATTTATAACAACTACGGCGCCACCATTGGCGGGCCCATCATGAAGAATAAGCTGTTCTACTTCATCAGTTTCGATGGAACTAACCAGAAGATCGCGGCTAATGGCCTTTTCACGGTACCCACCGACGATCAGAAAAATGGCAATTTCAGTGCGTATCTGACTGGCGCTAACGCAACCACGATCTACAATCCGTTCACCGGGAATGCAGATGGCACGGGTCGCCAGCCGTTTGCCAATAACATCATTCCGGGGAACCTCATCGTCCAGCAGGCCAAGAATCTTCAGGGGTACTTCCCGGAACCGAATCTTGGTGGCATCGCCAATAACTATTACGCTGCCGGTGGGCCGATCCTGAATCGATACCAGACGGACGCAAAGCTTAACTGGAATCGGACCGAGCGCCACAGCATCTTCGTTAAATACGGGGAGATGGTCGCGACCTCCGGCGGCCAAGGTATTTTCGGAGTGGCCGGCGGTCCCGCCCCCGGTGCGGATCCTGGGTTGGGTAACACGACCACTTACGTGGCCACGATCGGGCACACGTACACGTTCACCCCCAACCTGGTGCTGACCGGGAACCTCGGTTTGAACCGCCTGGATCAAACCGTGCTTGCCAACGACTACGGGAAAAACTACGGCACCATTCTCGGAATTCCTGGTCTGAATGGCAATGACATTCGAGATAGCGGTTTCCCCGACATCAGCATGGGCGCATACACGGGATTCGGCGTTCCAAACTGGATGCCGCTGTTCCGCCATGATGAGACCTTTACGCATAGCGACAGCCTGACCTGGACAAAGGGCGCGCACGAGTTTCGCTTCGGATTCGACTTGGTTCGACATCACTTGAACCATTGGCAACCGGAGTTGAGCAACGGCGGCCCGCGCGGTCTGCTGGACTTCAATGGTCAGACCACCACGCTCAACACAGGCGGTGGGAACGCTACAGTTTCGAACCAGCTCAACGCTTACGCCCAGATGCTGCTGGGCCTGTCGGATGACGTGCAGAAGGGCGTCCAGTACATTCTGATGACCGGTCGCGAGTGGCAGTTGGGATGGTACGGTCAGGATCGCTGGCAGGTGACGAAGAACCTGACCGTGAGCCTTGGCCTCCGATACGAGTTCTATCCGCTCATGACGCGCAGCAATGGAAAGGGAATTGAGCAGTACATCCCCGCGACGAATGACGTCATGATGGGTGGCCGAGGCAGCGTTCCGGTGGATGCCGGTATCAAGGTCAGCCACACGCTGTTCGCGCCACGCGTTGGAGTCGCCTACCGCCTTGGTGAGAAAACCGTCATTCGTGCCGGCTATGGAATGAATTACGATCCCCTTCCGTTCTCGCGCCCGCTGCGTGGTTTCTACCCGTTGACGATTAATGCGGAGACGAAATCGCCCAACAGCTTCTCCTATGCCAGTACGCTCGCGCAGGGCATACCACCGGTTCCACTGCCGGATATTTCCACTGGCATTGTGCCGCTTCCCGGGAACGCCAGCGAACGCAGCCCCTGGGGATACATTCACCGCGGCTACACGCAATCCTGGAATTTCACGGTCGAGCACAAGCTGCCGGAGAACATCATTGCTTCCATCGGTTACGTAGCTTCCCATACCGTGCACGAGTTGGCTGACCGGGACATCAACACCGGTTATCCAGGTTCTACGCTGGCCAATCTCCCGTACAATTTGCTCTATGGGCGCACATCGGGGAGCGATATGTGGGATGGCTATCTGAGCTCTGAGTACAACTCGATGCAGATTGCCTTCAGCCGCTCGTTCGTGTCAGGGCTGATGCTCAAAGGCGCCTATACTTGGTCCCACGCTATCGACTATGCGGACGACGACGGATGGCAAGGTGTCAATTGGAATTATGCGCCGATGTTCCAGCGCAACCGCGCTACCGCCGGATTCGACCAGCCACAAAACTTCCAAATCGGTTGGGTCTATGAGTTGCCTTTCGGCAAGAACAAGAAGTATATGAGCTCAGGTGTTGCCGCCAAGGTTCTGGGTGACTGGCAGTTAAGCGGCAGAGAGGCGTGCTACATGGGTATTCCATTCACTGTGTATGCGCCTGATACGTCCCTTAACGATGGCGGGACCAACACGCAAACGGCAAATCAGGTTCTTCCTACCGTGCAGCTTCTGGGCCACGTAGGACCAGGTACAACTTACTACAACCCGGCGGCGTTTGCTCCGGTGACTACGGTTGGTTTCGGGAACTCCGGTCTCAACATCCTCCGGGAACCCGGGATGTGGAATACGGATATGTCGGTGATGCGTTTATTCCCAATTAAGGAGCGTATGACGTTGCAATTCCGTGCCGAGTTCACTAACCTACCCAACACATCGCACTTCGGCAGTACCTTCAGCGGCGGCGGTACGGGCAACGGCTTCGGCGGGGCTGCGGGTGGAGTGGACAACGGAGTGACCGACAGTACGTTCATGAATATCAGCAGTTCCTCGGGTGAGCGCAACATCCGCTTCGGACTTCGCTTGCAATGGTAACGTTGTAGTTGATGCAGTTGGTCTCCAACAAAAGGCGGCTCGCCCGGCGGGCCGCTTTTTTTTTGCCTTAGCGGCTCTCCCGGCAGGGCTCCGCGCCGCACAGAATGAGGATCTGGCCGCCCTCTCGCGCCAGGTGAAGGAGCTCATGGCGCAAGGGCGGTTTGAGCAGGCCATCCCGCTCTGTGAGCAGTTGGTAAAAGCCGTCCCGGGAAACACTGGACTCCTGTTGAACCTGGGGCTCGCCGAGCAGATGGCGGGGCATCCGGATAAGGCCGCTCCACGATTCGAGGAGGTCCTCAGAACCGAGCCTGGTAACGTCCCCGCACTCAACTCGCTGGCAAGTTCTGAACTCCAGTTAGGTCAACCACAGGCCGCCATCCCCCCGCTGAAAAAGCTGCTGGCTCTCCAGCCTTCCAATAACGAAGCCCGCGGGATGCTAGCGAGCGCCTTCCTGGGCGCGGGCGATCTGGATGAGGCCGCCGTTCAATATCGGAAGCTCACCGCGGTAACACCCACGGACTCGAAGGCATGGTACGGCTTGGGAAAGACCTATCAGGAGCAATCTGCCCGCCTGTTTGACCGGCTCGAGAAAAAGGGGCCGCAGTCGGCATACGTGGCGGCTTTGATCGGGGCGTCGCGTCTGAAGGCTCAGCAGTATCACAGCGCGTTTTTCTTTTTCAAAGAAGCCGAACGCTCTCTGCCGCCTATTCGCGGTGTGCATTCCGGCCTGGCGGTGATTTACGGCAAAGCCGGACACGCTGGCTGGGCCGCCATCGAGGAACGGAAGGAGGACAGCCTTCCGCCGCCCAATTGCGCAAACAATCCATCGGAATGCTTCTTTGTGCAGAACCGCTACGCCGAGGCCGCCAAATCCGCCAGCCCAAGTGCGAGCGATGCGCAGTTGTATTGGGGCATCAAGGCCTACGATCAACTCGCGCTCGAAGTTTTTGCACGTCTCGAAGCGCTTCCGGAGTCCTTAGAACTGCACGCGTTGCACGCGCAGTTGGCGCATGGCCGCAATCAGGACCTGGAGGCTGCGGCAGAGTGGCGCGCGGCGCTCAAGCTGTCTCCCGGAAACAGCCGGCTGGAGGGTGAGCTGACGACCTCGCTCTTCCTGGCGCATGACTACAACGCCGCCATTCCGATGATCGAGAAGTTGAGGAAGGGCGATGAGAGGTCGCCGGATCTCAACTTCATGATGGGGGAAAGCCTGCTCCGCACGGAGCAGCCGGAAAATGCCGTCCCCTACCTGGAAGACGCGCTTCGTGCAAATCCCAACATGCTCCCCGCTCATGCGTCGCTAGGACTGGCGCTAGCGAAAGTGAATCGTGACCGGGAAGCGATTCCGCATCTGGAAAAGGCTCTGGAATTGGATGACGACGGTGCACTCCATTACCAGCTTTCCCATGCATATCAGCAGGAGGGGAATACGACGCGCGCCACGGCGCTGATGGCGCAGTACCAGGAAATCCAAAAACGGAATCAGGAGGAGAAAGAAGAAATCACGAAGGACGTGCAGATCGTGGGGCCGTGACGTCCGAAGATGCCAATCGCGGGCTCCGGTCTCGACTGCTACTCTCATCGGATGGGCCAATGCGTACTGAATCAAGCCATGCCGACAGGTCGAGTTTGGATAAGACACCAGACTCGCCTCGCCGCGCGCCTGCTTCGGTGTGCTCCTGTCATCCTGGCCCTGTTGCTCGGTTGTGGAAAGCCGCCGCTGCGGTTTCCCCTGGAAAGGACGCCGGCCCGCCTGGAGCGCGGCAAATATCTGGCGAATGCAGTGGCGATCTGCTTTCACTGCCACTCCGAACGCGATTGGGCCAGTTCGCCAGGCGGTCTGCCCGCGGCTGGCCGGATTGGTGGGGGCAGGGTATTGCATCCGGGATTTAGCCTCACGTTTCCCAACATCACTCCGGATCGTGAAACGGGAGCCGGGACATGGTCCGATGAAGACTTCTACCGCGCTCTCACCCAGGGCATTGGACACGACGGCCGCACCCTGTATATCGAGATGCCTTATCGCCAGTTCTCGCAGCTTTCCGACGAGGACCTGGCGTCCATCATCGTTTATGTGCGGTCGCTTCCGCCGCTGCACAACGCCTTGCCCAAATCCGAGATTCCGAAGGCGGTGATGGCGCATATGAAGCCATTGCCACCGCGGCTGCGTAGTTTCTCTCCGGACCTCTCGACGCCGCAAAGGCGCGGCGCATACCTGGTTGAAGCAGCGGCGTGCACCTACTGCCATACGCCGCGGCAGAACGAAGAAGATCTGCCTGGTATGGCGTTCGCCGGCGGCATGCCCTTCCAAGGAGCCTGGGGCAATGTGGCCAGCGCCAATATCACACCCGATCCTTCCGGCATTCCGTATTATGACGAGCGCATGTTTCTGCAGGTCATGCGCACTGGATGGAATGATGCGCGGAAGATCAACCCGGTGATGCCCTGGCCGTACTTTCGCGATATGAAGGATGACGACTTGCGCGCGGTTTTCGCCTATCTGCAGACGCTCCCACCGGTAAAGCACCGCGTCGACAACGCGGAAGCATTCTCGTTGTGCCGAAAGTGCGGATATGTGCACGGCCTGGGAGCGATGAACTAGCGGCTCGGTTTCGCGGCCGTGAAACGAATCTTTGCCAGCGAATCGCCGTCGGTCGGTAGGTCCTTTTCACCAGCCGGCATCTCGTTAGACTGCAGAATGAACGCCAGAATCGCGGCATTGTCCTCTCGGCTCAAGCTCCCCGGATGATCTCCTGGCATAGTTGCCTGCGTCTTTTCGAACAAATCGCCCAGCGTTTGGCCATCCCAGCGGTCGCGGAACTCTGAGCCCGCCAGCGATGGAGTAGGTCCATGCCCTTCCAGGTCGGCGCGATGGCAGGACGCACATGACTTCGCGTACAGTGTCTGGCCGCGTTTGGCTTGCGCGGATGAATAAACACCATCCCAGACCGAGGGCTCGGCCCACGCCAGAGCGATCGCGATCGAGGCGCCCGCTATCAGGATCTTTCGGATCATTTCTGTAGTTTAGCGTCGCCAGGGAATCCACGCGGGGGATCGTGTCTTGTATTCTATACAGAGTTATGCAAAAAAGCGGATTCATGATGAAGAAGAAGAGATGCACTGCGGTGGCACGCGCCGCTGCCTTTTTACTGGCGATCGCATGGAGTCTACCAGGCGCCAATGCGCCTGCCTGCGATCCGGACAATGGAGGGATCCAACTCCCGCCGGGTTTTTGCGCTCTGGTGGTGGCGGATGACATTGGAACGGCGCGGCACATTGCGGCCGCTCCCAACGGCGACATCTACGTGGCCCTGCAGGCAAACGGTAAGAAGGGCGGCGTAATGGCCTTGCGCGACACCAACGGAGATGGCCGTTTCGAGGTCAAGGAACGGATCGGCCAGGACAGCACGACAGGCGTGGCGCTGCGAAACGGCTACCTCTATGTCGCGAAGTTTCATTCGGTCGAGCGGTACAAGATGTCGCCGGGTGAGTTGACGCCGCCGGGGCCGCCGGAAATCGTGGTCTCGGGTTTGCCGGGAGTGGAAGAACATGGCGATAAAGGCATCGCGTTCGACGGGCAAGGCAGTCTCTACGTGAACATCGGCGCACCATCCAATGCCTGCCAGCCGAAAAATCGCCGGCCCAAGGTGCCCGGACAAGATCCTTGTCAGCTGCTCGAGAAGCACGGCGGCATTTGGAAATTCTCTGAGAGCAAACTGGGGCAGAAGGAGGAGGACGGCACCCGTTTTGCCACGGGCATGCGTCAGATGCCGGCCATTGCATGGCATGACGGTGCTTTGTACATCGTGATGAACAACCGGGATCAATTGGACACCCTCTGGCCCGGTATGTTCACCGCCAAGGAGAACGCCGAACGGCCGGCCGAGCCCATGTATCGTGTGGCGGAGGCCGGGGCGAACTTCGGCTGGCCGTATTGTGTTTACGATTACCTGGAGAAGCGACTCTTCCTGGCCCCGGAGTATGGCGGCGATGGGAAGAAGGCCGGCCGGTGCAGCGAGTTTAACCTTCCCATTACGACTTTCCCGGCACACTGGGCGCCGGTTGACCTGACCTTCTACACCGGAGCGCAATTTCCAGAGCACTACAAGAACGGCGCGTTCATCGCGTTTCACGGCTCCTGGAATCGTGCGCCCATGCCGCAGGAAGGCTACAACGTAACGTTCCAGCCGTTCGCGGATGGGAAGCCCGCGGGCAACTTCGAAGTTTTTGCTTCGGGTTTTGCCGGCAAAACTCCGCCCATGAATCCCGACAACGCCCGCGCCCGCGCCGATGGAGTGGCCGAGGCACCCGATGGATCACTGTTTATCAGCGAGAGCCAGCACGGAAAGATCTGGCGTGTGTTCTATCGCGGACAATAGCGCCGGTGACAAACCGCCAGAGCTGAAGGCCACGAGGTCTTCCACGTGAACCATGTTTCCGAGATTGCAGTGAAGTCAAGTTCCCCCGGAAGGGCATCCGCCCTCAAAGGGCTGGCAGTCGCTTTCGGCGGGCCATTACTCCTCCTGATCCCAGGCGTTTCAACCCACCAAATCACGAACGCCCGGGATGACACTGCGGCTATATGCGTTCAGTCAGTTGCATGTTAATGCATGCCATTATGGACGGAATCTTCATCGTCGCTATTCCGGCGGCAATACACGCGAAGTGAAGGCAGTGGTGGGCGCGACAGGACTCGAACCTGTGACCTCCTGCGTGTGAAGCAGGCGCTCTAACCAACTGAGCTACGCGCCCGTATAGGCTTGAAATCAGTATCTTACCAGATGCGGCGCCTCCACATTGTCCGGTATTTGTGGGGACCGCAACTGAGAGCGACATCGGAACACGTTCATGGGACGCCGAGCGCGTCCACCACAGCGATCCACTGCCCTGTGCCCGTCCGCTGTGCGTCCACGTGGTGCATGCCGTCGGAGTTCCAGCCTTTTCCCGACGCTTCGACCACGGGCGTCTCCACCATTTTCTCGGCGTAGGTCGTCGGGCTAATTTCCGTGATTTGGAACGCGCGCACGGCTCGCCCGTAGGTCGGATAACAATCCTGCCCCAACCGGTATAGAGAGCCGTTGATCACAAACGGCCGGCCGGCGGGCCGCGCGGTTTTCAAATCCTTTCTTACGATAGGACTGAGCGGATGTTCCTTCCACGGTCCTCTAAGCTCGGAGGCGTAGAACAGCCGCAGCGTGTCGTTCCCACTGGGCGATGTGAACAGCCACCACAGGCCCTTATACCGCACCAGTGTCGGGCTAATGAAATGGTCGCCCTCCAGAAGGTTTCCTTCGTACTTCCACTCGTCGGGAAACGCCGTCGCTTTGTACAGCCGGACCGCCGTTTCCGTGTGCGCTTCCGGAATCAGGTAGTACTCGTTCTGCCACTCGAATACGAACGGGTGCGACTGCACGAACGGCTCGCGGATGACCGTCCGTCGGAATTTCCACTTGACGCCGTCGCTGCTTTCCGCCAACCCAATGCCGCCGGCGTCGGATTTCAGATCCTTGGCGGTAAAGAACATGTAATACCGCTGATCCTTGATCACCAGGAACGGATGAGCAACCGCATCGACCTTCATATCCGTCACGTCAGATGCAGACAAGACGGGGTTGGCCGCGCCTGGCGCCGGCCGCAATTGAAGCGGGGAGGCTCCGGCGTAGATGCCGAGCGTCCACACGCTGGTCTTCGCCGCCGGTTGCGGATTGCCCTGCGCCGCTACAGCCAAAATCCAGATAACCGGTAAGACAACTGCACGTTTCATCAGATCACCAGCCCGTCACCGCGAAAAGCTCGTTTCCTGGGCGTGAATGGCGGGATCGGCTTCGGTTCGATGCCAGGGGTATTGTCTCGCCAGAACGTCTGAAAGGTCCTCTTTTCTCCCGTCTGGTAGTAGTGTCTCAGATATGCCAGGTCGCACGCGCTGTAATCGGAAAGCCATTGATCGACGCTGGTGATTCCTATCTCGTGGAACACGGTGAGGGCCAGACTTGCCGCCTCTTGCTCATACTCCATGATCGTCGCTAAGAGCTGGTCGTTGACTGGAGGCTGAAATAGTCCGCCGATCGCGTAGGCGCCGGAGTTCACGTTCCACTGAACGGTGTGACCAAATAAATGCACCAGCAGAAAGAGGCGCTGCTCCGGACTCACAGCGGGATCGATATGGATTTCCAGGCCATCCAAATCGCCAGTCAGGGGATCAGGGATGTCCCGTGTCACGACATTGACATGATACGCCTGCTCCAGATGTTCCTGGATCCTGGCACAGTATTCTGCGAACGGTATCATGCAGCAACCCCGATTCCACGGGGTGAATTTAGTATCATAGCGGTAATGGCGCAGCGGGAAATTATGGAAGCCCCGCCGGTGGTGCTCGCTCCTCCCGTGGCATTTGCGAAACTGGCAGCGCTCGAGTCGGCGCTCGGCTCCGCCATTCGCGGCAAGGCGGAAGTGGTGCGGCTATCGCTCGTCTGCCTTCTGGCCCGCGGGCATTTGCTCATCGAGGATGTTCCCGGGGTGGGCAAAACCACTTTGGCGCAAGCCCTGGCGCGCTCGGTCGATTGCAGTTTTCACCGCTTGCAATTCACTAGTGACATGCTTCCCAGCGACGTGCTCGGTGTCACGATATATAACGTCCATTCCGAAGCCTTCGAGTTCAAGCCCGGGCCGATTTTCACCAATTTCCTGCTGGCCGATGAGATCAACCGGACTACTCCGAAAACACAGTCGGCGCTGCTCGAAGCCATGAACGAGCGCCAGGTGACCATCGACGGCCGCTCGCACACGCTGCCTACGCCCTTCATGGTGATCGCAACGCAGAACCCGGTGGAGCACCATGGCACGTATCCGCTGCCTGAATCGCAGCTCGACCGCTTCCTTATGCGGCTCCGCGTTGGGTATCCGGATACTGCAAGCGAGCGCGAGATTCTCCGCAATTTTGCCGAACCGGGAGCGGTGATCGATCCGGTGCTTTCCGCCGAGGAAATCCTTCCCCTACAGGCAATGGTTCATCGCGTAATCGTGGATGAATCCCTGGTGGACTACATGCTGGCGATTGTTGAAAAAACGCGGGCGCACGAATCACTGGCGCTGGGAGTCAGTCCGCGCGGCTCGCAGGCCCTTTATCGCGCCGCTCAGGCCCTGGCGCTAGCGGAGGGCCGCGATTACGCGATTCCGGATGACGTCAAGCGGGTGGCCGGGCCGGTTTGTGCGCATCGCGTGGTGGTGAACGCGCGCGCGGCCCTGGCGCAGCGGCGCGGCGACCTGGGCGACCGTATTATTGAAGAGATTCTGAGCCAGGTTGACGTTCCGTTATAGTCCGCCATCTCATTCATGAAAACTGCCATCATCGGTTTGCCCATGGTGGGCAAGACTTCCTTGTTCACCATCCTGACCGGCGCCCACCAGGATACGCGTCTCGGCTCCACCGCCGCGCGCACGGGCGTCTCGAAGGTTGCCGACGCGCGCCTGGACGCACTCGCCAAGATCTTTGAACCGCCGAAGATTACGCACGCTACCGTCGAGTATGTCGACTTCCCCGCCATTTCGAAAGAGCACCTGCGCGACCCGAGTTATCTCGCCGGGCTGCGTGTAGCCGATGCCTTTGCGCACGTTGTCCGGCTTTTCCAGGATGAGACCGTGCCTCACGAGAAGGGATCTGTCGATCCTGTCCGCGATATCGAGGACGTCGAGACCGAGCTGGTGCTGAGTGACCTCGTGGTAATCGAAAAGCGGATCGAGCGCCTGGACAAAGACCGCAAGAAGGTCAAGAACCCGGAGCTCGACCGTGAGTTCGAGCTGTTGGAGAAATGCAAGGCACTGCTCGATGCCAACCAGCCTCTGCGCCAGCTCGAGCTGGATGCGGACGGCGAAAAGCGCATCCGGGGTTTTCAGTTTCTGTCGCAGAAGCCGATGCTCTACGTGCTGAACATTGGGGAAAAAGAGGCCGCGCGATTGCACGAAATCGAGGAACAATACCGCACAGGCCCGCTGAAAGGCCGGGCGCACACCGATTTCACCGCCGTGTGCGGGAAGGTGGAGGCCGAGCTGGCCGAGCTGGCGCCTGAAGAAGCGCGCGAGTATCTGGCAAGCTACGGCTTGAAGGAATCCGGTCTCGAGCGCCTGATCACGGCGTCCTATCGTTTGCTCGGTTTGATGTCATTTCTCACTGCCGGCGAGACGGAAGTGCGCGCCTGGACGGTCCCCATCGACAGCACGGCGGTAAAAGCCGCGGGCGCGATCCATTCCGATTTCGAGAAGAAATTCATCCGCGCGGAGGTGGTCAATTGGAAAGCGCTGGTGGATCTCGGCGGTTACCCCGGCGTGCGCGAGAAGGGTCTTCTGCGGCTCGAGGGCAAGGAATACATCGTCAAGGATGGCGACGTCCTGGTCATCCGCCACTCGTGAAACGCTAACAATTTCCAGCGCGCTAGCCTTGCTACAATTCTCGTGTTCGCATGCGCCGTTCTCTCAACCCGGAAATTATGGACGATCCGCATGTTCCGCTGGAGACTTGGGAGCATTTTCATCGCCAGTTAGGCGCGCTACACCGTTTCCTGGGAAATCAGCGCGCGATTCTGGATGCGCTGCGGCGTCATCCGCATCCCATCGGCCGCGTGCTCGATATCGGGTGTGGCGACGGCCAACTGCTCAGCGCGATTCAGCGCGATCTGCAAGTTGACGTCCAGGGTATCGATCTCCGGCCGCCGCACCGCCAGTTTTTCGATGTCCCGATCGTGGCCGCGGACGCCGCACGTGATCGCCTGCCCGATGCCGATGTGGCCATCTGCGTGACCGTATTCCACCATCTGACTGAGGACGAGATCACCGCCTTAGTGCGCAACGCCAGCCGCTCCGTCCGGCGCTTGATCGTCCTCGATCTGGTGCGGCATTGGATGCCGCTGGCCCTCTTTACCGTGCTGGTGGCGCCATTCGTCATGCGCGTTGTCGCCTTGGACGGCTGCCAGTCGATCCGCCGCGCCTACACGCCCGCGGAACTGCGCGCCATCGTTGAGGGCGCCTTGAACGGTTCGCCCGCCAAGTTAGTGCACAGCGTCACACGTTTTCGGTCCCGGCAGATGATCGATATCACTTGGAGCTGAAAATAACGCAATTGTCGTTGGTCTAGCCGTTCTACAAGATATGCTCCTCAAAGACCTGCTCTACGCTTTGCGAACGTTGCGAAAAGCTCCTGGATTCTCACTTGCCGCAGTAATCACCATCGGGCTCGGGATCGGAGCCAGCACCGCGATTTTTAGCGTCACCGAGACCGTGCTGCTGCGCCCGCTCCCCTATAAAGCGTCTGATCGCCTGGTTCTAGCCTGCAACGACATGCGCCGGAGAAACGTGAAGGATTTCCCGTTTTCAAACGCCGATTTCCTGGATCTGCGCAACGGCGCAAAGCGTGCATTTGAAGATTTCGGCGCCGTTACTACTGGCCGTGGTCCCATGCCCCAGGCGGATGGCACTCCTGAGCAGGTGCGTTTCGGAGTGGTCTCGACCAATTTTCTCAGCTTGATGGGTGCCCGAGTGATCCTTGGCCGGGATTTCCAGGATTCTGACGGCCTGCCGCAGCCGCCACTGCCGCAAGCCGGAGCTGCGCCGGGTGGGCCGCCACCTCAGCAACTTCCCACCTTCGCCATTCTGAGCTACGGATATTTCCAGCGGCGTTTCGGCGGGAACGTATCCGTGCTTGGTCAAGTACTTCCCCTGGCCGGCGGGCAACGGCCAATTGTGGTTGGCGTTCTGGCGCCCGGATTCGAGCTGCTCTTTCCACCGGATGCCAACGTGGAACAGCTCCCGGATGTCTGGTTCGCCGCGCGGATTACTTACGATACCGCCAACCGCAACAATGTGCGGTGGCGCGTCATCGGCAGGATGAAACCGGACGTCACCTTGGAGCGTGCGCAAGCCGAGGCCGATACCATCACCGGGCAGCTCCACCGCGTCAGTCCGATTATGCGGACCGCGGGCCAATATATCCGCATCGAGCCGATGAAACAGCACCTAGTGAGCGAAGTCCAACCCGCCATATTGGCGCTTATGGGCGCCGTCATATTTCTGCTGCTCATTGCCTGCGCCAACGTGGCGAACCTGATGCTCGTGCGTACCTCGCTCCGCGAGCGCGAGTTTGCCGTGCGCACTGCGTTGGGCGGAAGCTGGTGGCGGCTGGCCCGCCAGATGATGGCCGAAGCGATGGTTATTTCCGCCCTCGGAACGCTGGGTGGTCTCGGCCTGGCATGGCTTGGGATGCATGCGCTGCTCGTAATCGCACCGGAAAATGTCCCGCGGCTCAACGCCGTCCACATCGATCCTGCAGTGCTGGCGTTCTCGGCCTTAGCCGGGCTCGCCGCCGCCGCTATCTTCGGACTCGTACCCGCATTTCGCTCTGCGCGGCCAAACATCGTTCGGGTTCTTCGGGCGAGCGGACGAACCGCCGCGGCGGGAGGCGGAATGCTGCGAAACGGAGTGGTGGTTATGGAAGTGGCTCTCTGTTTCGTGCTCCTTATTGGTTCGGGCCTGATGTTTCGCACTTTCCTGGCGATTCAGAGAGTCAATTTGGGGTTCGAGCCGCACAACCTGCTCACGTTCCAGGTGCTGGGCAACTATGCGGATACCCCGGCCGCTCGACAAGCCCTCATGCGCGAGCTTCACGACGGCCTAGCAGGCATCCCTGGCGTCCGAATCGTCACCGCGTCATACCCAATGCCGCTCGCCGGTGGCTTCACGCCGATCCGTTGGGGCTTGGCAGAAGCGCTAGCGGATCCGACCAAATTTCAAGCTGCCGACTTTCAGGTTGTCCTGCCAGGCTACTTTGAGGCGATGCATACTCCCGTGATCGCTGGCCGCACATTCACTGAAGCGGACAATTCGCCTGACCGCAACATCATTATTGTTGACCAGGCTTTCGCCTCCCAAGCATTTCCTTTTGAATCCGCCGTAGGAAAACGGATTCTCTTCCGTTTACGCGGGGCGGAGGCTGAATGGGCAGAAATCATTGGCGTTGTGGCGCACCAGCGCGATGTCTCGCTGGCGACGCCCGGCCGCGAACAAATCTACGTCACCGATGGTTACTTGAACTACGGAAACGTGGGTTGGTGGACGCTCCGCACCACAGGCGACCCCAGCCGCTACACCGTCCCAGCCCGCGCCGAAATCCGAAAGCTCGCTCCGCAACTGCTCATCACCGACATTCATTCCATGGACGAGCTGGTTAGCGGGGCGCAGTCTGGTACGCGCTTCTCTCTGGTGTTGATCGGCGTGTTCGCGGCTGTTGCCACGCTACTGGCGGCCGTCGGACTTTATGGCGTGCTGTCTACGGTTGTGCGGCAACGCACGGCGGAAATCGGCGTCCGGATGGCCGTGGGCGCCGCGCCTGAAAGTGTGTTCCGCCTTGTGGTCGGCTACGGACTAAAACTAAGCGCCACCGGCATTGCGATCGGCCTTTGCGCGGCTTTCGCCCTAACGCGCGTAATGACCAGCATGTTGGTCGGAGTCAAAGCGACAGATCCGTCTACATTCACGACAATCTCGATCCTGTTCTTCCTCATCGCCGCCCTGGCATCCTGGATACCGGCGCGTCGCGCAGCCGGCCTCGACCCAATGGCAGCTCTGCGAGAGGAGTGAGGTCTTGTTCGATGCGCTGATTAAAGACGTTCGCTATACCCTCCGGCTCACCCGCAAGTCACCCGGCTTCTTTGCGACTGTGATAATGTTGCTCGGCCTGGGCATCGGGCTAAACTCCGCAATTTTCAGCTTGCTGGACGCGTTGCTGCTGCGTCCGCTGCCCGTCGCGCGGCCGAACGAACTAGTGCGGTTGGTGCAACTCGCCGCTCCGCTCGGTGCGCGCAGCTACTTCACGTACACGACTTACCGTGAGCTCGCGCAGCGTGCCAGGAATTTCACGGTCGTTTTTGCCTACCACGAAGCAATCCTGGCTGTGCGCGACGCGAACGGTGCCCGCAACATCCCTTGTCAGATCGTCAGCGGCAACTTCCTCAGCGCTCTTGGTGTGCACCCGCTTTATGGGCGAGCACTGACTCCCTCCGATGAACTGCACGCATCCGACGTGCTGCCCGCAGTGCTCAGTTATACATTTTGGGCGCGCGCCTACGCGGGCGATCCCGGTGCCATTGGCAAACGGCTGACCTTACAGAATCGCGCCTTCACCGTGGTAGGAGTCATGCCGCGCGAATTCCACGGCGTACAGTTGGAAACCGCACCCGACGTTTTCATTCCGCTGATCGCGGCCGATAGTCTGTTTACCAACCCGGATTTCAATTCCTATCGCAAGTTGGGCTACTCGCTCGTTGCCCGGCTTCGTTCCGGCATTACGTTGGCGGTCGCCCAGGCAGAGGCTGAATCCATCTTCAAAGCTGCTCTTGACCAGGAGTTCCACGGCGCCCAGGAAGCCAGCTACTGGACCACCGGCCAGTTTCAATTGCAGCCCATCGCCAACGGTGTATCTTTACTGCGTCCGAAGTTCGCCTCCGCTCTTCTGTTACTCATGGGCGGCGGCGCACTACTGTTGCTCATCGTTTGCGCCAACATCGGCGGGTTATTGCTTGCCCGCACAGCCGCCCGCCGGGGCGAGATCGCCGTCCGGCTCGCCATCGGAGCCACCGGCATGCATTTGGTCCGGCAATGGTTGACGGAAACTCTGTTGCTGTCATTGGCGGGAGGGATCCTCGGTGTCGGCGCGGCTTGCGCAGCCATACCCCTGCTGGTTCGCGCCCTGCCGCCGATACGCGATCTGAGCGCGACGCTCGTCACCGTGTCGTTGAACCTGAAGCCAAATGCGCATTTGCTCGCTTTCTCATTTCTGCTTTGCCTTGCCTCGGCGCTGCTGGCTGGTCTTCCATCAGCCATCCAGACTACGCGGCACGATCTTCACACCGCACTCAAAGCCTCGCGAGCCACGTCCCGTCAGCCGCTCCGCTGGATGCTCGTCTCACTCCAGGTGGCATTGTGCACCGTGCTTCTTTCCGTCGCGGGTCTACTGGTTTCCACGTTCCAGCATCTCCGAGCGCTCGATCCGGGCTTTGACCGCGACCACGTCGTTACGTTCTCGCTTGATCCCGGCACGTTAGGCTATACGCCCCAACAGGCACGAAGCCTGCGGTTGCGCCTGGAGGCCGCTGTTCGAGACCTGCCTGGTGTGGCCGCGGTGGGTGACGCTTCACGTGGCCTGATGCGCGGCACCGGAATGAAATCGACGTTTACTCCCACCGGCCAAATAGCGCCCGCGACTGAGTTCATGAATACCAGCCTCAATTGGGTGTCGCCGGAATACTTCGACGCCATGGGAATTCGTTTCCTTGCAGGCCGCAACTTCCGCCCGGACGAGCCGCCCGCCAAGCCAGAGCCCATGATCGTCAATCAGGCCTTCGCGCGTCACCTTTGCCCTCACGGCGATCCGCTCGGGCGAACATTTGGTCAGGCTTGGAAGCAGCCCGCCGGAGCAAGCCATCAGATCATCGGTGTTGTCAGCGACGCCAAATATCGCTCCCTGCGCGAGGCTATGCAGCCGATTGCGTATGGGCCCTGGGCATCTTGGCAAGGCACGGACTTTATCCTGCACGTACGCACTC
This sequence comes from Bryobacteraceae bacterium, assembly GCA_035297145.1. Classification (GTDB taxonomy): domain Bacteria; phylum Acidobacteriota; class Terriglobia; order Bryobacterales; family Bryobacteraceae; genus QHXW01. The sequence goes on from DATGZN010000093.1 coordinate 155,297, forward strand.
GCAATGATCCCGCGGCTATCATCGACCCCGCCCGCAGGGTCCTCCACGCGATCGATCCGCGCCTCCCTTTCGATGAGATCCACACGCTCGCCGAGGAAGTGGATGTCTCCTTGTGGCCCGAACGTACGCTAGCCTGGCTCTCCGCGGCCTTCAGTGCCGCTGCCGCCGCGTTAGCCGCACTTGGTGTTTTCGGCGCCCTCGCATATGCGATTGCTCAAATGAAGCGCGAAATCGGCATCCGCGTGGCCCTGGGTGCGCCGCCGGCGGCTGTGATCCGCTTGCTCTCGGCGAAGCCGGTGATGTTCGCCGGCATAGGCGTGGCCGCCGGTGTTTTCGGCTTCCTCTTCCTAGCGCCAACGCTCAGCGGACTGCTGTACGGCGTTTCCACTACTGACCCTCTGGCCCTGACCGGCGCGGCCGCGACCGTGCTGGGCATCGTCCTGTCTGCGACCTTCGCTGCTGCCAGCGCGGCTCTCCGCGTCAACCCCGCGTCCGTGCTCCGCGAGGACTAAACCCGGCTACGATTTTCCTTCGGTCTTCACCGCGTCTCGCGCTTTGAGAAAACTATCCACATTCTCCTTGGTGATCAGCGTGGCGCCTGTATCCACGAACGTCGGCAGGGGCGAGAAGGGATCCTGCGCCCAATTGTGGTCGAGTGCCGCCGGCTTGTGATGATATAACTCGTCGAGCATCTTCAAGCCGTAATACGCCATGGTGTAAGGCTTCTGCGCAATCGTCGCGGCGATCACTCCCTTTTGAATCCACTTGAGCGTATCTTCGTCCGTGTCCATCGCGACCACAGTCTTGCCGGTCACTTTGTTGCGATCGAGCACCTCCGCCACTTCCTTGCCTCCCTGTGCTTCGAGGCAAATGAAAGCGTCCACTTTGTCGCGCCGTTTTTCGACGATTTCACTGGCTTTGTCGAAAGCAATCCGTGGATCACCCTTGATGTCCACCACTTCTACAATCTTGATTCCGGGATTCTCGCTGAACGCGAATTTGTAGCCATTCAGCCGTTCCACCAGGTTCGCCTGTCCTGGCATGGTGAAGACCACGACGTTACCCTTACCGTTGATCTGCTTGGCCGCCACACGGCCTCCCATCACGCCCGCCTGGTAGTTGTTGGTGCCAATGAACAGCAGCCGCTTACTGCCGGGCGCGTCGGAGTCCAGCGTGATCACCGGAATTCCCGCGCTGACGGCTGCGTCGATGTCGCCCTGCAGAAGCGTCGCATCGGCTGCTGAGACGAGGATACCGGAAGGCTTATCCTGCAACCCGGTGAGCCGCCGCAACTCCTGCTGCTCCGCATTGGCGTCGTACGTATCGGGTCCCGTCACTTCCGCCCGCAGTTGCAATTGCGCGGCCGCCCGCATAAGCCCGTTGCCGGCAGTCTGCCAGTAGGGAATCTTCACGTTCGAAGACAGAAGGTAGTATTTCTCCTGCGGATCATGCCGCGAACCGCCGCCGCAACCGGTTAGGAGAATGAGAACAGCGAGAATCCACTTTGCAACGCGCATAGAACCTCCTTCGATCATGGGAATCTGTGCTTAGATTCTACTTGAACCGCGGGGAACTACACCAGCACGGTGAACGTCGTTTCCGTGCGCGTCACGGGCCGGTACAGGGTATCGCGCTCCACCGGCTCGCGGCCCGCTTTGCGGATCAGCCGCAGCAGTTCGCCGCGCCGCAGCGACTGGCTGGTGGTCGCGCCCGCATCGTGGTAGATCTTCTCCTCCACCACCGTGCCATCGATATCGTCCGCGCCGAAGCGCAGCGCGATCTGCGCGACCCGCGGCGTCATCATAATCCAGTACGCCTTGATGTGCGCAATGTTATCCAACAGCAACCGTGCCACCGCGATGCTCTTGATGTCGAGGAAGCCCGTGGTCTTCGGAATATGCCGCAGGGGCGTATTGTCCGGATGAAATGCCAGCGGAATGAAGGTCACGAAGCCTTGTGTCTCATCTTGCAGCGCGCGCAATTTCAGCAGGTGATCCACGCGATCTTCATCGGTCTCGATGTGGCCGTAGAGCATGGTGCAATTGGAATGCAGTCCCAGGCGGTGTGCCGTGCGCGCGGTTTCCAGCCACTCTTCGCCCGTGATCTTGTGGTCGCAGATGATGCGCCGCACACGATCCGAGAAAATCTCCGCGCCGCCGCCCGGTAGCGAATCCATGCCGGCATGGCGCAGCCGCTCCAGTACCTCTTGCGTCGAAATCCGCGTCCGCTGTGCGAGATAGCCGATCTCCACCATGGTGAACGCCTTCAAGTGCACCTGCGGAAAGCGCTCCTTCAGGCCGCGCAGCATCTCGCAATACCAGTCGAGCGTCAGCTCCGGATGCAGACCGCCCACGATGTGGAATTCCGTAACCGCTTCGGTCCAGCCTTCGCCCGCCACGTGCCACACCTGGTCGAGCGACATCGTATACGCTTTCGGATCTTTCGCCCGCTTTCCGAACGCGCACAGCCGGCAGCTCGCCACGCAAACGTCGGTAGGATTAATGTGCCGGTTCACATTGAAATAAGTGACGTCGCCGTGGAGCCGCTCGCGCACCAGGTTGGCCATGTAGCCGAGCGCCAGAATATCGGACGTCCGGTACAGCGCAACGCCGTCGTCGTAAGACAAACGTTCGCCCGCTTCGACTTTATCGAGTATCGGCCGCAGTCGTGAATCTTCGACGAAAACTTGCATAGTTACGCGCGCCGCGCGAGCCACACATCGGCGGCCCAAAACACAAAGAATAGCACGCTCACCCATCCGTTCATGGTGAAGAACGCCGCATTCACCCGCGAGAGATCGTTCGGTTTTACCAGGCTGTGTTCGTAGACCAGCAGCAGCGCCACCGCGGCGACTCCGGCGAGGCTCAGCCATCCGAGGTCAAGATCGTGGACCAGCGCCAACAGGCACAGGATCATCAGGACATGCAGCAATTGGGAAACGCGCAACGCGTGCGCCACTCCGATCCGCCGCGGGAGGCTGAACAGGCTCTCGGCCACGTCGAATTCATAGTCCTGGCACGAGTAAATGACGTCGAATCCCGCCGTCCAGAACATCACCGCGGCCGTGAGCCAGAGAATGTGCACATTGAGCGCACCCCGCACCGCGATCCACGCCGCCGCCGGCGCAATTCCCAGGGCGAATCCAAGCACCAGATGTGAAAATGCGGTAAATCGCTTCGTAAACGAGTAAAAGAAAATCACTCCCAGGGCAAGGGGCGCTAGCTTGAAGCACAGCGCGTTCAACTCGCGGGTGGCGTAAAGAAATACCAGGCCCGCGACCGCTACGAACCCCCATCCGAATGCCGCCGATAAGGTTCCCGCGGGAATGTGACGCATGCGCGTGCGCGGGTTGCGTGCATCGATTTCCGCATCCACCACGCGGTTGAATGCCATGGCCGCCGATCGCGCCCCCACCATCGCCACCACAATCCAGATAAGTTTCCACCGGAGCGCGGCCAGATTCATGCCGCTGTCGCGCGCCGCCAGCATGGCGCCAGTCAGCGCGAACGGCAGCGCGAAAACCGAGTGCTCGAACTTGATCATTTCGAGTGTCAGCCGGACTCGTTTCCAGAACATGGCGTGGAATCCGCTCGGGCCTCTGCCGCGCCGGAGCAAAAGAAGCTACCATCTTATCGCATGCGTTTTTTCGTCCCCGTCCTGATGGTCATCTGCTTCAGTCTAAGCTGTAGCCGCACCGACGACAGTTCCAGCGACCAGGCCAGCACCACAGCCATCGGTCTACCCGACGGAACGGAGATACGCGCCGAAGTATTGACTAAGTCAGTTGATATGGAGCATGGCATGATGTACCGCGACGCTCTCCCCCAGGGCCGCGGCCTTCTCTTTGTCCATCAAAGGCCCGCCTACTTGCGCTACTGGATGGCCAATGTCAAAGCGCCCCTCGACATCATTTTCATGGACACGGGTCATAAGATCATGGAAATTTCCGCCGACACACCCATCTGCACCACCAAACCCGAGGACTGTCTCACCTATGGCGGCCATCACCTGGAACAGTTCGTGCTTGAGTTGCGCGCCGGCGAAGCCAGGCGGCTCGGACTTCACGAAGGCCAAACGCTGCGCTTCTGAGTTGACTCTCTGCGCCTCTGCGGTGAAATTGAGATAACCCTGTTATTCTGAGGTCTATGAATCAGGATCAGCTCCGCACGCTGCTGGAGCAAGTGCGCGAAGGCGCCGTCGATGTCGATGCCGCGCTCGCCCGCGTACGCCACATGCCGTTCGAAGACCTGGGCTTCGCCAAGGTCGACCACCACCGCGAACTGCGCCACGGCATGCCGGAAGTGATCCTCGCCAAGGGCAAGACCCCCGATCAGGTCCTGACCATCGCTCAGCACCTGCTGGCGGTCTCTCAGAATGTGCTGATCACGCGCGCCGACGCAGCCACCGCCGCCCTCATCCAGCAACACATGGCCGGCGCAGAACACTTTCCACTCTCCGGCGCCATCCGCTTCTGGCGCGACAAGACCCTCCGCGGAAAAGGCAAAATCGCCGTTGTTTGCGCCGGCACCAGCGACATTCCGGTGGCCGAGGAAGCTCAAATCACCGCGGAGGTGATGGGCAACCAGGTGGAATCCATCCACGACATCGGTGTCGCGGGCATTCATCGTCTCTTAGAAAACAGTTCGCGTCTGGCGGAAGCGCGGGTCGTCGTGGTCTGCGCCGGCATGGAAGGGGCGCTCCCCAGCGCGGTCGGCGGCCTTGTTTCCTGCCCCGTAATCGCCGTACCCACCAGCGTCGGCTACGGCGCAAGCTTCCATGGCCTCGCGGCGCTGCTCGGCATGCTCAACAGTTGCGCCAGCAACGTGACTGTCGTCAACATCGACAACGGTTTTGGCGCCGGATATGTAGCGAGTTTGATCAACCGGCTATAAGTCGAGGTACCCTATCTATATGCCCTCCACCACGCTGGTATCAGTTGAGGAATATCTCACAACCAGCTACCATCCCGACGTTGAATACGTCGATGGAGAACTGGTCGAGAGGAACGTGGGGGAGACGGACCATTCGAGACTGCAACTCATGATCGGTGCATATCTCGCACGTCATGAGCAGAAATGGGGTATTTCGGCGTACCCGGAGTGCCGGACTCAGATTTTACCGAAGCGCTTCCGCGTGCCCGACCTCTGCGTCCTTCTTGGTCGTGAGACCGAAGATCAGATCATCCGCAAGCCTCCGTTCCTGTGTATTGAAATCCTATCCAAAGACGATCGCGCCGAAGACATTCAGGAAAAAATCGAAGAGTATCTCGCCTTCGGCGTAAAGTACGTCTGGATCATCAACCACCGCAAGCGCCTTGCCTATGTGCACACGTCTGTAGGCACGACCAAGGCCGAAGGCGGTATTTTGAAAACCGCCGATCCCGAAATCATCGTGCCGCTCGCCACCGTCTGGCCCAAGTGGGCCCAGCGATAAATCCCGCTGATCTCCCAGAGCGCACACGTCGCAATTCGGGGACTGGCTTCGAAATTCCGACGAACGGAATCTCGCAAACGGTTGGTGTCCCGATGCGGAATTTCGTTGCCTGTACGCGAATTGCCCTTACTCTTCCCGCAGCGCCGCCATCGGATCAATCCGCGAAGCCCTCCACGCCGGCAAAGCCGACGAAGCAATCGCCAGCAGCATTAGCACCACCGGCATAACCACGAAGGTCGCGCCATCGAGCGCAGTCACCCCATAAAGCATCGATTGCAGATACCGCGTCAGCGCCCACGCGCCGCCGAGCCCTGCCACTACAGCCAGCGCCGCAAGCACCGCACTCTCTCCTACCACCAGCCGCCGCACCTCACGCGCCTGCGCGCCCATCGCGATGCGAATGCCAATCTCCCGCGTGCGCCGCGTCACCAGGTACGACAACACTCCATAAACCCCTAGCGCCGATAGCACTAAAGCAATCATCGCGAACGTCCCGATCAGCGCCAGGTGGAATCGTTGCGGCGCCAGCGAATTCGCCAGCCGCTCGTCCATCGTCTTCACATCAAACACAGGCTGGTTGCGATCCACCGCGTATACCTGGCCTTCCACCGCGTGAATCGCCGCTCGCGGATCGCCAGCAGTTCGAACAATCAGGCCCATACGCGTTTCGAACGGGTAGTCGGTCTGGCAGGTGCATTGGTAAATGACCGGTGTTGGTTCGGCTCCGAGCGCACTCCCACGGATGCTGCCAACCACTCCCACAATCGTCCGCGGGACCGGATGGCGCCCATCAGAAGTGAGCTCCTGCCCGATTGGATTCTCCCCCGGGAATATCGTGCGCGCGAACGCTTCGTTGACAATGATCTTGCTTGTCGACTTCTGGTTATCATCCAGATCGAAAAGACGCCCACGGCGCAGAGGTATCCGGAGTGTCTGGAAAAAATCGCGGCTCACGTCCGCCACACTCGCCTGAGGTCGCTGCGCCAGTGGAACCGGGGGGCGGTGCGCAATTTCAAATCGGTTGAAGTTAAGCCATGACTCTCCCAGAGGAATCTGCGTCGAAACTGCTGCACCGCGAACCATGGGAAGCTGCTGGACGCGCTGCAACACGTCTTCATAGAAAGCCCTCTGGCCTTCGGGTGTTGCGTAGCGCGAGCCCACCAGATTCACGCGCATTGTGAGCAGGTTCTCAGCCGGAAATCCGAGATCCGTGGCGGCAAGATTCACGAAACTTCGGAACAGCAAACCGGCGCCGATCAGCAACACGAGCGAGATGCCCAATTCTGCCACCACCAGCAATTGACGCAGCCGGACGGCGCCCCTCCCGCCGCTCTGCGTATGGCCACCGGACTTCAGCGCATCGTGAACACTGACTCCCGTAGCTACCACAGCTGGCGCCATGCCAAAGATCAGCCCGGTCACGAGAGTCAGCCCAAGAGTGAATGCCAGGATGGGAACGTCGATAGAGATCTCCGGATATCTCACCAGCAGCAGCGGCTTCCAGGCATTCAGACCGGTCACTGCCAGGAACGCAACCGCGACACCCGCCAGCCCCCCCGGGAGCGCCAGCATCAGACTTTCTGTCAGCATCTGCTGGATAATCCGCCGGCGATGCGACCCCAGCGCCATCCGAACCGCCAACTCGCGTTGCCTTGCGCTGGCGCGGGCCAGCAACAGATTTGCCACGTTCACGCAGGCAATCAACAGAACCAGACCCACAGCTCCGCTCAACACAAGTAGTGCCGGCCGCACGTCTCCCGTAAGGCGCTCCTGCAGAGGCTGAGTATTGATAGACATCCCCTTCAAGAATCCGGCTGCCTCGAACTCCTTCGGGTACTCTGCGCGAATGCTGCGCGTGAGCCTTCTCATCTCCGTAGCCAATTCGGTCCCGCTCACTCCCGGCTTCAGCCGCGCCAGTATTCTCACAAGCCTCATCGGACGACTCGCGCTTCGCGGTCTTTGTGTGGCTTCGTCCATCTGGAATGGCATGAAAATCTGCATTCCGCTTGGGTAATCAAATCCCTGCGGCATGACTCCGATGATCGTGTTTGGCAGCCGATCGAGAGTAATCGTTGTCCCCACGGCGTGTGGATTGCTCCCCAGGTGGCTCCTCCAGAACGCATAGCTCACAACCACCACTGCCGGCGCCTTCTCTCCCTGCTCCTCAGATGCGAGATACCGTCCCATCAAGGGTCGCGTTCCCATCACGCGGAAGAACGACGGCGTAACGGCCACCGCGTCGAGTTGCTCCGGCTTCTCGATGCCAGTCCAATTGACCGTCAGCTCACTGTATGCCGCGACATCTTCGAACACGCGGTTTTGCTCGCGCATACTGTAGTAGTCCGCTCCTATACCCTCTGCCGGACCCGGCCCGATGTGCTCGATCACCGCATGAATCCGCTCCGACCCCGGATATGGCAGCGGCCGCAGCAAAATCGAATTCACAATGCTGAAGACCGTCGTGTTCGCCCCGATGCAGATAGCCAGCGTTAGCCCCGCCGTCAGCGCCAGCATCGGGTCCCGCCGCAGCCCGCGCAACGCGTAGCGCAAGTCCTGAGTGAGTCGATCGAGCCATCCCCAGCTCCACACCTCGCGGCTCGCTTCTGCAATCAGCATGGCGTTTCCAAACTCTCGTGCCGCTCTATGCCGCGCCTCCTGTTCGGACATTCCCGCCTCCACCAGATCCGCGACCTTTTCCTCGATGTGCTCCGCCACTTCTTTCGCGGCGTCCGCCGCTTGCCGGCGACGCAAAACGTGCTCGAACCAGGACATATCGGCCTCCTACTCTTCCCGCAACGTCGTCATCGGATCGATCCGCGAGGCCCGCCACGCCGGCAGCACAGACGAAGCAATCGCCAGCGCCACCAGCACAACCGGCATAACCGCAAATGTCGCGCCATCCAATGCTGTCACGCCATAGAGCATCGATTGCAGATAGCGTGTCAGCGCCCATGCGCCGCCCAGCCCTGCCACCACTGCCAGCGCCGAGAGCACCACGCTCTCTCCCACCACCAGCCGCTGAACCTCACGAGGCTGCGCTCCCATCGCGATGCGAATCCCGATCTCCCGCGTGCGCCGCGTCACCAAGTAGGACAGCACGCCATAAACCCCCAGTGCTGAAAGCACCAAAGCAATCACCGCGAACGTTCCGATCAGCACCAGATGAAACCGCTGCGGCGCCAGCGAATTCGCCAGCCGCTCGTCCATCGTCTTCACATCGAATACAGGCTGGTTGCGGTCCACCGCGTATACCTGGCCCTCGACTGCGCGAATCGCTGCTCGCGGGTCGCCGGTGGTTCGTACGATTACACCCATGCGCGTCTCGAACGGGCTGTCGGTCTGGAACGTGCAACGATAAATCAACGGCTCCGGCTCCGCGCCGAGCGCACTCCCACGGATATTGCCGACAACTCCCACGATCGTCCATTGCGAGCCACGCCGGTCTACCACGAGGCGCTGTCCGAGTGGATTTTCTCCCGGTAGTATCTCGCGCGCGAAGGCCTCGTTCACCACGATCTTTTCCGTCGATCTCTGAGTGTCCTCAAAACCAAAGATCCGGCCGCTCCGTAATGGAATTCCAAGCGTCTGGAAGAAATCACGCTGCACCATGGCAGTGCCGGCCCGGGGCGCCTGCGCCATCGGAAGAGGTGGGTGGCCGGCAATCTGAAACACCCAAATCAACAACCACGGCTCTCCTAAAGGAATCTCCGTCGAAACAGTTGCGCGCCGCACCATCGGAAGCTGTTTGATCCTCTGCAAGACCTCCTCATAGAAAGCCTTCTGTCCCGCAGCCTTCGCATACTGCAAACCGGCCAGGTTCACGCGCATTGTGAGCAGGCTCTCAGCCTGAAATCCCAGGTCCGTCTTCGCAAGCTTCACGAAGCTTCGAAAAAGCAAGCCCGCCCCAATGAGCAGTACGAGCGATACACCCAACTCCGCCACCACCAGCAACTGACGTAACCTTGTGGCGCCTCTTCCGCCGCTGTGCATCTGCCCGCCAGATTTCAAAGCGTCGTAGATGTTAGCGCCCGTGGCTGCCACGGCAGGCGCCATGCCGAAAATCAGCCCAGTCCCGAGAGTCGCCGCCACTGTGAACGCCAGGGTGGAGACATCCATCGAGATTTCCGGATACCTCACCAGCACAAGAGGCTTCCAGGCATTCAAAACAGTCACCGCCACCGAGGCTATTGCAATACCTGCCAAGCCGCCGGGCAATGCCAGTATCACGCTTTCGGTCAGCATCTGCTGGATGATCCGCCGTCGATGCGACCCTATCGCCATACGAACGGCCAATTCCTTTTGCCGCGCGGCCGCACGGGCCAGCAGCAGGTTCGCCACGTTCACACACGCGATCAACAGCACCAGCCCAACCGCTCCGCTCAACACCAATAACGCGGGACGCACATCACCCGTGAGGCGCTCTTGCAGCGGCTCGGCATGGATAGACATTCCTTTCAGAAAACCCCTTGACTCGAATTCTCTCGGGTACTCTGCCCGAATGTTGTGCGTAAGCCGGCTCATCTCGGTGGCCAATTGAGTCTGGCCGACGCCGAGCCTCAGCCGCGCCAGCATACTAACCCCCCGCATCATCCGGGTCACCGATCGTGGCCTCTGCGTTGTCTCGTCCATTGGCAGCGGGCAGTAAATGTGGGTTCCGCTCGGATAATCAAAACCCTGTGGCATGACTCCGATGATCGTGTTGGGTACGCGATCCAGGGTGATCGTCCTACCAACCACGTGAGGATCACTGTCCAGGCGGCTGCGCCAGAATGCGTAACTCAGAACCACAACCGACGGAGCCTTCTCACCCTGCTCCTCCGGGGCGAGATAGCGCCCCATCATCGGCTGCGTTTCCATGACACGGAAGAATGATGGCGATACCTGCGCGACGTCCAACTGTTCCGGTTTCTCCACGCCGGTCCAGTTGACGGTCGTTTGGTCATACGCCGCAACATCCTCGAAAACCCGGTTTTCATCGCGCAAACTGTAATAATCTGGTCCGGTGCCGGTCTCTGCCTCCCGCCCCATCCGCTCGCTGACCCAGTAAATCCGCCCTGATCCCGGATACGGCAGCGGTCGCAGCAAAATCGAATTCACAATGCTGAAGACCGTCGTGTTCGCCCCGATGCAGATCGCCAGTGTCAGCCCCGCCGTCAGCGCCAGCATCGGGTCCCGCCGCAGCCCGCGTACTGCGTAGCGCAAGTCCTGAGTGAGTCGATCAAGCCATCCCCAACTCCACACCTCGCGGCTCGTTTCCGCAATCAGTATGGCGTTCCCGAACTCCCGCGCCGCCTGGTGCCGCGCTTCCTGTTCGGGCATGCCCGCCTCCACCAGGTCCGCGACCCTTTCCTCGAGGTGCGCCGCTATTTCCTGCGCGGCCTCCGCGGCCATGCGCCGGCGCTGCCACCACCTCATGACTCACTCGGCCTCATCACCCGCGCAATCCCATCCAGCATGCGGTCGAAACTCGATATTTCCCGTTCGAGCTGTTTTCGCCCCGCCGGCAGGATCTTGTAAACCCGCACTTGCCGGTTGCGCGCTGAAACGCCCCATTCCGCCGCCACCCAGCCTGCCTTCAACATGCGCTGCAACGCCGGATAGAGCGAGCCTTCTTCAACTTGGAGTAAATCGTCCGATGTCCGCTTGATGAGCTGCGCGAGCGCGTAACCGTGCATAGGGCCGCGCCGCAACACCTGGAGGATCATCATTTCGAGTGCGCCGGGAAACAGATCACGCTGTTGTGTCTCCATACCTATTTGCTCTATGCCTAGAGTAAACTTATATGTGACCGGAGTCAACGGCGCGTGCTAGAATCAAAAATTACAGTTTCTGAAGGAGATTTCCCCCATCATGGCGAGAGTATGTGACGTTTGTGGCCGCGGCCCGCAGTTCGGGCACCGCATCAGCCACGCCCACAACGTGTCCAAGCGCCGCTGGAACCTGAACCTGCAATCGGTTCGCGCCGTAGTCAAAGGCGCCACCAAGCGCCTGCGCGTCTGCACATCCTGCATCCGCAGCGGCAAGGTTCAAAAAGCGGCTTAACCCCTACTTTTTCAAGAACATCGGCTGCGTAAACGCTCCGTTCACCGCTGAGTCCCAGGCGGCGAAGCGCACCCATTTCTGCCGTGAGAGGTCGGCCGGAATCTCGATGTGCCGCGTTCCGAAAGCCTCGGCATCCGGTGTCCGCAGGATTTTCCGCTCCACGCGCTCGCCATCTCCCCAAACCACTTCCACGAATTCCAGCGGAAAGGTCCAATCCACGTCCGCCGCCACACCCGTAGAGCTCGCCTGGAAGTTGCGAATGAAAACCTCACCTGTAGTAACAAAGAAATCTCCGGCGCGTAGAGCGCGATTGACCGGCGTCCAGTCGTTCGCCGGTGGCAGCGCGTCCAGCTTTACGTAATTCACATTGAAATCGCCGTACAGATCGTAATCCGGAAACTTCTTGTAGGTATCCACCTCGCCCACCAGATATTTTGGCTCACCCCAGTTGTTCATATCGTCCAGTACGCCGAAGCAGCGCTTCTCGCACAAGCGCGATTCGGATAGGTCGACGGGCATTGCTTTGAATCCCGCGCCGAGCCAGCGGTCGCTTCGAAAGTAATCCTGCTCCCGAATGCGGTCGGGATAACCCGTCGATCCCTTGGTGCGCGGATGCGTCTGCCAGGTGAGCGCACCTTCCCGCCGAACCATCTCATACATCTCAGCGGCGTTCGCCGGGTGGTAGATGCCCGCATCCTGGAATCCCGATCCCGCCGGCCGTCCATGCGTCCAATAGACTGGTTTCGGAAAAAGCAAATTGTAATGCCCCCCGAAATAAACATTGGCCTCCTCGCCCGGCAGGATCAGGAAATCGCGGTCGGAGTGGCGTTGGCATGCCTCGTAGTAGTTACGCAACTCATCAAGCCGGACGCGCCCGGTGTCTGCCGGGTGCCCATCATCGTGAAAATCATCGAGCATCACGATATTCACGCCGAGATCGCGAATGGCCGAGATCCATGGAGGCTGCACATCGAGGCTGCCGGCATCGCTGAGTTCTTTTGCGAATGCCGTGTGGAAGTGCGTGGCCATCACTTGATATCCGGTTACAGGGAGGAATCGGTCACCATGCGTAAACGCCAGCACAGCGTCACGCGTGTCCGCGGCATTCGCCCCGCTCAAATAAAAATATGCGGCCATTCTCTGCCAGGTGCCGGGTGGCGCATTGTAGAGCGCATAGACGCGCTCGATCCAGATGGGTTCGTACCCGCCCGCGTTTTCTCCCTGGCGCACTCCCATGGAGAACGTGCCGTCGGCGTCCTTCCGGTACCACACGTACCCGTTGTTGACTTCGATCTCGCGCGCGAAGAAAAACTGGTGCGGCGGCGGAAAAAAGGCGACGCTACCGGCTGTGCCCTCGGCTATCGCCAGCCGATTGCGCGCCACGAGCGGTACGGCGTGGTGATTGGGCGTCCCGCCGAACTCGTACTTCTGCTGGTTGCCGCCTGCGTCGCGCCATCTTACGCGCGCCAGATCTTGCGTCGAAAACCCTCTGAGCCCCGCCGTGTACTTGTAAGCCACCGAGGGCTCGTCCGTCTTGGCGATGGCTTCCATGCGCACCAGGTTCGAGCCGCGGTAAACCGTAAACTGCACGCGACCGGAGAATATTCCTAACGAGAGGCCGGGAAACGAAACCTCGATCCGGGCGCCTTCCTGCCGTACTTCGCACGAATGCGTATCGAACGATGACTGCCCCTTCCGGATTTCCTCCGGCTTCCGCGGCAGGCCCGGATTCTCACCGTGTCCCGGGATGCTCAGCGGCGCATCCCAGAACACATCCCAGCGATGTTCGTAATCAAGCCCGTGCGCGGCCCGCCGCACTCCGCTCACCGTCGTGAATTCCGGCGTCAGATTGCGGGCGATCACGGCGCCGCCGGCAGCCAGCTCTCGCACCACTGGTGTCGCCCGCTCAATCGCGAACGATGCGCTGAGGGGCGTCCCGCGCTCTCCCGCCCAAGTGATCACGACCGTATTGTTCTCGATGTGCGCGCCAAGCCCGGGCGAGGAAGCGGCATGATTGATGCAGTTCAAAGCATCCGCGGAGAGGATCCAGACGGAGAGCAGAAGCAACGCCAGTGGTCTCATGGAACGACTGGCATTTTACCTCCGCGGGCGGGTTGTGAGTTTAGATTTCGGGATAAAACTCAAAGAACGCATCGAGCGACTGCAGCAGTTGTTTGCGAATCTCCTGCTCGCTGCTGCCCTCAATCAGATGCATAGTCACTGAGGCTTTGCGTCCGTTCTTCAGGGCAATCGAAGCTTCGCCGACCGACTCCAACTCCTCCGCCGGCAGCAGCCGTACGCCATAAACCAGCGCCAATTTCGCCATCAGATGAACATTTCTTCGTCTTGCGTGGCGTGGTCCACGGACTCGCGCCGCCCCTGGGCCATCACGGCAACAGCCGCGCGGATACCTTGCATGATGCCGTCTACCTGTCTCACCGGCCGGAGCACCGCATCCTTCACCGACGCGCTGGCATTCTGAACCTGATCCACGGTCAGGTCGACTGCACCGTCGATCCGCGCCACCTGCGCTCGCGCACGATCGCTTACATCTTTCACGACTTCGCTTAGCCGGTCCACCTGCGCGTGCAGCGACTTCACGACTTCAGTGGCATCCGTAGTTATCTGTGAGAACTTGGGGAAATTCTCGTCGGCAAAATAGCGCACCGTTTTTACCAACGGGCCGGTGGCGTCAATGATTGGCAAAAGCTTCTCCTGCATGGCTTTGGTCACGCGGAACATGGCCAGCACCAGAGCGGTCTGCACCACGAACGCCACCAGCGAAAGAAAAACGCCGATCGCAATCACCCAGCGAAAAACGTCATCCGGCATAGAAAGCTTAGGTTAGTGAGCAACCTGTCCTTCGGAGGGCTCGGGCTGTGAGACGGCTTCCCGGTAGGCTTGCTTGCCCGCTTCGACGGCCTCCGCCAGCGTATCCCTTTGGCGGCTAATGGCCTCTTTTCCTCGTTCGATGATGTCGCTCGCGCTATCCTTCAACTCGGAACCGCGCCGCTTCAGATACTCTTTGCCTTCGTCCGCCTTGCCCCGCAGCAGCTCGCGGGTTTCCTCACCGGACTTGGGCGCGAAAAGCAGCCCGATGCCCACTCCAACGCCTACCCCAAGTAAAAAGCTCGCCAGATCATCGCTGTCCATGAGTCCCCCTTCGTAGTTCCGTCAAACAGTTTCAGTATACTCCGCGCCGTGATGGGTTTGATGGAGCTCCGCCGCAAAAACCGCTAAACTTCTGTACGGTTAGTTAGCATGCGCAAACCGCAAAAACGAACGCCGCTGGATGCCGGCGGCTTATGGGAGCTGGCTCTGAAAACTCTCGGCGCGCGCGCCTGCTCGTCCGGCGAACTGCGCCAGAAGTTGCGCCAACGTGCCCAGCGCCTCGAGGATGTCGAGGCCACCCTCGCCCGGCTGAAGGAGTATCGCTACCTCGATGACCGTAAGTTCGCCGAAAGCTTTGCCACCGCCCGGCTGGAGAATCAACGGCTGGGAAGACGCCGGGTCGTTCAGGACTTGCTTCGCCGGCGCGTGGCGCCTGCACTGGCTGAGGCAACCGCTGGCAAGACCTACGCGACTGTCGACGAGACCGCGTTGATTCAGGACTACATCCGGCGTAAGTACCGGGATAAGACAAAAGCGGGCCTGTTTCAGGACGAAAAGGACCTGGCGTCGGCCTACCGCCGCCTGCTGCGAGCAGGCTTCAATTCCGGTAACATCATTCGCACGCTCAAGCGTTTTGCCGCCAATCCGGATCTGCTCGACGGGTTCGAGCCACCTACCGAGCCGGCCGAGGATTGATCAGTCACCTGAGTTTCATCGCGTGCCTGATAAGGGGCTTATCCTCTCTGTTTTCAGTAATTCGCTTGATGGTGAACCCACTTAAGATCGGCAAGATGAAGTCGGAGGCGGCAGTGGGATGGTTTATTATCTCCGCTAGAGACTTCGATTACTCACGCTCCCCAGGTCCAGCACATCCGCCCGGTGGTGTTGCCCACAGCCCCAGATTCCATTGAGAGAACAAGCCAAATGCCGCACATCTTCTTATTCTTACGTCCCTTGTGGAGAGTTCATCCGTGGTGAAATTCACCAATCATGACGACGAAAGGGCTTAAGCCTAAAACCTGGAGACCGGAATGGCCACCATCCTCATAGTGGATGACCGCGAAAGTAATCGGGAACTTCTAACGACCCTGCTGGCGTATCGAAATCACCGCACAGTCGAGGCCCGTGACGGCCTCGAAGGACTGGAGCGGGCTCGCGCCGAACGGCCTGATCTGGTCATCACCGACATCCTCATGCCCACCATGGACGGGTATGAATTCACCAGACGTTTGCGGGCAGATGCCGGCCTTGCTTCGGTTCCCGTGGTCTTCTACTCGGCGCACTACTTGATGCAGGAAGCGCACGCGCTGGCAGCCCAATGTGGCGTGGAGTACGTGTTAGCTAAGCCCGTTGAACCTGAGGAAGTGTTGCGCATTGTGGACGCTGCCCTGGGGCTAGCGCCTACTGCAGTGCTTGCGACGCCGGCCGAAGAATTTGATCGCGAGCACATCCGCATACTGACTGACAAGGTTTCGCAGCAAGCTGGCGAAGTTGGGGACCTGAGCGCGCGCTTGGAGGCGCTGATTGATGTCGGGCACGAGCTTAATGTGGCGCAGGATCCTTCGGTTCTGCTGGAACGCTATTGTCAGGCGGCTCGCGAGGTCATCGGCGCAACCTGTGCGGCGGCGTCCATCACCGATGAGAGCGGCCAGGCAGCGCGGCGCTATTGTTCCAAGGGAATGGAAGCTGGCGATCCCACGTCTCCGTGTCCCACGTGCGGGCTTGGTGGAGCTGTTTGCGAGAGCTTAAGCGGCGCGGGGAACCAGCGAGGGGGAAATTGGCCCGACAAATCGGAGATGCCGGGATGCAAACCCGAGATCGGTCCGCTGGATTCGTATCTGGCGGTCCGAATTCGCACGCGCAGCCGTACCTACGGCTGGTTTGGTCTTGGAAATAAGCTGGGTGCTGACGAGTTTAGCGCAAACGACGAACGCCTTCTCGCCACGCTGGCCGCACAACTCGCCGTGGGGTATGAAAACTCTCGCCTGTTCAAGGAACTGAAGCGTCGCGCCGAAGAGCTGGAGCACGAGGTGGTGGAGCGCCGGCAGGCCGCCGAGAAGTATCGCATGGTGCTGGAGCAGGCGTCCGACGGCATCGCCATCGCCGACGAGCGTGGGGATTACATGGAAGTCAATCGCAGGCTGATCGAGATGCTCGGATACTCGCGCGAGGAGTTTCTCCAACGGAACATGCAAGATCTGATCCCCAAGGAAGACCGGAACCACATTCCTTGGTCCATCGATCAGATTCGAGGCAAGGTGTTTCGCAAAGAGCTACGCTTTTTACGGCACGACGGCAGCCCACTGGAAGTGGAAGTCAGCATGAGCGGTTTGGAAGACGGGCGGATCCAGGCTATTATTCGCGACGTCGCCGAGAGGAAGCGGCTGGAGATGCAGCTTCGGCAGTCGCAGAAGCTGGAAGCGGTCGGCCGGCTGGCCGGGGGAGTGGCGCACGACTTCAACAACCTGTTGACCGTGATTCTCGGGCACAGCGACATGGTGCTTTCGGCCATGGATCCGCACGACCGGCGGCGGCTGGACATCGAAGACATCCGCGACGCTGGCGCGCGAGCCGCCATGCTCACCAACCAGTTACTGGCATTCAGCCGGAAGCAGGTGCTGCTACCCAAGATCCTCAACGTAAGCAACGCAGTGGCCAGCCTTGCGAAAATGCTGGGGCGGCTGATCAACTCCAACATCGAGCTGGTGACCCGCTGCGACGAGGACGCTTGGCTGACCAAGGTCGACCCCGGACAGCTCGATCAAGTGATCCTCAACCTGGTGCTGAATGCGCGTGACGCCATGCCGCTCGGCGGCAGACTGACGCTGGAAACCGAGAATCTGAAAATCGACGACCAACAACGTGAGGATGACGACCGACAGCGTGTGGATCACGAAGTTCCGCCGGGCGACTACGTGATGCTGGCGGTGAGCGATACGGGGTCGGGGATGGACGCCGAGACGCGATCGCATCTGTTCGAGCCTTTCTTTACTACCAAAGCGCTTGGCAAAGGCACGGGACTGGGGCTTTCCACGGTGTATGGCATCGTACGGCAGAGCGGCGGCTACATTTGGGTATACAGCGAGCCGAATCGTGGCACGACCGTCAAGGTTTACCTGCCGAGGGCAGCCGGGCAAACCGAAGTCAGCAGGCCTCGCAACGACTACCAACCCCTGCCGTTGGGCAGTGAGACGGTTCTGCTTGCCGAGGATGACGAACGGGTGCGCCGGCTGACGGTGAGTGTTCTGGGCCAGCTTGGCTACACGGTGCTCGAAGCCGCTGATGGGGAGGAAGCGCTGGAAGTGGCACGGCGGCACGAGGGCGAGATCCACTTGCTGTTCACGGATATCGTGATGCCCAGGATGTGCGGCAACGAGATCGCCGGCGAAATCCGGCGGGACCGTCCTGGCATCAAAGTGCTCTACTCCTCCGGCTACACCGGTGACGTGGCGGCGCAGCAGGGGGCGCTGGATCCAACCATTCCTTTTCTGCAAAAGCCGTTTACGCCGCGCACGCTTGCCGTCAAGGTTCGGGAAGCGCTGGACGGAAGTGCGGAGGGCGCGTGGCCCGAGGGGAAAGGCTCCCAGGCCGATCAACTCAAAAGAAGTGATCCCGGCGTCAGCCACACAGCATAAGCGGATACCCGCGCGTCCAGCAAATTAGAGGAAGCCCATGATCGAGTTCTTCAAGAAACTCTTTGACAGCGATTTTTTGCCGCACGGCACCTGCTATCTCTGGAATCCCGGCGTTCTATGGCTGAACGTGATCTCCGATCTGGCGATCGCGCTGGCCTACTATTCGATCCCAGTGCTGCTGTTCTGGTTCGTGCGGAAACGGCGCGACATTGGGTTCAGCTGGATTCTAGCCGCCTTTGCCGCATTTATTCTGGCTTGTGGCACCACGCATCTGCTCGGCGCATGGACGGTGTGGCACGCCACGTACCGGCTGGACGGCGTGGTCAAAGCGGCGACCGCGGTCGCCTCAGTGACTACCGCGATCCTTCTGGCTCCCTTACTGCCCGGGCTGGTCAAGATGCCCAATCCCGCGGAAGTAGCCTCGATGTATCACAAGCTGGCGCAGGATACGGCCGAACTGGAGCGGGTAGCCGAGGCCTTGCGGCGGCAGGCGGAGCTGCTGGAACTGGCGCATGACGCGATCCTGGTTTGCGGACCGGAAGGCTCCATAACGTTCTGGAACCGGGGAGCGGAACAGTTTTACGGATGGCAGCGGGAACAGGCGCTGGGACGTCGGGCACACGAACTGCTCGGTACCCAGTTTCCGGAGAACCTCGGGGCCGTTCTGGGTGAAATCGGGAAATCGGGCTACTGGGAAGGCGAGCTGGTGCAAGTGCGGCGGGACGGGGCCACTCTAACGGTCTTCAGCCGATGGTCGGCGCGAACTCACGACGGTCGCCTGGAAGTTCTGGAGATCAACCACGATATATCAGCGCGCAAGAATCTGGAGCGCGCCAACGCCACGTTTCGCCAAGTGCTGGAATCCGCACCAGACGGCATCGTCGTGGTGAATCGGGACGGTGCAATGGTACAAGTCAACTCCCAGACGGAGCGGCTCTTCGGTTATGGTCGAGAGGAATTGGCGGGCCAGCCGGTCGAGATGCTGCTGCCGGGGCCGACCCGCCCCGGTCATGCGGACCACCGAGCAGGATTCTTCCGTGAGCCGAAGGTCCAGCCGATGGGGGCCGGGCTGGACTTGAATGGCCGGCGCAAGGACGGCGGCGAGTTTCCAGTGGAGATGAGCCTCAGCCCGATTGAAACCGAAGACGGCATACAGGTGATCGCCTCGGTCCGCGACGTGACTGAGCGAAAGCAATTCGAGCTGGCGCTGCGTCAAAAGAACATCGAACTCGAGAAGGCGCTGGCGGCTAAAGATCTTTTTCTAGCAAGCATGAGCCACGAGCTGCGCACGCCGCTGAACGCGATTCTGGGTTTTGCGGGCACGCTGCGGATGCGCTTGGCAGGCCCCCTCACCGCGGACCAGGAGCGGCAACTGCAGAGAATTCAGGCAGCCGGGAAGGCCTTGCTGGAGCAGATCAACGAAGTGCTCGATCTGGCCAAGGTGGAATCGGGTGCGCTCGAAATTGAGCGTAAGGAAAGCTCGTGCCGCGAGATGCTGAAGGAGGTGGCATCGGTGGTGGGACCGATTGCGGAGGCGAAATCCATGGGGCTGGACGTCGACCTGCCGGAACCATCGGTTACCGTCCGGACGCACCAGCGCGCGTTTACTCAGATAGTGGTCACACTTGCGCGGCAGGCCGTGAAGTGCAGTGACCAGGGTTCCCTGCGTATCGGAACGAGCGAGACGATGCACGCGAACGGCAAGATGATGGCGATTCACGTGACGCAGAGCCCGGGTATCAAGCCCCAAGACCAAGAGCGGATCCGGAAGGTTTTTGAGCATGTGCAACAAGGCGAACCGCCCAAGGGCTCCGAACTCGGCCTATACCTCTGTGGCAAGCTGGCGGATCTGATCGGCGGGTCGTTAGAAGTTGATAGTGAAGCCGGCCACGGCAGCAGGCTGACGCTGCTGGTTCCCCGGAACTGATCGCTGGCGGGCGAGGACGGATTGAGTCTGCAAGCGAGCCCGGCGCCGGCGTCCGGTCCACGGCGCTGATTCCCGGAGCGTGGTGGGCAGTTCACGGACGGGAGGTGATGCATTCATGGCAGTAATGAATTTAGACACGACGCAAGCTGGGCAGTCGCTCGTTCTAATGACGAGCATTCTGGCTTCATCCACCGAGTACTCCATCATCGGCAAGGACCTGGACGGCACGATCTTGTTGTGGAACGAAGGGGCCCAGCGGCTCTACGGCTACGAACCCGACGAGGTGGTGGGCAAAGCCAACTCATCGATCCTGCATACGCCCGAAGACGTGGCGGAGGGCCGCCCCAAGCAGATGATGGAAATTGCCCTGCGCGAAGGCAAGTGGGAAGGGGTGCTCACCCGCGTCCGCAAGAGTGGCGAGCGCTTCACCGCCCGCGTGGTCATTACACCGCGACGGGCTCCAGACGGACATCTGTCCGGCTTTCTGCTGATCTCCAAAGATGTTTCCGGCGAGCTGAAGTTCACCAGGGAATTGCGTAAGACCAAACTGTTCGACAGCGCCATCGTGGGCACAGCGCAGGAGGCGGTGGACTTCATTGCCAACATCCTGCAGGCCTCGACCGAATACTCGATAGTGGGCAAGGGCCTGGATGGAACCATCCTGTTGTGGAACGAGGGGTCGCGGCGTCTCTACGGCTACGAGCCGGAGGAGGTAGTAGGCAAGGCCAACTCCTCGATTCTGCACATTCCCGCGGATGTGGCGGCCGGTCGCCACAGCGAGATCATGGAAATCGCGCTACGCGAGGGTAAGTGGGAAGGAACTCTCCAGCGGGCGCGCAAAAACGGCGACCATTTCACCGCGCGGGTGGTCATCACGCCACGGCGCGACTCGTTCGGCCAGCCGGTGGGCTTTCTGCTGATCTCCAAGGATATTTCCGGCGAAATTCGGCTGAGCGAGCAACTTCAAGCGACGCAGCTCTATACGCGCTCGCTAATTGAATCCTCAATTGACGCACTGATGACTACCGATTCCGTAGGAGTGATCACCGACGTCAACCAGCAGATGGAGGCACTGACCGGGTACGCACGTGATGAGTTGATCGGTTCGCGTTTCAAAAATCACTTTACCAATCCCGAGGCGGCGGAAGAGGGCATTCGCCGCGTGCTGCGGCGCGGACGCGTAACCAACTACGAGCTGACGGCGCGCGCGCGCGACGGCCGTGAAACGGTAGTCTCCTACAACGCCAGCACGTTCCGGGACGCCGAGGGGCAGCTGCAGGGCGTGTTGGCGGCTGCCCGCGACATCACCGAGCAGAAGAAACTCGAGCATCAGTTGCGCGAATCGGAATCCTATCACCGCGGGCTGATCGAGGCCTCGGTAGATGGCTTGATCACGGTGGACGCCTCGGGCTGGATTTCGGACGTGAACGAGCAGATGTGCAGGATGACCGGTTACAGCCGGGAGGAGCTGATCGGGACGGCCTTTGCCGACTACTTCGTGGACGCCGATCGCGCGCGTTCGGGCGTAGCCGAGACATTCGAAAACGGGGTGGTTAAGGAATACGTTCTCACGTTATCCACGCGCCAGCGGGGGCGGATCCTCGTGTCATTCAACGCCTCCGTGTTCCGCGACGCGGCCGGCGCGGTGCGCGGTATTTTCGCCTCGGCGCGCGACATCACCCAGCAGGCGGAGCTGCAGGCGCAGTTGGCGGAAGAGCGCGCGTACAACCGCGGCCTGATCGAAGCCGCGCTCGACGGCCTCATCACCGTGGACCCGCTGATGATCATCACGGACGTGAACGAAACCATGTGCCGGATGTCCGGATACACGCGGGAAGAGCTGGTCCACACGCCGTTTCCGCAATACTTCACCGACCCCAGACGCGCCGGCGAAGGCGTACGGCTGACGCTCGACAAGGGAGCGGCAACCGACTACGAGCTGACGCTACGCAGCAAGGACGGCCGGGAAGCCCTGGTCTCATTCAACGCCGCCATCTTCAAGGACCAGACGTCGGGTGCGGTGCGCGGCATTTTCGCCTCGGCGCGCGACATCACGCGGCAGGCGCAGTTGCAAACACAGTTTAAGGAGGAACGCGCGTACAACCGCGGCCTGATTGAGGCTTCGGTGGATGGACTGGTGACGGTTGACGAGCAGACCATGATAACCGACGTGAACGAAACCATGTGCCGGATGGTGGGGCGGCAGCGGAGCCATCTGGTAGGCTCGGCGTTTCACACCTATTTCACGGAGCCCGAGCGGGCGGCGGAAGGGGTGCGGCTGACGTTCCGTGAGGGGTCGGTGGCCAACTACGTGTTGACCTTACAGGTGGCCGACGGGCGTCAACTGCCGGTCTCGTTCAACGCGGCGGTATTCAAGGACGCTGCGGGCGCGGTCAAGGGCATCTTCGCGTCGGCGCGCGACATCGCTTCGCAAAAGCAGCTCGAAGAGAAGCTGCAAGCCTCGCAGGTTTACACGCGGTCGCTGATCGAATCGAACATCGACGCGCTGATGACCACGGATTCGCTGGGCCTCATCACCGACGTTAACCAGCAGATGGAGACGCTTACGGGCTTCAAGCGGGACGATCTCATCGGCACGCCGTTCAAGAATTACTTCACCGACCCGCTGCGCGCGGAGGCCGCCATCCGGCTGGTGCTGCGGGAGGACCGGGTCACCAACTATGAATTGACCGCGCGTGCCAAGGGGGGCAAGGAGACCGTGGTCTCCTACAATGCAACCACTTTCTTTGACCGCGAGGGCAAGCTGCAGGGCGTGTTCGCGGCGGCGCGCGACATCACCGCGCAGAAGGTGCTCGAAGACCAATTACGCGAGCAGCAAACTTACCTGCGGGGTCTCATCGAATCGACCATGGACGGATTAGTCACGGTGGACCGAGCCGGCTTCATCACCGACATTAACGATCGCATGTGCCAGATGACCGGGTACGGACGGCAGGAGCTATTGGGCACGCCGTTCAGTGATTACTTCACGGATCCGGAACGCGCCACTCTGGGAGTGCGCCAGACGCTCGATGTGGGGTTCGTCACCGAGTACGCTCTGACGCTATTGGGACGGTCGCGAAGGTTGTTGCACGTTTCCTTTAACGCTTCGGTGTTCAAAGACCAGAGCGGCAACGTGCAGGGTATTTGGGCCTCGGCCCGCGACATCACCGACCATGTGCGGCTGGAAGAGCAACTGCGCGAGCAGCAGACGTATTTGCGGGGCCTGATCGAGTCTTCAGTGGATGGCTTGATTACGGTGGATCCAGAAGGCTTCATCACGGATCTCAACGAGCAAATGTGCCGCATGTCGGGGTACAGCCGCGAGGAACTGATCGGCTCGCAGTTCAAGCAATATTTTACCGACCCGGCGAATGCCGATCTGGGCGTGAAGCGCACTCTGGCGGAAGGTGTAGTGACCAATTACGAGCTAGTGCTGAAGGTTAAGACGGGGCGCAAGGCTACCGTATCCTTCAACGCATCCATCTTCCGCTCCGGGGAAGGCCGGGTGCAGGGAATCTTCGCCTCGGCGCGCGACATCTCCGAGCAGGCGCGCCTGCAGACGCAGCTCATCGAGCAGCAAGTCTACAGCCGTTCGCTCATTGAAGCGTCACCGGACGCGCAGTTCGCGATCGCCCCGGACGGGACCATTACCGACGTCAATGAAGGCGCGGAGCGGCTGACCGGGCATTCGCGCAAGCAACTGGTCTGTGCGAAGTTCTCCACCTACTTCACCGACCCGGAACAGGCGTGCAAAGGTGTGCTGCAAACATTAGAGGAGCGCCGCGTGATCGGGTACGAGCTTACGCTGATCACCAGGTACGGGCGGCGCATCGTGGTATCGTTCAACGCGGGCGTGTTCACGGACGCCGCCGGCAAGCCACTGGGTATCCTGGCGGCGGCACGCGACATCACCGCGCAGAAGGAGCTCGAGAGCCGGTTGCGTGATTCGCAGTTCTATACGCGGTCATTGATCGAATCCAACATTGACGCGCTGATGACCACCGATCCGTTGGGGATCATCACAGACGTAAACGAGCAGATGAAAACGTTGACCGGTTTTTCGCGCGAGGAGCTGATCGGTTCGGCCTTTAAGCAATACTTCACAGATGCCGACCGCGCCGAGGACGGTATCCGCCAGGTGCTGCGCCTGGAACGCGTCACCAACTACGAGCTCACGGTGCGTTCGCGCGCGGGAAAGGAGACGGTGGTGAGCTATAACGCCACCACGTTTTATGACCAGGCGGGGATGCTGCACGGCGTGTTCGCCGCCGCACGCGACGTGACAGAGCGCAAGCGTTTCGAGCAAACTCTGCAGGAGAAGAACGTCGAGCTGGAAAAGGCCAGCTTGGCGAAGAACCGGTTCCTGTCGAGTATGAGCCACGAACTGCGCACGCCGCTCAACGCCATCATCGGCTTTACCGGCACGCTGCTCATGCAGTTGCCCGGCCCGCTCAACCCAGACCAGGACAAGCAGCTCAAGACCATCCAATCCAGCGGCAGACACCTGCTTTCGCTGATCAACGATCTGCTGGATCTCGCCAAGATCGAATCCGGAAAAGTGGAGATCCGTCTGCAGGAGACCGTCTGCGGTGAGGTGGTGGAGGAAGTAGTCACCACGCTGCGGCCGCTGGCCCAGGCCAAATCTTTAGAACTGCGCGTCGTGCTCCCGGACTATCACATCATCACCCGGACCGACCGGCGGGCGCTCAGCCAGATCCTGATCAATCTCGCGAGCAACGCCATCAAGTTCACCGCGCAGGGCTGGGTAGTACTGGAACTGGAGGCGCGTCAAAACGGTGAGGCACTGGTGGCGGTCCACGTTCGTGACAGCGGAGTTGGCATCCGGACCGAGGATCAGCAGCGCTTGTTTCAGCCGTTCGAACGGGTGGCATCCACCGCGCGCGTGGAGGGCACGGGCCTGGGTCTGCACCTGAGTCTCAAGCTGGCGGAGCTGATCGGGGGCAGGATTGAATGTGAGAGCGAGTTTGGCAAAGGCAGCTGCTTTACGCTGCTGATCCCGCAATCGTGAAAACCATGCCGGTCCGCGTTCTGATCATAGAAGACCATGCCGACAATCTGGAGCTGATGAACTACCTGCTGAAAGCATTTGGCTACGCGACGGTGACGGCGGCGGACGGGCTGGCGGGGATGGAACTGGCGCGGAACCAGGATCTGGGCTTGATTCTTTGCGATATTCAGCTTCCGGGAATCGATGGCTTCGAAGTGGCGCGGCGGCTGAAGCAGGACGAACGCCTGCGCTCAATCCCGTTGGTGGCCATCACGGCGCTGGCGATGGTGGGGGACCGCGAGCGTGCGTTAGCGGTGGGGTTCGATGGCTACCTGGCCAAGCCCATCGATCCGGAGACGTTTGTTGCAAGCGTGGAGGCCTTCCTGAAACCCGAAGAGCGGCGGCAACGTGACTACCAAGCTGCCACGGCTGCCGAACCGGTGCTCGATGGGACGAGGAAAACGCAAGCGGTGGCTCGCGGCACAATTCTCGTGGTGGACAACGTTCCCGCCAACCTGGAACTGGCGCAATCGATATTTGAGCCATCGGGATTCCACGTCATGCTGGCGGACAACGTTACAGTTGCGTTGGCGATGGCCAAGCAGAACCGGCCCGACGTTGTGCTGTCGGATGTGAACATGCCGGAGGGCACCGGTTTTGAGCTGGCGCGCCGGATGAGGGCCGATCCGGACCTTCGGACAGTTCCTGTGGTTCTGATCTCGGCTACGCTCCCTCGCGATGTCAGCACGGAGGTGGCGCGGTCCGCCGGCGCCACCAAATTTCTATGGCGGCCGATCGATCCTGTCATTTTGCTCGAAGAAGTGGAGAGCTGCTTGCAAGCCGCGCGGCGCAGTTCGGGCAATTCGGGGACAGGGCAATTCGGGGAGAGGCAACGAAATTCCTGAATCGGGGCGTCTGCCGCATTCGTGATTGCGTTCGCCGGAATTTCGAAGCCAGTCCCGAATTGCGATCCTACTCGACGATGGCGGCGGGGTTGGACAGCTCGCCGATCTCAGGAATGCGAATGGAAACGGTATCGCCGGGAGCCAGCGCGGCTTCTTCGGTGACAATGATGCCGGTGCCAGTCAGCAGGACCGACGCCGCGGGCACCGGGTTCGCACGCAGCAGATAACCCACAAGTGTCTCGAGTTTCCGATGCAGGCGGGCGGTGGAGACTTGTCCCCTGAATGTGGTCTTACCACCGCGAGTGATGGTGCAAGTCATATCGAGGTTGTAAGGATTCACCAGCTCATCGGCGGTGACGATCACCGGCCCGAGTGCGCAACAGGCTGAATAAACCTTCGACTGGGGCAAGTAGAGCGCATTCTCGCGTTCGATATCCCACGCGGAAACATCATTGGCGAGCGTGAAGCCGAGAATCGCGCCACGGCTGCCGAGAATTGCGGCCAACTCAGGCTCGGGTGCGGTGAATTTCGAATCAGCGCGAATCCCAATGGGTTCACCCGGCCCAACACACACGCGCGCCGTTCCCTTGAAGAAAATCTCCGGGCGTTCGCTGCGATACACGTGAGCGTACATGCCCTCGCGCGTGCCATGCTCAGCGTCGCGAAAGCTGGCGCTGGTTTCGTAGGTGCAGCCGCAGGCCCAAACCTCGGCGGGCTGAATGGGAATGAGTAGGGCGGCGGCAACAGCGTGGTGGCTGGCGAGCTTGGTGGCCAGTGCGGGCAACGACTCGGCCTCTCCCTCGGAGCGGTGAATCAGCTCCACCATGGTGTAGCCGGGAATGGGGCGGACGTGGTCACCCTCGAATATTGCAGCTACGCGGAGGCCGTCGAACTGGATCTGGGCGAGTTTCATAAAAAGCAGGTGTTAGGTGCTAGCCAACACGACTTCAGTATTTCAGATATACCGTTTTGTAGTCACTGTAAAATTCCATGGCGGCGGGCCCTTGTTCTTTGGGGCCGAAGCTGGAATCCTTCGTGCCGCCGAAGGGCAACTGGTACTCGACGCCGGCGCTGGGAAGATTTACGGTGAGCAGGCCGGCTTCGGCGCGGGGGATGTATTCAAATACGCGGGAAAGATTGGTCGTCTGAATAGAGGATGAGAGGCCGAAGGGGGTATTGTTTGCGATGCGCATGGCGTCATCGAAATTCTTGGCGCGTATCACGGCTAAAACCGGGCCAAAGATTTCTTCCTGGGCGATGGTCATGCGTTCTTCTACGTCGGCGAAGATGGTGGGTTCGACGAAATAGCCTTTATCGAGGCCGCCGGTGGTGATGCGATTGCCGCCGACCTTGGGCGGTCCAGCTTCCTTCTTGCCGATTTCGATGTATTTCAGTACGGTGTCCAACTGGTTCTGGTCGACCAAGGGGCCGATGTCGATGCCCGGCTGCATGCCGTCACCGACCTTCAACTTCTTGGTGCGCTCGATGAGCGCGGCGAGAAACTTCTCGTAAATGGAGTCTTCGACTATCACGCGGCCAGTGGCGGTGCACTTCTGGCCGGTGGAGAAGAACGCGGCATTGGCGACGTTCTCGACGGCGGAGTTGAAGTCGGCATCGGCGAGAACGATGGTGGGGTTCTTACCGCCCATTTCGAGTTGAATGCGCAGGCGGCGCTTGGAGGCTTCAGCGTGTAACCAGTTGCCGATGTGGCACGAACCGGTGAACGAGATGGCTTTGAGCGGCTTGGCCGCGACCAGTGCGCCGCCTAATTCACCTCCGGATCCCGCGACGAAATTAACAACGCCGCGCGGAATGCCGGCTTCATGCAAGGCTTCGACGATGCGCCAGGCGCTAAGAGGCGCGGCGGACGCCGGTTTCAACACTACGGTGTTTCCGCAGATGAGCGCGGGTGCGAGCTTCCAGGCGGGGATGGCGCTGGGGAAATTCCAGGGCGTGACGAGGCCGACTACGCCGATTGGTCTGCGGATCGAGAACATGTGCACGCGGTCGCGCTCGGAGGGGACGATTTGGCCCGGCATGCGCGAGCCTTCTCCTGCGAAATAGCGAAAGATATTGATGGAGCGGCGGACTTCGCCCTTGGCCTCGGGCAGGGTTTTGCCTTCCTCACGCGTCATTTCGGCGGCGATGGAATCGAAGCGGCGGTCGAGGAGGTCGGCGGCTTTGTAGAGGATGTTGCCGCGCGCGGGACCGGCGGTGGCGGACCAGGCGGGAAAGGCGGTGGCGGCAGCATCGGCCGCGTGGCCAATGTCTTGCGCGGTGCCTTTCGAAAATAGAGCGACGACCTCGCCGGTGTTGGCGGGGTTGCGGTCCTCGAATGTTTGAGGGCTATCGAGCCATTCACCGTTGATGTAATTGGAAAATGTGGGGGTGGACATAAATGGGAATCAAGAAGATATCGTACATGGAATTGTGCGGGGGCGCAGAGGGAGAGAAAGGTCGCAGGTACCCGCAGACGGCGCGTGTCCCTGCGCTACGCGAGAAAGTCAGAATGCCACTTTCGGGGCGGTTCGGGCGCCGGGCTCGGTTTTGAAGTAGGCGTCTTCGCGCTGGAAGCCGGACATGGAGGCGACAATGTTATCGGGGAACAACTGGATCTTGGTGTTGTAGCTTTGGACCGTCTCGTTATATTTGCGGCGCTCGATGGCGATGCGGTTCTCGGTTCCGGCCAATTCGTCTTGCAAGCGCAAGAAGTTCTCATTGGCTTTCAGATTGGGATAGTTTTCGACGACTACCAGCAGGCGGCCGAGGGCGCCATCGAGCTGCGAATTGGCAGCGATTTTTTGCGAAGGAGACTTGGCCCCGATCAGAGCGGCGCGGGCGCTAGCCACGTCGTCGATAGCCTTCTCCTCGTGCTTGGCGAAGCCTTTCACCGTCTCGACCAGGTTGGGAATCAGGTCGGCGCGACGTTGCAGGGCGACATCTACCTGCGACCACGCGGCGGTGACCGATTCCTTGCGGGTAACCAGATCGTTGCGGATACTGACGTACTGGCCGGCGCAACCCAGGACGACAACCAAGAGCACCGCGATCACAATCAGAGCAATCTTCATGAATTTGTTCGCTCCCCTATTTCTCTAGCCGGTCCACGGCGTTGATGACAATGTCGATCTGTTTGAGATACGAATCGAGCAGCCCGACAGGTTCCAAATCCCGCGGCTTGACACGCTCCTCGCGCAGATCGAACAGCTTGGCAAATGGTTGCGGATCGATGCCGAACTTTTGCCGCGACTGTTCGATCACGTCGCGCTTCTTGCTCGTCGCCTCGAACCCGTGCAGGATTAGGGCGTGGCGGAACAGCACGCAGAACGTGGAAACCGAATCGGCCAACAACTGCCGGAGTACATCCTTATCGCCGAGTGAGCCCGATGCCTTCTGGCGCAGGCGCAGCAGTTTAGCGCGAAGATCATGCTCCACCTGCGCGCGGTAGAACGTATCTTCAACCACTAGTCCAGAGACAACATCCTTGCCTTGCAGGATGCGGTGGTGGGCTTTGATGTCATGGAATTCGATGGCGAAGCAATCGGTGGAGGTGGCGAGCTCATGTTCGCTGAGCAGGAGCGGCGAAGGATTTCTCTTTTCGCGCCACCAGCGGAAAACCGGCTCGGACTGCTCGAGTTCGCGCACGGTGACTTGTTGAAGGACACAGAGCACGTTGACATCGGAAAAGCCTTCGTGATGGTCGCCGGAAGCGGCGGAGCCGTAGAGGACGACGGAAACGACGCGATCGCCCAAAGCCTTGGTGAGCCTTTCCAGGAGCTGGTTCAGAAGATTTTCCATGCAGCCTCGATCATCTTACTACCAGTCGCTCGATGCTCCACCGCCGCCCGAGTCCCCGCCGCCGAAACCTCCGAATCCGCCACCACCACCGCCTCCATCATATCCGCCAAAACCACCGCCGCCACCACCGAAACCACCGCCGAGTCCACGGCCCATCAGGTTGCCGAGGAGTAGGCCGGTCCAGAACCCGCCGCCTCCACCGGGGCCACCGCGGCCGAGGGCGCGAAGCAGCCAGAACACGAAGAACAGAAAAACCAGCAGCGCGGGCCAGGGAATGGAATTTCCGGTTGAGCGCCGCATGCGCCGGGGTAGCTGCGCGTCGAGCGAAACATTCTTCGCCTTGGCGATGGTCGAGCCGATGGTTTCCGCGGCGGCCATCATGGCCTCTCCGTACTGGCCCTGGCGGAGGGCCGGACGCATTTCGCGAAGAATGCTGCCATCGAAACCATCGGGCAGAAGCGGCTCCAAGCCGTAGCCGACTTCGAGGCGGTTGCGACGGTCGCCGACCACGAGCAGCAGCATGATGCCCTCGTTCTTGCCCTTCTGCCCCACGCCCCACGCGCGATAGATGGTATTGGCGACGTCGTCGATGGGCTCGCCTTCAAGCGTGCGCAGCGTCACCAGAGCCATCTGGGCGCCGGTGACTTGTTCGACACGCGCGGCGTACTGTTCAAGGGCGGCTTTACTTTGCGGGTCAATTACACGGGCGAAATCACTGACGTAGCCTTCGGGCTTCAGCGCTTTCCAGTCGACAGCAAGCGCGCACGCAGAAAACGCGAGCAGGAGGGCGCTGGTCCGCAGAACTTTGCGCATTCAGGTGTAACTTCAGTCTAACGAAGGGACGAGGCGCGTGTCAGGAGAACCCACCTGCGAGGATCGAGCCCCGAGTAATGAAAATGGCCTTTGCTGCCGCGACTATAGGGAGCGGTACTAACATTCTGGCCGCGACACAGACCATAAGCGTGCCGCACCGGGAACGCCCGAGCGTCGAACTTGTGAAGCCATTGAGAAGCGCAGATCCTTACTGGCTGGCGTTCTGGCTCAGGAACTCTTGGATCAGCCGGCTTGGTAAGCCGATGGTTCTCCCGTTACCTTCATTCACTCCACGCTGCCTTAGCAGTCCGACGACTTTGCCGTTCGCAAGATAGAGCGGGCTCCCGCTGGCTCCGGGCCACGCCTCTTTGTCCATGATGATGGAGCGCGGACCTCGGCCATCGTCGCGCGTCTCGACATAGCCCGATATGTTCCCGACCGAACTCAGAGGAATATGAAAATGTAATGGAAATCCCGTGAAGCCTATGGGCGTTCCGTCAGGTTGAACCCCGGTTTCAAACGTCACGGGCGCAATCTTGTGCACGGCCTCAACCGGACGTATGCTTCGGCAGCGTGCAATGTCGAGGTCCGCATCCCGCTTGCATTCGTTGGCGTGGAAAACATAGTAGTCGGAGCGGAAGCTGGATTGGTCTGCGCTCCATCCGCCGGTTTGTGGCAGGTAGAACGCAGCATAAGGGCATGGCGCCGTCCGCGCTTTGCTGACCATGCCTTCGATCACGTGATTGGCCGTAATAAAGGTGCCGTCGGCCGCCACAAAGAATCCAGTCCCCTCCACCGTCAGTGTTTCCGCGACGGTTCCGTTCGCGCTGATACAGGCGATGGGGATGACGGAACGCTTCATCCCCTGGATGGCGCCCGTGAATCCTGACGGGCTAGAAGCAGCCCGTGCGGGAAGAGCAACAGTTCCGGCGCAGCAGCCCAGAAGCCATATCGCACAGATCGCAGACCAGAAGATTTTCAATGGACCCACTCTCTCGCCGTCATTGTGAACCACGATAGCAAATCGCAAGAGGTGAGAGAATGTGCGTCTGGAGGCTGCCTTTCTGGAGGCTTTATTAACAAAAATCGTTCTTGCGCTTACGGTTCTTGCCGCGTCGCCGAGTGCGCGTGCGAGCGAATCCATAATCGCTGGAACGATCGTTATCGTTGCGCAGGCGAAAAACTATGTAATTTTTGCCGCCGATAGCCGGGTTGGTGCTTCCAACGGCACCGCCGTGGCGAGCGTTGACGACACTTATTGTAAGATCGGCCCGCTACACAGCAACACGTTATTTGCCGCCGCCGGCATCGTCACCGATCCCGCGCGGAGTTGGGCCGCCGACACCGAGATGGATACAGTCCTCGTCCAAACTTTTCACGGCGAAAGAATGGGAATCGGCGATGGAGAATCGGCACTCGGCCGTTGGGCCGAAGCGATGACGCAAAGGCTTTTCGCTCTTCCGCGCAATCAATTGCTGGCTTATACCAAGTCCAATGATGGCGTCGCTGCGACCGGCGTACTGGCGGGAATCGAAAAGGACGGAAGCACCTGGGTGCACGTCAGCAAGATCAGCTTCGATAGCGCGCGAGGTTTATCCCATCAGGAAAGCGACATGGCATGGAGCGGCTCCGCGACGAGATACTTCGGGCTTGGACAGAGTGAGATTGCCGTCGAATTCGATCATGGGAGCACCTCTCGCGCCATTGCCGAACGCGCGCAATGGAGGGGAGTGAATCTGAGCGGCCCCGATTTTGACCGGTTCAAAGCGCGCCGCCTGGTGGAACTGACGATTCAGTATCTTCCCAACAAGAGCGATGTAGGCGGCCCAGTCGATGAAATTGAGTTGGACGCGAATGGCCGACGCTGGATTCAGGTCAAGCCCCATTGCGCGCCTGAAGCGCTTCCCGTGCCAAACGGCACTCAACCGCGAAAGTAGAGATATCCTCCCAAAATGCAGGTCAGAACGGCGCCGGACGCCGCCACTTCCCTCCAGCCCCAGCTTGCCCGCGTGCGGCTCAGATCTTCCGCGGTTTCGGTTCCGAAGGTGAGGCTCTTGATGCTCGCGAGGTCTTGTGGAGCGGTGGCATAGCTTACCACCACCATGACCACTGCCGAGACGATCGTGATCAGAACACTGAAGTATTGAAAGTAGATATTGTTCACGACCCAGAGGAACGACCCCGGCGCATACCCGTTCTGAAAACCTTCGAGGCCAAGCGTCACGGGCGTATCAACCAGCATTCTGAAAATACCGAGCAGGAACCCGACGATCATCGCCCAAAGCGCGCCGTGGCCGTTCAGCCGCTTGAAGAAGACGCCGAAAAAGAAAACGACAAAGATGGGTGGCGCCAGATATCCTTGGACGGACTGGAGATAGGTATAGAGACCCTTGGCATTCTTGATGACGGGAATCCACGCCAGCGCGATTAGCACCATGATTACAGTGGCCATCCGGCCGGTGCGGACGAGCTGGTGCTGGGACGCTCCCTTCTTCCATTTTTGATACAAATCGACAGTGAATAGTGTGGAGCAGGCGTTGAAAACGCCGGCGAGCGAACCCATGAGCGCAGAAAGCAGGCCGGCGACCACGATGCCGCGAATGCCGGGGGGCAGTAGGTACTGCACCATCATCGGGAAAGCGCCATTCGAAAGTGCCGGGATGGACTGGCCGTCGGGGCCGATCATCGAGGTCAGTTCGGGGACCTTGCCGCTGCGAGCCAGCGCGAAACAGATCAGCCCTGGAATGATAAATAGATAGACCGGGAACAGCTTCAGGAACGCGGCGAAAATGCTGCCACGGCGCGCAACTGCTTCATTCGGCGCGCCCAGCGCTCGTTGCACGATGTACTGGTCGGTGCACCAGTACCACAGACCGATGATGGGAGCGCAGAACAACATTCCCAGCCAGGGGAAGTTTCCGTTGAAATACCATGCCTGTTTGACCACCTGCCCGGCGGCGTTGGTCTCAATGACCGGGGCCCAGGTGCCGTGAACTCCGGCTGGAATCAGTGGCTTCCAGAGATTGAACATGTCGCTCCCGCACCAGTGCCGCAGTTCGCTCCAGCCGCCCAGGCGAATCAGCCCATAGGTAGTGAGCAGCGCAGAACCCAGGATCAACACCGTCACCTGGACGGCGTCGTTGTATGCCACGGCGCGCATTCCGCCAAGCGTCGTGTAAAGGCCGGTGAGGACGATCACCAGGACAGAGCCGATCCAAAAACTATCAATGAAAACGCCGCCGATATTGAGGCTCATTTCGGGAAACAGAGTGGCGAATACTACGCCGCCAGCGAAAATGCCGACAGCGATCTTGGAAATGACGAACGTGATCAGCGAGACGATGGAAAGAATGTAGCGGGATTTCTCGCTGAAGCGGCGCTCCAGGAATTCGGGCATGGTGAAGACCATAGAGCGCATATAAAAAGGTACGAACACCCAGGCCAGAACCAACAGGCACCAGGCGTGCAGTTCGTAGTGCGCCATGGCGACACCACTGGTTGCGCCGGAACCGGCCAGGCCGACGATGTGCTCCGAGCCGATGTTCGAAGCGAAGATGGAAGCGCCGATAATCCACCAGCCCAAGTTGCGGCCGGCGAGGAAATAATCCGCGGCGGAATCCTTGCCTTTTCGGACCACCCACGCGGCGACGCACAGCAGGATGCCGAAATAGAGGGCAATCATGATCCAGTCGGCAGCGGTGATACGCGAGCCGCCGGCGGCGGATAGCAATAGGGCGAGCGTCATATTAAGTGTGCGGATGCTCCTGGACGCGGTGGTGCATTCGAGGACCTCCTGAATCCGACTCTGCATGATACCTTGAGAGGCTGAAGCGGGGGTAACTCCTATGGTAAAACTTGCCACGGAAGACCGGCGCCTGGCGCGGCTGACCAAGATCTGTCTCGCGCTGCCCGAGGCCACAAGAAACATGTGCGGGTCAACACGCGGCTTTCGTGGTCAAGAAGAAGAACTTCGCCTATTTTCTCTACGACCATCACGGCGACGGGATCATTGGCGTCACCTGCAAGGTGCTGCCGGGCGATAATGCGAGACTGGTTGCGGCGGATCCAAAACGATTCTACATGCCCGCGTACATCGCGTCGAAGGGATGGGTGGCGCTCAGGCTGGATATGGGCGACGTGGATTGGGATGAGGTGAAGGAGTTAATCACGGGGAGCTATCAGCTAGTTGCGCCGAAGCGGCTGGCGGCGATGGTGAGGGATAGTGGGTGACACGCTGAAGCTGCCGGACGGCGGGTCATTGACGGTTAAAAACGCGACGACGCGACCCGTGATATTCTCGGCTCGACAGGAGTCAGGTGACATGCGGTTTTTGACAACGTTCTTCGCTCTCGCCATTGCTTTGGCGCTGGCGCAGCCGCCGCAGGATCCGAAAGTAATGAGGAGGGTTGAGGTGTTTCTCGAGGGTCCCGACATACCGGCGAGGAGTTTTGCGACTAAGCCTAAGGTGATGTATCGCGCGGGGACCCGGTATTGCCGCACGGAGGAAGCTCCCGATCCGGAAAACGGGATTCACGGCTTAGCGATTGTCAACGAGCCGGACTTCTGGCTGGTGAATCTCCTGTAGAAGACCGCGCAGCACGCCATCGACCCCGGCCCGACTTTCAATTGCCATCTGCCGATACTTGCGGACACCGACAAGGATCTCGAATTCGGATTTGAGATGGAATACTTCAAGAGCAAGGGAGCTGACCCGCACAAAGGACCCGTTCTTCAGACCAAGGAAACGCTGTTGTACAAGGTTGATGTTGGTTCTTTTGCTCTGGCCATGTTCTCCTATGGTATGCCCGAACGCCCCATGTTGGTGTCACGAGTTCATGGAGAAAAGGGTGAGATTTTCTGGTTCCGCGGGTGGGGGGATGTTCCATTTGACCCAGTACTATTTGCTAAGCCGCAAGGTGTGACCATTCAGGAGCAGAAGCCATAGGGTGTAGCGAGGATCAGGCAATGAGAGACAGTCAGACGTATCCTTTGCGGCTTCCGCGATCACTCAAAAAGGCAGTGGAACGGCTCAGCCGCGAGGAGCGAACGAGCATCAATCAATTTGTAGCTACCGCAGTGGCGGAGAAAGTTTCAGCACTGCAGACTGCCCGATTCTTCGCAGACCGGAAAGCGCGAGCGGACTTTAAGGCCTTCGACAAGATTATGCGGCGGCGCGGAGGCAAACCGCCCCGTGAAGGCGACGAGATGCCATCACGAGGAAAGTAGGTCGCCAGCGCAACGTGAATGGTTTGATGTCCCCCCTTGCAAGATGCTACAAAGGAATTAACTCTACGAAGAGGACAGACCCCTCTGAGAGGTTCTCTCGAAACGGAAGTTCGGAGCCGGACAGGCCCGAGTAGGGAGAAACGGAGGCGCAACGACAATGCGCGAATCGAGCGCCGGCACATAGCCGGAAGCTGGATGGTACCGCCGCACTTCGTGGTTCCAGCAAATTTCGTTCTGAGGGATTTGCATGGTCACGACGGCAACGCGGCGCATCTTCATCGAAAACATTTCCGAATTCATTCCCGGAGAAGTCCGGCTCAGGGGCTGGATTTACCGTCTTCGCATTCTCGGCAAGACTGCCTTCGTGATTCTTCGGGACTGCAGTGGCGAAGCACAATGCGTGATCGCCTCGGAGGAGTTAAAGGAGCACAAGCTCAAAGTCGAGGATGTCGTCGAGATTCTGGGCACTGTTCGGGCTGAACCCCGCGCTAAGACCGGGTGTGAGGTGGACATCGCCGAGATTCGCGTGCTGAACCGCGCCGGTCAAAACCTGCCCTTCCAATCGGCAGCGCAAGTGGAATCGGTTGCCTTGGAGACGCTCATCCAGTACCGGCCATTGTCGCTGCGGACCGAGGCCGTAGGCGATGTTTTTCGCGTGCAGGCTGCGATCCTCGCCGCGTTTCGCGATGCGCTCAACCGCCGGCGATTTACGGAAATTGTGACATCGAAGATCGTCTCGGGTGGCACCGAGGGAGGCAGCAATCTTTTCGAAATCAAGTATTTTGATCGCGTCGCCTATCTCGCCCAGAGTCCGCAGTTTTATAAAGAGCATGGCGTGGCGGGTTTGGAGCGCGTTTATGAAACGGGGCACGTGTATCGCGCAGAGCCGCACGCGTCCAGCCGCCACTTGACTGAATACTATTCGTTGGACGTTGAATTCGGTTTTATCGACGGGCCAGAGGACGTGATTCAGTTCGAGAGAGAACTGCTCAGCGACATGTTCGAGAATCTCAATCAGAAACATGGGGACGTGATCAAGAAGTATCGAGCGGAGTTGCTTCCCTCGATGCTTGGCGTTCCGTGTTGGGAGTTCGATGCCTGCCTGGAAATGCTGCGGGCGGAGTTTGGGCGCACGGACTTGGAAGACGATCTGGATCCGGAAGCGGAGCGGCAGCTTTGCGAACGCGCGCGACGAGAGACCGGGGTTCCCGCGGTATTTGTGCTCGGCTTCCCTTTGGCGGCGCGGCCGTTTTACACGGCTCCGCGTGGGTCGCGTGGCGCAGCCGGCAGTTTCGACCTGTTGTTCCAAGGCCTGGAAATCACAACCGGCGGGCAGCGCCTCGATCGCCGCGAGGATTTGGAAGCGGCTCTGCGCGTTAGGGGCATTGAACCTGGAAACTTCGAAAGTCATCTGGCCATGTTCGATTTGGGCATGCCGCCGCACGGCGGATTCGCTATCGGACTTGAACGGTTAACCTGCCAAGTCCTCAACCTGCCGAATGTGCGCCAAGCGGTACTGTATCCCCGGGATCGATACAAACTCAAACCCTAGAGAGCGCAGTTGACGCCGAGCTTTCCGTGAGGCTCCTTGCGGACACCTTCTCCTAGCGGCATCATTTCATCCCATACGGCCACGCGGTGCCAGCCTGGTAGCGCTCAAGGAAGGTCGTCACAAGAGAGAAAACTACAGTATCGCAACGGTGTTAGCGTGCTGTGGGGAATTTAGGGAACCGACTTTCGAGGCTGATTTGGGGTGGGCAACTCAAGGAGGGCTGGCCGGGCCAACCCTCCCACACATATTAAAGCTCAGATAGTTACTTCGACACCAGGTAACCGAACGAAGACTCCATGGTCGTCGCGGACCCGCAAGCGGTTTCATGTGTCTCGGTCAAGCTCAGACTGGACGGTGTATATCCGTAAAACGCGATTGCGACCGAGGGATAGCAACCGGTGGCATACGAAACGTCCGTGACTGTGCTCCAGTTGATCGACGTGGGGGCGGAGTGGAGTGGGCCATCTATCAAGACGCCGGCACTGTACACCAGTGATCCTGTGGTGTTGTCCACCTGGTGTGCCTCCACCAGGACTCGTCCGGAACCAATAAAGTCGGTCGTTCCATCGCCATACACCGAGACGGTCGGGTTATAGCCGGTTCCGTACGGAATTGGGTCGCTCCAGTTGATGCTCGAGGTGCCGGTATCCACCACTCCGATTGCATACCAGAGTGTTCCGCCGCTTCCCTGCGCTACCAAGAGGGCCAGATTGTTAGCAATCGACACAGTTGGCACGTAGCCTTGGTTCAGGCCCCCATTGATTTCGAGCGCCGGACCCCAACTGATGGATGGCGAAGGCCCAAGGGTCAGGGTGCCAACGTGGTACCAAAGCGCGGATAGGTTCACCGCGGATTGATGCACCTCGACAACAGTGGCGGTAGTCGCAGGGGCCGGGATATTCAGGTCGGCAGCGACCGTGGGGTTGAATCCCGTGTCGTACGTGGTGGCAGCCGACCAATGGATCCCTGAAAAAGACGGAGGGGCGTTACTGCCTATTTGATACCACAGTGAGCTTCCGCCCAATTGGCCGCCTTGGTGCACCTCGATGGCACTGTCATAATTCGTGGCGCCACTGTAAGCCAAAGCGATCGATGGCGAGTGCCCCATCTGCGGAGTGGTTTGAGGCGGACTGAACAGATAACTCGACGAACCCGACCAGTTGATGACTCCGAGCCCGTACGATCCCAGCTCGTCTTCGAACGCGGTGAAACCCTTGCCGGTCTCGGCGATGGTCACAACATTCTGTATTCCATCCGAAGCCACCTTGGGGAGATACCCAACGCTGATTTTCTTGTCGCTTACTTTCCATTTGACGGTGATGTCCTGTGCCTTGATCCCGCTAGTGAGCAGCAATGCCACGAGTCCAATTGTTACTGAAACGTTTTTCATCAGAGTTCCTCCGGTAGTCCTTTCTTGTGTTGCAACGTTGTTGGCAGCTTCAGGGGCGATCGAACGGGCAACCGCACCGAGCCGCTTAACAGGACTGGGTGTCGCCTTTACAACTGCCCTCATCTTCAAGGGCGGAAAAGACCGACGAAAACTTTAACGGATGAGAAGGTTTTTTGCGCGTGTGGGCCTAAAGCTCTAGCGCTCCTGGTTTTCTTCATCGCTTTTGATATTTCGGGCTGGTGGTACGCGCGGAATCTATTGGAAACGGGAACGCTGTCCGGGTTGAGCGAGTCCGCGATGCTGCGCGGAAAGGTG
This sequence comes from Bryobacteraceae bacterium, assembly GCA_035297145.1. Lineage (GTDB taxonomy): Bacteria > Acidobacteriota > Terriglobia > Bryobacterales > Bryobacteraceae > QHXW01. Next base: position 194,455 of record DATGZN010000093.1, read on the forward strand.
ACCGCCTTCGGCCTTTTCAGCCAGGCCGGCGCGATCCACTGGCCGGCCGCGGTGGATTCCATCCTACTGTCTCATCTGTGGTTCGGTGGTTGGAGTTCACTGACCATTCGGAGCTGGATGTATCACGTCTTCTAAGTGCTCATCGCTTTGGCCGCCTTTGGCCTGATCCGGCAACCGCGGCAGCCGGTTGTTCTGATGTTGGCAGCCATTTACACAAGTTTCTGGCTCGGCCAGCTCTACAATGTTCTTTTACTGTTTGCGGCAAAGGGTGTGGCGACCTCGATGGGTTGGTACATGTACACAGTTGTCGCCGCTGAAGTAGCCATTTCGATCATCGGATTGAAGGCCCTCGCACCAGCCCGGCTGCGCGATTATGTTCCGTTCGCCGGCATTTCGCTATTCGTACTCCTCGACATTTACACCCTGCATGCCGTCGCGCTCCCTTACTATGCCGGTCTTATCGCGCACCGGCCCAACGGATCGATCGCCGCTCTCGATGCCACCGACATGCAACGAATCGGGCTCGGCGAGATTCTAGCCCGGTTGACGGCGTACAAGGCAGGCATCCTAAGCCCGTGGATCCTGCTGGCACTATGGGCTGGGTATGTGGTAGCGACCGGCGGGCTGCTGATTGTGGGGATGAGGTGTCGCACCGCTGAGGATCACTTCTGTAGCGAAGCCATCCAGTAACCTGGCCGGGTGCGCACCTTCACATCGCGCCGGTTCACGTCAACTTGAATTTCGTGGAATCCGCCTTCCTGGAGATTGTTCGGGGTGTACGTGATGATGTACTGGCTGTGGATCTCACGCCCGATGCTTTGAATCGCATCTTCGAGACCTTTCTGCTTGGCAAAGGAGAACTGAGACCCGCCGCTGCCCCTGGCGAAAACCTCGACTGGATTATCCACGAATATGGCCTTGGTGTCTTTGAATATTTCGACCAGCATGGGAACAAACTGCACGGAGTTTCCCTGACCGCCGGTAGCCTGCCAGACGGTGGTGGGCGTGGAAGGCTCATTGGGTAGCGGGGTCATGGCCGGTGGATTGTTGTCGGGGCGCGGAATGGGACCGGGCGCGGTCAAGCCGGCCATCATGCGCGATATGTCCACCGAATAAACGTCGACGTTATTCATCTGAATATCAAGCAGCGCATCGCGTACCTTGCCCTCGCTTCCTTTATCGCGCACTTCGGCGATCACCAGCAGAATGCGCCGCCGGTTCCCGGGGCGCGAGCGCAGCATGCGTACTGCCTCGGTACAGGCGTCGATGAGGCGGCTGCTCCGGCTGCCGGGTGTGATTTTCTTGATGGCGGCTTCGATCTTGTTCGGGTCCGATGTAAAATCCTGCAACGTGCGGAAGCGATGATCAAACGCCATTACCGCGGCCTCGCCCTGTTCGCCGATCAGCACTGGCTCGATCATTGAGCCGATGCGGTTGATCTTGGGAAGAATGCCCTCTACCTGGTCGCTCGCCTGAACGGCAATGACCATGGAGATGGGCTGAAACGTCACATCCACGTGGATGTTTTGCTCTTTTCCGTTATCGAAGAGCTTGAAATCCTGCGGCTGGAGACCGTCCACGTAGGAGTCGCTATGCTTGTCAATCACAGTTACCGGCGCCTGCACCAGATGAGTGGTGATGCGGAAGGGTTGATCGGCAGTGGCTTCCGGGGTCTCCGGGGCGGGTTGCTGCGCCGGTGTCTGCCCGGCGGCCAGCCAAGCGGCGGTCAACAGCATGAATGCAATCAAACCTGTACGCACCATATCTCTTTGATGCTTCAACTCGCTCCGGCGTTACCTGGTTGCAGGGTGTTCTGTTTGGCCACTTAGAAGCTCGAGTACGTGTGGTACCAATTCCACGATAGCATCGAGTGACTCGACCGCGCCTTTGGGCGACCCCGGCAAGTTGACGATCAGGACACGGCCGCGGGTTCCGGCCACGGCGCGGGAGAGCACGGCGTACGGCGTGGAACGAAGGCCGGTGGCGCGCATCAGTTCGGCGAGGCCCGGTATTTCCCGGTCGATGACGGCTCGGGTGGCTTCGGGCGTGACATCGCGCAATGCGACGCCGGTGCCGCCCGTTGTGAAAATGGCGCACACGTTACCGCTATCGGCGAAGGAAATCAAGCGTTCGCGGATAGCCTGGACATCATCGGCGACCACGGCGGTTGAGGCCACATGCCAGCCGAGGCGCTCGAGGTGCGCCTGGACCGCCGGTCCCGAGCTGTCGGTGCGTTTTCCAACAGAAACGGAATCGCTGATGGTGAGGACAGCCACGGATTTCATTTGCGGGCCTTCCGCCGGTAGTCGCCGCTCTTGCCGCCGGTCTTTTCGACGAGGTGCAGCTCTTCGATGGAAATGGACTTATCGAGTGCCTTGGTCATGTCGTAGACGGTGAGCGCCGCCACCGCCGCGGCCGTGAGCGCCTCCATTTCGACGCCGGTCTGGGCCGTGGTCGAGGCACTGGCCGTGATACGTACGCCATCCTTCTCAACGTGCACGTGCACGTCGGCATGGGAGAGCATCAGTGGATGGCACAGCGGGATCAGCTCCGACGTCTTCTTGGACGCGGCGATTCCGGCGATGCGCGCAATCTCCAGCGGGTTGCCCTTGGGATTTTCGGGGAGCTTGGCGAGGATCTCGGGCTGTATGCGGACGAAGGCGTGGGCGCGCGCGGTGCGTTTGGTTTCGGGCTTGCCGGAAACGTCTACCATGCGCGGGCTGCCAGCCTTGTCGTAGTGCGAAAGCTTCTTCATTTCAGCAGGACCGGCATCAATTCCCCGGCTGGCCATTCGGCGCGATCGGCATCGGCGACCAGAAACGCATTGGCGCGAGTGAGCGCGGGCACATCGCCGGAACCGCTCCAGGCGACGGGGGTTAGTTGGGGCTGGGGACCCGACCAGGCGAGCATGGCGGGAAGAAAACGGGTGAGTCCGGGTTTGTGCCGGAAATCGCGCGTGAGGCGGGCCAGGAGAAATGGCAACTCGGAATGCGACTGGCCACCGAGTAACTCGATCGCGGCGCGCGCGCACAGTTCGAAAGTCACCATGGTGGATGCGGGATTTCCGGGCAGACCGAAAAAGAATCTATCGCGGGCGCGGCCGAAGACCAGCGGCTGGCCCGGCTGGATGAGCACACGATCAAAGTAGAATTCCGCTCCGAGATCGGCGAGCACGCGCTCGACGATGTCGTACTTTCCCGCCGAGACGCCGCCAGAGATGAGCAGCAAATCGGCTTCGAGACCGCGTTCGGCCAGGCCAAGCGTGTCTCCGTATTGATCGCGGGCCACGGGGAGAATCACCGGCACGCCTCCGGCGCGAGTCACCTGCGCGGCCAGCGAATAAACGTTGGAGTTGCGGATCTGGTGTTCGCGCGGTGTCTCGGTGACGGGCACGATCTCGTCACCGGTTGCGAGCAGCGCTACGCGCGGTTTGGGGCAGACGGCAACGGTATTCTTGCCTACTGTGGCCAGCAGCGCGATATCCGCGAAGCCCAGCCGCTTGCCGGGCGAAAGGAGCGTTTCTCCGGCGCGCGCTTCGCAGCCTTGCGGGTTGATGAACTGTCCGGGGCCGGCCGCACGATCGGTCGAGACCGTGCCGTCCACGCCGCGCGTGACGTGCTCGACCATCACGACTGCATCGGCGCCGCGCGGCACCGGCGCGCCGGTCATGATTTCGACGGCTTCTCCGGCTGCGACCGCGCCTTCGAAGCGATCGCCCGCGCGCACTTCGCCGATGATGCGCAGCATTCCCGGCAAATCCTGCGCTCGGACGGCAAACCCATCGCGGACGGATCGCGCGAGCGCGGGAAAATCGCGGTCGGCGCGAATCTCTTCCGCCAGCACTCGTCCCGCCGCACACTCCAGCGCGACACTCTCCGGCGCCGCGAAAAGCCGGCCAGCCAGGACGCGCTCGATCACGCACGCACGGGCGCGATCGAAGGAGAGAGTGGGCACAAGGTTATTCTACAGTTTCGGGGTTTGGGGCGATGCGTAGCCCTCATCGGCGCGGCGGTTTGGTTTCGAGCGCCGTTACGCGTTTCTCGATGGCGTTGGTGCGCTCATTAAGGTCGACGGCGGAGCTTTCCAGCCGGTGTGAAGTTGCCGCGCGAGAAGCGTTCGAGGCCGCGCAGAATTTCGGTCTGCATGTCGCGCATGGCCTCCATCAGCCGCCGTTCGACCTCAACCAGATCCTTGCGCGTTATGTGACCATTCGAGCCTGGCTTTTCGGGCATATATTCTTCGCGCCTGCCTACTATTATTCAATATTGCGGCATGTACGGATCCGGAAGGCTACTGCCGGGAACCGTCACGAATCCGATACAGATGCTTCTCGCCGCGAATGTAGATGGAATCTCCCACCAGCGCTAGCGAAGCGAACATCTGCTCACCGAGCGGGTTGGTGCCCAATACCTCATGTTCGGGCCCCGCCTTGACCACGTAGGTATCGCCGTCCTGGCTGCTAATGAGTACCTTTCCATCGAAGGCGACCGGAGAGGCCACGAACTGCGACGGCGCCGGAAAGCGCTTGCCCTCGTACTTTGGCTCACCGGTGCGCGCGTCCAGGCACGTCAAAAGGCCGGCGCCTGTCAATAGGTAGAGATAATCACCGTAGAGAATCGGCGACGGAATGTAGCCCGTTCCTTTTTCGTATTTCCAGGCCACGCGCGCTTCGCCCGGCTCAGGGTCAAGCCGCACCGCCATGGTCTTCTTGTTCGGGTACCCGGTCGAGACAAAGACCATGCCATGACCCACCACTGGCGTGTGCACGACGTTGCCGCCCAGCCCTTCGCTACGCCACAGTTCCTTGCCGGTTCGCGGATCGTAGGCCACAACATCCTCGGTCCCGGGGACAACGAGCTGCTTCCGGCTTTTGACTTCGACCAGCACGGGCGTGGTCCAGGTGATCTGGTTTTTGCGCGCGAGCTTCCATGCGATTTTGCCGTCGCTGGCGGAGACCGCCGCCAGGAATGAGTGCTCGCCCTCATCCTGATCGCAAAGCAGCAGAATCAGGTCCTCGAACAGGATGGGAGATCCACCGTAGCCGACACCAAGCGTGGCAATGCCGCCGAGCGACGCCGACCAGACCAGGTTGCCCTCGAAATCGTATTTGTAGAGACCTTGGGAATCAAACCAGACATAGACGAACTTGCCGTCCGCCACGGGCGTGGGCGAGGCGTAGGTATTGAAGCGATGCGTATTGTCAAACACTCTGCCTTCGTACGCGGTGCGCTCCCAGAGCAGTTTTCCGGCGGTCGAGTTGTACGCCAGCACTTTGAGGGTGTGCTTGTGCGTGCCGCCGACACTGTCCGGGTGCACGAAGGGCTGTCCATGCAGCGTATGCTTCGGGGGTTCGGCGCCCGGAATCACTTCGCCTTCCAGGTCGGCGGTGAGGAAGACATAGTCCCCCCAGACAACCGGCGAAGAGTGCCCGCGGCCAGGCACATCGGCCTTCCATGCCACATTGCGCTCCGCAGTCCACGAAGACGGAAGGGTGCGTAGATTGGAGACCCCATTTGCAGGGCCACGCCAGTTCGGCCAGACGTCGAGGGCCGCCGCACTGGCAGGGGCTGCGGTCAGAAGCAGTAACGCGAGAGACCGGTGCATAATCCAAGAATGATACAGCGGGGACGTTTGAGCTACCATAACGTGACGTCTTGCTGCTTCAGGGCTGCGTCCAGCGATTCGGGATGAGTGAGGCAGATCCAGCCGAGCCGGTACGGCGCCAGTACGGGACCTGCCGAGGCGCTCCTGACAATCTGGTTGTCCCGCCAGTCCCAGAGACGCTCCGGGTACTGGTCAACGGAGCGCGGCAGTGAGTCCCAGTGGCCGTTGGGATAGCAGAAAGCACCGACCGCCTGGACGAAAATCGAGAACACAAGGGTGGCGCCAAAGGCAGATTTCCATGGGCCCGAGGCCTCGACCAGGCGCATGGCGGGGATCATCAGAATTACAAGACATGGAATTACATCGGTTATGAGGCGCGGCCCATAAGAGAATCCACCCCACCAGAGGCGATATCTTGCCAAGGTCAGAAAATGGGCAGCGACGACCACCAGGCAGATCAGGTAGATAGGAGCGTGCGGCTTCTGGCTGGTTCGGAACCAGCGGTACACGCCGATTGCCGAAAACAGAAAGACCGGGCAGAAGACCAATAATCCACGGCTCGGACTGATCAGCAGACCCGCGATTCCGTCCAGCAGATTTCCCCTCAGCAGCCAGCCGGCTGGATATGCGCCTAAGGCGCTTCCAAATATTCGTACGTTATAAATCAGCACAGCCGCCACCGGCAGGAACGCACCGCAGGCAAATGCCGCTTTTGATCGTAGCCGCCACTGGGACAGCCCCGCATAGGCGGTCATCAATATGCATGGAAACGCATTGCTGAGGCGAATCGCGACGCCGAAACCGGCACACCAACCGGCGAGCGCGGCCAGGAGGACATGGGCAGGATGCTCGCCTTCGCGCATCAGAAGCAATAGTGCCAGAATGAAGGCCAACTCGCCCGCCCCGTGCTGCCACAGCGCCTGGCTCGATATGCTCCAGGTTGGGGAGCCAAACGCGTACGCGATCGTCAGCATCCATGCCGATTTCGAGTCAACGAGTTTCCGCGCCAGTGCAAGAAAAGCCACGACGGAAAGTGCCGCGATCAGTGACGCGCTGATTTTCTCGATCACCCTGGCAAGCAGCACGACGCGGCCTATCGGCATGTGCTGGATGTCCAAAGCTGCCAGTGGCGCATAAAGAGGCGCAATCAGGAGCGGCAAAGCGATGGGAAACGACGAGTAGTAGTGGCCGTCCGCTGCGCGCGTGAACCACACCGCGTTCATGTGTTGTGGGCCCCGGTACCATTCGGCGAAACGGTCGAGCGTGATGCTGTGGCCGGATACAACAGACAGCGGCAGCAGCGCGGCCGGAGCAGTGTCTCCCGAGGGAATGGGGCGCAAGTTCAAGTTGTAGACGAAAAACGCGACCGCAAATAGACACGCCTGTCGCCGCACGCAGCTATTTTAGCCGCAGTGTGCGCAGACTGCGTGAGCACGGCTTTTCGGCTGAGCCGGCTATTGTTCGACTTGCAGATTGTTAGTGACGGCGAAAACGCCGGGGACGCCGTTCGCCTTGAGACCGGCCATGTTCTTATCGGCTTCGCTGGCCACTACCCCAACGAGCGTTACGTTTCCATTCTTCACGATGATGTGAATGGGCGGAACGGCCTGCAAGGCATACCGCTCGAGAGTCGGATTGCCATAGACCGCGCGGAAAACGGCTCGCCGGATGCGCTCGTCGTTGGGCGAAGGTGGAAGCACTTCAATCTCGTTCTTGACGTGTTCTACGCCCTCAATCCTCTTGACAACATTCTCAGCGTCGGATTTCAAAGTGGGCCTGGTCACGTGGCCCATCAGGGTGACGGTGTCGCCTTCTACCTTGTAGGCCAGATTGTCGAAGACGCCGTAGTACGGCAGCATGACGAGTTCATGCCGTACTTCTTTGGCAATTCGTTCGGTGGACGAGGCTTGACCGAAAACCGCGGCGGCCAGAATCAGTGGCAGCAAGGGCAGAGTCCTCAACGTGTGACGCAGCATATCTCCCCCGCCGTAGATGATGCCACGGGACCGATCAGTCGGCGCCGGAAAGTTGTACCAGCGCGGGCGCGGATGTATTGTTCAGTACGGCTTCGGCCTCTTCCGGAGTAAAGCTCTCCACTTTTGCCGAGATGTTCATGGAACAGAACTTGGGCCCGCACATGGAGCAGAAGTGGGCGTCTTTAAAGCCTTCTTCCGGGAGCGTTTCGTCGTGCATGGAACGGGCCGTTTCGGGGTCCAGCGAGAGCTCGAACTGGCGGTTCCAGTCGAATCGATAGCGCGCACGGGAAAGCTCATCGTCACGGTCGCGCGCGCCCGGGCGGTGGCGAGCGATGTCGGCGGCGTGCGCGGCGATTTTGTACGCCATGATGCCGGCTTTGACGTCATCCCGATTCGGCAGCCCCAGGTGCTCCTTGGGGGTGACGTAGCAGAGCATCGAAGCTCCGTGCCAGCCGATCATGGCCGCGCCAATGGCCGAGGTGATGTGATCGTAACCCGGAGCGAAATCCGTCACCAGCGGCCCGAGAGTGTAGAACGGCGCCTCGTGGCACATCTCCATCTCCTTCTCGACCTGCAATTGGATCTGGTCAAGCGGAATGTGGCCGGGGCCTTCAATCATCACCTGTACGTCGTATTCCCAGGCTTTCTTCGTCAGCTCGCCGAGCGTCTTCAGCTCCGCGAATTGCGCTTCATCGCTGGCGTCGGCAACTGACCCGGGCCGCAATCCATCGCCCAGCGAAAAGCTGACATCGTATTTCTGGAAGATCTTGCAGATCTCCTCGAAGTGCTCATAGAGCATGTTCTGCTTGTGGTTCTTCACCATCCATTCGGCCAGAATGGAGCCACCACGGCTCACGATTCCGGTGATGCGCTTCGTAGTCAGCGGAATGTATTGGACCAGAACGCCGGCGTGGATGGTCATGTAATCGACGCCTTGCTGCGCCTGTTCTTCGATGACTTCGAGCATCAGCCCGGCCGACAAGTCTTCCAGGCGCCGCACGCGGCTCAGCGCCTCATAGATGGGCACCGTGCCGATTGGCACCGGCGACGCATCGAGGATGGCCTGGCGGATACGCGGGATGTCGCCGCCGGTGGATAGGTCCATCACGGTATCGGCGCCATACTTCACCGCATCGCGCACCTTTCCCAGCTCTTCCTCGATCTCCGATGTGACCGCCGAATTTCCGATGTTCGCGTTGATCTTGCACTTCGACGCCACCCCGATGCACATCGGCTCGAGATTAACGTGATTGATGTTGGCGGGAATAATCATGCGCCCGCGCGCCACTTCCGACCGGATCAGTTCGGGCGGGAGATTCTCCCGGCGCGCGACGTATTCCATCTCGCCGGTGATGATGCCTTGGCGCGCATAGTGAATCTGCGTGCGGACCGCATCGTCTGTTCGTTGTTGGACCCACTGAGAGCGAATCATAATTTTGGGAGCGCAGACGCCGTTTTGAGCGGCGCCTGCGCAATCCCTCCTCTACTTGGCCTTCTTCTTCTTCGGCTTCTTGACTTCCTTGCGGCCGCGATCCTGCGACTTCGCCATACTCGTGATTCTCCCTTCGTTTTCAAATTATAACCGCGATTGCGGACTGGAAGAGGCAGTTTTCTTCGCCGTCTGGCGAAATGGGAGCGCGGAAACAATCAGAACCCCCAGCCACAACCAGGTTGCCAGCGGAACCCAGAGCGAGTGGACCCACGCATGGCGCTTGAACCAAGCCTCGCTCTCGGGCAATTCCGCTTTGGCAAGCGTGGCGCGATTCACGCCTTTCAGCATGCCCAAGCCCAGTTGCGTCACCAGAACCCACTCCGCGCCCCTTGAGCCTCTCAGCGACGCTGCAATCGCGGCTGCCATGCTGCCGCAGTAGAAGAAATGCGCCACCAGCGCCCCCCACCATTGCCGCGGAACGTACAGGCGAGCAAGAGCCATCTGGCTTCCGGCCCAACGCAGGAAATCGCGCATGCCGGTACGGTCCAAATAAGCAGCCGTGGCGCCGGGAGCAAACGCAATCCGCAAGCCCGCTTGGTGCACGGCCCGGGTGACTGGGCCGCTTTCACTGATCGACTCCCGCCATGCACTTGGGATGCGCAGTTCGTAGAACATCTCTTTCTGGACGGCCATCGAACCAGCCCATACGAACGGGTTATCACCGGGTCCGAGCAGGCCCGCAACAGGCGCACTCCACACGCTGCGCAGGAGCGACCAGAAGTCCGGCGGTTCCGGTGCAAACCAATAGAATCCCGTGCTTGCGCCCACACTTGCTTGGGAGAGCGGCGCGACCAGCGCGCGCAGCCATTGCCGGGAAGTGTGTCCATAGGCGTCGGCAAAGGCCAGGACCTCGGACTGCTTCCGGGAAGTCTGGACACCCGCCAGGAGGTTTTCCGTCCGTTCACCTGACTTGTTCCCTTTCGCACCGCGCAGCACCACGATGACGCGCCGGGGCAAGACATCGGCGGGAATGTCGAGGGCGGTGCGGGCGGCCAGGATCAGCTCGTAGCTTGGATACTCCTGCGCAGCCAGCACCGCCAGGTTTTCGCGAAGACCGTCACCGTCTCCCTCGATAGAGGCGATCACCGTGGCAGGTGGGGCAATTTGGTTCGTGCCGGGCGTGAGCCGCTCGGCGACAAAGCGCGCCCGCTTGCGTTCCCCGCGAAGTGCGACGGCGGCCAGGGCGAGCGCCGGGCCCGCGAAGAACCAAAACCAGAACACTCGAAGAGTCTAACAAGAACTGGCTGCCAGCCACGGGCGTGTTCCCGGTTATACTTGAGAAAAATGCGGTTGCTTTTTGCGCCCACTGTGGTCATATTGTCGTCCGCGTTCGGAATCGCTGCGCCCGTGCGCATTGCCGATACGCACATGGCCGAGCAGTACCGCTCGCGCAGGGCGGATCTGCGCAAGGCGTTAGGTGATGGGGTCACCGTTCTCTTTGGCCGCACCGAGGACCGCGAAGAGGACCTGCGCACCGGCTTTTTCCAGGAATCCAACTTCTACTATTTGACCGGATGGCAGGAACCGGGCGCCATTTTGCTGCTCGCGCCGCTGCCGGAAGATTCCAAAGCGCCCGGCTACGACGCCAAGGCGAAGCTTCCGCGCGAAATTCTTTTCCTGCCGGAGCGCAATCCGGATCAGGAAAAATGGACCGGCCGCAAGCTGGGGCCCCTGGACCCGGACACCAAAGGCATAACCGGCTTCGAAGCGGTGATGCCGGCGGAGCGATTCGAATCCGAGCTGCGAACGGTTCTCGACGCCTACCCACGCCTCTACACGCTGGTGGATCAGCCGTCGACGGCGCGGCTCCGGCAACTCGCTCCGCTGCGTGACGTCTCGGGCGCCGCGCTAGCGATTGCGAAACTGCGGATGCATAAGTCGCCCGAAGAGATCGCCCTCATCCAACATGCGACCGACGTAACGCTTGAAGCACACCGCATCGCCTGGCAGCGCGCCACTCCGGGTCTCTACGAGTTCCAGATTGCCGCGGCCATGCTGGATGTTTACCAGGATGCCGGCTGCGAGCGCAGCGCTTACGCACCCATCGTGGGCTCCGGCCCGAATTCGGTTTATCTGCACTACTCGCGGAACTCGCGCCGCATGGACGCGGGTGAGGTACTACTGATGGACGTGGGCGCGGAGTGCGCCGCCTACGCTTCCGACATCACGCGCACCATACCCGTCAGCGGGAAATTCACGCGCCGGCAGCGCGAAATCTACGAAATCGTGCTTGGGGCGCAAAAGGCCGCAATTGCCGCGGTGAAACCCGGCCAGTCGCTCAGCAAGACCGTCCCCAACAGCCTGTATCACATCGCGTACGATTACATCGACTCGCACGGCAAGGATCTACACGGCGATTCGCTGGGCAAATACTTCACGCACGGTCTCGGTCACCATGTCGGCCTGGATGTGCATGACGGGTCTGACCCCAGCGTTCCGCTCGATGCCGGCATGGTGATCACGATCGAGCCGGGTATTTACATTCCGGAGGAGAATCTGGGCGTGCGCATCGAGGATATGGTGTTGGTTACGGAGCACGGCGCCAAACTCCTGAGTGCTGCGCTGCCGCGTGAACCAGGGGAGATCGAAAAGGTAGTGGGGCGGGGCGCACCCGCCGCCTCCGGACGTTGACCATGCCGTCTCCCAGCAAACACCGCTTCGCCTATGCCGGTGTGCTGGCTGGCGCGTTCCTGGTGGCGCTGGTGGCCAGCTGGACGCCACTGGGTACGCAGATAGACAACACCGCCTACGACTGGATCTTCCGCTTGAAGCAACCACCCCCGTGGCAGCCCGAGTCGATCGTCTTGGCCATCGACGAGCTTTCGTTTACCGCGCTGGGCGGTCAATTTCGTCTTCGTCGTGCCCTGGCGGAAGGCCTGGAACGCATCGCAGCCGCATCCCCCAAGGCGGTGGCACTGGATGTGACCCTGGCGGATGAGGGCGAGGCGGATTCGGACCAACGACTGGAGTCCGCATTTCGCACGACACACAATCTGATTCTGCCCTGCGACTTGCTTCCAGACGGTAGCGGTTGGGACGATCCGCTGCCGCGCTTCCACCGGTGGGCGGCGGCGGTGGGCCACGTACACGCCGATGTCGATACGGAGCGGGTAGCGCGGTCGGTGACGCTGGAGAAAGTCTCCGGACACGACCGCCGTTGGGCGCTCGCGCTGGAAGCGTATCGAGTCAGCCGGTCCGCCGATATTCTGGAGACGCCGCACACGCTGGAATTGGGTGAGGTTTCCATCCCGGCTTCCAACGCTACCGGACGCACCATGCGCATCCGTTACTGGCCGCCGAAAGGCGAGATACCGTGGGTGACGCTTAAGCAATTGCTCGACAATCCCGCACTGGCCAGCCAATTCGCTGGAAAGGTTGTGTTCGCGGGCGTGACGGCGCAAACCGCGGTCAAGGACCGGTGGTTTACTCCCTATTCGTCTCCGGCGCCTATTCCCGGTGTTGAATTTCATGCAAATGCGTTTGAGACCATTGCCCAGCAGCGCTTCCTCACCAGCGCGCCCGAATGGTCAGTAGTGTTGTTCTGCCTGCTCCTGACCACCACTGCTGGCACGACCTTCGCCTGGTTCTGGGGCTGGCGAGCCATCGCCATCGCCACCTGTACGCTCGTCGTAGCCCACGCCACGCCATACTTCGCGTTCGGTCGGGGCACAGTGTTTCCATTTTCACCAGGAGTATCGGCGGCCTGGCTCTCTGTGGTATCGGCCGGGTTGTGGCAGTGGGTGTATGTGCGCCGGCGTCTGGTCAAATCCGAAGCTGAGCGCGATCGCTATCAGCACGCTATGCAGTTCGTAACGCACGAAATGCGCACACCGCTCACCGCCATTCAGGGGTCGAGCGAGCTGATGAGCCGCTACGCCATGCCCGAGGAGAAACGCAAGGAAATCTCCCAGCTCATCCATTCCGAATCCAAACGCCTGGGCCGCATGATCCAGATATTCTTGGACGTCGAGCGCCTTTCAGCGGGCGAGATGGAGCTGAAGAAGGAAAATTTTCCTGTGCGCGAGGTCATGACCACCTGCATAGATCGCGCCCGTCCGCTGGCCGATCGCAAACAAATCCGCATCACGGTGGCCTATCTGTGCGAGGAAGTCCTCTGCGGCGATCGCGAACTGATGGAGTATGCCATCTATAACCTGCTCACCAACGCCATCAAATACTCGCCGTCCAACACGGAAGTAACCGTTTCCGGGAGCCGCGAGGGCGATCACTGCGCCGTGTCCGTGCGCGACCAGGGCATCGGCATGGATCAGAAGGAAGTCCGCAAAATTTTTCAGAAGTTCTACCGGACCAAGAGAGCCGAGCAGTCGGGCGAGGCGGGCACTGGAATTGGGCTCTCCATCGTGGAGCAAATTGTCCTTCAACATGGTGGGAGAATTGATGTGGAGAGCGCGCCTGGAGAGGGGTCTTGCTTCACCCTGAGATTGCCGGTGGCACAAGCAGTGGCGGCCAAGCCGCTCGTCACGAATTGAACATGCAACGTTTGCTCATAGTGGAAGACGACGCCGGGGTACGCGCCACCATCGTCAACTTCCTTGAACTGGAAGGCTATGCGGTGGACGCGGTGTCGTCCACCGACGAGGCCCTGGCCCGCCTGGACCAGAACCCATATCCAATCGTCATTTCCGACATTTATATTGACGGGCGCACGGGGCTGGATGTACTGGAAGCCGCGCGACGCAAGGATCCCTCGTGCTCCGTTATCCTCATGACCGCGCGCGGCACCATGGAAACCGTGATGGCCGCAACGCGCGGCGGCGCCTTCGACTATATCGCTAAACCATTCGATCTCGATCGCATGCTGGAGACCGTGAAGCGCGCCGAGGCTGCGCTCAACCAGGAGACCGATGAGGTCGAGCCGGAGGATTTGCCGGAGTCGGAGATGATCGGCAGCTCGTCGGCCATGGTGGAAATTTACAAAACGGTTTCGCACGTTGCGCCGACCGACGCCACTGTGCTGATCGAAGGGGAAACCGGCACCGGCAAGGAGCTGGTGGCCCGCATGATCCACCGAAACAGTCCGCGCGCCGCGCAAGCGTTCGCGCCCGTGGACTGCGCCTCGATCACACCAACACTGCTGGAAAGCGAGCTGTTCGGTTCGCTCAAGGGCGCATATACCGGAGCGGATCGCGACCGGGTTGGCGTGCTCGAATCGGCGCACCGCGGCACCGTGTTCCTCGACGAAATCGGCGACATCGAGTTCGGCATTCAGGTGAAACTACTCCGCTTCCTCCAGGAGCGCGAGGTGCGTCCGGTGGGCGCCTCCCGGTCGAAGGCCGTGGACGTGCGGGTCATCGCGGCTACCAACCGTCCCTTGCAAAAAATGGTGGAGGAAGGCAAGTTTCGCGAGGATCTCTGGTTCCGCATCAACGTGGTGCGCATCACAATTCCGCCCCTGCGCGACCGGCGCGGCGACATCCCGCTCCTGGCCCGGTTCTTCGTCAACAAGTACGACCAGCGCTACACGCGCGACGTGAGATTGATGGAATCGGGTGTCAAGGCAATGGAGGAGTACGGCTGGCCCGGCAACGTGAGGCAGCTGCAGCACCTGATCGAGCGGCTGGTGATTCTGGTGCAGGGCGGCCGCATCGACGATGAGGCCGTGCGCGACGCGCTGGAAGCCATGGATTCCCGCGACCGCCCGGCGGAAACTCTCGTCGAGGCCGAGACCGATCAGATCCGCCGCGTGCTCGCCGCCACCGGTGGTAACAAGAGCCGCGCCGCTCAGATTCTGGGCATCGAACGCAAGACGCTGTACCGCAAGCTCGAGCGGATGAAGCTGTAGGATTGGACTATGAGCACAGTGGAGATCCTTCGCAATAGGAAGCTGGAAATCGAAGCGATCGCCAGAAAACATGGCGCATTGAACGTGCGAGTGTTTGGCTCAGTCGCCCGCGAGGAAGATTCGTCGGCCAGTGATATTGATTTCCTGATTGACGTGGTGGGGAAAACTACGTCCTGGTTCCCTTCCGGAATGGCCCTCGAGTTACAGGACCTGCTTGGACGGCCTGTGGATGTGCTCACAGAAAGAGCGTTACACCCGGTGTTGCGAGAGAGAGTACTGCGTGAGGCCATCCCCTTGTGAGGGACGACCGCGTCTACCTGGAGCACATACTGGAGTGCATCAACCGGATCGAACGCGGTGTGAGCGCAGGCAAAAGCGAATTTGCCCGGGCGACCTGCTGCAGGACGCTGTGGTTCGTAACCTCCAGGTCCTGAGTGAGTCGACCCAACGATTATCGGAAGAACTGAAATCACGGTACACGGCCGTTGAGTGGCGGAAGATCGCCGACTTCCGCAATCGCCTGGTACATGACTATCTTGGCGTTGACCTGGAAATCGTTTGGCAAGTCATCGAGAGAGACTTGCCGGAGTTGAAACGGGCCATTGTCGAGATGCTTGCCCCGGATGCAAGTTAGAATAGCCCTTTCATGCCTCAACTTTTCCCCATCGCCGCCATCACCGACGAGTTCTCTCCAGATATCTCGACGGCCGTTCGATCCATGAGTGCGGTCGGCATGAGCGCCGCCGAGCTGCGCATGGTGTTTGGAAAAAACATTCTCGATCTTACGGACGAGGAGCTTGATCGCGCCAACGAGATCACGGCCGAGGCGGGGTTGAAGATCATTTCGATCGCCTCTCCGCTGCTCAAGTGCGTGCTGCCCGACGCGCCGGAGATCGATTCCCGGTTCCAGCAGGATATCTTCGCCTCCAAGCACACATTCGAAGATCAGCCGCGCCTGACCGATCGCGCCTTCGAGATCGCTAAACGCACGGGGGCGCGCGTCGTAAGGGTCTTCTCGTACTGGCGAACGGTGAAGCCTGAGGTATGTTTCGACCGGGTAGTCATCGCACTCCGCGCGCTGGCGGAAAAGGCGGCCCGGAACGATTTGATCATCGGGCTCGAAAACGAGCATGCCTGCAACATTGCAACCGGCGCCGAGACCGCGCGCGTGCTCGCCGCCATCGATCATCCCAATCTCCAGGTGGTGTGGGACCCCTGCAACGCGCTGGTCTCGGGGGAGAACCCGTTCCCCGAAGGCTACCAGCGCCTGGCGCCTAGGCGCATCGTTCACGTGCACGCCAAGGATTGTTTCGTCCAGGACCACAAGCCGACCTTCGGGCCGCTGGGAGAATGTGGGATCGATTGGAAGGGGCAGGTTGCTGCTCTGGTGGCGGACGGTTACAGAGGTTACATCAGTCTCGAAACGCACTGGGGAGGCCCAGGTGGTGACAAGCATTCCGGCAGCGTGATCTGCGGGCGCAATCTCAAGGCACTCGTGACCACGTGATATTCTGAGAGGCAGACGAGGGCGGCTCCCATGCTCCTCCACCCCGCGCAGATTGCCGCGATTCCCAATAATCATTGGACTTTTCATGCCTTCGCCGCGGATAAAGCAATCGCTGACGTAAACGGCGTTACCTCCGCCGCCGGCCGCACGTCTGCACAAGGTGGAGTAGTGCTCGGCTAGCCCCGCGGCTCCAGGCTTTCATTTCGATGTTTGAGTTCCTCTTCAAATATCCGGCGTCGGTTTTTTCCCGCGGACAATTTGTGTTCCTGGCTCCGTGGCCGGCGTGGCTGCTGGCGGTTGCGGTGCTTCTAGCTGCGGGCGCGCTCGCGTGGCACGTGTCCCGCCATCGCGGATTGCTGTCGGGCGTGCGGCCGGTGGTGGTCTGGCTGCTTGAGACCGCACTGGTCGCGCTGATCCTGTTTCTCTTATGGCATCCGGCTATCAGCATTGCCACGCTGCGGCCCCAGCAGAACGTGGTTGCCGTGATGATCGACGATTCGCGCAGCATGAGCGTGCCAGAGAACGGAAGCACGCGGCTGGCTCAGGTGAAAAGACTGCTTGACGGAGGGCTGCTGGTGGACCTCCAGAAGAGGTTCCAGGTGCGCCTCTATCGCTTTGGCGGGAATCTGGAACGGATTCAGAATCTGGACCAATTGAGCGGAGCAGCGCCTGCCACCCGCATCGGCGCCAGTCTCGAGCAGGCGCTGGCCGAGGCCTCCACATTGCCGCTGGGCGCGGTGGTGCTTCTGAGCGACGGATCGGACAACTCCGGGGGCATCGGCTTCGACACCATCGCGCAAATTCGCCGGGCTCGGGTTCCTGTGCATACTATCGGCTTCGGACGCGAGAGACTCTCGCGCGATGTGGAGATTTCGGATGTCGCCGTGCCCGCCCGCGCCCTTGCCGATTCCCGGCTGAGCGCTGCCGTCACATACAAACAATTCGGGAGCACACGCGACAAGGCGCGCCTCGTTGTTCGGGAAGGCGATCGCATGCTGGCGTCGCGGGAAATCGTTCTGAAAGCCGAAGGAGTGCCCCAAACCGAAACGCTGGTATTCAATGCGGGCTTAGCCGGGCCGCGCACGTTTCAGTTCGCCATTGAGCCGCTTTCCGGCGAGGAGAACCTGCGCAACAACCAACTCACCCGCCTGGTCAACGTGACTTCGTCTAAATCGCGCGTTCTTTATTTCGAGGGCGAGCCCCGCTGGGAGTACAAGTTTATTCGCCGAGCCGTGGAAGAGGATCGCAGCCTGCTAATCACTTCCATGGTTCGTACGACGCAGAACAAGAACTACACGCAGGCAGTGAACGACGAAGACCGAAAGCGGCTGGAGGACGGCTTCCCTTCCAAGGCAGAAGATTTATTCACTTTCGATGGGCTGATCATCGGCAACTCTGAGGTTGGCTACTTCACGCCGCAACAGCAGGCGCTGATCCGTGACTTTGCTGACAGGCGTGGCGGCGGTGTGCTCTTTCTGGGCGGCCGCGCAGCGCTGGGCGACGGTGGCTGGGCACACTCGGCACTTGCCGACCTCGTACCCGTCCGCATTCCCGATGCCAAAGATACGTTTCACCGTGACCCCGCGTTCGCCGTATTGACCGCGCAGGGCCGTGAGAGCGTGATTTGCCGGTTGGATGAAGATCCCGATCGAAACGCCGAACACTGGAAGAATCCCAAGAAGATGCCGCCCCTTGCCGATTACCAGCAGGTGGGCGAGCCCAAACCGGGCGCTGTTACTTTGCTTGAGCTGAAAACGCCCACGAACCATCAGCAGCCGCTGCTGGTCACGCAGAATTATGGCCGCGGGCGCACCGCCGTATTCGCCACCGGCGGAAGCTGGCGCTGGCAGATGATGCTGCCGCTGGGCGACAAGACGCACCAGATGTTCTGGCAGCAATTGCTGCGCTGGCTCGTGGCCGAGACACCCGGACAGGTGATGGCATCCACGCCACAACCCATCCTTGAGGACGAAGGCCGCGTGACGCTGCGCGTGGAAGTTCGCGACAAGAGCTTCCGGCCCGTGGGAAACGCTACCGTGGAAGCGCATGTCGCCGGGCCAGGTGGAGCAGCGGCAACTCTGGCGCTGGCACCTCAACCGCTTGACCCCGGCGTCTACACGGGGGAATGGACCGCGGATAAGGCTGGATCGTACATGGCGGAGGTTGTGGCGCGGCAGGGTTCCGAGGAAGTCGGCCGCGACATTCTGGTTTTCCGGCGTGAGGATGGCGTGGCCGAAAACTTCCGCATGGCGCAGAACCGCGACCTGCTCGAAAAGCTTTCTGAAGAGACCGGCGGGCACTATTACCCGGCGAATCGCGCGTCGCGCCTTGCGGAGGACATTTCATACTCCGAAGCCGGCATCACCACGCGCGAAACCAAAGATCTGTGGGACATGCCCGTGGTCTTCCTGGCGGCAATACTGCTGCGTGCATCCGAGTGGCTTGTACGCCGGAAGTGGGGCGTGGTATGAGGCTCGCAACAGTTTTCCTGCTGCTCGCGTGTGCGGCCCGCGCTACCACGTTCTATGTCACCGTAGCCGGCCTGGGCGGTGAACCTGACTACGAACAGCGCTTTTCCGGTTGGGCCGGCGAAATTGAGGCGATTCTGAAATCCGCTGGCGGCGACGCCAAGATCGAAACCTTCAAGGGCGCCGCGGCCACGCGCGCCAACGTCCGTGCAGCGCTCGATCGAATTGCGCACGAAGCCAAGTCCGATGACGCGCTGGTCGTGATGCTCATCGGCCACGGCAGCTTCGACGGCGTGGATTACAAGATTAATCTGCCGGGTCCGGATCTCTCCGGCTCGGAATTGGCGGCACTTCTCGATCGTGTGCCAGCCGCACGCCAGCTCGTAGTCGATATGACCAGCGCCAGTGGCGGCGCCATCAACGCATTGCGTAAGGAAAATCGCGTCGTGATCACCGCGACCAAGAGCGGCACCGAGCGTAACGCCACCGTGTTCGCCCGGTTTTGGGTGGAGGCGCTCCGCGATCCGGCAGCCGATACGGACAAGAACGAAACCATCTCGGCGCTCGAGGCCTTCCATTACGCAGAGCAAAAGGTGGCCCAATATTTCGAATCGCAGAAGCGGCTGGCCACCGAGCATCCGATGCTGGAAGATACAGGGAAGGGCGAAGGCGTGCGCGATCCTTCGGCGGCCAATCGCGAAGGGCTGCGTGCGGCGGCGTTTCCCTTGGTGCGTTTGGGGGCAACCAGCGCGATTGCCAATAATCCTGAAAAAAAGAAGCTGCTGGCGAAGAAGGACCAACTCGAACAGCAGATCGATCTGCTGAAGTACAACAAGGCGGAGCTCGCGCCCGACGAGTACAAGAAAAAGCTGACCGCGCTGCTGCTCGATCTGGCGAAAACGCAACAGGAGCTGGATCAGTGAGAGCCTTCGGTCTCTGTGCCTCTGTCTGCTTGTTCGCGGCCGCCATTCATGCGCAACCCGTCCGGCAGCACGCCCCGAGCGAACTCGATCGAGCTGAAGCCCTATGGAAAGCGCACGACTATCAAGGCGCCAACGCCGTCTTCCAGGAGTTAGTCAAAGCCCATCCGAATAATCCGGACTACAAGGTTCGTTGGGGCCGGTTGTTTCTGGATCACTTCCAGCCCAACGACGCTGCCCAACTCTTTTTCGAGGCTCTCGCGCTCAAGAAGGACCACGCTGGCGCGCTCATGGGCCTGGCACTGGTGGCCGCGGACAAGTTTGACGGCAAGGCGATCGAGTTGGCCGATCAGGCGCTGGTTGTGGACCCCAAGCTTGCCGAAGCGCGCGTGCTGCTGGCGCGGCTTGCTCTAGAAGACGCCGATTTCATCCGCGCCAGCGAGGAGGCCGACAAGGCTCTCGAAATCTCAGTCAACGAACTCGACGCCATGGCCATCCACGCCTCCATCGACTGGCTGGGCGATAAAACTGACACGCCCTGGATTGGCCGCATTTTGGCCCAGAATCCGCACTACGGACACGCCTACGAACTCGCCGGCCACTTTTTCGTGATCAACCGGCGCTATGAGGAAGGCATCGCTTACTATCGGAAGGCCATCGCTATTCAGCCGGATCTCTGGACCGCACACTCACAGCTCGGCATCAATCTGATGCGACTAGGGTACGAGGACGAGGCGCGAAGCGAACTGGAGCTCTGCTGGCGAAATCAATATCAGGACGACCCGACCAAGAACACCCTGACGCTGCTCGACAGCTACAAGAACTTCGTGACTTACCGGACGGACACGACAATTCTCAAGCTGGACAAGAAGGAAGCCGAGCTGCTCCGGCCATATTTCGAATCCGAGATGAAGCGCGCGCTCGCCACGTACGAAAAGAAGTACGGCTTCAAACTCGACCGCCCTGTGCAGCTGGAGGTCTACCCCAATCACGAGGACTTCGCCGTGCGCACCCAGGGAATGCCGGGACTGGGCGCATTGGGCGTGACCTTCGGATACGTGGTCGCGATGGACAGCCCTTCCGGGCGCAGACCCGGTGACTTCCACTGGGCCACTACCATGTGGCATGAGTTGAGCCACGTTTACGTGCTTAGCGCCACGCACCATCGGGTTCCTCGCTGGTTTACCGAGGGCATGGCCGTTTACGAGGAGACCGCCGCCTCGCCAGATTGGGGTGACCGGCTCGACCCCCACGTGATCGCCGCCATCCACCAGAAGAAGCTGTTACCAGTCGCGGAGTTGGATCGCGGTTTCGTCCACCCGACCTATCCGACCCAGGTAGTCGTTTCGTACTTTCAGGCAGGGCGTATCTGCGGATTCATCGCCCACCAATGGGGATACGCCAAGCTCCTCGCGATGATGCACGATTTCGCAACCAACGCCACCACACCGCAAGTGATCGAGAAGGAATTGGCCATGCGGCCCGAGGAATTCGACAAGAAATTCCTGGCGGCGCTCGACGCCGAAACCAAGACCATCGTGGACGGTTTCGACGATTGGAAGAAGGGCCTGAAAGAAGTCGCGGCGTTGGCGCGCGCCGGCGATAACGAGCAGCTCATCAAGAGGAGCGACGCGCTTCGCGACGTTTATCCGGACTACGTCGAAGCCGGCAATCTCTACGAGTTCCGCTCCGACGCCTTCCTCGCGCTAAATAATAAACCGGCGGCGATCGAGGAATTGGAGCGCTACGCCAAGATCGGCGGGCGTAGCCCGGAAACTCTCAAGAAACTCGCAAGCCTGCTGGTGGAAGCCGGGCGTCCCGCCGATGCCGCCATCGCGCTGAACCGTATCAATTACATCGATCCCGTAGATGAAGATCTGCACCGGCGCCTGGGCGATCTCTGGTTTTCGCAGAACAATATCGATGGCGCTATCCGCGAATACCAAGCCGTGCTCGCGTGGAAACCAGTCGATCCGGCGGCGTCGCATTTCAACCTGGCGAAAGCATACTATCGCGCCAACCGCACCGACGACGCGCGCGATCAATTGGTGCTGGCGCTCGAAACCGCGCCCGGATACAGGCCCGCGCAGAAAATGCTGCTCGAACTATCGCAAGCCGAACAAGGAAAATAAGAATCTCATGTCGACATTAGCCGCGTCCCAGTTGCAATCCGAAGAATTGAAGGCTCGCATCACCAAGTTCCGCGAGGTAGACGCGGAAATTGTCCGCCAGGTGCGCCGCGTGATCGTCGGCCAGGAAGAGGTGCTCGAGCAGATTATGATCGGGCTTTTCGTCGGCGGCCACTGTCTGATCACCGGGCTGCCGGGCACGGCCAAAACTCTGCTGGTGCGCACGCTCGCGCAGACTCTCGGCCTGGTGTTCAAGCGCATCCAGTTCACCCCCGATCTGATGCCTTCCGACATCACCGGAACCGACATCATTGAGGAAGACGCCACCACCGGCCATCGTACTTGGACGTTCGTGAAAGGTCCGATCTTCGCCAACATCCTGCTGGCCGACGAGATCAATCGCACCCCGCCCAAAACGCAATCGGCGCTGCTGGAGGCCATGCAGGAACTCGCCTGCACGGTGCGCGGCAACAATTACAAACTTCCGGCGCCGTTTTTCGTGCTGGCCACGCAGAACCCCATCGAGCTGGAAGGAACCTACCCGCTGCCGGAAGCACAGCTCGATCGCTTCCTGTTCAACACGGTTCTCGACTACCTGACCCCCCAGGAAGAAATGCAGGTGATCGATCTCACGACCACCACGCATATCGCGCAAGCCGACGCCGTGACCAACGCCGGCGAGATCCTGGAATTCCAGCAACTGGTGCGCATGGTGCCTATAGGCGAATCGGTCGCGCGATACGCTATTGACCTGGTGCGTGCCACGCGCCCCCGTGACGAAACCGCGCCCGACTTTGTTCAGAAGTACGTAAACTACGGCGCTAGCGTGCGCGCCGCGCAATTTCTCGTACTGGCCGGAAAGGCCCGCGCGCTGAAGAAGGGCCGCTACCACGTTTCCTACGAGGACATTCGCGCGCTCTACACTCCCATCCTGCGCCATCGCATTCTATTGAATTTCCATGCCGAATCCGATCGCCTGAGACAAGACGACATTCTGCAGCGGCTGCTGGATTGGAAGCCTGCCCCTCGGGAATAGTGATGAAACGCCGAGACGCCGAGACGCCGAGAGAAGATCTAATCACCGATAGTATCATCGGTGCTGCGATTGAGGTGCATCGCGTCCTGGGACCTGGTTTGCTCGAGTCGGCCTACGAAGAGTGCCTCTGTTACGAACTGTCTCAGCGCGGCTTGGAGTTTAAGCGTCAGGTCGGATTGCCGGTCGCCTACAAAGGCATCAAGCTTGCGTGTGGCTACAAGATGGATTTGCTAGTCGAGGACTTGATCGTAGTAGAACTCAAGACGGTTGAAAGTCTCCTGCGTTTGCACGCGGCTCAGCTACTCAGCTATCTGAGACTCTCCGGTAAGCCCGTTGGCCTCTTGATCAACTTCAACTCTTCAACACTAAAGGGCGGGCTGAGACGAATTGTGAACAACTTCTCAGAAGCCTCGGCGTCTCGGCGTCTCGGCGTTGAAAAAAAAGGTCCGGACAATGCTCCAGCGTTTTCTTGATCCCGCCACGCTCGCCGGCCTTTCGGGGCTCGACCTGGTCGCCAAGACCGTGGTGGATGGCTTCGTCTCGGGGCTCCATCGCTCGCCGGATTTCGGATTCAGCCAGGAGTTCGCCGAGTATCGCGCTTACACGCCGGGCGACGATCTACGCCACGTGGATTGGAACGTCTTCGCTCGCACTGAGCGCTGTTATCTGAAGCGCTACCGCGGCGAGACCAACACCCAACTGCTGATTCTGCTCGATACCAGCGCCTCCATGTCCTACGGCTCGTCGGCGGTGAACAAACTGGATTACGCGCGCTTCGTCGCGGCTTCGCTTTGTTATCTCTCGCATGAACAGCGCGACGCCGCCGGCCTGATCATTTTCGATGAAGACGTAGTCAACTACGTCGCGCCGTCGACACGCCAGGGCCAATTATTCCGGCTGCTCCACGCCATCGAGAAAGCCGAGCCGGGAACGCGAACCGACTTCGCCAAACCCTTCGCGCATTTTCAGAATTTCCTCAAACGGCGCGGGCTGGTGGTAGTTCTCTCAGACTTTTACGAACAGCCGGAGACTATCGTCAAAACCGTCGAGCCCCTGCGTTTTCGGGGGAATGACATCATCCTGTTTCACGTGCTCGATCCGCAGGAGATTGCACCCCGTTTGCGGGAGCCCGCGCTGCTCATCGATGTCGAAACCAAGGACAGCATCGAAGTGTCTCCCGAATATGTGAAGGACGAATACCGCCGCAAAATCGAGGCGCATATAGAAGCATTACAGACGCGCGCACGCGCGGCCGGGCTCGATTACTTCCTCATGAATACGGGACGACCGCTGGATGAAGGCTTGCGCGAGTATCTGGCTGTCCGTCAGGGGAGGATGTAGTGGGCTTCCTTGCGCCGTGGTTTTTGGCCGGTCTGGCTGCTGTAGGACTGCCCATCTGGCTGCACTTGCTCAAGCAGCACAAGACCACTCCCCTGCCTTTCAGCTCGCTGATGTTTTTCGAGCGGCGCACGCAAAGCTCGATCAAGCACCGCCGCTTGCGCTATCTGCTGCTGTTCGCGCTGCGCACGGCATTGATCGCTCTGTTGGCTTTTGCTTTCGCGCGGCCTTTCATTAACTCGACTATCGTGGCGTCGGCGCGCGGCGGCAAGCTGCTGGTGCTGGCGGTAGACAATTCTTTCAGCATGCGCCAGGGAGATCGATTCGAGCAGGCGAAATCGGACGCCGAAGCGACGCTTTCCAAGCTGCGCTCCGAAGATCGCGGCCTGGTTCTGGCCTTCGGATCGCAAGCGCATCTCATGGGTGAGCCGTCGACTGATGTTTCCGCCATGCGCGCCGCAATCCACGCCATCCAACCGTCCGACGATCATAGTTCCTACGCCGAACTGGCGCACGCGCTGCGATCTTTGGCATTGTCCGCGAAAATGCCGGTCGAAGGGCATCTGTTTTCCGACATGCAGCAGTCCTCCATGCCGCCCAGCTTCGCCGATGCCGCGCTCGGGGACAACGTCACGCTGGTTTTGCATCCGGCAGCCCAAGGGTCGTTGTGCAACTTCGCAGTGGAAAGCGTTACAGCCCCCGCGCGAATCTACGACGTGAAAAAAGTTCGAATCCAGGCTACGATTCTGAGTACTGGTGGGGCATCTGGAATACGCCACGTCGCCCTGGTGCTCAACGGTCACGAGATCGGATCAAAGTCTGTGGACGTTCCCGCCAACGGCCGCGCCACCGCTGAGTTTACAGGCCTCGATGCCCCATACGGCATGAACCGGGGTGAGGTCCGGATCGATTCCGGCGACAGTTTCCCCGCCGACGATCACTATTATTTCTCGATCGAGCGCTCCGATCCTTTGCCTGTCCTGTTCGTGCGCGGGCGCGAAGGCCGTGACCTACTCTATTACCGCACTGCGGTCGAATCGTCACGCGATGCGGCATTCAAGCTGGAATCCGCCAGCCCGGCCCAGGCTGCCGAAATGCCCCTCTCGCGCTATGCCTTCGTCGTGCTCTCTGATGTTGGCGACATTCCCGCCGCGCTCGATCAGGCACTGCGCGGTTACGTGCGCGCGGGCGGCTCGCTCTTCGTAGCCGTCGGCCCCGCGGCCGCTGCACGTCGAAAGGTGCCGGTCTCCGATGCCGCCATTCATGATGCCCGCTACAACTCGCGCGACGGCGAACAATTCCAGACCGCGGCCACCCTCGATACCGCCCATCCTGCCACTCGCCAGGCCAGCAACTGGTCCGATGTGAAATTTTTCCGTTACTTCGCTGTGGATCCCGGAACGTCGCGCGTTCTGGCGCGTCTATCCGACCAGACTCCCGTGCTCCTCGAACAGCCGACGGGCGATGGCCGCGTGTTGGTATTCGCCTCCACCCTCGACAACGTCTCGAACGACTTCCCGCTGCACTCGGGATTCGTGCCGTTTGTGGACGAAACTGCACACTATCTTGCCAGGCTCGACGATCGCCCGGCAAACTTCACCGTCGGCGCTTTTCTCGATCTGCGCTCCGGCCGCGAACCGTCTGGCGCCGCGATCGAAGTCTTCGATCCGCATGGCGCGCGCGCCCTGACGCTTTCCGAGTCCACGCAAACGCGTACCATTCAGCTCACCCAGCAGGGCTTCTACGAGGTTCGGCGGCCCAACCGTCACAACGAACTAGTCGCCGTAAATCCCGACCGGCGTGAGTCGGATTTCACGGTCATTCCGCGGGAGACGCTGACGCTGTGGCAGAATACCGGTCAGGGGTCGCATGCTCAGCAGCCGGGTGGAGGCGCAGGCGAATCGGAGCGGAAACCGCTGGATTTCTGGTGGTACGTCATGATCCTGGTGTTGGCTTTGGCAGTCGCGGAATCTCTGGTCGGAAACTGGCATCTCGAAATCGATAAAGAGGCGGCATGAACCCACTCAATGGCTTGACGGAATACCTGGAGCGCATCGAGCGGCGGCTGCGAATGCTCGCCGTCTGGCGCGGCGCAGCATGGACGGCGGGTGCGGCGCTCGGGTTTACAATCCTCGGCGTTCTCATCGCCAACTACTTCGCGTTTTCACCTCCGAGCGTTTTCGGCGCGCGTCTGATCCTGTTTCTCGCGCTGGCCGGCGCATTGGCCGTGGGGCTTATTGTGCCGTTGCTCCGTCTGAATCGGAGGGTAGCGGCGCGCGAAGCCGAACGGCAATGCCCGCAGTTTGAGCAGCGGCTGGTAACTTTTGCCGAACGCGCGGAACGGCCCGATCCATTCCTGGAGCTGCTCGCCGCCGATACACTCGGCGCCGCACGCGAAGCCGAGCCCGAGCGCATCGCTCCGCAAAAGCGAATTTTCGGCTTTGCGTCGGCCGGGGCGGTGGCCGTGGCTGTGTTGCTCTGGCTGGCGATTTCCGGCGTGGGCTTTCTCGGCTACGGAACCAAACTGCTCTGGGGCGCCATCCCGCACGAGTTGCAACCGTTTTACGAGGTGCAGGTCCAGCCCGGCAATCACACGGTCCGGCGAAAATCCGATCAGCTCATCACGGCTCGGCTCCGCGCTTTCCAAACCAGCCGTGCGAGAGTGTTCGCGAAGTTTCAAAGCTCTTCCAAGTGGGAAGAAGCTCAAATGAGCCCGCAACCCGGCGCGAACGGTTTCGAGTTTCTGTTCACCGGCGTCCCCGAGGCATTCGACTACTACGTCGAGGCGGGCGGCGTGCGCTCGAATCACTACCGCATCGATGTTGTCGACCTGCCCGAAGTCAAGAAACTTCGCGTGACTTATCACTACCCGTCATGGACGGATCTTAAGGAGACGGTCGAAGATCCGGGTGGCGATCTGCGCGCCGTCGAGGGCACCGAGGCTGAAATCAAGGTCATCACGGA
The DNA here is from genome assembly GCA_035297145.1 of Bryobacteraceae bacterium. Lineage (GTDB taxonomy): Bacteria > Acidobacteriota > Terriglobia > Bryobacterales > Bryobacteraceae > QHXW01. The sequence goes on from DATGZN010000093.1 coordinate 221,692, forward strand.
CCGCCCGCTCTCGAGCGGCTCGGTACTGCTGGATGACGGTACGAAAATCGACCTGCACGATGGTGTGGCGCATGTCCCCATGCAGAAGGACGGCGCGTATCATATCGCCACCGCCGAGCATGGCGATATGGTGCGGCTCAGCAACGACTACTTCATTGAAGTCCAGAAAGCCGGTGCGCCGAAGGTCCGTATCTCGCGGCCTGGACGCGACGCCAAAGTGAACCCGATCGAAGAAGTCACTATCCAGGTGCAGGCCGAAGACGACTTCGCGCTGCGCGGCATGGATCTGCACTACTCCGTGAACGGCGGCCCCGAGAAGACCGCGGCCCTCGGTGGAACTAAAGGAAAGAAGGCCGAGGGTTCGACAACCTTGTACCTGGAAGATTACAAACTCGTGCCCGGCGATATCGTCAGTTTCTACGCTACCGCGCACAACGCGATTGCTACCAACCGAACGGACATGTTCTTTATTCAGGCTGAACCATTCGAGCGGACGTTTACGCAATCGCAGCAGATGGGAGGCGGAGGCGACGCGGATCAGATGCCACCGGTTTCCGCCCATCAAAAGGAAATTACCTCCGCCACCTGGAACCAGATCAAGAATCCTCCAAAAGACAAGACAGCCGAGGAGGAGAACGCCAGGGTGCTGTCCGGCGTCCAGTCCAAGCTTCGCGATCAAGCAATATCGTTGGCTGGCCGCATGCAGGTCCGTGATATGAGCTCTGCGAATCCCGCCGTCAAGAGTTTTGCCGACGATATGGCGCAGGCGATTGAGGCCATGGACCAAGCTACAGCAAAGCTGAGCGCTCGCGATTGGCAGGGCGCGTTGCCACCGGAACAGAAATCCCTGCAGCATCTCTCGCGCGCCGAAGCCACGTTCCGCGACATTCAGGTTGCAATCAGTAGAGGCAACGGCAGCGGCTTCGGAACCGGACGCGATCTGGAAGGCATGTTCGATCTGGAGCTCGATCGCGAGAAGAATCAGTACGAGACAGGACAAAACGCGGCTTCACCCGAGCAGAAGCGTAAAGACATGGAGGAGGCGCTTGCCAAGCTCGAAGAGTTGGCTCGCCGGCAGCAGGAACTCGCGGAGCAGCGGCGGCAGAATCAGCAGGCGTATGAGCAGCGCTGGCAACAGGAGCTGCTGAAGAGAGAAGCCGAAGAGTTGCGTCGGAAGATGGAGCAGATGGCGCGCAGCCAATCTAGTGCGCTATCCCGCGAAAGCCAGCAGGGGCAACAAAGCGACGGCCAGTCGGGGCAGCAATCGCCACAGGCGGCCGCGCAGTCGGCAGCCATGAACCGGGCGATTGAGCGTCTCAAGCAAGCCGCACGCGATATGGAGAATGCCGGTTCTCCGCAGAATCAGGGTGGCCAGCAGAGTGAGGCGGAAGCCCGCGCGGCCGCGGAACGTCTGCGTGAAGCGCGCGAAATGCTGGCCGGGGCGCGCAAGGAGCAGGCCGCTGAAGAGGTGAAGGATTTCGCGCGCCGGAGCGAGCAACTCGCTCAAGAGCAGCAGGAGTTCGAAAACACCGTGCGTCACACGGCGAATTCGGGCAGCCAGGATCCGGGCCAAGGGCAGATGAGTATGCGACAGCCCAGAAACATGCGCGGCGTCGACCAAGGCGGCCCGTTGAGCGCCGAGCAGCAAAAGCTGCTCGACGAGTTAACCAAGCTCGAAGAAGACATGCAGCGCTCAGCGCGCGACATGTCCGGTAGCCAACCCGGGGCATCCAGCAAGCTGCGCGAAGCGCTGGGTGAAATGCAGCAGCAGGAACTGCGGCTCAAGATGAAGTGGAGCCTCGAGCTGATGCGGCGCGGCATGGCGGAGTACGCTCTGCCCCGCGAAATGCCGGTGACCCAGGGGCTCAATCAATTGCGCGATCGTTTACGTGAAGCGCAGAGCGCGCTCAATCGCCAGCAGCCGGGCCAAGGCCAGGACGTTGAAGCCGCGCTGGCGCGCGCCGAACAGTTGCGCCGCGAGCTCGAGCAGATGAGGAGCGCCGCCGAGGGCCGGCAGTCGCAGGCGAAAGGCGGCCAGCAGAAGGGCAATCAGGCGGGACAAAAGGGCCAGGGACAGCAGCCCGGGCAAGGACAAGGGCAAAGTCAGCAGGGGCAAGGTCAGCAAGGTCAGGCGCCCGGCGACCAGCCCGGGCAAATGGCGCAGGGCCAGGGATCACAATCCGGCGGCAATCCCCAGCAAGGTGGTGGCGATTCGACGGGCTTCCAGCAGGGTGACGGACACGCGGGCCCCGGCGCCGGCGAATTTTGGGGTCGTGGCGTCGATTCGGCTTACGCCGACCGCGTAATCCGCAACGGTGTTCGCGACCTTACGCAGGCGGAGCAACTGCTGCGTGGCAACCAGGCTGTCCCCCGCGACACGTACCGCGACGTGCAGGATCTGATCCGCCAGATGCAGCGCCTCGATCCTCGCTTGCTAGCCGCTGACCCGTCACGACTTAGCGAAATCGTCGGCAAGCTTGTAGATAGCGTCGACCAGGTCGAACTCGAACTCCGCCGCGTCGCCGACTCCCAGCAAGTGGGCAGCGTCCGCAGTGGCGCCGCGCAACCCGTGCCCCCCGGCTACGCCGACGCCGTCGCCGAATACTTCCGGCGGCTGGCGGCGCAGAAGTAGTTGCATCTTTCCAGCTAATTCGGTAATCTCTATAGAGAATCTGGAGATTCGCTAGATCAGCCATGTCCTCTGTCGCTGAGCCAAGTCCGATTACTCGTGAGAGCTTCGACCAGGAGCACGAGCAGACCATTCGCGAAGAGATCGAGCGGTTCCGTGCCAAGGCCCAGCAAGTGCTCGCTGGCGCCATCACCGACGATGAATTCCGCGGATTCCGGCTGCGTTACGGCATTTACGGGCAGCGCCAGCAAGGCGTTCAGATGGTGCGTACGAAATTCCCCAGCGGCATGGTGACCGCGCCGCAACTGGAACGGCTGGCCGAAGTCGCCGACGAGTTCGGCGGCGGCAAGGGCCACCTCACCACGCGGCAGAACATCCAGTATCATTTCGTGCCCCTGACGCGTGTTTCCGATCTGATGCACAAGCTGGCGGACGTTGGACTCACCACGCGCGAAGCCTGCTTCAACACAGTGCGCAACGTCACTGCCTGCCCGTTGGCCGGGCTTTCACACGACGAAGCATTCGATGTGCGGCCTTATGCGCAAAAAGTGGCTTACGCGTTTCTACGCAAACAGCTCACCGACAATCTGCCACGCAAATTCAAGATTGCGTTCGATGGCTGCGCTCACGACTGCATGGCCAGCGCGATCAACGACGTCGGCCTGCACGCGCTGGTCCGCGATGGCAAGCACGGATTTCGCATGACGGTGGGCGGCGGCCTTGGCCCCCTTCCCGCTGAGGCGCAGTTGCTCGACGATTTCGTGCCCGCGGAGCGCCTGGTCAGCCGCTGCGAAGCCGTGATCCGTGTCTTCAACAAGTACGGTAACCGGCAGAACAAGAACAAGGCGCGATTGAAATTCGTAGTGCGCGAGCGCGGCTGGGAGTGGGTGCGCGAGGAAATTGAGAAGGCTTACCAGGACATCCTCGCCGATGGCGGCATTGGCACGCCGGAGATGGTCCCGGAAGGTTTCGGCGGCTATCAATCGCATCCGCAGCCTCTGGGGCAAGGCGCACTGCTGCCCATGGTGAGCACCAACGGAACTGGCCACGCGGAGTATGACCGCTGGTTCCAAACCAACGTGCGCAATCAGCGGCAAGTGGGTTATGCCATGGTGACGATCCGCGTCGATCAAGGCAACCTGACGGGCGATCAGATGCGGGGCGTGGCGCGTATCGCGGCCGATGCCGGCGATGGGCTCATCCGCGTCTTGATCGATCAGAACCTACTGCTGGGGTTCATTCCGCTGGGCCGCGTGAAGCATGTGTACACGGCTCTCGGCGAGTTGGGGCTGAACGGCGCGGGCGCGAGCGAGATTCAAGACGTCACCACCTGCCCTGGCGCCTACTCGTGCAACCTTGGGCTGACCAAGTCCATGAACCTTGGCGCGGCTTTGCAACAGACCGTGCGCGAGTACGACGATCCGCTGGTGCGCAGCCTCTCCATCAAGATCAGCGGCTGTCCCAATTCGTGCGGCCAGCACTGGATTGCCGATTTCGGCTTCTACGGCAACGCGCGCAAGGTGGACGGGAGAGAGATTCCGTACTACCAGATGCTGCTAGGCGGCGGATACGATCGCGATGGTGTGATGCGGTTCGGCCTAGCCGTGCAGAGCATTCCGGCGCGACTGGCGCCCGTGGCCGTCCAGCGTATTCTGGATCACTACATCGCCCATCGTACCGACGGCGAGAGCTTCCGTGAGTACGTGATGCGCCACAAGATCGAGTTCTTCCGCCAAGCCACCAGCGATCTCGCCAAGCCGATCGAAATCGCGCCCGAGGTTTACCAGGACTGGGGCGACGATACCGACTTCTCGCTCAAGCTCGGCCGCGGCGAGTGCGCCGCATAAGCCTGCGCTACTCTACAGTTGATGGCAAAAATTCAGCGCGCTCTGGTGAGCGTGACGGACAAAACCGGCATTGTGGATTTCGCGCGCCGGCTGAGTGAGATGGGTGTCGAGTTGATCTCGACCGGCGGCACGGCGAAGACGCTGCGCGAGAACGGCATCGCCGTGAAAGACGTCTCCGAGGTCACGGGATTTCCCGAAATGCTCGACGGCCGGGTGAAAACGATGCACCCGCGAATCACGGGCGGCATTCTCGCCATTCGCGGAAAAGCCGGCCACATGCAGGCTCTCGCAGAACACGGCATTCCACCGATCGATATGGTGGTCGTGAACCTGTACCAGTTCGAGAAGGTCGCGGCCAAAGCCGGCGTGACGCTCGACGAAATGATCGAGAACATCGACATCGGCGGACCGACCATGATCCGTTCCGCGGCGAAGAACTTCCACGACGTGGCCATTGTTGTATCGCCCGGCGACTACGAGGCAATTTATGAGGAGATGCGCCAGTGCGATGGAAGTCTATCGCGCGAGACTCGCTGGCGGCTAGCGCAGAAAGCATTCCGCACTACGGCCGACTACGATTCCGCCATCTCGGCGCGCCTGGCGCAAGTGGACGGCGCAAGCACGTTGCCCGAGCGGCTCGATATTCGCGCGGAGAAGGTGCTGGACCTGCGCTACGGCGAGAATCCGCACCAGTCCGCGGCACTCTATGGGACACGCGGCGCGGGAATCGCCGGCGCGGGGCAACTTCACGGGAAGGAACTCTCCTACAACAATCTGGTCGACCTCGACGCCTGCTGGCAACTGGCAGCCGAGTTCACCGGTCCCGCAGCGGCCATCATCAAGCACACGAATCCCGCCGGTTGTGCGGAGCAGGAGACGCTGGCGGAAGCATACCGCAAGGCGCTTGCATGCGATCCGGTTTCGGCATTCGGCGGCGTGATCGGATTCAACCAGCCGGTGGACGAAGAAACGGCCCGGGAAGTGGCCAAGTTATTCGTCGAGGCGATTGCCGCGCCGGACTATTCAGCGCAGGCGCTGGAGATTCTGAAAGCCAAGAAGAACCTGCGGTTGATGAAGGTTGCCGCGGTTGCGGAGCCGCTCGTCGTGAAGTCGATCAGCGGCGGTTATCTCGCGCAAACGGTGGACGCTCACCAGCTGGACCGTTCTGCCACCGAGGTCAAAACCAAGCGCGCTCCGACGGACGCCGAATGGACAGCGCTCGAATTCGCGTGGAAAGTGGCAAAGCACGTGAAGTCCAATGCTATCGTGTATGCGCGCGCGGGCCACACGGTTGGAGTGGGAGCAGGTCAGATGAGCCGGGTCGATTCCGTCAAGCTCGGCGCTATGAAGGCCGTGCTGCCGCTAGCAGGAACCGTGGTGGCTTCAGATGCGTTCTTTCCATTCCCTGACGGCGTCGAGGAGGCTGCGAAGAATGGCGCCACAGCCATTATTCAGCCGGGCGGCTCGGTGAGGGACGCCGAGGTGATCGCTGCCGCTGACCGCCTGGGGTTAGCCATGGTCTTCACCGGCGTGCGCCACTTCCGGCACTAGGGCGCCTACACCATTAATCCAGCAATCGCGATCGCGAGACCTCCGATGCCGGCGATTACGCCGATCACGGGGAACAGCATCTTCCTCGATATGAAATAGAGCGATGACAGCACGAGCGCGATCTCCAGCAAGCCCTCTCCAACGTCATAGCGCAGTGCGCGGCTCTCTACCCGATTCGATTCCGCCTCTTTCTCGCGCGCCTGGGCCATGGTTTCCTTCGCCTCCTTGTCATAGCGAGACTGTTCGCGACGAGATTTCTCGATGGCCTGAGCGCTCTCGGCATTCTTCGCGCCGAGCAGTGAAATCAGTTGCTCGCCCAGTTCCAGGTTGTGGAGCTTGATGCGCTTGGCCTGATAGAACGCCCAGGTGTCGTTGGCTTCGGTTTTGAGCAGCACGCCTTCGGTGTGGGCGCGGTGCGACAGAATTGTGACAATTGCCAGCAAGACCGCAAGCACCGCGGCCAGCACACCGACCTGCTGTCCCCGCGGGTCATGCTCGCCTTCAGATTCGTGGTGGATTTCGAGTTCAGCCATGTTTGCAAACCTATGAAATCAGTTCGAGAAGACCCTCGATTGCCTGGCTCATCTCGTTTTCGTCAATTCGACAGATACGCCTGCCCAACCGCTCGACAGAGATGGTGCGGATCTGCGAGATCTTGATCCACGATTCCTTAGGCATTTTTCCCTCGCCGAATTTCAGAGTTAGGGGGTATCCGGACTTCTGCGGCTGGCTGGTGATGGCCATTGCTATCGCGGTGCCGGATCGAGCGTTGTAGTCATCGTGGCTAAGGATCAAGACAGGCCGCAGACCGGCCTGTTCCCTTCCACGCACCGGATTCAGGTCGGCCCAGAAGACGTCCCCTCTTAATACGGCGGCCAAGTCGATGCCCCTAGACCTTCTTCGGCCATGCGCTGCTCTTCGCGACGGTCCAGTTTGGCGAGTTCGCGCGCCAGGCGGCGACGCTTCTCCTTTTCAGCCAGAAGGCCCACCGCAGACTGCAACGCACGGCTCCGGTTCGCGTACTTACCTTCGCGAACCCAACGGTCCAATTCCGCGACGGTGTCTTTCTCTAAAGTAACCGCTATCTTCTGTACCATGGGCGGCAACCCGGTATGATGTATTGTACCACCACGCAAGAATGGCCTAATCCGCGGGCACCGCGCCCTCGGCCAACAAGGCGCCCTTCTCGAGATGGCGGATTTTGGTCGCGAACCGCGCGGCGTGCGGATCGTGGGTCACCATGATGATGGTCTTGCCGTGCTCTTTGTTGAGGCGCGAGAGCAGCGTCAGGATTTCCACGGCAGAGTTCGCGTCGAGGTTGCCAGTCGGCTCGTCGGCCAGAATCAGCGCCGGGTCGGTGACGATGGCGCGCGCTATGGCAACGCGCTGTTCCTGGCCGCCGGAGAGTTGGCGCGGATAGTGGCCCAACCGGTCGCCCAGGCCCACGAGTTTCAACGCCGTCGTGGCGTGATCGATTCGCTCCTGCTTCTTGAGGTTCGTCAGCTTGAGCGGTAGCTCTACGTTCTCGAGGGCTGTGAGCACGGGAATCAGGTTGAACGATTGAAAAATGAATCCGATATTCTCGTTGCGCCAATGCGCGATCTGGCGGTCGTTCATGGCGCGCAGATCCTGGCCGAGCACGCGGATTTGCCCGCCACTCGCCACGTCCATGGCGGCGATCAGGTGCAGCAGAGTTGATTTGCCCGAACCCGACGGGCCCATGAGCGCTACAAAATCGCCCCCGTGAATGTCGATATCGACATCCTTCAGCGCGACGACGTGAAACTCATCGCGAATGTATTCTTTGGTCAAGTCTCGAGTTTGAATGACTACGTTATCGGTCATGGTTCACGCTTGTTTGGGATGCACGCGGTCGCCGTTCTTCAACTCGAGCGGTGGACTGACGATGAGATCCTCGCCGCCATTCAATCCGCTTTCAATGCGCACACCCTTGCTGTTGGTGGAACCGGTCTTCACTTCCCGGCGGACTGCTTTTCCATCGAACATCACGAACACCGCGCTGTCACGAATGGCTGAAGCGGGGATCACCACGATCGGCCGCGCCGTGGTTCCCGCGGCAGCCTGCTTGTCGTCGGAGATGAACGCGACGCTGGCATTCATGTCCGGCCGCAAGTGAGAGTCCGGGTTCAGGACCTTCACCTTGACTTGCACGGTCGCCTTTTGACGATTGGCCTCGGGAGAAATCTCTTTGATGAAGCCGTCATACTTGAGATCGGGGAAAGCGTCGGTGGTCACAATGCCCTTCTGTTTCGGTCCCAGCTTCGCGAAATCGTTCTGGCTGATATCGAGCTCAACTTCGAGATCGTTCAGATCCGCCACCGCCGCAACGTATCCTTTGGCGCCCTTGTCCCCCACATTCATGTTTGTGACAAACTCGCCTTTCTCGACGGCGCGCTCGAGCACCGTACCCGTCACGGGAGCGGTGATCACTGTGTTGGTCTCTTGTGTCTCAGCGTAGGCCAGAGCGCCTTTGGCCTGTTCCACCTGGCCTCGCATCGAGTCGATTTCCTCCTGCCTCGGCCCCAGGACTGAAAGATCCAAGGTCTTTTGCAGCGAGTTCACATGCGCGACGGCGCTGTCATACTTCGCTTGCGCGTCGTCGAGCGCCTGCTTGGATAGGACTTTGTCCGCCACCAGCCCTTTGGTCCGGTTCAAAGTCACCTGTGCGTTTTCCTGGTCCGCCTTCGCCTGGTTCAGATTGGCGCGGGCCACGGCAATTTCTTCGGGCCGCGAGCCGTGCTCCAGTTCCGCCAGTTTCGCTTGCAGATTCAGGAGCGCGCCCTTGGCTTGGGTGACCTGCGCGCGATATTCGTCGTCCTCCAGGCGCACCAGCGGTTGGCCGGCCTTTACCGGGTCGCCTTTTTCAACTCCGATCCAGAGGATTTTCCCGACGACTTTGGACGCTACCTCGATGCGATGCGCCGCTACGATGTAGCCGGTGGCGTTCAAGATCACGCCCGGGCCGGCCGCGGCCGAGCTTTCCGCTTGCACGCGAATCACGGCCACTTCGGTTGCGGCGTTCAGCCGGTCATAGCCCAATCGCGCCGCGCCCAGCAGCACAAATACCAGGACGCCGCCGATAATCCACCGCACAGCCCAACGCGAAGGTTGGGGAGCGCCCTTCTTGTTGCGGTCGATTTGCAAGGATTTCAGCTCTGCGTCCATGGTGTTCAGATGCCGCGCAACGCCGCGAGGATCTCTTTCCGTGAAGCCGACGCCGCGGGGAATAGCCCGCCCACCGCACCCAGAAACATGGCAAACACGACGCCCATTACCATGATCTGCGCCGTCACGCGGAAGTTGAAGTCGATTTCACTAAACGTTACAAAGTTGCCAATGCCGGTAGTGATACCGTTGAGTGGCAGCACCAGCAGGCAGCCGACCAGCCCTCCAAGCGCCGCGAGCAGGACGGACTCAACCACGAAACTGAACAGAATGCTGCCACGCGAAAATCCCAGCACCCGCAGCGTACCGATCTCCTGCGCTCTGCGTGCCACGGCCGCGTACATGGTATTCATGGCAGCGAAGCTGGAGCCGACGCCCATGATGATGGATACGAAAATTCCAAGCGATTCGATCACGATGCCTGAGCTCGTTTGCGCCTGATAATAAGCCTGTTCTGTAAGAGCGTCCATGTTGAGCCTGGGGTCGTTCTTAATGTCGTTGCCCAGAGCCTGGGCAGCCATAGGGTCGCTGGCGCGAAGGAGAACCGAACTGAGGGCGTCGGCCCGCTGAAAATCGGAGCTTACCTGATTCAGATCGCCATAGATTTCGCTGTTGGTAGCGCCTCGCCCCACGGACATGATGCCAACCACGTCCCAGTCGCCGCGTCCGAAATGCAGCTTCTGGCCGATGCGAGCGTCCGGAAAACGCTTCTGGATGGATTCGCCCACCACCACTTCGCGCTTGCCGGGCTCGAACCACCGACCGGAGACGATCTGCAAATTGTCGCGCAACCCAATACCAGTCGGCGTGATTCCACGCAGCGTCACGTTCATGCCGTCCGGCGCGTCAACACTGGCGAGATTGATCACCGTTACCATCTCGAGCGAAGCCAGGGGCTGCCCTTTGGATTGTGCAATTCCGGGTTTGAACTTGATGTCCTGAAAATTCCCCGGCGTGACGCTGCTGCTCAGCTCCGCGTTGGTGCCCTTCCGCATGACGAGAATGTTCAGCGGGTTCCCAGACGCCTGCAAAGATGAGCGCAGCCCACCGACCAGTGCGAGAATAGCCAGCAAAACGGCCACGGTCAGTCCGATGCCAAGCGCGGTCATTATGGTCGTAGTCTTTCGAACTACCAGGTTGCGCAGGTTGTAGGTCAAAGGAATTGCCATGTATGCCTACTCCGTGTCGCGGAGCGCCTCCACGATCGGGATACTCGAAGCGTTCCAAGCAGGAATAAACGCGCTGACTAAACCAATGCCGACCGCCACAGCCAGGCAAACCAGCGCCACCGGCGGCTGAATCGATAGATGCCGGATATCGTCCGAAAATGCCGGGCCGTTTCGCACAAAGCCGCACAACAACGACGCCAGTAGCACACCGAATGCACCACCTATCGCGGAAATGGCCATCGCTTCACCCAGGATCAGAGAGAGAATCGTACCGCGCGTAAAACCGAGAGTCTTGAGCACGCCCACCTCACGCACCCGCTCGCGAACCGACATCGCAATCGTATTGGCGGATACAAGAAGAATGGTGAACGTCACCGCCGCGCAGATGCTGATCAGGATCAGCTTCACGTTACCCAGAAAACCCACGAAGCTGAGCGCGAACGCCCGTTCGGACTCGGTTTTGGTCTGCGCCGGCGAATTATGAAACTCATCATCGATGGCTTTGGCGATGCGCGGCACGGATTCGGCGCTGTCGGCCAGCACGTAGAAGGTTCCGATTTGTCCCCATTTGCCCGCACCCAACGCCTGGTCGAGATATTCCACGTTGAAGTACAGGTTCTCGTTGTCCTCAGGCGCATCGTAGATCGCCCGCACAATGAACTCCAAATTCACCGGGAAGATGTCGCCTTGGACAAAGATGTGGTCCCCCAAATGGAAATTCTGCTTTTCCGCCAGTTGCCGGCCGATCAGGCACGCGGTTCGCTCCTGCAGAAATGCCTTCCTTTGATCCTCAGGGATCTGCATCTCGGTGCGGATGGCCATAATCTTGTCTGGCTCCACGGCGAACCGCGCAAAGAAGTTCTTGGGGTCGCGTGCGTCTTTGTAAGTACCGCCGAACCACTGCTCGATCCCCACTTCGCGGACGCCCGGGATGGGACGGATCTTTTCGCGGTAGTACCTCGGCATAGGCTGGGTGAGCGAGACCTTATTGCGCACCACCAGCCGCAACGCCTGAGACGGCGGCGTATCGCTGAAGTAGAACGCATAATACACAGCCATCAACGTTCCCAGCAGTGCCAGCGACACCCCGATACTCAGGATCGTCAGAGACGTGCGCCGACGGTTCCGCCAGGAGTTCTTAAGAACCAACGAAAGGTAACGAAACATTTGTTTCTATATATTCTATGCTACGAAGTCGATGCACGATTTGTTCATGCGCGAGGCGTTGGTACTAGCCCGGCAAGCCGCCGCAGCCGGCGAAGTCCCGGTAGGAGCCTTGGTTGTGGTGGCGGGACAGGTGGTGGGCCGAGGTTCGAATTCATCCATTTCCGCGGGCGACCCGACGGCCCACGCCGAGATCCTGGCTCTGCGCGAGGCCGCCAGCACGTTAGGCAACTACCGGCTGGAAGAGGCGACGCTTTACGCCACGCTCGAGCCCTGCGTGATGTGTGCCGGTGCGCTGGTGGCGGCGCGCGTCAAGACGCTGGTATTCGGAACCCGCGATCTGCGCTTCGGCGGCGTGCGCAGCAAGTTTCGCGTGGCGGATTCCGAGATCCTCAACCATCGCGTGGAAATCATCGAAGGCGTGCTGGCGGCGGAGTGTGTGGAAGTACTCCAGCGCTTCTTTGAAGCGCGGCGGTGATGCCCGCCTGAACAGCACCGGTTGCCTATTCCACGGTGACTTTGGTGCCCTTTGACGCGTGCTGCGACAGGTGCTCGATGCGCGCGTCCAGCAGGCTCCGAATGCCTTTGAGCACCTCAACCCTGGCTTTTCGGAAGTGCTCTTGCGTGTCTTCCGGCCAGCAGTGGTCAATCAGCGCCGCGATTTGCGGCGCGGCAATTGTGCAGAAGAAGCAGCCGGCTTGCGGTGGGGCAGTCTGTTTCTCTTCCATATCAGCCTTCTTTCATCTCCACTGTTAATATCTTATGCTGCAACGTGGCCCGCGCGGGAGTCAGGGCCGCCATCGAGGTCGGCAACCCGATGTGGCGGCGCAGCGTGCCGATCTCGACCACCAGTTCGTCGCCCTTTTTGAACAATCCCACTTCCCCCTTGGCCGCGAACGGCAGCCGCAGCCGGACCTCGTAATGCGAATTCCGCTTCTCGAAGGTGTATGGCGCCTCGGTACGCGTTACGGCGGCCGGATCCTCTTTCTCTTCGTAGAGCACGCGGGCCAGGTCGTCCAGCCGCTCGCGCCCCAGCACTTCGTGCGTGAACAACGGAACGCGCTTTACCGCCACCGGCGCGAAGTACTCGTCGATCTCCTGCATGACCTTGGCTTGGGACGCGCGCCACTCCTCGAACCAGGCATCTTTGATCGCGTGGGGCAGCACACGGTTGACGATGATGCCATCCACCGTCAGCCCGTGCAGCGAGAAGTAGACGAAGGCGCGTTGCGTTTCACGCAGCACCATCTTTTCGGGATTTGTCACCAGGCGGACACTGGTGACCTCGGCATTTTCGAGCAGATCCGAGATTCCATCGAGGCGCCCGAATAAGTCCTGCACGTTGGCGAAGTAGGTGTCCGGCGGCAGCTCCACCGGCGAGATCCGATTGGCCACCGGACGTACGGCCTTCAGCAGCCCGCGCTGAAACGGAAATACATGCTTCATGTACCATTCGAGCGTGGTGGGCATGCTCACGAAACGCATGGACTCGGCGGTTGGCGCGCAATCGAGCACGATCACGTCGTACCGCTGCTCCCGGCGGAACTGATTGACGTACATCATGGCGCTCAGTTCTTCCATGCCGGGGAGAATCGCAAGCTCTTCGGCCTCCACGTCACTGATGCCGGTGGTGCGCAGCACCGAGATCACATAAGTTGAGATCTCGCGCCAGTGGCGCTTGATCTCTTTCTGGATATTGACCTCGTGGATGGAGAGCTTGCTGTCGATCGGATAGGGGTCGTTGGTCTTGTCGCCGAACAGCTCGACTTCCAGGTCGAAGGCATCAGCCAGGCTGTGCGCCGGGTCGACGCTCATCACGAGCGTGCGGTAGCCGAGACGCGACAACTGCAGACCACTGGCCGCCGCGATACTGGTCTTCCCCACGCCGCCTTTGCCGCTGAACAACAAGATGCGCATATAACCATTCTAGGTTGTATGCCGCCTGCCGGTTGCGCAGACATCATAAATTCCACATCAAAATGAACTTGTGTTCACAACCGCAACCTCACGCCTGGTCCGAGCATCACTTACGACGTGGCAATCCTGACGGACCGCACCCGAAGATTGTAGAATATTTGATTACCATTTCAGGAGAGATATGAACCGCAACACACTTGTGACAGGTTTCGTCGTACTGGCCTTATGCTCGCTGCCGGGCTTCGCCGGCGATAAGAAGGGCGACCCGGAAAAAGGAAAAGAGACGTTTCAGCAGTGCAGCGTCTGCCACAACGCAGACAGCACCGAAAAGAAAATGGGCCCCGGATTGAAAGGTCTCTTCACCCGCGAGAAAATGAACAACGGCAAGAAGCCCACCGAAGCCAACGTCCGCGCCAAGGTCGACGAGGGCGGCAACGGAATGCCCGCCTACAAGGAAATGTTGTCGGACGAGGAAAAGGACGACCTCATCGCGTATTTGAAGACGCTGTAATTGCCTCCTATATCCCCTTGGCTAAAAAGCCGCCGTCAACCGCGATAGTCTCTCCGGTGACAAACGACGCTGCGTCGGAAGCCAGGAAAATAGCCGCGCCCACCAATTCCTCAACGTGCCCCACGCGGCCCATTGGAGTGCGCGCGCCAATGGCGGCGGACCGCTCGGGCAGATCCAGTACCTTTGAGTTCAGCGGCGTGCGGAAAACACCCGGCGCGATCGCGTTGACACGGACGCCCTGTTTCGCCCATTCGCAAGCCAGCGAACGCGTAAGCAGCAGCACGCCTGCCTTGCTCGCGGCATAAGACGCCACCTCGCCAAAGCTGACAAAACTGGTCATCGAGCACGTGTTGATGATCGACCCGCGCCGCTGCTTGATCATCTGGCGCCCAAAAATCTGGTTGGCCCGAAAGGTGCCGTTCAGGTTGATGTCGATGATGCGGTTCCAATCTTCGTCTGGGACCTCCACGGTAGGCATTTTTTTCAATGTTCCCGATGTCACCATCAGCACATCCACCTGGCCGAACGCCAGCACCACTTCATCGCACAGTTGCTGAAGGCTGGCACGGTCCTGCACGTCGCTCGGAATGCGCAGGGTTTTCGACCCCAGCGACTCCAGCTCAGCCGCCTGTGCTTGGACGCGTTCGTGGTCTCTGCTGCTCGCAATGGTGGTGGCGCCCGCCCGTGCAAATCCGCGCGCAATCGCCTGGCCGATGCCGCTTGTGCCTCCCAGCACCACGGCAATCTTGTTCTTGAGGGAAAACTTCTCGTCGAGAAAGCTCATGAGATCAAAGGTGCATGATATCAGCATCTCGATTTGGTCAGGTACAATCGGGGCAGCGTGCTGGAGGGTGCCCGCGGCACATGATTCGGCTTTGGCTCTCCCGAGACAAATCGATTCCGGTCCGGGAACAGTTGGGGGCCCAACTGCTTTTCGGCATCCTCAGCCGGCGGATGCCTCCTGGCGAGCGGCTGCCCAGCGTCCGCGATCTGGCGCGGCGCCTGAAAGTGCACCCCAACACCGTCAGCGCCGCCTACCAGGACCTGGCTGAGCGAGGTTGGGTTCTCCAAAAGCGGGGTAGCGGCGTGTTTGTGCGTGATCTCGCGATGCCGGAACCCGCGGGCGGAGCGGAAGGTTTGGTGCGTGCGTGGATCGAGGAGGGGCTGCAACACGGGTTCACGATCGACGCGATCGAAGCCGCGGTGTCCAAGGTGGCTCGTGAGCTTCGTGGGCAGGCGGCGCCGCGCAATTTCTTGGTGGTCCATCCCGATCGGGAGCTGGCGCGGGTCCTGGCCGCGGAGATCGAGGAATCGGTCACCTGCCCTGTCTCCTCCACCGGCTTCGATCTGGCCGCCAAAGAGCTTGCCCCCGACACCTGCGTCCTCGTCACCGCCGCATGCGCATCCCAGGCCGTCAAGGAACTCCAGCCGTCTTACTGTCGCGTGATCCGCTTACGATCCATGGAGGACGCGATTGCCGGACAACATCCGCCCACCTCGGGATTGTTGATCGCCGTCGTTTCCCGTTCGAAATCAATTCTTCAATGGTCTGCAACACTTCTCGCCTCGCTGGGATTTCCCGGCATGGACATCCTCGAGCGCAACCCGGAAGAGCCCGGCTGGCAGGACGGTCTCGCGGCATGCGACATCGTGGCCGCGGATATCAAATCGGCGCGCGAGCTGCCAAAGGCCGTGAAGCCGACCGTCTTTCGCATCGTGGCAGACGATTTCCTCGCCGAGTTGCGCGCGCTTGTCACGGAACAAAAGGTGTAGCCAGCCGCTAGTTGCGCTCAGTCCCTCTTGCCATAGACGATCTGATCGATCGAACGGCTGGAGCGGGAATTGCCCGAGTCGACGAGGCCCGCATAGTGGATGCATGGCTTTTCGCCGTCGGCCGCCAATACGTTACGGATCGCGCGGCGTAAGAACTCCGCCAGCGAGATACCCAGCTTGGCAGCCCGTGATTTGGCCAACTCGTATTCGTGTTGATCCATTCTCGCGTGCGTGCGGATCATGCAGTCACTCCAGTTAATCATGATACGAGGCCGATCGCGGTTTCGCTTGTGACACCTCAAAAAGTGTAACAACGCGCGATCTCCTCGCTCGCGTTCGGCCCTACACTGCCGCCATGGAGGTTCACATGACGAGCAATCTGATAGGTCGAGCGGTTACGGTAACGGTTTGTATGGTAATCGGAATGGGCGCCACTCGGGCGGCAGGCCCGGTCGAGGTTCAGTGGAACCAGGTCTGCCGCGTCGCTGGCAATCGAGAGCTGTCGATCACCACACAAAGCGGAGAAACGGTTCTCGGTTATTGCACAGCAATCAACGTCAACGAAATCTCAATCACCACTAAGGACCAGCGAGTGATCAAGATCGCACGATCGGCTTTGGCCCGGATTCGCGCGGTCCGCCCCATCAACACGAAAGGTCACGCGCTCGCGTCTTTGGGAAAGGGCATGCACGAAGGGTTGCGGACCGGATTCGGATACCTGTTTTCTCCCGCGGCTCCGTTGGGACTCGTGATGGTCCCCGGCACCCTCGCTTGGGGCGCGGTCGCGGCCCCTTTCTGCCTCATTGGCGATTTAGCCCATAGGGCTGGAGGCGGCGTAGAGATCGAGGAAATCAACGTGCTGTGAGCCCCCACATGAAATTTCCTTTTCATTAACGCTCGATGAAGCTTCGCAACTGAGGCATGCCCCTCCGCGTTTCTAACCGCAGGAGGGCGCTATGAAACGAACGTTTTGGTTAGTGCCGGCGCTGGCCATGTTTTCTGTGGTGGGCTGCGCCGCGCATGGTTATTATGTGGCACCGCCGCCGCCAGCCCCAGTCGTTGGAGTCGTGGGCTACGCGCCGGGGGCCGGCTATGTTTGGATTGACGGCTTCTGGGATTGGCGCGGGCACTATGTCTGGGTGCCCGGATGTTGGCGACGGCCGCCTCATCCGCACGCGGTTTGGGTACCCGGCCGCGCCTTTTACGAGCACGGCTGCTACAACTATCGTCGCGGCTATTGGCGCTAAGCCGGGACAGGCGGGCGCAGCGGTTCAGCGGGGGATGACTGTTCCAGCGAAAATAGCTGAATGGATCATCGCCAGGCCGGACGATACTGGGAACGCAATGCGCTCGCCTGGACCCGCCTCGCACGCCAGGGCTGGGATGTCTATCGCGATGCCGTCAACACGCCCGCTTTTCTCGATTTACTTCCTGACGTGACGGGAAAGCGCGGCTTGGATGTCGGTTGCGGAGAAGGGCATAACACGCGCCTGGTCTCGCAACGTGGCGCCCGGATGTTCGCGATAGACGTGGCCCCAACCTTCGTCCGCTTCGCCGCGGAGCAAGCGCAGTCACACGGCATCCAGTATGCGGTCGCTAGCGCCGTGGATCTCCCCTTCGCCGACGGATCGTTCGACTTCGCCACGGCGACCACCGCGCGGCGTGTGCCCGCCGTCGAGGATACTCGTGTGGTGGCCTATTTTCTGCACATCCGTTGTCGCAAGATATGACACATCGGTCTGACGCCTGCCGGTCTGCGTTTGTGCACCTTTGCCGAACCGCAACCAAAAGGAGCGGTGCCAAAGCTCGCCAGAGACTGAGCCACGACCAAAGGGAGCCGTTGCGTCATGCTAACGAATTCACTGCGACAGGCCGCTCGTGGCGGTGGGAGCCCATCATGCGCAGAATCCTATCGTGCCTTTTCTTCGTTGCGAGCTTAAGGGCTGCACAACAGCCGTTATTCCGCACGCTCGATCTCGACGTGGGCGTGACAGAGCAAGTCACGCTCTCGGACGGCAAGACCGCGACTGTGAAGCTGCTCTCGACGAGTGAGACGCGCGACCGCGTGCGTTCCGCCATCCGGGATGCTCGCGTGGAAGTGGAGATCAACGGCGCACATACGACTCTGTCCTGCGGAAATTATCGTCTTCCGGTGAGCATAGCCGCCGTGCAAGTAGACTGTGAAATCACCAAAGCGTACTATCGTGACAGCAAGTCCGATTTCTGGGCGCTGGCGAAAGACGCTCGGCTGCGCCTGTGGCCCGCGGGATCGCCCTACATGCCGGCAGGCTCGTTCGTCTATCCAGTGCGTCAGCGCTGGTTCGCGTCGCGGACGCAAATGTCGAACGAACCGACGTACGTGGATGGCGACGAGAGAATGGGCGCACGTCCGATTTACTATCACTCGGGCCTCGATATCGGCGGGGCCGAGGGGATGGTGGATGTTCTAGCGGCAACCGGCGGTCTCGTGGTGGGAGTCGGCAGAACGGTGCTGGCGAGCGAAAAAGAGAGTGCCAATCTCGACCACCAGTTCAACGACACCATCTGGGTGCTCGACCAGCGTGGCTGGTACCATCGCTACACACATTTGTACTCGTTCGATCCGTCAGTGAAGTTGGGCGGACGCGTGGAGATGGGGCAGAAAATCGGCACGCTGGGAAAAGAGGGCGGGAGCGGTGGCTGGTCGCACCTGCACTACGAGATTCTCAGCAAGCAGGCGTCCGGCCGATTGGGAACTCTCGAAGGCTATGCGTTTTTGTGGGAGGCCTACCAGAGGCAGTATCAGCCGCGCCTGATTGCCGTCGCACGGCCTCACCAGGCTGCTCTTGTAGGCGAGAAAGTAATGCTGGATGGCTCGCGATCCCATAGTGACTCACGCATTGTCCGCTATGAATGGACCTTCTGCGATGGCACAACGGCATCGGGCGCGAGTGTCGCGCGTACTTATTCCAAGCCTGGCACGTATAGCGAGATGCTCAAGATCACCGATGACCGCGGCCGCACGGTTTCCGATTTCGAGACCGTCACCGTAGCCGATCCGCAACATCCGGAACAGACACCGCCGTCTATTCAGGCGGCATACTGGCCGACCATGGGTATCGCTCCAGGAGCATCCGTGATCTTCAAAGTTCGAACATTCGGCACGACCGATGGGGAGGAGGCGTGGGACTTCGGTGACGGCTCGACTGCCCGTACGAAGTCAGATGGGAATGTAGCGCCTCTGGCCAAAGACGGATTCGCCGTTACCACGCATACCTTCCAAAGGCCAGGAGACTACATCGTGCGCGTCGAGCGCGCCAATCGGTCAGGCCAGAAGGCTATCACGCATCTCATTGTGCGAGTGGGTGAGTAGATCGTTTAATTCGGCACTTCGGGGTCTGGCCGCTCCTGGTGCGCCGGTTCCACGCGCATCTCCTTGTAAACCTCGCGCAGTTGTTGCTTCATATCTTTGAGTTTCTGAAATTCGGCCAGCTCACGCCGCGCGTCGTCAGCGCGCCCGAGTCTCCGGTAGATCGCGGCGAGATGGTACCGCGTCACCACGTTGAATGGATCCAGCTGCGCCGAATGCTCCAGCAGAGGCTGCGCTTTCCCCGGCTCATTCATGGCGATCAGCGTCTTGGCCAGGCCGAGATCCGCATCGGCATCTTCGGGCTGTAACTGCAAAGCACGCGAATAATGCGCATAGGCGTCTTTGAGATCCGAGTGGCGGGCAGCAATATCTCCCAGCCTGCGTTCCGCTCTCTCGTCGAATGGATTCGCCGCCAAAGCCGCCTTGTACTCCTGCTCCGCCTCATCCTGGTCAGCGCGATTTGCGGAATTGGTCAACATCTCCGCCAGCTCAAAGCGAAGGCCGGGACGCTGCGGGTCAGTCTTCACCGCTTGCCGGAATTGCGCGATCGCCCCTTGCGTATCACCTTGGCGCGCCATCTCGTGGGCCATGAGCTGATGCATGCGCGCTGATTTCGGAGCCAGCATCCCCACGCTGAGCATGCTCTCGTCGGCCAGCTCCCCATAGATTTGATGGGACGTGTACAGGATCTCTATATTGGTAGGCTCCAGCCGCTTCAGTTCGCTCACAATAGCCGCGGCTTTCTCCAATTCGTTCGATCCGTAGTAAAGCTCGATCAGCTCCATGCCGGTCTCGACGCGCAGCTTCTCCTCCCGCAGTTGCGGAAACGCGTGGTCGAGATCGGTGCGCGCGCTCAGCGTGTCGCCGGTCCGTTTCTCCGCCATGCCCAGCAGAGCTTGGATTTTCCATAACGCCGGCCGCAATTGCAGGGCGCGGCGAAGCTCGGGAATGGCCTTCGTGTAATCGCCCTGGAAAAACCGGACGACACCCAAATTGCCGCGCGCGTCGGCGTTGTCGGCGTTGAGCGCCAGGATCGCTTCGTATTCGCGCGCCGCGAGATCGGGTTGATTATTCTTCAGAAAGTCCTGGGCGCGCCGCGCGTGCGATTCAACCGGCTCTTGTTGGCTGGGATTCGATTGAGAGATTAAAGGAGCAATACTGAAGGATACGCCGATAGCGGCGTAAAGAAGTGCTCTGACTGCCATGTCCGTAGGCTATCGCGAATGCGCATTCGAGCGCGCGGGACCCAAGGACGGCCTTGCGGCCGCCCTTGGAGAGCGCTACTTAGCGATTAGAAGGAGAATCGGGCGCCCAACTGGATGGTCCGTTGCCCGAATTGAGAGTTCGTCGAGTTGTAGTTGCCGGTGGTCCCGGTGATGACACCGGCCCCACCCCCCCCGAGACCGGTGCCCGGCAGGTCGAAGTTTGGATGATTCAGACCGTTCAAAGCGTCGATGCGGATCTGTAGATTCGCGGTCTCGCGCCATAGCGGGAAGCGGAAGTTCTTGCCGAGCGAGAAATCGACATCTTGGATTCCTGGCCCCTGGAGGATGTTCCGGCCCGCGGTGCCGAAGTGGCCCGGCGTCGGAACGGCCCACGCGGGATTCGTGCAACCGTTCGGGAAAGTCGCTCCGCCTTGCAAAATGATACAGGTGTTGAACCAGTTGTTGATCGACTGGTTGGAGACATGCGGATTGCCGATCAGATCGGGATACCAGTTACCCGAAAGAGCTCCACTATTGTTGTTTGTGCCAACCGTCGGTGTAAAGGGCAAGCCGGATTCCAACACGAAGGTGGTGCCGATCTGCCAGCCGCCGAGAACCGCGTCTGCGACCGCGTTGCTGTTCAGATACGTGCGTCCTTTCCCGAAAGGAAGGTCGTATATCAGGCTTCCCTTGAACATGTGGGGTATATCAAAATTCGACAGCCCATAGTTGAGGGCCGGGTTGTACGCGCTCTGCCACAGTTGCCCACCATCGCGGCTGCCCCAACCGGAGGAATCCTGATCGGTCAGCATTTTCGACCAGGTATAGTTGAAGCTGAATTGGAGCCCACGTGTGTAGCGCTTGGTGACCGAAAGTTGCAGCGCATCGTAATTGGAGATCCCGTTGTAGGCGTTTCCACCGATTGTCGAGAACTGCGGAAATGGACGCAGATTCTGTGCATTACCCGAGTTCGCAACGCTCTGCATCAGTAGATTGCCCGGCACCTGGTTCGGATCGTTCGGGAAGGACAAATTGGTTCCATGGTTTCCCACGTAGGCTCCTTGAGCCATAAAGCCGTTTCCGAATTGGTGCTCGATACTGAATGACCACTGATAGGTCCTCAGGATCGGAGTGTTCCGCGGATAGTAACTTGGCCCTTGTCCGTTAAACGACGAGGGCGAGGTGTTCGGACCTACATAGTTGAGGCTGCCATAGTTGGCCTGCGACAAAACGAAGACCGGGTGAATCTGGTCGGTTGAGCTCAAGCTGCCGTGGCTATTGGTGCCCAAGCCCTCGGCCCCGCCAGCATAGGTGTCCAGGCTCCATGGGCCGTCATAGATACCGAACCCTCCGCGCACCACCCAGTTGCTCCTGGGCGACCATGCGAATCCGAGACGGGGGAGGAAAATGTTGTACAGATTATTTTCCAGGTTCGTTCGCCCGTCCTGGCCTCCAAACCACATCGCGCCCAGAGTCTTGGTAGCGGGATTCATGAGAGTCGGATCGAAATCGCCGATGCGATTCTCGCCCTCGTGCCATCCCTGCTGGATCTGATACCGCAGACCAAGATTCAGGGTCAGGGTCGGTGTGATCTTGTAGTCATCCTGAACAAAGAACTGCGGCACCTTCTCCCGGAAACCAACGATGGGCGTGTTGCTGGCGTTCCAGCCCGCCGTCTGACCCAATAGAAAGTCCGCGTAATCCAAACCGCCACTTCCGTTGGGAGCCTGTTGGGTAAAGGCGCCCGTGAACTGGAAAGTGGCGGCGTTGATGTTGCCCCACGGCGTCGAGTTGTCCTGATAGGCCAGAATTTCGCCGCCAAACTTCAGAATATGCCGGCCCTTGATCAGCGTCACAACGTCCGCGGTATCGATGCCATTTTCGACATACTCGGCGTTGGTCGCCGGACCGATCCAAGCCGTCCCCGTAGATCCGTAGAACTGTAAGCTCGGAGGCAGATTGGCTTCCGGATACGTCCAGCCCAGTTTTTGCGGGTAGTTCTGGTTGATGCTCGTGGGGACGAACCAATTGCCCTGACGAGTGAATCCCACGCGGAATTCGTTCACCAGGTTCGCGGAGAGGGAGTAAACGTCTGAAACTTGAGTATTGTAGCGATCCACGTCTCCAACCTGGTTCCCGATCGGCACCGCCGACGGATACTGAGCTGGATTGTCGCTCTGGGTGATCGAAAACGTAAGCCGATTTTTGTCCGACAGGTTATAGTCCAACCGGCCAAACCACTTGAGGAACGGCGCGTGATTCTCGATGGTCCCCGCCCAGTTGTTCGTTAGACCGCCCTGGTTCGGGTTGGGAAACAAGTTCTGGAACTGAAGCGCCAGCGGGTCCAGCCTCGACGTCGGGATCTGATTGCCCGCGAAGGGGATACGCGTACCATTCGCGCCCTGCCCCAGTGTGTTGGGATCGTAAATGATCGTGCTGAAATCGGAGAAGTTCCCGGCGCGCATGTTGGCCGTCGGGAAAGTTTGGATCGAGGCGTAAGACGAATTGTTGATCGTCTTGTCTACGTTGAAGAAAAAGAAGAACTTGTTCTTGATAATCGGTCCGCCGACGCTGCCGCCGAAGTTGTCAAAACGCTCGAACGGCACGGTAGCGGAAAAGAAATTCCGGGCGTTTAGGGCATCGTTCTGGAAATACTCGTAGACCGAACCGTGCCACTGATTGCCGCCTCCCTTGCTGATCTGGTTGAAGACCGCGCCGCCGACCCCGTACTGGGCTGAAAAAGTCGACGTATTCATCTGCACCTCGGCTACATCCTCGAACACCATCTGGTCGAAGTTCGCACTATGAGGCAGCATGACGTTGGCGCCGTCCGCCAGGAAGTTGTTGTAGTAGGGCAGGTTGCCGTTCACGGAAACGCCCGTGCCCGAGCCCGCCGCACCTGGCAGCAGCTTGGTGAAGTTCGCCCAGCTCTGGTTGACGTTCGGCAGCACCTGCATGGTCTGAGCGTCCAGGGTCGTGGACTGCTCGCCGTTTTCCGTCTGGAGCAATGGGGCCTCGGCCGTGACCTGGATCTCGGTCTGGGTTGCGCCAACGGTAAGTTGGCCATCAACCGTAGCGGTCCCCACCGTCAAGTCGATTCCGCTGCGCACGAGCTTCTCAAAGCCCTGCTTGGCAAACGTGATTTGATAGTGGCCGGGTAGGACTGAGACCGCGTCGTAAATGCCAGCGGCATTCGTCGATAGTACTTTGGATACGCCCGTATCGGTATTTACAATTGTGACGCTCACGTCCGGGACTGCGGCGCCCGAAGGGTCCGTGATGGTGCCACGGATCTCTACCGAGTTCGTATTTTGTCCAAAACCAACTGCGCTGATTAGAACCAACGAAAAAATCAGCGCGACCGCGCGTAGACCGATGGAATGCAGGCTAACTTTCATTTTTTGAGACTCCTCTCCTTCGACAAAGAAGCAACCTCCAAGGCAGCACCCCGGCCGACTTGGGAATTGAGACCCGAGACGTAACGAATGTAACGCTACGTTAAAGCGAATGACTTATCGCCTTATAGTACGGAGCTACTAGATTGGCAAACAAGATCTGTACGGTAGCAAATCGCCAGAGGTTTGGAACTGCTTTGAACTTAGCTATTTCCAGAGCGTTACCGCAGTTGACCTGTGTAGATGTATCAAACGTATAGTTCGTCGGCTAACCGCTTGAAAGAAGGTGTTACAATCACATCCAGGCGAGTTTCTTGCGCCCCACACCCGCAACCATGGAATCGTTGCGATCCTCCGGATCCCGGCACGTCTCGTTCAGCGAATCGGAGCGAGATGCGATACGCATGCAATTGGAGCGGATGCTGGCGAATCCACTATTTAAGAATAGTAAACGCTACCCTAACCTTCTGCGGTACATCGTGGAGCAAACTCTCGAGGGACAGAAGGAGGAACTGAGAGAGCGCACGCTTGGGGTGGAGGTGTTTGGCCGCGAACCGAACTACGATACCAATGCCGATCCTGTCGTCCGGGCGACGGCGGGCGAGATTCGCAAGCGAATCGCCCAGTATTATCACGAGCATGGGCACGAAGGCGAGATCCGAATCGACTTATCACCGGGATCATACGTTCCGGTATTCGAGACACACGCACCGGTATTGACGCCGGCAACAATCCCTCGAGCGCCGCTGGTTCCGCTTTCGGCCCCACGCAACAGCCACTATCTTCCCTATGTGATAGGAGCAGCCGCGGTCCTAGTTATCGCGACAGCCTTGGTGTGGATCCGGCCGTGGGTGCCACGATCCGCACTCGATCGCTTCTGGGCGCCAGTTCTCGATTCTGACAGCACGGTGCTGTTGTGTGTCGGGCAGCGCCAATTCCTTGGGTCTTCGCCGGAGACGGCGCAGCAGTCAGGCGCAGACCTCCCGAGGGCCACCGACCGAGAATTGGGTTCTCCCGCGACCATCACACTTTTCAAGCTTTACTACCTGGGAAGTCAGAACGTGGCGTTTCCCGACGTTACGACGCTTGCCCGGCTAACGGGTCTGCTTGCAGCCAAGGGGAAGAACTACCGGGTGCGTGGCGAGAGCTCGACCAGCTTCGCGGATTTGCGGGACGGTCCCGTAGTTCTGGTGGGCGCGCTCAACAACGATTGGACCATGCGGCTGATGGGTGCGATGCGTTTCAGTTTCGAGAGAGAAAACGACATCTTCTGGATCAAGGATCAACGCAATCCATCGACACGGAATCGGGGAGTGAACTACTCGACGCCATACCTGCAATTGACCGAAGACTACGCCATCATCACGCGAGTACTGGAGCCTATGACCGAGCGCATGGTGGTGGTGGCTGGAGGGCTGACAGGTTACGGGACAACGGCCGCGGGCGAGTTCCTGACAGATCCGGATTATCTGCAGGCAGTGGCAAAGCAATTGCCCAAGAACTGGGAACACAAGAACATTCAACTGGTGATCGACACCAAAGTGATCAACGGCAATTCGGGCCCGCCGAGAGTCGTAGACCAATACACCTGGTGAAGCTTCAGCGCGGCCGCGAATCAGGCTTCATGAATCGCACGGGCCACGCGGTTCGCGGATCTGGTGGCGGCTTCTTGCCCCCAGCTCATATTGTCGCAGTACGCTCCCGCAAAATAGACACGGCCCACAGGCTCCATCGCCGCCGGCCAAAATTTGTGGAGTTCACCCGGACGATAGTTCATGGCTTCACAGGTCATGGCCCAGGGGTCTCGCGACCAATCGAGTACCTCGGCATGCTCAATGTCCTCGGATTTGCCGGGATAGTATCGGCGGTACACGGAGAGCGCCTGTTTCGAGGTGACGCTTCCCTGCGCGGTACCGATGAGCAATCCACGCTCGGTGAGAACGTCATCGCCGGTGGCCCAAACGGAATCGAACAGCCGGTCATGAAAATCCATGCTGGGACTGAGGCCATCCTTTTTCCAGAATTTGGTGCGCGACTGGAAAATCGGCCTGGACTCGACGGTATAAGGCATGTTGTAGATCGCGAACTGCTTCAGCTCCGGCCATGCAGGCGCTACCGGGATCTGCCGCAGCATTACGGCGGACATGCAGCAGACCAGGTAATCGGCTTCTAGCGTCTGCTCGCGGCCGTTTTCTTTATAAGTTACGCGGGCGCCGGTGTCGCCGTGGCGAATTGCGGTGATGGGGCAGTTGTTGTGCACGCGGCCGCCGAGTTTCCCGGCAAACGCATCAGGCAGTGTCTGGTTGCCGCCCTTTAGCCGATAAACCTCGCGCGGCCATAGCGGCACACCACGCAGCCGGAGGATAGCGGCTTTCCAAATAACGTGCAGGGCAGAGTTGTCGGAATCGCCGATCCACTCGATGGCGGCCGGGGACGCTCCATCTTTTTTCAGAAGGTCCGCCACCCCGACTGCATCGAGCTTGTCGAGCCCGATGCCGAAGGGCCGATACTCATCATGAAAGCTGTCGATGTAAGGTCCGAAATATAGGTTCGGCAGTTCCCACCACTCGCGCCGTTTGAGGAAGCCAATCTCGCGCGGATTGAAGCCGAACCCGGCGAGGATCTTGGGATCTCGAAGCTGCTCTTCGGTTAACATGCGGCCATCGAACCACTGCAGCAGACGGTCAAGGTGCGGGTAACGCAACGCCGTGAGATGGAATTCCTCGACGTATTTCCAGTACAAGTCGTATCCGGGTTTGGTGAAATGCTGGGCGCCGCCGTCGGCGTAAAGACCGTCCGCCAAGCCTTCGCGGATGGTGCGCACGTGGCCACCGGTCTTGTCGGAAGCTTCGAGGACGGTGACATCGTGGCCTCGCTGCGTGAGTTCGTAGGCACAACACAGCCCGGCAAGTCCCGCTCCCCCGACGATCACTCGCTTCGGCGTGGCCGCCTGGTCCCGCGCACCGGAATAGGTGACATCTACAAGGAGTGTGGCAAGCTTCAAGGCATCTCGACGGCGCATCGGCGGGTATTTTAGCATTTCCGGATTTGGCGGCATCGGCGGGAGGCGGCCATTGTTGCGGAACTGTAACGTGCATTTGTGATAATCGCGGAGATGAGTACGCGCCGGGACTTCTTCCGCCAAGCCGCCACCTTTGCGGGCGGTGCCAAAACCTTGGGCACACTTCTGGCATCGCTTCAACGAGCGTCGGCGATCGATCCGCCGGCTGGCAGCTCGTTTCTTGATGCCGAGCACGTGGTGATCCTGATGCAAGAGAACCGCTCGTTCGATCACGCGTTTGGGACGCTGCACGGTGTTCGCGGGTTCAACGATCCTCGAGCGGTGACACTTCCGGACCAGAAGCCGGTATGGCTACAGTCGAATGCAGCGGGAGAGACGTATGCGCCCTTCCGTCTGGATCTCAAGGACACGAAAGCGACATGGCTGGGATCCCTTCCACATTCCTGGCGGGACCAGACCGACGCCCGCAATCACGGAAACCACGATGGCTGGTTGGAGGCGAAGGCGTCGGATCGTGAGGATTGCGCGGGCATGCCGCTCACGATGGGTTACTACGATCGCGAAGACCTCCCGTTCTACTACGCCTTGGCCGACGTGTTCACGATTTGCGATCAACATTTCTGTTCGAGTCTGACGGCAACCACCCCGAACCGGCTACACCTGTGGACGGGGACGATCCGCGAGAAACCGGATGCGGCTTTCACGCCAAACGTGCGGAATTCCGATGTCGACTATGGAGCCTCGGCGAATTGGAAGACTTTCCCGGAGCGTCTGGAGGAGGCCGGTATTTCCTGGCGCATTTATCAGAATGAACTGAGCGCGCCGTCCGGGTTGGAAGGCGAGCACGACGCGTGGCTTGCGAACTTTGGGGACAATCCGCTGGAGTGGTTCGAGCAATATCACATCGCATTCCGGAAGACGCACGCGGAGCATATGGAGCGGATGGCGGCCGCGCTGCCCTCGGAAATTCAGAAGCTGCGGGCGCAGGGCGGCCAGGAAAAGAAGATAGCTGCGGCCGAGCGATTTCTCCAATATGTGAAGTCGGAACGCGCGCAGTGTACGCCGGAGGCCCGCACACGGCTTTCGGCGCGGGACTGGAGTCTTCATGAGAAGGCGTTCACGACGAACGAGGAGGATCCCGCGTACCGACAATTGTCGACCCTGAAATATCGTGACGGCGCCGCCGATCGTGAAATGGCCATCCCGAAAAGCGATCCGCTCTACCGGTTCCGTAGAGATGTCGATAGCGGCAAGCTGCCGTGTGTCTCGTGGTTGGTGGCGCCGGAGCGGTTCTCGGATCATCCCAGCTCGCCGTGGTATGGCGCCTGGTACGTAGCCGAGACGTTGAACATCCTGACGAAGAATCCGGCAGTGTGGAGTAAAACGATTTTCATTCTTACTTACGACGAGAACGACGGGTACTTCGACCATGTTCCGCCGTTCGTGGCGCCGGAGCCAGGGAATCCGGAGTCGGGGAAGACGTCGGCCGGAATCGATGCGAGCCTGGAGTATCTGCCGCTCGAGCAAGATCTGAAGCGGAATCCGGCGCATGACGCGCGCGGTGGTCCGGTGGGGTTGGGTTATCGGGTGCCGCTCGTTATCGCGTCGCCATGGAGTCGTGGCGGATACGTGTGTTCGCAAGTGTTCGACCATACCTCAGTACTTCAGTTGCTGGAGCGCGTGTTGAGTCATCGGTCAGGGACACAGATTCGGGAGACCAACATTACGGCGTGGCGGCGCACGGTGTGCGGCGATCTGACGTCGGCCTTTCGTCCTTTCCAGGGCGGGGAAGCGGCAGTGGCGTTTCCTTCGCGAGATTCCTTTTTCGAACAGGTGCACAAGGCGCAGTTTACGCGCATGCCGGCGGGATACCGGAAACTGAATGCTGACGACGTGGCGCAGATTGGGGAAGGCCGATCTCAGATTGCGTGGATGCCGCAGCAGGAGCCGGGCGTGCGGCCGTCGGCGGCGCTTCCGTACGAGCTTGCGGTGAGCGGCGAGATCAGCGCGGACGGCAAGCGGTTCGAGATGGTGCTCCTGGCTGGAAATGCGGTGTTCGGGAAGGCCGCGGCGGGAGCTCCGTTTCACGTGTACACACCGGGAAAGTTTCGTGGCCAGGTGAAATTGCGCACGCGGGCTTATGCGGTGGCCGCGGGTGAACGCTTGACGGATTCGTGGGAGCTGGATGGATTCGAGAAACAGGCCTACCATTTGCGCGTTTGCGGGCCGAACGGGTTTCTGCGCGAGTTTGGCGGCGATAAGGAAGATCCGCGCGTGGAGATCCAGTTTGAGTATGCTCGGGCGAAGAACGGCCTCACCGGAGGCGTCGAGCTTCGTTTTATCAGCCGCGCGGCGCGCGCTTTGACGCTGGAGGTCAAAGACCACGGTTACAAGAATGGCGATCATACGATGGTGGTCGAGCCGGGAGGCGAACGCAGGCTCGTGATGGCCCTCGCGCAGAGCCATCATTGGTACGACTTCAGCTTGACGATCGTCGGCGCGGATCGGTTTCTGCGGCGTTTCGCCGGGCGTGTGGAAACCGGGGAGAGCGGGTTCAGCGACCCGGTGATGGGGCGGTTGAGGTGTAGCGAATCAGGTCGCGCGGTGATTCTGCGTTGATCGATGGTACGAATGGCGATCCACGGAATAGCGAAGGGCCACGCGTAGTGTGCGGGGACCTGCGGCAGTTCGGGGTCGTCAGGTTTGCGAAGAGCCGCGGGTGTCCCGCAAACGACGCGGTACCCCCGCGCTACAGGAATGCGGCAATGTCGCCACCTATCGGACCCTCCCTTTCTGTAATAGACTGCTGACATGAAGAAACTTGTGATCGGGCTGGCAATGGCCAGCGTCGGTTTGACTGTTTTCGCCCAGCAGGGCAATCCATTTTTGGGCAGGTGGGATTTCAACATGCCGGGCGGCAATCGCGCCAGTTGGATCGGCGTGAGCGAAAAGGACGGCAAGCTGGAAGTTTGGTACCAGCCTACCGGAGGCAACGTTTTCGAAGTGAAGAATTTCAAGATCACCGGGTCGCACCTGAGCCTGGCGATCTCGTCCACGATGTCGTGGGAGCTGGATGCAGCGGGCGACAAGCTGACGGGGTTTCAGAAACGGGGTGACAGCAGCAAAACTCCCCTGACAGGTGTGCGGTCGCCGGAGCTCAAGCGCAGCGCCCCGAAGGCGTGGAGCAATCCCGAGCCGCTCTTCAATGGCAAGGATCTCACGGGATGGGAGCCGATCGGCGATACGGCCCACAGCCACTGGACGGTGCAGGACGGCTTGCTCATGAACACGGCGCATGGAGCGAATCTGAAAACCACGGGCAAGTTCGAAGATTTCAAGGTGCACTACGAGGTGAATTGCCCGGACGGGGGCAATAGCGGGTTCTATCTGCGCGGCCGGTACGAAGTCCAGATTGAGTATGAGCCCTTGAGCGAGAATCCGCCCGAGCGGCGAATCGGATCGGTGTATGGACGGATCGCACCGCAGCCTGAACTGCCGCGCGCGCCGGGCCAGTGGGAGACGTTCGATGTGACGCTGGTGGGCCGTATCGTAACCGAGGTGCACAACGGCATCACGGTGATTGATCACAAAGAAATCGAGGGGATCACGGGCGGCGCTATCGACGCCAACGAAGGCGAACCCGGTCCGTTCTACATTCAAGGCGATCACACGGGTGGGTTGAAATTCCGGAATGTTACGGTTTCGGTGCCAAAGTAGTAGCGTTGACCAAAAAATACTGCTTCAACGCCGAGACGCAGAGACGCCGAGAACGGCTAAGAGAAGGCGCTGTATAATCGACGAACAGAATTCATCGAGGATTGTGGAGGTGTCAATGTTTCGTAATAGAGGCAGATGGGGGGTCGTGCTAGCGTTAGCAGTGATGCCGTCTTTTTCTACGTCGCATTCGTCGAAGGCCGTGCTGATTGTCGCCAACAAAGGCGAGCACACCATGGGAATCATCGACCCGGAGACCGGACGCCAAGTCGCGACGATCGCCGAGGGTGGTGTGACAGGGCACGAATTGATCGCTTCGCCCGATGGAAAAACTGCTTATGTGCCGATCTACGGAAACTCGGGCGTGGGCAAGCCCGGCACCGACGGCTCCAACATGGTGGTCATCGATATTGCGTCGCGGAGGGTGACTGGCAATCTCGATTTCGGCAAGGGCGTCAGGCCGCACTGCCCGTTGTTTGGGCCGAAGAACGGGCTGCTCTACGTGACCACCGAACTTAACCAGACGATTTCTATAATCGACCCGAAATCGCTCAAGATCATTGGCTCGGTTCCCACTGGAGAGCCCGAATCACACATGCTCATCATTTCGCATGATGGCAAGCGCGGCTACACGGCGAACGTCGGCCCCGGAACTGTTTCCGTCCTCGATCTCGACGCGAAGAGGACGATCGCGATCATCCCGGTTTCAAAGATTACGCAGCGCATCGCAATCTCGAACGACGATCGATGGGTCTTCACCGCCGACCAGACCAGTCCGCGGCTCGCCGTAATTGATACAGCCAACAACACAGTGAAACAGTGGGTGGATCTGCCGGGCTCAGCGTATGGAACAGCACCCACCCGCGACGGCCGTTGGCTGGTGGCCGCGATTCAGAAAACCAACCAGGTGGCTGTGGTGGATCTCCAGACGATGAAAGTCGCGCATGTGATCGACGTCCCGAAGATTCCGCAGGAAGTGCTGGTCCGCCCGGACAACAAGGTGGCGTATGTATCCTGCGATGTCAGTGGGCAGGTGGCCGAGATCAGCCTGACCGATTGGAAAGTGAATCGCTTGATCGAGGCGGGAAAGAGCGTGGACGGTCTGGCCTGGGCGGCGCCGGAGTAGCGAGCTCTGGTGGTTCTAAACCTGCAAAATATCGCCCTCCCTTGCGACCATTTTGTAAAGAACAGGACTCACCACTCGGCCCAGAAACAGCCGCGAAATGAGGCCAGCGACAATTACGATGGCAAAGGGCCTCTGAGTATCTGAGCCGATGCCATGGGAGAGGGCCGCGGGCAGCAGGCCCAGGCACGCCACAAGCGCGGTCATCATGATGGGGCGCAAGCGGACCACGGATGCCTCATATGTGGCGTTCTGGATGTCGTGACCGCCCAAACGTAGCTTGTTGATGTAGGAGACATCGATCACGGCTGTTTCCACCGATACGCCCATCAAAACGAGCAGGCCGAGAACGGAAGACACGCTAAACGGCGTACCGGTCAGCTTGAGAGCGATCAGAGCTCCAACGGGTTCCGTCAATATTACACTCAGCAGAACGATGAGCGGGAACTTAAAGTTACCGTAGAGCGCGAACAGAATCAGCAGGATCAGCATTACGGTGATGGGGCCAATTACGTTCAATTGACTTTCGGCGGTGAGGAACTCGCTGTATTCACCACCCCACTCCATCCGATAGCCCTGAGGCAGAGTCACGGCCTTTCGGACGGCTCTTTGACCATCGCCTACAGCGCGCGCCAGATCGCGGCCGACGATGCTGTATTGAATGCCGATATAGCGCGAATTATTTTCGCGATAGATGAACGAAGCGCCGTTGCCCTGACTGATAGTGGCCAATTGGCTGAGTGGAATTTGTTGCGCACCGGGGGTCGCGACCAGGAGATTGGAGATTTGCGCCTCACTTTCGCGGAATTCAGGCTTCATACGAACGACTAAGTCAAACAGCTTTTCACCCTGAATTACCTGCGTGGCAGCCTGGCCGCCCACCCCTGCCTGGACTACAGCCTCCACGTCGGCAACGTTGATTCCGTAGCGGGCGATCTTTTCACGATCCACATCCACCAGGAGGCTGGGCTGACCGAGTTCGCGGACTACTGTTAACTCCGCAAACCCAGGAACGTGCTGAAGAGTCTCTTTGACTTTTAGTGCCGCATCCTGGAGAGCGTTCAGATCGGGGCCATAGACCTTGACTGCCAACGCGCTCTTAAGTCCCGTCAGGGCCTCGTCGACCGCGTCCTCGGCCGGCTGAGTGAAGTTGAAGATAATGCCGGGATAAGCCTCTAGTTTGTGGCGAATCGACTCAGTCAGCTGGTCCTTGGTATGAATGGCACCGTTCCAGGTTGAGTCTTTATACGGTTTCAAGCCGACATAGAACTCGACATTGAAGAAGCCCGTAGGGTCAGTGCCGTCGTCGGGCCGGCCAAGCTCGGAACCGACTACGGTGACCTGTGGGTATGACATCAGGACCTGGCGAATCTGCGGACTGATTCTGCTGGCCTCCTCGAAGGAAATTGTATAAGGCATGGTGGCGCGTACCCAGAGTGCGCCTTCATCGAGATGCGGCATGAACTCGCCACCGATGAAAGGAACCAGAAGGAGTGTGGCTCCAAAAACCACCGTTGCCAGGACCATGGTGGTCCAAGGATGATTGAGACACCAGGCAAGCTCCGCACCGTACTCGCGTTTGAGCCATTCGTAGATGCGGTTGGTCTTCTCATGGACTCCCTTCCTGAAGGCGTACGAAGCAAGAACCGGAACGAGAGTCAAAGTAAGTATCAATGCGCCAATCAGGGCGAAGGACATCGTATCGGCCATGGGGTGAAAGAGCAAGCCGGACGGGCCTTGGAGTACGTAAATCGGTAAATAGCCCGCGATGATGACGGCGACCGAATAAAAGATGGGCCGGTCCACATCCTTGGCAGCGGCGACAATAACCTCAGTCAGGTTGTAACTTTGCCCGCGGCGGGAGTCTAACTCGCGATAAATATTTTCTACCATCACGACGGTGCCGTCGATGATGATGCCGAAATCGATTGCGCCGATGGAGAGCAGGTTGGCAGGAATGTTGCGGGCATGCAGGATGATGAACGCGAACAGCAGAGCCAGCGGAATCGTAAGCGCGGTAATGATGGCGGCTCGCGCACTCGCGAGGAAAAAGACCAGCACTATCAGAACCAGGATCATTCCGCGGAGCAGATTATCCTCGACTGTGTCTACGGTCAGCTTGACCAAGTCACTGCGATCGTAATAAGGACGAATCTTGACATCCGGCGGCAACTGCCGGTTCAGTTCCTCGGTTTTTGCTTCGACACCTTTCAGGACGTTTTGGGTCTGCTCGCCGCGGCGCATCAGAATGACGCCTTCGACAGCGTCATGGTTGTTCCCGTTTCGGTCCTGGAAGCCGAACTCGCCCAGTCGCGGTGCGTGGCCAATCACCACGTCACTCACGTCTTTCACACGCACTGGTGCGCCGTTCTGGCTCGCTAATACGACCTGTTCGATATCTTTGCGGTCGCGCAACAGGCCGATCCCACGTACGTAGTAGAACTGGCCGCCTTTGGAATAGAACCCGCCACCCGCATTGCCGTTGTTGGCCGAAAGCGACTGAATCACGCCCGGCACGGTGAGATGAAACCCATAGAGGCGCGCGGGATCGAGCAGCACTTGATATTGCATCACGGTGCCGCCAAAGCCGGAATCGTCCGCCACGCCGGGTACGGATTTGTAGCCGCGCTCGAGCACCCAGTCTTCGATGGTCTTTAAGTCTTGCGGTGAGCGGTCGGGGCTCTCAATAACGTAGCGGTAGACGAGCCCGCTGGGACTGAAAAGAGGTGAGAGCGAGGGGGTGACACCAGTGGGGACAGCGGCCTGGGCCAGCCGCTCAAAGACCACCTGGCGGGCAAAATAGTTATCTGTATCGTCCTGGAAGGTGAGGATGACATCCGAGAGGCCATAAAGTGAAATGGACCGCATGAAAGTTAGTTGCGGCACGCCGTTCATTTCGACTTCGATCGGCAGAGTGACCAAGCGTTCAATTTCCTCTGCGGCGTGTCCGTCCCACTGTGTAATGATCTCCACCATCGGCGGTGAGAGGTCGGGGTAGGCATCGACCGGCATGCGGCTGAACGACGCGACGCCGACAACCACGATCAGCGCGGTCAACATCAGCACGAGGAAGGGCTGTTTCAACGCGAAATAAACGATCCGGTGGATCATGATAACTATCGCTGGAACGAATTTGCGAACTGTAAGAACAAACTGCCATCTGCCGCGACGTTTTCGCCTTGCCGCGCGCCACTCAGGAGTTGGGTCCTGCCGCCCTGGCTCTCACCCACGGA
Organism: Bryobacteraceae bacterium; assembly: GCA_035297145.1. Taxonomy (GTDB): domain Bacteria; phylum Acidobacteriota; class Terriglobia; order Bryobacterales; family Bryobacteraceae; genus QHXW01. The sequence goes on from DATGZN010000093.1 coordinate 256,480, forward strand.
AACCAGGCGCTGACTGAACTGATTAGGCTTGGCAGGGTCTGCGACGACATAGACGAAGGGCTCGTTCTCCGCTGTTCTCAGCAAAGCGGCGTCCGGCACAGTCAAAGCATTTTCGATTGCGCCTGCCTGCACGATGGCGGTCACATACATGTCCTTCTTTAGCTTTCCGCCTGGGTTGTCGGTCACGATGCGCACCTGGAGGGTGCGAGAGGTGGCGTCCAGTGCCGGGGAGATAAATGAGATCTTCCCGTGAAATCGGGTCGCATAGGCGTCGGTTTGGATCTCCACTGCATCGCCCATGTGCACGGAGCCCAGATCGTGCTCATAAACATTGGCCAACACCCATACGGTGTTCATGTTGGAAATTGTGAACACCTGCGTAGCGCCAGCTTGGAGCACTTGCCCGGGTGACGCGAGTCGCTCCACCACCACGCCGGCAATGGGCGCGAAAACGGCGATTTCGGGCGAGACAGGCTCCTTCACGACTTTCTCAGGGTTCAAACCCAGGACTTTCAGCGCCTGATCGGTCGCGTCCAAATCACCCTGCGCCTGGTCGCGTGCGGATTTGGCTTGCTCCAAATCGGCGAGGGCACGCGCGCCACGCGCGTAGAGCTCATCGGCGCGCGAATAGGTCTTCAAAGCCAACTCGTAAGCGGATCGAGCCTTCACAAAGTTGGTACGCAACTGGGCGTAATCCGGGCTGCTCACATAGAGCATGGGCTGGCCAACCTTGACTTCCTGCCCAGGCGAAACCAGAATGCGCGCCACCGGGCCGCCGATTTGCGTGATCACGGGTGTTGTTTCAAAACTGTTGTAGGCGACTGCGCCGGTCAGCCGAAGGACGCGAGACAACTTGCCTGATTGAACCGGCACCACCTGTACGTGTGCCATCTGATCCTGGGGCACCGTGAAGAGGTGCGCTTTTGACTCACCGGTCGCGGTTGTACTTGTAACCGACAGAGGCGCGCTGGAGTCGGGACCGCGGCCGCAGCTCGCCAGGAACCACGGGACCAGGCACAAAGTGGCGGCCAGAAGGGCATTGCGATTCATTGCAGGACCTCGCGACCTACCGCGAGATTCAATTGACTCGCGGCGGTCAAATAAGAACCAATCAAATTCAGATAGTTGAGTTGAATGCTTCGATAGTCGCTTTGCGCATTCAGGAAATCCAGCAGCGAGGCGCCGCCGCGCTGATAGGCAAACGCCACGGTGTCGCGCACTTTCACCGCTCGTGGCAGATAATCCGCCTTGTACGGCCGCAGCAATTGCAGGTTGCTGTCCAGCATGGCGTAGCCCGAGTCCACATCGCTGAATACCTGCGCCACGGTGGCTTCGCGCAGCTTCTCATTGCGGCTGATATCCAGTTGCGTCCGCAGCTTCTCACCCTGGTTCTTATCGAAAATCCGCAACGGGATGGTCACACTGAAGCCCATGTAAACCGGAATGGGCGGATTGCGCGCCATGTCCACGCTGAAAGTCGGGTCAGTCGACCCGTTGGCCATGGCGAGCGAGTGATCGGTCCGGGCTTTGTCGATTGACTGCACGGCGGCTTTCAGATCGGGCCGGGCATCGAGCGCCATGCGGCGGAATTCCTCGAGCGGCGGGATCTGTTCGTTGAACTCGTAGGGGCCGGTGACGTCAAACTGCTCCACCGGCGTGCGGTCATTGAGCAGAGTCAGTAACTGGATTTTGGCGGTGCGCAGATTGACTTCAGCAGTCAACAGGTCGGACTGGAACTGGATTCGTTGCAGTTCCAGGCGGTCTAAGTCAATTTGCGCGATGTCACCGGCTTTGTAGCGATCGCGGCTGACTCCCAGGACCTTGTCCCAGTAAGCCAGGTTCTCTTGCGCGAGCTTCAGCGCGGCTTTGGCCTGCAGGATCTGCACGAACGCGCCGCGCACGCTGAACAGCAGAGTGCGCTCGAGGTCGGCCTGTTGGGATTCGGCGATATCGGTGGCCTTCTTAGCGCTTTCCAGGCGCAGTTCGCGCTTGTGCTGGCGCTCATGCAAATAGCTGGCGGAGACGAAGGGCAACACGCCGGCGAGCGGACGGTAAGGATAGTTGCCCAGAGGATCGGGGAAGGGATCGAACTGATCGAGCGTGCCGGTGAAGTCGGGATTGGGGCGGAGATAAGCGGTGATTTCCTGGGCTCGCGATTCGGCGATGCCGATCTGGCCGGCGCGCAGCGTGGGATTGGTGGCTTCGAACTTATCGCGGATTTCCTGCCAAGTGAAGGTTCGCTGGGCTAAGGCGTGTGGGGCCAGACAAGCTGCCAGCAGCCCCCCCACGCAGAAATGCCATAACAGGCGGTACATGATCTCCTCTCGCAGACTCCCACGTGTGCGGGATTCAAGCCAAATGCCCACGCGCCGTTGCACACTTCGATCGGCGCACACCGCTACTCTATTTATGTTTGGTTTTCAGCGAGGTGGCGCGCGTCCTGGCGTCGCCGTGAATTGAGGATCGAGGCTGGACCGGCATTCTTCAACTGGTGCTTGCCAGTCCGACTGTACCACTGGCCGAAGATCGGATAAGTGCGGGGATTGCAAAGCAGGCAGGTGCCCGACACAACAGAGCTCGCAATCCGAGCCGATGGCGTCTGAATGATGGTGCGCGGGCGAGGCTGCAGCGGCGCTGACCGTCAGCGCTGCACACATAGCTACCAATAACAAGGCGGCTTTCCAGCGGCGCCTGCTGCACATGGCCTAATCATATCAGCCTGAAGGAGGAATTGGTGACTCTCTCGATGGCTGTCCTATGCGCGTGGGTGAAATGTGGATGAGGCTGCTGGAGCAGCTCCGAGCGGATCATCTACGCTGATTTGCCGGTGAGTCTACCTGGCTGCGGGAATCTGGACGAGGGCGAGTGCGTTGACCTGCAATTCGAGGTCAAGATGAGTGCCCTCCAGAAGCAAGCGCTCGGGTGGCGGAAGCGCGGTGGACGCATTGATTTTGCGAACCTGCTCTTTCGTTGGGTACTGGGGGCTGCCAAGGGCACGATAAGCGGCGAGAGAGTTGCCGTGATCGTCATCGACCACACTGAGAGCAACGGATGCGTTGGCCGGAACGTGGTCAAACGCGATGCGTACGTGAAGGGGAGATCCCGAATGATCCGGGTCCACGAGGTTCCAGACCGCCAGAGCAAGTGATCCGTCGGCGCGACGCGTCGCCAGTATGTTCGGTGCGGCATTCGCGAGGCGGCGATCCCCCAAACGGTGCAACAAACCGAAGGCGTAAAAGCTGGGTTTGTTGATCCCGCCTTTGGCGCGCAATCCGAACATACCTTCAAAGGGACGCTGGATGGGCCCGCCTTCCTCAAAGACGTCGGAGAAGGTCCAGAACGAGAGCATGTCGGCCAATCCGTCACACTGGCGCACGGTGTTGGCGAGCGCGGGTCCGACGTAGGAGGTGTCGCGCGCTTCCTTCATGCCAGGCACGTTCCATTCGGTCAGGAACAAGGGCAGCGAAGGCAAAGCGGAGCTTTGAATTTCTTTCCGCACCTTCGCGACAGCGCGGCACACACGATCGTCCATGGGGATTTCTTCGCTTGTGCCGAAGAGATCCTCCACAGTGTCGTCAGCGTAGGCGTGCGTGGAGACGAAATCGACCGGAACGTGATGCGTGGTGGCGTACTGGAGGAAACTGGTGACCCATGCGGCTGCTGCTGTAGCCGGACCTCCGACTCGTAGGTGAACGCTGACGCCCTTCAGCGCGCGGGCGGTGTGCTCGTAGAGTTCGAAATAACTCCTTTCGCGCGGAATGCCATTCCAGAAATCGATGTTCGGTTCATTCCAGACCTCGAAGTACCACTGCGACACTTCCTCGATCCCATAGCGCGCCACCAAGTGGCGGGCAAATTCAGTAATGAGGGCATCCCATCGCTCCAGGCTTTTCGGGGGCGAAACGTTCTGCTTATACCAGAAGGGATGGAGGGCGTCAGGGTTGAACGCCAGCTTGCGCGGCATGAAGCTGATTTCGATGAAAGGCCGGACGCCGCGTTCGAGCAGGCCGTCGTAGATTTCATCGACGTAGGAGAAGTTATAGACCGGATTCCCGCGATCGTCTTCGTTGTAGACGCCGACTTCATCGTGAAAGATAGCGTGGAAGCGGACGTAGTGGGAAATCGGTGGCCTGCTTCACCGCCACAAGATCGTTGCGGTAGCTCTCGCGAAGGGTGAGGATGGCGCGGCCCGACCCGAAAGCTTCTTCCCAAAAGTGAGGAAAGGGCGAAGTGGACGCCTGGGCGTCGATCACGATCTGCTGCTGTGCCCAGCACGCACAGGTGGAGATTCCCAGATACAGCGCAGCCATCCACGGATGCCGCATGGAACCAGTATCTCGCGTACTTAATCAATGAAACAGAGCCACTTGCAGCCTGGGGACGGCCGAAATGGTATTGAAGCACTCAAACCACCTAGAGTCACGTAACTTTTTCGACGTTCCACAGTATAAAGAGCATGCTGCAAGATCTTCGGTTCGCGTTCCGCGAGCTGCGCAAGAAGCCCGGCCTGGCGCTGACCGCCATCCTCTCACTAGTGCTTGGGATTGGGGCGACCACCTCCGTTTTCAGCGTCATTTACGGCTTGCTGGCAAACCCGTATCCGTACAAGGGCGCCGATCGCATGATCCACTTAACCGTGATCAACGAAAAGGGTGACACACGGTGGATCGCCTTGACCGGGCCGCAAATCAAACTTCTTCGTCAGGCAAAGTGTCTGGAGAGCGTGGCGGCAACCTGGGGAACCTGGAATCTGACTACAACGGACGAAGATCTGCCGGAGGATGTTCCCTCCACCCAGCTCACAGGCAACGCCGGGATTCACTTCGGTGTGCCCGCTATGCTCGGCCGCACCATAATTCCTTCCGACGCCCCGGATGGCCAGGACCCGCAGCCTGTCGTTGTTCTGAGCTATCTGTTTTGGCAGCGGCATTTCAATTCCGACCCGACGGTAGTGGGGCGCAACCTGCAGCTTGTCCATAAGAATTACACGATCATCGGCGTTCTACCTCCACGTTTCACTTGGGAGGATGCCGCCGTTTACCTTCCGCTGAAGATCACCAACGATTCCAACATCCAGTACGGGCCGCTTGTTCGGCTCAGGCCGGGTGTCAGTTACGCTGCGGCAAATGCGGAATTGCAGCCTCTGCTCGAACAGTTCGCAAAAGAGACCCCAACACACTTCCCCAAGAAATTTCGTGTACACGTGAAGGGCCTCAACGAGCAGTTCGAGGAACATCTGGGCCGCTCTCTATATCTGCTGTTCGCGGCGGTGGCGCTTCTCCTGCTCATTGGCTGTGCCAATGTTTCCATCCTGTTACTCGCCCGCGGTACAGCTCGCCAGCATGAACTCGCCGTGCGCAGCGCCATTGGGGCCACCCGTTGGCGCATCCAGCGTCAACTGCTCACCGAAGCCCTGGCGTTGTCGCTTGCCGGCGCGCTGGGCGGTGTTGCGCTGGCGTATCGTTTGCTCCCGCTTCTGGTGCGTTGGTTGCCCGAGTTTTCATTTCCTCACGAAGCGGCAATCAGGATTAACGTTCCCGTGCTCGGTTTCAGTGTGGTCCTCGCCATTATCACCGGCATGATGTCGGGGCTGGCGCCGGCTTTCCATCTTTCTCGCCCGCAGATTGCGCAACTCATGCACTCAAGCTCACGGCGCTCGACCGGTGGCGCACGAGGAAAACGAACGTACGATCTGCTCGTGGCCGGTCAGATCGCTCTGACTTTGCTGCTTCTCACCTCGGCGGCGGCCGCCATCAACGGTTTTGTGCGGCTCGTGCGAACCGATCTTGGTTACGACCCGCATAACACCATGTCGGTCGGCATCCCGGTGCACCAGAACGCACACGTCAGTTGGGAGGACCGGTCCGCTTACTTTACGCAGCTTCTGGCGCGCGTTCAGGCCATGCCGGAAGTGGCATCGGCTGGGATCTCAACTAATGCGACGCCGCCCTCGAACGGTTGGCCTCAGGGAGTCGAGATCTTCGGGCGTCCTGCGGGCCAACAGGAACAGGTGCGCGCAAACTTCGTTAGTTCTGAGTACTTTTCGGTATTGCACATACCACTCTTGCAAGGACGTTTCTGGGACAAGCCTGAACTTGTGCGAGGGGCGCGGCTGGCTGTCATTAACCAGACCATGGCGCACCAGTATTGGCCGCACGGCGACGCGCTGGGGAAACTTTTGCGACTGCCTGATCTGAAGGGTGAGCCTCCGTTCGGGCAGGCGGCACCCGAAAGCGATAGTTGGCTGCAGATTATCGGTGTGGCGGGCGATGCCCGGGATGACGGCCTGCGAAAGCCTATCAAGCCCGCCGTGTTCGTGCCGTATTCGCTGCGGATGGGGATGTGGACTCAAATCCTGGTCCGAACCCGAATCGCGCCGCTCGCGGTCTTGAATCGCGTTCGCGCCGAGATAAAGGCCGTTGATCCGGATCAGCAGGTGTTCGGCGAAACTCGCGACCTCGAGCAATGGATCCAGAGGGAAGACGAATATGCCTACGGACGCTTGGTGGCTGCTCTGTTCAGCGCATTCTCAATCGTTGGCCTTGCCCTGGCCGCCATCGGACTCTTCAGCGTTGTCTCCTACGGCGTCGCGCAACGAACCAATGAGTTCGGCATTCGCATGGCGCTGGGGGCCACACGCGCGCACGTGCTGCAGCTCGTGTTCGGCTCCATCGCGCTGAGCGTCATCGGCGGACTGGCTTGCGGGCTTCTGCTGAGTCTGGTTTCCAAGGACCTTCTTGCGAAGTGGGCGGAGGGCAGTGCAACCAACCCGATGGCTTTCGCGGCCGTCACTCTGTTGCTGGTTCTGACCTCAGCTCTAGCGGCGTTTCTGCCGGCGCGCCGGGCGTCAGGCGCTGATCCGATGGATGCTTTGCGGTACGAGTAGCAGAGGGTTTTGCGGAGCGATGATCTACTGCAGGCAACTGTTGCCGCCGCCGTGCAGCTTAATCTCGCTTGCCACATCGTTAAAACTGTTATCGAGAGCCACCTGGTACGGAGTTCTGTGATTCTTGCCGCACAAATTTGGATTGGCTCCGCGGCTGAGCAACACCTTCACGACGGCGGTCTTCCCGAATGAGGCATGCGGCATACAGGGCCGTCGCACCCGAATCGCCGTCTGAGTGATTCACCAGAGCCCCGTGATCGAGGAGCTGACTGACGATTGAGTCGTAGCCCTTGAGTGCAGCGTCCTCCAGCGGGGAGCCCCGGTTGGGATCGGCGCCGTTGTCCAACAGGACTTGCACAGCTTTGGTTGCGCCGGCAAGAGCTGCAGCCTCAAGAGGCGTGGATCCTGAGGGCAGAGTTCCACTAGCTGTTACCCCGTGACGGAGAAGAGCCCCTATCAGACGCGGCGAATCATTTCTAACGGCCGCGTCCATCAGTTTCCCGAAGGATGCCTGTGGCGCCTTCGGTTCAGCCTCGAGCAACAACAGAGCGGCATCTTCTCTGCCAAATCGTAATGCATTGTCCAAAGGGCTGTAGCCCCGTTTGTCGGGAATTCCTAAGGTCCGGATGAAATTGAAGCAGATATTGAACGACCTCAGCGTTGCCGCGATAAGCAGCTTCGTTGATTGGTGTTGCGCCAGTCTCGGAATCGGGTTCATTCAAGCGAGCGCCATGCGCCAGCAGAAGGGCGACACTGTCAACGGATCCTGTCCAGACTGCGTCGTCCAGTAAACTGGCTCCTTCGGCATCCCGAACATTTACATCGGCGCCCCTCTCGATCAGGAACCGAATCGCATCGAGGTGAACGGATCTTACCTCGTAGTACAGCGCCGTTTGCCCAAAATTCCCCTTCGCGTCGACGTGAGCGCCAGCCTCGATCAGGTCCGAGGCCATTTGCAGATTGCGCTGTTGAAGTGCGAGGCGAAGGGGAGTTGCATAAAACGGCGGTTCGTTTGCTGGCTTTGCGTTCGGATCAGCATGGGCGGCGAGCAGCAACTCAACAACTTCAGCCCTGCCAGACGATATGGCATACCAGAGGGGTTTATACCCGTACCCGTCGACAGGTGCATTGGGGTCAAAACCGATGGAAAGGAGGGTCTCGATCGTTTGCAGATCGCCGTCCTTTGTCGCCTTCCTAAACATTTGTCCGGGAGTCATTTCGCCTCGTGCAGATTTCACCGGCGATATGGCGGGAAGCGAACTCCGGGGCGCGGTCTGTTTACCGGGCGAAGACGCCTGCGCCACCAACTCCGCGGCTCTCGCTTCGGGCGAGGTAACTTGGGCGGCCAGCGCAGGTCCGATGGCCGCATAGGACGTTGCCACGCCGCCGTGGTACTCCATTGAGATCGGGTGCGCGGCCCACAGAGCACCCAAGGTCAGCAGGGCGGCTACACCTGCCAGCCAGGTGATGGCCGGGCTGCCGGCAGGCTGACGCACTTCGACCAGGCGCCGGATACGCGCGAGCAGCGATCCAGCGGTGGCGGCCACGGCCAGTCGCGGCGGGGCGCACCTGATATCTTCGAGTGCCGTGAGCGCGCGTGCGTAGATCAGGGCGTCGCCGCAAGCAGCCACCGCCAGATCATCGCAACAATTTTCCCTTTCCTGGCGGATCTTCTTACCCACCCACCAAACCGCGGGATGATAGAACAACAGCGTTTCGACTGCGGTTTGCAGCACGTTCAGCAAGTAGTCGTGCCGGTAAACGTGCGCGAGTTCATGCGCTAAGACGGCCTCGATCATCTGCGGTGTGAGGCCAACCATGGCGCTCACCGTCAGCAAAATGACGGGTCGCAGCCAGCCGATCACTGCCGGCACCCTAGCTCCCATGGATTCGCACAGTGCAATGCGGCGGCGGATACCGAACTGGATCGCGAGCCGCGTCAGGGTCTGCTGCCACGACGGCTCTACCGGCCGCGCGCGGCGTTTGAGAGCTTGAGCGAAGATCCAGCCGCCGGCGAGGCGCAGCGAGAGTATCACGACACCCGCGAGCCATGCGCAGACCAACCACGTCAGATTGCCATCGAGCCATGGCTTCCAGAGGAACGGGGAGCCGCTCGAGATCGCCGGGGCATTTGCACCCAGGATGGCCGTTGTCTGGAGGGCAGACTCCCACGTTTCAGGCGGTCTCGCTCCCGGCCAGGAACGCGGGCTGAACCAGAAGAACGTCGTTACGACTGTGGCCAGCATAAGAACCAATGCGAGGCAATCAGCCGCGTATCGCAGGTGCGCGCTGGCTCTCCGTAATAACAGGTTGACGGCGGCAAGCAGAAGCGCAATGAGTGCGCCTTGCCACAAAAAGTCCAACAAAGCCCAGCCTAGCGGGATGATCACATGCAGATGGATGGGAGTTCCTAGCAGGTTCATGGTTCCCCTCGGTCATAGGCATCGAGCAACTGACGGATTTGCGCCAGTTCCTCGGGTGAGGTTTTCTTGCTGGCCAGTGCCTGCATTACCAACCGCGAGGCAGAATCATCGAAGGCGCGCCGGAGCAGGTCGCGCACCATTTGACGCTGCGTCTGCTCCTGCGGGACTCGCGCACTGTACACATGCGCGCGCTCCTTTTCATCGCGGCGCACCAACCCTTTATCCGCCATGATTTGCATCAATTTCAGGACCGTGGTGTAGCCGATTGGTCTGGACTTGCTGAGCGCATCATAGACATCGCGAACCGTGGAAGCGCCGCGTTGCCATAGGACGCGCAGAATTTCGAGCTCGCTGTCGGTGGGGCGGGGCTGCTTGATCTTGGCCATCGCACGGAGCATACTACGAAGCATTTCGTATTGTCAACGAAAACCTTCGTAGAGGAGCGCCGGCGGCGCCGGACTGGATGGAACACATCCACTGCACGCACTGGAGGTTTCTTATATCCTGTCGAAAGAACATGCGAGTACTAATCGTGGGGTTGTTCATCGTTCTGGCGACGCTCTCTGCGCAGAGCCTGCCGCTTCGACCCGTGCCACGCTTCCCAATGTCGCCGAGCCCGCTGCACATCGCGCGCACGGCCGAGCTCATGAAACCCCTCACTGTGGCAGGCGAGACGGGCGCGGTCTTCGGCCAGCAGGATGGCACATTTGAGGCGTGGATCTTTCCGGTCAAGCTGCTGAGCGCGTTTCGCATTACTGTGGAGCTTGCCGACTACCCTGTTCCCATCGAGTTGAATCCGCTGGCCGCGGCTATCGAGGTCCATCCGGAACGCACCACCATCACCTATTCGCACGCGGCATTCACCGTGAAGCAGCACATGTTCGTCCCACGCGGCGACAACGTCACTCCCGGGCCGATCGTGCTATTTGAGATCGCGTCTCTGCGGCCGCTGCACCTGACCTTCCGCTTTCAACCGGATATGCTGCGCATGTGGCCTGCACCCAACTTCGGCCGGCCCAGTGCAGAGTGGGTGCCGCAGGGTGACAGCGGCTATTACGTGCTGCACACCGACAATCCTGCCTTCTCCGGCGCTGTTGCCATTCCGCGCGCGACTCCCGGTATCCTGCCGCCATATCAGGAACGGCCGAAGACTTACCCGCTCGAGCTCAAGCTATCGTTCGATCCCAAAAAGGATTCGGAGCTGTTTTTTCCCTTGCTGATGGCCACGGGCAACAACGCCGAATCACTCGGTCGACAACTGGAGGCGGCGAATTCGCGCCTCCCACAACTCTATGAACAGACCGCGAATCATTGGGCGCACTTCTTCGATAAACGGCTGGTTGTCGAAACCCCGGATCATGCGTTCGATGATGCGATGCGTTGGGCGGCGGTGGCGATCGACCAGGCGCGCGTCAAGTTTCACGACGAGACGGGAATGATCGCGGGCTACAACGCCTCCGGCGACTCGGCGCGTCCGGGCTTCGCTTGGTTCTTCGGACGCGACACTCTGTGGACGCTCTATGCGGCGCACTCCTACGGCGACTTCGCGCTGAGCCGCACCGCACTCGAATTCCTGATCCGCCGTCAGCGCGCCGACGGCAAGATGATGCATGAGTTTTCGCAGACGGCGGATCTGGCCGACTGGAAAACGACGCCCTATTTTTATGCCGCCGCGGATGCCACCCCGCTATTCGTCATGACCATGGACGACTACGTCAACACCAGCGGAGACACGCGCTTCCTCCGCGACCATTGGGAATCCGTGAAGCGAGCGTATGAATTTACGCGGGCGCACGATTCGGATGGCGACGGAATTTACGAGAACACCGAAGGAACAGGCTGGGTGGAGTCCTGGCCGGGTGGAATGCCGCATCAGGAAATCTATCTGGCGGCGCTCGATCAGCAATCATGCGCGTCGATGGCACATCTGGCCGCGCTCATGCACGATGATGCCCTAGCGCGTGCGGCACATGATCAGGCGGAGAAAATCCGCGTGAAGCTCGCCTCCGAATACTATGAGGAATCCAAGCAGTTCTACGCTTTCAGCCGCAACGCGGACGGCACGACCGACAAAACGGCGACCATCTATCCTTCGGTCGCGTGGTGGACCGGCGAGTTGTCTCTGCCACGCGCTGAGGCCATGCTGAACCGTTGGGCATCGGCCGAGTTCTCGACCGATTGGGGTACCCGCGATGTGAGCGATAAGGAAGCGATTTACGATCCCATCAGCTACCACCAGGGCACCGTCTGGCCGCTCTTCACCGGCTGGGTCTCGCTTGCCGAATATCGCGCCGGCCGCGCTCTTTCCGCCTATTCTCACCTGATGCAAAACGTGGGTCTAACCTACGCGCAGGATTTGGGCGCGGTGACCGAACTGCTCTCGGGCGAGTTCCTTCAGCCACTGGGGCGCAGCAGCTCGCACCAGACCTGGTCGTCCGCGATGGCGTTCACCCCGGCTATTCGCGGGCTATTTGGACTCGATTGGGACGTATTGCATCACACCCTTCGCTTGGCGCCTCATCTTCCCGTGACCTGGGAGTCAGCGAAATTGCGCCACGTCTGGATTGGGGCATCTCAATTCGACCTGGATTTCAAACGGACAGGCGAGCATCTCATCGTGGAGGCGAGGTCGGCCGAACCTGAGCGATTGTGTCTGGTCCCACAGGACGCGCCACGCGAGGAGTGCACAACGGCTCCTGGTACAATCCACGAACTGCGCATCGCATTGCCGCCGGTTGAGGTCGGAACTGCGCACGGCTTGCCTGAGGCGGGAGCGCGAACGGAACAACTGAAGGTGCTGGACGAGCAGTACGCCGCCAACCGGCTTGCGATCGCCGTGGAAGCTCCGGGAGGTTCGACGCAGGAGCTGCTGTTGCGCATCAACCGGCCCGGAATCCGGCTTTCCGGAGCGGAAACGGATGGCCACAGCTTGCGCATCCATTTCCGGGCGGGCGCAGGTTACCAGCGGGAAGTCATCACGTTGAGCTGGTGATGACACGGCGCTTAGATCCTGTTGCCGGCGATCATGACCATTTCGATCGTGCGCGTGTTGCGGATATCGTCGAGCGGGTTCTTGCCGAGCACGAGGAGATCCGCCCACTTGCCGCGTTCGAGCGTACCCAGATCCTTCGCTTGTAAGAACTCGGCGGCGTTCCGCGTGGCGTCCTTGATAACCTGCGCCGGCGTGAGCCCCGATTCCACCATCAACTGCAACTCCCAGTGCTCGAAGTAGCCCGGAAAGCGCGCCGGTGGGCCGCTATCGGTGCCGAATCCGATCTTGACGCCGGAATCTGAGAGCTTCTTCAGGTTAGACATGGCAGTTTCGAGGAATGCCGGATATTTGGCGTAATCCGGATCGGCCGCGATCTTCTGCTGATACGCCGCGCTCTTCAGGGTGTCGAGTACGTTGGGCGAGACGCCGCGCGTAAAGAATGCATCTTCGAGCAACGCCCCCGGTTTGCCAAAAATGAACATGGATTCTTCGCGCGTCAGGGTTGCGGCTTCCTGAAACGCGCCGTGCTTTTTCATGGCAGCGATCAGCGCGTCATCCACAGGCTTGTCGCGAACACTGTGCGCCAGACCATCGAGACCCGCGTCAATCAGCTCCTTGGCGTCCTCGAGATAAAAGACGTGCGCCGCGACTTTCAGGTGGTGCTGGTGGGCATCGGCAATGATGGCTTTCGCGAGATCGAGAGGAATCTTCCTTTCGCGGCCCAGATGATCGTCCACCCAAATCTTGACCAAGTCCACCTTCTTGCCGGCAAGCCACTCTACGTCTTTATCCACATCCGCTTTGCTGGCCACTTCGAAAGGCAGGCCCTTCATGCCCGGTACGGAGGTCGGGTAACCGCCCGAGCCGGTGAAGCCATGGCCTGCGGTGAAGATGCGGGTCATGCGCGGCCTGCCGGAGCGTTGTTCGGTGCGAAGCTGGTAGACCAGGTCCGAATCGGTGCCCATGCTCATCACCGTAGTCACCCCGTACGAAGCGTAGAGTCGAAGCTGCTTTTCGACGTTTTCGCGCGTGTAGTTCTTGGGGTCTTGCGCCAGATCGACCGTATTGCCCAGATGGCCGTGGAGATTGATGATTCCAGGCATCACGAACTTGCCGGTGAGGTGTGTGACCTGGGCATCCGCGGGCGCCTTGAGTTGCGATTGCGGCCCCGCCCATTGAATGCGGCCATCCACGATGATCATGGCGGCGTTGGCGACGGCGGGGCGACCGGCGCCGTCGATGAGGGTGAAGCCATCGAGCACCGTGGTTTCGGCGATCGCCGACCCAGCGGTGAGGACAAATATGGCGGCAAACAGGATTGGTTTCATCTGGTTGAAGCGGGATTGTAGCACACGTCCGCAACGGCGGGTTTGACGGGGTAAGCAATGGCGACCCCTGTTTCTATCCCAGCCCCCAGGGCGCCGCAGATCTGGTTTTGGCCCGGTCGGGGCGCACGCATGGGCGCGCGAGCGCGCGAAGGCGGCCGCGGGGCAAAAACCGCGAACGTCGACGGCTTGTGACAGTGAAAAAAGTGTCACATCCGCCGGTCTTCGAGCCAATTCGCGACCGTACACTGTCGCCATGGCAACCAAAATCTTCCGATGCAGACTCGCGGGACTTCTAATGCTCTCACTCATGGCTGGGCAAGAGAAAGGCGGCGCTTCGGATCCAGCTCCGCCCAATCATAAAATCTCGGAGGTGGCGAACAAGCTCTTACGGAAGCCACGGTTGGGTAGTGCACAACTGACTTGGACAGACGGGCGGAAGCAAAAAGGCCGCATTCTTCGAGTTACTGACCAATTCATTGCATTCCAGACAGATTTCCGCCCGCCCGCCTGCCAGAACGTTGAACTGTCAGAGATCGCGGGCGTGAAATTCTTCCATGCGCGAGGGGAACCCGGCACAGGGCCCGATGTGGCCAATGTGGTGGGAGGGGTGTTCCTGATTGCTTTCCTCGTCCCTTACATGGTCGCAGACGCCGTCGCTGAACCGTTGAGGCAAACTCCGCTCAAACCAGTTCGCGGCACTTGGGAGGCGAGCGGGCCGTCGCACGGTCATCTCATGAGCAGCCTGGAGTTTACAGGCAACAAAGTCGTGTACCGAACGACGGTCCAGAAGCGAGGCCGGTGGTCGGTTGAACGCGGTGAGCTCCACCTGGCGGTCGATGGCGAGCCCGAGTGGATAACTTCCTTCCATTTTGAGTGCGAAGAACTGGTGCTGGATAATCCCGCTGAGAAATTTCGTGAGTGGCGCAATCGTAGCCATCCGGCAGCCCCCATCGTCGGCGATTGGCATGGACGTCGGACGCGTTTAACTATTGAGCCGGATGGCAGCTTGGTTGAGGAGAAGGATATAGTTCGGGAGGGCACCTTCCAGAACAGCTCGACTAGCGTGAATATGCATTGGGCCGATTCGGCGGGGCCGGGCGGCGCGGAATGGGCTGCACAAATAGCGCACCGGCATATCATGGTTAGCATCGGCGGAGCGACGACGGAATATCACTACTTAAAGCCAAGTTTTGTCGAGTTGGATTTATGAGGTTGCGCGCTTCCTTCCTTTCACCGCAAGTTGCCTGGACCCGCGGCCAACGCGGGGGGTGGGGTAGAAACAGCCTGCCCTATTGCTTACCCCCGGCCGGGTTTGACCCGTGGAGCGCCGTTTTCTTATACTAAGAAGACCAGTTATGTATATTTTAGTTACCGTCATTCACGTCGTGGTCTGCATATTTCTCATCATTGTCGTGCTGCTCCAGAGCGGCAAAGCGGCAGACCTGGCGGGCGCATTTGGCGGCATGGGATCGCAGACGGCGTTCGGGCCACGCGGGTCGGCAACGTTGCTGTCCAAGGCCACTACGATTTCGGCGATCGTATTCATGTGTACGTCGCTGGCGCTATCGATTTTGGCATCTCGCAGCAACGGCGGAGCTGGAACTGTATTGGAACGAAGCACACCGGCGAAGCAGTCGGCGCCCGCGCCAGTCCCTCCGGCGGCTAAGCAGCAAACGGCTCCAGCGCCGGCGAAGAAGTAGTTTTCACGAATTGCGGTCGTGGCGGAATTGGCAGACGCGCATGCTTGAGGTGCATGTGGGTACCCCCCGTGGAGGTTCAAGTCCTCTCGACCGCACCATCTTTCAATAATCAGCGAGACATTCCGCGGCGGAAGTGATACGTGAACGACGCGGTCACATAAGATCGGAGCGGGAAGCCTGTGATGCGCTCGAAAGGATCGCCTTCGCCGGGCAGCGCGAGCGTCTCCAAAGTCTGGCCGCCATAGCCACTCGCCCACAAGAAATTCACGCCTACATCGATTCCCTGACGCTCGAAAGGCCGGAGGATTGCGCCGCGCAACTCGCGGACTGGTACGGCGACAAAACCGTCGCCGAGTGGTTTGCGGCCCACACTTTCGTACTCCCCTCGCGCTACCAAGTGGAACGGTAGTTTTTCGATGGTCGCTAGAACGTCCCAGATTAAGCGTGGAGCTTCGGGTGTGGGTTCGCCCGTGAGACGATCGCGTGCATCCGCCCGCGCGAAAGAGCCCTGCACAAAGCCGTGCGTGAAGTTTCGGCGGGCCGTCGCGGTGAGGGATCGAAGCACGCCGGGTCCAACATCCTGCTGGAGACCAGTGTCATTGTCAATGCGCGCCAGTTGCTGAGAGGTGGTGACGTGAGCGAGAGTTACGCGAAACTCTGTAGCGGCGATGGTCTTGCTGGTGACCAATTGGTATGCTCGCGCCTTGGCTACGATGGTGCCGCCGTAGATATCCGTGGTGCCGATGCGAGGGTCGTTTACATGGAACGCCTGCCCGTAGCTCAATGAGACTGCCGGCAGCAGCGACGCGGATTCCGGCGGCAGGAGCGAAAGTGTCCCCTTGGGCGAGTTGATCACGGCGTGCCGCGAGAACGAATAGCTCGGACCACGCATCAGGTCCTGGTTGCCCATGCCCACTTCGTCGCTACGATAGCCGATGTTGTAATGCAGGAAGCGCAGTAGCGTCCCATCGGCTGCAACATACGGACTGTAGAAGTTGATGGTGATGTTATTGGCCGTCACAGGCTGGAAAACTCCCGCGGCGTCGGCGCGGTCCAAATCCAGGTCGCGGGGCGCTTCGCGCCGGAGGTCTACGCCGGCCATGATCGAGAATGCTTCGCTGAAGCTATGAGAGTACAGCATATCCTCGGAGTTCACGTTGCGATGTTCGCTCTGCCAGATGAGGCCGTCGCCGAAATTCGGTCTCACATCTAGCGTGTAGTAACGGTAGAAAGCCGAAAACTGGAATTGACTCTGATCCGTCAGGTGCCAGACATCATTCAGGATCACGGCGCCATTTGAGGTCTCTTCGCGCTGGCGTGGGTCAATAGTATCGCCGGGAACATTGGTGTCGGTGGGAATGAGGCCCGGCTGGTAGGCAAAGCCGTAATAGCCGATGCCGTAAACGGCAAGGTCGTGCCTGCCGAAAGTGAAAACTTTGGAGACATTCTCTTTAATCTGTCTGCGGTGCTCCAACCGGCCGAGAAAGCCATTCCCGTATGACAGTTCGAGCCCGAGCCAGAGTTTGTTCGATGGATCGACGGGGCTCCAGCCGCCCACCAGGTTCACGTCGTGAGGGTCTGCGGTGAGCCTGATGACCGGTTCCAAACGGTCGCGCAAGCCGAAAACGATAGCGCCGTTCACTGAGTTATTGCCTTCCCGCACATTGAACGCACCGCCGTCGGTCTCGACGGTCTCAATGGCGATGGGAATAATCACGTTTGGGTCGGCATAACCGTTTCCATGGGCGTTGACCGGCAGATTGTTTTGGAATAGAAAGCCTCCCACCTGAAAGAACATGGCGATCGGTTCTCCGTGGTCTCCGGCGACACCAGGGACGAAATATTGCGGGGGTTTGATACCGCCTGCCGGCGATTCAACGGGCATGCCGGGGATGGATACCGGCATACCGGGACGGCCCGGATTCGCATCCAGCGTCTCATCGCGAACTATGATTCGCTCCGCCGGATCCGGCGCGTAAAGGCCGGAATCCGACACGCCTGCGGATATGGTGACGGACTGATTTTGCGAGGCCAGCTCTGAAAACTGAAGGTTTTCGGTTTGGTCGCGATCGTCAGAAACCATGATTGTTTTTGTGATGACCGGGAAGCCTGCGGCCTCGGCCGTCAGCCGATACTCGCCCGCGTCAAGAGCCACAAATGAGAATCGGCCTTCGTCGTCAGTTTTTGTTTCTCTTCGCGACGAATCGGCGCGCCGGAGAATGCGGATGGTGGCGCCGGAAACCGCACGGTCCTGCGGGTCGGTCAAGCTGCCGTTTAATCCGGATGCGGCGGATGCGTTGGAGAGCGCGCCCAGGCTCAGCACGATGAGTAAATAGCACAGAGTGGAATGCAGCATCGCCTGGTTCGAAAGGCCTCTCGTAGCACGAATCAGAGATTAGTAACACTAACACCGCGTGCCACGAATATCAAGGCCTGTGCCGGCGCCGGCTTTCCTCCGATTCTCATGTAAATACGAGCGGCGCCACGATTCGGATTTCGCCGACACGCCTGAATTAATTCGAGATCGTAGTTGTATGCTGTTGTTAACGCATATGAAGGAACTCTGTCGCATTGGC
Organism: Bryobacteraceae bacterium; assembly: GCA_035297145.1. Lineage (GTDB taxonomy): Bacteria > Acidobacteriota > Terriglobia > Bryobacterales > Bryobacteraceae > QHXW01. Next base: position 274,385 of record DATGZN010000093.1, read on the forward strand.
GTAGCCATCAATGGTGACCTGCTCGGAAAGTTCGACAAGCTCATCGCCGAGCGCGGCTACACGAACCGTTCCGAGGCATTCCGCGACCTGATTCGCAATGAAATGGTTCAAGAGGCTTGGAAGTCCTCGGATGCCGAGGTTTTCGGGACAGTAACGCTGGTGTACGACCACCATACCCGCTTGATTACGGACAAACTCACCGAACTTCAGCATCAGTACCATTCGGCGGTGCTTTCTTCATTGCACGTGCACCTGGACCACGATAACTGTCTCGAAGTGATCCTGGTGCGCGGCAAGGCCTCGCTGGTCCAGAAATTGTCCAATGCCCTGATCGCCGCCAAAGGCGTGAAGCATGGACGTCTGACGGTGACCGCGTCCGCCCATGACCTTCCGTGAGGCCCTTGATTTTCGCACGAATACTGGAATCGTGCTATGCTGCTGACTGTTAAGGACCGTTCTTGCATATTCCTGATGGATATTTGAGTCCTTCCACCTGCGGCATCCTCGTGGGCGCTGCCACGCCCTTCTGGTACACGGCGCTGCGCCGCGTCCAGAAGACATTCAGTACCCGGATGATCCCGCTGCTTTCCGTCTTCGCGGCATTTTCCTTCGTCATCATGATGTTCAATCTGCCTCTGCCTGGCGGCACGACGGGGCACGCCGTGGGAATGGGTGTCGCATCCATCGTGCTCGGCCCGTGGGCTTCCATGCTGGCGATCTCTATCGCCCTCGTGATTCAGGCAGTCTTCTTCGGTGATGGAGGGATTACCGCGATCGGCGCCAACTGTTTCAATATGGCTATCGTCGGATCTCTGGTGGGCTATGCGATCTACCGGCTGATCGGCTTCCGGGCTACGTTGGGATCCGCGCGCCGCGTCTTAGGAGCCGGGATCGCGGGGTATGTGGCGATCAACATTGCGGCGTTCTGCGCGGCCATTGAGTTCGGCATTCAGCCCATCCTGTTTCATGATATTTCCGGCGCCCCGCTCTACGCCCCTTATCCGCTCAGCGTCTCGGTCCCGGCAATGATGCTCGGGCACCTGACGCTGGCTGGCCTCGCTGAATTTATCATTTCGGCGGGAATTATTGCTTATCTGCAACGGACAGATGTGGGACTCCTCCGGCGAACCGCTTCCGATGCTCCGGACTTCGACGATGCCGCGCCGTCGGCGCCTGATGCGATCTCATTGCCTACTGCGCGCAAGCTTTGGCTGGGGCTGGCGCTCCTTCTCATACTGACTCCCCTTGGCATTCTGGCCGTGGGCAGCGCCTGGGGAGAATGGAGCGCTCAGGAGTTATCCGACCCGCAAGTTCGCCCACAAATCGCGGCGGCTTCAGGCAACCAACTTCCGCCCGGCCGTGTCCCCGGCGGGTTGGAGCGCCTCTCTACGATCTGGACGGCGCCGCTGTCGCGATATGCGCCGGCGTTCATCCGCAGCCCATCGTTCGGCTATCTCGTGTCAGGCCTGGTGGGAGTCGGACTCATCATCGCGAGTTGCTTGCTGGGTACCGGGCTTCTAAGCAAGGGCAGCTCCGAGTCGCCGCGCGAGCGGGCGTGGATGCCCTCAAATCGCACGCGGCGCAAAAGCTTCGTTGAAAAAACCATGCGAAGTCTCCTGGAAGCGATGCAGCATACGCTGTTTGCGGAAGACATGGCAGCAGCCGGCGGCCTATTACAACGCTTTGACCCCAGGGTAAAGTTAATTGGCATCGCGGCTTTGATTGTTGCGGCGATTGCGGTGCGCCGCATCTCGGTATTGGCCGGAATCTTCCTGGCTGCGATCCTGCTGGCCCTTCTTTCGCACCTGCCGATTCGAGTTCTGGCCACAAGAGTTTGGCTCGCCGTTGCCGTTTTCACGGGCGCCATAGCGCTACCTGCCATTTTTTTGACTCCCGGCCAGATTGTTTATCGCTTGCCGTTTTTGGAGTGGTCTGCAACCCATCAGGGCCTCAGAGCCGCGGCCTTCCTGGTCCTGCGCGCCGAAACCGCGGCGACTCTCTCTGCTCTACTGATTCTGACAACGCTGTGGACGCATTTACTCGCTGCCCTGAGGTCAGTCCGTTTGCCCACCGTTCTCGTAGCCATTCTTGGGATGACTTACCGCTACATGTTCTTGTTCTTGCAAATCGCCCGGGATATGTTTGAATCTCGCGAGTCGCGACTCGTTGGGATTTTGGCGCCGTCAGACCGGCGGCGGCTGGCGGCGGCCAGCGCGGGCGTGCTTCTGGGCAAGAGCCTCCAATTGAGCGGAGAAGTCCACATAGCCATGATGGCGCGAGGATTTCGCGGCCAAATCCGTCTGTTGGACGAACGAAAAATGGGCTGGACCAATTGGCTACGGGCCGCCGGGTTTGTCGCATTCGCTGCCGCTGCCGTTTGGCTGGGCCGATGAGAGAAACCGTGTCTGACCTCGCCTTTGAGGTGAATGACCTCTCATATCGCTACCTCCAGGTCGCGGCACTCAATGGCCTATCTATGCGCGTCCACCGCGGTGAGCGGGTAGCGCTGCTCGGGGCAAACGGGTCGGGGAAATCGACGCTTCTCCGATTGCTTGCCGGCCTCTACTTCCCCGAACATGGCGATATCTCCTTCTTCGGGGGAAAGCTGACGGAACAGAGGCTGGAGAATGAGGAATTCTTTTTCCGATTCCGCCGCCGCGTCGGGATGGTTTTTCAAAACCCTGACATTCAACTATTCAATCCCAGCGTTTTCGACGAAGTCGCCTTCGGCCCGTTGCAGCTCCAATGGCCCAAGGATCAGATTCGCAAGCAAGTTGGCGAAACCCTCGAGCTGATGGGCATCGCACACTTGAGAGATCGCGCGCCGCACCGTCTGTCCGGCGGTGAGAAGAAGCGGGTGGCGCTGGCGTCGGTTCTGGTACTCGATCCGGAAGTGCTGCTGTTGGACGAGCCCAGCGCGGCGCTTGACCCGGGCAGCCAGGCGCAAATCGTTGAGTTTCTGGTTTCCTGGGGCGACCGGTCGAAAACTGTGATAACCGCGACGCACGACCTCGACACCCTGGAAGACATTGCCGACCGGTGCTATGTGCTCGAGAATGGCGCCGTGGCCGGTGAAGGGACGCCTCTGGCCGTGCTGCACGACGTGGCCCTACTCGAGCGCACCAAGCTCGTTCGCCCCCACCATCACGTTCATGGAGAGGGCGCCGCGCAGCCTCACCCCCATCTCCATCAGCACAAAACGGATTAGACGAAGCCGCTCGGGGACGGACGGCATCCAACTGCTAGACTCAAACGTTGGAGGAACGTGTGAATTTGAAACCCGACGTAGCGCTTGAAGACCTGTGCATCAATACCATCCGGATTTTGTCGGCGGATGCGGTCCAATACGCCAATGCAGGCCACCCTGGAATGCCCATGGGCGCCGCCGCCATGGCCTACACTCTGTGGACCCGGTTTCTGAAACACAATCCCAAAAATCCACAATGGGTGGACCGCGACCGCTTTGTGCTATCCGCCGGCCACGGTTCCATGCTGTTGTACAGCCTGCTGCACCTGACTGGCTACGATCTACCGCTCGACGAAATCAAGCGTTTTCGAAAGTGGGGCAGCAAGACGCCGGGGCATCCGGAGAGGGGTGAAACTCCCGGTGTGGAAGTGTCCACCGGGCCCCTCGGCCAGGGCTTCGCCAATGGCGTGGGGATGGCGATCGCGGAAGCGTGGCTCGCGGCCCGCTACAACCGCCCCGGGCACAAGATCGTGGACCATTACACGTACGCGATCTGTGGCGACGGCGACCTGATGGAGGGCGTCACACAGGAAGCAGCTTCGCTGGCCGGGCATCTGCGCTTGGGCAAGCTGATCTATCTATACGATCAGAACCACATCTCCCTGGCCGGGGCCATCGATCTGGATTTCACCGAAGACGTCGCCAAGCGTTTCGAAGCCTACGGCTGGCACACGCGAACCGTACCGGACGGGAACGACACAGAGGACGTAGCCCATGCCATCCAGGAAGCGCAAGCCGAAGACCGCCGGCCGTCGCTGATTCTGGCACATACGCACATCGGCTACGGCAGCCCCAACAAACAGGACAATTTCTCTTCACACGGCAACCCGCTGGGCGAAGATGAGCTGCAGGCGACGAAGAAGGCTCTGGGCTGGCCCACCATGGACAAGTTCTACCTGCCCCAGAACGCAGTCGATTACTTCCGCCAGGCAATTCCGAGCGGAACAGCAGCAGAGGAGGAATGGCGTCGTAAGTTCGATGCGTATCAAAAGGCGTTCCCGAAGGAAGCCGCCGAATTCCAGCAAATCATGAGCGGGAAGCTGCCCGAAAACTGGTCCGCCGATCTTCCCAAGTGGAACCCTACAGATAAACCGATTGCAACCCGAGCCGCCGGGGGTGCGGCGTTGAATGCCCTGGCCAAGCGCATCCCGAACATTATCGGTGGGTCGGCGGACTTGAATCCTTCGACCGACACCGCTTTGAAGGGAATGGGGGATTTCCAACCCGCGGAGTTCGGCGGCCCAGGAACTCAAGGAGCGGTCGGTGGGGAGTGGAGCTATGCCGGCCGGAATACGGCGTTTGGGGTGCGGGAGCACGCCATGGGGGCGGCCGTAAACGGAATGGCGGCGCACGGAGGCGTGTTGCCATTCAGCGCGACATTCTTCACGTTTTCGGACTACATGAAGCCCGCCGTGCGTCTTGGTGCGCTCAGCCATCTCAAGGTTGTCTATGTGTTCACGCATGACAGCATCGGTCTTGGCGAGGATGGCCCGACGCACCAACCCGTTGAGCATCTCGCCGCCTTGCGCGCTGTGCCCGGCCTCACGGTCATCCGCCCGGCCGACCCCAACGAGACGTCCGAGGCCTGGGCCTTTGCCATACAGCATGACCGTCCAACAGTTCTCGTACTCACGCGGCAAGCGGTGCCACATCTCGATCGGAGTAACGCGAAAGATCCCGGCGTTGCGAAAGGCGCGTACATCTTGTCGGAGGCCGCTGGCCAGCCGGATGTGATCCTGATCAGCACCGGTTCCGAGGTCAGTCTTTGTGTCAAGGCGCAGAGCGCGCTCACGAAGTACGGAGTGAAGGCTCGCGTTGTCAGCATGCCCAGTTGGGAGCTGTTCAGTGCCCAGAGTACGGCCTACCGCGAGAGTGTTCTTCCTGCCAAAGTCAGGAAACGCGTGGCCATTGAAGCCGGAGCGTCACTCGGGTGGCACCGATGGGCTGGCGATGAAGGAACCATCATCGCTGTGGATCGTTATGGCGCATCCGCGCCCGGTGCGGAGATTTTTCAGCATTATGGCCTCACCGCGGAGAACGTGGCTGCTACTGCACTTCGGCTGCTGGGCCGAATGGATGAAGCCGAGCAGGAACTAGGCGCTGCCAAACCCGCTGTTTTGGCGTAAAAACCCGTCGAGAATCGCCGCCGATCGGTTACAATTGTAGCCGGCAACCGCGACCTGGAGGGGAATGCCACAGCCGCGATTGGGTGAGAGCGGGGACTCTAAAGGCGAGATCAGTTTCGGCAAGCTGCCGGGGCTTAAGTCATTACCGCCGTTCCCGGCCGTCGCCGTCAAACTACTATCCATCATCAGCGACGATGACGCTGACTTTCGTGAAGTGTCTCGTCTGATCATGGCGGACACGGCCCTGTCGAGCCAGGTAATCCGCCTCGCGAATTCGGCCTTGTTCGGTTTCAGCCGGGAAGTCACCAGCGTTCTGAAGGCGCTGTCGCTGGTTGGAGCGAACCGCATCCGCGACATGCTGGTTACCGTGGCGCTAAAGAACTATATGGCGCCCGGGGACAGTCCCGTTCTGCGCGCTTGCTGGCGCCACAGTCTTGCCGCGGCACTATGGGGTGAGGCCCTGGCGCAGTGGTATGTGCTCGACCGTCCAATGCTCTACACGGCTGCCATTCTGCACGATCTCGGGCGCATCGCAATGTTCAAGCTTGCGCCCGAATCCTATGGCCGTTTTCTGGAGAAGGCGGCCGCTGACGGCAGGAACGATTTTCGCGACATGGAGCGCGAAATGTTCACGCTCGACCATTGCCAGGTCGGCGGGTATCTCTCCAAACTTTGGGATTTCCAATACGGCCTGATTGACGTAATTGGCCACCATCACGATCCTGTTACGCCGGACAGCCCCAAGGTTCGAGTGCTGGTTCAGGCCGCTTGTACGGCCGCGAGCATGGACGGATTCGCGGCTGCGGGCCCGCCACGGGAATGGGATTCCGCACGACTATCGGGCCTACTGCCGCAAGACCCCAGAGGACTACAACCGCCGCTACAAGACATGCAGCAGCGGGTCGTCCAAGAGCTTAACCTGATCGAATGCAGCCTGCTATAAACCGCCGGGCGGCTCAGTAACCAATTTCGAACTGCTCAGTATAAGGGTTGATGGCAACCCTGCTGCAAGACCTGCGATACGCTGTTCGGACTCTTCGCAAATCGCCGCTTTTTGTTTCGGTTGCGGTTCTTTCCCTCGCCCTTGGCATCGGCGCTAACACCGCCATCTTCACACTCATCAACCAACTCATTTTGCAGTATCTTCCCGTGCGCCACCCCGAAGAGTTGGTGCTGCTCACCGGGCGCGGCAATCACTACGGCAGCAACAATGGCCAAAATGCGCTTTCGTACCCGATGTACGAGGACTTCCGCGACAAAAACGGGGTGTTTAGCGGTATGTTTTGCCGGAACGGTACGATCGCCAGCCTCAACTATGAGGGCAGAACTGAACTGGTGGCATCGGAATTCGTTTCTGGAAACTACTTTCCCGTGCTGGGAGTGGGTGCGGCCGCGGGGCGCGTGTTCAACGCTTCCGATGACCTCATGCAAGGCGGCCATCCGCTCGCCGTTCTCAGCTACGCCTACTGGAGGGCGCGTTTCGGCGGTGATCGCGCCATCATCGGAAAGAAGATAATTGTCGATGGCTATCCGCTGACCATCATCGGAGTGAGCCAGGCGGGTTTCAATGGAGTCGAACCCGGCAGTTCCCCGCAAATCCGCATCCCCATCACCATGCACGACGTGATGCCGCCGGGGCGGCAGTTTCTTGAGTTGAATGACCGCCGCCGGCGCTTTGTCCAGGTGTTCGGCAGGCTTAAACCCGGTCTGACAGGTGAGCAAGCGAAAGCCGCGTTGCAACCGCTGTTCCACCAGATCTTGCGAATGGAGGTCGAGCAGGCTGCTTTCGCACACGCCAGCGCTTACAACAAAGAACAATTTCTCCGCATGTGGATGGATGTGATTCCGGCATCCAAGGGACAGTCGCACCTGCGTGAGCAGTTTTCGAAACCGCTATTGGCGCTCATGGCGATCGTTGCCCTGGTGCTGCTGATCGCCTGTTCCAACCTGGCGAACTTGCTAATTGCGCGCGCATCGTCGCGGCAGAAGGAGATTGCGATTCGCCTCGCCCTGGGCGCCGGCAGATGGCGCTTGATCCGCCAACTGCTGACTGAGAGCATGCTGCTTTCGTTGTTTGGCGGCGTAGCGGGCATGGCGATAGCCGTTTTGCTGGACCGCGCACTGATCAGCCTCCAGCCGGCCGATGTCTGGTCTATCACGATTTCGACTACTCCCGACGCCAGTGTCCTCCTGTTCACGCTGCTCGTCTCGCTATTGACTGGCGTATTGTTCGGACTAGCGCCGGGACTCCTGGCCAGCCGCCCGGAACTCGCCGCCACTTTGAAGGATGAAGCCGGCTCGGTAGCCGGGGGCGCTTCTGCCGGTCTGCGCAAGGGCCTGGTAGTGGCTCAGGTAGCGCTCTCGCTGCTCCTGCTGGTTGGGGCGGGGCTTTTCCTGCAAAGTTTGAACAACCTGAAGGAGCTCCATCCTGGCTTCCAGACCCAGAACCTGGTCGCGGTCAGGGCCGAGCCTACTCTGAGCCGAAGCTACCAACTGGAATGGACTCGCCAATACTACCGGCAATTGACCGAGCATCTCGCAGCCCTCCCCGGCGTTCGATCCGTGGCCCTGGCGGTTATTCCGGTTGTCGAGGGATGGGAATGGGACAACTCGGTGACCATTGAAGGCTACACGCCGAAGCAGGGCGAGGATCCCGATCCGCATATGCAGTTCTGTTCTTCTCGATTCTTTGAAACGCTGAAGATTCCCATCCTGCTTGGGCGCGATTTCACCATCAAGGACGTCTTCGGCGCGCCCAAGGTGGCCATTGTGAATGAGAGATTCGCCAAGCGGTATTTTGGCGAGCATAATCCGCTCGGACGGCATATCGGATTCGGTAGCGACCCCGGAACCAAGATGGATATGGAAATCGTGGCCGTCGTGGGGGACACCAAGTACGAGAGCATGCGCGAGGAAGTGCCGTACGAATTGTACGTGCCGTACGCCCAGCAGGATTGGGCCGACAGCATGACGGTATATGTGAAGAGTAGCGCCCCTCCGGTGGGTCTGTTTGGCACTCTGCGCCGGGCCATCCGCGAAGTCGATGCGAACGTGCCCACGTACGAAATGCGCACGCTCGATCAGGCGGTTGCGAATTCGCTGCTGACAGAGCGCATGCTCGCGACGCTGTCGGTCACGTTTGGCGGGCTAGCCACTCTGCTGGCAGCGATCGGACTTTATGGCGTGATGGCTTTCACGGTGGCCCGCAGAACACGGGAGATCGGCATCCGCATGGCCCTGGGCGCAAACGGCGGATCGGTGGTCCGCCTGATCATGCGAGAGGTGCTGCTTCTAGCCGGCGCCGGCCTGGCTATCGGATTGGCCGCGGCGCTCGGTCTCACACGGCTGGTAGAGGCCGAATTGTTCGGTGTCAAACCTACCGATATCGTCACCCTGCTTCTGGCGACACTGGGCATCGCGATCGTGGTCGCGCTGGCTGGCTATCTTCCGGCGCGCCGCGCCACGACTATTGATCCGATGCACGCGCTGCGCTTTGAATGAGGGTATGGAACGGAATTATCGCGCGAGGTCGAAAGCCTCGACGGTTTTCCGGTCGCGAAGGTACAATCGCGTCCCGACCAGAGTGGGAGGAGTCCACGCGATGCTTTCCAGCACCGAGGCTTTGGACAGCACCTCGAACTTCTGCGGGCTGACCCGGCAAAGGGCCAGTGTTCCGTCCGCATCGGCCAGAATGATTTTGCCGTCGGCGTAGACTAGCTGCGCCTTGGCAAAGCCGCGCTCGCGCCATTTGATGGTCCCCGTTTTCAACTCGACCGCGGTCATTAAAACCGGGCCATTATAGCCGCTGGAAATGTAAACGTAGCCGTCCCGCTGAATCGCTGTCCCAATGTGTAATTCGAGATGCGGGTCGTACCACAGCTCGTTGATCGTGGTGCGGCCGCCGGATTGGCTCAAATGCAGCGTACGGGCGCCCTCACCGTACGCCGAAGCGACGAACAGAAGGTTCCCGGGAGCCCAAACCGGTGTACTGACGGCCAGCCCGTATGGCGTTTTGTGTTCGTGCGTCCAGAGCAGCGCACCGTTATCAGGATTGAAACCGAACACCGTATTGGCCGCGAGCGCCACCACCTGCGGCTGGCCGTCAACATTGATCAGCAACGGCGAGGAATGCGAATTCGTGAATTGCAGCGCTTTCCAAACCACCGAGCCATCGCTTTGCCGGAAAGCGATAGCACCGTCTCCTTCTCCTCCCGCTAAATAGATCAGTGTGTCTTTGTAGGGCAGGGCATGGCAGGAGTAACCAAATTGGAGCTTGGTTGCATGGAACTCGGCATAAAGGTTGTGCGACCATACTACCTTTCCTGTCTTCTTCTCCAGGGAATGGATTTTCCCCGTACTGCTGGCCGTAACCAGACGGTCGCCGACCACCTGGGGCATGGCATAGGGTCCAGGTCCAGCTCCTTCCGAGTACGCGTTGGTGAATGGATTGTCGTACTCGTATTCCCATCTCGTCTTGCCCGTGGCCGCATCGAGCGCGGTAACCACGTCTTTCGATCCTCGCCGGAACGCGGTGTACAGCACGCCGGCCTCTTCGGCTATGGCCGAGTATCCGTCTCCCAGCGGCCGGCTCCAGAGCTTCTTGGGACCGCCGGCGGGCCAGGAATCCGCCAGGCCCGACGTGTTGACGATAAAATCGCGGTTCTTTCCACCCCAAAGAGTCCAGTCCTCCGCGACGGCTACTGGCTTCGCCTTTTTTTCGACTGCCTTCTTGGGTGTGCTCTTGCCGTTAACATCCGCGGAAAAGGCCGGAACGATCAGAAACACGAGCAGCGTCCAGGAATAACGCATGATTTGATTGGACGCCGCTGGCGGCAGAATGTTCCGGGCGGTGACGCGATTTCAGGCGTGAAACTGTTATCGGCGAAACAACAGTAACCACGCAAGCACGCCTGTGGCTCCTGCGAGCAAAATACCGGCGGCGTGCGCCATAGTGAGCTTGGGTGCCGCGCGGGGTGCGCTCAACGGAGTTCCGGGCAGTGATTGTAACGCCCGTGCGATTTGCTGCTGTCCGCGGCGATCGGCGATCAGAATCGTTCTCGAATTCAAGCCGCTGGTGGATCGCAACAGCTTCTTGCGCAGCGGCTCGGGGATGTCCCGCACGGAACGATACACACTCTCGGTGTCATTCGAGGAAATGAGGATCGTCGAGGTCTTTAGCATCGCAACTGGTTTTGCCCGGACCGGTTCACCGCAGTGCGGACAGTTATCGAGATCGCCTTCAAACCCTCGGCTGCACGCTGGGCATCGCATCGCCATATCTATCTTACGGCCAGCCGCGGCCCTTTCACATTCTCGTGCGCGGGCTCGACGAAATTTTCCAGAACCACTTGAATGAACCCCAAGGCTGCTTTGGAGAGTGCCTTGTCTTTGCGATAGATCAACCCTAACCGGCGCATCATCGGCTCAGGCGCGAGCGAAAGCGATCGCAACTTCCCGGCGGCTATTTCCTCGCGGCAATTGGATGCAGCCAGGAACGACAGACCCAACGCTGCCATCGTGAACCGCTTCATCATCTCGGTGGAGTCCAGTTCCATCGAAACCTGCACCTGGTCCTCCACCGGCTCGAGCCAGGCGTTCAGGCGCGCGCGCGTGGTTCCGGATTTGGGCAGCAGCAGCGGGTAAGGCGCAACGTCGTAACAAGTGACCGCGCCCCTATCGCCAAGGGGGTGTTTCGGAGGCGCAATCACGCGGATTTCGTCGCGATAAATATCCGCTACCTGCACCCGCTTTTCCTGAATGGGCAATTGAGTAAGGCCGAAGTCCGCAATGTTTTCCGTCACCGCCTCAACCACGCGGGAGCCGTAGGACCGATCCACCTGCAACTGCACGCCGGGAAACTGCTTCTTATACTCCGCGAAAACCTGCGGCAGCACGTAAATGCACGTCGCCTCGTTGGCCGCGATCACCAGCTCCCCTCGCGGGACGCGCTCCAGCTCGTTGATTTCGTCTTGCACGCGGCGGCGTAAATCGAGAATCTGTTCGGCATATCCGGCGAAGACTCTGCCCGCAGTGGTCAGCGAAATCCGGCTGCCAAACCTCTCGAACAGTTCGGCTTTCAACTCCTGTTCCAACTGGCGAATCTGCGCGCTGATCGCCGGTTGCGTGCGGTAGCACGTTTGCGCGGCCTTGGAAAAACTCTTCAGCCGGACGATTTCGAGGAACGTGTGAAGCTGATCAAAATCCATGGTGCTCAGGGCACTTCTTCCCGTTGGTTATGCTGCGGCAGCCGGCTCGCAGGCCGCATGATGGTACTCATTGTAACAGACCTGGAATGGTGCGCCACGCGCTCTCTTGGCGCTCCGAAAGATATTGTGTTATTGGTTTGCACCTATAAAATTGAAGTAGATACGTGGGACACCAATTCCGGATGGCACTGCTCACCGGACTCTCGGTGGCCGCCCTGTCGGGTCAAACGGCCGAGAACGTCCTGGTGGTGGTCAATCAATCTTCAAACGTGTCCCGGCACATTGGGGAATACTACATTCACAAGCGACAGATACCCCTGGCGAATCTATGCCGCATCAAAACAACGGCGGCCGAAGAGATATCGCGGGCGATCTACGATGCCGAAATCGAGCGCTCTGTAGCTCGCTGTTTGCAGTCCCATGAGCTAGCGGAGAAAATCTTGTACATCGCCACAACACTGGGAGTGCCTCTGAAGATCAAGGGAGCCGGCGAGGGCATGGCTACCGAGGCAGCCTCGGTGGACTCGGAACTGACGCTGCTCTACACCAAGCTGAAGGGTGCGCCAGTGGATCTGGCGGGCCCCCTGCCCAATCCGTTTTATCGCCAAATGAAAGCCCGGTTCCAGCATCGGCAGTTTCCCATCTACCTTGTCACGCGCCTCGCCGGATATGACTTTCCAGACGTCGCAGCCATAATCGACCGCTCGCTCCAAGCGCGCAATCGGGGCAAATTTGTTTTCGACCTGAAAGCCAGCGATCACGATGGCGGCAACGACTGGCTGCAAGAAGCCGCACGCGCTCTGCCAAAGGATCGGGTGGTACTCGAGGATACCAGCCGCGTGCTTTATAGCCAGCGCGAGGTGATCGGCTACGCTTCGTGGGGATCAAATGATCATGATCGGAACCAGCGTATGCTTGGATTCAGTTGGCTGCCAGGGGCGATCGCTACCGAGTTTGTTTCCACCGACGGGCGCACTTTCGCGCGTCCACCAGATGGCTGGAACATCACTACCTGGGAGGATCGCGCCCATTTTTTCGCCGGATCTCCGCAGACGCTCACCGCGGATTACATACACGAAGGCGCTACGGGCTGTTCGGGACACGTCTATGAGCCGTATTTGGCTGCGACGCCGCACCCTCAGTACTTGTTTCCCGCTTACTTCAACGGCCGCAATCTGGCCGAGAGCTATTATCTTTCGATCCCCAGTTTGAGCTGGCAAAATATCGTGGTGGGAGATCCCTTGTGCAAGATCGGCAAGCCCGAGTAGGTGACTACCGTTGGGCGCGTTTGACCTGCTGGTCCCGCTGGATGGTACGGAGTTGCGCGATATCCTGCCGGACCAGATCGCGGTCGTCGGCTTGGAATGGGCTACCGCTAAGAGCTTTCTCGATATCTTTGACCGCGGCGTCGAGATCCCGCTTAGTCGCGGCTTTGTGCACCCGGCCGGATTGCGCCGCGAGCAGTAGGGTTTGCCGGCAGTGGTCCAGCTTCTGCGTCTGCTTCTCTGTCAGGCTGGCGTGCGCCATGGCGGTAGATACGTCGTCTCGCAACTGGAGAATGGCGTCGCGTCTTTTCTGCGCGTGAGCCGGTTGCAACAAGAGAATTGAGGTTACAGCGAGCGTGAGCGGCCGCGCGAGGCACACTCGCCGCAACCCGGTTACGGGTGATACAGCCCGTGGCGGTGCGCTAGGAACCCGCGCCAGCTCCGGGAGCGTGTGCATGACCACCCAAGAACATACCACGGAAGTGGCCGCCTAGTTGGTCCGCTGTCGTCCGCTGCTCGGGAGTCAACATCGCGTAGAACTTGGCAAACGCCCTGGCGCGAACCGCACTTAACTGACCGGTCACCTGGCCGGCGTTGGCTGCGAGCTGATCGATTTCACCGGCCGGTTTGCCGGCTTTTGCAGCCTCCCGCAAGGCAACATGCGCCTGGCGAAGCTGCTGCGCTATGGGCCGCGAGGACTCGCGCGCCGATCGCCAAATGGATTTAGCCCGCCCTCTCTGCGCCTCGGTCAGATTCAATTTCTCCGCCATCCGGTCAAACATCTGTCCGCGTTGCCACTGACCATGCTGCGCGGGTGGTTGCGCCGGAGCCGCCGGGACTGGTGCTTGGGCCCACATCAGGCCCGACGCCAGTATTGGCGCCGCCGCAAAACGAATTAGTGCTACTTTCATAACTGTAAATGCCTCCTATTGCGATAAACGTGCACGACCGGCCGTTTCCCTGTAAATCTATGTAAAACACCGCTCTCGGTGGTGCTCCACGTGATAAATTTTAGCCGTGCGCATCCTGTTGATCGACGACGACGCCGAGCTATGCTCTCTGCTGGTTGAATTCCTCACTCGCGAAGGATTCTCGATCGAGTGTGAGCACGAAGGCAAGCGGGGATTGGAACGCGCGCTGCACGGCGGCTTTGACCTGATCGTCCTGGACGTCATGCTGCCCGGCTTGGACGGCTTCGAAATCCTCCGCCGACTGCGCGCGGAAAGCCACATTCCCGTACTCATGCTCACTGCCCGCGGCGAAGACATGGACCGCATCGCCGGTCTCGAAATGGGAGCGGATGACTACCTGGCGAAGCCCTTCAATCCGCGCGAACTCTTAGCACGCATTCGCGCCATTCTCCGGCGCATCGAGCGGCCACCCTCGTCCGAGGGCCCGCTCGAAGTCAACGGCGTGCGCATCGATCCAGGCACACGTGAGGTCTCTGTAAATGGCCGAAAAATCGAAGTGACCACATTCGAATTCGACATCCTTGAACTGCTGATGCGTTCCGCCGGCCAGGTTGTATCGCGCGACGACCTGATGGAGCACCTCTACAACCGCAAAGCGACTGCCTTCGATCGCTCGGTCGATATGCACATCAGCCATTTGCGGAAGAAGCTCGAAACCGGCCAGCCGCTCATCAAGACTATCCGCGGCGCCGGATATCAATTCGTTCGCACGTTCATTAGCGAGCCCGAGGGCGCCGTGTGAGGTCGCTATTCGCCAAAATCCTGCTGTGGTTTCTCGCGACGGTGGTAGCAGCGTTCGTGGGTTTCAACTTCATTGAGGCGCAGTTTGATGATGCCATGCGCCACGCTCCCATGGTCCGCGCGTTTCGTTTCCAGGAGCGGGAGGCGCGCGAAGCCTACGAAACCGGCGGGCCGAAGGCGCTGCGCTGGGACCTCGATCGGATACAGGGAATGTTCCAGGCCGAGGCTTTTCTCACCGATGCGAACGGCCGCGATCTGGTGACGGGTGAGGATCGCCGCGGTCTCATCCGTTCCGGGGGCTGGAGCTGGCTGCGGCGGAACCGGTCCGTGATCGCGCGCCGGACAGCCGACGGCCGGTATTGGTTCATACTCTCGATTCCCGAGGCAGCGGCTGGGCGATCTCTTCTTCCGCCCGAGCAGATTCTTGTGCTGTTGGCGGTTTTGGCACTTTGCTATTTGTTGGCGCGATATCTAACGTCACCTCTGCGAGCACTCCAGGCAGCTCTGGAGCGATTTGGCCAGGGGGATTTCTCCGCGCGCACGGGGTCTACGCGACGCGATGAACTGGGCGAACTGGCGCGCACGTTCGACCGGATGGCGGAGCGCATCCAAAACCTGGTGGCCGCGGAGCGCCGCTTGCTCCTCGATATATCGCACGAGTTGCGGTCGCCGCTCGCTCGTCTAGGTGTCGCCATTGAGTTGGCCCGCTCGGGAGACAATCGCGACGCCGCGCTCGACCGCATTCAAAAGGAATCTGACCGCCTCAATATGCTGGTGGGCGGATTGCTGCAGTCGACCCGTGCGGAAGTCGATCCTAACACCTTGCGCGCCCAACGCGTTCGCCTGGATGAACTCCTGGCGGACATTGTGAGCGATTGCTCGATTGAGGCGGCGGCCCGCGGCTGCTCGCTCGAATTGGATGCCCAAGGTCCCGTCACCGTCACCGGCGATCCCGAGTTGCTGCGGCGCGCCGTGGAGAACGTCATTCGGAACGCGATTCGTTATGCTTCGCCGCAGTCGGCGGTCGAGGTGCGCCTCACGTGCGACAACAACACAGCCCGCGTGCAGGTGCGCGATTACGGACCGGGAGTTCCCGAGGAGGCGTTAGCCCGCATCTTCGAGCCGTTTTATCGCGTTGGGGGTGACCGAAACCGTGAGAGCGGCGGTGTCGGCTTGGGTCTGTCCATCGCTCAGCGCGCGGTGGAACTGCACAAAGGCAGGCTCCAGGCCAGCAATGCCCATCCCGGATTACGGATTGAAATTGATCTGCCTGTGTAAGAGCGTCTATTTCGGCTTCGGTAAGATCTTCATGTCGGCCGGAAGCGTGAACAGATTGTCTGTCAAACCCACGTTGATTCGCACCGAATCCGAGTACATCTGATAAATCTTCTCCCCATTGCGCTCGCGCTGGATGTCGTAGGGCCACTGGACTCCGTTCACTTCCCGGTACTTGGAAAAGCGCGTGACTTCCTCGTTGAGTTCTCTCGTTTTTGGGTCGCGCCGGTTAGTCACCTGCTTGGCCGGCAAATGAGTCAGGCGATTGAAATAAACCGTCACCGTGCGATTGTCGAAATCTGTGATGTCGACGATATCCACCGGCTGATTCTCCACCACGTCCGAGCCGCGCGACTCCAGGATCAGTCCAGGCTCGCCCAACCGCTGCCGCAGAATGTAGAAGACGTTGCGGAGCGTGCTCTCCCGGAACCGCTCAATCACGTCGTCCGCGAGCGGGCGGGCGCCTCGAAACGTGATGTCGTAGCCCTGCCCGTCGGCAAGTATTATGGCGCTGTCTTCTTTCTTTCCGAACGCCTGGCGTTCGCGCACTCCCAGGAATCCAGCCAAAGGCGGCTCGGGCCGGATGAGATAGCGCGTATAGATCTTGGCTATGGACAAGCCATTCAGCCTCTCTCGATAGAACGAATACGCGCGGCCACTTTCGACGCGGTCCTGCATGTGCAGGAAAGTCTCGCCGCCCAACGCTCGGACGGCTTCATCCACCACCCGCTTGCCGCGCTCTAGATTCGTTTCCGCGCGCACCCCGGCCAGGGATGCGGCTAAGCAGAGCAACACCGCTGCCTTCATGGTTTCTTGTTGATGTCTTCGATTTTGATCCCGGAATTCACTTTGTATTCCGTGATACTGAGTTCTGCGTACTTCTCCCCGTCGCGATTCACCGCAATGGCCTTCGGCGCTTGGATCCCGCCCGCGTCCTCAAATCCCTCGAACGCCTCCTCCATGGCGGCTGGAGGCCCCATCGGTCCTGCCTCCCGGTAAACCTCTTTTGCCGGCAGGCCGGTCTGGGCATCCACAATGAGCTTTACGGAGCTGCCCTCGCGGTCGCTGATCTCCAGCACGCCTTCGGCTGGAGAGTTCACTGTCCGATCGGGGTCCCTGTCGCTTAACAGGAGGCGGAAGTAGTTGCGAAACAATTCTTCACGAACTTGCTTCAATTGCGGCTCAGGCAGTGGCCGCTCGCCCTGCGGCGTCGACATCCAACCACTCTTCCCGTCCGAATACACAATCACCTTGCCGAAGGGAAGCTGGCTCTCCTGCCGGAAATGGCTAGGCGCTATCCACGCGTTGATCTGATGAACTTTCAGGTTCGGGGGCATCGTCGCCATGCTCAATTCGACCGTCTCGCTGACATCCTGCACAGCGGCGAGCTTGTCAGCGCCGCCGACCGCCTGCTGCACACGCTCCAGCAGCTTCTTCCCTCGCGCCAAACTGGCCTCGTCGGCCGTGGCGGGTGCCTCGGCCTTGGCGTTGGCCGGTTCGGGGATTGTCAAATCAATCGGGGTAACAGGAAGCCCGAGTGCTGCCAGCGGCGTGCCGAATTGTTGCGGATTGCCGACCAGCACCTCGGTGAACTCATCCGGCTTGATGTGCTCGCGGGCCACGCGCAGCACATCGGCGCGGGTCACGGCTTGAATTGCGCGTTGATATTGGTCGATGAAGTCCCGCGGATATCCGAAATAGTCATAACGCAGAATGCGGTTCAACGTTTTGGACGGCGTATCGAAGTTGAATACGAAGCTGTTCGCTACCGTATCCTTGGCGCTCTTGAGCTCTTCTTCAGTCACCTCGCTGCTGCCGATCTTTTCAACCTCCGCTTGTATCGCCTTGATCGTGTCAACCGTCGACGCCGACTTGGTGCTGCCGGAAATTTGAAACAGCCCGGGATGGTCGTAGTTGGCGCCCCAGTACGCGGAAACGTCGTACGCGTAGCCCAGCTTCGTGCGCACCTGCTGCACCAGCCGGCTGTGAAATCCGCCGCCCAGAATATCGGCCATCACCTCCAACGCTGGAAAATCCTTGTCGCGAAGCTCACCACCCAGATGGCCTAGAGAGAAGAAGGTTTGTTCCACGTCCGTCTTTGTGGCGAGGAAAATGCCATGCTGGGGCTTGGCGTTGACTGGCGGGAACGGCGGAACGGCCGGCTGCTTCACTTTCCAATCGGCAAACAGCTTCTCCAGCTTCGCTTTCATGTCGGCGGCAGAAAAGTCGCCTATCACCGCGAGCATGATGTTCTCGGGGAAAAAGTAGCGCTGGTAGAAGCCGGTAACATCGTCGCGCGTGATCCTGTCCACCGTGGCGTATTCCAGTTGCCAACCATAGGGCGTATTCCGGCCGTACCCGATATTGGCAAACTCGCGCTCCATGATGCCATGTGGATCGTCGTTACGGCGGGAGATGCCGCTGCGCAGCTCGGTTTTGGCCAGGTCGATCTTGTTCTGTCGAAAACCAGGTTTAGTCAGTACGTCGTGAAATATGCGTAGAATTTCGTCGGTGTTTTCTTTCAGGCACGAAAACGATGCCGAACCGATTGACTCGTCAATCGACGTTTCGACTGAAGCGGCAATGTTCTCTAACTGCTCATCGAGCTCATCACCGGTCTTGTCCTCGGTACCGCCACTCCGCATCACGATACCGGTGACCGTGGCAAGTCCCACCTTGTCCGGCGGATCGAAAAGATTTCCGGTGCGCACCAGCGCCGAACCCCGAACCAGAGGGAGTTCATGATTCTCCAGCAGGTATAGCTTCATGCCGTTCGGCATGGTGAAGGTCGCTACGTCGGGGATCTTGATCGGCTTGAGTGGCGGATATTGCAATTCCTTGTACGACGGAATCGCGGTGGCAGGCAGTTTGCTTTCACTTTTCGTCTGCGCGCCCAGCGTACCTGCCAGCAGGAGGGCGACGACCGCTGTTTTCTTCATCGCGAGTCTCCTGACTGCGCAGACTCGCCCGCCGGCGGCTGAAAATCAAACGCCACGGTTCGGGAATTGTTTACGAAATATTTGCGCGCCACGCGTTGCACATCATCGGCGGTCACCTTATCGATGTCATCGAGCGACGTGAACAGTTTCCGCCAGTCGCCGTAAGCGACGTAGTACTCAGTCAGCGACTGCGCCAGATCGGAGTTGCTGTCGAGCCGCCGGATCAACGCTGCTCGCGTCTTAGTTTTGACCCGGGCCAGCGCGTCCGCATCCACTTTCTGCTTCTTGAAACGCGCGATGATTTCGTCCAGCAGTTTTTCGTTTTCCGCTACCGTGTGGCCGAGCGTCGGAAACGCATAAAACACGAACAAGTTCGGATATTTGGATCCGGGCAGGTCCGCTTCCGCGCCAGCCGCAAGCGCAATCTGTTTGTCGCGAACCATCTCTTTGTAGATGATGCCTGTACGTCCGCCGGCCAAAACGCTGCTCACCACGTCGAACACCGGATCGTCCTTGTCGTACTGATCCGGCCGTTTATAGGCGATCACTTCGAACGGCTGCGCGGGCGACTCCACCTGTACCTGCCGCGGTCCATCCTGTTGCGGTTCGGTGGTGTGCACGAGCGGAGGCAGCGGACCCGTGGCCAGGCGTCCAAAGTATTTCTCGGCAAGCGCACGTGCCTGCTTGGGGTCCACATCACCGACAATCGCGATCGCGATGTTACCCGGTACGTAGTAGGTCTTGTAGAACTGCTCGGCATCCACGACGCGAAGGCTCTGGATGTCACTGGCCCAGCCGGCGCCAGGGCGGCGGTAAGGATGCGCCGCAAAGGCAGCCGCGTTGAGCTCCTCCAGAAGCTTTCCCTGCGGGCTGGACTCCACACGCATGCGCCGCTCCTCAGCCACTACATCGCGTTCCTTATAGAATTCCCGGAAAACGGGTCGCAGGAAGCGCTGCGATTCCAGCAGAAACCACAACTCGATCCGGTTTGCCGGCAGATTGTAAAAATATTGAGTGGAATCGAGCGCGGTGAAGGCGTTCAGCCCCACTCCACCGTTCTCTTCAATGATAGTGGGGTAGAGATTCGGCACCACGTACGAGTCCGCCTTCTCGATGGCTTCTTTCACCTCTGCTTCCAGTGCCTTGATCTTCTCCGGATCCGCGTGCGGCCCTTTGCGCCGTTCCTGTTCCAGCCGATCGTATACTTCCTCGATGGCTGCCATCGCTTTCTTCTCTTCCGGCCAGTTCTTGCTCCCGATGGTATCCGTGCCTTTGAAGGCCATGTGCTCGAACATGTGCGCCAGACCGGTCTTGCCTTCGGGATCGTCCACCGCTCCGGCATTTATGTAGCTGTGGAAAGAAACCACCGGCGCCTGGTGACGCTCCAGAACGATGAAATGCATTCCGTTCGCGAGCGTGAACTCAGTGACGCGTTTTTCGAATTCCTTCAGATCCTGCGCCACCGAAAGACAAGGCGCAAGCAACAACAGGAGACACAATCGATTGGCTGAAGTCACCTTTTCATTGTAATTGGGTCCGGGAGATCACGGCGCTGACCTCGCTGTGACGTTTCGCCACGCCCATGCCCGGACGCAGCTTACTTTTTTTCCAGCTTGAGGTTGATGGCTACTTCCTTGCGCGAATCAAACGAACTCACGGTCTTGGTGGGACTGGAAGCTCCCTGGAAATCTGCACGGACCTCGTAGTCCACATTTGGGCTGAGACCGTGAAAATAATAGGCGCCGTGTTCCTGGGTCACGAACGAGCGAATCTGCAGCGTCTTGGTGTTCTTGAGCTGCACAATAGCCCCGTTTACTTGGTTTTCGGCCGCGTCCGTAACCGTGCCCTGCACCGTGCGAAGGCTGTCCTCGGGGTTCTTCTTCTTTGCCTCCAGCGCACTCGCTGCGGTCAGCAGCAGAGCGCCAACCGCCAGCCATGCCATGCGGCGCTTCACAGTCCCGGTCATGCGCTATTTCCAATCCTCCTCTTCCTCTTCTTCGTCTTCGAGGGCGTCTTCGTCTTCATCCTCTAGGTCTTCGGCGGATTCGATTTCGAGCGGATCGGTGCTCACTACTTTCAGGCCAGCGCCACATTCGTCGCAGCTCAGGGTGTCACCTTCGTCCACATCTTCCTCGTCCACGTCGATGGCTCCATCACACACAGGACAAGTGACCATATTTCGCTTCCCGTTTATAGCTTATATCAGAACGCGCAATCGTCAACCGGGAGGTCACGCGGTCTGTTGCTTGGCCAATCGCCGCCGCGTAGTCGCGGGCACGATGCCCTTCATCCGCAGATATAGGAACAGCTGCGCGCGGTGGGTCAGCTCGTGCTCCTTGGCCATTTGCACCGTCTCCAGGCGCGTGACACGTAGCCCATCGAAGCGCGTAATCACATGGTCGAAGAACGCCGCGGGCTGCGCCGCGAGTTGAGCCGTCCGGCGCTCCAGACTCTGGCGCAGCGCGGCAGCCAGACTGCCGGCGTCCGGTGTGGGTGCCAGCTCCGCCGCGTACTTCTGCATGTCTTCGCGAAATTGCGGCGTAGCCAGGTTCTCCACGCCATCCAGCAGCATCCCCGTGATGCCGTAGCCTGCCACCAGAATATGACGCGCGATTTCTCCGAATGTCATCACGTCGCTCACCGGTTTGAAGTCCATTTCGCCGGCGGGAAAATCTTCCACGGCCTGCGCGGTATCCTGCCGGACCGTCTTCCATGAGTCCAGCACAGTTTCCAGTCTGATCATAGAAATCCATTGTAACCGCGCGTTCGGCGCGGTTGGAAGGCTTGGAAGACTACCTGAGCCGCCCTGCATTCCCCAATAGGCGAACGATCAGCGCCGTCCATCCGGTCTGGTGATTCGCGCCGCAGCCGCGTCCGTTGTCTCCGTGGAAGTACTCAAAGAACCACGCCAGATTGCGCCAGTGCGGGCTTTCCGCAAAAATCCGCATGTCGCCCTGCCAGGCGCAGTGGCCCGCCGCATCGGGAAGAAAGATAGAAGCGAGGCGCCGGGAAAGCTCGCCGGCCACCTCTTGGAGATTCATCATCTTTCCCGAGCCCACCGGGCACTCCACGCGTAGCGAGTCTCCGTAGAAATGGTGATACCGTTCTAGCGCCTCGACGAGCAGATAGTTGGTGGGAAACCAGATCGGCCCACGCCAGTTTGAGTTCCCGCCGAATAGCGGCTCGCTCGATTCGCCCGGCTCGTAGTCCACGCGCCGCTCCTCGCCATCCACCGGTAGCACGAAGGGACGCTCGCAATGAATCCGCGACAGCGACCGGATGCCGTAGGGCGACAGGAATTCGTTGGGGTCCAGCAGGTAACGCAGCACGTGCTCCAGCCGGTGCCGCGACGGTATCGCCAGCAGGCGGTGCGCATGCGCGTTCTCGCCGCCTGCCTCCATATATGAGACCTGCCGCGCCAGATCCCGCCGGTTGCGCAAGAACCACTCCATGCGCTTGCGGAATCCCGGCGCAGCGTCGATTCTGTGTTGCTCCAACACCTCGACGGCGAACAACGGAATCAGCCCCACCATCGACCGTACCCGCATCGGCATATTAACGCCATCCACATGCAACTGGTCGTAGTAGAATCCGTCCTGCTCGTCCCAGAGCCCATTGCCTCCCAGCGTGTTCATGGCGTCCGCAATAGCCACGAAATGTTCGAAGAACTTCGACGCGATGTCCTCATACGACGGGTCGTCGCGCGCCAGCTCCAGTGCCATGGAAAGCATCGTGGCGCAGTAGAACGCCATCCATGCTGTGCCGTCCGCCTGCTCCAGCATGCCTCCGCCCGGCAGCGGTTTAGAACGGTCAAAGACGCCAATATTGTCGAGCCCGAGAAATCCTCCCGAGAAAATGTGCTTGCCGCCGACGTCCTTGCGATTCACCCACCACGTAAAGTTGACCAGCAGCTTCTGGAAAACACGCGAGAGAAACTGCCGGTCGCGCCTGCCGCGCGGGCCGGTCATCTTATAAACGCGCCAGCACGACCACGCATGCACCGGTGGATTCACGTCGGAAAACGCGAACTCATAGGCCGGAACCTGCCCGTTGGGATGCATGTACCACTCGCGTAGTAGCAGCACCAGTTGCTCCTTGGCGAAGTCCGGATCCAGTTGCGCGAACGGAATCATATGAAACGCCAGGTCCCACGCCGCGTACCACGGATACTCCCAGTTGTCCGGCATCGAGATCACGTCGCGATTGTACAGATGGGTCCAGTCCGCGTTCCGTCCGTGCGCCCGAATGGCGGGAGGAGCGGGCTGCGAGGGATCGCCCTCCAGCCAGTCGACCACCGAATAGTGGAAAAACTGCTTGGTCCAAAGCAGCCCCGCATATGCCTGCCGTGCAAGCGCGCGTGTCCCTTCGGCGCCGGTCAGCAGCTCTTTGTAAAACTCGTCTGCCTCCTGGATTCTCTGCGCGATCACCTCATCCGCATGATCGCTGGCGGCCGGTACCGCACTAAGCCGCAAATGCACGGCGCGGCTTTCCCCAGGCCCCACTTCACATTTGTAGTAAGCCGCCGCCTTGGTCCCCACGCACTCCGGATTCACCGCTTCCCGCCGCCCGTGAATCACGTAATCGTGAAAGGCATCCTTCACGTATGGTTGTCCATTCTTGTATGCGAACAGCCGTTCGAAGTTGGTTTCGTTCTCCGTGAACAATAGCTCCGCGCCGGCTTCCACCTGGAGCTCAAACCTGCCGAGCGAGGCATGCTCGGCGCTGATGCGGTCTTCGCTCGACCGCCACAGCTTCGGTTTCGGCCAATAGCCTTCGCCCGATCGCCCCCACGACCACGTATTACGGAACCACAGCGTCGGCAGAATATGAAGGGGCGCTCGATCCGGGCCGCGATTTGCGGCGGTGATTCGGATCAGGATATCGTCCGTGCCGGCTTTCGCATATTCCACGAAAACGTCGAAGTAACGGTCCTCGCGAAATACTCCCGTGTCGAGCAATTCGAATTCGGGCTCTTTGCGGCTGCGCCGGCCATTTTCCTCAAGCAACTGCGTGTACGGAAATTCCGCCTGCGGGTACTTGTACAGAGCCTTCAGGTAGGAATGCGTGGGCGTCGAATCCAGGTAGAAGTAGCATTCCTTGACGTCTTCACCGTGATTGCCTTCCGGCCCCGAGAGTCCAAACAGGCGCTCTTTCAAGATGTGGTCACGGCCGTTCCATAGCGCCAGCGCGAAGCACATGCGGCCTTCACGGTCGCAGATGCCCAGCAAGCCGTCTTCGCCCCAGCGGTAAGCACGGCTGCGCGCATGTTCATGCGGGAAGTAATGCCAGCAGGTGCCGAACTCCGAATAGTCTTCGCGCACCGTGCCCCATTGCCGCTCGGAAAGGTAGGGCCCCCATCGCTTCCAGTTTTTCTCACGCCGGGCGTCTTCGGCCAGCCGGCGGCACTCGGCATTCGATTCAGGGTCTGGCATCAATTCGTCCCGTCCAGCACGACAATGTTCTTGATCCCGGATGGCTGGAGAATCGGCTCCCGAAAGTCTTCGAGCGCGTATCGCCCGGTAATGAGCGAGCGCACCGCCTCGGGCCAACGCTGGTAGAACACGCCCAGGTCGCGTACTGACGCTTCAAATGCATCCCGCCCCGCATTCACGGCGCCGAGGATCGCCTGATTCTTGAGCACCAGGTTGTAGAGCAGTCGGTCCATGTGGACCGAGATCGGCTGCCCGTGGCGCGGCACGCCCGTGAAACAGAACAGGCCATTGGCGCCCAGCACCTCCAGCAAGTCGAACGCGGTCTGTGAAGCTCCAATGGCTTCGTACACCACATCGATATTCCCCACCGTTCGAGCAAGCTGTTCTACCGTTTGAACCTGTGATGAGACGTACGTGGCGCCGATCGCCGCAGCCACATCGGCGCGTGGATTCGGCGGCAACTCACGCGAATAAATGTGCGTCTCGAAACCGGCATTTACCAGCGCCATAGCCCCCAACAGGCCAATCGGTCCCGCTCCCAGCACGACGGCGCGCTGTGCGTGCCGGTCGAAAGGCAGCCGCTGCTGGATCGCCCGCATCTCTGCCAGCGTTTTTTCCGCGATGGTCAGCGGCTCAACTAGAATAGCCACGTCCCGGAGTTCCCGCGGTACAGGGTTGAGCCACTCCTCCTCATCCACCACGAAATCCGTCATAAACCCGTGAGCCTGCTTGATGCCGCGCTCCACGAAATCACCCGAAGTGCAGAAATCCGGCTGGCCCCCGCGGCAGGCCGCGCACGCAGCATGGCGGCAAGGCAGCCGCACCCTTGGCACAACCAGATCTCCCCGGCGAACCCTGCGCACCTCCGGCCCCGTCTCCACCACCTCGGCCAGCGATTCGTGTCCCAGCACCAGAAATTCCGATCCCTCCGGAGTGGTGCCGTGGTGGAATTGGCAGATCTCACGATCCGTTCCGCAGACGCCCACCTCGAGAATTCGCAGTTTCACCTGTGTGGAGGACGCGATCTTCGGCTCCTCTACTTCGACAATCTCCACACGCCGCTGCGCTGGGAAAACCGCTCCGGCCTTCACGCCGCCGAACCCTTTTGGCCGGTGCATTGCTCGCATGGGCAGATGCGCCGGAAATGCTCGAAGGAGTAAATTCCGGTGCTGTGCCCGTCACTCCAGACAATGCGAATGGCGTAGTTACCCACAGACTCCACGTCCACCATTTTTAATACGGCCTTGTACATCGGAAAAGGGGATGGCGCGGGCTTGGTGGTTGGCGGCGTTCCGTGAGCGCCTGTGCATGTGGCGCATGGGCATTGCTCGCGCAAGTAGCTCAACCCGTAGGTGCTGGTATGCCCGTCCTTCCAGTCGATGGTAATGCCTTTGGACTTCGAAATGGCAATATGCTCGGGATCGGTGGAAGACATGAATCAGTTGAGAAGCCGCTCGACGTCGCGAATCCCCGAGATGCGGCGCATGGCCGACACCAGTTTCTCCAATTGCTTCTTATCACGCACGTCCACCGTCATCTCGACCAGCGCCCGGTCCGCCGGGCCCGTCTCCGTTCGCGCCTCCAGGCTGCGGATGTTCGTGTTTTCGTTCGACAGAATCGACGTGATCTGCGCCAGCAATCCCGGCCGGTCATCGGTGTGCACCACGATCCGCACTGGAAAAGAGTCCGCGGTGTTGCGCGCCCACTCGACATCGATCTTCCGTTCGACATCGTACATCAGGTTCTGCACATTGGGACACATCTTGGAATGAACCGCCACGCCTTTACCGCGCGTCACGTAACCGACAATTACCTCTCCGCGAATCGGGTTGCAACACTTGGCGCGATAAACCATCAGATCGTCCACGCCCTTCACGCGAATGACCGCATCGCCATCCTGCTGGCCTGGCGGAACTGGCCCCGGCGCAGGTTCAACCGCGCCTGTTTTGGGTAGCTCCAATTGCTCTTCCTTCACTTGCTGCGGAGCCAGCTTTTGTAGCGCCTGCCGCGGAGAAAACTTTCCGTACCCGAGCGCGGCGTACAAGTCTTCGATCTTGCTGACCCCGTATTCCCCGGCCACGCGTTCCAAATCGGCGCGCTGGATCTTGCTCAACTGCACACCCAGCCGCCGCGCCTCTTTCTCGAGATATTTCTCGCCGATTTCGATGGCCTTGACGCGTTCGCTGGCGTTGATCAGGTGCTTGATCTTGTTCCGCGCCCGCGACGTCTTGACCAGAGCCAGCCAGTCCTTGCTCGGCTCATGCCCCGGCTGCGTCAGGATCTCGACGATGTCGCCGTTGCGCAGCGTGTAGCGCAGCGGCACAATACGTCCATTGATTTTCGCGCCAACGCATTGCTGGCCCACGTCGGAGTGAATGGCGTATGCAAAATCGATGGGCGTGGCATCGCGCGGCAGCACGATCACTTTCCCGCGCGGGGTGAAGGTGTAAACCTCCTCGGGATACAGGTCCACCTTGAGGGTGGACAGGAACTCCCCGGGATCCTGCATGTCCCGCTGCCACTCCACCAGGTGCCGCAGCCACGCAATCCGCTGGTCATCGTCCGCCGGCCCCTTCTTGCCTTCTTTGTATTTCCAGTGTGCGGCGATGCCCTCTTCGGCAATGCGGTGCATCTCCTCGGTCCGGATTTGCACTTCGAAGTGCCGGCCCTCGGGTCCCACCACCGATGTGTGCAGCGATTGGTACAGGTTGGGGCGGGGAATTGCAATGAAGTCCTTGATCCGCCCTGGCACGGGCCGCCACTCGTTGTGGATCACGCCTAGCGCCGCGTAGCAGTTCTTCACCGAATCCGTGACAATGCGGACCGCCATCAGATCGTATACCTGCTCGATCGTGATTTTCTGCCGCTTCATTTTCTGATAGATCGAATATGCGCGCTTGAGGCGCCCCTCCACGCGCGCCGGAATGCCCTCGCGCCGTAGCTCGGCCTCAATCATCTGCCGCGTTTTATTGAGGAGTTCTTCATTGGCGTGCCGCCCGGATTCGATCAGCCCCGTGATCTCTTCATATGCTGTTTGATCGATGTGCCGGAACGCCAGGTCCTCCAGCTCTCCGCGTATCTTTCCCATCCCCAGCCGGTGTGCGATGGGCGCATAGATCTCGATGGTCTCCCGTGCAATGCGTTCGCGCCGCTCCGCGTTCTGAATGAACCCCAGCGTCCGCATATTGTGCAGCCGGTCCGCCAGTTTCACGATGATGACCCGGATGTCGTTCACCATCGCCAGCAGCATCTTGCGGAAGCTCTCCGCCTGCCGTTCCTCTGCCGAGAAGAAATCGAGTTTGCTCAGCTTAGTGACGCCATCGACGCAGCGCGCCACGTCTTCCCCGAAATTCTTGCGAACGTCCTCGACGGTGACGCTGGTGTCTTCCACCACGTCGTGCAAAAGCCCGGTCTCCAGGCTCACCTGGTCCATCCGCATGTCCGCCAACAGATGCGCAACCATCAACGGGTGCACCATGTACGGGTCACCGGAATCGCGCGTTTGCAGCTTGTGCTTTTCCGAGGCGAAACGGAAGGCTCTTTCGAGAGGAGCGAGATCATCCCGCGGCCGGACTTCCCGCACCTTGGCTACCAGCTCGCGGTACAGTTTATCTACAGGTGATTCGTCCGGCGGGGGGATAAGCGGGCCACCGCCCAATTCCGGCGAAACGCCGATCCCGCTAGGTTCGGTGGCCACGTATTAATTGTAGAAGGTGTGAGGTTCTTGGTGCTAGGTGTTAGTAGCATGCTCAGGTGTCGATCGCGGTCGCTAACACCTAAAACCTGGCACCTGGTTTCTTACTGCGCGTTAATTCCCGTCGTCGTAGGCTTGCGTGCAGCCTTGATCTTCTTGGTCTCCATGGCCTTCTGCACCCAGCCCTCGGCCGTATTGATATCTTTTTTGTATTGCTCCGCGTCGTCGTCCAAATCCGCGCGCTCGCGAATCAAAAGGTTGATATACGCCATCGCATCGTCGTACTCCGGGTCTATCGTCAGCGCCTTTTGAAGATTCTCGATGCCGGTGTTGATCATGGGAAGGTACTGCGCCTTCAGTTCTTCCTTGACCTTCTTGTCTTTGATCGGTCCAGGCGCCTCCGGTGTCATGCCCAGCTTCGCCCGCGCCCCTCCGTCAGCAGGGAACCACTTTGTCCACACGATCACTCCAAGGGTGTAGTAGGCTTCCTTGTCCTTTGGATTGAGCTCCAGGACCTTCTTATTCCACTCCTCGGCCTGCTCCCATTTCTTTTCGTAGAAAAACAGAGAAGCAATGGATTTCGTGGCCGTGTCGTTTTTCGGATCCATCTCCAGGACCTTCTTGAACTGATCGAGAGCCCTGTCTGCCATCTGCTGATTCTCCGGAGACTCCGCTCCGGGGATGTACTGCATGTAATACGCCATGGCCAGATAAAGCCGCGGCGGCGGCCAGTTCGGATCGAGCCTTACCGCTTCCTCGAAACGTTCTACCGCCTGCGCATACTGGGCGCTGCGGAATGCTTGCGATCCCTTGTTGAGGTTGTCGCGCGCCTTGAGCTTGTTACAGCCGGTGGCCAGGAACGCCAGCGCAGCCACCGCCAGGAGCGCCACCAGGTTCCGCTTCATTACTGTCCAGCCTCCATCTTGGCGGTCATCAAACCGACCTTGTCAATCCCAGCCCCGTGCGCAATATCGATCGCCCGAGCCACGTATTGATATTCCAGATCCGGATCACCCCGAACGAACACCACCCGCTCCGCGCGCGTTTTGAAGATGTCCTCCAGGCGCGGGCCGAGGTTCTGCTCGGTATACACCGTTTCCTCCTGGTTAATCTTCATCGTGTGGTCCTTCAGGACCTGAATCACCACCGTCCGCTGGTCGGACTGATCCTGCTTGGCATTCGGAGGCGTTGGTTGCGGTACCAGAGTCTCGAGTCCCCTTGGCGTCAGCGGCGTGATCACCATGAAGATGATGATCAGCACCAGCAGAACGTCAATCATTGGCGTGATATTAATGTCGGCCAACGCCCCCTTCTTACCTCCAACTGCCATTGACATAAGATTGCTCCTTTACCCTCACCCTTCCCGTTACTGTCCTGCCGCTGATCCCGCGCTCGTGCCAGGTTTAGTCGTGGGCCGCGTTTCCTGAATCTGCTCCGTCAACAACCCCAGTTGGTCGACACCCGCGGCGCGCAAGTTATCCACCACATCGACAACTTTTTCGTAGCGGGCCCGCGAATCCGCCCGCAGAAACACCATGTGATCGATCCGGTTCGCCAGCAGATCTTTCACCTTCGGCGCCAAATCCTCGGACGGCACCTGCGTGCTTCCCAGATAGCTCTTCCCGTCGCGTGTCACCGCCACAATCACCGCGTCGGTCTTGTCCGCCGCCTGCATGGCGATGGGGTTCTTGGTGCGCACCATGTCCACGCTCACGCCCTTGCTCAACATCGGCGTGATGACCATGAAGATGATGAGAATCACCAGCATCACATCCACCATGGGCGTCACATTGATGTCCGTTACCGGAGGCGGAGCCCCGTGCTTCATCATTAACGACATAGCAAACTCCTCTTTTCGACCTTGGACCCCGGGCGCCCCTTCCGGAACGCCCGGAGCCCCTTGCAGATTTGGGCCGCTGAACGCTAAAACCTACTTGCGGGCCGTTGCGCTGCGCTGCGACCGCTTCAGGAAATAGTCAATCAACTCGGAGCTCGAGTTGCCCATCTCCACGTCGAACGCTTCGATCTTGCCCGTAAAGTAGTTGTACATCCACACCGCCGGGATGGCCACGAACAATCCGATAGCCGTGGTCACCAAGGCTTCCGAAATGCCGCCCGCCACCGCGCCCAAGCCGGTCGATTTCTCTGTCGAAATCGATGTGAACGCGTTGATGATGCCGACCACCGTTCCGAACAACCCCACGAACGGCGCCGTCGAACCAATCGTCGCCAGGCCGCTGATGCCGCGCTTCAATTCCGCGTGCACAATCGCCTCGGAGCGTTCCAAAGCGCGCTTGGAAGCCTCGATCTCTTCACCCGGAATCTCCGAGCTGATCTGGTGCGCTTGAAATTCCTGCAGCCCGGCCACCACCACCTTTGCCAGATGGCTCTTCTTGTACCGGTCCGCAATCTTCACCGCTTCATCCAGCTTTCCTTCGCGCAACGCGCCCGCCACCGCCGGCGCGAACTGTCGCGACTGCTTGCGTGCCGCGCTAAAGGCCATTAGCCTGTCGATCATGACGCCGATCGACCAAGCCGACATGAGGAACAGCACCGCGACCACGATCTTCGCCAGTACGCCCATCTGGTGCCACAGCGATCGGAGGTCCCAGCCTACTGCCGCTCCACTTTCCTGCAACAACCAAAACGCCCAAACCTGCATTTGTAGAAACATTGTTCCTTTTCTCCTGCGTGAAATGTATTACTTAGCGTTCAGCTAACGTTTACTGCAAAACTCTGCCTCACTGGCTCAACGTGAAGTTCACATCAATCACCGTTGCTACCTCAACCGGCTCTCCGTTGAGGAGCGTCGGCTTGTAAAGCCACTGCTTCACCGCTTCCTCTGCCGATGGGACCAGCAAGGGGTGCCCGCTGATCAGTTGAAGGTTCTGAATGGTTCCGTCCTTGCCGATGATGGCGTTGAACCGCACCACGCCCTGAATACGCGCCTGCTTCGCCAGCGGCGGATAAATCGGCTTCGGCTGCCGGATCAGGTTCGCCTGTTGCACCTGTCCGCCCACGCGGATGCGGGTCGGAGCTTTCTTCTGCTCCACCGGTGGCGGTGGCGGTGGCGGTGCCGCCGATGGCACGGCCCCGATTATGCCTCCGATTACGCCACCTGCGGTGCCCCCCGGCACTCCGCCGGGAACGCCGCCCACCACACCGGCCGAAGCCGAAGGCGGCGGCAGTTCCTCTTCTTTGATCATGGCCACGTCTTTCGGAATGGCCTTGGGCGCCATGAGGCGGCCGGCGTCAAACTGGCGCGGAATCACTTTTACCATCTTCACCGGCGCGGCCGCGGGTGGAGGCGGTGGTGGCGGCGGCGGTGGCGGCGCCGTGAACATAGCAGTCAGCTGCGTCTTGGGCAGCGCATCGAAGTAGATCATGGGGATCAGAATGGCAATCCCGATTGCCATGATCTGGCAAAGGAACGTAACCAACACCGTCCACGTCCGGTTTGTCTTTCCTACTCCGTCGACAAATGTCTGCTCAAACATATCCCCCCAACCTTTCCATCTCACCGCCGGGATTTGGGACCCGCGGGGCTGTCGTCACTTCACCGCTTTCGCCGAACTCTTGCGCGCCGGTTCTTTAGCCGGATTGAGTTTCGCCGGCGTAACTATTACTGTTGCCCTCTGCCGCTTGTCAAACCAGTTGTGCCAGAACAACACGATCGGACTGGCGACGAATACCGACGAATACGTTCCAATCAGAATTCCCACCACCAGGGCGAACGAAAATCCATGCAGCACCGGCCCGCCGAACAGAAACAGCGCCATCACCGTCAGAAAGGTGAGACCCGAAGTCATGATCGTCCGGCTCAAGGTCTGATTCACGCTGCGATTGATTACCTGCTCGAGCGGCTCCCGTCGCGACAGCTTCAGATTCTCGCGAATGCGATCGAAGATCACGATGGTGTCGTTCATCGAATAGCCCACGAGCGTCAACAGCGCCGCGATCACCGTCATGGTGATCTCCCGATCGAACAGGGAGAAGAATCCTATGGTGATGATCGTGTCGTGAAAACACGCCACCACCGCCGCCACGCCGTAAATCCACTCGAAACGAAACGCTATATATACCAACATTCCACCGAGCGCGGCAAGCGTCGCCCAAATCGCCCGGTGCCGCAGTTCCGCCCCAACTTGCGGCCCCACCACTTCCGTGCCGCGCACCGTGAACGGAGCCAGATAGCATTCCTGTTTCAGCGTGCTGATCACCGCCGGCTTCAACCCCGGAAGCGCCGAAAGCTGATCGAAACTCGTTACCAAACCCGAGCGCGGAGGCGTGTCCCGGAAATCCAACAGGTCCTTCACCAGTTTTTGCAGTTCCGCATCGGACATTGCCACATTGTTGCGCGCCAGCCCGTCCCGCAGCCGCTCCGCCAGTGCGTCACGCCCGGCGCCGTTGAAATCCAGCTTTCCGGCTACTGGCTGGCCAAACGTGGTTTCTAGCGCTACTAGCACCGCCCGCCGGTTCTGGTCGAGCTGCCTGGGGTCGGCCAGTTCCGTCCCGATCGCCACTTCGCCCGGCTGTGACTCGAACGTCTGCACGCTCACTCCGCCTCCGCCCGTCACTCTGTTAGACACCGCGGAGCGGATTTCGTCAATCGGGGGCTTACCTGCAAACTTCACCGTCATGACCATGCCGCCCTTGAAGTCGATCCCGTACCGCGGCCCGCCCTTTGCCCAAAGGCTGACCAAGCCTGCGACCGACAGCACCAGCGAAGCCCCTATGAACGGCCATTTCCACCCTAGGAAATCGTAGTTTGTATTTTTAAATAACTCCATTACCCAACCGTACCAGGGCCGTACCAGTGCTTATGTTGTTAGACACCGTACGACCGCTTCTTGTTCCCGCCCCGCTCCGTCGCCGGGCGCTCATTTTGCCGGAGAGTACAAAACCTATCACAAACCGGTCAAATACTCAAAGTCTTGAGCTGGCGCTTTGCCGACAGCTCGTAATCAAAGATCACGCGCGAAACAAATACCGCGGTAAACACGTTCGCCAGCAGGCCGATCACCAGTGTGATGGCGAAACCACGCACCGGGCCCGTACCGAAAAGGAACAAAAACGCGCAGGAAACGATGGTGGTAACGTGTGTATCCACAATCGTCCACCAAGCCTTTCCAAAGCCCGCATCCACTGCCGAGACAATTGCCTTTCCCGCGCGCAGCTCCTCCCGGATCCGCTCGAAGATCAGGACATTGGAGTCCACCGCCATACCAATCGTCAGAATGACTCCCGCGATTCCCGGCAAGGTCAGCACCGCGCTGAAATAGGAGAGCGCGGCAATCAGCAGAATCGTGTTTAGTACCAGGGCCAGGACGGCGTTAATACCAGACCGTTTGTAGTACACCAGCATGACCAGGATAACCGCCAGCAGTCCCGAGAGGCCCGCGATTATGCCCGCGCGAATCGAATCGGACCCCAGCGACGCCCCTACCGTTCGCTCATACACATACTGGATCCCCGCCGGCAGCGAGCCCGACCGCAACACCAGTGCCAGGTCCGACGCTTCCTGCTCACTGCCGATGTTGTTGATGCGTCCCTGGTCGCTGATCCGGTTCTGAATGGTGGCCACGCTGCGGATCCGGTTGTCCAGAAGCACCGCCAGCCGGTTGCCGATGTTGGCCTCGGTGAAACGTTCGAACTTCCTGCCGCCATCCTGGGACAGCGAGAAGCTCGTCTCCCACTTGCGAAACTCGTCCGTGCCTGCCCGGGCGTTGCGCAAATCACGTCCCGTGACCACTGGATTGCGGCTCACCAGGTACCACACTTCTCCTTCGCTGCCCCGTGCCGGCGCTTTCACCAGCTTCGTGTTGATGGGCAGAACACCGCCGTGCTTGGCCCGAGCCTCGTCTTCGCTCGCGAAAGGTCCGTCTTTGACCTCTGCGATTTCCAGCACTGCGGCCGTCCCGATGATCTCCCTCGCACGCGCCGTATCGTTCCACCCCGGCAATTGCACCACGATCCGGTAATCCGACTCCGCGCTGCCCTCCTGTTGTACGATCGGCTCGGTGAGGCCCAATGCGTTGACGCGGTTCTCGATGGTCTGCACGGTTCGCTGCACCGTGTCGCGCTTCAGCGCCAGCATCTCGCTGGGCCGCATGTTCATCCGGTATTCGCTCGAGCTCGCTGCCGTCAGGATCCACGGCGAGAAGTGGTCCGCAACCAGGTTGCGAAAGGCCGTGGATTTGTCCGCCGGAACTCCTTTCACCGTGATCTGAATCGTGTCCGCGGCCTCCACCGTGGCCGGATCGTTGCTGTCCATCGAAGCGAAGTCGATGTTGGCTTTCCGCATATCGTCCTTCAGCCGCTCGATGGTCTGGATCGCTTCTGCCTTCGCCGCGTCTTGCACCTGTACCTGGAGTACCAGGCGGCTTCCGCCCTTCAGGTCTAATCCGAGCTTGATCCGGTCTGCAATGTTGGCCTTCAGCTCCGCCGCGGACTTCGGTATCCCGATGATCCCGTAAATGCATACCAGGATCGTGAGAACGATCACTAACGTCTTGGTGTTGAGGTTTTTCTGCATGATCTGACTCTGCGCCTACTTCTTTACTTCCTGCGGAACCAGGTTCGAAACCGCGCTGCGCGCCACTTGCAGCTTGATGTTATCGGGCTTCACGCGAAGCACCAGGGTGTCACCGTCGATCGCCACAATCGTCCCTACGATGCCACCGCTCGTCAGCACCACATTCCCGTTCTGCAGTTCCTCCAGCATCTTCTTCTGCTGCTTCTTCTGCCGCTGCATGGGAAGGAACAGGAGAAAGTAGAAAATCGCGAAGATCAGCAGGATGGGTGCAAAGCCTATCAGCGAGTTGGGGGTCTGCTGCAACAGCAGAAATAGATTTAAATACACGGATGAAACCAGATGTGGACTATTCTACTTCGACCGGTACCGCCCGGACAGTCTTCAAGTATTTGGGGAATTGGCCCAGTAAGATAGCCTGCCTGATCTCCCGCATGATGTCAAGGTACCGCCGGAGGTTGTGGCGCGTCGCCAGTACCGCGTACAGCATTTCACCTGCCTGATATAAATGACGCAGGTAGGCCCGGCTATAGTTTCGACAAGTGTAACACCCGCAGTTTTCGTCGATCGGCCGCGGATCTTCTTTATACCTGGTGTGCTTGATGATCAACCGCCCTTGCGAAGTGAACAAGTAGCCGTTGCGCGCATTGCGTGACGGCAGCACGCAATCCATCATATCCACGCCACGCGCCACATACTCCGCCAGTTCCTCCGCCATCCCCACTCCCATGGCGTAGTGCGGCCGCTCGCGCGGCAGAAACGGCTCCGTTGCCTCCACCATTTCGAAACTCAGCGGCCGTGGTTCGCCCACTGACAGTCCCCCGATCGCGTAACCCTCCGCGTCGAGCTCAACAAGTTGTTCGGCGCACCCCCGCCGCAGATCGGCGAACATCGATCCCTGCACGATTGGAAACAGCGATTGCGTTCCCGTGCCATCCTTCGCCAGCCTCCCGCGGTAATGCGCGAACGCGCTGCGCGCCCACCGCACCGTCCGCTCCATCGACGCGCGCGCGTACTCGTGGCTCACCGGATACTCCGGGCACTCGTCCAGCACCATCATCACGTCGCTCCCGAGCGCCATCTGCACATCCACCGTCGATTCCGGAGTGAACACGTGCCGGTCGCCATCCAGATGCGACTGAAACGTCACGCCGGCATCCTCGATCTTCCGCAGATCGCTCAGGCTGAAAACTTGATACCCGCCGGAATCCGTCAGAATGGCCCGCGGCCACGACATGAACCGGTGCAGTCCGCCCATGCGCCGGATAAGGTCATGCCCGGGCCGCAGAAACAAATGGTAGGTATTGGCCAGCAGAATCCGGACATCCAGCTCCTCGGCCAGATCCCGCTGCGTGAGCCCTTTGACCGTGGCCTGCGTGCCCACAGGCATGAACACCGGCGTCTCGATGGTCCCGTGTGCCGTGTGCAACAGGCCCGCCCGCGCCCGCGTCGCCCCACACTCCGCCACCACTTCGAATCTGGCCACTCAACCAAGGTAGGGGGAGATGAAGGCAAAAGGCAAAGGTCAAAAATCAAAGGGCCGCATCCGAATCCCCTTTTGCTTTTTGCCTTGGTTTTCTCGGCGCCTCGGCGTTGAGTCTTTGCATTACGCGGTGATCAGCGTCCGAAACGTTGTGTGGACTGCAGCGTCTTACTGACAATCAAGGGATCCTCAGACCATGAATCGCCGCCTGACCCTCCTCCTGTTTGCGGCCTTGCCGCTCTAAACGCAATCCGACGCACGAACCTTTCCCCTGGACTCCATCGCTGGTCTCAAACCTAGGGACGAAGCCCTCCGACGAACTGGCGGATTCGTCCCCTCATTTCCCCCATATACCAAGGTGCCCGCCAGCCCGCGGAGCTGTTGGGCTGACGGGCGTCCGAAGCTGCTACTGGCCCTTTACGAGAATGACATCGTAGGCCCACTTCTCTTTCTCGCCGGCCTCGTCCCACACGCGGGCACGGTAGCGGAACCGGTTCCCATATTGATCGACACGCCCCTCGGTGTCGTACTTGATGGAAATCGCGCGAATGCCCAAAGATTCAAGCGTGTGCAACTCCTCGGGTTGTGCGACGCCGTCGTGGTTGGCATCCACCCACAAGCGCAGCTTAGACCATACCGGGTCTTCCGCATTGATAACTCCGTCGCCGTTCGCATCGTAACCTGCAAGCGCGGCGAACCCATTCGGGTTGTCGCAAATGGGCTGAAGAGTCAGATCACCGAACATCTCCATTCCGTTGGTCACCGTCCCGTTCCGAGGCAGTACTAAAAAGCCGTTGGTCGAGCCTTCTGCGGTCCAGGAGAGTTGGATAGGGTCACCAGTGCCGTAGAAGTCGAACTTCACTCCGCCGGCGGCTGAGGTGAGCTTATAGCCCCCGCCGTCGACGTCAATGATGATCGGCGTTGGGTTCCAGCAATACTTGTACGTAGCGCTGGCTGGCCAGCAGGCCGTGTCGCCGAAATAATACGTGGCACCGGCATAGTAGACGCCCACCGGCTGCACACCGATGTACTGCCCCAAAACGGTCACGAAGGCCTCCTGGCATATATCTCCGCTGATGGAACAGTCGACCGTCCCACGGTTGAAGACCTCTGGACCGGAGCCATTCCAGCACCCGGCGCCGCTGCTACCACCGTCGTAGTCACTAGTATAAGTGGGCTGATAGGTCCATGTTTTGGTGGAGACAACGAACTGCAGCGGGCAGACGGCCGTTCCCACTGTGCTGCCGTGCCACGGCAGGGCATTTGTAACTGACCCGGCGACACAGGCGGGATTACCAGGATAGGACATCGTGAGTGTAACGCCGGCGTGACCGTAGGCATTATAAGTCTGGCACTCCTCTGCGTCGGGACCAGTCTGCGCGAGAATAGACACCGCGAATGCGAGGGAAACCAGTAAGGTGCGCATGTTACTTCACCTCCAGGGCAGAGTGGGCCAGCAACATCGTCTGGTAGTTGCGAAGCGCCGTCTGGAACGCTTCCAGAGACTCGGCCGGCGCATTGCCTTCGAGTTGAGCAAGAACCTGGCGCAAAAGCCCGCCAGACTCCCCCCGTGCTTTACGCTGTTGGATCATTTCGCGGATGGCATCTTTAGGCGCAGGAGCCTTCAACGCCTTCTGGATCTGATCCAGATCAGCGGCTTCCAAAGCCGCCATAGACTTACGCGAAGCACCGAGACGGGCGACAGACCCGCGATCGCCGATACTCGTGTCGTCCTCAAATACGACCATATCCAGTGTGGCCACTGCGGAGACAGGTTTGTCACCCTTCAACCCCAAGGGAAGGTGGGTCTCGATCGACCGAGTGAGACCCGGATAAAAGACGTTCTTGCTGGAGAGCAGATCGCTAATCCAATCGATTGTCTGCGACTGCGATTGAAGCGAGCCATCCGCGAATCGCGCTTCGGTAGTCAAGGCCACCGCAACGATGGTCTTGGGCGAGTCGTTCCGCAGGGAAATCTTCGCCTGGACGCCGCTGGTGATCTCAGTTTCTACCTTGACCACCCCTTCCGGAACCGCTCCATGTGCAGCCAGAGCGGACCAAAAGAATAAGCCAGTGATGGGTGCTGCTGTCTTGCGAAACATCCGTTTCTCCTTATGGGACGTATTGTGGATCTCCTTTTTTTTGTTGTCAACGATAGATCGATCTGTTTGTAGTTTATTTACAAGTACTATCTGAACATATTAGGGCCCCGCGGACTCGCTGCCGGCGATGCTTCGCGATGTGCACGGACCAGCTTTCACCGCTACGATCGTAGCGGCGGCCGCTTCTCAGATCCCTTGTCTCCTTGGCCTCGCTCGGCCTCTCGGCGTTGAGTCTTGGGCTTCACCCGCGGACCAGCGTTCGAAACCTTGTGCGCCCTGAAGCGTCTTACTGACAATCAAGGGATCCTCACGACCATGAATCGCCGGCTGTCTCTCCTCCTGTTTGCCGCGTTGCCGCTCCAAGCGCAATCCGACGCACGAACTTTTCCCCTGGACTCTGATCTGGGGAAAGCGCCAGTTCGGCAAGGGAGCTGCGCTCGGATTGCCGCGCATCGCAGCTTTCTGACGTACGTTGCGACGGTTGTGGAAGTCCGAGTTAGCGAGAAACGCGAGCTTCGCATCCCCGCGGTGCATACCGCGGTCGACGCGGGTACGGTCGTGAACCCGGAAACCGTGCGCGCGCAGT
The DNA here is from genome assembly GCA_035297145.1 of Bryobacteraceae bacterium. GTDB lineage: Bacteria > Acidobacteriota > Terriglobia > Bryobacterales > Bryobacteraceae > QHXW01. The sequence goes on from DATGZN010000093.1 coordinate 312,984, forward strand.
TTGAGGGCGCGGCGGTCTTCGGGACCAGCATCGCCCGCAGCGGCGAGATCACCGCAACCGGCGGTGTCGTGGATCAGTCAAATTTCCACAACTACCAGGTCGCCCGCATGAACCAGGCGCCCTATCACACCAGCGTGCACATCATCGACGATGGCGCGCCGCCGGCCGGAGTCGGTGAACCGGGCGTGCCGCCTTATGTGCCCGCTTTGTGCAATGCCATCTTCGCCGCCACCGGCAAGCGCATCCGGGAATCGCCGCTTTCGCGAAGCGGGATTACCTAGAGATGAAGACAAAAGGTAAAAGGCAAAGGTCAAAAGTCAAAAGGCCGCCTCCGAATTCCACTTTTGCCTTTTGTCTTTTGCCTTGTTTTTCGCTGATGTCTAGCCCCGGCTAAGCGCCGGAACTTCCCGCGCTCCTCCCGCTCCGCTCGTTGTCGCGCCATCCGTGTCTTCCGGCGCCTTGCCGAATCGCGCCGTAAAGTGAAACTTGCTGCCCAGGCCTGCTTCACTCTCCACCCAAATGCGGCCGCCCATCAATTCCACCAGTCGGGTACAGATCGCCAGGCCCAGCCCGGTTCCACCGTACTTTCGCGTGGTCGAACCGTCCACCTGGCGGAATGCGTCGAAGATCACGTCATGTTTGTCCGCCGGAATGCCGGGGCCGCTGTCCGCTACGGTGAAATGGAGCGTCAGCTCCTGATCATCCGCCGATTTCACCCCGGCTTCCACCGCAATCCAGCCCTTCCCCGTGAACTTAACGGCGTTGCCGATAAGGTTCAATAGCACCTGGCGCAAGCGCACCGGATCCCCGACGACCATCGGAGGGATGTCGAGAGCAACCTTCCGCCGCATCTCCAGCCCCTTCTGCGTCGCAGCGGCCGTCAGCGTCCGGGTGGCGTCATACAAACACTTCTGCACCGAGAACGGGATCTTCTCCAGATCCATGCGGCCGGATTCGATCTTCGAAAAGTCGAGGATGTCATTCAAAATGGATAACAGCGATTCCGCCGAGGCCGTTAAGTCGTGCAGATACTCCTGCTGTTCCGCCATCTCCGTGGTACCCATCGCTAATTCGGCCATTCCCAGGATCCCATTCATCGGCGTCCGGATTTCATGGCTCATGTTGGCGATGAACTCGCTCTTGAGACGATTGGCCTCTTCGGCTCGCGCCTTCTGGACCAGTACGTTGGCCTTCTCTGCTTCGAGTTCGTGCGTTCTCTGCCGGACCGCCGCTTCCAGCTGTTGTTGCTCCCGAGTTAACTGCGCGATGCGCCACATCCAAACCAGGCGAACGCCCGCACCCAGCAGCACGAGCATCAGGCCTGTTGCCCACCAGGATTGCCACCACGGCGGGAGTACTTGAAACGCGAAGCTGGCTGGCTGCTTGCTCCACGCTCCGCGCGGACTGCACGCCAACACTTCAAACGTGTAGGCTCCAGCCGGTAGGTTGTGATAGAGGGCTTGGCGCTGATCGGTATCGACCCAAGCGTCGCTCACACCGCGCAGCCGGTAGCGGAAATGAACCGCGTCTTCGTCCAGAAAGCTCAAGCCCGCGAACTTCACCACCATGGGGCGGTCGCTGTAACGAACCGCCAGGCCTGGCGACGGCTTCAACGTTTTGTCCCTGAATTTTACCGAGGTGATGACCACCGGAGGCGGTACATCGGGGATCAGGTGTGAAGGCGGCCTGTAGTGGGAGATGCCCCGGCTGGTTCCGATCCACACGCTGCCATCTTCATCGGCGTATAATGCCCGCCCAACACAGTCGTCCCACAGCAACCCCTGCGCCTGGCTGAAGTGCCGCCATTTCTGGCCATCATATGCATCCACGCCGTCATTCGAAGTGGCCCAAAGCCAGCCTCGTGAATCCGCTGCCAGTGCGGCGATTTCGTCGGATTTCAGCCCGTTCCGCTCCGAGAAGTGCTGCCAGCGCGGCTGGCCATGTTCGAATCGGAGGCGTGAGATTCCGGTGGAGTCGGAGTATGCCAGCCAGATGGCGCCATCCGGTGTCTCCGCAAGGCTATCCACGCCATCGCTGAGCATACCGTCCTTCGAAGTGAAACGTGTCCACTGCCCGTTCTCCATGCGCAATAAACCCTGGGACCCGCCGAACCACCATCGGCTTCTTGAATCGATGAGCATCTGGCCGAAAGTCTCGGCCGAGGAGCTGAGCGGCGGGATCTGGCGTTCGAACCTGGGGGAATCGTCGAGCGGTGTGCTCCGGAATACTGGCCCCTGCGTTGTGACCCATAGACGGTTTTCGGCATCGATCACGAATCCGGCTACCAGGATGTCGTCCCCCGCATCGCCCAGTTCAAAACGTTGAATCTTTCCGCTTTGGGGGTCCAATCGCGAGACGCCGCCTGGAGCACTCCCCACCCAGATGGCGCCGTCCGCGCTGGAAGTGAGTGCGCGCACCTTCTGGCCCGCCAGGCCGTCTTTCTCTGTCCAGGCGCGCGAAAACTTTCCGTCCGGGCCGAATTGTTGCACGCCTTTCTCTGTGCCAACCCACAATGTGCCCGATCGGTCCCGGTAAAACGCCTGTGAATTGCTGCCTGCCAGTCCCTCGGAGCGCGTCCAGGATTGCCACTGTCCGTAGCCCCGCCAGCGAGCTATTCCGGCTCCGGAAAGACCCACCCAGATCGAACCTTCCCGGTCTTGCAACACGCAGCAAGTAGGATTCACCGGCAGCCCCTGCTCAATCCCAATGGTTTCCCAACTGTCTCCGGCAAGAAAGCTCAGGCCCGCTTCATTTGGCGCAAACAGCTCTCCGTCCCGATCCATCTGGAGGGAGGCTACGCCGAACATGGGCGGTGCCAGTCCCGTATCACGCTCCTGGAATTTTGGCTCCCCCTTCAGCCGGACCATTACCCGGTGCACGCTGCGAATCCAAAGATTGCCTTGTTGATCGGTCAGGATCGCGTCCCAACGGTCATCGGGAATGCCGGCCTCACTGCCGACTTCCTTTGCCCGGCCAGAAGACAGAAGACACAGCTTGTTCCCGCATCCGAACCAGACCGTGCCCGCCGGGTCGATGTGGATACCATAGACCGCCGGGTCGAGGATGCCTTGTGGATTCGGTACCCGTGTGAAACTCAAGTCCCCGCTTTTGGGCGTACCAACCCGCAGACCTTCTGTCGTACCCGCAAACAGCCGTCCGTCAGCGTCCACCACCAAGCTGGTTTGCGTGGGAATTCCAGCCCAGCCAACCGTATCAACCGGCTGCAACTTGCCGTCCCGCATGCGTGTCAGCCCACTGTTGGTACCCGCCCACAAAGTGCCATCCGGGGTCTCGGCCAGCGCTTGAACGATGCTTCCCGCACCGGGTGTTGGGAAGGCGGTGAACTTGGCGCCGTCGTAGCGAAACAGGCCTGTGGCCGTGCCAGCCCAGACAAACCCAATGTGATCTTGCAGCAGGCAATGGACTTCGGTGTCCTTCAGGCCGTCGCCGTGGCTGTAGTAACGGAATCGATGCCGCTGCGCCGTAAGCGGCAAGCCGAGAGCCAGGAGCAAGGCCAGCCAACTCACATGAATTGACCGGGAGCACCTACCCGTGCTGAGTGGTAAACGCGCCACTAGAGAAAGTGTCCGTCTACTCCATTCTTTCTGAATGGAATAAGATAAACCAAGATTCACTTTGGAGAACACGTTGCTAAACACCACAGTCTGCTGGTGTGCGGTCAGTTTCTCTAATTCCTTCATATACACAACGAACCGGGCAGTTCCGGCGTCTAACTGTATTACTCCCCACGGGCGAAAGGATGGCTCTATGCCGTTGCGCCGCTCAACACCGCGCGCGAGTTGCGCGCTCCTAACCTGCTTTGTGCTGCTACTCGCCGGATGCCAGGCCCGGACCGCGCCGATCACCCTCAACGTTCAATCGGCTGAACAATTCAAAAGGGTTAGGGTCAAGTTCGATCGGCTTCACCGGATGGTGCGCTCGAACGGCACCATTCAGGCAGTCAACGCATTGACGATCCGCGTGCCGCAAATCTACGGGCAGGGCCAGGGGGGCGATATGACCCTCACCAAACTCATACCCACGGGTGAGGCGGTGAAGGAAGGCGACGTATTGGCCGAATTTGACCGGACCAAGCAAGTCGACGCCGCCCGCGATGCACAAGCTAAATACGAAGATCTCCGCCACCAGGTCGATCAGCGCAAAGAGCAGCACCGGGCGGATGCTGAGAAACGGGCGGCGGATTTGCAGCAAGCCGAGGCAGATCTGCAGAAAGCCCAGCTAGAGCTTCGTAAGGGACCTATTTTGAGTGAGATAGATCGCCTCAAGGACCAGGCCAAACTGGAGGACGCTCAAGCCCACGTCGCCAGCCTAAAACTCTCGGGTCACTCTCACGATGTGTCTGAGGCTGCGGATCTCAAAATTCTGGAGTTGCAGCGTGACCGTCAGAAACTGGGCTGGGAGCGCGCCCAGGCGAGTTCCGAAACTCTGGTGATCAAGGCTCCGCTTCCCGGAATGGTGTCGCGCGAGAACTCCTGGCATAACGACACATTTGGACCGGCCCAGGAAGGCGACCAACTCTGGCCGGGCGAGCCGCTGTTGCGCATTTTCGATCCTTCGGCGATGGAAGTGGATGTGGAGGTCGCCGAACCCGACGGCGCGGCGCTGACGGAGGGGTCACAGGCGATAGTACACCTGGATGCGTACCCGGCATTGATGTTCAAAGCGCATTTCGATTCCGCGAGCCCGGCGGCGACACCACTGCTGGGCGCCACGATCCGGACTTTTCCAGCCCGCTTCCGGCTGGACGAGCGGGACGCGCATCTGCTGCCGGACCTGGCGGCGGCAGTGGACCTCGAAGTGATGGCCAAGCAGCCGGCGTTACTGGTGCCGAGGGCCGCGGTGCATTACCGCGACGGAAAGCCTTTTGTCACGCGTGTGAGCGGACCGGATCGCAACGAGGAGCATGCGGTGAAGGTGGGCGAATTTGACGACACCTGGATCGAGATCACCTCAGGTCTGGACCGCGAAGACACAGTTCTTTCACCTGTGAGCTCGCCAGCGGCTGCCGGAACGGAAAAGAGAAGCTGAGATGGCCGCACGCCGCAAATGGAAACGAATCCTGGTAGCGATCGCTGTAGTCATTGTGGTGGCCGCGATCGCCGGGGGTGTGTCGCGCATGCGGAAGGTGCAGGCCGCGGTGAATCCGCCCACGGCCCGGGTACGCAAGGGCGAGTTCGCGGTCATTGTGGTCTGCCGCGGAGAACTGACGGTGAAGCGCTCGGTGCAACTGGTGGCGCCGGTGAACGTTCCCGACCTGAAGATCGTCTGGCTGGCGCCATCGGGCGGGGCCATCAAACCCGGGCAGCCCGTAGTTCGCTTCGATCCATCCAGCGCGAAGCAGCAACTGGATGAGAAGACGGCCGCGCTGCGCCAGGCGCAGGCTACGCTCGACCAAGCGGTGGCGCAGGCGCGCATCACCGCGGAGCAGGATAAGCTCGACTTAGCGAATGCGCGCTACCAGGTGGAGCGCGCGCGCCTCGAAGCCTCCAAGCAAGCTATTGTGAGCGTCATCCAGGGTGAAGAGAGCAAGGTGGATCTGGAATCGGCCGAGATGAAACTCAAGGTGCAGGAGGCGACGGTCAACCTGCACAAAGCCTCGGACGACGCGAAGATCGCTTCCGTGACCCGGCAACTGGATAAGGCGCAGGCGGAAGTCGACCTGGCGAAAGAGCGGTTGGGGGAGATGGAACTGAAGGCCCCGATTGACGGCGTGGTGGTGTATCAGATGAACAACTCGCAGGGATGGACGAACCGGCAGCCGTTCAAAGTGGGCGATCACGTGTGGTCCGGAGCGCCCTTGGCGGTGATTCCCGATCTCTCCACGATTCGCATGGAAGGAAGGCTGGACGAAGTGGATCGGGGCCGTGTGGCAACGGGCGCAGAGGTCCGGGTACACGTGGATGCCTTTCCGGAAGAAACGTTGGCCGCGAAAGTGGCCTCGGTTTCACCGCTGACCATGGTGACTTTCGGCGAGTGGCCCCCGGTCCGCAGTTTCCATGTCTATGGGGAGATTCAAAAGCCGGATGCGCGTTTGCGGCCGGACATGAACGGGAGCATGGACGTGATTACAGCCCGCATCCCCAACGCCATCAGCATTCCCGGCAAGGCGATTTTTACCAGCGAAGGCAAGCCAATCGCTTATGTGGCTCAAAAGGACGGGACCTACCGCGCGGTCGATGTGGAGATACTGGCGCGCAATCCGGATGAGATTGCAGTGCGCGGCATCGCGGAGAACAGCGTGGTCTCTTTGAGCGATCTCAGCCAGGATAAGAAACAACCATGAGCACTCCAGCGATCCAAACCCCGGCGGCTCCGATACGGCCGGAACCCGCGCCAGCGGTTCGCCTGCGCCGGCGCCAGCGTCCTCTGCGGCTGGTCGTATTCCTGCTTGTCCTCGCGGTGATCGCGGGAGCACTGGGATGGAGCGGCCTGCGGCTATTTCGATCGCTGACTGCGACGAGCACGGCTGCGCTGCCGACCACACGTGTGAAACGCGGCGATGTGTCCCTGACGGTAGCGGCGAAAGCCGAGCTGCGCGGCGGGAATCCGGAAGAACTGGCCGCGCCCATGACGGGCGATAGCGATATGCATATCACCAATCTCCGCAAAGCCGGAGAAGTGGTGAAGGAAGGCGAGGTGGTTCTCGAGTTCGACACGACGGACCAAGCCTACAAGTTGAAGGAAGCCGAAGCGGACCTGGCCGAGGCGGAGCAGCAGGTGATCAAGGCCCAAGCGGACGGCGCGGCGCAGCAGGAAGAAAACAACTACTTGCTCCTGAAGGCGAAGGCGGACGTCCGGCAGGCGGAGCTGGATTGCCGGAAGAACTCCACGCTTTCGGCCATCGTGGCCAAGCAAAACGATCTGGCTTTGCAATCAGTCAAGGACCGGCTGGCGCAGCTCGAAAAGGACCTGGCCAATTACAAGGCGACGGGCGAGGCGGGCATCGCGATCCAGGAAGCGGCACGCAAGAAGGCAGAGGTGCAGGCCGCCACGGCGCGCAAGAACATCGATGCCATGACCGTCAAGGCCCATCGCAGCGGATACGTGTCCGTCCGTCAAAACACCAACATCAACTGGGGTTACCGGGGCATGACGCTGCCGCCGTACCGGGTGGGAGACCGCGTGAATCCGGGAATGATTGTGGCCGAAATTCCGGATCTCGAGAGCTGGGAACTGGCGGCCAACATCGGGGAGCTGGACCGGGGCCACATCTCGACGGGTGAGAAAGTTGACGTCCAGGTTGTGGCGGTTCCTTTCCGGAAATTCCACGGCGGCGTTAAAGACATGGGCGGCACCTCCGGGCCTCCCTGGGACCGGCACTTCGAGTGCAAGATCACGCTCGACGATCCATCGCCCGAACTGCGCCCCGGGATGAACGCGAATGTGGTGATTAATGCCGAGGTGATGCGCAACGTGCTGTGGGTTCCGGGGCAGGCGGTATTCGAGGCTGACGGGCGCACGTTCATCTACGTCAAATCCGGTTCCGGTTTTGCGCCGGCGGATGTGAAGCTGGTCCGCCGCGGCGAGAGCCAGGCGGTGATCACGGGAGTTCGCGAGGGGCAAGTGGTAGCGCTGGCGAATCCCGATCAGCAGACGCAGAAGAAGGCGGGCGCGGGCGGCGCATTGCAGGCGCTTCCGAAATGAAGCCGGGATCGGTTGTTTCCATCGCGGAACGCGGCCGCGGCGTTTCGCGGTATTTCTCCGACCTGCCGCAGGCCGCGGCCAATCTCCTCGCGCAGAAGTTTCGCACGGCGCTCACGATGCTGGGAATCGTTTTCGGCGTCGGGGCGGTAATTGGCATGCTCGCGATTGGGGCGGGTGCGCGGCAGGAGTCGCTGCGCTTCATTGAAGAACTGGGAGTGCGCAATCTGCTGGTGCAGGCTCGGCCGGCCACCGACTTTCAGGAACTGCAGGTGCGGCGCCGCTCATCGCCAGGATTGACGGAGCGCGACGTGCGCATCCTCCAAGCCAACATCGATTCACTGGATCTGATTTCCCCGAGCCGGTCGATGCGGCCCACGCGCATGCTGCCCAAGCCGCCGCACGACCCGCCGGACCTGGTCGGCGTGCGGCCCTCGTACGCTGCCATTCACAACCTGGAAACGGTGGAGGGGAGTTTCTTCGACGAACGGCAGGACGCCTCCAGCGCGGCGGTGTGCGTTCTCGGGGAGACGGCTAAAGTGAGCCTGCTGGGATACGGACCAGCGGTGGGCAAATACGTGAAGGTGAATGATGGCTGGTTGCAGGTGATCGGTGTGCTGGCGCCGCAGATTTCTTCCGGCTCCGGTGGGCAAGGGCAAGATCGGAACAATGCCATCTATACTCCGTTGAGCACGTATGAGTACCGGTTTTGGGACAACAATTTTCTGAAAGACGACCTGGACGGGGTTGACCTACGGCTCAAGCCGGGCGCGGACAGCATCGAAACGGCCAAGGTGGTGACGGCGATCCTGAACTCCACACATCACAACATTCCGGACTTCAACGTAGTGATTCCGGCGGATCTGCTGGCGCAGCAGCAGCGCACGCAAACCATTTTCACCTACGTGATGGTGGCGATTGCGGCGATTTCGCTGCTGGTGGGCGGCATCGGCATCATGAACATCGTGCTGGCGACGGTGATGGAGCGGACGCGAGAGATCGGGATCCGGAGGGCGACTGGTGCGCGGCGCAACGACATTGTGCGGCAATTTTTGGCGGAATCGGTGTTGATTTCTGTGGGAGGCGGAATCTTGGGAATCGTGTTCGGTTATTTTCTTTCCTGGCTGATTGCGCGCACGGCGGAATGGAAGACCATCGTGACGACGACGTCGATCTTCATCGCGTTTGGGGTTTCGGTAGCGGTGGGGATGATCTTTGGCATTTACCCGGCGGTGAAGGCGTCGCGGATCGATCCGATTGAGGCGCTGCGGTATGAATAGGGCGGCGCAGGCCGGGGAGAAAGGCGAATTGGACAGGCAGGAATGCCTGTCCTACCAAGGGCATTGGAACGGAAGACGATTGTGATGACGACAAAAGGCCGCAGGTACCCGCAAAAGGCGCGTGTCCCTGCGCTACAACTGATCGTTCTGCTGGCGGCGTCTTCGTTCGGGCTTGCGGCGACATTGCCCAATTTCATTGGCGAGCGGTTTCGCGGGCCGGATGTGCAGGTGCGCGAGGTGGAAGGCGTACAGGAGCGCGTCCACGACGGGAAATTGTTTCTCCACGTGAAGGATTTTCTCGCGCTTCTGCTGAAGAACAATACCGAGATCAACATCGCACGGCTGGATGTGCTCAGTTCGGCGGACCAGATTCTGGGAGCGAAGGCGCCGTTCGACCCCAGCGTTACAGCGAGCTTCAACAACACACGCTCGCTCACGGCACAATCCAGCCAGATCGGCGGCGCGCCGGAGCTCGACTTCTTGAGCCAGACGACGCAGATGAATTACCAACAGCTACTCGAGTCGGGCCAGACCGTCAGTGTCGGATTCAACGCATCGCGCGCGTCCACTAACAGCGAATTCAATTTTCTCAATCCATCTATTTCCACGTCGACGTTTTTTCTGGTGACGCAGCCGCTATGGCAGGGGCGCACCAATCTGCAGTTCAAGGCGCCGCTGATGATCGCGCGGACGGAATTGCTGATTACCTCCGATCAAACCGAAGCCCGTATCGCGGACATGGTGGCCGCGGCGGCCAGCCAATACTGGGATGCTGTGCAGGCGCGCGACAACATCAAAGTACAGCAGCAGGCATATGACCTGGCGCAGAAACAATACGAGCGCGACAAGCTGTCGCTGGATCTGGGGGCTCTGCCCAGCCTGGACATCTTTCAATCGCAATCGCAGTTAGCGCAAAGGAAAGTGGCGGTCATCCAGGCGCAATACGCGTATCGCGACGCATTGGACGGGTTGCGGCGGCTGATCGGGGCCGACCTCAATCCCGACACGCGCAATATCGAGATCGTGCTGGAGGATAATCCGGTGGCGGAGGTGGCTCCGGTTCCACCTACAGAGGAAGCGATCGGCGGCGCGCTTCAAAAGCGCCCGGAATTGAGCGCGGTCCGGCGGCATCAGGGCGTGAATGATTTGAATGTGCGAGTGGCGCGCGATTCGATGGTGCCGCGAGTCGACTTGCAGGCGTTCGGCGGGGGCAACGGCTTAGCGGGCGACCAGATTCCAGTTACCGGGCCCCTGGGCACGGGGCCAACCACATTCGCGTCCAGCGGACTAGGCGAAGCTCTGCGTCAGACTTTCGCTTTCCAGTCACCGACTTACGGTTTTGGCGTGAACGTGACCTTACCTGTACGGAACAGCTCCGCGACACAAGGTCTGGCGGATGCGCTGGTGAACCGCGCGCGCGACCGCTACACCGAGCGGCAGATCGAGCAGCAGGTGATCCAGCAGGTGAAACTAGCTACCAGTCAGATTCAGAGCAGTGCGGCGCAGATTGAGGCGGCCAAGACCGCGCGCGATCTGGCGCAAAAAAATGTGGAAGCGGAACAACAAAAGTACGAACTGGGCGGGGTGACGGCCTTTGAAGTATTGGACGCGCAAACCAGGCTGGCCACCGTGGAAAGCTCGCTGCTGCAGGCATACGTCGGCTACCAGAAGACGTTGATCGCCTACGAGCGCGCGGTCTGGACGCTGCTGGACGGGCTGGGAATCGTTGTTGAAGTGCCCAAGGTGCGGTAGGCCGAATTCAACGCCGAGACGCCGAGGCGCCGAGAAAACCAAGAAAAAACTGGCGTGAGAATCGGCTGATCTGGCCCGTTCTTTTGTTTGTCTCTGCGACTCTGCGTCTCTGCGGTGAAATCGTCTTTAACGGATATGGCGCGAAACAAGTGCTTATTTGCATGATTTACACTTGTTGCCCCATTTTTTTTTACACCAGAGACGCGCGGTCACCGAGGATAATCGTAGGGATGGCGTTTGCTCCCAGACAATGGCACACCGGGCCGGCACAATGAAGACCCGCGCGGTAGCTTTTTTATTCCCGGTTCTCTTTGCTGCGCTGCCGGCGCTGGCGCAGAAGGATGCCCCGAGCGGTTTCGTGGGCGGGGAACCTTGCAAGACCTGCCACGCCGACATCTGGTCGAAGTTCTACAAGAATCCGCACTACAAGAGCGTGGCTTCGGGCAAAGAAACTCCGGAGAACACGGGCTGCGAAAGTTGCCACGGGCCAGGAGGGGCTCACGTGGCGGCGCACGGAGGGAAAGCGACGATTGTGGCGTTCTCGCAGTTGGACAAGACCAAGGTTCTGGACGCTTGCCTGCGGTGCCACGGGGAAACGCTGGCGCGGGCGAATATCCGGAGATCGTCGCATACGCAGGCGGGTGTGGTCTGCACGAACTGCCATTCGATTCACAAGTCTCAAGCGCCGAGATTTCTGCTGGCGGATAAGCAGGCGGAGATGTGCTACGGCTGCCATGCGGATGTGCGCTCCCAATTTTCCATGCCGTTCAAGCATCGCGTGAATGAAGGGGCGCTGGAGTGCACGGATTGCCACAACCCGCACGGGGCGTTTCAGCCCACGTGGAGGAACGGCGAGCGGCCGCGCATGATGAACCAGGTGAACGCCGCCGAGGAACCATGCCTGAAATGTCATGAAGAGAAGCGCGGACCGTTCGTATTCGAGCATCCGCCGGTCCGTATCGAAGGCTGTGAGATGTGCCACTATCCGCACGGCTCGGCGAATTCGCGACTGTTGCGGAGGCCGGTGGTGTTCACTATGTGCCTGGAATGCCACAACGGCGCGCCGGGCTTCAGCCGGACGGGCCAGGGAGATCCGGTGCCGTTTCAATTTCACAATCTGCGCTCGCCTATCTATCAAAACTGCACCAATTGCCACAGCCATATTCATGGCTCGAACACGAGTGCATTCTTCCTGAAATGAGGCGCCGAATGAAACCAGCGATTTTAGGCTTGATTCTTCTCGGCGCCCTCAACGCGCAACAGACGGTGGCGCCGACAACGCAGGAACCTGTTGGGCCGCCGCGGGGCGACAACGTAGCCGAGTACAACCTGGTGAATTCGATCGAACTGGGCGACCGTTTCGACTCGGTTGGCGGGAATCTCGACTCGTACAAAAGCCAGGTTAATTTTGGCAACGGCATTCGCCTGCTGGGAAGCTTCTTCAGTATGAATTCGCGCGACGGCCACGGAAAGTATTTCGACGAGATCGTGCTGACGACGCAAGGGCTGGGCAACGATCCGTATGAATCGGCCATCCTGCGCGTGGCAAAGAACCGGCTTTACCGCTTCGACATGCATTGGCGGCTGAACGATTACTACAACCCGGGCCTGGTGAGCGCCGGGCAGTTCGGCGGAAATTTTCGCGACACCCGCTACACGGCGCAGGATGACGATCTGACGCTGTTTCCTAACTCGAAGTACAAATTCTTTCTGGGATACTCGCGCGGCGTGCAGGCAGGGCCGGAGATCACGAACGTAGGGATGTTTATCGCCGCGGTACCGACGGGTGCAGCGAATTCGGAGACAGCGGGACTCACGTCATTACGGGACGCGCGCAATGAGTACCGTGTGGGCAGCGAATTCCAGTTCTTCGGGGTTCGATTGAACTGGATGCACGGCTGGGAGGATTTCAAAGAGGATTTCTTCGTGCCGGCGAGTACGGACGCGAATGGGAATGCAGTGGCGGCTTATCAGACCAATCCGTATCACGGAACAAGCCCATATTGGCGAGTCGGCCTGTTCACGGACAAAAAATGGTTCAGTGTAAACGGGCGTTTCACGTATAGCGACGACCGGCGGGCGTTCGTGGCGCAGCAAAGCGGATTCCTCGGAGGGGCTGCACCCCAACTGTTGCAGTCCACCTTGATGGGCACGGGGCACCGTCCGGTGGCGACGGGAAACTTGAATGTCAGCGTGTATCTGACGCCGAAGCTCACATTCACCAACAGCACGGCCTTCTACAACGTGCGCACAGATGGGAACTTGGAGTTTCTGCAACTCAATAACGTTACCGGGCAGTTCATCACGCAGAATTTTCTTTTCTTAGGCATTCGCACGGTGGCGAACCAGGCGGACTTGAACTACCGGGCGTGGAAGTGGCTGGAATTCTACGGCGGATATCACTATTCGGATCGGTACATGCGCAACATTCTTGACCAGAGTCTGCCGACCTTCTATCAGACCAGCATTCTGAACGCCGGAGTAGCGGGGGTGCGCATCCGGCCGATTGAGCCCGTGACCATCGTGCTCAGCACGGAAATCGGACACGCGAATCAGCCGTTCACGCCGAAGAGCGATAAAAACTATCAAGCGCTGGGCGCGCGGGTGCAATACAAGAAGAAGAGCCTGCTGTTTTCGGCTTACGCGAATTCCAACTACAACAACAACTCGGTCACATTCACCGCGTTCAGTTCGCACGCCAGGACCTACGCGGCGAATCTGTCCTGGTCGCCACTGCGGTGGCTCTCGTTCAACGCGGATTATTCGAAGATGCACCTGGATACCCTGGGCGGCCTGGCATTCTTTGAAGGCGGTGACAGCCCGGTGTCCGGATATTCGCTCTATATCAGCAATCTGCATACGGGCAATCTGGGGGCGCGCTTCGCGTTAGGGAAACGGGCGGACCTCTACGTTGGGTACAGCAACGTGCAGGATACCGGAGACGGTCGGAGCAATCCGCAAGGGTCAGGATTCGGGACAGACGTCCCGGAATTCCAGGCTGCGCAGACGTTTCCCATGAAATTCCTGTCTCCGGTGGGGCGGTTCTCGGTGAAGATCAACAACCGGGTGCGCTGGAACGCGGGCTATCAGTATTACGGCTACCACGAAGATTTCTACACAGGACAAATCACGCCGGACCAGGCGTACCGCGCGCAGACCGGGTACACCAGCCTGCTGTTCTCGTTCTGAACTCGTAACGTCGCGGCGGCTTCGAGGCGAGGCATGCCTCGCCCCTACATCGTTTACGAAGTCTTACAAAACACATCCCCGCCGAACGCAACTGCCTTCCTCAAGCAACCATCAATACGGGTGTAGAAGGAGGAGGACCCCATGAGGAAGAGAATGCATTTTAGACTGATGTTGGCCGCGATGCTGGTGGCGGCGGGGAGCGCCATGGCCTCCACCGATCAGGTGCCGGCGGCCGGTAACAACGACGCGCAGATCGCGCAGAAGATCGTGCACGAGATCCGGATGTATCCGCGGTATACGATTTTTGACAACGTGAACGTGAAGGTCCACGACGGCGAAGCGGATCTGGTGGGGCAGGTGAGCCAGCCGTTCAAGAAGGCTGACATGGGACGGCTCGCCCAGCATGTGGCGGGCGTGCGCAGCGTGACCAATGAGATCCAGGTTCTGCCGACCTCGTTGTTCGACGACCGGCTGCGATTGCAGGTGGCGCGATCAATCTATCGCGATCCTTCGCTCTCGCGCTATGCCATCCAGGCGATTCCGCCCATCCACGTCATTGTGGACAACGGGCATGTGACGCTCGAGGGCGTGGTGAACAACGAAATGGAAAAAACCATTGCGGGCGTTCGCGCCTCGCAAGTGGGCCTGAGCTTTGGGCAGGTAGTGAACAACCTGCGGGTTGAGAATCCGGCAAAGAAAAGCTAGCTCGTATTGCCAGGATATGGGCCGGGGATCCCTCGACGGATCTCCGGCTGATTGTTTTATGGACGGGTGTTTACTGATTAACCGGCGAAAAAGATTCGGTGGCAGGCGTGTAGGAGCGGCGGCTGACAGGTTCGCCGATGCGCATTTCATCCCAGTTGTAACGGAATTCCTGGCCGCAATCCAGACAGACTACGTACGTGCCATGCCGGTGAGGGCTGGCGGTTGCGGACTTGCGCCCCGGTGTGATCGGGAACGTGGTGCGATCGTGGCCGCATCCGAAAAACGTATTCAGCAATGAACCTAGCATCGTCTTTACCTCCTGTTGCCCCTCTTCAAATCGTCGAACCCAGCGCTAGACCGAATGTTGCCCCCTTAGCGCTCGGCGCCGGACCCTCTGTTAACTTCCGTTCTGAATCCGATACTGCATTCGGTACTACCCCATAAGCAATCGCAGTACCACGGCAAACAGAAGCATGAACCGCGGCGCTCATCATGCCATCTGCCGCCAAATCATCAGGCCGTACCGTGTAGGGCAATCATTCCCTCTCTTGAAAACTTTGTCAATCTATCCGTTTTGTTTGACGGGCTATCCAATCGGATAGGCGCCGCCTGGGCACACTCGTCTTTCTGGCGACAAAATGGCACACCTGAGCGGCTTTACCTGCCTGTATTCAAAACGTAGCGGTCAGCGGGTTGGGAAACTCCAGCCCGATCCGATACTTGCCTCCACGGGCCACACAGTGTCGAACCACACCGACGCCCATCAGCTTCAGTTGCTTCACCTGCACGTACACGCGCGAGCCTGGCGCAACCGGTTTGGACGATTCCACACACACGCCCGCGCCGCTCATGTCGATGCCGCGCAAATTGGTCTTTCGCGTGTGCCCATCGGCATCGGTCCACGCGAGCGTGACCGGACACACGATCTTGCACCGGCCGTGGAAGCGCGAATCCTTTTTTGGTGCCTGTTGCGCCACCGTCACCGCCGCGCTGCCGTCGCTCGCGGAACCGCTGGACCATCGCAACAGAGGTTTTAGAAGTCTCATGGGGCTGTAGAGGGCAAGTTGGCGTCCACAAAACGGACGCGCGGAGGCCCGCCGGTAACTCATTTTGCGAGAACTGACAAGCGGCACGGATAGCGCTACAGGGTTAGCAGTGGCGCGCGTGACACTTTGTCGCTATACGGTTTTTGGGAGTACTGCGTTCGACGGGACGGGCTATTGACATCGCCCATGGGTAGGAGGAAAATCATCATCGGGGAAGCAAGTAGGAGGGCGTTTCCTGAGCTGTTAGCCGCCGTTGCGGCGGGAGGTGACACATCGAACCTGGCAAGAATCGGGGCGGCTGCACTTGGTTTCCGGAAGGCGGGCAGTAAGAAGACTGGCGAACGATCAGATGGGCGTGCGTGGAAGAAATAGCCTCCGCGCCAATAGCGCTTCTAAGCGGCTGATGATCGGCAACGAGAGTCTTCGAGTCCGGACGGAAACAGGTGGGCCGCCCTTTTCATTTCTGAGCCAGCCTGCGCCGGCCTTCGATCCACGCGAGGATGGGCGGCAGCAGCGGAATCAGCAAAACCAGAGACTGGCGTCGGTATTTGGACATGGCTTGATGTCTGTCCGCCAGTTCATGGGCTATCTCAACGTGGGCGCTTTGCCGCCTGGTGATGGCTACGGCATAGACAAACATCGGTACGTAGTTGATCCCCAGCGAGACCAGGTAGGAACCCAGAACAATCTGCCAAAACGTCCGCCCACGAAGGAGCACGAAAATGCCAAGCGCCATGGAGAGCAGGACTCCGGCGGCGAATTCTACCAGGATCACCTTCGAGCCGAGGAAAACGATGTCTATGGCGGCGAGTTTTCGCAAGTTGATTGACACAGCCGTGCTCCCGGGCGAGTAATGTACCATAGCCTTCCGGAAGCCTCCAAATCGCTCCCTGTGTTAAGCTGTCTGGTGCAGGCAGCGGCTACAGCAACAGGCGCCCGTAGCTCAGTTGGATAGAGCGTCTGGCTACGAACCAGAAGGTCGGGTGTTCGAGTCACCCCGGGCGCACCAGATAAATCAAATAAATTCAGAAACTTGGAGCCAGCACCGGCATAATCCGGTTTTTGGATGGTATGCCCACTGTTTTCCGCTTGCGCTCTTATCAGCGCTGAAGTGCGGCTCACCCTAACCAGCCTCTGAGCTTGTCAACTGCCGCAGATGAAACATGGCGATGGCGAAGGCGTTGAAGTTCTTATCCGAGAAGAATCGCCAGCACTGGCAGCACCTGAGCCGCGCTATCCTGTGAGTACGCCACGAATCGCCCATGACCATTCCAGCCACGGGCAAGCCAGAGGACCGCGCTCGCGCTAATATCGATCGCCTGCTGACCGCGGCCGGCTGGGTGATCCAGAATCGCAACAGCATTAACATCGAGGCCGGACGCGGGGTCGCGATCCGCGAATTCCAACTGGCACCCGGGCATGGCTTTGCCGATTACCTCCTCTACGTCGATGGGTACGCTGCCGGCGTGGTTGAGGCGAAGAAGGAGGGAGTTCCCCTGATCGGCGTCGAGATCCAGACCGCCAAATACAGCGAAGGGCTTCCACAGAATCTTCCAGCACCGCGCCGCCCGCTCCCGTTTCTTTATGAGTCCACCGGCGTCGAGACTCGATTCACAAACCTTCTCGAACCTGACGCGCGCAGCCGGCCCGTCTTTGGCTTCCACCGTCCCGAGACGCTGGCCGCCTGGCTCGAAGCCGATCTCAAATCACCCGGCTCCAGCCTGCGTGGGCGCTTGCGCATCATGCCGTCTTTGCCCCGCGAGGGCCTCTGGGACCACCAATACCGCGTCATCGCCAACCTGGAACAATCGCTAGCCCGGAACGATCCTCGCGCCCTGATCCACATGACCATGGGCAGCGGAAAAACCTTCACCGCCTGCAACTTCGTCTACCGCCTGATCGCCCACGCTGGTGCCCGACGAGTTGTTTTCCTGGTCGACCGCCGCACACTCGGGCGACAGGCCCTGAACGAGTTCCAGCAGTTCTCGATTCCGGGCGACGGCCGCAAGTTCACGGAGATCTACAACGTCCAACTCCTCTCGTCGAACGCCATCGACCCCGTGTGCCGCGTCGCCATCACCACTATTCAGCGGCTCTACTCCATCCTAAAAGGCGAGCCAGACTACGACCCCGGCAACGAGGAAACCTCCGCTGCCTCCCTGGCGCAACTCCGCAAAGCGCCGGATCCCATCGAGTACAACAGAGCCGTGCCAATCGAAACCTTCGACTTCATCGTCACCGACGAGTGCCACCGCTCGATCTATAACCTCTGGCGTCAGGTGCTGGAGTATTTCGACTCCTTCATCATCGGTCTGACGGCTACGCCCTCCAAGAACACCCTCGGCTTCTTCAACCAGAACGTCATGCCTCCGTACACTTACTCGGACGCCGTGGCCGAGGGGGTCAATGTCGGCTACGACGTTTACAAGATCGACACGCGCATTAGCTCTGCCGGTTCGCGCGTGGAGTCCGGCTACTGGGTCGACAAGCGCGACCGCCTGACCCGCGCCCGCCGCGCCGAGCTGCTCGATACCGACTTCTCCTACACCTCCGACGATCTAAATCGCGACGTCGTCGCCCCGGATCAGATCCGCACCGTTATCCGCGAGTTTCGTGACAAGCTCTTCAGTGACATCTTTCCGGGCCGCACCGAGGTTCCCAAGACACTGATATTCGCCCGCGATGACAGTCACGCCGATGACATCGTCCAGATTGTCCGCGAAGAGTTCGGCAAGGGTAACGATTTTTGCCAGAAAATCACCTACCGCACGGGAAAAGTCCGCGTCTCGAAACAGGTCAAGCGTGAGGACGGAACAGAAGAGAAGGTAGTCGAGTGGGTGGACGCGGGAGAGAAAGCGGATGGCGTCCTAAGTTTCTTCCGTACCACGTATAACCCGCGCATCGTGGTCACCGTGGACATGATTGCGACTGGAACGGACGTGCGTCCGCTCGAAATCCTTTTCTTCATGCGGGATGTGCGCAGCCTGAATTACTTTGAGCAGATGAAGGGGCGTGGCGTGCGGGTCCTCAACTCTGATGAGCTTCGCAGCGTCACACCCGATGCTACAACCAAAGACCGCTTCGTGATCGTCGATGCCGTTGGTGTCACCGATCACCCGCAAATCGAGTCTCGCCCGCTCGAACGCCAGCCGCACGTGCCGCTTCACAAGCTCTTGGAAGCGGTGGCCCTCGGCAGCACCGACAAAGACGTTGTGTCCTCGCTCGCGTCCCGCCTCGCCCGCCTCGATCGCCGCGTGAGCAAGGCTGAATCCGATGCCATCCGTGACGCCGCGCATGGCGTCGAACTCACCGCCATTGTTCACGGCCTGCTCGATGCCCTCGACCCCGACCTTCACGAAGATCTCGCGCGTCAGGAAACGGGTCTGGCCGACCCGCCGCCGGAAGCCATCACATCCGCCGCCAGCCGCGCGATTGCAGAAGCCATCAAGCCCCTTAAAACCAACCCCGCGCTGCGCCAGACCATCGCGGCCGTTCAGAAATCGCACGAACAGGTGGTCGACATCGTCAGCAAGGACGAAGTGACCTTGTCCGAGTACTCGCAGGATGCGAAGGACAAAGCAGCGAAGATGACTAAAGAGTTCGAACAGTATCTCATCGAGCATAGGGACGAAATTGAAGCCTTGCAGATTCTCTACAGCCGCCCTTACCGCTTCCGGCTAAGTTACAAGCAGGTGCGTGATCTCGCCGAGGCCATCCGCAAACCCCATCCGGCATGGACCACCGAGACACTCTGGCGGGCGTACGAAACTCTCGACCGCTCCCGAGTTCGTGCCTCGAACGAGCGGGTCTTCACCAACATCGTCTCCTTGGTCAGATTCGCCCTTAGCAAGGAGGGCCAGCTCGAACCCTTTCCCGAATCCGTCCGCCAGCGTTTTGCAAACTGGATCGCCGAACAGCAGGCCAACGGCAGCAACTTCAGCGACGAGCAAATTCAGTGGCTAACCGCCATTGCGGAACACGTGGGAACCAGCATAGAAATCACGCCCGACGATCTAGAGAGTCTCCCGTTCTCGCAGAAGGGCGGGCTAGGCCGCGCATACCAATTGTTCGGAGATCGGCTTCAGCCGCTGTTGGATGAGTTGAACGAGGTGCTGGTCCAGTGAAGGATCTGCCGCCGGGCTGGGCTTGGACATTGCTCGGGGAAGTAGTCGAGCCGCGAGTTGACTCAGGTGGTCCGCGCTCAAACGAGTTCATCTACATCGACATCACCAGCATCGACGTGGGTAAGAAACAAGTTGCCGAACCCAAGCGCCTCGCTAAGGCCGAAGCCCCCAACCGGGCACGCCAAAACGTGAAACGTGGCGATGTATTAGTTTCAATGACCAGGCCGAACCTGAACGCCGTAGCCATGGTCAGTAGCGAAAACGATGGTTCTATTGCCTCAACTGCTTTCAACGTCTTACGTGCAGCGGAGGTTGAGCCGGCCTGGCTCTATTACCTTGTACAGACCGACCAGTTCATCACCGCCATGTGCTCGCGAGTTCAAGGCGCTTTGTATCCAGCAATACGGCCCGCAGACGTAATGCAACATCGCGTACCGCTCGCACCCCTGCCAGAGCAGCGTCGCATCGTCGCCGAGATCGAGAAACATTTCTCTGCACTCGATGCCGGCACGTCTCTCTTGGCCAGGGTGAGGCAGAAATTGACCAAGTGCATCGATGGGATTCTCTCGGCCGCTCTGCTGTCGCCACCCGAAAGCACACAAATCGGCGATCAAGCGATGGGGCGACGGATACGCGCCCAACGCGAGTCCCATTCTGCCTCACCCGCCCCGCTTCCGCCGGACAATTCCCTCGCCCTGCGAGTGCCAAAAGGTTGGGAAATCATGAGCCTTGACGAACTGAGCACTCGAATTACCAGTGGTTCCAGGGACTGGTCACGCTACTACGGCAGAGGAAACGGAACGTTCATCATGGCGCAGAACGTGCGCCGGGGCCGACTCGATCTGTCCTTCAAGCAACAGGTAGACCCCCCACCGGGCGACAGCAGTGTGCAACGGAGCGCAGTGCAAATCGGCGATCTCTTGATCACAATCGTTGGAGCCAACACTGGCGACACCTGCGCCGTTCTCGATGAATTCGACCAACACTATGTTTGCCAAAGCGTCGCGCTCGCAAGGCCGGTGCTGAAACAAATGTCAAAGTACCTTATGTTTTGGTTGCTCGCGCCCAGTGCCGGCGCAGCCTCTAGATGTAATGGACGCCATCGTGTGGCGCATAGAAGATGACTTGTCGCTTGCAGAGGTACTCGGAGTGACCGTTGCAGATTCACAACGCCGCGTCCCCCGGCTTCGTCAAGCCATTCTTAAGAAAGCCTTCGACGGCAGACTCGTCCCCCAAGACCCCAACGACGAACCAGCGTCTGTCCTGCTCGAACGCATCCGCGCGGCACGCGCGCACACTCCCATCAGTCGTGCCGCGCGCAAACGCGAGGTCCTCGCCTGATGTCGTCCGCCGCTTCCAATCTGGTCAACAAAGTTTGGAACTACTGTA
This sequence comes from Bryobacteraceae bacterium, assembly GCA_035297145.1. Classification (GTDB taxonomy): domain Bacteria; phylum Acidobacteriota; class Terriglobia; order Bryobacterales; family Bryobacteraceae; genus QHXW01. The sequence continues at coordinate 334,131 of DATGZN010000093.1, forward strand.
ATCTCCTCCGCGATGACGGCGTATCCTACGGCGACTATGTCGAGCAGCTTACTTACCTTCTCTTCCTCAAAATGGACCACGAGCGGACCCGCCCACCTTACAAGAAGAAGTCCACCATCCCCGAAGATTACAACTGGGCCAACCTCATCGAACTCGACGGCCTGCCGCTCGAAAGACACTATCGCAACACCCTCGAAAATCTTGGCAAAGAGCCGGGCATCCTCGGCATCATCTTCAGAAAAGCCCAAAACAAGATCCAGAACCCCGCCCACCTGCGACGCCTCATCGTCGATCTCATCGATAAGGAACCTTGGAACGCACTCAGTGCGGACGTAAAGGGCGACATCTACGAAGGTCTGCTCGAAAAGAACGCCCAGGACACGAAATCCGGTGCCGGCCAATACTTCACTCCCCGCGTTTTGATCGACGCCATCGTCGAAGTCATTCGCCCGAAGCCGGGAACTACAATCATCGATCCCGCCGCCGGTACCGGCGGGTTTCTCCTTTCGGCCGCCAACCACATCATGAGGGATCACAACCTCGACCGCGACCAGAAACGCCACCTGCAAAGCGAAGCCCTCTACGCCGTCGAACTCGTGGCGTCCACGGCTCGCCTCTGCGCCATGAACCTGCTCCTGCATGGCCTCGGCAATGAAAAGAACATAGCGGCCGGCAAGGATAGCCTCGCATCTAAGCCGTCCGTCAACTACGACATGGTGCTCACCAACCCACCATTCGGTAAGAAGTCCAGCGTCACGATCATCAACACGGACGGCGACGAGGTGAAGGAGCGCCAGGAAATACTGCGCGATGACTTCTGGGCCACCACGGGTAACAAACAGCTCAACTTCCTCCAGCACGTCCGCAGCCTGCTCAAAATCAACGGCCGCGCCGCGATCGTTTTGCCCGACAACGTGCTGTTTGAGGGCGGCGCAGGAGAAACGATCCGCAAACGCCTCCTTCATGATTGCGATGTCCACACGCTGCTGAGGCTACCCACCGGGATCTTCTACGCTCAGGGCGTCAAGGCTAACGTACTGTTTTTCGACCGCAAGCCAGCCAGCGAAACGCCGTGGACCCGCAAGCTCTGGATCTACGATCTCCGCACCAACAAGCACTTCACTCTGAAGACCAACACCCTCACCCGCGCCGACCTGGACGACTTTGTCCGCTGCTACAACCCGGAGAATCGCCACGAGCGCAGTGAAACCGAGCGTTTCCGGTGCTTCTCCTACGAAGACCTGATCAAGCGCGACAAGGCCAATCTCGATATCTTCTGGCTCCGGGATGACAGTCTGGGCGATTCGTCCGATCTGCCGGACCCCGCTGTTCTCGCGGCCGAAATTGTCGAGGACCTGCAAGCCGCCCTCGACCAGTTCGCGCAGATCGCAGCCGATCTCGGGGCGGGCGAGCGCGATGGCGGCCCAGGTTGAGACCGGCTAGGGTTGCGAATAGCGGTCAGCGTGATCGCACTTGCTTTGGCTCTGAACCGTTCGGCAGGTTATCCGTCGGCGGGTGGGCAGAATAGTCGGCCCATCGTTTCTTCATCGCTGGCCATGATGGCTCTCCGGCCGGTGGCGCTGAGCTTGCGTTTGGGATTCGGATGGCGGGCAACTCAACCCCTTTTTTGCCCCGGTGTCCAACCCCTGCGCCCGGTGTCGCTTTTGGCGGTATGCTTGAAGAGTTGGGGCCGGACGAGGCCCGACGCGGAGTCGACACTCCACACGCCGAATGATTGCAACCAAATCGTACGAGGAAATCATCGATTTCATTGCCGCCGGTACGACTCCAGAGGCGGTGGTCGCGTTTCGTCCTTCGGATGGCGTTCAGCAGCGCGTGGCGGAATTGGTCGAACGCTCGATGGGCGCGAGCATCTCAACGGAAGAGCGATCTGAACTCGAAGACTACCTGCAGCTTGAGCACATAATGATCATGGCGAAGGCGCGGGCACGACAGTACACTCACCTTGGGAAGTGACGTAAGTGAGTCGTTGCGGCGATTCGTCGCGGAGCGCGCTGGCTACCGGTGCGAGTATTGCCTCCTTCATGAAGACGATGCGTATTCATCGCATCAAGTAGATCACATCATCAGCCGCAAACACGTTCAACGTCTTCTTTAGCCAGGCCACCATATCAGCCTTCCAGTGCTGCATCTCCGGGGCGCGCCAGCTTCCCATCCCATGCCCGCCGCCTTCGATGGTGACGAGGTTGCAGTTTGCCCCAACCATCTCCATCGCGGCGCACATTTCGGTTGACTGCTGGTAAGCCACTTGGTCGTCTTTCGTCCCGTGAATACACAAGAACGGAGGCATTCCGTTGTGGACCGCGGCGATGGGCGAGACGGCGCGCAGCTTGGCAAGACCTGCCTCGTCGAGTTGTTCCACGCCGAAGAAATGAGTGCCGCCCCCGTTTGCCGCGTGCCGGTTGATGGTCGTCATGTTGAAGCGCTCGGGGTGGTCCCGCCGCAGTTGAGCAAGCTCTCCATAATCCGTTGGCCCGTAAAAATCCACCACGGCCGCCACTCTCGTTTCCTGCGTCGCATGCGTTCCAGCGTAGTTTACGAAGAATCCACCGGCCGACTCGCCGATGAGGGCAATCTTCGAGACGTCGACGTGATACTCCATGGCGTTGGCCTTCACCCAGCGGATCGCGGTGTTGACATCTTCGCTCGACTGCGGGAAACGGAATTGTGGCGCGAGCCGGTAATCGATGCTGAACCACGCAAATCCGGCGTTGGCGAGCACATCGAACAACGGCCGGACGTTCGTGCTCTTACTGCCCTCATCGAACCCTCCGCCATGGACCAGAATGGCCGTGGGAAACGGCCCGGGACCGTCCGGCACGTGAAGATCGAGCAGCAACGGCTTTCCATCCGGATGGCCGTATTCGACATCCTTTTGATCCAAAGGCGCGCCGAGGAGTGCTGTGGAGCACGCAAAAGCCACAATGAAATGGCATCTCCGCATGGAGGGAAATTGTATCAGCCGAGGAGATCGCGCGGCGAGTTCAGGCGCGAGAGGGGCGGCCTGGGTAGTGAACAATTCAAGTAGCCCACTACTGCTGCCTGCACCGGCACGGTTCCACATTGCTCCCAGTGCCCGCTGCAACGGGTGTCTGCGCGTGCGTGGCCGGGTCCACCAGCAGAATCTGCGAGACCCATTCGTGCACTTTGCCTACCGGCGCCAGATCGCGCGGCGTCACCAGGATCACCCCGCCCGACGCGAATATCGCCGCTGGTCCCGGCCCGACGAATTCCCACTTGCCGGTCGCGATCTCCAGGGTCCAGAAATCCAACTGCGGATTCGAGCTCGTATGATTGGCACCGATTGTGCCAATCAACAGCCGTTTGCCGTCCGGTGAGAAATCTTCGAGATAGGGAGATGTGGGACGCAGCGTGAACTCCGCGTGCGCCGACTCGACTCCGCTCATCGCGTCTACGACGCGAATTCTCGAGCCCACGATGCAGGCGAGCTTGCGTCCGTCCGCCGACCACATCGGATCTGTGCAATTGTCGAGCTTGCGGCCCTGCGCACCCGAGGCCTCGAACATCGTCACAGATGGCGCTTTGCCGGTCTGCGCTGCGAGCGTGCGTGCATCGGGCGAAAGCGCCACGCTGCCGAGCGTGTCTGCCAGCGGACCGATTTTGGTGAGCCGTCCGTCCCAGCGATAGAGGCCGGGCTTGTCCCCTTCGAGCGCGGTGAAAAATGCGCCCTTTTCCGTTCCCCCCAGCAACGAGACCGGGCGAACGTTGAGTTTTGTGGCGAGCGTCTCGGTGCGCGCGTGGGGATCGAACCACCAAAGTTCGCTGTCGTCGATATTTCCAAAGGGGCCCGACAGAAACCAGATGCGCTTGCCGTCGGGCGAGCAGACTGGCTGACCGTGCCGCCGCTCGCTAGTGGTAAGCGGCGCGATCTTGCGCGCGCGCGAGTCGAGCGTCCAGATCTGCTGATAGGAACGCCCGCTCGCCGCGTACACGCGTCGGCCGAAGACGACGTCCGCGGACCAGGAGGGCAGCGTGAGAAGAATCGAAACGAGAAAGAGCGTCAGGGTTTTCGGCATGAGTAATCTTTATGTTGCCATTCCCGGTCATCGGCCGCGCGCCTCAGCCGTACCCGGGAAGAAATCTTCAACCGGACCCGGTTAGAATACGCCCCGTCTGTCACCTCTGTGGCCGGCGCAATCATTGCACGCGAGGGCACTCGTGTGACGAAGCGGCAGGCTGGTATCAACACCGCGAGTATCACTCGCTAGTGGTGAACGGTGCGATCTTGCGCGCGGGAGTCGAGCGTCGAGCGTCCAGATCTGCTGATAGGAACGCCCACGCGCCGCGTACACCCGCCGCCCGAAAATGACGTCCGCGGGCCAGGAGGGCAGCGTGAGAAGAATGGACAGGAGAGAGAGCGTCAGGGTTTTCAGCATGAGCAAACTTCATGTTGTCATTCGCCAGCAGCCGGCTCAACGCCGCCAGACGGTCCCACTCCTGCTTGGTTACTCTGGTTGCGTGAAGACAATTGCGAACGAGTGGCATTCTGTAGGGCAGCGTATCCAGGCCATTGCGCAGACGGGTCGCGCCTACGCCACCAGCCCATACGACGTGGAGCGCTACGATGAGCTGTCCGCTATTGCGGCGGCGATGATTGCCGGGCCGGAACCCAAAAGAATCGCACTAGCTGCCGAATTATTCGCCGCGGCACACGGCTACGCTACGCCCCGAGTGGACGTGCGCGCCGCGGTATTCGATGATAACCGCCTCCTTCTGGTTCGCGAGCGTGCAGACGGGTACTGGTCTCTACCCGGAGGATGGGCTGAGGTGGGGCAAAGCGCCGCCGAATCGATCGAACGAGAAGTGCGCGAGGAATCCGGCTACGCCGTGAGAGTGGCGAAGCTGCTGGCCTGCTGGGATCGGAACAAACACCCACATCCGCCTATTCCCGTCCACGCTTATAAGCTGGTTTTTCGCTGCGAGCTGCTCGGCGGCGTTGCGACTACAAGCGCGGAAATAATCGAGTCCGGCTTCTTTGCGCTGGATCAGATTCCGGCTCTGTCGCTCACGAGGACCCTGCCCGAGCAGATCCGATTTGTCTTTCAGTGTCTGCGAGAGCCTGACGCCCCGGCTGCGTTTGACTAGAGGGACAACGATACAATACGAGCGTGAATCGGCGAACGTTTCTCGCCTCGGCGGCTGCGACTCTCGTTGGCGCCGCTCAATCTGCGCCCGTGCCCATCATCGACACGCATATCCATCTGTTTGATCCGACGCGTCCCCAGGGCGTGCCGTGGCCCGAGAAGAACGACGCCGTGCTCTACAAGCCCGCGCTGCCCGAGCGCTACCGCAATATCGCCATGCCTCTCGGCATCAAGGGGGCGATTGAAGTGGAGGCGAGCCCGCGGCTTGAGGACAACCAGTGGGTACTCGACATCGCTGCTCGGAACACCATCATCGTTGGAACCGTCGGCAACCTGGAGCCCGGAAAGCCGGGATTCGGCAAGAACCTTGAGCGCTTTCACCGCAACCCGCTGTTTCGCGGAATTCGATACGGGAATCTGTGGGGAAGAAATCTCGGCGCCGAGTTGTCGAAGTCCGATTTCATTGCGGATCTGAAGGCTCTGGCGGATGCTGGTCTGTCGCTGGATACGGCGAATCAGGATCCCGCGCTCATCGCCGCCGCCGTTCGCGTGACTGACCTCGTTCCGAATCTGCGGGTGGTCATCGATCATCTGCCGCAACTCGATCCACCCGTCGAGCCGAAAGCCCTTCGTGCCTATCAGGCCGACCTGCGCGAGCTTGGAAAACGCCCGCAAGTCTATCTGAAAATCTCCGAAGTCCTGCGCCGCGTGGATGGCCGCGTACCCACGGATTCAGACTTCTACCGGCAGCGCTTGGACGAGCTATGGGACATATTCGGCGAGGACCGCCTGCTTTACGGCAGCGACTGGCCCAATAGCGACCAGTGGGGCACGTATCCGCAAGTGCTGAGCGTGGTCCGCGAATACTTCACGGGCAAAGGCAGGCTGGCCGCCGCTGAAAAGTACTTCTGGAAGAATTCCGTAGCCGCCTATCGCTGGGTGAAGCGCGACGCCAGCCAACCCGGCGCGTGATTACTGCCCGTCCCTTCGGCGCAGAGTGCCAGGCTGTCTCGATAACGCCGCGAACTCCCGCGTTCTGTCCTGGATGGCCTTAAACTCCCCACTGGACCATCGTCTGTCTTGGGATGGGAGAGCCGCTATCGCGGCATCCAAAGAGCTGGTCCGTCGCTCACGAGGAGGCATCAACGAAAATACCCTGGGTTGATCGCTCTGCGTTCGGCGAATATACTCAGGCAGCGCCACAGGGTCGTACACGGCGGCAGCCACGATCTTCACGGCCCTTCCGCAACATGGGAAATCGAATGCGCTAGCATGCCGGCTAACTCGGCTTCGTTATCGACGGCGAGAATCAATAGGACCGATACAAGAATGTGCCCACCAGGAAACGCAAGAGCTGGCCGGAGTTTGCGCACTCTCCCCGAAGAGTATCCAAGCACCATCGGCGCTAAAGCGTGGATAGTCGGCGTATTGCCCTCCAGGCTTCGTCGGTGCGCCGGTCGTCCCCCAAAAGCCTCCTCCTGCTCGAACCCCTTATCCGCTAGCCTATTGTGCGGATGCCAATGCACCCACTGCGGCTCTTTCCTTCCCAGCCGCCAAGGCACCTGTTGCGGCCTGTTCGATGAAATGAGCGACGGCTTGCGGCTGCGACACATACACGGCGTGGCTGCCTTTTACCTCGACGACCGTTGAGCCTGCGCGTTTGGACATAGCTCGCTGGGCGTCAGGCGGGATCATTTTGTCTTCGGTAGAGACCAAGTACCAGCTTGGCTTTGTTCGCCACGCCGGCTGATTGATCGGAGTACTGGGCGCCTCGACACCCCACGGGACTTGGGAGTCGGCCATGAACGAAGCCGCGTCTGGACTCACATCCGCGGCGAATGCGGCCGGGAACTTCGCCTTATCGAGGAATAGGTATCCATCCTGAGGCGGCAGGATCGGCGGAACGGGCGCGCCTGGCGGTGGATTCTGGATGAGCGACGACACCGATTCGCCCTTGTCCGGTGCAAACGCTGTGATGTAGACCAAGCCCGCGACCTTTGGGTCGTTGCCCGCTTCCGTGATCACGGCTCCGCCGTACGAGTGACCGACGAGGATCACCGGGCCGTCCTGCGCGGCGATCGCCCGCTTCGTGACGGCAACGTCGTCTGCCAGCGAGATGGTCGGATTCTGGACGATCGCGACCGTGTAGCCGTCCTTCTTCAGGGCTTTGTAGACGCCCTCCCAACCGGACCCGTCCACGAACCCGCCGTGGACAAGAACGATGTTCTTCACAACTGTCGATGTGTTTGTTTGTGCCATAAGATCCTTTTCCATGCTGAACATGATTGTCATGATCGCCAGCGCACTGTAGATGATTCGTGTTCTGACGTCGATTGCCATTGCGTTGTACTTCATCGGATATCCTTTCTTGAATTTGTCTGAAAAACCTCCGCTCACACGCTTCCATCACCGCAGACCACTCGTGCGACGCATCCATTCCCGGATGTAGGGTGAGCTGTTCACGAGAGTCACCTCCATCAAATCGAGCACGACGTCATGAGCCGATTCCGACCATTGAGTTGCATCACTGTTTCTCATAGTTGTTCCCTGAGTGTCAGTTGGTTCTAAAGACTTCCCTGTTCCTTTGAATCGTTGGCAACTCCAACATTGCCGTGCGTGCGCGCTCGTCGACTTGACGGATTTCCAAGTGCAATAGCCGGGCGCAGGCCTCCCGCGGCAAGCCCACGAGGAAACGCAACACAAAGCAATGGCGAAGAGCCGGTGGGAGATGCAAGACACGCCGCAGTTCGAACGGGAGCATGGACGAGGCGTGCTCCAGTTCTTCCGGTGGCTGCTGAGAGGTTTCACTTTGCGGCTTGATCGCAGCATTCACGGCTTCTCGGAATAGCGTTTCTCCAAAAGTATTGTCGAGAGATATCTGTTGATCGCCCTCCCAAATTGCAGCTTCGGCCCGCTCCACACTTCCGGTGAGCAGAAGCGCCGTAAGAAACGCCTTGCCGACTATGTGACGCAGGTCTTGTGGCTCTACATGTGTGCTTGAGGCACGCCCCGGAATTTGCATCAGCATCGTGTTGAATGGAATCGCGCTCGTCATTGTCGTTGCTCCTTGGTATGAATCTGCGATCCGGCGGAATCGTTACTCCACTATGAGGGAGCAGAGCGGAAGAACCATCACGAGATCGAATGTTTTTTTGTTACCACTGACGGCGCACTTGCGGATACCACCATCGTGGTATCACAACACTATCTCGGCGAACGAGAAGCGAGGGATGATGATCTCCCTCCGTGCCAATATCGGTGAGACACTTACCGCGGCGATAATTACAGAGCAGGGCGGCAAGGAGAACCATCGTGAGCGAAGCCAAGAGCGCAGTTCCTTTTGCCGCCAGTTCGGCGGACGTTGAAGTGCCAGCCAAATC
>DATGZN010000094.1:0-373767 GCA_035297145.1 Bryobacteraceae bacterium
ACCGGCCTGCCGGTGCTCTACAACACGTCATTCAATCTCTTCGGCGAGCCGCTAGTCTGCACCCCCCGCGACGCCGTGCGGAGCTTTTACTCATCGGGAATCGACGCGCTGTTTGTAGGCAATTTCTTCTTGCAGAAGTGATTCACTCTCTCACTGCTTCTCGTAAACCAGCTTCAGCGTCATCGCCGCGCCATTGGCGTCTGTGCCTTTGGCCGTTATGGTCATGGTCTTGCCGTTCTTCGAAATCACCGAACGTCCACTGGCGTGATACTTTCCATTCGTCTGTTTGGCTTCGTAAGTGAAGCTATTGGCGTTCACCTGCTTGATCGAGATGCTGTCATACGGTGATCCCGAGCCCGTGACCGCAGCCGCGGAGCCATCGTATTTTGCCGTATAGCTAGCGTTGATCGCGCTGCCATCCGCCTTTTCTCCCGTATTCGTGACCTTCACGCCGTCCGGAGCCGCTTCCCGCACCGAAGTCAGGCTCTTCACCGGGATTGGCGCGGGTGTGTACTTGGATTTCGCGATGTTGACCTTCCAGGTGCCAATGGAATTGTCGGCGCCCAAAACGGCCACGGTGGTGATTGCCAAAACGGCCAGAGCACGGCTGAACATACTTCGCATGTGTGAGTCTCCTCTTGAGATCAGGTTGACGTTTCAGAAGTGCTGTTCGTAGCCAGCGGTGCCGATCGTCCCCGTTACGGCGTCCGCCTGGTGGAAAATACAACACGCCGATCGCCCAAACAGCATCCCCTTCGATCAGCGATGGGCATTAATCTTACCACAGAATCAGGGCCCTGAACGGCAATGCAGCCTGGCTTACGGCACTCCGATCGCTACAACGTTTCCCACGCCTACTTTCCATATTGCTTAGCAGCCTTGCCAATCGATGGACCGGCCTTGGCGAGATCTTGTGGGTTCATGATCGGCCGCAACGAGACTTTTGCGTTGAACGCGAGAAACCACGGCTCCGCCACCGCCGGAATCTCGGATGTGTCCTTCATGTCGAAAACGATGGAGGCCGACCGGTTTCCCCTCTCGTCCGCGAAGAAATACGCCGCTTCCGGCTTGAGGTCAGCTAAAATCTGTTCGACAGTGGAACCCAGGGTTCCGGCCTTGGCAGCGGCATTTCCGGCATCAACAGGAATCGATACTCTCAGCAACATTCGCATAGTGGTTTCCTCCTTCAAGGAAAAGGCCGCGAACGATTATACAGGACTAGTGTTTGTGGAAGGAGCTTTCCGGGCGGTTGTCAGGCTAATTGGACGCAGAGGTAGTGAGACAATAGAATCTTTCCCGTGATATCAGGCCGTCTAGAGTCCTCCCTACAAAGGCTGGACCCCCCAGCCAGTCAATGGATCAAGGACCACGATCGGCAGCAATTCCAGGCTGAGGGCTACATGGTGGTACGAAACGTGGTTCCTGCAAACATCACGGGCAATGCAGTTCATGAGATTGCCGCGTTCGTGGGCGCCGACCTTGCTGACCGCGCGACATGGTATGGCGGCGCACCGCAGCTTGACGGCATTGTCCCGATGCACCATGCCCAATCGCTGTGGGACATCCGGCAGTCCCTGAATCTCTACCAGGTCTTCACGGAGTTCTATGGAAACCAGCGGCTCGGAGTGGACATGAACCGCTGTATTTTTCGCCCCCCAGTCCATCCCGGCTTTCCGACGATCAGTCACGGAACCATTCACTGGGACGCTGACCCGAGGGTGCCGGGGCCGGGTTTGTTGCAGGGCGTTGTATTATTGACCGACGTTGGCCGCGATGCGGGTGGTTTCCAGTGCCTGCCTGAGGTTTATCAGAACCTGGACGCGTGGCTTGAACGGTACGCGCACTGGGACGATTTTGATTTCTTCAATCCAGGGTTGGATCACCAGAAGACGACACAAATCGAGGGTAAGGCGGGCGACGTCATTTTGTGGTCCACCAAGCTGCCGCACGGCACTGCAACCAATTTGTCGAACCGCCCAAGGGTCGCGGCGTTCGTTTCCATGGCGCTGGCTACCGATGACGCACAACTTCGCGAGTCGATGAAGACGTGGTGGCTGACAAGACGAGCCCCCGATTACTGGCGAGGTCTGCCCGGACAAGTTGATCCTGAGCCGGGAGCCCCCGCGGTGCTTTCGGAGCTAGGCCTGAAGCTTATTGGTGTATTGCCCTGGTAGCATGACTGCGATCACTTCAGTGGTATGGTAATTTGGCATGGCGACCCAAAAGATCACCGTCACCCTTGACGACGATCAGGTTAAGGAAATTCGCGCTCTGGTAGCAGCGGGACAGGCGCCAAATGTTTCTGCTTTCGTGCAGCACGCCGTGGGTGTTGCTCTGCACGACGCGGCGGGATGGAAAGAGATGCTGAACGACGCACTGCGGCAAACCGGTGGACCCTTAACCAAAAAAGAACGCGAATGGGCTGACTCGTTTCTCTCTCCGCGGGAGCGCAAGAGGGTCCCAAGAAAAGGGAAGGCTGCGTGAGTGGCGTCACCTTCGACGCTGGTGGTCTGATTGCACTGGACCGACGATCGGCGGGTGCTGGCATTGGTCGCGCGCGCGGCAGAACGTGGGATGCGGATCACGATCCCAGCGACGGCGCTGGCACAAGCCATTCGCAACCCTGCCCGGCAGGCTCGGCTCTCGCGGCTCATTCGACAAGCCGGTACGGACCTCATCGCGCTCAACGGACCGGATGCCACGGCTGTCGGTCTCCTATTGGCGCGAACCGCGACGGCCGACGTCGTCGATGCCCACGTCGTTGTTTGTGCGCGCAGGGCTGGGCAGGTCCTCGTCACCAGCGACGCAGCCGATCTTAGGCGAATCGCTCCCGACCTACAATTGCTGCCTGTATAGTCACGGCCCTTTACGGCAGCGCCTTCAGATCCGGTTCCACCCACGCCCGGCGCGCTTCCACGGACTTCACCACGTCTATCCCGTAATACTCTTTGAACAAATCCCGGCGCGGGCCCAGTTCTTCCACGACTGTGCGCACAGCTTCTAATCGCGGAGTCTTGAGCGGAAGCTGAGCGAGGCGCTGTTTGACAATCGCCATCCAAAACACAGTTAGCGTCTCGTGATAACCGCTGTGATCCGTATTGCGCGTACCAACGCAGTGGTTGTAGTGCCGGATGCCCAAGCGCATGCGGTCGGTCGCAACTTCGAGCGGATAGTCGAACAAATAGCAGCCCGCGACGGTGAGGTGCGCATCGTGATTCCAGTCCGCCTTAGGCCAAGTTCCGTGCTCGAACGCCTTCAGGAAGCCGGCGAAATGCTCCTCGTTGGCGAAAATGCCGCATGTGGATTCAAAAGGATCCATGCGGTATAGTTTACTATATTAAGAATTTTATGCAAGATACATTGGAATCGAAAGTAATTGGCAAGCTGATGCGGGACGGGCGTGTCTGCTGGTCGGAACTGGCGGAGATCGTGGGGCTCTCGGCGCCCGCGGTGGCCGACCGTGTCCGCCGCCTCGAACGGCACGGTGTGATCAAAGGATATGCGGCGATCGTGGACGCGGCGGCTGTTGGATATCCGCTAATGGCCTTCGTCTCCGTAGTCCTCGACCGGCCGAAGGGTCGCGCCGCGTTTCTGGAGCGCGTCCGTCGAACGCCGGAGATTGCCGAATGCCATCACGTGACCGGCGACGACGATTACCTGCTCAAAGTGCGCTGCCGAGGCCCGCAGCACCTCGATGAGCTGTTGTCCGTCTCGATCAAAGGATCACCGGAAGTTGTACGGACGAAAACGACCATCGTGCTCTCAACAGCGAAAGAGTCGGTCGTGTTGCCCCTCACTTCATCAAATGCCGCTTCAGAAAATCCTCGGAAGCGTGGTAAGCCGCGAGCCAATGCGCGTGCATCAGAAAATCGTGGACCTCGTCGGGGAAGATGAGCTCCTCGAACTGCACGTTCTGCTTACGCAACGCCTCCACCAGCATGACCGTCTCAGTGAAAGGAACGTTGCGGTCGTCATCGCCGTGAATCAGCAGCACGGGCGAGCGCCATTGCTTCACCGCGGCCATGGGGGATGACTCGAACGCGATGCGCGCGTCGTCCTGCTGCTTCTGCGGATCGTACGAGGGCGTGAAATTCCCGATCACCTCGTTCCAATCGTGCACCCCGTGGAAGTCCACGCCGGCCGCGAACAGATCCGACGCGCGTGCGAGACCGAGGGCGGTCAGGTAGCCGCCATATGAGCCGCCCCACAGGCCGATGCGCGCGGGATTGACATCCGGGCGGCCGCGGAGATAGAGACCGGCGCCCACCACGTCATTGAACTCGCTCGCTCCGCGCGCGCCATAGTTGAGCGCCTCGCGGAAATCCAGCCCGTACCCGATGCCACTGCGATAGTTCACCGAGAGCACAATGAATCCGCGGCTCGCCAGATACTGATTCATTGCGTAGGCATTGTTGTAGTAATACATGTAGTGCCAGCCGAGCAGCATCTGCCGCCGCGATCCGCCATGGAAGAAAACCACGGCCGGCCGGCGTTCGCCCGCGCGCATGGTGACCGGCACGAACAGTTGCCCGTGGATCTGCATGCCGTCGGCGGCGGAGATCATGACGGCCTGCGGCATGACAAGCTTATCGGCCGGAAAGTCGGCGGGAATCGCGTCGGGTGCGAGATCCTTGGGTGCGGCGGACTCGACGGTGATCGCCGGACGCGCCGGTTGCTGCGCGCCGGAACGGAGGAAGGCGATGGCCTTGCCGTCACTGGTCACCACGGGCGACCACTCGATGCCTTCTCCGCTGGTGATGGGAGTTGCTCCGAGATGATCCGCCGCGATTTTCCAGAGATGGCGACGATCGATGTCCGCCTGGTTGGAGGAGTACACCAGCTCGCGGCCGGTAGGGGTCAGCGTCACGTGCTCGACTTCGAATTCGCCTGGTGTGAGGTCGAGCGGTGTGCCGAGAGTGGATGCACCCGTCACCTCCAGCGAATAAAGGTGTACCCACCCGGAGCGTTCCCACGGAAACACCAGACGCTTGCCCGCCCACATCAACTGATCGCGCGCCACAATGCCATGAAACACGCTGCCGCGTCCCTGTTCCGCTTTCCATACGAGTTGGCCGCGACCGGTTTTCACATCGGCTATGCGGATCGACCACGGTTCTCCCGTCCGCTGCCGTCCGAAGGTTACGTACGACGCTGGCGCCCGAATGAAAGCGACTTTCTGGGAATCGGCCGACCATACAGGCTCGAGATCGCGGTCCACGCCGGGGTCAAGATAGCGCAAGGCGTTCGATGAAGGTTCGAACACGCCGATGAAACTGTGATCACCACGGCTGCTGACAAATGCGAGCTTCGTCCCGTCCGGCGACCAGCGCAGCGACTCCGCCTTACCGCGGGCGTGCACCGCTTGTGTTGGTTTCTCGCCGCCTTCGAGCGCCGCCATCCAGATCTGATCCTTTTGGATGAAGGCAACGCGATCGCCCTTAGGAGAGACGGCCGGGGAGTGGCCTTCCACCAATCGGCGCGCTGCGCCACCTTCCGACGAAACCATCCAGATCACCTGCTCCGCTCCGGCGATGTAGCTGCGCGGGTTGGGAATGTCGCGGCCCATGTCGAAATCGCCGCCACGGACATAGATGAGTGATTGTCCATCGGGCGTCCACTGCACTTGGTCGATCGCCTGCCCGTCATCTTCGGTGTAGCTGGTGACTTGCCGGCCTCGATAATCCGGCGGCGCGGCCACCCACAGATTGCGCGCACCCCGCGCGTTGAGCTGCCACCCGACCTTGCCGCCCGTGGGTGACGCCACAAGATTGTCAGGAAAAGGCGCTCCAGTAACCTGCTCCAGCGTGAATGATTGCTGCGCCGCCAGTGACCCGGCAATGAGCGGAACAAGGACGGTCACCGATCGAATGGACATGTACAGATTGTAGACCTGTAGCACGGGGGTACCGCCGGTTCTACGGGACACCCGCGGCCTTTCACTACAATGATTCTGAGGAACTCATGTCCAAGCTATCCATCCGTGATCTCGATCTAAAAGGCAAGCGTCTTTTCATTCGTGTGGATTTCAACGTGCCGCTCGCGTCCGGGGGCCAGGAAATCACCAGCGACAAGCGCATCAAGGCGTCGCTCCCCACCATTCAGTACGCGCTCGAACACGGCGCGGGGCTGATTCTCGCTTCGCATCTCGGCCGCCCGAAAGGCAAGCCCAATCCCGAGATGAGCCTGAAGCCGGTGGCGCAGCGTTTGCAGGAGCTGCTGGGACGCCCAGTCAAAATGGCGCCCGATTGCATTGGCCCGGAAGTCGAGGCCATGAAGCCCGCGCCCGGAGCTGTGCTGCTGCTGGAGAATCTCCGATTCCATCCCGAAGAGGAAAAGAACGATCCCGGCTTTTCGAAGAAACTCGCCGCGCTTTGCGATCTGTACGTCAACGATGCCTTCGGCTCCGCGCACCGCGCCCACGCGTCAACAGTTGGCATGATTGCCTTCGTGCCCAAGGCGGCGGCCGGCCTGCTGATGGAGCAGGAGCTGAAATATCTCGGCATGGTGACCACGAACCCCGCGCGCCCTTCCATCGCGATTCTCGGCGGTGCGAAAGTTTCCGACAAGATCGAAGTGATTTCGAACCTGGCGAAGATCGTCGACAAGCTGCTCATCGGCGGCGCCATGGCGTATACGTTTCTGAAGTCGCAAGGCCAGCCTGTAGGCAAATCGCTGGTGGAAGATGACAAGCTCGATCTCGCCCGCGATCTGCTTGCGAAATTAGGCGCTAAGCTGGTGCTGCCGGTCGACCATGTAGTGGTTTCCGAGCTGAAAGAAGGCGCGCCGAACGAGGTCGTTGACACAGTGCCGGACGGCAAGATGGGCGTCGACATTGGCCCGAAGACGATCGACGCATTTTCGAAAGTGATCGCCGGCGCCAAGACCATCATCTGGAATGGCCCCATGGGCGTATTCGAAAAACCGCCCTTCGACAAGGGAACCGTCGCCGTCGCGAAAGCCGTAGCGCAATCCGGCGCCGTATCCGTGGTGGGCGGCGGCGATTCGGAAAAAGCCGTGAAATCCGCCGGAGTCACCAGCAAGATCTCCCACGTCTCCACCGGCGGCGGCGCATCCCTCGAATTCCTCGCCGGCATCGAACTCCCCGGTGTGGCCGCGCTAACGGACAAGTAGTCCGCGCCTGTGATAAATTGCGCGCATGAAACTTTTGCCCTTTGCTTTTTGCCTCTTGCCTTTTGCCTTCCCGGCGCCGTCCGCCGCGCAAGTCTTCACGTTCACAAAAGAGCAGCTGATCGAATATACGCAGAAGAATCCGTTCGACCGCTTCGAGGACGGCCGGCCCAAGGTGCCTGACGCGCTACTCGAAAAGTGCAAGGATCTCTCCGCGGAGGAAGTCTGGGCCGTGCTGCCTGGCGCGAAGTTTCGCAATCAGTACGAAGGCAACTGGCAGATCCTGCATCCCGAGAAGAAGCTGGTGGGACGCGCGGTCACGGCGCAGTTCATGCCCTACCGGCCGGATGTCGCCGATGTCTCCGAGGCGCACGCGCAGGCTCGCGCGCGCGGCAATGGCAGGGAACGCGACAACGCCAACCAGCGCGTCATCGATTCTCTGCAACCCGGCGACGTGCTGGTTGTCGACCTTTTCGGCAAAATCGAAGACGGCACGATCGTCGGCGACAATCTCGCGACGGCCATTTACGCCGAGACCAAAACCGGCTTGGTGGTCGACGGAGCTGTTCGCGATCTCGAAGGCATCTTTCCCATCGGCATGCCGCTCTACGCTCGTGGCGCGCATCCCACGCCGATCGGCAATGTGATGCTCACCGGCGTTAATGTCCCCATTCGCATCGGAAGCGCCACCGTGATGCCCGGCGATGTCGTTTTCGGAGACCGCGAAGGCGTATACTTCATTCCGCCGCAACTGGTGCAAAAGGTCCTGGACAAAGCGGACATAACCCACATTCACGACGAGTGGACCAAAATGAAGCTGCTCACCGGCAAGTACAAGTCGAGCGAAATTTATCCCAGCCCGACCGACCCGGCGCTGAAGAAAGAGTACCAGGAGTATTTGGAGAAGAAGTTAGGCCACAAGGCGAGTGCGGAGTAGGCGGCTGCCGGCCTGTCGTAACATGACCCACCTCCTTGCCAAGCCGCGACCGCAGGAAGCGGTGCCCTAACATTTTCTGGCCGCGACAGACCACTAGCGAGCTTTCGAAATCCTGAGCGGATAAGCGGCCAGCAGAATGCCGTAACGCTCAGGACCTCTCCGGCCCGAGCGCCTTTGGCGTGAACATGCCGTTCGCGCTATAACAAAGCTTGTCCCGCAAAATTGCTCTGTCCGTTTTGGTTATGTTGGCGGCCGTCTCCGGCGCCAATCGTCATGACGCATGGGAGGTCATTGGCCCCGGCGGAGGTGGCGCGCAATTCTTCCCCGCCATCAATCCTCAAAACCCAAACGATGTGTTTGTGGCCTGCGACATGACCGGCGCTTACGTCTCGCACGATGGCGGCAGTTCCTGGCGCATGTTCAACCTCGGGCAGGTCGCCAAGGGCTTCACCTTCGATCCGAGCGATGCCCGAACCGTTTACACACGCACCGCGGGAGAGCGCGCCGATGGCCGCGGCGGAGCGCTTTGGCGCAGCACGGACGCAGGTGATACCTGGAGGCTCGTTTATCCCGATCCGTCTACCGTCACCGGCGTTTTCCAAAACAGTGACCACGGCACAAACTACATCGCGAGTTCCGCCGACACGCCTGGAGAAGTCGAGGCTCTGGCCGTCGATCCCGCCGATTCGCACGTTCTGTACGCAGCTATGCTGCGGAATCGTGCGACGCGATTGTTTGTCTCCGAAGACTGGGGCAAAACCTGGAAGCCGTCGGCCGATCTTGACGGCGGTGGCCGGGCCATCGTCATCGATCCCAATTCACCCACCGGCGATCGCACGGTGTACGTGATTGGCTACGCATCCGTGGCCGTCCGCAAGGCAGGAACCTGGCAGAATGGCCCCGCGCCGCTTGCCGCGACCTCACTTCTCGATGCTGGTCTCGGTTTTGCCGGCGGCAAGCCGGTCATCTATGCCGTCGCCGAGACTGGTGTGTTTGTGTCGGACGATGGTGGCGCATCGTGGCGCGAGTCTAAGCTGCCCGGCGAGTCACCCGACCTGCGCGCCATTGCCACCAGCGCCAGTCAAGGCAACGTTGCTTATCTCTCCTACAACAGGCTCACAGTCGGCGGCGAGCGTTATTTCGGCGTGGCCAAAACAACCGACGCTGGACGCACCTGGACGCTCGTGTGGCAGGAAACGTCCAGCCAACCGGCGAAGAATGTTCATGACGGCTGGATCACCGGACGCTTCGGTCCGTCATGGGGCGAGAACCCGCTGCATGTCGCCGTGGCGGCCGTCGATCCGAATCTCTGCGTTGCTACCGATATGGGGCGGACGATGCGCACTCGCGACGGCGGCAAGACCTGGGAAGGCGTCTATGCGCACCGTCTCGATGACCAATCCAATACCACGACGGGACTTGACGTCACCACCAACTACGGCGTGCATTTCGATCCGTTCGATCGCCAGCGAGTATTCATCACGTACACCGACATCGGCTTGTTTCGCAGCGAAAATGGCGGGCGTGGATGGATCAGCTCGACGGAAACCGTTCCGCGCCGGTGGACAAACACAACCTACTGGATGACGTTCGACCCCAAAGTTCGCGGCCGCGTATGGGCCGCCGTGAGCGGCGTCCACGATCTGCCGCGCCCCAAGATGTGGCGTCACAGGTCAACCGCCACGTACGACGGAGGTGTCGTGGTCAGCGACGATGGCGGGCGCACCTGGCGCGTCTCCAACAAGGGCATGCCGCAGACCGCCGCGACTCACATCCTGCTGGATGCCTCCAGCCCCGAGGACGCGCGCGTATTGTACGTCACCGGTTTCGGGCGCGGCGTTTTCAAATCCACCGACAGCGGAAAATCCTGGGCGCTCAGGAACGACGGCCTGCCCCAGAACGAACCATTCGCCTGGCGCTTGGCCGAAGGCCCTGATCGTGCGCTCTATGTCGTCCTGGCGCGCCGCAGCGAGGATAGCAGTTTCGGCACCAGCAACGACGGCGCTCTTTACCGCTCGTCCGACGCCGCCGCACACTGGACCAGGATCGCGTTGCCCACCGGTGTGAACGGCCCTAACGGAATCGCCATTGACCCAAAGGATCCCGCGCGACTATATCTCGCAGCCTGGGGCCGTCCATCCAAACAGCAGGCAATTTCCGGCGGCATCTGGATCTCCTCCGACGGCGGCGCGACCTGGCGCAATACGCTGTCGCGCGATCAGTACGTCTACGATCTAACGATCGATCCGCGCAACCCGGACATTCTGTATGCTTGCGGCTTCTCTTCTTCCGCCTGGCGCTCTACCGATCGCGGCGAAACTTGGCAGCGTATCCGCGGTTTCAACTTCAAATGGGGCCACCGCGTGATTCCAGATCCACTCGACGCTTCCAAGATCTACATCACCACTTATGGCGGCAGCGTCTGGCACGGCCCGGCAGCCGGTGATCCGCAGGCGAAGGAAGACATCGTTACGCCGGAGGTAGCGTACGGGCGATGATTTCAGCCCCAACGGCTCAGGAACTCGATGCGGTTCATCATATCCTCGTGTGATGTGGCGGCGACCAAGCGAAGCAGCCGTCGTAATTGATCACTTCCCGAATAACGCTGTTGTCGCGCGAGAATCATTCCAGCGTGAGGCTTATTCGCGGCAATCCAAGCCGTGTGGAGTTGGTAAAAATCTGCCACGTTGAAACTGTAGAGGACGCGCGCGCGCTCGGCCGCATACTCCAGTTGGAGCTCGTCCGGACTCTGGATCAAGCCAGCGTCAACTGCCGTGATCGTGTCGACGCCGTTCGCCCGCAGAGCGCCAACCAGAGCGAGATGCATAGCGTCTTCATCGATATAAAGTTGGATCCGGCTCACGAGCTAGCGTGAGATTTCGCCGGCGTGATGGCTCTCGATGTCGGCGGCCGTTGATTCCTCAATCTCCAGATCCGCATCGATTTCGGATCGATTGGCGTGGTAGTAGGCGAGAGCGGCATGAACCTGGGCTAGCGAGATGTGCCCGAAGGCTGCTGAAATTTCCTCGGGCGTCAACCCAAGCTTGTGCCACTGGGCAATTCGCCGCACGGTCACGCCGGTTCCAGCCACGCAAGGCCGGCCGCCGTGCACATTGGCTTTCCGTTCAATCAGCGATCCTATGTCGATAGTGGCAGGCACAAGCGACCCTGCTATCTATTATAGATGACGGCCTGCGAACCTCACCGTACTTGCCCCTCGACTTCCCGCAACCACTCCGGCCGCTTCAGTACTTCGCGCGGCTTCGAGCCGTCGGGCGGCCCGATGATGCCATCCCTGTGCATCATGTCGAGTATGCGCGCCGCGCGGCCGTAGCCTAGGCGCAGGCGGCGTTGCAGCGTTGAGGTCGATGCTTTGCCCATTTCGAGCACCACGCGCAGCGCTTCTTCGTACATCGGGTCCTGCTCGCCCAAGCCGTCGCCTTCCTCATCGGAGATCTCGCCCTCTTCCGCCGGTGGCGCCAGCAGTAGCGACTGGTCGTACTCGGGAGCGGCCTGCTCCTTCCAGAAATCCACCACGCGGTTGATCTCGTTTTCGGTGACGAAGGCCCCGTGCACGCGCGTCAGCCGCGAAGATCCCGGCGGCAGGAACAGCATGTCGCCTTTGCCCAGCAAGTGCTCGGCGCCCATCACGTCCAGAATGGTTCGCGAGTCCACGCGCGTGGCCACGCGGAAGCTGATGCGGGCAGGGAAGTTGGCTTTGATCAGGCCAGTAATAACATCAACGCTCGGCCGCTGCGTGGCCAGCACCAGATGCATGCCCACCGCGCGCGCCATCTGCGCGAGGCGCGTTACGGATTCCTCCACGTTGCGGCCCTCAATCATCATCAGGTCGGCGAGTTCGTCGATGAGGATCAATATGTACGGCAGCGGCTGCGGCTCGTCCGCCGCCTCTTCGAACAAATCGCGCGGCACTTCCTGCTGGAGCTTGCGGATCTTCTTGTTGTACTGGTCGATGTTCCGCACACCCTGCTCCGCCAGCACGCGCAACCGGCGTTCCATCTCCAGCACCGCGTTGCGCAGCGCGTTGGTGGCTTTGCGCGGATCCGTGATCACCGGCGTCAACAGATGCGGAATGCCCTCGTAGAGCCCCATCTCCAGCCGCTTTGGGTCCACCAGAATCATGCGCACATCATCCGGCGTCGACTTGTAGAGCACCGACATGATGAGCGAGTTGATCATGACGCTCTTGCCCGATCCGGTCGATCCGGCAATCAGCAGGTGCGGCATGGAATCGAGCGCCGATACCTTGATGCGCCCGTTGATGTCCTTGCCCAGCGAAATCGTGAGGTGGGAATGCGAACCCGCGAACTCCTCCGATTCGAATACCTCGCGCAAGCTGATCAATTCGCGACGCGTGTTGGGAACCTCGATGCCCACCGTCGGCTTCCCCGGAATACGCTCGATCAGGATGGATTCGGCTTGCAACGCCATGCACAGGTCTTCGTTCAGCGTGGTAATGCGCGTGTACTTGATGCCGGCTTCCGGCTTGAATTCGAAGGTTGTCACCACGGGACCGGGATTGATCTGCACCACCGATCCCAGCACGTTGAACTCTTCGAATTTCGATTTCACTCGCGCCGCGATGTCCTTCAGCTCCTGCTCATCGTAGGCTGTGCGGCCGGGCGACTCATTCAGAAGGGCGGTCGTGGGCAGGCGGAAATTGGTCGATACGTGCCGCGGCTCTGGGACCGCGCGGGGCCCCGATCGCTTCGTGACCGCCGAAGCGGCTGGCTCTTCGAGTGGGCATATCGGTATGTCTTCCGGCGCAAAATCGAGAGCGGGCTGCGCCGGCATCTGCTCGCCCGGCTCGATCACCATGGGCAGCGGCTCGGGGTCCGACACCATCGCCTCCACCGGTTGCCGCCGCGCGGCTCGCGCCGCCGCCCGCTCTTCGGCTCTCAAACGCGCTCTCTCACGCCGTCGCTCGATCCTGCGCTTACGGCGCTCCTCCAGCCACTCTCGGATGCCGGCCAGTGGAACCTGTAGCCAGGCCATGGGAGCGGCCAGCCACCCTTGCAGCATGGAAAGCGTGAAGGTTGAAACCAGGTAAACAGAAACCACCATCACCGTCAGCGTCACCAGTACCGCGCCCGCTCGATTCAGCGCGGCCACCAGCGCGTGCGCCAGCAGCATGCCCACGAGGCCGCTTGCCGGCAGACCGAAAACGTGAAACTCCGGCCCTTCTCCCAGCACCGCGCACAAGCTCGATCCCAGCATCAGAAAACCGGCCAGCTTCACGCCGGGGTCTACAATCGTGTCGGAGCGAATCCACTTCCAACCCAGTACAAACACCCCCGCCGGAATCAGCAGCGCGGCCAGTCCGAATGTTTGCAGAAGCAGATCCGAGAGGTACGAACCCACATATCCGGCCAGGTTTTGCGGCGCGTGGGCGCTACTGGTCGCGGTATTCCACGAAGGGTCGTAGGTCCGGTAAGAGATCAGGCTGAACAGCACCAGCAGGCCGAACGCGAGGAACACGAATCCCAGCACCTCGTTGAGGCGTTTAGATTCGGTTGGAGAAAGAAATTTCATCCCGCTGGCGGGCGGGCGATAGCCAGAGCAATCACTATTATGCCAAAAACCACCCGATAGTAAACGAAGAAGTTCAAGCTGCGATGCTGCAAATATCGAAGGAAGAAGGCAATCACCGCCAACCCCGTGAGCCCGCTCACCAAGATTCCCACCGAGAATGGCATATGCATATCCGCCGGAATGCCCCCGTGCTTCAGCACATCGTAAAATTTCTTTGCGGCCGCGCCCGCGATAATTGGAGTGGCAAGTAGGAATGAAAACCGCGCCGCGGCTACCCGATCTAAGTTGCGAAACAAGCCCGCGGTGATCGTAGCACCGCTGCGTGAGACTCCCGGAATAATGGCAAGCGCTTGCGCGCAACCTATGACTAGCGAATCCGCAAACGACACCGCTCCGAGACCTCGCTTGCGTGCCCCCCACCGGTCCGCCGCCCACATGACGAGGCCCAACGCGATCATCATCGCTCCGATCAGAATGGGGCTGCGCAGAGTGCTATCCGCTTGTTTCTCGAATAGAAATCCAATGACACCGCCAGGAATCGTGCCCAGCACCAGCAGCCAAAGCAGCCGCGGATTCTGGCGCAGCATCTCATCGTCTCCCCACTCAATGCCGAATCCGTGCAAGATGATTTGCACCCATGTGCGGAAAAAATAGACGACCACTGCCACGAGCGTCCCCACGTGCAACGCGACATCAAACGTTAGGCCGGGATCGCTCCAGCCCAACAGCCACGGCGCGACGATCAGGTGAGCCGTGCTGCTGATGGGCAGAAACTCCGCGATGCCTTGGATCAACGCCAGGATGACAACTTGAACAATCGGCATAATGTCAGAATGGACCATGGTAACCCGCGAGTTGTCGAACACCAAAATTGTCGCCACGCTGGGCCCGGCCACCGACTCGCCCACCATCCTTTGCGAAATGATGGCGTCGGGCGTTTCCATCTTTCGCCTCAATGCTTCACATGGATCGCTGGACGAACACGCCACGCGCATCTCCGCCGTTCGCACCCTCGCTGCACAACAGAACCGGCAGGCTGCGTTGCTTTTCGACCTGCAGGGTCCCAAGATTCGTCTGGGCCAATGCGCCAGCGAAAGCTGCGAGCTGCGAACCGGAACGGATTTCACCATCACCACGGAGCCGGTCATCGGCCACGCTGCCTGCTGCTCCACCACGTACGCTCGCTTCGCCGAGGACGTCAAGCCGGGTAACCGCGTTCTGCTGGCCGATGGCGCCGTCGAGCTGCGTGCCATCGAAAGTGATGGAGTACGCGTGCGCTTTCTGGTGGTGTCGGGCGGGATCGTGGGCAGCCATAAGGGGATCAATCTGCCGGGCGTTCAGCTCAGCACGCCTTCCCTCACTGAAAAGGACCTCTCCGATCTCGAGTTCGCTCTCGGCGCCGGAGTTGATCTGATCGCGCTCTCCTTCGTGCGCAAAGCCTCGGACGTGGCGCTTCTGAAGCAGCATATTGGCAGCCGGCCGGCGCGCGTCGTGGCCAAGATCGAGAAGCCGGCCGCCTGGGACAACATCGACGACATCCTCGCCGAAGCCGACGGCGTGATGGTGGCGCGCGGCGATCTGGGCGTCGAAGTGGCGCTCGAGCGCGTGCCCCCGATTCAGAAATCCATCATCCGCCGCGCGCGCCGCTCGGGGAAATTCGTCATCACCGCAACTCAGATGCTCGAATCCATGATCGAGCACCGCTCACCCACACGCGCCGAAGTCAGCGACGTCGCCAACGCCATCTACGATGGCACGGACGCGGTGATGCTGTCCGCCGAGACGTCCGTCGGAAAATATCCCGCCGAAGCGGCCGCCTACATGGCCCGCATCGCGGCCGAGGCCGAGGCATCCATCAACAAGCACGGATTTCATGAGTTGCCGCGCCACGACGACCCGCCGCACGCCGAAATCCTCGCGGACGCCGCCTATCGGGCCGCGCGCGACGCGCACGCCAGCGCCGTGGTGGTGTTCACCACCAGCGGCTCCAGCGCGCGCCTGGTTTCGCGCTACCGCCCGCCGGTCCGCATCTATGCCATTACGCCCAGCGAAATCGCAGCGCGACAGTTGCTGATTCACTACGGTGTGCAGCCCGTCCTCGCGCCGGAAGTCGGCTCGACGGACGAAATGATGGCCCAAATGGATCGGCTGCTGATCGATCGCGGCTACCTGAATACAGGCGACGTGGTGGTGTTCGTCGCCGGCCAACCGATCGGAAGACCGGGCACGACCAATCTCATGAAGCTGCATCGGATTGGGGAGCTGCGATAATGACGATCAGCCGGTCACGCACGCGCCCAGGCAGATCACCTTGGCTCGCTCCACTCTTTCAGCCAACTCATCGTTAGAATTTCATCAACATCCCCGTGGTAGGCCCTACGCTTCTTCAGGCGCGCGAGCTTTGGTAGGTGTGCTCCCGGGACAATTCTGAGTACTCGGCCTTTCCGCAATACCTCCACTGGCGTTCCAGTTTCAAGCACTTGATCGAGGATGCCGTAGAGGTTCTCTCGGAGCTTGGATACCGTCAACATGACATCAGAACCCAATCTTCTCCAACGTGTGCAGGCTGTACGCCAGGCTGTCCACGGGATCTTCTGCCATCTCGTCCTGCTCGACGAAGTAGCGCTCGACGCCCGATTCCCGTGCCGCTTCCAGAATCTCCGGAAAATCCAGCACCCCGAGTCCGACTTCGCGAAATGCGTTAGGCGACAGATTCTCGGCATGGTGGGTCTTGAGGCCGGGGGCTTTGTCCTTCAGATGAACCAACGCGACCCGCCCCTTCCACTGCCGCAGCAGTTCGGCCGGGTCCTGACCCGCTACACTCGCCCAGAAAACATCGCTTTCGAACTTCACCAGTTTGGGATCGAAGCGCTCCAGAAACACGTCGATGGGCCGCGATCCGTCCTTGGGTCCAAACTCGAAGGCGTGGTGGTGATAGCAGAACTGCATGCCCGCTTTGTGCGCGGCTTCGCCGGCCTTGTTGAATTTGTCGGCGTAGCTGCGAAACGTATCCAGCGAGCCGCGCTCGGCCGGCAGCAAATAAGCAACCACCATGTACTTGAATCCCGCCGCGGCCGCGTCGTTCACAGCCTTCTCCCACGTATATCCAGCCGGCAGGTCGCTATCCTTCCAGGCGTCGTAGTTGCCCGTGACTAGCGGCGTGTCGAAGTGGCAGCTCACCGGTTGGAGGCCGAACTCCTTACATAGCGGCAACACGAGCGCGTTGTCACCGCGAATCGATTCGATGGTCTTGTATCCAATCTTCGACAGCCGCTCCAGCGCTTCGGCCGCATGATCCTTGAGGATTTTGCGAATCGTGTAGAGTTGAAAACCGAGCGGCTGCTTGGTGGCAGCGGGTAACGCGGCTCCAGCGGCAAGAGCTGTGAGTATCGATTTGCCGGCATCGCGGCGGGTCAGTGGGTTGAGCACGTGGTGATTATACAGCCGGGTCGAGTCGCTTGCCTTGCAAACCGGATCTCGCGATGCTAAATGCGTGAACTCCTACAAGCGCATCGCCATACTGGTAATGTTGATCGTTTCCGAGCTTGCGTTCTGTCAAGACGGAACTTTCATCAGAAACGAACTAGGGGTAGTGAGCGCGCCACCAGGGCGGTGACAAGCATCGGAATTGCTACCGGCCGTCGGAGTCCCTCGAGGCCCCGTCCTTTCTCGATAGCTTCCGCTCGAGATCCGGCCAAAACTCCTTAAGGATGTTGGATGCGGTGTCCACGCCGAGTTGCGTACCGAGTCCCGTTATTGCGTTGGCGGCGGTCCGATTATCCGGATAGTACGCCATGGAAATGGCCACCGCGGTGGAATTGCCGACAACTTCGGAGAAATTGAACTGGGTGCCCCCGGAATCTTTGTGTGTCCAGAAAATCTGACCCACTGCATAGCCGAATCTCGACCATCCACTTCCAACGCCTCTACGGAAATAGCGTGGGTCTTGATGCAGGAGCGTGGGGTAGATAGCCTCGGTCATGTAGTCGCCGATCACGAAGTCGGCGTAAGACGTTCCAAAATACCGGGCATAGCCCGCCACGCCCTGGCCGAATGCGCGTGTGGAATTGTTCAGCTGTCCCTCCCCGGCAAATGCCGCGGCTAGGGCAACCGTACCACGATCGAAGGAGTCCAACGAGGCGATCCTGAACTTTTCCTTGGGAGTGAGCGGCTTGTACTCCTCCAGAGTGGGGGAGGTGCGGAAGTTCGGAATGACCCAAAGAATTCGCTTGGGAGGATGGTCCTCCTCGTGGCTCGAGGACGAGCTATCGCTCTTTGTGCCGGGCTGCACTGGGTCGCTGGAAGGTGCGTTCTGGCACAGTAACGCCAGAGGTAAAGCGATGGATGTAATCAGCGTGCGTGCAACCGTAAACACGAATGCAGCTTTGCTCCCTGCGACTGAGATGCCACTTAAGAGCCGAAAGTTTCCGAAAAATTGTCCGGGTAAACATGGGTCCGATAGCTAACCACTGCGAGCATTGCAATTTCGCTCGATTGGGGGCAGGCTTTACGATGACACCCACAGGCATACGAGTATGGTCACGGGCCGGCGCTTTATCATTCACGCTTTGATTTTCTCGGCATGGGCGTCGTATCTTAGGGCCGCACCGGCCTTTGTTAGCGCGTGCGATCTCAACGCTGATGGGTTAGTCAACGTTATTGATATCCAACTTGCGATTGACCAGGCTCTGGGAATTTTCCCTTGCACTAACGGAGATCTGAACGGCGACGGCCAGTGCAACGTTGTGGATGTTCAGCGCATCATCAACGCTACCTTGGGCGCGGGCTGTAAAGCCGGGAACGGTGCGTCATGGTACGTTTCCCCCAGCGGCAACGACAACAACTCCTGCGCACAGACGAGCCCCTGCCGGCAGATCAGCCAGGCGCTGACCATCGTGCAACCGGGCGACACGATCTTCGTAGCCGACGGCAGCTACAACGCGTTCACCGTCGATAGCCTGAATGGAACAGCGGCGAATCCCATTACCATCCAGGCCCTGGGACAAAATGCCCAAATCCTGCCGGTGAGCGGCGTGCGGGATACGATCTTCGTTACATTTTCGTCGTACATCGTGCTCGACGGGTTGCGCTCGTTTAACGCCAACCGAGCCGCCATACGCATCGACAATAGCCCCAACGTGACCGTGCAGAACGGCGTGTACGGCAACAATGCCGAGTGGGGCATCTTCACGGATTTCTCCAACAATTCTCTGATCCGGAACAATGAATGCTACGGCAGCGTAGCGCAGCACGGCATCTATATTTCCAACAGCAGTCAGTCGCCTATCGTGCGCGCCAACTGGCTGCACGACAATGCTGGGGCCGGCGTGCAGCTAAATGCGGACGTCAGCCAGGGCGGCGTCGGAATCATCACTGGCGCGCTCCTTGAGGACAATGTCATCTACAACAATGGGTCTGCGGGCGGAGGAGCGATTAACCTGGACGGGGTGCAGTTCTCCACGATTCAGAACAACTTGCTCTACAACAATCATGCATCCGGGATCACGATGTTCAAACAGGATGGTGCGGCTGGTCCCGTAGGAGACCTGGTTTACAACAACACCATCGACATGGCTTCCGACGGCCGCTGGGACTTGGTGGTGAGTTCCAGCGTGGGCGGCAATACCGTGCGGGACAATATCCTCTACAACGAAAACTCGGGCCACGGCGGCATCCAGTACACAGGTGCGACCGACGTCGCCAACACCGACAGCGACTACAACATCTTTGGCGGCGGAACCTATGCCATCACGCCGGATGACGGGACCACGTTCTACACGCTGGCCGAGTGGCAGGCGCAAGGCCACGAAGCGCACTCGTTCGTAGCCACCCTGGCGAGCCTTTTCGTGAATCCATCAGCGGGCAATTATCACCTCCTGGCCGGCTCGCCCGCGATCGATGCCGGCCAAACGCTGGCCGCCGTGACGACGGATATGGACGGAGAGAAGCGGCCGCAAGGGACCGCGTCCGATATCGGGTGCTACGAATTCCCCGACTGATAGTCAGAACGGGAAACGAATAGTAAAGATCACCGCGTGATTGTACTGGTGGAACTGCGTAGCGGCGATCTGAAAGCCTCCGCCTAGAGCCATCACCAGCCGGCCGTGGAGCTTGAAGCGGCCGAAAATGATTCCCGGAGTTACGAACGTCTGTTTCTTGCCATTATTGTCGCCCTCTTTCCAGAACGTGGAGTTGACTTCCAGTTCGGGCCACAGCTTCTGCATGACGTGATATTGGAAGGCAGTGTTCCACGCCAGAGCATGTCCAAGCCCGCTTATGCGGCTGAGCGGCAAGCCGGCCCCGAATGTGCTTTGCACATCGAACTTGCCCCACCCCTTTCCACCGGCGATGGTCGGCGTCAGCACGGCCGCCTTCGCTCCGTTCGTGTAAGTCCCGGTGGGAACGGTGGCGCCGAAGAACACGGTGAGAATGTAATTGCCGGATTCCTCGTTGGCGGAGAGCAGGCGATACTTGCCAGTGAAGGAAAAATCGCCCCAGCCGTCGTGGATCTTGTCGTTGTTGTGTTCGAGGTAAGGCGGAAGGTTGATGAGCAGCTCCACGCGCTCGTTGGGAATCAACTCGAGCCCCTTGCCGCCATCGTAGTTGGCAAGATCGTGCCCGGTTGCCATCTGCTCCACCAGGAAGTCGGCGCGAAACTCTTGTTCGAGCCGAGGCGTGACCGTGGCGAGCGGCGTCATCCACCGGGGCTGGTCGGCTTTCGCCTGATCGGAGCGGTCGAGCCATTCGCTGAAAAAGCCGTCCTGCGCGTGCATCGCGGACGCGGCCCAAAAAAGGAGTACAAGGGGTTTTGTCATATAAAAAAGCTATTGTCTTGTAAACAAGACATAGTAGCAGAGCCAAAAGGGCGTGTAAACTGGAATGGACACTGTCTTTTATGAAAGTAAAGAATCGCTTAGCGGAGATCCGGCAAGCGCGAGGCTTCGGAGCTGCGGAACTGGCCAAAGCAGGCGGCGTTACCCGCCAGACGATTTACGCCATCGAAGCCGGAGCATATGTTCCAAATACAGCAGTTGCGCTGCGCCTCGCGCAGACGCTCGAGGTTCGAGTGGAAGAGCTGTTTTCTCTTGATGATGGCTCGCCGGCGCCGGTGATCACCGAGGACGTGGAAATGCTGCCCGGCGGCCAGGCGGTGGAGCCGGGATTGCCGGTCCAGCTCTGCCAGGTGGACAAGCGCATCATGGGAGTTTATCCGTCGCCGGTGGCGTGGCATTTGCCCGTCGCGGATGCAGTGGTGGTGCACGCTGGCGGGAAGGGGGCCGATGCGCGCAAGGCGCGGGTGCAGGTATTTGGCGCGGAAGGCGAAGCCGGCCATCGGCTTTTGATGGCCGGCTGCGACCCGGCGATGACGGTGCTGGCGAGGCATGTGCGGAAAGGGAATGTCGAGCTGGTGCTGGCGCATCGCAACAGCTCGCAGTCGCTGGTCCTGCTGCGAGAAGGCCTGGTGCACGTGGCTGGTTCGCATCTGCGCGATGAAGCCACCGGCGAATCCAACCTGCCGCACGTGCGCAAACTGTTTCCCCGGGGAACGGTTTCAGTGATTACATTTGCCATG
Organism: Bryobacteraceae bacterium; assembly: GCA_035297145.1. Lineage (GTDB taxonomy): Bacteria > Acidobacteriota > Terriglobia > Bryobacterales > Bryobacteraceae > QHXW01. Next base: position 21,192 of record DATGZN010000094.1, read on the forward strand.
TGGGAAGAGGGAATTGTCGTGGCGAAGGGCAATCCGAAGTCGATCCGGGAGATCGGCGACTTTGCACGCAAAGGTGTCACGCTAGTGAATCGGGAAGCGGGATCCGGCAGCCGGATTTTATTGGACTCCAGCCTGAAGCGGTTGGGAATTCCTATCGCGAAAGTGACGGGTTACGGCCAGATCGCGTACGGCCACCTTCCAGCGGCCTGGCAAGTTCGCGTGGGACAAGCGGATGGTTGCGTGGCCACGCGGGCCGCGGCGCGGATATTCGGGCTAGACTTTGTGCCGCTCATTGGTGAACGCTACGACCTGGTGATTCGCAAGCCGCACCTGGCATTGCCCGCCGTGCAGCTGCTGCTAGATACGTTGAGCCGGACGGCGTTTCGGCGGGAACTCGAGGGACTGGGAGGATACACTACGAGCGATGCGGGAAAGCAGGTGGCTTAGTTCGGTATGAGGCGTTTTAGAGCGGCGCGAGCAGCTTTCGGAGGAGATCGGTGGCCGGCGCGGTGCGCACTTGCTCCCAATCGCCCTGCTGAATCACTTGGCCTCGCTCAATGACGGCTACGTGAGACGACAGCCGCTCCAGGACGTAAGCCTGGTGATCCACCACGATCATGGTGAACCCGAGGTTGTTTTTCCAAGCCAGAAGGCCTTCGATCAGCTCGCGTGCGAGTTGCCGATCAAGGCCGGCAAACGGCTCATCGAGCAGAACCAGCGGCGGGCGCCGCGCCAACATGCGCGCGAGCGCCACTCTTCGCGCCTGACCGCCGGAGATACGTGCCGCCGGTGCGTTCCAGAAGTCGTCCAGGCTAAGGCTTGCGCGCAAGTCCGCGAGCCAGCCATTCTCATTTTCCGTGGGCCCGCGACCCAGCCCGAAGGCGATATTCCGCGCCACGGTCAGATGAGGAAAAAGATATGGCTCTTGAGTCAGGTATCCAACGGGCCGCAGATGCAGGGGCAACGGCGGCGGAAACAACTGGATGCCACCAAAGCGGATACTGCCGTGATCCGGTTGCTCAATGCCGGCGATGCACGAAAGTACTGTGCTCTTCCCGGCGCCGGATGCTCCAAACAGCCCCAGAGAGCCGCCCTTTTCGATCTTCAGGTGAACGTCGACCGTCAGATCGCGCCGCCGTTTGAGAATGTAGGCGTCAAGCATGTGGGCGGCGTTGCGCCAGGAGATGGGCGATCCAGGGCAGAGGCAGCGCGGTCACTAGAAAAACCAGGAGCAGCGGCATGACAGCGGGCAGACCGAAGCTCTGCAGATTGACCCAGAGCTGCACTGGCATTCCAGATGGATAATACGCGGTCACGACGACAGCGCCAAATTCCCCCAGGGCACGGACCCAGGCGAGACTGAAAGCGACAGCGAGTCCCAGCCGCGCCAATGGAAAGGTGACGCGCCAAAACACACGCGATGGCGTCTGGCCGAGCAAAGCGGCCTGTTTTTCGAGCATCGGGGGAATGGAGCCGAACGCCGCGATGGCTCCCAGAATGTAGTAGCCGATGCTGACGTAGACTTGCGTGACCACGAACGCGAGCGCGTTGTTGCTCAAGCGAATTCCGGCATGCTCTAGCCATTGGCCGATCCAACCCGTTGGACCGAACGCCATAGAGAGCAAGATCCCCAACGCCAGCGGAGGCAGCAGAATGGAGAGAATCAGGATGCTCTGCCACCACAGGCGTTCCTTCGGAGCGGCGCGCGCGACGTAGATCGCAACCGGCGTGCCCACCAGCAACACGATCAACATGGCGGCGCCAGTCCAGAGCAAAGACACACGAATAGATGAGAGAGTGGGATTGGCGACCGCATCATCCCAGCGCCAAGGGCCCACGCGAGAAAGCAATCCAGTGAGGGGATAGAGCAGCGCGAGGGCGAAGAGCACCACGCCGCAGCGTGAGATAGAGCGCCGGGTCACGTGGCGCCCAACACTTTGGCATCGCCGGGTGGATCATAATCGGAACGGCTGAAGATTTCTTGCGCCGATTTTCCGCATAGCCATTCGACGAACCGCGCAGCCGCTTGAGGATCTGGCGCCTGCTTGAGTGCCGCGGCGTAATAAACCAACGGCTCGGGATGATAGGTTTTGCTGTTCAGCGTGAGGCTCGCTTGCGAGTAAGCTCCAGACGAGCCGCCGCCGAGATTGATTTCCCGCGGCAAGGTGACATACGGCAGGTGGAACGGCGCGGGCTGGATCTTATAGGCGGACGCCGCATCCAACTGGCCGCTCTGCAAGCGCGCTTGGACGGTGGGCTCGGTAAAGATCTGTTCGGGGTTGACGTCCGGTCCGAGAATGAGCCGAACGAGATCGGGCTGCTTGTAGAGGCGCGCCGCAAGCTGCATGACAAATATGATATTGCGGCCTTGCGGGTCGGTGACAGGATCGGTTCGGCCGAAGCGCAGGCCCGGCTCCTGGAGGATTTGCCACCAGGATTGAGCGTTAGACTTGTCCGCCGCCTCGAAACGGGGCGCGAAGCGGCTGCTGGGGCAGTAGGCGATCACCATTTCGGTGTGTGCGATGGGGACCGCGTTGGTAGCCATTCCCGCCTTCAGAACCGTTTCCATGGGGCTGGGAGTCACCGAGATGAAAACATCCGCATGAATGGCGTTGCCTACGATGAGCTGTGCGAGTCCGCTGGCGCCCTGCGCGCGGCCCTGCAACGACAGGCCCAGTTGCGCGAGCGCCGCCTGCTTGATCTCGCCTTCCATCACGGAGGCCATCGATCCGGCGTAGGCGACATTCAAGACGCTCTCACCGCGAGCTTTCAACCCCGCGAGCGCGGCGATTTGGTAAATGATCTGACGGCGGGTCAACGTAATGTATTTCAGTATACTGTCTCTTTAACACGACGAAGCGCGAAAAACTACTTTTCAACGCCGGAACGCAGAGACGCCGAGATTCGCACCGCCCGACGGCTCTGATAGACTCTTTGAGAAAGCCTAAAATTCTGGGACAGATACGCAGTGGACAGCGAAATTGTGACTAAAACAGACCGCGCCATTAAGCAGGGGGCGCTTACACACGCCGAGATCAGCCAGCAGCCGGAGCTGTGGCCGGATACGTTCGATCGTGTCGTTGGAGGTTTACGGCGATATGGCTGGGTTTCGCCGGATGCTGACTTTGTGTTTGCGGGCGCAGGGAGCTCCGCGTATGCGGGTCTGGCTATTCAGGGTGCGTTTCCCGCAACCCGCGCGGTTGCTACTACGGATCTTCTGGCGGATCCCCAGCCTCACTTTGGCCCAGGGGGAGTTCTTGTTTCCCTGGCGCGATCGGGCGACAGTCCTGAGAGCGTGGCAGTGGTCCGCAGAATTCAACGGCTTTGTCCTCAGGTTCGGCATGTTGCGATCACGTGTAATGCGCAAGGCCAGTTGGCGCAATGCCCGGGCGTCACGCCTATCGTGCTTGATCCGAGGACGAACGATCGGAGCCTGGCCATGACAAGCTCATTCTCCAATCTGGTGCTTGCCGGGATGTGTCTTGGCCGCCATGGGGAGATCGGCCAGGTTCTCACCCATGTATGCGCGCGAGTAAAACAAAGATTGGCCGAACTGGAGGAACGAGCGCGGGCGTTGTCAGCCGATGAAGTCAACCGGGTTGTCATTTTGGCATCCGCTCCCATGATGGGCTGGGCGCAGGAAGCTGCTCTAAAGATTCTCGAAATGAGCGCGGGCCGGATTCCCGTGATGCCGGAGACGCATCTCGGGCTGCGGCACGGACCGATGAGCTTCCTCCGCCCGGATACGTTCGTTCTGAGCATCCTCTCGACAGACCCGTTGCGGCGACGTTACGAAGAGGACCTGCTGAATGAACTAAGAGCCAAACAGCTCGGCCGGATGGTCGTGATCAGCCCGGAGGATGGGCCGGCGTTCGCGGAAATCGTGCCCGCCATGGCCGGAGATTTGCCCGATTCTCTGCGAACCCCATTCGAGATTGTTTTTCCGCAGCTTTTCGCCTATCACCTCAGTCTTCAGTCAGGGTTGAATCCAGACAATCCCAGTCCGGGTGCTGTGATCACTCGTGTTGTGCAAGGAGTTCGCATTCATGAAGGCTGATCGCCCGCTGGACTGCCTGGTGGCGGGCGAGGCCAATGCCGATTTGCTGGTCGACGGGATCGCGCGCCTGGAGTTTGAGAAAGAGAAGCTGGCCTCAGACATGAATCTGGTCTTGGGCGGATCGAGCTCGATTTTTGCCTTCAATCTATCGCGATTGGGTGCGAAGGTGGGTTTTGCGGGAATCGTGGGAGACGATTTCTTCGGCCATTTCGTGGAACAGCGGCTGCGCTGGGCCGGCGTGGACACGCGGACTCTTCATCGGCGTCAAAAGGTGAAGACAGGACTGACGATCTGGTGCAAGCAGGGAGCGAAGCGCGCGGGAATCACATACGCAGGAAGCATGGCGTTATTGCGAGCGCGCGACGTGCCGGATACCATTTTGCGGAGCACCCGCCACCTCCACGTGGGCGCGTACTTTCTTTTGGAAAATCTTCATCCAGGAGCCGCCGGTCTGTTCCGGAAGGCGCGAAAACTCGGACTGACTACGTCGCTCGACTGCAATTATGATCCATCGGAGAAATGGGATTCGGGAATCCGCGGAGTGTTGAAGTATACAGACATTTTCTTTCCCAATGAGATCGAGGCGCTCCGGCTGACGAACTGCCGCGATGTCGAACGAGCGGCACGCGAACTGTCGAAGCTAGTGCGGATTGCGGCGGTCAAGCTCGGAGCCAGCGGCGCGATCGTGTACGCGGAGGGAACGCGGTTCCGCGTGCCGGCAGTGAAGGCTCGCGTGGTTGACACGACCGGCGCGGGCGACAGTTTCGATGCCGGTTTTCTGGCGTGCTTTCTCAAAGGCGGTTCGATCGAGGAGTCGGCGCACGCGGGCGTCGCTGCCGGGGCTCGTGCCGTGAGCGCTGTGGGGGGCACGGGCGGTTTCGAATAAGAGCGCCCCGAGTTTCAATGGAGCCTACTGTTCAAAGTCCCTGCGCCTGGCTGCGGAGGGTAGTGGAGCGCAACCGCGCGAGTGAGCCAGTGGGGATGTACTCAGTGTGTTCCGCTAACTCGTGGGTGCTCGAAGCATCGATGCAGCAGGCACTGGAAGACGGGTCTGTACTCTGCATTGAGTCTACGTCAAATCAAGTCAATCAGTTCGGCGGGTATACGGCGCTGACACCAACTGAGTTTGTTGCTTTTGTACACTCAATAGGCAAGCGCGCAGGCTTTCCGGTCAACCGCATTCTGCTGGGCAGCGACCATCTGGGTCCTTATCCGTGGCGGAACGAGCCGGCCGAGTCAGCAGTTGGAAAGGCATGTGAGCTGGTGCGGGCCAGTGTTATCGCGGGTTACAGCAAGATCCATCTGGATGCGAGCATGGCATGCGCGGATGATGCCCCAAATCAGGCGCTCGCGGATGAAGTGATCGCGCAAAGGGCGGCCGCCATATGCCAGGTTGCCGAGAAAACGCATCAGGAGTTGCGAGACGGGTCGCCGGCTCCTATTTATGTCATCGGCACGGAGGTGCCTGTTCCGGGCGGCGAGCAGGGGCCAGGAATGGCTCCGGTAGTGACTCGCGTCCCGGATGCGCAGCGCACGCTCGAAAGCTTTCGTGCGGCGTTCTTGAAACACGGATTGAGTGCGGCCTGGGAAAGAGTGGTTGGGTTGGTGGTGCAACCTGGGGTGGAGTTCGGCGATGCCTCCGTGTTTGAGTACGACAAGCGGAAGGCTCAGCCTCTGAGTAAGTGCCTTCCCGCGTCTCCGTCGCTGGTGTATGAGGCACACTCCACTGACTACCAGCCGCCAACGGCGCTGCGCGAGATGGTGGAGGATCACTTCGCCATACTGAAGGTGGGGCCGTGGCTGACGTTCGCTTTCCGGGAAGCCATTTTTGCGTTGAGTTGGATTGAAAGGGAGTGGCTCGGCAAGGCGCGGGGGATTACTCCTTCCCAAGTGCCTGAAGCCATGGAGCGGGCCATGCTGCACAATCCGGTACATTGGAGACCTTATTATCGTGGCGATGAACAGGAACTGAGCCTGGCGCGACGCTACAGCTATAGTGACCGCTGCCGGTACTATTGGCCGGATGAGGCAGTGCAACGGGAACTCAAGCTGCTGGTTGCAAATCTGTCGGCCTCCCCGGCTCCCCTGACGTTGCTGAGTCAATACCTGCCGGAGGAGTACGATGCGGTGCGGGCACGTCGAATTCGCAACACACCGGTAGAGTTGATTCACGAACGGATTCGGAAGGTAGCGAGAATTTATGCGGCCGCTTGCGGTAGGTAATTGTGGGGCGGCAACCGCTCCCTATGGTCGCGGCTCAGCAAGACGGCTTTCGGGAACTTAGTTATGGGAACTTATACTGAGTTATCGCAGGATGTCAAAGCGCACTTGGAAGATCCCAAGGCACTCAAGAGTGTGGAGCGAATCATTGCACGGGGACTGCAGAGTCTGCCTGTACTGAGGGAATTCCTGCATCGGGATCTGCCTATCGATCAGACGGAACGGTTGGAGGAGTTACTCAAGGCAATTTTGCTCACAGCGATGAGCCAGCCCATGCCCGGGCCGGATGCCCGGCGAATTGCTCAATTTCAGAAAGAGCTTGGTTTTATTCTCAAATACAAGTCGTATGCAGTGAAGGCTGCGACGCCGGTAGGGTATTCGATCTTCCTCCAAAACGAGCGCGAGGGTTTTAGCTTCCAACGCCATGTGGTGCACAAGCTCGAGGTGTTTCACATTGTGAGCGTCAAACCGGGGGGATACATTTTCCTCTGTGACTTTGACGACTGGAAGAGGATTTACGAGAAAAACTCGTTCGAGCGGTGGTTCAATGGAGAGCCCAACCCTGCGTATGAGCGCTACAGATTCGTGCCGGAGCCAGGAGACGTTTTTATCATTTCGGAGCTCGGAGTGGTGCACACAGTTATCGGCTGCGTACTCGAGGAGTATGCGACGGTATCCACGGACATGGTAGACCGGCTGCATGACCAGAATTTAGGTAAGAAGATTCCCGCCGATTTTGATCGTGCCCATGCCGAGCCCGTGCTGCGGGCAATTGAGGCTCCTGGAAGCAACCGTTTGGTAACGGGTCTGGGAGAGAAGAACTTCGAGCGGATTCACGCGGTTGGTGTACAGGGCGGGGAACGGATGTTGCTATGCGATTCATTTGTGACGGCGGCGCGTTACGTGATCGAACCCGGAAAAGAAACCGCGCTGACGCACGATGACACACGGGCCGTCCTGCTGCGCATGAATGGCGGCGGTGGCGCCATCGTGATCGCCGACTCGTCGGAGTGTAAGAACGCACTGCCGTGCCTTCCCTTTGAACGGGGCGATGTGTTTCTGGTTCCGCCGGGCATTCGATATGCCGTACGAAACGAGGGCAGCGGGTATGTGGCGTATTCGGAGCACTGCATCGCGCCTGACGTGGCTTTTATCTAGTTAGCCCGGCATCGTCCGACAGCGGCGCTACAAGGGCCGAACGGCCGCAGGTACCCACAAACGGCGCGTGTCCCTGCGCTACATCCGATATCATAGTTCCCGAGGAGTTTGTCTTATGTCTAGGCTCTGTACGCGGTGCAGTACGATTTTATTGGTGTTTGCGATGTTGGCGACGCCCGCCTTAGCCGCCGGTGAGCGGCGCGCATCCTTCAACGAAGGCTGGCGCTTTCTGAAGGCCGACGCTTCGGGGGCGGAGCAGGCCGATTTCGACGATGCGGCCTGGCGCGCGTTGAATCTGCCGCATGATTGGGCCATCGAGGGCCCGTTCGATTCAAAATACAATCCTGAAACCGGTGGTCTTCCGATCTTCGGCACGGCCTGGTACCGGAAGCATTTCACAATTCCCACGGACGGGCGCGGCAAATTCTACAGCATCGAAATCGACGGCGCCATGTCGAACTCCACGGTTTGGCTGAACGGCCACAAGCTGGGCGGACGGCCTTACGGTTATAGCAGCTTCGAACTGGAACTCACTCCGCACCTGAATTTCGGCGGAGAGAACGTGATCGCTGTGCGGCTGGCACCGGAGGATGAATCGTCGCGCTGGTATCCGGGCGCGGGAATTTATCGCAACGTGTGGCTGGTCAGCACCGGGCCGGTTCACGTGGCGCATTGGGGCACTTATATCACGACGCCTGAGGTCTCAAACGCGAGCGCTACGGTCGCGATTCGAAATGAGATTCGCAACCAAAGCGCACAAGCGGCAAGCGTGAGCGTGGAAACGGCCATCCTCGACGCGTCGAACAAACAGGTGAGCCGGCAATCAGCCGATGCCACGATTCCCGCGGGCCAGACAAGCGCTGTGCCACTGAAGTTGACGGTCGCGAGCCCGCAGCGGTGGGACGTAAGCCGGCCGTATCTTTATCAGGCAGTGACCACAGTCAGACAGGGAACCGAAGTGCTCGACCGGTACGTGACTCCATTTGGCATCCGGACGATCGAGTTCACGCGCGAACAGGGATTTCTCCTCAATGGCCGCCATCTCAAGATTCAGGGAGTCTGCAATCACCATGACCTGGGGGCGCTGGGGGCGGCGGTGAGCCGGCGAGCGATCGAGCGCCAGTTGGAAATCATGAAGAGCATGGGCGTAAATGGCATTCGTACGAGTCATAATCCGCCCGCGCCGGAGCTGTTGGAAGCTTGCGACCGCATGGGCCTAGTGGTGATGGATGAGGCGTTTGACATGTGGCGGATTCCCAAAAAACGCAATGGCTATTCGAAATATTTCGCCGACTGGGCGGAAACCGACATGCGCGACATGATCCGGCGCGATCGCAATCACCCCAGCATCATTCTTTGGAGCATCGGCAATGAGATTCCCGAGCAGAACAAAGCGAACGGGTGGGAGACGGCGAAAATGCTGAGCGGCATTGCGCACGAGGAAGACTCCACGCGGCCCACAACATCCGCGATGAACGAGTGGGAGGACGCTATCAAGAACCATTTTGCGGACCAAGTGGATGTGAAGGGCTTCAATTATCAGCCGATGCACTATGCGAAGATCCAGGATGAGCACCTCAAGTGGGTGATCTACGGTTCGGAGACGGCCTCGTGTGTGAGTTCGCGCGGCGTGTATCATTTGCCGCTGGCGAGCTTCGAGAAGGACCCTTCCCTGCAAGTGTCGAGTTACGACACGGTTGCTCCGCCCTGGGCGATGTGCCCGGACGTCGAGTTCGCAGCGCAAGAGCGCTTGCCGAACGTGCTGGGCGAGTTCGTGTGGACGGGCTTCGATTACCTGGGCGAGCCCACGCCTTACGGCAGCCGCAAGGAGTGGCCATCGAGAAGCTCGTACTTCGGAATCGTGGATCTGGCGGGTTTCCCCAAGGATCGATACTACCTGTACAAGAGCGAGTGGACCTCGGATCCGTTGGTTCACGTGCTGCCGCACTGGAATTGGCCGGGACGGGAAGGCCAAATGATTCCGGTAATGGCGTATACCAACGCCGAGGAAGTCGAACTGTTTCTTAACGGGAAGTCGCTGGGAAGGAAGAAGCGGGGAACCGATACTGTCGTCATTCCGGTGGGCCAGAATGTCACGCCGGCGCGGAAGTTCACGTCTAAGTTTCGCCTGGAGTGGGAGGTGCCCTACCAGCCAGGAACGCTGCGCGCCGTCGCATACACAGGCGGCGCAGAGGTGGCCAGCGACGAAGTTCATACGGCGGGAAGACCGGCGAGTATCCGGCTCACACCGGATCGAGCGCAGATCCGCGCCGACGGAGAGGATCTCTCGTTCATCACGGTGCGTATCGAAGATAAGGACGGCAATCTGTGCCCGTTGGCCGATGATCTGGTGCATTTCCGCCTTGAGGGTCCAGGAACGATTGCCGCAGTGGATAACGGCAACGCGGCGTCGGTTGAGTCGTTCCAGGCGGATCATCGAAAAGCGTTCAGTGGGATGGCTCTGTTAATTGTCAGGTCTCAAGCGCGGCAAGCGGGGCCGATCCAAGTGCGAGCCACGTCGGACGGCTTGCAGGCGGCGAGCGTCGATTTGACCGCGGCGCAATGAATAAAACGGTTTAGTACATTAGCCGAAAGCTGCGGCCGTCATACCAGATCCACACAGCCCGGCCCGTGGTCAGCTGCCCGGCCGCAAGCTGGCTGCTTCCGTCCTTTTGCAGGATGGAGACAAGGCCGACGCCATCCACGCTTAGGGTACTCGATCCAGTGTTGCTGGCTCCGGGGTTCAACAAGAGAAACATGCCCTCGGTATAAGCGGTCAGCACGGCCGCGGCGTTCAGGCTGCAAGTGTACATGTTGGTTCCACTGGAAGGCAGCGATTTGCAGTACCAGGGTTTTGCGGCGGATGCGTTGGCGTCGGTCAGCACGACAGCTGTGTTGAGTGACAAGGTGTTGCCCGCGACCATCAGGGCGTTTCCGAGCGTGGCCCAGACGGTTCGCTGCGGAGTCTGACCATTGGTCATCAGCACGCCGCCGATGGGACCGGTCTTGGTGGGGAGCACGATGGGCGCGGGGTTGCCCGCGTTCGGCGCAACCGCAATCTGTACGGGAGTACCATTCGCATCGTACAGAGTAATGGCGCCGCCGACGACAGGGGACCTTCCCGAACTGCTGCGCACAATCAGTGCGGCGATAACCTTCTGCGAGACGCCGCTACTCTTCAGGGTGGCAATATCGGAATCGGCCACCGCGTACTTGCCTGGCTGCTGGCTCACCATGCTGACGATGATGTCTTCTCCGATCCCGGCCTGGGTCAGCTTCACGAGCGTGTCGTTGGTCAGCGGCTGTTGGGCGCTGAGAACGGACAGAAAAAAACAGGAACAGACGATTGCGGTCTTCATTGATCGAAGAGTGCTCCTTGTCGGTTCAGTTGTACACCGTGGCCACCTGAAATCGCAACGCTAGCCGCCCCTGTTATCCTGAGACCGTTCATGGTTGTCGAAAATTTCAAGCTGCTTCTTCGATTATTTTGGCGGCCGGCGTTGGCGATGAGCGGGATTCTGGACCGTGGCAGCCTGCTATTTGCCACATTCGCGGTGCTGGCTGCTTCCCTGGTGCTGCAGTTCAGCGTGAGGCTTCCCGCTAGGCAAGCGCCGGCCGTTGTGACACAGCCTGCTCAGGCTGAGCCGGACGAGGCGCCCGTTCCACGAGCGCACGCCCGGCCCGCGCTGTCATTCAGCTTCTACTCGCCGCTACTGGTGCTGGCAGCCATTTACGTTCCAGGAACACTGCTGGTAACGAACTTGATCGGCCGCATGGGCGCGTTCGGCGCCGTTTTCCAGCGCGACTACTCCTCACTGCTCACGTGCACCTCGATGGCATGGACCGCGGCGCAAATACCGGTGGTGCTGGCTGCCTGGGTGGCTCCGCTTCCGGTTGTTGGTGCGGTCGCGGTGGCAGCATACCTTTACTTTGCGGTGCTGATGTTCTTCGCAATCCGAACCGTATTCGGAACGGAGAGCGGTATAGCGGCCGGCGCCGTCTGCCTGTCGTGGATTCCTTTGGTAGCCGCGGCGTTCTTGTGGGGGCCACTGCGATTCATTCTCGGATGGCTGGCCTCGCCATTCTTTCTTTTTTACGCGTTCTACTATCTTCGCGGCGAGTTCACTAATGTTGGCGCCGGATTGCGCAGCCGCCAAAACTTCCGCCGGATGCTGGAAGCCGCGGCTATCAATCCGCACGATGCCGAGGCGCAATATCAGCTAGGGCTCATTTATCAGCAGCGCCGGCAGTATTCGGAAGCCATGCAACGGTTTCAAAACGCCGTGGCGATCGACCCAAAGGAAGCCGATGCGCATTTTCAGTTGGGCCGCATCGCGCGCGAACAGGGCCGCCTGAAAGATGCGCTCCCGCATTTTCAAGCGGTGATTGATCTCGACGAAAAACACAGCCAAAGCGAGATCCTGCGCGAGCTGGGCGCCGTATACTTGACCGCGCGCCAATACCAAGACGCGCGCAATGAACTTGCAATTTATATCGAACGGCGGCCGTATGACACCGAAGGGCTTTTCTACTATGGCCAGGCATTGGAGGGATTGGGCGACATGGCACAAGCTCGTGAGATGTACGCACGAGCCATCGAATCCGACCGGACGGCGCCACAGTATCGCAGGCGGTACACCGCCCGCTGGAGCCGGTTGGCCCAGAAGCAACTAGGAAAGCTGCGCGGCTGAGCTCGCCAATACGAGCCAGCCCGCGATGGTGCACAGTTTCTCATCCTGCCGCCAGGGCGGGCCGATGGTCTTGCCCAGCTTGGAGATGCGCTGGTGTAGTTCTGCCGGCGAGATTTGGATAGCTGCGGAAGCCCGGCTCATGAGCTCTTTTTCCTTTACACCTATGACTGGCAAGCCGCAAGACTCACACGCCTTCTGAAGAGCGTTCCTGAAGAAGTGCCCTTCGGCGGTATGGATCATCACGTGCGACCGAAGCGTCGCGGCCAGATCGTCAGCGGGCCGACCCGCGCCAAGCAGGATGCATGAGCCGGCTATTTTGTATCCGTTACCTGCCAGATCTGAAACAGCCTTTCGCAGCGACGCCGTTGCGACAGCCTTGGCGGCTCCGGCGCATTGATCCAGGAATGCCTTGGCATCTGGCAGCTTCATGTCTTTGGCGGTGTGATATGGCTGCTGAAAACCGCGAATCTTGTGATCTATCAGCTCCAACCTCCGGCGTTCGATTGTGAGAGGTCCGTCGTTCGGTCTCGCCACAACCACCATAGCCGCCCAGCCCGAGTGAACGCGAAACCCCAGGGCGGCTCGGGACGGATTACTCAGCACGGGTAATCCTGTTGTGGCGCCTTCGGATCAAAGCGCGGGATAAAACGGCCGTCGATGTCCGTGAATCCGTATTCCTTCGCAAGATCGCATGCCCACAGGAGCTGGCCGTTTTTCCGAAATACTTTGCGGTCCGCCGCCAAAGCTGCCACGGCCCGGCCGATGTACTCCGGTGATTCGCTCAGATCGAAGCGAAACTGCTTCTTTTGAGCTTCGGTCCGCATGTGCATCAGCACGCGTTCGGTTCGCATGAAGCCGGGATTGAGCCCGACTATCGCAATTTTGGCGCTCTTTGTATCGCGGCTCATGCCCAGGATCAGCCGGTTCAGGCACTCGTGACCGAGATCCCAGAGAATGTTGCCCCGCCAGGCGGAGGGGTCGGGATGCAGGTTGTCTGTCACGTGAATGATGAGCCCGTGCCGTTGTTCCAGCATTAGCCCCACCGCATACACGCTGGTCAGCCAGCAGGCGCTCACGGTGCCGAGCGTCTCACGCCAGTGGTCGCCGTTGAGCGACCAGAACTTCTTCATCCAGACTTGCATGCAGAGCGGACCCCAGGCGGAGTTGGCCAGCACGTCGAGACGGCCGTGGTCTTTCTTCACGCGGCGGAACAAGTCCGCAACCTGTTTTTCATCGCTCAGATCGGCGCGAATCGCAATGCCCCTGCCGCCACGCGCCGTCACTTCCTGAGCGGTATCCTCCACAGTGCCAGGAGCTTTGTCCGCTGGTTTGGGCCCTTTTCGCGATGTTCGGGCCGCGACGTAGACGGTAGCGCCGGCATCTCCGAGCGCCAGCGCGATGCCACGTCCGGCGCCACGGCTGGCACCCGCGACCACGGTGATCTTTCCTTCCAATGGTTTCATGCGGGACAAGTGTAAGGGACAATTCATGACACCAGTTGTCATGTTTCCCTGATAAAGTTTGTCGTATGCGTGCCGACCGCCTGCTTTCCATCCTGCTGTTGCTACAAGTGCACCACCGCGTGACCGCGCGCGAGCTGGCAAAACGCCTGGAGGTCTCGGAGCGCACGATTCTGCGGGACATGGAAGCGCTGAGCGGATCAGGGGTGCCGGTAGTGGCTGAACGTGGCGCGGGTGGTGGCTGGAGCCTGCTCGAAGAGTATCAGACAAAGCTTACCGGTCTGAGCGCGGCGGAGATCCAGTCGCTGTTTCTGGCGAGACCGGCGCGGTTGATGGCGGACCTCGGATTGAAGCAGGAAGCGGAGGCGGCCTTCATCAAGCTGCAAGCATCTCTACCGGCGGGCTCGCGGCCACAAGCCGAATTCGCGCGGCAGAGGGTCCTGATCGATACCAGTGGTTGGCGCGACCCAGCGGAATCGATCGCTTGTCTGCCCGTGCTGCTGGATGCTCTCTGGCAGGAGCGGCAGGTGAAGTTTTCTTACCGGCGGGTGTTATGTGACGCCAGCGAGCGCGTGGGCGATCCTCTGGGATTGGTCGCCAAGGGGAGCGGCTGGTACCTGGTGGCTTGCGTCGATGGCGAACCGCGCACCTACCGGGTGTCACGCATTTCGGACGCCACGATTCTGGATCAGCCTAGCGCACGGCCGGCGGAGTTCGGTCTCGCTAGTTACTGGGACCGCTCCGCAGTCGAGTTTCGCGAGAAACTGCCACGATTCCATGCAACCTTCCTGGTCAACCCAGCTGCCATGCGGCAGGTGAGGTATCGCGGGTGGCGGCTGGAAGAGGAAACACCAGAAGGCGACCGCGTTCGCGTGCGATTGCGCTTCGACATCGAGGAGGAAGCCGTACAATTTGCGCTCGGCCTGGGCGGCGATGTCGAGATCGTGGAGCCGCGCGAGCTGCGGTCCAAGGTCGTGGAGAGAGCGCTCGCCGTCATCCAGCAATACCAGGATTAGCGCTTCTTAGGCTGCGCTCATCGAGGGTTGATAACGCCGGCTGCCCTGGAACGGTTGAAACCGGTAGCCGATGCCGAAGATGGTTTCGAGATATTCCCGGCTGTATGAGCCGAGCTTGGTGCGCAACCGCCGAATGTGGACATCCAGGGTGCGGGTGCGAATCTGATTGCTGTAGCCCCAGATGCGGCTGAGCAGCACTTCGCGGGGCACGATTTCGCCCGCGTTTTCCACCAGCAGCGAGAGCAGTTCGTATTCTTTGCGCGTTAGCACGATGCGTTGGTCGTCCAGCGCGGCCAGGCCGCGGCTGAAGTCGACCTCCAGATGCGCATCCTGGTAACGGGGCGTCTTGTTTGCCGTGATCTGTATCGAATCCATGTTGTTAACCAACCTTTCCATTCGATATTACGGGGCGCAACGTTTTGAATTGTTGTAAAGTCGTAAAAGTTTGGTAAGAACTGCGGGAACTGCGTGATGGCCGTCCTGATACTGTTGCTTTTAGCACAGGCCGGGGGGCCTCACGCGCTGGAACGTGAGGATGTGGTGGCGCTATTGCTGGAGAAAGGCGCCGATCCGAACATCGGCAATAACCACGGCGCGAGCGCGCTCCACACAGCAATCACAGGCGGGTATCAGAGCATCGCCGACAAGATTCGCGCACCCGATGGACGCGACGTGGCGCCGGCCGCGTCCCGCTAGATCCTGCTCTTTTTCCAACTGCCTCTGAGAAACATGGTCAGCCCCATTCCCGTGATGAACAGCTCAGCAATGGGAATGGCGGTGAAAACACCGCGCACCCGCATGCCGGCCGGGTATGCCAGCGCCCAGGCGAGAGGAATCTCAAAGAGCCAGAAACCAAGCATGTTGATGATGGTGGGCGTAACTGTGTCGCCCGCTCCATTGAACGCCTGGACCATCACCATGCCCCACGCATAGGACAGATTGCCAAAAGCGATGATGCGCAGGCAGCTCACGGCGAACGGCATCACCGCCGGGTCTTCGGTAAACAGCCGCACGATTTGCTCGGGCAAGGTGATGAACACTGCCGCGACAAAGCCGAGAAAAATCATGTTGTAGAAGGCGGTCAGATAGACCGCGCGCTCCGCCCGCTCCGGTTTGCCGGCACCCAGGTTCTGCCCCATCATGGTAGCCGCGGCGCCACTCAAACCCCACGAGGGGAGTATGGCGAAGATGAAGATGCGGATGCCGATCGTGTAACCGGCTACAGCGGCGCTTCCGAACGAACTGATGATTCGTACCAGCGCGATCCAACTGGTGTGGGCCACGGCGAATTGGAGCACACCAGTGCTGGATACGCGGATGAGTGAGCCAATCACTCGCGGCACAATGCGAAAATCGGCCCGGCGAATCACGATGCGGCTATGCCCGCGTGTCAATATCCACAACTGAAGCAGCACGCCGAATGACCGGCCGGTCAAGGTTGACACGGCGGCCCCAGTCACGCCGAGCCTGGGAAACGGGCCCAAGCCGAAAATCAGGCACGGATCCAGAGCCAGGTTGATCAGGTTCGATACCCAAAGAACGCGCATGGCAATGGAAGCATCGCCGGCGCCGCGAAAAATGGCGTTGTTGAGGAACAGCAGCATCACGCTCACGCTGCCGCCCAACACGATCGAGGTATATCGATGTCCGATCGCCACCAGGTCGGCCGGCGCGCCCATCCACCCCAGCAGTCGCGGGGCGAGCCAGTAGCCGGGTATCCCCATCAGGATCGCCAACGAGACACCCAGCAGGATGGCTTGCACGGCGGCCGTGGCCGCACCCTGCGAATCCTTCTCGCCGATGCGCCGCGCCACCATCGCGGTGGTAGACATGCTCACGCCCATCGCCACCGAGAAAACCAGCGTTAGCATCGACTCCGTCAAGCCAACTGTGGCGACGGCATTGGCGCCCAGACGCGTGACCCAGAACACATCCACGATCGCGAATAGCGACTCCATCAACATCTCGAGCACCATGGGCGTGGCGAGCAGGAACACGGCCCGGCTGATGGAGCCTTCGGTAAAGTCCTGCTGTGTGCCGCGAATCGCTTCCATCACTGATCGCCATATCGTGGGGCCGCGTTCGGTGACGATCCTAGTAGCCATAAAATTAGCCCTCCTGGGCAACTTATGCTCGCGCGAGCAGTTAAATAAAAACTGGAAGTTTAGGCTGCGGCTCGGCGAGAAGCTAGCGCCGGAACAGGTCCGGCACGCCGAAATCGAAGCCTGGGAACGCAATAGCAGCGCGTACAGCGACCCGGTTTTGGATCATCGACGTGCTGTTGGCGTTCATTTGCATGGTAGGAAACGGGGCCCGTGCCCCGATCTGATAACTATATCGGGGACGGGCACCGGCGCGCAAGTGGAATTTGTGGTTTTTTGGCCGGAGAAGACGTTAGATCGAGGCTGCCGGCTGCGCAAGCCTCAACTGGAAAAGCTACGAACCAGTACGGCAAATAGCGCGCCCAGTGCGGCGGCCCAGGCGATGCCGAGCGCTAGCGCCTTCATGGGGTGGGACAGCAGAAACCTGTGAGGGCGCTTGTCACCCCGCATTGACCCGCCCCTCGCATAAGGCTTCACCTAGCTCGCAGTATCGCTCCCGAGCACGTTCGATGCTGCTCATCTGGCGTTGCCTCGTTTGCATACGCCGTTCGATCCCGATCCTCCTTCGTTCCAAAATCACCTTTTCAATTCGCTCAGCCAGCTCATTTCGCTGCTGCTCGGTGAGCACGATGCCTTCGATATTGTCTGTGGGCGCGCTCAGCTCGAGCGCCATAACGTCAGATGCCGATTCCATTCCTTTCACCTCTATTTTTTCTTCAAGTTTCGTTTTCCAGGGAGGCGCGGCCTCAGCAGCTGTGCGCCTTGCGATGCTCGATATATGACCGCCGTGCCTGTTTCCACTCCGCGTCTGCTGTGTGCAGAACGACCTCTAAGTCGGACACTTGTGGGTCTTCGGTCATCCGTGCTGTGTAGTGGGAAAGGTGCGCCTTGACGAGTGACTTAATTGCTCGTGCGAGTTGAGCTCGAAGGTGCACTTGTTCGTCGCATTGCACGTCTAACGCGGTTTGAGTCATAGCAGCCATATCGCCTCCAATATGTCCGGCGCACCAACTTGCGCGCTCCGGAAGTTATTTCCAACATCCGGATGCAATGCTAGGGGCATGCAACTTACCAAAGGCCGGCGCGAGTGGCCGTCTTGGCAAAGGGGAGGAAATAGAGAGGTTAGTGGCACGGTGGGGCAACGCGGCTAACTTCCGTTACTACGCAGGGGTTGCCTAAAGGAAATAGCATTCTGACCAGCATGAGTAAAATCCCCCAGAATATCTCGCAGCGCCTTGACGAATGTGCGCGGCCACGCCGGCGTAGAATCATGGAAATGAGCGAGGCACGCGACGCGCGCGTCATCGAGGAAAGCCGCCGCCAGGCCGCACGCCTGTCCCGCCTTGGCTGGTATCACACGATCGAGCTGCCCGATGGCGGTGTGATCGAAGGGCTTCAGACGCTCGACCAGCAGCGGCAACGCCTGCGTCAGTTTCCTATCCCCGAGGACCTCAGGGGCAAACGCGTGCTTGATGTCGGCGCCTGGGACGGCTGGTTCAGCTTCGAAATGGAGCGGCGTGGGGCCGAGGTCCTGGCGGTCGATTCCGCGAAGAATACGCGGCTGCTCGAAGCGCGGCAACTTCTCGGCTCGCGCATCGGCTACCAGATGGCCGATATCTGCCGGCTCACCGCGAAAGAAGTGGGCACGTTTGACATCGTGCTGTTGTTCGGCGTTCTCTATCACCTGAAGCACCCGCTTCTCGCGCTCGAGAATGTCTGCGGCATGTGCCGCGAGATGGCCTGCATCGAATCGTTCGTCACCGATGCCGATCCGAGCGCCATTCCGGTGATGGAGTTTTACGAGACCAACGAACTTCGCGGGCAGGCGGATAACTGGGTGGGACCCAACCTATCCTGCCTGCTCGCTTTTTGCCGCACGGCCGGCTTCGCGCGCGTGAACTTCGAAGGCGTACTGGGCGAGCGGGCACACGTCACGGGATATCGCCATTGGCTCGCACCCACTGGCAGCGACCCTGCTCCTGAAGTTCTGTGCGTCGCAAACTCCGCCCGGCAGGACCACACCTTCGATTTAGGCGATGACTACCTGACGTTCTACTTCACGAGCCCGCTCGGCGGCCTCAACTGCGACAACGTCCACCCGCAGGTGGGTGCGTACGGATCCCGCCCCATCGATGTGGCGAGATGCGGAGGCGGCTGGCAGGCGGCTTGCAAACTTCCGCCCGGCCTGGCGCCGGGACCGCACGACGCCAAAATCCGCACGGCCAATAGCCCCTATTCGGTTCCGGTCCGGATTGTAATAGGCTCTGTGCGTGCCGTCCGCGATACGGCGGCGTCTTCCGCCTTGCGCCTGATACGCATCGCTGACGGCGCAACTCTTGAAGCCGGTCGCGTGCGGGTGGGTGAAAATAGCGGCATGTCCGCCTGGGCCACCGGCCTGCCGGCTGATGCTGGGCGGACCGGAATCCGACTGCGCTTGAACGGCACCGATCTTCCAGCCAACTGGCTGGCTCCGCCGATAGGAGAGGAACCACGCCAGATCAACGCCGCATTACCCTCGGGTCTCGAGCCCGGAACCTCCACGGTCACTCTGGTATTCAACGGTGAAGAGAGTGCTCACGTAACAATCGAACTCATCAGGTAGATCACTTCTGCGCCCAAGTAGATCGCAAGCTCCAGAGGTCAACGGTAATCTGCCCGGGCTGCTCGCCGCGCGAATAGAACTCCATCGCCTGCGCTCCGGACGGCGGATACGCGAGATTGGTCATAGCCACGCGGCCGCCCTGCGCAAAGACTTCGACGGTGGAACGATCCACCAGGATCGTCATGCTCAGGGGAGCGTCGCCGGTTGTGAGAGGCGCTAACGTGCGCACCGGAAAGTCGCGACTGAAGCCGGTTACGCCCGAGTGCGTCCGGTCCACGAACAGTTCGCTGCGTGCGCTATCGTAGCCGACCTCTGTGAAGGCACCGTGCCCGACCAGGAGTTTCCAGCCAATGGTTGCCGCGCGGGGGTGTGACACCGTAGTTTGGAGCTCGAAACTATCGTAGTGTGCCGTTTTTAGCGCGCGGTTGAGTTCCGCGAGACTGGTCCCATGCCATTCAACGTGCTTGTCCCGCAAGCGCGCAACGGCTGCCACCGGCTTCTGTACCAGCCGGATGCCTTCCGGGAAAGCCGCTAATGCCAGCGAGCGCGGTACAGTCATCTGGCCGCGCCACGGCTTGGTCGGCACCTTATCGGCGTACTGCCAATTATTCATCCAGCCAATCATGACGGGATCATCGCGGGGTGCGATTCCATTGAATGTCAGGGCGCAGTAGCAGTCTTTCCCGCAGTCGGTCCAAAGCGTAGTTGACGCCGGATTGTCGTTGACGAATCGCGTACCGTCGAATGTCCCAACGAAATACTGCTCGCCGGAGCCTCCCTGCAATCCACCCGGATTCAAACCCACTTTCAGGACCCATCGCGTGTGCTGTGTACCATCCACGGGCAGCTCGACCATCGTGGGGCATTCCCATTGCCCGCCGGTCGCTCCGGCCGGGCCGAACTCGCTGAGCTTCTCCCAGCTCTTCAGATCGGGTGATCCATAGAACAGGACCTTGTGATCGTTGGGCAGCGCTACTGCCATCACCCATCGGTGCGACTGGTCCGCCCAGAACACGTCGGGATCGCGGAAATCCGAAGCATTCAGATTCAGTACAGGGTTGGCCCGATACTTCGTCCAGGTCCTTCCGCGGTCATTGCTGTACGCGAGGTTCTGGGTTTGGCGCGCAGGCCGCCCGGCAGCCTCCGGCGTATGTCCGGTATACACGGCCACCAGGCACGGCTTGGCGTCCAAGCAAAACCCGCTGGTGTTGTGCTCGTCCACGACGGTGCCGCCGGTGAAGATCATGATGCCGTCTTCTTCGCCCAGCGCAACCGGCAATTCCTGCCAGTGGAGGAGATCACGGCTCACAGCATGACCCCAGCTCATGTGCCCCCAAACATCACCGAACGGATTGTATTGATAGAAGAGGTGGTATTCGCCCTCGAAGTACACGAGACCGTTTGGGTCGTTGGTCCAATGCTCGCGTGGTGAGAAATGAAATTGCGGCCGATAGGGTTGCTGGTAGCCGGTCGGCGTGTCCTGGGCGAAGCAGCGCATGCCGAGAATCAGAATCAATCCGCACCACCGCGACTGCACCGTTGGTCCCTCGCTCCAGCCAGTCTGTCACATCCCGCCCAATGCGCGCCGCAGCTTGATACTCTTACAGATCCGGGCTTCTGCCCCGGGGCCATCATTTCACTTACGAAAGGACCAAACATGAAAAGCAACCGACGGAATTTCTTGGGGAAGGGTCTGGCGGCAACCACGGCCGCCGCGGCCATCGCCGCCAAACCGGCAGCCGCTCAAAACTCACAGGAGAACTCACCAGAGAAGTGGAAGAAGAGGGTCATCTATCGGAATGGCAAGCCACCGGAGGGAAAGCCGAGATACAGCAGTACGATCGCGTTCGGCAACCTGCTGTTCATCTCTGGCGTTGGTTATCACAAGGAAGGCGACATCACGGTTCACACCAAGAACGTTCTCGATGAGATTCAGAAGCAGCTCGAAGCGGCCGGCTCTTCGATGGAGAAATGCCTGAAGTGCAATGTGTATCTCGCCGATCTGAAAGACTACGATGCCATGAACGCGGCGTATGAGGGACGGTTCGGCCCGGAACCGCCGGTGCGCACGACCATCGCTGCCGCGGGCGTCCCAGGCAAGTCGCTGGTGGAAATCGACGTGATCGCGTACATCTAGGTATTGCGGCATGAGGGCCGGGCGTTCTTGGATTTGGCCCGGCCCCTGCCAGGGAGAACGATTTGATCGAATATCTGCGCGCCAGGATCCGATGGGTTCTCATCTTTTGGATGTTCGTGGTGAGCGCCATCGCTTACCTGGATCGCGTCAACATATCCATCGCCGGCACGACCATCGCTCAGGAATTTCACCTCAATAAAGTGCAACTGGGCTGGATCTTTAGCGCCTTCGTGGCTGGATATGCGTTGTTTCAGACACCGGGAGGCCGGATAGCAGACCGCATCGGCGCGCGCGCGACGCTCATGCTCGGCGTGATCTGGTGGGGTGTTTTCACATCCCTTATCACGTTTCTACCACCCGGAGTTGGCGGCATGTTGGCGGTAATGATCGGCGTCCGCTTCTGTCTCGGGATGGGCGAAGCCGTGGTCTATCCGGCTTCCAATTGCGTGGTGGCGCAATGGATTCCGTCCTCCGAGCGAGGGGTGGCTAATGGATTCATTTTTTGCGGAGTCGGATTCGGCGCGGGAGTTACGCCGCCGCTTATCGCGTACCTCATGTCGCACTACGGCTGGCGCTCATCCTTCTGGGCCTCGGCGTTATTAGGGCTGTTAGCCGGCGCGATCTGGTACATCGTGGCGCGCGATACGCCCAGGCAGCACCCATGGATTACCAGCGAAGAGGCTGTGTACATCGCATCCGGGTTGCCGCAATCCAGTGCCAAGGGCGGGTCCTGGCGCGCGATCCTGAGCAACCCGCACGTGCTGGCGGTCACCTTCAGTTATTTCTGCTACGGCTACGCCGCATACATTTTCTTCAGTTGGTTTTTCATTTATCTGAAGGACGTACGCAATTTGGACTTGAAGGCCAGCGCTTACTACACCATGATGCCATTCCTGGCGATGGCCGTATGCTCACCGCTCGGCGGTTGGATCAGCGACCGCCTCACCAAGAGCCGGGGAAAGCGTGTTGGCCGCTGCATCCTGGCCGCCGTCGCGATCGGCTTTTGTGCAATCTTCATCGCGTTGGGAACGTTGGCTGAAAGCGCGCAAATGGCCAGCGTGCTTCTGGCGGGCGGCGCTGGAGCGCTCTACATCTCACAGAGTTCCTTCTGGTCGGTGAGTGCCGATATCGGCGGTAAGTCTGCGGGCTCCGTTTCCGGCGTCATGAACATGGGTGGGCAACTGGGCGGCACGCTGACCGCGAGCCTCACTCCACTCATCGCCGAGCATTACGGGTGGACGGCTTCATTCCTCGTCGCCGCCGGACTCTGCGCCGCGGGTGCGCTGGCTTGGCTTTGGGTTCACCCGGAAGGCAAATTGTCTGACGAAGCCGCGCTAGCGCCCGTTACATCGAGCCGAGACCAACGTCTATAGCGCCTTTTGATATACTCCCCGCCGATGAATCGTCGTGAGTTCTTGCAGTACACATCCGCCGCCGCAGCCGGTCCGTTGTTTGCGCAGACCGCTCCTCAGCCGTGGTTCGACAAGCCCATGCGATGGGCTCAACTCACTCTGGCCGAAAATGATCCTGGCTCCTACGACTCTGGGTTCTGGCTGGATTATTTTCGTCGCACGCACTCGGATGCCGCGTGTCTCAGCGCAGGCGGCTGCGTCGCGTATTACCCGACCAATATTCCGCTGCATCATCGCAGCCGGTGGCTGGGCAATTCCGATCCATTTGGTGAACTCCTAGCGGGTTGTCGCAAGCAGGGGATGAACGTGATCGCGCGAACGGATCCGCACGCCACTTATCAGGATGTTTACGAGGCGCATCCGGATTGGATCGCCGTGGATGCCGCCGGAAATAAGCGCCGGCACTGGGCGTCGCCGGAGCTTTGGGTCACGTGCGTCTTAGGGCCGTACAATTTCGAGTTCATGACGGCGGTCACGCGCGAAATCGTCGAGCGATACCAGGTTGACGGGATTTTCAGCAATCGCTGGGAGGGCTCCGGCATGTGTTATTGCGAGCACTGCCAGGCGAACTTCAAGCAGGCCACGGGATTCGATTTGCCACGCACATCGAACCCGCAAGACCCCGCTCGGCGGGCGTTCATTATTTGGGAGCAAGCGCGCCTGTTCGAGCTGTGGCGCCTTTGGGATGCGACTATTCGGAAGGCTAATCCCAACGCTGCGTTCCTTGCCAATGCCGGCGGCGGCGCCCTGAGTTCGCTCGATATGAAGACGATTGGTGAGCTGGCGCCTACTTTGTTCGCCGACCGGCAAGCCCGCAACGGTCTGGCGCCACCTTGGACGAATGGCAAGAACGGCAAAGAATATCGCGCCACGCTCGGGCGCAAAGCTATCGCGGGGATTTTCAGTGTCGGAGTGGAGGACCATAACCGCTGGAAGGATTCCGTGCAAAGCGCGGATGAGATTCGTCTTTGGGTGGTGAACGGGATCGCGAACGGGATGCGGCCCTGGTTTACCAAGTTTTCCGGCACCTTATACGACGGCCGCTGGCTCAAACCCGTCGAAGAACTCTATGGCTGGCACTATCGCAATGAACCCTATCTGCGAAACGAGCGGCAACTGGCGCGTGTGGCCATGGTCTACTCGCAGCAGACGGCCACGTTCTACGGTGGCGAGCAGGCGAGGGCAAAAGTCGAAGATCACACGCTCGGCTTTTACCAGGCTCTGGTCGAAGCCCGCATTCCTTTCGAGATGGTGCATGACCGTTTGCTCGATGCCGGTCACACGGATCAGTTCCGCACGCTGATTCTTCCAAACATTGCGGCGCTTTCCGATGAGCAATGCGAGCAACTGCGGCAATTCGTCAAGCGCGGTGGCAGTCTGGTGGCCACCTACGAAACTTCGTTGTATGACGAGTGGGGCGTGCGGCGTCGCGACTTTGGCCTTAGCGATCTGTTTGGGCTGTACGCCACCGGCCCGGTGGAAGGCCCAATCAAGAACTCGTATCTGAATATCGAAAAAGACCCGCGCACTGGCGAATATCATCCGCTGCTGGCGGGCCTGGAAGATGCGGGCCGCATCATCAACGGCGTCCACCGCATACCGGCAGTGCCGCATGAGAAGGGCCTCTACGCACCGCTTACATTGATCCCGGCGTATCCTGATCTGCCCATGGAGAAGGTATTCCCGCGCGTGCTCAAGACGGATATCCCGGGAGTGACTGCCAGGCAGGTTGGTCAGGGTCGCGTGGTTTTCTTTCCGTGGGACATCGACCGGACTTATTGGGAAGTACTCAGCCCCGATCACGGGAAGCTGTTGCGCAATGCCGTGCTGTGGGCAACCAACGAAGAGCCGGTGGTGAGAGTGCAAGGGCCCGGTCTCATCGAGGTCACGGTGTGGATGCAGAAGCAATCCCTGACCGTTCACCTGGTGAATCTGTCGAATCCCATGATGATGAAAGGACCGGTTCGCGAGATTATCCCGATTGGTGCGCAGAAGGTGCGGCTGAGGCTTCCGTCGGGGAGGAAACTTGCCGGAGTGAAGCTGCTGGTTGGCGGAATCCAAGCTGATTTTTCGGAAGCAGCGGGAGTCGTAGAGGTGCAGGTGCCCTCGATCGCTCTGCACGAAGTCGTGGCGTTGGATCTGATCTAGGCTAGTTGCCGGCGGCGTTACCTTCGACGGTATTGTTTTCCTGGCGCACGGAGCCGGCGCCCTTGGCCTTGTAGACCGCATAGCGCTGGGTGGCTCTCGCGCCGCGCGTGTCGGAGATCTGGTTGCCGGCGATCACGGTGTCGTTCACGTTGGCGGCGATGTAGAATCCGTAGCCTGCCTTGGCGCCGCCGTTATCGAGCACTTTGTTGTTGCGGAACGTGTTGCGGTGGCCGCTATTGAGCGGAGTCTCCTCGCGAAAATAGATGCCGCTGACTCCGTTACGCGCGATGGTGTTATTGGCGAACTCGTTGTCGGTATCCTTGTGGCCGATGGAAATGCCGTAGTGGCCGTTATCTTCGATGACGTTGTCATGAAACCGGCCGTGGCGCACGCGCCAGCAGAGGAACAGACCGATGTCGCCATTGTTGTGCAGGCGGCAGTGATCGACCTCCGAGTTCGCACTGCCGGTGCCTGGATGGACTCCGTAACCGGTCTGCCCGAAGGACTCGCCATTGACGACGTGGACGTTGTCCGAGATTTGAAATGAGATGCCGTCGCCGTTGTAGTTGCGCGCCACGCAGTTCTTGACGGTTACGTTGCGCACGTTATACATGTAGATGGCGCCGCCGCGGCACCCGTCGAGATAAGCGTTTTCGGTTTTGTTGCCGTCCACTGTCAGATCTTCGAAGGTCACGTTCTCCGCGTTCTCCGTGCACAGAATCGGGTAGGTGTTCCGGATGCGCGCGTGCTTTTGCACGAGATCGTAATCGCGGACAGTCGTGGGACTGATTTGCAGCATGTGGCCCTGGACACCGACGATCTTGGAAATCGTGACATCCCAGCCTTCGTGGAGAGTGTCATCGAGAATTTCAACACCCATGCCGGGATGGAACTTCTCGGGCTCGGCGACGGATAGATAGCTTTCGCCATAATCGCCGTCTTCGGCGAGCGCGCTCTCGACACCGCCAGACTTCAGCAGGATTGTTTTGCCGGCGGAGCCACGGACCGTGACATTGGACGGAATGAGCAGGCTGGCGTCCATCTGGTACGTGCCCGGGCCGATAACGAGAGTGTCACCGGAGCGTAGCATGTCCGCCGCCCTTTGCAGTGCAGCGCTGTCGGCACCGACCACGTCTGCATTTCCGGATTGGGCGACCGTGATGGTGCGGTTGGGGAGAGTCGACCCGGCGATCGAGCGGGAGGTGCAGGCGACATCGGAGGCGAGAGACGCGGCAACGGCGAAGGCTAGCAGATAACGATTCATGAGGATGGGCTCCTGGTGGATATTATCTAACTCTATGCGTATTTGTGCCGCCGTGCCGTCCACTTGGCCTCACCATATTCGCCGAGCGCAACGCGGCCTTCGATGGTGTCCCTGTCCACCTTGCCGGTGAACGCGTAGGAAAGGCGGGTGCCTTCGTAGCGGTGCGAAGTTCGAAATTGCACTTCGCTGCCGGCCACGGTGCCACGGAGGTCGCCGGAGAGAATCTCGCCGTGATGCGTGCCCACGAGGTCTGTACCCTTCTGCTCTAGGACAACGGAGTGCTGCGCTGAACCACGCAGAAATTCGAGATGCACTTCCCACTGGCCGGCTACGTTCGCCGGTTCACCGGTGGGGGGCGAGGGCGCCTCGATCTTGGGCGGTTTAGACAGCACCTCATGCAACCGCTCCGCGACTACCTTCTCGTCGCCGGGCGTCATCATGTAAGCGATGATCGAGATCTGGCTGGCCATCCTTTGGGGCCGCGATCCTCGCGCGGCGTCCACGATGATGCGCGGCTCAGTATCGAGTAGCAGTTTGTGCAATTCCTGGCCGGTGATGCCCAGGCGCGCGCCATCCCACTGGATCAACAAGCTCGGCGAACGATTGGACAACCCTTCATCCGGTTCTTTGACTTCAGCAGTCACACCGTCAATCTGCGTCACTCGTTGGGAGATGTGGTCGAGCCAGCCGGTCCACTGCGCCCACTCCGCTTTGTGGTCGCGCCGGGTCCACATATCGACGGCTGCCAGCATGCCCATGATCTCTTCTTTGCCGACCTTGAGCGAACGCCCGAAAGCATGATGCGGCGCACTGTTGGCCCATGCGGCCTGGAGCAGACTCTTCTCTCCCAGCAGCAGCCCCGCGCATTGCGGCCCGCGCAGGCACTTACCGCCGCTATAACCGACGACGCTGGCGCCGCGTTGCAGATGCACATTCGGGATGGTGAGCACTTCGGCCGCCGCATCCACGAAAACCGGGACACCTTTCTGGCGCGCAATCGCGGACAACACTTCGGTACCCATCGGTCCGGTGTCACCGGGTCCGGCCAGGATGTAGACCATCGCGGTGCGTTCGTTGAATGCCGCCTCGAACTCCGCCTTGTCTTTCGCCGTGATGATCTTTACACCCAGCATCCGAACGGCATGGTCGTAGACATTGCGGGAGTACTGCGGGATGATGACCTCGCTCTTCAAGCCCTGCAAATAGGGCAGCCGCTGCATTCGCTCGGGATCGGCGCCCGCGATCGAGGCAGCGGTCACATGGGTGATGGCCGCACAGCATCCGGCGGTCACAATGCCCCACTCCGCGCCAGTCAACTCTGCGAGGCGTTTGCCTACGCCATCCATCAGCTCATCCAGTTGAACATAGTGGCGCGACGCTTCCTCCATAGCGCGCTTGACTTCGGGCAGCGTTTGCGAGCCGCTGATGATGGTGTACGTGCCCATGCAGTTGATGATGGGCCGGACGCCAATGGACTGGTAGATATTGGGGCCGAGATCAAGCGTGGCAGGAGCGGCCGGAGCCAGGCCACGAGCCGAGCCTGCCACGGCCGCCAGCGCTCCGCCGCGCCGCAGCAGGTCTCGACGGTTGATGCCGCCAGGTGTTCGAGAGAAGGAAAGCCGCATAGTTCCTCTACGATGCCATAGAAACAGACGTCGTCGCTCACCCGATGGCTGCGGCCAGGTGGCGCGCGAGATCTCCGCGCCGCTCGACGGCAACCGACTCGAGATCGAGCCAATTCGCTATGGACTTCAGTTCGCTTGCCAGCGCATCCGCTACTACCGGCGGCTTCGCTTTGGGCTCGATATAGGCAGCGAGCACCCGCAGCGTGCGCTGGTCGCGATCGGCCTTCAAATCGACGCGGGCGACGAGACTTTCGCCGAGGAGAAATGGCAGAACGTAGTATCCCCACTTGCGCTTCTCGCGCGGCACCCAAATCTCGATGCGGTAGTCGAATTCGAACAGGCGCTGTGCTCGCGGCCGGAACCAGACTACTGGATCGAATGGCGAGAGCAGCGCCGCGGCTCTGATGTTTGCCGGTGTCCGGGCATCGCGATGGAGCCAGGCTGGCTCGCGCCAACCCTTCACGCGGACCTCATGCAGTTCGCCCGCCTCCACCAACTCGGCGATGCGCGGCCGAGTGTCACGCATGGACATGCGGTAGTAGTCGGCGAGGTCGCGCGTGGTGGCGACGCCATGCGCGCGAGCGGCCAGCAGCACCAGTTGGCGCTGGGCATCCTCGCGGCTCAAACGCCGCTGGTGATGTTCCGCCGGAATGGCCCGCTCGGCGAGCTCGTAGACGCGTGAGAAATCGGACCGCCGGGCCGTGACCGCCATCACGCCACGGCCGAAGTGGGCTTCGAGCACGGCTCGCTGCACGCTGTTGTGCCACGCGCCTGGGATGAGCTCGGACATGCGCCCGGCGACGCCCTCGGGAACCGGGAAATCGCCGGCTGTGAGAGCGCCGCGCTCGCGCACCTGCTCTACCACCCAGGCAGCGAAGTCCGCATGCTTCTCCAGAAACTTCTCGAAACCCCACGGCCGCGGGCGATGTGTCTCCATGCGGTGACGCAGCAATGGCCAGGTCTCCATGGGAACGATGGATGCTTCGTGCGCCCACTGCTCGGTGAACTCGCGGCCGCGGTAGACGACATCGTCGAACAGGGATCTCTTGTACGGACCCAGCCGCGAGAATGGCACCTGGTATTGCGCCGGAACGAGCACGTTGACGTAGTCGATTTGCACCAGACCGAGCTGGCGGATCGTGCGGACGAGATCGCGGGCCGTTACGCGGCGTGGGCGCGACCGGTCAAATCCTTGCGCCGCGAGCGCAATGCGGCGCGCCTCACTGAGCGAAAGTGTGTCCATCCTCACAAGTGACCCAGCACAGGATGCGGACGATAAGGTTCGCTGAGCGCTTTCAGTTCCGCTTCGTCGAGCTTGAGCCGCAGCGCCGCCACGGCGTCGTCCAGGTGGTGCATTTTGCTCGCTCCAATGATCGGCGCGGTAACACCCGGCTGCGCGAGCACCCAAGCCAGCGCCACCTGCGCGTTTGGCACACCGCGCTTGCGAGCGATCTCAGTAAGGCGGTCCACCACCGTGAAATCCGACGGCTGGTAATACATTTTCTGCGCGTAGTCGTCGGTCTTGGCGCGAATGGTGTCGCCAAAACCTTCCTGTTTCCGATTGCCGGCCAGAAAACCGCGTGCCAGCGGACTCCACGGAATGACGGCAATTCCCTCGGCGCGGCACAGCGGAATCATTTCCCGCTCCTCTTCGCGATAAATCAAGTTATAGTGATTCTGCATGCTGACGAACCGCGTCAGATGCAGCTCATTCGCCTTGTGCAGCATGTTCGCAAACTGCCACGCGAACATGGATGACCCGCCGACGTACAGCGCCTTACCTGCTTTCACCACGTCGTGCAGGGCTTCGATGGTTTCCTCGATGGGCGTTTGATAATCGAAGCGATGGATCTGGTAGAGGTCCACGTAATCGGTTCCCAAACGCCGCAGGCTATCGTCAATGGCGTGCCGGATGTGCTTGCGCGAGAGGCCGCGCTGGTTGGGATCGTCGCCCATCGGGTTGAATACTTTGGTCGCGATCACCACCCGATCGCGTGACGGCCCGAAATCCTTCAACGCTCGGCCCAGGATCTCTTCACTCACGCCGAGCGAGTACATGTCGGCGGTATCGAAAAAATTGATACCAAGCTCGAGCGCGCGCCGGATGAACGGACGGCTCTCTTCCTCTTCGAGCACCCACTCCCGCCATCGCTTCGAGCCGTAGGTCATGGCGCCGAGGCAAATTCGCGAAACTTGCAAGCCGGCAGAGCCGAGATTGACGTAGTCCATATCCTTCTTCGATACCATTGTGGGCCGGATCTCCGCTAGAGCGAAAGGCCGGCCGTTTCCGGGCCCTACGAAGCCAGAATCCGCATGTGGCTCCAAACTGAAAAACTACTTTTCACCGCAGAGGCGCAGAGACGCCGAGAACACCCAAGAAACTAACCTGGTTGATTCGCACCACGCCGGTGCTGGCCGGTTCCGGACGCACAGGCCACCTGCTCGGTGTTTACTGTGTGCCGCCTTGCGACAAAGAGAGCGCAGAGGGAGCGCGGAGGCTTCGTGAGCGGGCTTACAGACGGATCCTGGACGCAGCTAACTGTGTAGGGGCGAGCCATGCCTCGCCCGCGGCACTTACGATAAGATTTTCAGCCAGGAGTAGAACATGAAACTCTCTCTGTCGATCGCCGCCGCTGTTGTCCTGCCGCTTGGTTGCATGGCGCAGCAGCCCGATCCGCTGCCTGGCACGAAGCTAAGTCTCGATCAGCTCAAAGAGCAGTTCTTCCGCGTGAGCGCGGGCAGGCGGATGAAGCCCGCATTGTGGCCGAACGGCGCGCGCGTGGCGGTCGCGCTCAGCTTCGACGTCGACAACGCCACGCATTCGCTGGCGCGCGGCCTGCTGGGCGCAAACGAGCTTTCGGTCGGGGAGTATGGCGCCATCGACGGTCTGCCGCGGATTCTCCGGCTGCTGGATAAGTACGGAGTGCCCGCGTCGTTCTTCATTCCCGCGGTCAGCGACCTGTTGCATCCGCAGATGGTGCGCGACATTTTGGCGAACGGCCGCCACGAAGTTGGAGTGCATGGGTGGATTCACGAGGACCTTCCAGCGCTTAACAACGAAGCGGAGGAGCGGCGGCTCCTGAATGACGCCATCGCGAGCCTCACGAAGTCGATGGGGAAACGGCCAGTCGGTTATCGTGCGCCTTCGTGGGCATTCAGCTCCTACACCATGCAACAGGTCAAGGAGGCGGGGTTCCTCTATGACAGCAGCCTGATGGCGAGCGACGATGCTTACGAAATCCTGCTGGCAGGCAAACCGAGTGGCGTGGTTGAGTTGCCCATCGGATGGATATTGGACGATTACGCCTATTTCGGCGGGACCAACGGCGCGCTGCCGTCGCCGGAGCTCGTGCTCCAGGTTTTCCAATCTGAATTCGATTCGGCCTATGAAGAGGGCGGGCTGTATGTGTTGACCATGCATCCGCACATCACCGGGCATCGTTCGCGCGCGGCGGCGCTCGACCAGTTGATCGCCCACATGCGATCGCGTCCAGGCGTTTGGTTCGCCACGCACGAGCAAGTGGCGCGATACTTGCGCGCGCAAGCCGGTATGTAGCGGCGCTCTGCGGCGGGCCAGTATGTAACAGATATAAAATAGTGTGTGCAGCTATGAAAAATGACGATCCCTCCGTAGTGAAGGAACGTGACGCAACCAGCCCTGCCGATGCGCAGGCGAGGCGCATTTTGTTTGTGGATGCCGATCAGAAGGTCCTGGACAGCCTGAAAAAGAGGCTGGACAGCCTGCATACCGAGTGGCTGATGGCGTTCAGCACTAGCGGGAAAGAGGCGTTCGAGAAGCTCACCGCCACCCCGTTTGACGTGCTGGTTACGCGCGCGGATGTCGGCGGCGTGGGCGGGTCCGATCTATTGACCGAGGTTCTCCAGCGGTTTCCGGGTGTCGTGCGGATTGTGCTCACCGACACTGTCGAGCAAGACGTAGTTCGCTCGGCCACGGCCCATCAGTATCTTCTGCAGTCCTGTAATGCCGCGTCCCTGAAATCAACGCTCGACCGCGCTCTGCAAATTCGCGGAATGCTGGCCTCGCCCGGGCTGCGGGAACTGGTCTCTCGCATTATTTCTTTACCCAGCCTGCCGGCCGTTCACACGCAGCTCATTGCATCGTTGGATAACCCGGAGCTATCCAGCCGGGAACTGGGAGACATCATCGCGCAGGATGTCGCCATGACGGCGAAGATTCTGCAGATCTCCAATTCCGCGTTCTTCGGCTTGTATCGCTACGTGGCCAGTCCCGCTGAAGCTGCCGTCTATCTCGGCGTCGATACCATCCGCGCGCTGGCGCTATCCACAGGGGCATTTACCGCGCTTCAGACTACCGGCCTCGCGCAATCGTTGATCAGCCAGTTACAGCACCACAGCACAACAACCGGCATGGTGGCCAACGCCATCGGCAAGGCGGAGAACCTTCCCAAGAAAGTGTGCGACAGTGCCATGGTGGGCGGCTTATTGCACGACGTCGGCAAATTGGTTCTGGCGGCAAACTGCCCGCAGGAGTACGAAGTTGTTCTAAACACCGTCAAGAAAGACGGTGTCGCTTGCTATGACGTAGAGCGGCAGATGTTCGGCGCGACGCACGCCGATATCGGGGCTTACTTACTCTATCTTTGGGCTCTGCCCGATTTGGTGTGTAAGGCGGTCGCGTTTCACCACAGCCCCGCGGACTACTCGACCACAACGTTCACCGCGGCTGCGGCCATTCACGCCGCGGATGCACTGGAGCATGAGTTGTCCGGAGTGTCGGATTTCTCCGGACGCGTGGTGATCGACATGAACTATTGCACGCTGCTCGGATTGGCCGGCCGCGTCCCGGAATGGCGGCGATTGTGCAAGAAGCAGCTTGATAAGGCGGAAGAGTCGTGAAAGGCGGCAGCTATGATGACGTTATGCATCGCCGGGTATCCGGGTTCGTCCGCACGCTGATTCTGGCGGCGGGTATCTGTTTAGCCTGGATTCCGCCGGCGCTGGCGGGTCCCGCGCGCCAGATTGAGATCAAGCTTCCAGCCGACGTCGCTTCCGAGACCGTTTTCATTCGATATCGGCTGGATGGCGAGGAGTTAGGGGGTTGGGTCCAACCGCGCCACGGCGTTTCTTCTTACTTCATCAGCACAACGCGTGAGGGCCGTTCGGCCAACCGAATTAAAGCGCTCCTTTACGCTCCCGGATGCGCGCTCCAGACTCTTGATGTGGTGCTCGCAGGATCCAATAGTCAACAATACATCTTCACCTGCCAGCCCCTCGCGAGTGTCTGGATCGCTGGCAAACTCATCCGATCGGACCGGCTCTATGGGCGCGAAGTCAAATTGCGCGCGAGCTATGTTGCGCGGTGGGCGCAGGCGTTCCTGGGACTCCGCGATGATATTGTCATCGACGTCCCCGTAGGAGACGCGGTGGATCTTCAGGCCGACGGTCGTTTCCGCATGTTGGTCCCGGATCTTTCGCAGGATGCGTTGGCGGGAGCGCCAGATCACCCTGGCGCGCTCCAGATCTGGGCTAGAGACCGAACCAGCGAGGACCGCGTCGCCCTGCTGATCCCCGCCGGGCTACCGGTGACGAAGAGACCGATCGGTGGCCTGAGAATACAGCCCGAGTACCCTCCGGAGATCGTTTTTGCGCCGTGTAGCGCAAATCCTCCTCAGGTCCACGATGCCACGGGATTCGCGCTCAGGCCGGATCCCAGCGGTGCATGCGATCCTTAGCGACGGCGAGCTGCGCCTGCGTCTCCTACTTCTGTTGAAATGCCATGCGAGGTGTGATTACCGCCAGATCACGGATGCGTTCCTGCGAAACCGGACCGCGAATCTGCGTTGAGCCCCGGCTGAGCAACCAAAGCTCCGGAATGATTTCCGCCACCATGGCGCCGTGACAGAACATCCGGACCACTGAACTCTCCGAAACCACGAGTCCGATCGCCTTCGTTAACGTGCTGATGCCCGCGGCGGCCAAATGCCGGCTGCCTAACCCCAGCGGCACTTCGACACCTGATGCACCTGTGCTATTGAGGTACCGGCAGGCTGCCACGAAAACTCCGCTACTGCTGACCACGAAAGCTCCGTCGAGTTGCGCCAGTTCCTTGATGGTGCCCCGCAGATTTGGATCCGCCATGTGACGGACCTGTTCGGGATGGCCCGCGAGCGGATCGAGAATCAGAGGACGGGACACCGCCAACACCGCGGCTTCATCGCCGAACGTAAAAAGAGTCCCGATCCGTCTCCCTTCACGCCCCTCGCGTGCGATCTCGATGGCGAGTTCGATCAGCGGTAGTATGGCATCCGGATCATAATCGGGAATCTGGCAGAGAATGTTTTCAAACAAGCGTGATTTGCCTCAGTTCGTTGGATGAATTAGGCGCCCGCCGGGACTCAGCGCGGCACTAGCTAGATTGCTGCACGCCGTCAACAGGTGCTTCCTGGCGGGCCATGACACTCGCAATAACCGCATACAGATCCTGAGATCGAATGGGCTTCGCCAGATAGCCATCCATGCCGGCTGCCAGGCAGCGTTCCTGGTCGCCTTTCAGGGCGTGAGCGGTGACCGCGATGATGGGCGTGTGCGTGCCGCGTCTCTGATCGCATACCCGGATGGCCGCGGTGCATTCAAACCCATCCATCAGAGGCATCTGAATATCCATGAGGACCAGCTCGAAGTTGCCGTCCTGCCAGGACGCCAGCGCTTCGCGCCCGTTGCTGGCGACCGTGACGGAGTGGCCGACTTTGCGCAGCGTCCGCGTCATGATGGTCTGATTGATGGCGTTGTCCTCGGCCAGGAGAATGCGGAGCGGTCCAGAGTGAGCGACGGGCTCGTTGTGGTGGACCGCGGCCCGGGCGGCAGCCTCATGCCCGTCGGGGACTTCCGCTGCTTCCTGCATCACCGCGGTGAAATGAAAAATGCTGCCCATGCCCGGCTCGCTCTCCACCCAGACACGCCCGCCCATCAAATTCACCAGGCGTGCGCAAATGGTCAGACCAAGTCCGGTGCCGCCGTATGTGCGAGTGACTGATCCATCCGCCTGGCGGAAAGCTTCAAAGATGGCTTCGATCTTGTCTGGCGGAATACCCACACCGGTGTCACTGACCGAGAAGTGCAGCGTTAGAGTGTCTTCCCGGCGCTCGTACAAGCCTGCACGCATTTCAATGGATCCGGTATGGGTGAATTTGACGGCGTTGTTGAGCAGATTCAGCAACACCTGTCGAAGGCGCAACGGGTCGCCGACCACGGCATCGGGCGTTTCGGGCGCGACATCGACCATCATCCTGAGTCCCTTCTGTTCGGCGTTGACGGTCAGGGCGCTGGCGGCGTTTTTCAAGCAATCCCGCAGGGAAAAGGCTATGGGGAACAAGTCCATGCGGCCTGCCTCGATTTTGGAGAAATCCAGGATGTCGTTCAGCAGCGCCAGGAGTGACTCGGCGGACTTGCGGGCATCGTTCAGGAACTCGCGTTGCTCATCGGAAAGATCGGTCTCGAGCACCAGGCCGGTCATGCCGAGAATACCGTTCATGGGCGTGCGAATCTCGTGACTCATGTTGGCGAGAAACTCGCTTTTAAGCTGGTTGGCTTCCTGAGCCATTTTCTTGGAGTGTTCCG
The DNA here is from genome assembly GCA_035297145.1 of Bryobacteraceae bacterium. Classification (GTDB taxonomy): domain Bacteria; phylum Acidobacteriota; class Terriglobia; order Bryobacterales; family Bryobacteraceae; genus QHXW01. Next base: position 56,683 of record DATGZN010000094.1, read on the forward strand.
CCGCGTCCAGCGCCACCGAAAGTTGGCGGTTGCTTTTGCGCAGCTCCAAGGTCTGCGCCTGCACGCGCCGGCGCAGCAGGATGACCCAAGCCAGCGCCGCCACCACACCCAGAGCCAGAAATCCGAGAAACCAGCGAGTTCGCGAGAGGGTCCACCATCCCGGGCGGTGCAACACAACGATATCGGCGGGAGAGCGCAGGATCAGCCGAAACGACTGCAGCGCATTAGGTTCGCCACCCGGCTCAACCTGGCATATCCCCGTCAACCTTAGGTCGCTACCCTCTTCGAGTGATTCCCGGACGTGGTGGTCGGACTGCTCGAAGCGAGCATTGAAGATACGGCTCCCGGACTTCATCGCCAGCGAAATGCCGCGCACATCTTCGGTCCGGCTCATCAGGCGGGCGTCGATTTCCACCAGGTTGGCATCTTGATCGCCTTCCTTCATGATGTCGTCGGCCGTAGCGCGAATCGGCTTCGGCGGCGGGCCGGAACCCAGACGAGTGAAGATCGCATCCTGTAGGACGGGCGCAAATTCGCCTAACGCCGGAAAGCCCAACGCTTCCACCTGATCGCCCGGCTGCACGCGAACCATTTGGTGCGTGAGAACCATCATGCCCTGATCACCATCCTGCAAGAACAGTGCATGTCCCAATTGCTGCATGGTGACTGCTCCGCGGACTCTTACGCGGCGTCCCACGCCCTCAACCGGAGAAAACCGCAAGAGCTGGTCGGCGCGGCGCAGCGGATAAATCGACGCATTGGTTTCCGTGTGCGAGTCCACTAGCTGATCGACCGCTATATCGTCAAAGCTCTGGATAAACACCAGCAGGCCGGTCAACTGCCGCTTGTTGTTGAAGGTGGCGCCGGCCGCACCGTGAAAACGCACACGCGCCTCGATGAGCCGCTGGAGATCGAGTTGCGGATATTTGAGGACGACCAATCGCATCTGGCCGCCGCCTGATGCGACATACAGATCGAGGCGCCTCTTGCCGAAGACGGCTGACTTGATGACACCCTCGCCCGCGAGCCACTGCGAGTCGCCGCGGCCAGTGAGTAGCTCATCGAACGAGAGTTGGAGCGGCTTGGGCAATTTGCCCAGGCCCACAACACGAATCTGCGGGTGAATCACAACAGGAGCGAAATCACCTGGCCCGGTTACTCCCGTGACTTCGACTTCCTGGCCGCGTTCGATGGAAAGCGGAGCGTCACAATCCACATAGATACCCGCGGTCGTATCTTGAACGAAAAGGTCGGGAGCCGCGCCATCATAGTAAGTGACCACGCCCGTGAGATGGACGGAAAGCCCCTTGGCTGCTTCGGTGGGCGAAAGATCCCGAATTTGCGAAGCGTGCTCCAACACCGCCTGCTTACCTTGTGTAGGGGGCCAAGCGCACACGAGTGCTGTTCCCAAAATACTGGTAAGCAATCCGTGAAGCGGCAGAGCTTTGTGCGGCCTCATTTTGCTGAAAGTGCCTCGTAAACTCCGGCGAATTGAAGGAGGGAGAGGTGCCGCAAGCCGGTACCGGGTGACTTCACCTCAAACACTACCGACAATGCCCCAATTCGCAGCATGACATCGGTTTGCCGAGCCCGGCAAGTTGACGGAAGTTACTATTGCCGGCCTGGGTTCGTTCGGTTACCTGTCGAGACTCTCGACATGTTACCGCGGGCATTAACTAGAGTAAATTGTAATAAATTACTAAGGAAAACTCAGGCTTTTTTACCGTTAAATAAAATGCATTTTTACTTGTTACTGTTGAGGGTATCTCCCTACACTGAAGTGGCGCTAAGTGTGAGGAATGTGCGCATCGCGATCCTCGTTCCCGTGCGGTTACCGGAACAGAATGAGTTCATATCGCGTGTCATCGGATAGCGATTAGTACATTTTCTTGGCCGGAAGGCGCCCGAGTCAGTTAGTCCGCCGGAGATTTAATGCCGAACGATTCCATCCTGGTGGTTGAGGACACACCCGTCAACATGAAAGTCGTGCGGGTGCTGCTGACCCGGCACGGATTTGATGTGCACACGGCCGGCACGGCGGAAGAGGCTCTGGAACTCCTGCAACATTTTCGTCCCGAGCTGATTTTGACGGACGTGCAGCTGCCGGGGATGAGCGGCCTGGATCTGACGCGAAAGTTGAAATCCGACCCTTCGACGCGCGACATTATCATCCTTGCGCTGACTGCGTTCGCCATGAAGAAGGACGAACAAAACGCCTACGATGCCGGATGTGACGGCTACATCACCAAACCAATCGACACACGAACGCTTCCGGCCGTGGTTCGACAGTTTATCGAGGGTGGCCGTGGCGCACAGAACGGCGCGGGCTCAAGTGCTCTGGCGGAGGACCCGGACAGCTCTGCCCTGCACGAGATCCGGAAAGAATTCGTAGCTGACGGCGCGCGGCAGGCAGAGCGGCTGATGAGTACGATTGGCGACGGATTCGATGCAGCGGAAATGCGGGGCACCGCCCATCGTTGGGCGGGCGCGGCAGGGTCGGTCGGATATCCGGAGATTACCAGGGCCGCACGGGAGCTGGAGTCGGTCCTGGAGCAGAATGGCTCCGGTTCGCCTCAGCGAGTGCAGGAACTGCTCAAGCGCCTGGCAGGGATGTTCGCGGCGGCGCAGGCCGGTGATCGACCGCAACCCACCGAGTCCGCTCCCCAACCCGAATCCGCCGACAGGGCGTTGGGCTTGCTGGCTGCCCGCCAGGAGGCGCCATCTCCGGCGGTGCTTTCCGCACTGTCTGGGAAACGGTTCGCCTTGGCCGGATTTCCGCAAAACGACGCGTCCCGCCTGGCCAAAGCTCTCGACGTGTGCCAGGCATTCTCAAGAGATCTGGGCTCCGTGCTGCCGGATACCGAAACGGTTCGTCCCTTCGACGTGGTGATATTGAACGTCTCCTCCGACACCACAACCATTCCGTCATGGAACAAGCCGGTTCTCATTATCGGCCCACGCGAAGTACTCGTGCGCTTGCAGCCCGTCCACAACGGAGCCGAAGATTTCCTGTTCTCGCCGTGGACTACCGAAGAGGTCATCCTGCGTTCGTACTTCGCGGTTTCCCGTGCCGGGCAAGGGCGCACACCGCAGGCGGCGCCGGCAGCCGGAGGGAAGCGGCGTATCGCCGTGGCGGATGACGATTCCACCATCCGCGCGCTGGTCGAAGCAGCGGTGGCGAATGCGGGCTTCGAGTGCCGCGTGGCTACCGACGGCGCCGCTGCGCTTGAAATGATCCGAAGCTGGCAACCAGATATGGCCGTCCTGGATGTGAACATGCCGAACCGCAGCGGTTTCGAGGTGCTGTCGGCTCTGCGCAACGATCCGTTGACCCGTGAAATCCGCGTGATTCTCCTGACCGCGCGCCAGCAGGAGACCGACGTCATCCGCGGATTCGGCTTGGGCGCCGACGACTACGTGATCAAGCCGTTCAGCCCCATGGAGCTGATCGCCCGTATGAAAAGGCTACTGGGGAAAAATGCATGATTCGGCGGCTCATTCGGATCATCCTCGGGGGTGCGCTCCTGGCCGCGCCAATCCTCGCACAGGACGAAGAGAAGGCCGCTCGCGACCTGGTTAAGCAGCAGAAATTCGCGCAAGCGCGCGAACTGTATGATCGCCTGCTCAAACTAGACCCCGACAACCTGGATTATCAGAACCAGATCGGCCGGCTCTCCGCCTGGATGAAAGACTACCCCCGCGCTACCGAAGTCTTCGACCGGATTCTCAAGCGCGATCCCAAGAATGCCGAAGCCATGGTCGGCAAAGCCTACGTCGAGATGTGGCAGCATCACTACTCTGCGGCCGAGGAACTGCTGGCGCAGGCGAAGAAGCTGTCGCCCGAGGATGTGGATGTCGAAATGGCGCTCGCCCGCCTGTGCCACTACCAGAATCGCGAGCGTGCCGCCAAGGATCATGTACAGCGGGCGATCAAGCTCGATCCCACCAACTCCGAGGCCAAGGACCTGCGCGGCGAGATCGACCCGCCGCGTCCCGTCGAAGTGCGCCTCGGTTTCGAGCAGGACCGCTTCTCGTTCACCAATCCCGGCAACATGGGCTTTGTGAGCACCGGCTACAACGGCGAGGAAAATCACATCACCCTCCAATACGAGGAATGGAGCCTGTTCGACGAGCGCACGCGCCGCGCGGGTCTGACCGTCGAGAGGAAGCTCGGCGGCTGGTGGGTGCGCGCGAACGCTATCGCGGGGCCGGGCGCCTTGGTCATTCCGCGCCAGGAGTACTCGGGCGGGGTGTCGCACGCGCTGCCCAAACACTTCACCATCGATCTCGACTACCAAATGATGCGCTTCCATGCCGCGGACGTGCACGTTGCCAGCCCGGAGCTCACCTACTATTTCACCAAGCCGGTGTGGGTGACCGTGACATACGACAACGCGTGGACCAATTGGCGCACAATGACCGCGCCCGGCTCCGTAAATCATTCCTGGCTCGGCCAGTATTACCAGCAGGTTTCCCGGCGGCTTATCCTGCATGGTGGATATGCCCGCGGCAGTGAGGCCTTCGAAACCTTGACTATTGACCGGCTGGGTGCTTTCCTGGCCGATACCTATCTGGCGGGCGCGGACGTCAAGATTGCTCATGGCTATTCCGCCGAACTGTTTGGCGCGTATCAGATGCGCGCCGATCACCAGCACGAGATCAGTTTCGGCGTTAACTTCACGGTAAAGCAGTGACGCTGGAGCGCGCTGACCGGATCGCCGTGTTGTCGAAGACACTGGTCTTCGGCATGGCCTACGTGCTGGCCATCGTCAGCGTCCACCGCTTCTATCTCGCGCCTCGTCTGACTTCGCGCGAACTCTCTCTCGCCATGTCCATCGCCACCGTGCAGTGCGCCACCATCACGGCCCTGCTGATGTTTTCTTTCTCCAAGAAACTGGCGCGGCAGTTCTGCGAATCCCGCGCAGTCCGCGTCTCGCCGGCCATCCGGGAGTTCCTTGGGCGGCACGCTTCCGGAGCCGATCATCTCAAGGACATCCGCGAAATTCGCGTGGCTTACCCGCGCGAGGTGGAACAATGCCTAGTGGAATTCCTGCGCATGGTCCGCGGCGAAGGCCGCGAAAGACTCGCCCAACTGGCAATTGAACTTCTTTTCGTCCAGCAGTGGCAGCGCCAGTTCCGGTCCAGGAATCTGGCTCGCCGGAAGAAAGCAGTCGCCAATCTGGCTTTGCTTCCGCGCGAGTTCGCCGGTGAAGTGCTGCAACAGGCCATGTCCGATCCCGATGAATCCGTGCGCCTCCACACCGCGCGCCACATGGTCAGCAATCTCCAGCCGGGAGAACTGCCCCAGGTGTTCAACCTGGTGGTGAACGGATCGCTCGTGGCGCGCATGGTTCTGGCCGAAGACTTGCGTCCGTATGCGCTCGAACTGGCGCAGGAAGCCATTCCGGCCGTGCTCCAGGGCGGGGAACCGCGCTCCACCCGTGCCGCGCTCGACGTCCTGCGCGCGTGGGGCAAGTTTCTTCCGCTGCCTCAGGTGTATCCATTGCTGCGCCATCCGAACGCGGGTGTTCGCGCGGCGGCCTTGCTCGTTTTGCCGCTCGTGCCACGATTGCCGGAACTCGAAATCGAAGTGCTCCACGCGCTGAACGATCCGGTGGAGGCAGTACGTGCCATGGCGGTGCGCATCGCTGCCAAGTTCGGCATCTCCAATGCCTTGCCGCAGCTTGTCCGCTGCCTGCGCGGTCAGGATGCCCAGACTGCGGCCGCCGCCGCTCACGCGCTCGCCCAGCTTGGCGCCGATGGCCGCCACATTCTGGAGCAAGAAATGGTCACCGGGTCTGTGCTGGCAGCATCGGCGGCACTCGAGGCGCTGCAACGGCGCCAAACCGCTCGGGCCCAAACGGTGGCCGTGTGACCGCTTCCTCCGTTTTCGTCCGCGGGCTGTACGAGGCCTTCGAGTGGTCCATGATCTTCTACGTAAGCGCCAGCAACGCAGTCTACTTCTTCCTGATGGTTCTGGGCTTCTTCGCGCTACGCAGCCACCGTGCAAGGCAGAACCAGGAGGCGCGCGCGGTCCTGCTCAACTCTCCGCTTCTGCCCGAAGTCAGCATCATCATGCCCGCCCACAACGAAGCCCTCACCATCGCGCAGAGCGTGCGCTCCATGCTCGACCTCAACTATCCCCACTACGACGTCATCGTGGTGAACGACGGCTCGAAAGACGACACCATGCGCATTCTGATCGACGAGTTCCATCTCTGCAAGTCCACCCGCCGCATTGGAAACGCCGTCACGAAGCCCGTTCGCGGAGTGTATCGGTCGCGAGATCCCATCCGCCTCACTGTGGTCGACAAAGAAAACGGCGGCAAGGCGGACGCGCTCAACGCGGGATTGAACGTGGCGCGTTCGCCGCTTGTGGCCGCCGTCGATTCCGATTCGCTGCTCGAAGACGACGCGCTGCTGTACGTGGTCGAGCCGTTCATCGAGAATCCCGGAAAAGTGCTGGCCACGGGTGGTATTATCCGCGTGGTGAATGGCTGCACGGTCGAGCGCGGCAAAGTCACACGCATCGCCACTCCCAGCCGCGTTCTGCCGCTATTTCAAACCATCGAATATCTGCGGGCGTTTCTGGGCGGCCGCGTGGCGTTCAGTTTTCTGAACTCGTTGCTGCTCATCTCGGGCGCCTTCGGGGTCTTTGACCGCGAGGCCGTCTTAGAAGCGGGCGGATTCGCAACTTCAACCGTCGGCGAAGACATGGAGCTGATTGTGCGCATGCATCGGGTCTCCCGCACGAAAAAGCTGCCATACCTGATCGTCTTCGTGCCCGAGCCGGTTTGCTGGACCGAAGTTCCCGAAAGCTGGAAGGTACTGCATCGCCAGCGCAATCGCTGGCAGCGAGGCACCGTCGAAAGCCTGATGACGCACGAGAAGATGTTGTTCCATCCGAAATTCGGCGGCCCAGGCTGGTTCGCATTGCCCTATTTCGTGGTCTTCGAGATGCTGGGGCCGGCCATCGAATTGGCGGGTTATCTGTTTACCGTGGCCGGCATCATTCTCGGCGTAGTGTCGATGAAAATCGCCGTGTTGTTCTTCGTGGTCTCGGTGCTGTTCGGCGTCCTGTTGTCGATGAGTGCCGTCGTGCTCGAAGAGTTCACCATGCGCCGCTATCCGTCCGTTGTCGATCTGCTGCGCCTGCTAGCCGCGGCCGTGCTCGAAAACTTCGGCTATCGCCAGCTCTTGACGTTCTGGCGTCTCGAGGGAGTATTCGACGGTTTGCGCGGCAAGAGGGGTTGGGGCGCCATGGAGCGCCGCGGCTTTGAAAGAAATGCCCAGGCTGCCTAAAATCCCACTTGCCGTCCTGGCCGTCTGCTGCGCCGCATGTTCCGCGCAGTCGCTCGAGGACTGGGACACAGCCAGCCAGCGATGGTTAGCCGGTCAAGTCGCTCCTAACAGCGTTGTGCCCGCGCCCGACGCGACGCGCCGGCGCCTGCTGGTCAGCTACGGCTCCACTACGGCAGACAAACCCGATCCCGGTGCCGACCACTCCTACACCTACGACGACGCCTTGGGCGCAATCAGTTTCGTCATCTCCGGCGACGCGGATGCCGCGGCATATACGCTGGAAGCTCTGGCGCGCCTGGTCCGCACCGACGGCAGTCTCTGGTTCAACTACAGCACCAAGGACAACTGGCCCGACGAATCCGATCACGATAGTGCCATGGTTCGCACTGGCGCTATAGGATGGGTCGGTTACGCGTTTGCCTTCTACCTGGCACACACGCCGCCATGCCCGTCAGAAAATGCCGGCTGCGTGCGCCAACGAGCCTTCCTGCAAACCGCTGCCCCGCGGCTTGCCACGTATTTGACGTCACTCGAAGCCACGGAGCCCGAGAATCCCGCCCATGGCCTGCTGCGACAGGGTTACGGGAACATACGTCTGGTCTATCATCCCGAGAAGAACGACGTCCTCGAGGACTACGAGGATGTTCCTGCTCGCGGCTTCAGCACCGAGAACAACATCAGCTCATGGTTCTTCCTGCGCACCCTGGGCCAGGTCACGGGCGATGCGCGTTGGACGGCTGCCGCGGATCGCATCCGCGCCGCGCTTCTGCGTGTCGCTTGGGATAAAGATCTCGGCCAGTTCGACCAGGGCTTCACGCCCGGCGGTCAGCGCGATTCCGTCCGCGCGCTCGACTGCGCATCCTGGGGTGCGCTCTTTTTGGTCGCCGTAGGCGAAACCGAAAAAGCGCACGAGGCACTGCGCAACGTGGAGCAATACTACGCCTCCCGCGATGGCGATGCCGTCGGCTACCGTCCCTACTTCGACGACCATATATTCCCTGGCTTCGATGTCGGCCGCTACTACTTCCCCGACAATCCCCGCAAACAATGGCGCGATCTACCGCTGGTGTGGTCCGAAGGATCTCTGGGCGTTGCGCTAGCCTACCTGCGCACAGGCCAGCCCGATCGCGCCCGCCAGATCATCGACGGTCTTCGCCCCATGCAACTGGCGTCGAGCGGCCTGCGGTATGCGACGCGTGGTGTGCCGCACCAGATGACCGATGCCCCCAGTATCGCCGGGTCGGCATGGCTCGTTTTTTTGGCGGAAGCACTCAAGGGCAATCCACTCGCGGAGCAATTCTGGAAATGAAACGCTCGATCGCGGTATTCGCCACCTATTTCGCGTTTGCTCTCGGCTCCACGCCTCCGGTGAAGCTGGCATCGACCGTCACCGTACTGGCCGTTTCGGAAAAGTTTTCTAGCGAAGTCACAGCCGTCGAGAGCGATCTCGAAATGCTGGGCGTGCCCTACGAGACCACGCGAAATTTCGCCGATATCGCTCAGGCGCCCATGGTCATTCTCGCGGGTACTCTCACCAACGTCGCGCTCGCGCCCGCCGATCGCGAAATGCTGTACCGCTATGTCGAATTGGGCGGCCTGCTGGTCGCCACGCACGTGCAGGGTGACCAGTACTTCCCTCTGTTCGGCCTGGCCGGTTTTGCCGTCAGCCAGAAAAATGCCGGATTGCACTTCGAGGATCCTTCGGCCGACGCCGCACTGCGCTACATCAACCGTCCCGAAGAACGCGACATCGTACTCGGCGATCCAAAACGCTATAAGGAATTCAACTGGACCACGGAGTATGAACCTGCCCGCGCCACCGTGCTGGGCAAGTTTGCCAACGGCAAGGCCGCTTTTGTGCGCAGCTATTATGGCCGGGGCACGGCTTATTCGCTCGGCCTCTCCTTCAGCGATTCCACGCTGCGCCTCGCCATCGGCCAAAGCTTTGAAGCCGAGCCCGAGTGGGCCAATGTTTTCGCGCCGTCGGGTGACGTTCTCCGCCTGGTGCTCCGAGCCATCTACGAATCGAACGTGCATCCATTCCTGCTGGTCCACACTGTTCCCGATGGCCTCGATAGCGCGCTCCTGCTCAGCCACGATATTGACGCGCGCGAATCATATCCCAACGCCGTTGTGTTTGCCGCGCTCGAACAGCACTATGGTGTCACCAGCACCTTTTTCGCCACCACGAAATATTTCACCGATGAGACCGACATCGGCTACTACACGCCCGTGAACGCCGCTTACCTGCGCGAAGTCCGAGCCCGCGGCTTCGATGTCGGTTCGCACACGGTTTCGCATCTCAAGACGTTCAACAAATTCCCGGTCGGTGATCCCGCCGTGCGCTTTGCGACCTACCGCCCCACGGCAGCGCCAACAGTGTTCGGCGAAATCCAGGTCAGCAAAGAGCTGCTGGATCGCGATGTCCCCGGCCAGCACACCATCACATTTCGCGCCGGTGAATTGGCCCATCCGCCCCGGCTCATCGAAGCGCTGGAAACCGCCGGCTATCTGGTCGATTCCACCCGGGCCGCCGGTAACACACTCACCAACTGCGCCTACCGCCCCCTGCGCGAAGCGCATCTGGGGTCACCGGTCAGCAGCATGATCGAGATTCCCGTCACGCTCGACGATTCCATGGGCTACCTGACGCCCACAACGGTCGATAAAGCCGTGGCGCAGTGGACCAACATCGTCGCCGCCAACGCCGAGAACAACAACATCACCTGCCTGCTGGTCCATCCCACCGATATCACGTACAAGCTCACCGCCGAAGAGCGCCTGCTCCAGGCCTACCGCCATAAGCCGATCTGGATCGGCAGCGTTACGAAGTACGGTCTTTTTGCGCGCGCCCGCGCCGCCGTCCGCGCCACGCCATTCGCGTACGACGACCACATCGAGATCCGTCTCAACCAGCCGAGCGCCAAACTGCCCCAGGGTCTGACGCTCGCGATGGAGTCCGGCCCGCGCTGGAACGCCGTGTCGGTCCGCGACAGCGACGGCCTGGAGATTCCATTCACTGCGTTATCGCACGCCGATCGAAGAATGCTGATCTTGAAACCTTGAGAGCCGGTCACGGCAACGCAGCATAGGCAGGAAGGGACGACGGCGGTCTAGTAACTGATATCCAGAATTCCGCTCAGATCAGCCGTCTGGCGATGCTTGTTTCCGTCTCCATCTATCAGGATGACCTCTACAGGAGATTGGAGATCGTTCGGAGACACGTCGAAGGCGAATTCAAGCGTGATCTTGCGCATCGTCGTACCCCATAAGACCGAACCGGCAACTTCATTCGACTGCTTTATCATGCTCTTGTCGACCGGTTGGATAATCTGTTCGCCCGCCTTCAAGACAAGGTGTGCCCTTTTACCTTGGTAACCTCGATCGATCCTGCTGACGCCGACGATACCGCCACCGCGGACCTCCACGAGGACATGAAGAAGCCCGTTCGATTGAACCTCATCCACCTTGAGTTCACGCATCTGTTGGCGGGCGGCGGCAGCCTCAGCGGCCACGGCCTGCCAGTCATTGAAGAATGTGGCGTACTTGCTGATGCCGTCCTTTGCCATGGCGCCTGCGAGTTTGACGCGCTTGCCCTTGAGGCCCTTTTCGAGGAACTGATCTATGGTTTTGTACTTGATACCTTCCTGAATTGCAGCCTGGACCTGTTGAGGTGTAAGCACGGGGCCAGCGCACCATGCGGACGTTCCGAGCAGGGAAGCCACCACGAAAACAACTTGCACTACCGCGCCAGATTCAGTTATAAAGATTCAACCCCTTCCCAACTCTCACCATATTTCCGATCTGGCACAACAACCAAATTCACCCTACGTCCAGTGAAGTTACATGCACAGCACTTGACAGGCACATAACCTAGATCAGGACTGACGGTCGCAGGTTCAACCAAGTTGCGCCCGCACGAAGGACACGGCAGATCCGTTTCTTTACGCATGTTGAATCGTCTCTCTGGTCCGCAACTTGGCGACGAACTGCTCAAGTAAACGCGAGCAGGCCATGAGAAGGTTCAGCGGGTATTTCGACAAGTTGCCGCCTGGCTCGAACGGATAACGAGATTCCTCGAACACGCCCTCGCACTGCTTGAGTGCATCCCGAAATGAGAGATCCCGGAAAGCAGGATACCCGGCCCGGAACGCGTCGAGCTTACGCTCCACATCGCCCCCAACTTCGTCCAGCAGCGTGGTCAGCACGTGGCAGTGGATAGCGGGCTTAGCTGATATTTTGGACCAACCCTCTCCGGAGTCGGTATACACCTTCTCAGCCGAGAGGCATTTCAAATACAGCTCGATTGCGATCGCTGCGGTGTTCATCAGTGGCAAAAGCAGGCCAGAATCTGGCTGGGCATCCAGAAGTTTGCGTGCTGATTCGAACTGATCAGCGGCATCCCGAACCTGAGGGTCCGGAATTTCCTGCCGCTTGCGCCATATTTGCTCCAATCTGCTCATTGCGCCTTCACTTCTTTATCACTATAACCGTCTTGGACAAGAAGTCGAGTTGCCAGGCATGATCTCAACCACGCCGCAGTATCGTCGCCGAACCGGGCCCTGTCCGACCACTCCCCCGACGCTTTCGCAGAATGCTGATCTTGAAGCCGTGAGCGTGGCCCTTTTTGTTTGGTTCACTCCACGTTGAGAAGAGTTGTCCGCAAGCCGAGTCTTTCCCTCACTGAGCTATAATCGTCACCGTCATGTTGCGGCCTTTTACGGTATTGACTGTGATTCTCGCCCTCCAGCATCTGGCCGGTGCCCCCATGACCAAGGACGATCGCCAGCATGTCATCGCGCACCTGGAGATGACGGAAAGCTGGCTGGCCGACGAAGTATCCGGACTTTCGCCGGCGCAGCTCAACTTCCGCTATGCGCCGGGTAAATGGACGATCCTCGATGTCGTCGAACATCTGACAGTCGCTGAGCCGCAGTACTGGACGGACCTGCAGAAGGAAGTGAAGCAGCCGCCTTCCAAACCCAAACAGCAGGTCAGCGACTTGGACATGCTCTGGTATGGCATCGATCGCACCGAGCGTCAGAAAACCAGCCCCTCGGAAGAGCCGAAGGGGAGATTCACTGACGTACAGCAGGGGATGGCCAGCTTCCGGAAATTGCGGGCGGCCATCCTCGCCTACGCCCGCACCACGGACGACGATCTGCGCGCCCACGCTTATCCGGAGTGGGGCGTCGACGCATATCAGGCCTTGCTGGGCATCTCAACGCACGCCCAAAGGCACATCCTGCAGATTCGCGAAATCAAGGCCCAGCCCGGCTTCCCCAAAAAGTAACTCAAGGCCGATCCCTCGAAATTCCCGCCGGTCCGGTGCTATACTTGCCACCCATAATGTACCGAGTTCTCGCACTGTTGATGCTCATTGTCTCCGCTCCCGCCGAAGACTGGACCCGCTTTCGCGGTCCGAATGGTTCCGGCGTATCGCAGGACAAAGGCTTCCCAACGGAGTTCGGCAAGCAGAAGAACGTTATCTGGCGAACGCCGGTTCGTGCGGGCAAATCCTCGCCGGTGCTCACCGAGCGCCACATCTTTCTGACCAGATTCGAAAAAGAAAACCTGTTCACACAGTGCTTCAATCGCGAGACGGGCAAGTTGCTGTGGGAGCGCACGGAAAACCGGACCTATAAGGAGATTGGCAATCTCCTGAACAACCCGGCGGCCATTACGCCGGTAACCGACGGCGAAAACGTCTACGTGTTCTTCAAAGACTTCGGCCTGATTTCCTATGACTCGGACGGCAAGCTGCGGTGGAAAGCCCCCCTCGGTCCCTTCATCACCACGGTGGGCCTGGGAGCTTCTCCGATTCTGGCGGGGGATTCGATCGTACTGGTGGCAGACCAGCTCCGCGGTTCCTACATCGCCGCCTTCGACCGGCGCAATGGCGAGACACGCTGGAAGATCGCACGTGAGGAATCCGAGGGCTGGGCCACACCATTGCTATACGACGCGCCGTGCTCGCCTCCGCTGATTTTAACCGCGGGCCAGGGGCAGTACGGTGCCCATCGGGTTGCGGACGGAAAGAGAATGTTCACCCAACTCGGCTTAAGCCCTGCCATGGTTGCCAGCCCGGTGCTCGGTGAAGATACCATCTTCGCGTTCGGGTACGGCGGGGATACCGAGAGTCCTTTCGCGCAATACCTGGCACAGTTGGACAAGAATCATGACGGACAGATTTCGCCGGATGAGTATAGAAACGTACCCGACGATCCGACCCATATCACTACCGACGTAATGACCGCGGCCGGGAACTACATGGGAAATGGCGACGGCATTGTCACTAAGGAAAAATTTGACGCATGGTGGCAGCACGCCACCGGGCCCACACGCATGCTTGCCGTCCGTCTGGAGTGTGATTCCGGCGCGTCGCCGGAGAAACCGGTTCGGCCAGCCGAGCGTTGGCAATACCCAAAGAGTTTCGCCGGCGTGGTTCCGTCACCGCTCCTCTATGAGGGCGTCCTCTATTTCATCAAGAATGGCGGCATCCTGACCGCACTGGACCCAGCTACGGGCCGTGTCCTGAAGACGGGTCGCGTGACTGGGGCGCTGGGGGGCTATTCTGCCTCGCCCGTGGCCGCCGACGGTAAGATTTTCCTCGCCAACGAGGAAGGAAAAGTGGCCGTTCTGAGAGCCGGACGCGATTGGGACGTGTTAGCAGTGAATGATCTCGGTGAAGGCGCTTTCGCCACTCCCGCACTCTCCCAAGGCCGTATTTATTTGCGAACCGATGAAGCGCTGTACTGCTTTGGTGTGCGACGCGAGGATCACTGACAAGCCTTGAGGCTTGAATCCTGCGCGCGACCGGCCCATAATACCAGCAGAGAAATTTGCGCGTACCAAATCTTCCGTGGGAGGGAATGCCATGGTGGAAGTCAGTCAGGCAGCAGTGACCTGGGATGCGGAAAAGAAACGCTGGGTGATTCGTTTCCAGATCGGCGCCGAGGTTTTCAAACGTCCTGGCCTCAAGACCGCTCGTGATGCCGATGACGAAAGTCTGCGTTCAATGGCGGTCCAGGTTGCCCAGGACGACGGCTATCAATTGAGCCCTGCGGCCGTGACCGTTTCGCGATAAGCGGCGCCAAGCTCAGCCGCAATTCGGGCAACGCGTAATTTAGCGGACAATGGAGGACAGGGACGCACTCCGGTCTCCGTCCCTGGTTTTCTGCTCCGCTGATTTCTCCTCTAATACGTTGTTTCGGCGATTTTGTAAGTGTTAGCGATGATCAACCTGATGTCGGCAAATTGTGAATCGAGCGGCGGGCCAGCGATTTGACATGCTGAAGTCTGGTGACAGCGCCGCTTTCACGCTGCAAGAGTGTACTTCAGATTGTCCGAAAAATGGCGAGTAGATGTACAACTGATGGGAACCTTGGCTGGATATGGGGGTTCCGTTTAAGATTTAGAGGCGTGGGTGATCGCTCATTCCGCCACGATTACGGAGGATCAAAACGAATGAAGTTTTCATTAGCAATTGTCCTGCTGGCGGCCGCAGGCGTACGGGCCGCGGAGCCCGTTCCCCTGGACGTTAAGCCGGGCCAATGGGAAGCCACAGTCACCTCGCAGATCACGGGCCTGTCTCAAGCTGCCGCGCCGCAGATTCCGGCCGACCAGCTCGCTAAGATGCCCCCGGAGCAGCGGGCCAAAATTGAAGCAATGCTCAAACAGATGGGTGGACCCCATACTTCCACCAGCAAGAGCTGCGTCAAGAAAGAAGACCTCACCAAGCTGCAGCTCAATAACGATCAGTCCTGCAAGACCACCCTGGTGAGTTCCTCGGGCAGCAAGCAGGAAATTCACATGGACTGCGATCGAAAGGGCGGCAAGCAGACCGGCACGATCACCATCGAGGCCCTGAACTCGGAATCCATCAAATTCAACATTCAAGCTGGCGGCGACAGCAACGGCAAAAACATCACTATGACCGTCAACGGCACGTCCAAGTGGCTGGGACCGGTGTGCGAGGATACTAAGTAGTTAGGCGAGATAGCTAGCGGAGTGACCGCTTGCTTCGCCCCGCTACATCAAGCTGCACCGGAGCGTGTTCCGGCGGTTTCCAAACTCGCGGTCAGCGTGATGTTGGTGTTGAAGAGCTTCGATACCGGGCAGCCGGCCTTCGCAGCCTGCACAGCTTGATCGAACGCCTGTTGTGTTGCGCCGGGGATTGTGGCCTTCAACTCGAGATGGCTTTCCGTAATCGCGAAACTGCCGTCCTTCTGTTCCAGCGTGATGGTGCACGTGGTGTCCAAGCTGTCGGCTTTCAGACCGGCATTGGCCAGTTGCGCCGAAACCGCCATCGTGAAGCAGCCGGCGTGCGCCGCGGCGAGAAGCTCTTCGGGGTTTGTGCCTTTACCCTGTTCGAAGCGGCTGTGAAATGAATACGGAGTCTTGGATAGTGTACCGGTCGCGGTAGAGACAGAGCCGGCGCCGCCCTTGAGATCGCCCGACCAATGGGCCTGTGCGGAACGTTTCATTCTTTGAGATACCTCCTTCAGGATTATGATGCGGCGTGCGAACCCGGTGATTCGGTCAGGCCGATAACGAGTCCAAAATCCCATTTGCTTTGGCCTCGTGCGCTGGCCGTGTTATCTTGTAAGACCTTTGGACAGTTAAGATTCCTGAACAACGTGAGCATCTATACTAACTGGCTTGCCGGGTTGAGCATTTGCGCCGTGGCGGCATTCGCGGATCAGCCTATCCCGTTTCCCCACAATCGGCACATGGCGCTCGGCTTGGCGTGTATCGACTGCCACTCGACCGCGGATCAGCGGGCTGAGGCCGGCATCCCTTCGGTGCGCAAGTGCATGCTGTGCCATGAGAAGCTTGCAGCGGACAAACCGGAGGTCAAGAAGGTCCGAGCCTACGCCGCAAAGGGCGTCGAGATTCCATGGGAGCGCGTCTACGAGTTCAGCCCATCGGCGCTCGTCCGGTTCCGGCACGCACCGCATTACCGAGCCAAAATCGATTGCGCGGCCTGCCACGGCGATGTGGGGAGCGGAACCGTTGCCGTGCTTGCCGTCAAGCACACGATGGGAACCTGCTTGACTTGTCACCGTGAGCATGGGGCTACGCAGGACTGCGCCGCCTGCCACTACTGAGGACGAATGGACCGGCGCAATTTTTTCAAGATTCTCTCGACTGCCTCGACGGGCGTCGTGACCGGCGCCTGCGGCCGCAAGGTGGAAAATTATCTCCCGCTACTGGTGCCGGAGCAGGAGATCGTACCCGGCGAAGATGCCTGGCATCCGGGAGTGTGCGTGGAGTGTGAAGCCGGGTGCGGCATCATTGCGCGAGTGATGTCGGGCGAGCGCGTGGTCGAGCGCGTCGTCGATGGCAACAGGGAGCATTTTCGCGAGAGGATCGCGGTTATCAAGAAAGTGGAAGGCAACCCGCTTGATTCGGTGAGTGGCGGCCGCTTGTGCGCACGCGGGCAGGCCGCGGTGCAGTCGCTCTACCATCCGGACAGGCTGCGTGGGCCGATGCGCAGGGAAGGGCCGCGGGGGCGTGGCGGTTTCGTCGCGCAATCGTGGGAGCGGGCGATGGCCGTGGCCGGCGAGAAGCTCGATCACGTTCGCCGCAGCGACCCTTCACGCATTCTGTTTCTCGCGCGCCCACAGGCAGGGTCGCGGGCTCTCAGCGTTGCCGGGTTTCTCGAAGCGATCGGAGCGCCGCCCGCCGTGAGCTTCGAGCTGACGGATTTTCCTCTTGAGCGGAAAGCTGCGCAGCACGTGTATGGATGGTCCGGCTTGCCGGTCTATGATCTGGCGAATGCGGTGTACGCCGTCGGCATTGGTGCGGACTTCCTGGGGACCTGGGCTTCGCCGGTGTATTATGCGCGGCAGTTTGGACACTTTCGGCAAGGCCGGCCGAGCCTGCGCGGGCGGCTGGTGCAGGCGGAGTCACGATTTTCGATCACGGCGCAGAGTGCGGATCAGTGGCTGCCCATTCGGCCCGGAACGGAACTTGAATTTGCCTTGGCACTTGGTAACGTGCTGCTTCGTGACAAGCCAGCGCGGTCGAAATTGATTCCACAGCAGGTGCTGAATGTGTTTGAGTCGGTGGATGTAGCGGGCGCGGCGCGCATGTGTGGGATTCCGGAAAAGCGGGTCCGGCAAGTGGCGGGGGAACTGGGGGAATCGGAAAGACCCCTGGTTGTTGCAGGCGCCTCCGCGCCGCAGACCAACTCTCTCGCGGCGCTAATGGCGGCGGGCTACTTGAATGTGCTGCTGGGCAATGTGGGGCAGAAAGGCGGTCTCCTGGCGCCTTCCCTCAACCCGGCAGGCCGCCGGCCAGCTTATGCGAATGCGTTGGCGCAACTGGAACACGCGCAATTCGTTTTTCTGGATGGCGTCGATCCGCTCTACACGCTGCCGGCGGCAACAGGCATGGCGGAAAAGCTTGCACGCGTCGAGACGGTAATCAGCTTCTCCGCATTCTTAAACGACAGTGCGGCGTATGCGGATCTGCTGCTCCCCGATCATCACAGTTTGGAGGGAGCGTCCGTCGTTTTTCCGGCAGTCGCGCCGGGGCTCGCGGCAAATGTGGCGACGCCGTTTGTCCAGCCGCTGTATGACACGCGCGCTACCGAGCAGGTGTTTGCCGAACTGGCGAAGAAGTTGAACGTCGCGTTTAGCGCATCGACGCCGCGATCAGCCGTCGAGAAGCTTCTTCCGGAAGGCGAAGTGTGGGACAACGTCGTGCGACGTGGAGGATTTTGGGCCGGACAAGCCGCAACGAGCGTCCCCAAAGCTGCGCCGTTCGCGCTCGATCCCAAACCGGCGAAATTCTTCGGCAACGAATCGGAGTTCCCCCTGCAATTTCTTCCATATTGCTCCGTGCAATTTCACGATGGCAGAAGCGCTCATCTTCCGTGGATGCAGGAGCTGCCCGATCCGGTTTCGAGCGCGATGTGGAGCTTGCCTATTGAAATTGATCCGCAGACCGCGGCGCGGCTGGGCATCAAAACCGGCGATCGCGTGCGCGTCGAATCGCCACATGGAAAGCTCGAGGCGCCAGCTTACGCCGATCCCGCGGCGATTCCCGGAGTCGTGAGCATGGCGATCGGGCAAGGCCATCGCAACTTTGGGCGATATGCTTCGAACCGCGGCGTCAATCCACTTTCCATCTTGGCGCCGGAATGGGAAGAGTCGACTGGCGCGCTGGTTACGGGAGCGACTCGTGTGCGGCTCACAAGGCTCGGGCCAGATGGGGGCTTGGTGCAATTTGCCGTGGTGGATCGCGAGCAAGGTCCATGGGGGCACAGGTAGAGACGACGCGATATGGAACATCGTTGGGGAATGGCCATTGATCTGGACCGGTGCACGGGCTGCGAGGCCTGCGTGGTTGCTTGTCACGCGGAGAACAATCTGCCGCTGTCGGACCCGGACCAGGCGGAAAAGGGACGGGCGTTTCACTGGATTCGCGTCGATCGTTATTACGAAGGCGAGTTCCCCGATATCCGCGTGAAGTATATGCCGGTGCTCTGCCAGCAGTGCGATGAAGCGCCCTGCGAGCCGGTCTGCCCGGTGTATGCGACTTATCACAACGCCGAAGGCTTGAACGTGCAGGTCTACAACCGCTGCGTGGGAACGCGATACTGTGCCAACAATTGCCCATATTCCGTGCGTTTCTTTAACTGGTTTGAACCTGAGTGGCCGGAGCCGCTTGGGTTGCAGCACAATCCGGACGTGGCGGTGCGCCCATCGGGCGTGATGGAGAAGTGCACGTTCTGCATCCAGCGGATTCAACGGGCAAAGCGAGATGCTCAGGCGGAGAACCGCAGCGTTGCGGATGGCGGAGTGCAACCGGCGTGCGTGCAATCCTGCCCGGCGGAAGCCATGACGTTCGGCGACCTGAACGACCCAGAGAGCAACGTCTCACGCCTGGCTGCGAGCGGGCGGGCTACGCGACTTCTCGAAGATCTGGGCACGAAGCCAAAGGTATTTTATTTGCAGCGCGGGAAATAGAAAGATCAAATGGGTACTTCGGTCGAGATTCGTGGTGACGGTTTGAGAGGTACGTTGTGGCGGCCGCTTAACGGATTCTCACGCCGCTACCTGCTAGCACTGGCCGTAACCTTTATTGTGGGCGCATGGGGCCTGGGCTGCTGGGGCTACCAGATAGTTCGCGGCATCGGCGTGGCGGGCATTCGCCGGCCCACCATGTGGGGCTTTTACCTCGTCAACTTTGTCTTCTGGATCGGCATTTCGCACGCTGGCACATTAATCTCGGCGATCCTCCGGCTCACCGATGCCGGTTGGCGCAAGCCGGTGACGCGCGCGGCCGAAGCCATCACCGTGTTTGCTCTGATGATCGGGGCGATGTTTCCGATTATCCATCTGGGCCGCCCGTGGATTTTTTTCTGGCTGTTTCCCTACCCGAATTCGCGGCTGCTGTGGCCGAACTTCCGGTCACCTCTGTTGTGGGATGTAACGGCGATCTCAACCTATTTAAGTGGCAGCGTGATCTACCTGTACCTGCCGCTGATTCCGGATCTGGCGGAACTGTCGCAGTACTCCAGCGGTTGGCGACGCCGTTTATACAGGCTGCTTTCTCTGGGCTGGACGGGCGGCGATCGCCAATGGCACGCACTGGAGCGTGCCATGAAGCTGATGGCGGGTACGATCCTGGCCGTTGCTGTTTCCGTGCACACGGTGGTGGCCTGGGACTTTGCCATGGCAGTCGCGCCGATGTGGCACAGCACGATTTATGGACCGTATTTTGTAGCAGGCGCCATTTTCAGCGGCATCGCGGCGCTGGTGGTGGCAATGTCCGTGATCCGCCGGATGCTGCACCTCGAGGAGTACCTCCTGCCGGTGCACTTTGAAAACCTGGGCAAGCTGCTGCTGTTGATGAGTCTGCTCTGGGTCTATTTCACGGTGGCCGAAAACCTCACCACCTGGTATGGGAACAGCCCCGCCGAGATGAGTGTTTTCGGAGAGCGCATCCGTGGCCGGTATGCTCCGTATTTCTGGTTCATGGTGTTCTGCAACTTTGTGCTGCCTTTCGTGCTGCTGAGTGTGCGGCGGCTGCGGTCGGTCACGACGGTGACGATCTCAGGAGTCACGGTGCTCGTGGGGATGTGGGTGGAGCGCTTCATGATCGTGTTGCCGAGCTTGTCCCGCCCGCATTTGCCCGCGGCGACGGGTTTCTATACACCAACCTGGGTGGAAATTTCCATCACAGCTTCGACGTTTGCGGCCATGGTCATGTTCTACCTGATTTTCTGCAAGCTTTTTCCGATCATCGCGGTTTGGGAATACAAGCATGTTTCTCACGGCTGAGTTCGCTGACGCACAATCGGTGGCACAGGCAATCGCTTCGCTTCGAGCGCAGGGATTCGATGGGGATCAGATGGATGTGTTCTCGACCGAGCCGGTTGAAATTACAGGTGGGCTGCTCGATCGCCCCACCCACATGTCGCTTACCGCCGTGGCCAGCGCCGCCAGCTTCTGCCTGCTGGCATTCCTCTTTGTCCGCTACGCACAGTACGACTATCCGGTCGTAACCGGGGGCATGCCGATCTTTTCGTGGTGGGCCAACGGCGTGATCTTCTACGAGTTCACCATGTTCGGGTCGATTACAGCCACGTTCGTGATGTTTCTGGTAGAAAGCGGCCTGCTGACGCGCCGCGCGCCTGCGCCGGTCCTGGTGGCGGGGCGCATTCTGCTGCGGATTTCTTGCGAAGCGCGCCGGGCCGCCGTTGCGACTGAGTGTCTCCGGCAGGCAGGCGCGACAGGTGTTGCGGAGTTGAGAGGATGACGAAGTGGTGGCGGCTTTTGTTGTGCGCCGGCGCGGTCATCGGCGCTGACACAAGCGTGCCGCCATGGGAGCGATCGTCGACGCCTCCCGGTCAGAGCCTGTTCCGGGAGAACTGCACCGTGTGCCACGACATCGACAAAGACCAGAAGAGTACGCGGAAGCTCGGACCCAGCCTGAATCGTCTATTCAAGAATCCGAGACTGCCATTGTCGAAAAGCAAACCGACACGCGCCTACGTCACGGTCCGCATTCAATATGGAGGCGCGGTGATGCCGGCTTTCATGAAGCGGATGAACGAGGCCCAGATCGCGGCACTGCTTACATATCTCGAAAGCAAGTAGGCGCGATTATGGCTGCAAGGACAGATGCAGCTTCGCCCCCGGCTTGACATTGACCGTGCGCTCGCGCGCGGTGGCACCGAAATCCGCCGTAACACGGTAGAGGCCCGGAATGAGCGCCAGTTCGACCGGAGCCGGATTGGCGATCGTCGTGTCGTTCACCTTGAGGGTCGCGGGGCCGGAGGTTTCCACCAGCACACTCCCGCGAATCGGCTTCAGTACCACCGGCAGTTCCGCTTTTGCTGCGGTGATGTGCACCACCTTGATCTCGTCTTCGTATCCCGGAAGACTCACGCGCAACGTATGGCTGCCGAGACCCGCCTGAATGTCACAGGGTGTCTGGCAAATGGAGTCTGAGGAGGTGCTGGCGAAAACCCGGGCGCCGGGCGGCTCGCTCATCACCTGAAGCAGGCGATGCGTGCGGGCGCCGGCGGAAATGTCCGCCGTCTGCATAGGATGGTCCTGCGGTTTCGTAGGGTCTGCAGGCGCCATCGCGCCCCGCAGTTGAGAAAGCTCTCGCCAAGGATTCTCACCGGCGACGCGCGGGGCGGCGAGTACAGGCAACGCACTCGCCTGTGCGGCATCGGCCGGATTCGCCGATAGCGCCGCCAGCAGCAGCACGGGTTCCGGATCTTGTACCAGCGCCGGCAGCGGCCGAGCCAGAATCTCCATCGCACCCGCATTGACGGGAGGAACCAGGTCGGAGATTCGTACCGGCTGCGCAGGTCCGGCATCGCGGAAGAACTGCCCGGCATCGCTTGACCTTGCCTTGGCGCCAGGTTCAATAGGCTCGAGTTCCTTCAGCATGGCCACTGCCGGCACGACGAACTCTTCGTTGCCGCTGTCGCGCAGGCGCACCAGAACGCCCGCGGCCCGGGACGTGTCGTCATGCAATAGCCACGCCGCGGCGGCCTGCATGCCGTTCGAGGATCTGGCCGGGATGGCCGTCCAGGCTGCCTCGTATAGTTCAGCGGCCTTGTCGTACTCACCTTTGTCCGCAGTAGCGTCGGCGCTGATCCGCGCAGCCGCATAGCGCAGTTCGCGTTCTGCCGCGTGCAGACCTTTCTGCAGGCGCGCCTTGATCGCTGGATCAGTGGCATTGGCCACGGCGATCTCCAAAAACTTGGCTGCCACGTCGTATCCGTGGCCGTTGCCGTTTATCGCAGCCAGCAGGGCCGGCGCTTCCCAACGCTTGGGATCGATTCGCCCGATCTCGGTCAGCGTGGCAATGGCGTCCGCGGGCGCCAGCTTCGGCAGCTTCGCGAGCACGGGATACAAAGCTTCATCGTACTGGCGCTTTCGTTTGCCATCCGCCGTAGTCTCCAACGAACAAATCAATCGGAGGCGTTCGATCTGCGGTGCAGCCGCTTTTCCGAGGACGTTGGGATCCAAACGCGCCGATTCTTCGAGTGCCGCCAGTGCGTCCTGCCACTTCTCCGCGATGGCGGCAACCACGCCCAAGTTGAATGCGGCTATGGCGTACGTCCGGTCCAGCAGCAGTGCTTCCGTGAAGCCCTGCATGGCGGCGCGCGTGTTGCGAGCGGCTCGCAGCTCAGTCAGGCTGGCTTGCAGGCGGTGGCGCGCGGCGTCGCGCGGGGAGGCATAGGGCGATTCGAGATCGGGAGCGGCGAGAGGCGCGATATCCAGAGTAACCACCGGAGCCGGCGCAGGCTGCGCGGCCGGTTGGGGAGCGGGAGCAGGACTCTCTTGTGCTCCAAGGACTCCGCATATCGAAACCACGAGAATGATAGAGCGCATGGTAGCTTCTCCTTACCTTTTGGCCGCGGCGCAGGCGCTGGAAAGCTGCTCCAGCTCGGATTTCACACGCGCCATGTCCGCTTCGATCGCTTTTCGGTTCTGCTCCGCCTCGGGAGACTTCGGGTCGAAACGCCGTTCCGGCGCCACGGGCGCTTGCGTGCCGGTGAGCACGGAGTCCAGCAAACTGGCCTCACGCGTGCGGCTGGAGTCGTCGGGACGCGCCGTCGGTTTGGGATCGGCGGGATGCTTGAACCAGTCGCTGGCAACCGCCATAGGATCGGCCGCATTAGCTGCATTCACCTTCTCCGGCGTGTGTGCGTCCGTCGGAGGCGCAGCCGGCGCTTCCGTCCCGTTCAATTCAAACTCGTCGCTGCGCAGCTTGGCTTTCAGGTCGGCAATCCGTGAAGCCAGTTCGGGCGCGCAGCCATCCTTTTGTACCAGGGAAAGGTTGGCATCGCGAACGGCGTTCAGATCCTGCAGAGATTTGCTCAACGCATCGAGAGCGCCGGAATCAGCCGCGCGGGGATCCGTTGCAGGCAGGTTTGCCCCCTTTGCTCCCGTGCCCCGCTGTGTCAGCATGCGCTCGTATTGCTCCGGCGTGGGACCACCTGCGCTCACGATGGCCTTTTGTTGCGCCGGCGTCATTTTCTGCCACGCCTGCCGGTACTGTTCCAAGGCCGCAGCCGGATTGGTTGGAGTGCCGGAAGACGCGGGCTTCGCGTCAGAAGAGACCGTGCTATCGGGCCGGTTGGTGATGGTGCGTTGCGGCGGGTTGCTCTGTTGTGCAAGCGCAGGCCAACACCCAGCCGCGGCGATCATTAACCATGTCCCGAACTTCATCAGCGTCTCCCCTTGTCCGCGGTCTCGTCCAGGAACTCGACCTTCCTGGAGCGGCTGTCGAGCGAATTGTCGGTTTCGCATTCGGCCTCCAGTAACGCGCCCTGCTTGCTGTACTTGTACTGGATCTTCGACGCCTTGCCGCCTTGATTAATGGCTTCACTCACCAGCCGGTCCCCGGAGTAGCTCAGACTTCGTGAATAAACGATCTCTTCAGCATGACCGTGCCCGACGACGCTCATGAGTTTCTTGCCTTCCCACGTGAAATCCAGCCGCGGCGCGTTTGGCTCGTCCAGCTCCCAGGCGTGGCTGACGCGTCCCTGATCGTCGTAGTCCAACTCGAAGAAGTGAATCGCATCCCAGATGAACGGATGGAAATAGCGGTTGCCGGAAAAACCGACCGCGACGCGCTTTCCCGTCGCCAGGTACGCCAAACGCGTGTCGAGCCGCGGGCTATTCCACAGCGTGAGGTAGCCGCTGGTCGATCCGCCCTCCGGGTCCGCATGGACCGAGTAGTTCCGCCCCGGAAGGAACTGTCCCATTGAGCTGAGGCCGCCCATACCACCCATGCCGCCCATACTTCCCAGACCGCCCATTCCCCCGAGGCCTGGAAGTTTGAATCCGCCGGCGGCGCTGAGTCCCGGCATTCCGCTCAGCCCACTCAGCCCCGGCATTCCGCGGCCGAGTCCACCGAGTCCGGCAAGCCCTTTCAGACCGCCTCCCATCAAGCCGAGCCGCCCTAGGTTTGCAAGGGAACCGATAGCGCCGATGCCGCCGAACGGTCCGAAACCGGGGAAGGCAGGAAGCATGACCGGAATCTTCTGGCTTTTCACGATAACGTTGTCACGGCTGACTTTGAAAATTTGCGGGGCATCATCGTAATAACTGAAATAGAAATCGTTCGTCTCGCGCCCCGTCGTCCGCAGGTTTACCGGTATGGAGAGGCCCTGCGACGCCGCCGCGCCAGCGATGGCCAGCTTCGCGATGTTCGAGCCGGTCTTCTTTTCTTCGTACTTTGTGTGCACGGAGCGCAGTTGGCCGGCATTCCATTCATAATTCACGCTCAAGTGATTGGATGCGCTGACGCGAACCACCTTGGGCTGAAAGGCCAGGCTGACGGGATCGTAGAAGACTCCGCGATCGAGCGAAGCGCCGGAGAACCAACTCACGACACTTCGATTGTCCGCGGGCTTCGTGACGGCGGTAGAAGTATTTGACGACAGCTCACGCAGCAGCCGCAACGTGGTGAGTCGCTGTTCGCGATTGGATTGAGTCGAGTCGGAAAGGTCCAGGTAACGGTGGAGCAAGGGAACTGCATCGTCACCGTGGCGGAGCAAGCTGGCGTTGACGCCCGCCTGAAACAGGAATGCGGGCTCTTCGTTGTCCAGTTTCAATCCGTTCGCAGAAGCCTGCAACGCGGTGGCGAAATGCTGATCGCTGTAAAGACTTTTTAGCTGCCCCTGGACGTCGGTTCGCGTATTGTCAATCTTGTACTGAACGCTGGCCCGTAGTTTCTCCCCTTCGGCGAAATCTTGCGGCGTGATGGCCATGCCTGCATAGAGATCCAGCAGTGCGAGCGCCATACCCAGATCACCGCGCGCCAGCGCCAACCGAGCCTGGCCCAGCGTGATCTTGGGCTCGTCTTTATCGATGGCTTCCGCGTCATGAAGCGCCTGTTCGGCTTCCTGCTGCTTGCCATCATTCATGTATTGCTCTGCCAGCAGAAGCTTCCGCTGTAATTGCACCTGCGCCGGCGAACGCGGATCGATTCCACGGCGCGCCTCCGCGAACTTTTGAGAGGAGAGACGCGCAATCTCCAGCCGGACCTCCTCCAGGAGTTGGCCGGCTTCCACCAGTTCCGGATTGCGCACCTGGGCCAACCGCAAGTGCCGGATCGCGTTGGCGTAATCGCCCTGCTGCCGCAATTGGCGGGCCGCATCCAAGTGCGCGAGAGCGCTCTCCTGCAGATGGGCCCGGCGCTCGCCGGCTAGGTCGGCAAAAGATTTGTCGTAAGGCTCGAATTCACGATATGCCGTCAGAAACGCATCCGCCTGCTTGCCTGCATGCAGCGCGCGCAGGATGGCTACCTTTCGATCGAGCCACTTCTTGGACTCTGCCGCCTGCCTTCGAAGATCCGCTTGCGGCGCGTCGCTTGGATATGCGGCTCCGGACACCTTGGCCAGCGCCAGACATTCGTCGAGCACTGTCACCGGGGCGTCACCCTCACCCCATTTCTCAAGGCGGGTAGCCATAGCGCTGCGCACGTATTCGCGCATCTTGTCCGCCGCGGGGCCTGAAGAATAGCTCTTCACCGCTGGCGGAATCAGTTCCAGCATCTGGCGAAACGCCTGGGACTCGTCCATTCCCGGAAGCTTGTGAAGCGAGACATCCGTTGCCAGACGGGCCGCCGATAAGGAAGGATCCTGCCCGGGGATGATGGCATAAAGATCAGCAAGGGCGAGGGTTGTAGCAGCTTTGTCCTTGCGCTCTTTTTTCACCGTCACCACCGCACTCCGCCAGAGTTCGGCTGGGGATTGAGCAGCCTTGTTTTTCGACCCATCAGGCAGCAGGAGCTGCCAGCCGCCGGATTCGCCCCCAGCCAACAAAGTGCCATCTGCAGCGCGCATGATCGCGGAATAGCTGGCCAGAGGGGCATCTGCGAGATGGCTGATGGCTTTCGGGTCCCATGTATCGGGGTGGGTCGTGGAAAGGGCCACGCTACGTACTTTGTCTTTTCCATTGACCTGGATAACGTCAGCCTCTTCGAGGGTCCAGACGCCACCGGTTTGCGTCGCCAGCAAAAACTGTCCCGCTTGTACCGCTGCTGGCGCAAGAAGCGCCAGCAGCAGCCAGTGCGAAAGTATCCTTCCCATGTTGCGTCCTCCGAGGGTGTCTTCCGCGAAGTGGTCGTTCCCATTCACCATTGAGGAACGTAGCTTCATAGCGGCAGATGATGCAGAATGCGTCCACATATTGCCGGCTGATAGATCAATCATTTTAGATCTTGTGATACAAAGTTTACAGGCGTTTCAGGCCATGACAGAACAGGCGGGAACCGCGCAGCCCGAGGCGCTCCTCGACCAGTGGTTGCGCGAGCCCGACAAGGACCGCGCGGCCGCGCTATTGGATTCTCTGGTAAGGAGTTATGCGGGGCCGCTCATTCGCCGTATCGTGAGCTTCAAACTGGCATCACTCGGAAGTCGCGGAGGCGTCGGAATCCAGATTGCCGATGTTGAGGACGTTTGGAGCAACGCTCTCTATCAGCTTCTGGCCCGGCTTGATCGCCTCAAAACTGGGGAGCGCCAGCCAGCCGTTCGAAATTTCAGCGGATACGTGGCCGTCACTGCTTATAACGCCTGTAATGAATATTTTCGGTCCAAAAAGCCGGCATGGCTTAGTCTGGCGATGAAGCTACGCTACGTGATGACGCACTCGCCGCGACTTGCCCTTTGGGACACCGCCGATGGGCAGGAGGTTTGCGGATTCGCGCGCAATCGCGGCCGCCCACCGGCTTCGAATACGGCGTCTCTTGGCGACGCTCGAACCAAATTTCGCCAGTCGGTAGATCCCAGCCGGCTGAGCACTAGCGAGTTGGCTGAGGTCATTTTGCAAGCGGCCGGTGCTCCCATGTCCTTTGATTCGTTCGTGGAAATCGCCGTCGATTGGTCCGGCTTGCGAGAACCACAAGTGCAGTCGCAGGAAGAGGATAGGGATGAGGAAGCGAAGCCTTGGGAGCAACTGCAAGACACGCAAGCGACTCCGGAAACCAGACTGATAGGCCGGCACTACATGGAGCGGCTCTGGGCGGAGATTTGTGAATTGCCGATCCCGCACCGTAAAGCCTTGCTGCTCAACCTGAACGACGGCGCGGGTGGCGACATCCAGTTATTCGTTCACTTGGGAGTCGCGAGCATCGAGCAGATCGCTAAGTGCCTTGAAATGAAGCCGATCGAGTTCGCCCGGCTGTGGAACGAGCTTCCGCTGGACGACGCACGCATCGCGCGTGAGCTTGGCATCAGCCGCCAGGACGTGGTGAACCGCCGCAGCGCGGCACGCAAACGGCTCGTGCGCCGCATGAAGGAGATTGGCTAAGAAATTGAAAGGTGAAGCCAATACCGGTCCGGATTCTGCGTCCATGAGATTAAAGCAAGTGGCGCGGGCCTAGGCCCGCTGGAGCAAAGGAAGACGAATGACCCCACATTTAAGTGAGGAGCAGGTCGCGTTGTATCGCAACCGCTCGCTCGCGGCCGCTGAGCTGCTTCGGGCCTCCCAACACCTCGCGGAATGCGAGACGTGCCGGGCGCGAATTGCTTCGCCAAGCGAGCTATACGCGGGAGTGGAAACCTTGCGCGCGATTTTGGATGCGGAAGATGCCAGGCCCGCTCACCTTACATATCACGAGATCGCTGCATACGTGGACAAACAACTGACGGGTGAGGACGCGGCGCAAGTCGAAAAACACGCGCAGGAATGCAGGTTATGCGCAGCCGAACTCGCCCAGATTGAGGCGGTCAAGCGGGAGATCGAAGCTGCTGAGAAATCGCCGGGTTGGTTCGAGCGCATCTCCAGCCTGTGGCGCGAAACATTCGCCTGGAAAGGAGCTTTCGTTCTGGCAGGAGCCGCGGCCTGCACGCTAGTGGTGTTGCTGGTGGTTCGAAAGCCGATCCAAGAGACGCCCACCCAACAGGCGAACGCGCGGCCGGCGCAGTCCCGCCCGCCTGCCGGCGTACGGGATGGCGATACATTGATCGCGAGTGCGCAGAGCTTGCCGGTAGCGTTGCGTGCTTCTCTTTCCCGGGCGATCACCACACAGCAGATCGAACGGCCCACCGTGTTGGCTGAACTGTCTGGAAAGAGCAGCGTGCTGCTAGGCTCGTCCTCGGCGCCTTCCGTCGTGGACCTCGTTGGGCCAGTGGGCATCGTCGTTGAGACGCAGCGGCCAACTTTTCGCTGGAAGCCGATCGCCGGCGCGGAGTACCGGGTCAGCTTGTACAGCGACAGTTACGAAGAAGTCGCAACGAGCGGGTGGGTTCACAGCGCAGAGTGGCAGGTTGCGAAGGCACTCAATCGCGGCGCGCGCTACTCGTGGCAGCTGAGCGTTCGCCACAATGGCTCCGAATTCACCGTCCCAGCGCCTCCGGCGCCCGAAGTCCGATTCAAAGTTCTTGGCGCGGCGGGGGAGGCTGAGATTGCGCAATTGAAAACCGGCAGCACAGATTTCCATGTGCTGCTTGGGATTCGCTACGCCCAACTGGGCGCGCTGGATGAATCCGAACGAGAGTTGCGCCAGGCCCACGAACAGAGTCCAGACTCCTCTACCGTTGTTGCGCTGCTATCCAGCGTAGAACGCCTGCGAACCACCAAACCTTGAGGCCTTAAGTTTCCGGCGGTGGAAATGGCGCCGGATTGCGTGTATCCTTAATCTCGCTTACGACCCGCTGGGCGGGGCATCCGCATGTCGTCGCAAGGACGTTCATCCGTGCAGGCAATGCTTATCTGCTTCGGCCTATGCGCAATAGCCGCGGCCCAGGAAGCGGACAGCGCTGCATTGGGCCAGCTCGCACAAAGCCTCCAGGATGCTTATGCAAAGAAAGATATTAAGCTCGTTTTGGCTTTGTGGAGCGACAGTTCGCCGCAGCTCGCCAAGCTGCCTGAACAGCTACCAAAGCTGTTTGCCTCAGTCTCGGAGATCCGGGAGGAGATAGCGAGCCGCCCCGTCATCGCTGGAGATCGTGCGCGGTTTCGTGCCAACCGCGAGATGGGGCAGAAGGGTGCGGCCACGGCACCCGTCAAAAAGATTCTCGTCATCGAGTGTGTCAAAGAGCCAGGCGGCTGGAAGATCTGGAAGGAAGCGCTGGCTGCCCAGGACCTGGCGGAACAATTGATCGCATCAGCAAGCGAGGCTGAGCGGCAGAGCCTGCTGTCCCAAAATAGCGATCTGCCGGGCTCCGACGTGGCATTTGCAGTGTTGGATATCGGTCACGAAGCCCTTGTGCACGGGAATATGCCGCAAGCCATGGCGGCGTTCCAGCTGGCGCTTACCATTGCGGGCAGCACTGGCGCGGGTTCGGCGCAAGCCCGGGCACTGAGCGACATCGGTCAGGTGCATTACTACCAGGGGGACCTTCAGGAGGCCATGGAGTGGTATCAAAAAAGCCTGGCTTTCAGCGAATCCATTCACGATGACCGCGCCGCCGCCCGAGCGCTGAACAACGCTGGGAATGTCTACAAGGACGAAGGAGAATTCTCGCTGGCGAACGACTGTTACCAGAAGGACCTGGTTCTTGGCGGCAAGCTTCACGACGATATGGTGATCTTCAACGCCGTGGGCAATCTGGGGATCCTTTCTACCGAGCGCGGCGATTATGCTCAGGCGCTCTCATACATGAAAAGAGCGGCTGATTTCGCGGAGCACTTCGGCAATAAGCGGGGCATCGCGCTGACTTTGATCAATATGGGCGTGATCTTCGAAAGGCAGGGCGACTATGGACAGGCAGAGGCTTATGCACGGCGTGCTCTGGACGCGGCTACGGGGGCAGACGATCGCCAGAAGATGGGCGTCGCCTTGATGAACCTGGGAACTGAGGAACAATTCAACGGTGACCTGACCAATGCGCTCGCGAAATTCGAGAAGAGTCTCGCCATCTTCGAAGCGCTGGGCGACAAGCTGCATGCGTCCGGCAATATGACCCTAATGGGCAGTGTGCATCGGGAGCGCATGGAATACGCTGAAGCGATCGAACTTTACCAAAAAGGCTTGCATATCCAGGAGGAGATCGGCGCACGAGATGAAGCCGCCGTCACGCTCATCGATCTGGCACAGGCATACAATCTGAAAGGCGATTTCGAGGAAGCTCTGCGCATATCGGCGCGCGCCCAGGAACTGGCGGACTCGGGCATCCAGATCCAGCCCGTGTGGCGCGCGCACCTCCAGACCGGCTATGCATATCGTGGTCTTGGGAAACTGGATCGCGCCCAGGCAGAGTTCGCCAAGTCCATTTCGGTGATCGAGGGAATTCGCCTTCACATGGCGGGCGGCGAGTCCGAACAAGCTGGATTCTTCGCGAATCGGATGGAGTCCTATCACCGCATGATTGAGCTGCTTGTCACGGCGGGACACCAGAGTGAAGCATTCGAATACGCAGAGAAAGCCAAAGCACGAGTGCTGGTGGACATCTTGAGGGCAGGGCGGCCCCAATTGGACTCAGTCCTTACGGCTGAGGAACGGCGGAAAGATCAGGAACTCCGGATGAAACTCGCCTCCCTGAATGTTCGGCTTATGCGCCAGACGCCCTCCGGTGTGGGCAAGCCCGGTCATCAAGCGTCGCTGCAATCCGAGATTCAGGACGCCCGCCTCGAGTACGCGGCTTTCCAAACCAATTTGTACGGAGCGCATCCGGAGATCAAGACGCAACGTGGCGAAATGGATCCCATCCGTGTGGATCAGGCCCGGCAACTTGTCGATGCAACCACTGCATTCGTCGAGTTCGTCGTGACCAGCGACAAATTGTTCCTTTTCGTAGCTTCCGGGGCGGGGACCGAGCGCGAGTCCGACAAGCTGCAGGTTTTCGTCCAGCCCATAGAGAAGCAGAAGCTAGGCGAATTGGTGGAGCAGTTTCGGCGGCAACTCGCAGATCGAGATCTTCGGTTTAGGGCAACGGCCAGCCGGCTGTATGAGCTTGTTCTCGGCCCCGCCTCCGGCTACCTGCGCGGTAAGGAAAAACTAATCGTGGTTCCGGATGATGTGCTGTGGGACCTGCCATTCCAGGCGCTTTTGAGTCCCGCGGGCCGTTATTTGTTGGAAGACCACTCGATCTCTTATGCCCCTTCGCTCACCGCTCTAGAGGCGATGGCGCGTGTGAAGCAGCAGCGCAGGCGTGACCATGGTGAGACCAAACTTTTAGCGATGGGCAACCCCGCTGGAACCGGTGCATCGGAAAACCGCGGAAAACCGATAGACGGCAGCAGCGAATCCGGAAGGCTGCCCCTAACGGAAAATGAGGTACGCCAGATTGGCCAAATATATGGAAGGAACGCGAGCCGCATTTATACGGGTCCAGAAGCCACGGAGAGCCGCTTTAAGGCGGAAGCCGGCGGAGCCGATGTCCTGCACCTGGCCACGCACGGCGTCTTGAACAATGCCAGCCCACTTTACTCTTACGTTTTGCTGGCAGCCGGCGACAAAGGCAGCTCGGAGGATGGGCTGTTGGAAGCCGCCGACCTGCTGCAAATGCAATTGCGCGCGGAGCTGGTGGTCCTATCAGCGTGCGAAACTGCCCGTGGCAGGGTTGGCGCCGGAGAAGGCACTATCGGACTAAGTTGGGCACTGTTCGTCTCGGGCGTGCCGTCGACGGTTCTGAGCCAGTGGAGAGTGGATTCCGAAAGCACTACTCGATTGATGATTGCGTTTCACCGAAACCGCCGGAACGGTATGCACGACGCACAAGCGCTAAGATCTGCCGCGCTCACAGTTCGGAAAGACCCTGCTTACCAACACCCGTTCTATTGGGCACCGTTCATTATGATCGGTGCTGGCGAGTAGGGAGCATGGCTCGGAATCCTTGCCCGTAGCACCACGCCGAAGAACTACTTTTCACCGCCGAGCCATGGCGCCGAGAACGCCCAAGAAGATAGGCTGGCTCGCACGGCGCCGGTGATCGCCCGGTCTAGTTGTTGGCGCCGATTAGAATGAATGGCGTCCAGTAGAACGGGTGCTGATAGGCGGGCTCCTTCCGGATGAGAAGTGCGGCCCGACGAAGGGCTTCCGCATCATTCATTCCGTTCTTGCGATTCTGATGAAAAGCCACCATGAGCCGGCTGGTGCTTTCGGAATCCACTTTCCACTGGCTGAGAACCGTGGCTGGCACGCCGGCGACGAACAGAGCCCAGCTCAATCCGATGACGCCTTCGCCAGCTCCCACGCGGCCTCGGGCGGTCTCACACGCGGATAGGACCACCAACTCCGCGCGCAACTGCATGTGCAACAGCTCTTGCGCTTCCAGGAGGCCATCGTCCGGGCTGCCATCGCCTTCGCCGGCAAGCAGAAGGTAGGAGTACATGGGACTGGCGTTGTTCAAGATGCCGTGGGTGGCCAGATGGAGCACATGCGCCTCGCCGGCTTCGGCTTTAAACCGGCTCTCGCGGGCCTCCGTGCCGATGTAGATGTGGCTTTCCTTTTCGCCATAGATGGTGGCGAGCCGGCGCACCTCGGTCTCGGCCAAGGGGATGCTACCCAGCTCCTGGTCGCGATACATCGACTTTACGCGCTGCTCCATTTGCCCTCCCCAAGCCGGATTGCCCATAGCCAGCAGTTGCACTCCGGCGGGGGCCTGCTTGCGTCCCCGCTTGACCTCAATCATGGCTTTCAGCGCGGTGAGCGACGGCGCGTACGAAACTGAGGAAGTATCCAGCACATATTGGCCGGCCGGGTTTATCAGAGCCTGGAAAGGCAACTCCCAAAGCACACCATCCGGGATGATGATGAGGTGATGCTTGTTTTGCAACTCACGGGTGGGCGGCGCCAATAGTAACCCATAAAGCGCTGCCGCACTCGCGCGGAACCCGAGATTACGTTCCGCAATCTGGCGCCGGAAGCGCTCCACCTGATCGGCCAGCTTTTTCCGTGATACCGGTGCAGTGAAGACGCGCACGCCGCCGCCGGCAGATACGAAGCTGTACAGTGTGTCATCGGTGACAACGAACTCGAGAAATGCGGTGTCCGCTCCTGGCGTGAGTTGGAGGGCCTGTTCGAGAGTCACCGGTTCCATCGCGCCACTTTGCAGCTTCCACTGCGGGTGCTGTGCGTAGAGCGCGGTCTCGTAGCCGGAATATGCGAGCCGTGCCTGATCGAGCTCCGCGCTGAGACGCAAGACAAGCGCCGTATCGGGGGCCGGCGCCTGGTGTGCGCGCATGAGCTGCGCGTTCAGTGAGGCCAGGTTAATTCGCAAATCGCGATCGCGGTCACGCTCTTCGGCAGTCATGAGTCCCGCCAGTTGCGTCCGCCCGTTCTTCAGCACGTCGACCAACACGCGAGCCTTGGCCCGCTCCGCAAATTGGAAGGCTTCCCGATCGCGCTTTGCCGCCACGAACACCCCGAGCATGCGGTGGTAGGGCTCCAGCTTGTCTTCGAAGAAGTTTTCTTGCTCAGATTCCGCGCCGGCAACATTCAGACGCATTTCTTCAATAGTGGCGATGGATTGCGCAAACTCCTTTTCAGCCCGCGCGATTTCACGCAGTCCCTGGTATGCTTTCCCCGCCTCCAGGTGGGCCCGCCACATTGCTTCCCGGAGTCCGGCGGTTTCTGAGAGGCTCAGAGCCTCCGCCGCCATGTGGGCCGCTTCTTGAAAGTCACCCTTCCGGTTGTAGGCTTCCGCCATTTTCGCTAAAGTGAACGCCTGCTCCTGTCCGCCGCTGTTGACCTGATGAATTTCCAGGCTCTTCCGGAAATAATCAAGCGCTTTCGCCTGGTCACCCAGCTGCGACGAGATGCTGCCGATGAACGACAGAGCGTTGGAGGCACAGACCTTGTCGCCCACCTCGTTACAAATCGCCAGGCTTCTTTCATATTTCGCCACCGCGCCCTGCAGGTCGCCCCGGAACTCGGCCACGCGTCCCAGGTCTTCGAGAGCATATCCCATGAGCGGTTTCAGGCCGCCTGATTCCGCAGTCGCCAAGGCCCGCTGGAAATAATCCTCGGACTGGGCATAGTTGCCCTGCCAGAGGAACAGGTTGCCAAGGTCGATAAGATCGATGGAAATGGCCCGTCTGTCTCCGGAGGGCTCATCCCTGTCGTAGGTTTTCTTGAATAGAGCCAGCGCTTGCAGATAATCACCCCGCCGGCCATAAACGATCGCCGTGTTGCCCGTGGCGTTTGAGATCAGGCGCGCATTGTGTGTCTTCTCACCCAGCGCCAGACTCTTTTGAAAGTTATCCCAGGCACCAGAGAGGTCGCCGCAATCCATCAACACGGCGCCGATATTGTTCAGCGAACGGGCGGTGCCGGCATCGTCGTGCAGGCTCTCGCTGAGCGCCAGACTGCGTTGATACCAGTTCAATGCCTCGGCAAAATCGCCCTGGTCATAGTAAATGAGCCCGGTGTTGTTCAGCGCCAGGGCGCGAGCTTGCTGGGCCCCGGCACGCTCTGCAATGCTACTGGCCAATGCTTGAATCCTGAGCGCCTGCTTCAGGTCACCGTGGTTGCGAGCGTCCCGGCCTCGATCAATCAGCGCCAAGGCCAGTTCAGAGCCGATCAGGTCCTCGTTGTCGGCAAGGAGATCCGCCTGGTCTTTGTCAGTGGTAGTTTTCGCGAGGCGGCCGGCCAGATCTTCGGTGGCGGGAGTCTCCTTCCAGATCTTCCACTCGCCCTGTTCTCTGACGCACTCTAGAACCAGACTCTTCTTGCCGTTGCCAGGTGTCTTCGTAACCGGCGCTAGGGCGGTGATCTCGCGCTCGATCCGCAAGCGCGCGTGATCGCCATCAAACTCGGGCGCCCGCACGGTGCTCTCACGGATCTCCACACCCGAACCGGCGCTCAGCAGCTTTTGCGTGGCGTCGCGAGCTGCCGCACGCTGCGGCGAGCTGTCGCTCCAAAGTGACAGGATGGCGTCGAGATCCTTGGCCCCGTATGCACTCCGCAGCTTTTGCGCCAGCAGGTGGATCCCGGCCTCATCCGGCTGCTGTGCCGCGACACGAATCGGCGAGACGCAGAGGACCACGGCGATGGCGAGTCCTTTGTAGGGCATGCACTCACCCGCGAATGGATGATCAGAATCAGCATACATTGTAGAGGCTGGCGTCTCAATGACTAGAACCCGCCACGGGACCTGATTTTCGTTGTGGAGAGACTTGCTGCGCCGCCCTGCAAGAAAGCCAATTTCCCGCCACATTTGCAACTGATGGGTCAATGTTGGTTTGATAAGTTCAATCGCGGCCGGAAAATTTAATGCGCCTCAGCTGGAACGAAATCAGAGCACGGGCGGCCCGTTTTGCCGAGGAATGGAAGAACGCCCATTACGAGCGAGGCGAGAGATCGCGACCGGGTGGAACATCTGTTCGGCCTTTACGAGAAGCTCGTTGCTCCGCTGGTTGTGGCAGCCTCTCAGCCGATTGGCCGCCGAGGAAGAAGGACCGTCTGATGGCTGAATACTGCATTGAAATCCATCTGGATTTTCTTCAGCGCCAACCGAAGGCAGGCGGCCGGGTGTACACTGATCCACAAGCCGGAGCCAAGACATTGTTGCGCACTATCGTTCTATCCACCCTGGGAATTGCTTTCCTGATGGCGACCGCGGCTCATGCGGCGCCGGAGGGCGGATCCCGAATGCTCCTCTACGTTGACAACAGCCTGGGGGATGATATTTCGGTCATCGATCTGGGTACCCTTAATGTGGTGGACACTATCCGGGTGGGCGATCAACCCCACGGTCTCTGCGCGCCCGCGGACGGCCGCAGGCTCTTCACCACTATTGAGGCAGAGAAGAATCTCAAAACGATCGACACCGCCTCCGGAAAAATCGTCGATACCATCCCTCTGAGCGGCAAGCCGAACGAGTGCGCCGCTACACCGGATGGGCGCTATGTGGGTGTGCCCATCCGCGACGGAAACGCCGTGGATATCGTGGATACCATGGCAAGAAAAGTTGTGAAGGTACTTCCCGTCAAGACACCGCACAACTGCTTCAACGCCGGAAACAACAACGACATGTACGTGTCCTCAATGGGGAGTAACGAGATCGACGTGATCGACCTAAAAGCCCTGGACTACTCGGCGAGAATACCGGTAGCCGGCATTCCGCGTCCCTATTCCGTCTCGACGGACGAAAAGTTCCTGTATACCGCGCTGACTAATCTGCACGGATTTGTCATCTCAGATATTCCCGGCCGCAAAGTTATCGAACGAGTGGAACTGCCGCCGGCGCCACCGCTCGACTGTCCGTTGGAGGTAAACACTCCCACGCATGGGTTGGCACTGTCTCCCGATGGCAAACAGCTTTGGATCACCAGTCTCGCCGATGGCGGAGTTTACGTCTACGACTTGGGCGCCAAGAAGACCTCACCCATGATTCACGTCGGAAAATGCCCGAACTGGATCGCTTTTTCGCCGGATGGAAAGTACTGCGCGGTGAGCAACAGCGATGACAATGATTGCTCCATTATCGACACTCACACGCAACGCGAAGTGGCGCGGGTGAAAGTCGGCAAAGGGCCCAAGCGGGTGCTGGTGGTGAATGTACCAACTCACTAAAGATGCCGCTGAGGATCGCCGGCTGGCACCTGTCTAAAACACAAACTTCCCCGTTCGCCTCGAAGGCTTCCTGAGTCGGTTGAAGTAATAGACTCGGCGATCGAATAGCAACCGCTAGTGCCCTGCAACGCTCATGGCGCCATCGACTACCAGATATGCGCCCGAGACGAACGACGCAGCATCCGATGCCAGGAAAAGGGCGGCTTCAGCGACATCGCGCGGCGTGCCGATGCGGCCCAGCGGGTGGCAACTGAGCACCTGACGCATGGTGTCGTCACGATCGGGAACAGAAGCCAGCCATTTCTCCATTAGCGGCGTGTCGATGTAACCCGGGCAAATGGCATTCACGCGGATCTTTTCGCGTCCATGATCGAGTGCCATGGCTCTCGTAAGGCCGATCAAGGCGGCCTTGGTAGCGTCGTACGCCGCGCAGCCTTGCCATGAAATAAACGCGTGAACGGACGAGATGTGGATGATGGCGCCGCCGCGCCCGCGCATCCGCTCAATGGCGTATTTGGACATCAGGTAAGCGCCGCGGAGATTCACAGCAATCTGCCGGTCCCAGGCAGTGGGGGTGAGGTCGCTTACCGATCCGCTGACCTCGATTCCGGCGTTGTTCACCAGAACATCGAGCCCGCCGAACGCGTCGACGGTTCTCGCGACGGCGTCCCGCGCGTTGGCCTCGACGGCCACATCACCCTGGATCGCGATCGCCGGTGCATGTGCGCGCAGGTGCCCGGCGATGCTACCGGCGCCATCTCCATCGATGTCGAATGCCGCGACGGCATAACCGGCCTCCGAAAATCGTTCGGCAATTCCAGCGCCGATGCCCGCGGCGGCTCCCGTCACGAGAACAGTCTTCCCAATCCCGTTCATTTCGTATTCGATTTCCACCCGCGCACCCATTCCGTCGCGGTTCGATTTGGTCCCGGCGAGGCGAATTCCGCTCCAGTGATTCCGCGGTGGCGCGGAAAGCCGCCATACGCTGAATTACAATGGTCGGGCCGCGCGGCGCCGGGTGTCAACCGCTATCGCTGCACGACTGTTGCTACACTTCGGCCGGATGATCTTCCTGCTGATGGTGGGGCCGCCCACAGCCAGCGCGCCGGTTCGCCGGGGGCCCACGCGCGCATCCACCAGCTTCTGTCGCGCGCTTACCAAAAGCTGCGGCGGGCCTCTCTACTGGACCGCTTCGTCCACCGGAAGAATCTGGTCGGCATGAACGTCTTTCAGAGTCTGGCGAATGCCGCTCGGCCAGCGGATTTCGATGGTCGTCGCTCGGATCTCGCTGCCCAAGCCGAAATGTACGCGCTTGTCGCTGGAAGAGAGGTAGCTGCTGGCGGTGGTTACGGTTGCGTACTGCGCTCCTTTCGCTGTTACGAGCTTCACTACCGCCCCGATCGCATCGCGATTGCTCTTGTGTCCCACCAGCCGGAGCGTGAGCCAGTGGTTTGCCGTCTTCGTTTCGTTGCGAATCACGTGAGCCGGTCCATCATTGGTCGAAACAACCGCATCCACGCGCCCGTCGTTATCGATGTCGCCCGTGGCCAGCCCCCTGCCCACCCACGCTTCGTGAAAGACGCTGCCGGAAGCCGCGGAAACATCCACAAAACCATGGCCCGTGTTTCGCGCGAGGAGCATCGGCTCGCGATAACGAATTTGCGGATTGGTCAGTTCCACCGTGTCCAGATCGTGCCCCTGCGCGATCAGCAAATCCTTCCATCCGTCGTTGTCGTAGTCGATGAGCCGCATTCCCCAGCCGGAGTGCAGCATGGAAATGCGGTTCATGCCTGACGTTTTGGTGATGTAGTTGAAAGTGCCGTCACCCGCGTTTTCGTACACCGCGTACATTTGGTTGGCGAGATTATCCACTACCAGGTCCGGCCGGCCATCGTTGTTGAAATCGTCGAAGTCCACACCCATGCCGGCGAACGTGCGGCCGTCTTCATCCACCGCGACCTGTGAGAGCAGCCCTTTTTCTTCGAATGTTCCGTCACCTTTGTTGTGATACAAGAACTCGGGCATGGAGTCATTCGCCACAAAAAGATCGATGTGTCCATCACCGTCATAGTCCGCAATGGCGATTCCCAGGCCCTTGCCCGGAATGGCTAGGCCGATCTTCTGTCCAACCTCCGTAAAATGGCCGTTTCCATCGTTGTGATACACGAGTGGCGTGATCGCCTTGAAGGAGTCCGGATGGCAGTACGCGCGATAACCTTCCTTGTGCTCGCCACACCAGACATCGTCGAAATCCCACTGCACATAGCGCAGAACAACCAGGTCGAGTCGTCCGTCGTTGTCGAGGTCCACCCATGCGGCGCTGGTGGACCAGCCGCTTGCGCCGACGCCGGCCTGCGAAGTGACGTCGGTAAACGTGCCGTCGCCATTGTTGTGATAAAGCCTGTTGCCGCCATACGCGGTGACGTAGAGATCTTCGTAGCCGTCGTTATCGTAATCACCCACCGCTACGCCCATCCCGTAACCGAACCCTTGCAAGCCGGCTTTCTCCGTCACATCTTCAAACGTGCCATCGGCTTTCTGGTGAAACAGGCGATTCCAATCCTTCGGACCGGTTTTCTGCGGAATCGTGCCTTTCGGCGTGGGATCGCTCAGGGGCGCGCCGTTCACTAGAAAAATGTCCAAGCGACCGTCGTTGTCATAGTCCAACAGGGCCACGCCCGCCCCCATGGTTTCCAGCAGGTATTTTTTGGACGTGTGCGACGCCACGTGCTGGAAACGGACTCCGCTGGCCGCCGTGATATCGACAAAGTTTCCAGGAGTCTCGCGTGTGGCCTGCCAAGCCTTCACACTGGCGAAGCCGGTCACGCACGCAAGGCAGAGAGCGGAGAGCCTTTGGCGTGCTGTCATCGGAGGATCATCGCGGCTCGTCGATCGTCATTTACTTGAGTGTAGAACAACGGGGGCAGGGGATTGCCCGGTGCTTGGTGCGCTCGGGTCAAATCGATATCTTATTGCCGCGGCTCCGATGGCAGCTGTAGCGCAGGGACACGCGACTTTTGCGGGTACCTGCGGCCTTTCGGTCCGTTGGGATCGAAAACCCGCGGGTATCCCGCCAACGACGCGGCGTGCGCTATTCGCGGATTGGCTGACTGACATGGCGAAGAGACACTACTCTGCACTGGGCAAGCGGCTGATCCCGTCGGCTAAGGAAATGGTTGCGCACGCTAAAGGCGAACTGGAGTTTGAGGGGTACGAAGTCAGACTCCCTCTGCACGTCGACGTCCTCGCGATCCGCCAGCGGCTGAGACGGTCTCAGGCCGAATTCGCGAGACGCTTCGGCTTCAGCCCGCGCGCCGTGCAGGATTGGGAGCCAGGCCGGCGCAAACCCGAAACCGCCGCCCGCGGCTACTTACTCGTGATCGCACGCGAGCCGTGAGAGATCACGCCGGCTTTCGCCCGAAGGCGATATCGCAGCGCTTTATGATGGCTGTAACAGAAGGCCCATGCAGTTCGGAGGTGACCAATTTCTGAATCTCATCATCTGGCGACGCCAAGTCAGCCCTGACGATGTCACACAGATCGCGACGAATATCTATGAACGCTTGCTCCAGGTGCACCACAGCTTCATCGAGCCTTCCTA
Organism: Bryobacteraceae bacterium; assembly: GCA_035297145.1. Classification (GTDB taxonomy): domain Bacteria; phylum Acidobacteriota; class Terriglobia; order Bryobacterales; family Bryobacteraceae; genus QHXW01. The sequence continues at coordinate 97,535 of DATGZN010000094.1, forward strand.
AACCAGCAAGGGCACACGCACAGTTGTAGTGCATCTTGTCATTGCGCGGTGGATCATTGCCCGTTTCCCAGCTCGAGCGGTTAAGGGCTTCTCGTGCAATCTGTTCGGCCGCGCTATAGTCTCGGCGCTTAACAAAAATGTACGACAGTTCAAGACGCGCTCGCTGTTGATTATCAAGCAAGTCGAGACTCCTTCGCAGAATCTCCTCGGCACGAGGCCACAATTCCGGCCGTCTACCATCAATCATAAAAAAAGCCATGTCATTGTAGATCGCTGCAGATTCGGTTCCGACTCTGTTGGCACGCTCAAAATAAAAGACAGCCCTTTCAAGGTCCGACTCGCTCACTCTGTTCGCATCACTATAGGCTCGGCTTCCGAAGAACAGTCCAAGACCACGATAAATCCGCGACATCTCATCTGAGTACGCCCGCATGTCCATCATTGCCAGTGCCGCCACAGACTTTTCGTAAAAAAACACCCGCTGTCGTTTCTCTGGCGAGAGCTGGTTGAATAAATCGACTCTACCGGTCGAGCTGCTCGACAAAAAATCTTGGTCCAAAAGTGCACTGAACTCAGCTAGTATCCGGGAGATCACATGGTTCATATACCCGAACATAGGAAACTCCCGGCGAATCTCTGCGATCTCGTCGTCCGCTTTCGCTCGCACCTCACTCAACATGTGGTCAAGACGCTCCAAAGCGGAATCGGCTCTGGAACGTGCGTCCGAAAAGTGCTTCTCCGCGCTCTCGGCCAAAGTGCCCGCCCTTTCAACAGCCTGATTCACATTGAGGTATGTGGAGATGCCAGCAACGGCTGCAAATAGGGTTGAGAAGAGTAAGAGTATCGATGCGAGGCGCTGCAAGTCGTCAGCACGCCTTTCGAGATAGTCGAATTGTGCCTTGAGAATCGCTGCCTCAACGGAAGTGGGCCCGTTCATGCGGCCGAGGGTAGACCTACAACCTGAAATGACGAGAAGATGTATCCAAGGGCGATACCGATTGTGAACACGGCAACGAAGGCCAATCCAAACAATGTCACTTTTCGAAATTGCAAACTAGACATTGCTACTCCCGCAAACATTACTGCTTAAGGAGCTAAGATACTGACAGCGAAGGTCCAAATCCAGTGTTGCTCCCCCCTACGCTGCCGGAGCCGCCGCCACACTCGCCGCTACGCCGTCGAACTTCACACTCACCAATCTCGAAACTCCCGGCTCCTGCATGGTCACGCCGTACATGGCCTGCGCGGATTCCATGGTCTTCTTTGAGTGAGTGATGATGATGAACTGCGTGGTGGTCGACATCTCGCGCAGCAGGCGCATCAGGCGGCCGATGTTGGCTTCATCGAGCGGCGCGTCCACTTCGTCTAGCACGCAGAACGGACTCGGCTGGTAGCGGAAAATCGCCATCAGCAGCGCCAGCGCCGCCAGCGCCTTCTCGCCGCCCGAGAGCAGTAGAACGTTTTGCAGCTTCTTGCCCGGAGGCGACGCGATGATTTCGATGCCGCATTCCGTGATGTTGGCTTCATCCGTCATGCGCATCTCGCCCGAGCCGCCGCCGAACAGCGTCAGAAACGACTCGCGGAAGTTCGCGTTGATTGCCTCAAACGCGTCGGCGAATTTTTGGCGCGATACCTCGTCGATCTCCTGGATGGCGCGCTCCGTGTCGCGGATGGAATCGAGCAGATCCTGCCGCTGCGCGCTCAGAAAATCGTGACGCTGCTGGCACTCTTCGAATTCTTCGAGCGCCTGCGGATTGATGGGACCCAGCGCTTCGATGCGCGCGCGGATCTCTTCGTATTGCTTTTCAGCCTCGGCCAGCGCCTCGCCATCGGGTAGCGTCTCCTCGGCCGGCATCAGCTCTTCCACGCCGCAGCCCAGCTCCTTGCGGCTGGTCTCGTCGAGATACTTCAATTCCGCCTGCTTCTTCACCAGATCGATTTCGATCTCGGATCGCTTCTGATGCGCCGCCTCTACCTCCGCCCGCAGCCCCTTCAGCTTTTCATCCACACCGGCCAACATCTCGCGGAATTGCGTCTCCTCGAATGCCAGCCGGCTGACGTCAGTTTCCGCCGCCGCGATCTGCGCCGCCAATTCCGCCGACTTGCGATCCAGCTCGATGTTATCTGCCAGCAGGCGTGCGCGCTCGATACCCAGACGCTCGATCTCGCGCGTCAACTCATCGCGGCGGCCGGTGACTTCAGCGAGCTGCGCTTCCACGCGCTCGAGTGAGGCCCGCTCCGCGCGGTGGCGTTCTTCAAGACCCGCCAGTTCGACGCGTAGCGCCGCATGCTCTTCGCCCGCGCGCGCGGCTTCGGCTTCGAGCTTCTCCAACTCCTCGCGTTGGGATGCCAGGGCCTGTTCACACTCCGCGCGCTTCGCTTCCTTTTCGGCAACCGCTTCACGATTGCGCTCGCGCTGTTCGAGCGATCGCTCGTTCTCGCGTCCGAGGCGTTCCAGTTCCAGCCGCGCCACCGAAATCCGCGTGTTGGCCCGCGAGGTTTCCTCGGTGAGCTTGCGCATCTCGTGATCGAGCGCCAGCGTATCTTTCTCGCCAGCTTGTTGCAGCGTGCGCAACCGCTCGAGTTCGCTTTCGAGTACACCGATTTCACGATCCAGACCATCGGCGCGCGTGACGCATTCGTTCAGTTCGCTCTCGCGAATCGCGAGTGTTCGGCTCACTTCCCGCAGCTCGCGCTTCATGGCCAGTGGGCCGCTCGCGGTTTTCTTGCCGCCACTCAACGTGCGGCCGTGATAGCACAGACCGTCGGGCAGCAGGAAGTAGAAATCGGGATGTTCTTCCGAAAGCCGCTGGGCCTCGGCGTGACCCTGCGCGATGCGGCAGTTGGCCAGGCGCGGCAGCAGGTCGAGCGTCTGCCCGGCAAATCCGTTGGTCAGCCGCAGATAATCGGTCAGTTTGGGAAGTGGGGGCGCAGGCTCGGCGCCGCTAGGCTCACGGCCGTTTCCGCTATGCACCAGAAAGGTGGCGCGGCCGTCAGTCGACGTGCGCAGCAATCCCATGCCGCGCTCCGCCTGGTCCCAATCTTCAACTACCACGTATTCCAGTTCGTCATGCAGAAACTCTTCGGCCGCACGTTCGTATGCCGGATCCACGTCCATGAAATCGGCCAGAAGGCCCAGGGGCCGGAAACTGGCGTCGGTTTCGAGCGCACCGAACAGGCGCTTCACCGAATCCGTCGAATAAGCGCGATGGGAAAGAATGTCTTCGAGCGAGGTCTTGCGCGCCTGCTGATGTGAGAACTCCGTGCGCAGCGTATCGATCTGGCCGCGCAGCTCCGCCGCTGCGGTCTTCCGCGCCCCGAGTTCCTCTTCCGTGCGATGGCGCTCGCCGCTCACGGCTTCGATTTCCAACTGGCGCTGCGCCATGGATTGGGAAATCTCCTTGCGCGCCTTTGCCAGCCGCTCCACTTCCACGGACGCTGATTCTTCCTCTTTGTTCGAGCGCGCCCTTTCGCGCTCGATGCCCGCCAGGTACTCATCGACCTGCGCAAGCTGATTCTGCAGTGTGGACGTCTCGCCAATCAGCCGCAGCACGGCGATACGCCCGTCTTCGATCGATTTTTCCTGCTGTGCGACGCTCGCCTGGAGGGCGTCACGCGTCTGGTTCTTCTCCAGCATGCGCCCGCGCGCGCCGCTGATCTGCCCATCCAGTTCCCCTACCGCTACCGCATGGTTGTTGCGCTCGTTCGCGAGAGCGCTCGACCGCGTTTCCAACTCCTGCACTTCACGCTCGCCCTGCGCGATGCGCTCTTCAATAGCGCCGGTCTCACGAACCTGCGCTTCCAACCGTCCACGTGTGCGCTCGGCTTCCACTTGAAACGCCGCCAGCTCCGCCCGCAGCGCCGTCAGACGCGCTTCGGTCGCATAGCAGGAGTTTTGCAGCCGCTCGCGCTCCTGCTCATTGGCCGTGACGTCCTCTGAAATCGTGCGCAGCTCGCTCGATGCCAAATTCAAGTCGAGCGCAGCTTTGGCTGCCTCGCGCTCCAGTTGCCGGAACTTCGCCGCCAGCACCAGGCGCAGCTTGGCGTCCATCTCGGTCTTCATCTCGCCGTAGCGCCGTGTCTTCGAAGCCTGGCGCTTGAGCGAATTCAACTGGCGTCCGACTTCCTCCAGAATGTCGAACACCCGCGCCAGGTTCTGCTTCGCGCTTTCAAGTTTCGCTTCCGCCAGTCGCTTGCGTGTTTTGAACTTGCTGATGCCCGCGGCTTCTTCGATGATCGACCGCCGGTCTTGCGGCCGCGAGCTGAGAATTTGCCCGATGCGCCCCTGCTCGATGATGGCGTAACTTTCCGGGCCGAGGCCCGTGCCCATAAAGATGTCCTGAATGTCGCGCAGCCGGGAGACATGGCCGTCGATCAGGTAATCGCTTTCGCCCGACCTGTACAAGCGCCGCGTGATCGTGACCTCGCCAGGTTGATCCGGCGCGTGCTGCGGGTCGTGCATGGTCATCGTGACCGTGGCCATGCCGGTGGACTTGCGATCGCGCGTTCCCGCGAAGATGACATCTTCCATCCGCGCCCCGCGCAGGCTCTTCGCCGACTGCTCGCCCAGCACCCAACTGATGGCGTCGCTCAGATTCGATTTGCCGCAACCGTTCGGACCAACGATTGCCGCGATGCCACCGCCGTTGAACCGGAGTTCGGTGCGATCGCAAAACGATTTGAAACCCTGCAGCTCCAGCCGCTTTAGCCTAAGCAAACCCTACCTCCCACAACCTATTGAGACGCAACTGCGGTGCATTGTGACCATACTAAGCGCGCAACAGGCAAAAGTAAAGGACATTCCACGCGATTACCGGGCGTTTTCACCCGTATGCCCCAACATGTAGTATGCAGTCTACTCATTGGCTTTGATTTGCATTTTCAATAGTGCTGCCCCGAGCGTCTTGCCCTGGGGGTCGATGCGCAAGGAAACCGTCCCTCCGCCACCAAGTGCTTCATGCAAAAGGAAATTCAATGCACCCAGGTTCGGCAACTCGAATCTCTCCACCTTTCCTTTAACCATATCGCCCAAAAATGCCTTGACGCGGTCGGCAGTTAACTCCTTTACCAGCATTGGGTAATCCTTCTGATTGTAAACAATGACGCCAATGTTGCTGGTATCGCCCTTATCGCCCGATCGGGTGTGCGCGATTTCCGAAAGCGGGACCTTCATCCCAACACCTCAATAGACGATTTGATTTCTTCTCGCGGCACGAGTGCCGGCCAATAAGAGACGATTTCGCGCACCAGCGGGCGGCCGTCTCCGTAGCCGGTAGCTCCGGGCGGGCCGCTCAACACGAGCGGAATCAGCTCGCGCGTGAAGCGGTCTACAGCTTTGCGATTTGCGCTGCGAACTCCAATGCGCAGTTGTACTTCTGGGGGATCGGACGGCACGGCAATCCGGCCGTGGCACGCGTTCGCACCAAAGAACTCCGTATGAATTTCATCGAACTGCAAACCCAACGTTTTCAGGCGAGTGCGGACGATGCGGTCGGCGGCTTCCGCTTTTTCGAGCGCTTCCGGCCAGCTGTAAACCAGGGTTCCGATCGACTTCCATCCGTTGGTATAGCTAATGGAAAGCTTGAGGTTTCCCGGACGCTCGCTGCCCTGGATGCCGGAGACGCGGACACGATCTGGGCCGATGTCGTCGAGATGAATCGTGGTGAAATCGGCGGTGCAATCGGGAGCGATGAAGTTTTTCGGATCGCCGAGTTCGTAGAGCAATTGCTCCTTGACGATGTCCGAATGGACACGGCCGCCTGTGCCCGGGTGTTTCGTAACCACGAAGGTTCCGTCGGGCTCGGCTTCGACGATCGGATAGCCGATGTTGGCCAGATCCGGGATGTTTTGCCAATCGACCTGGCAATTGCCGCCGGTTGCCTGCGTACCGCATTCGATAATGTGGCCAGCGACGGTGCCGGCCGCGAGTTTGTTCCAATCGGTTTCGCGCCAGCCGAATTCGTGGATCATGGGAGCGAGCGCGAGGGCGGGATCGGCGGCACGGCCGGCCAAGATGACATGCGCGCCCGTGGCCAGCGCCTCGGCCAGCGGAAAGGCGCCAGTGTAGGCGTTCGCGCTCAGGATGCGATCGCGGATGGTCGCGAGCGGTGCGCAGGTATCGAGATTGCGCATCTCGTATCCCTTGGCGAGGAATTCGTCGATACGATCGAGAACGTCGTCGCCGAGTACGATCGCCACCTTGATTCCGGGCGCGGCCTTGCGAACGGCTTCCGCGCAGGCGATGGGATTCACGCCGCCGGCGTTGGCGATGACGCGCACGTTGCGATCGAGCATCTGTTTGGCGATGCGGCCGATCAGGGGAGGGAAGTCACGCGCATAACCGAGCGACGGATCTGCCTGGCGCTGCTTTTGCAAAATGGACATGGTGACTTCGGCGAGATAGTCGAGAGTCAGGTAGTCGATGGGGCCTTGCTCGATCAGGCGGACGGGGGCTTCGAGCCAGTCACCCCAGAAACCCTGGCCATTGGCAATCCTGATCATGGAAAGACCAATTCACCGCGGAGGCGCAGAGACGCTGAGTTCATAAGGTCTCCAAGGCTAGCGGTGTGCCGCGGGGCCTGTTCATACACACTTCCAAGGCGAGAGACAGCACATCGCGGGATTCGAAAGGATCAATTAACGCGTCTACGTGGCCTCTTGCGGCCGCGTATCTCGCATCCAACCAGCGTTCGTAGTCGGCGCGGGTTTTTTCGATGGCTTGTTGCAGATCATCGGGCAGAGACGCACCAGCGGACTTCAGTTTTTCCAGTTCGACGGAGAAGAGCGCTTGCACGGCGGAATCGCCTTCCATGACGCCGATGCGCGCGGTGGGCCAACTGAAAGTGAAGTTGGGATCGAAGCCCTGGCCGGCCATGGCGTAGTAGCCTGCGCCGCTGGCGTGGTTAATTGTCAGGATGATTTTCGGAACGGTGGTTGTGGCCATGGTCTCGACCATGTCGGCTCCAGCGCGGATAATGCCTTCTTTTTCCACGTCGGCGCCAACCATGAAGCCGGACACGTCTTGCAAATAGATGATGGGCAGGCCCAGACGCTCGGCCGTTTCCACGAAGTACGCAACTTTACGCGCCGACGCGGTATAAACGATGCCGCCGATGCGCGGACCGGCTTCAGATTTCAAGAAACCACGCCGGTTGGCAATCAAGGCGACGGGTCGCCCGTTGAGCTTGGCGTTGGCGCAGAGCATTTCCGGGGCGTGCGCGGGCTGGAATTCGAGATAGTCGTCGGCATCGAAAATGCGGAAGATGACTTCTTCGATTTCGTAGGGAAGGCGGTGGTCGGCGGGCAGTGCGCCGTAAAGTTCGTCGGTGGGGCGTGCGGGCGGCTTGCCTTTCACGGGTGAGAGCGGCTCTGGCAGGCGCCGGAAATGCTCCCGCAAAATATTGAGACAGGTAGCGTCATCCTTGGCCATGAAGTGTGCGACGCCGCTCGCTTCGGTGTGGAGTTTCGCGCCGCCGAGCGATTCTGAGTCAATGACCTGGCCGGTTGCGCCTTTGACGAGGTTCGGGCCGCCCAAGCCCATGAAGCTCGTCTTTTCGACCATGATCAGAATGTCGCTGAGCGCGGGAAGATAGGCGCCGCCGGCGATGCAAGGTCCCATGACGGCGGCAAACTGCGGCACACGGAGCTTGCGCCGCATAAGTGAATTATACAGAAAAATGCGGCCCGCGCCGTACTGGCCGGGGAAAATGCCGTCCTGATAGGGGAGGTTGACCCCGGCGGAATCCACCAGATATACGATGGGCGTGCGGTTGCGCATGGCGATTTCCTGCGCGCGCAGAATTTTGGTGATGGTTTCGGGCCACCACGAGCCGGCTTTGACGGTGGCGTCGTTGGCGACGATGACGGCGGGACGGCCCTCGATTTTTCCGGTGCCGGTGACGACCCCCGCGGCGGGCGCCTGCCCGTCGTACTGGTCATAGGCGATGAGGAGTCCGATTTCGAGGAAGCGCGCGCCGGGATCGAGCAGTTGCGCGATTCGCTCGCGCGCGGTGAGTTTGCCGGCCTTGTGCTGGCGCTCGATTTTCGACTTGCCACCGCCCGCGCGCAGGCGGTCCTCGAGTTTGTGGAGCTGGTCGACCAGATGGCGCATGTGGGCGGCACGGGCGAGAGGGGTGGGAGCGGCCGAAGGGTCTTGGGCGGGCATAAGAATATTGTTTCATGGGAGGATAGCGGGTCTGAAGCGCTAGGCTGCGAACGGGTGTTGTTTGGGCAGACTCGTCAGACATGAGCGTTAACGACTTGCACATCGGCCGCATAGCCATGGTTGCTCAGAAGGTTAGGGATTGAAGGAATTTCCATATCAGGGCTGCTGCGAGTTCCCCTGATCACTCGGCTGACCATGTCACGAGCAAGGGCAACGCGAATTCGCGATTTTCCTCCCGAGTAGAACTTCAGAATGTCTGAAGGGTCAGTGACCGAAAGTCGGAATTCTTGCTCGCAGCACCACTTTGGGTCCTTGAAACGACTTGCGCAGGAGATTAGCGCTACCGGCACCTCTTCCATCCAAAATCGCTCATGATCCTTGGGAGTTAGGTTCATGGTAAGTTCCATTGCAAAAGCGTGTTCCAACGTCGCCTCGACCATGCGCTCTTGGGCCTCTCGGTCATAGAGAACCCGAAAAAGCATATCTCTTTCCGCCCATAGCCCCAGCTATCAATTTGTCGTAACTAAAGCCTATCGCACAGCCAGTGTTAGCGCACGCGTAATTCTGCCACATGTAAGCCTGCTCCCCGGCTGAGCAGAAGCACGCGACATGCAGAGCCCAGGACTCGTTTAGGCCAAACAGGCTCTTGTACCGGATAATCTCGCCAGCGAAATTCTGACCCACGCGATCCTTGCTTCTGGCCACCACGCACTGGATAATCTCAAGACCGTAGTCGCCTTCACGAGGGTCGTTCAAGTCTCTAATATCTGTACACCAGATTTCGCCGGACTCAATGATGCTGCGGAATCCATTCGGGCAGGTGTAGTGAAGCAGTAATTCAGGTTGATCGGTCGAGTCAAAATCATCCCATATCACATTTTGCTTTCTCAGCAATTGCGTCCTGATGAAGCTGTGACCCATCGCCTTAGGCGTACCATGTTATTGTCTGACCCTTCAAGCGCCTTCCAGCCTGAACTTTCTGTAATGCCGTTGACGACATAATGCCTTTCATGACATATTAGAAGGAGTGGCATGGGAGGTCGAGTTCTCTGATGAATTCGGCGAGTGGTGGGACAGTTTGAACGCCGCGGAACAGAAGAGTGTCGACTTCACGGTCAGTCTTCTGCAACACGCTGGTCCAACGTTGAGGATGCCGCACTCATCGGGCGTCGAGAGCTCGCGCCATGCGCATATGCGCGAGTTACGCATTCAGCATGAAGGGCCGCCGTACCGGGTACTCTATGCTTTCGATCCGCGGCGGACGGCGATTCTGCTGATCGGCGGCGACAAAACCGGCAACGACCGCTGGTATGACGAGTATGTTCCGCGGGCAGATGCCATATACGACCGACATCTGCGGGAGTTAGGCGATGAATGAGCCGCCAGCCGCGGAGGCCGCAATCGAGGAGAGTAATGACATGGCCCGAAACTTCAAAGAACTGCAAGCGAAGATGGATCCCGCGAGCCGCGCGGACAACAAGCGGCGCGTGCGGGAGGAGCTGCAACGCATGGCCCTCGAAGAATTGCGCGGCGCCAGGCAACTCACGCAAGCCGACATGGCGGAGATGCTGGACGTGCCGCAAAGCTCGATCTCTCGCATCGAGCGGCGCGCGGACATGTATCTCAGCACATTGCGAAACTACATCCACGCGGTAGGGGGCGAACTACGGATTCAAGCGGTATTTCCCGACGGGGGAACCGTCGTTATTGACCGCTTTGGAGAATATGATTGGCGGGCATATGAGGTCGAGATAGTTGCGGATGGCGGCGCATTTCGGCTGCATGCCTTTGCGCCGCCTAAGTCAGTGCGCTTCTCGACAAAACCCCTGAAGCTCTCCGGACTGACAAAGACCCTGAGAGCGTTGCACGTTCAGGAGGCCCAGATCGCGAACATCAAGGTGAACCTGGAGAAGAACGGAGGAAGTGTCCCTATCGCGGGAAATGGTTCCGGGATCCAGCGCATGTTTAGTGTTGCGGATCTGATCACAGCGGGCTTTGAAGAAACGAGCGCTGAATAGACCGGCTCGGTGCCGGGCGATCACCTCGAATGGACACGAGCGGTGACAGCTCTGGCGTTTCAGGCGTGGAGGCCCGCAGCCTGAAATGCTAGGATCACTTCTATGGAGCTCGCGATTCGGATACAGATTGAGGAGTTGCCGGAGGGTTTGTATCTTGCGACTTCCGACGAACTCCAGGGCCTTGTTACGCAAGGACGAACCGTTGCCGAGGCGCTCGATATCGCGAGCGATGTTGCTCGCAAACTGATTGAGGCGCGGCGCGAACGGGAGGGCGTTCCGAACCTGCCCACCACCAATGAGCGGCACGATTACACTATCGTGGTCGCGGCGTGAATGTGCCGGCTCGCCGGATTCCGGTATGCGACTACCTTCCGCTCCCGCCCAAACGCTCGCACGCGAAACGAATACCCGACTCCGATGAAATGATCGACGGCGGCTGCGGACAGGCCCACTCCTACGTGGAGATCGAGCTGCTGCTGGGGCGTGGGTTTGTAGGCCGTGCCGAAGTGCAGTAGGTGCCTGGGGCCTAGCTGCTCGGGGAAGTCGCCGGCATATTCGACGAACGCATCCCAGCGAGTGGTCAATTGCCGGTCAAAGAACGTGGTCTCTCCTGTCACGTTCCGGCGCCCGGCCTGCGTTGGTCGGAAAGGGGTCGGTCGGAAAGGGGACACTGACGCAATTACGGCTTAGACGGCATCGTCAGCAAATAGGGATGCGTGCAAACTAGCCTAGTCCGGCGAACTCGGCCGCTCGCGCGGCGCCCGCGGGCCCAAACGCGCAATCTTCTTCCCGCCTTCCGTTCGAGCTGCCTGAGATGCGTCTGCCCCTTTCTGTATCTCTTTTTCTCTCTGATGCTGTCCAAACCGTTCAGAGGTGACGAACTCAATCGGACGGTGCGTGCGTTACTGACCCCGGCGGCGCGCTGATGCGGCTTTGTCTGGCGCGCAGCGCCCATTTTCGCTGTAACGCCAGGGCGGCAAGACAAGTAGCCAAAAGCAGAAGTCCGCTGGGTTCCGGAATGAGGGATGGACTGTAATCGCTGACAGAGCTATTGGCAGGGCTACTTAAGGCGACGCCGGGGGTCCCGCTTTGTCCGCCTAACTCTGAGGCCTGAGAAGAGGACCACCCAGGAATCGCGGTGCAGGCGGTTGAAATGACATTAGTGTCCATGGTCACTGCCGCGTTTTCGGCCAGGGCGCGACCGCACGGGATGATAGCGCCGGTATCGAGAGTAATGCTCTGGGCGGCCAGAATGTTCCCTTCGAACGACGTACCGGTGCCGAGAGTGGCAGAACTGCCCACCTGCCAAAACAAGCCGTCATCCGGTCCGCCGTTAATTACTTGGACGACTGAGCTACTCGCAGTGGTTAGCGTCTTCCCGATCTCGAAAACCCACAGTGCATTGTCGTTGCCCTGGGCGTTGAGCGTAAGTGTCCCGGTCAGTTGAGCCGAGCTGGCAAAAAAATAGACGCCAGGCAAAAGCGTCAGTCCGCCCAAATCCTGACCGGTCAAGTTTTCATTGAATGGCAGTGCAGCCAGCATATTGTACGCGGTGGTGAGATCGTTCTGGGCTGTGCCTGCGGCGGCATCGGCCTCGTGTAGGGTTCCCGACACGATTCCGGGAGGGAAGCCAGTGACTGCGGTACCGGGCGACACACCCAAGTCCCCGGCGATGGTGGTGGGGCCAGTATTGGTCACGGTCGAGCCGGCTAGGACGGCAAAGCTAGCCGCAGTTCCGAGGAGGTCGGCGCGAGCACTGGGAAGTGTCAGCGGTAAAAGCAATGCATATAGCACGTAGCGTCTCATCTGTTATTGCTCCCTTGGGTCGGTTGATGAACGTATACGCCACCGCATCGCGGAGCTCGTTGATCACGAAACTCGTTGGACTTGCTTTGCCCGGATACATAACGGCTGACTGCGAAGTGGCGATTAAGCGAATGGTAGCAGACAGATATCGAGCGATCTGTGCACAATTGCTCACTCTTGCACCAAAAATGTATTTGTTGGGTTGCATTGTTAGGCTTCTGGCGCCGGGTCGAGCGATTGGCGTCACTCTCACTAAATTCGCCAAGAAAGAGCTTCGTGGAAAGGGAGCAGGCTCGCGCTACCATCAAAACTGACAAGACTGATCGAGCGAGCGAAACGACAGAGTGCCCGAGCAGCAGGAGGCCCATGAGCGAGCGTATGGATTTCGAAATTGTTTGTCCGAACGATCACGACCAGACAGTTACATTCAGTCAGGATGAATTCGAAAAAGCATTGAAATCCGATGACCTGGTGTTCCACTGCAATACATGCGATGCGAACTGGCCTCCATCCAGTGCAGACATTGCTAAATTCCGGAAGCAGTTCGCGAAGAGAAACCGGGCGACCTGACAGGCATTTTTCAATGGGTGGAATGGTCCTCGCACAGGGCGCCGGCCGTAATCAACTCTGACGGGTATCGATGGCACGCCGGTCATTGTGGTGCAGCCGACTGCACCAGGCCTCGATACCAACCTGCTCGTTACGACCGACCGCCGCGCCTACTATCTCCGATTGATCTCGAAGCCTGAGGATTACGTTTCACGCGTGGCCTTCGAATATCCCGCCGAAGACAACAACCGCCGCTGGCAGGAACACATGCTCACCGAGAGGTCCCGGCAGCCGGAAAAGGCCGAGTTGCTCCCGGCGCTCGTTACAGCGGAGCGCTTGAACTTCAGCCACGACATCCATGGCGGCAACGAGCACATCAGACCGTTGCGGGTGTTCGACAACGGGGAGAAGACCTACCTGCAGATGCCTGCCGAGATGAAGAACCGGGAAGCGCCGGTTCTTCTGATCGTGGGAAATGATGGCAAAGGGGAGGTCACGAACTACCGTGTGCAGCACCAGACGTACATCGTAGATCGCTTGTTCGACCGCGCCAACCTGGTGCTCGGGGCCGGTAAGAAGAGCAAGGGACTCTCGGTCGAAATCAGCCGTTCGCCCAAGGGCTAGCCATCATGACACCGACCACGAATCAACTGCCAAGCCGATCGAAGCCCCCACTGGTTGCGATATGCATCCGAAGTGGGCAGGAATCGTCCGGCTTAGCAAACGTGCCGCCTTGATCGTCGGCGTGGTGGTGCTCGTCGTGATCGTGGGCTGTGCGTATGGACTGATCCAGCGTTCCGTGGCGAAGATGCAGATCGCATCGCAGGGAGAGGCGAAACGGATTACGCCCGCCACGCAAGCCGGGCAGGAGATGGCGTCTTTCAAGGATTCCCGGCCAGCTGCGGCGATGGGAAAGCTCGTGCCACCGAATTCAACGATGGCGGCGCAGTTTCCGTCCGTTCCTGGCTGCGACGTTGACCCGCAGACCGGCCAGCTCACGAGGTTCAGTAAGCTGACCGGCGCTCCGTGCGGCAGCGCTGCCACGCAACTCCCGCAGGAGCGGGTCGTGGTTAGGCAGGCTCCGCCACGTCTCATGCAAACCTTTCCTGCATCGTTGACGCAATCTGGATCTCAGTCGTCACTGACACCGGAAGAGCAGCAGCTGGCCATGAGCTGGCAGCAGGAGCAGGCTGCCATCCTGGCACCAACCAGTATTGGGAGGAGTTCTGGTGTGACTCCGTTGGTAGCACCCGGAGGGGCAGTACCTCAGCCCGGCACCGATCCGCTGTCCACCCTGATCGCTGCTCAGGCCTTGAATGGTGTGCCACGGAGCATCGCGACAGGAGCTGATTTAACCTCGACTGGCTCCAACGACTCTTACGAAGTGCAGAATGGGCAGTCGCGCAAGGAAGCGTTTCTCGCGAGCGCGCACAAAACGCAGATCGGCGACTATCTGCAATCGACTCGTGAGGTGCCGCTCAGCCGGTTCGAGATCAAAGCCGGCTGGGAAATTCCGGCGGTCCTCGAGCAGGGCCTGAATTCCGATCTGCCCGGTGAGGTCAAAGCGCTAGTTACCCAGAACGTGTACGACACCGCGACCGGCATGTATCTTCTGATCCACCAAGGTTCGCGCCTCGTTGGCAGGTACGACTCGCACATCTCTTACGGTCAAGACGGCGTGCAGGTAGCCTGGTCGCGGATCATTTACCCGGACGCTTCGTCGGTCGATCTCGACGGTATGGCGGGTCTGGATGCTCACGGCAATCCCGGACTGCGCTCTGACGTGGATCATCACTACCGGTCGTTGATCGGCGGCATGGCTTTGACCAGTATGTTCAATGCCGCGTTCGCCATCACTCAGGCGCGAAACCAGAATGTCCTGGTGATCAACCCGGCTTCCGCCGCGGAGGCAGCTGTAGGCGCGGAAGTGAGCGAGACTCGCTCGCAGCTCGCGCGCCGGAACCTGAACCGCCAGCCGACGATCAAGGTGCCGGCCGGATACAAGTTCACGGTGCGGGTGAACCGGGACATTCTTTTCGATGCGCCCTACATGCCGATCGAGGCCGATCCGCAGGCTCTGCCACGAACCACCAGAACCACGGCCCATGCGAGGAATTAGATGAGCACGCAACCAGAGCTTTACCGCAAACCGTCTAAGCCAGGTTACCTCGGCTCGTACAACTGGCCTGCAATGGCCCTTGGATGCACTCTGTTCCTGCTCACCAACTGGGCGTCAACCGAGTATATTGCGATGCGTTTCGAGTACCAGCCCGCGCTTGGCGATCCTCTGTTCCAAGTAGGTCACACCTTTGTCTATCCGCCCTTCGCGTGGTTCATGTGGGGATTGCATAACATCACGTCCCACGACCCGGCCGTCCGGCGGCCCCTGGGTGAAGGCATCGCGATCCTATTCGGCGGTTGTGCGGTGTCGATCTTTCTCTACTTCGGGGCCAACAGCCTGCGATCCCGACGGCTGTCGGCCAATGCCGAGCACCTGCACGGTTCGGCACGGTGGGCCACCGAGAAGGACATTCGAGAGACGGGCCTGCTCGATGCGAGCGAGGGAGTTTACGTCGGGGGCTGGAAACCGAATGGTTGGTCTCGGTTGCATTACTTGCGGCACGATGGTCCCGAGCATGTCCTGGTGTTTGCTCCGACGCGTTCCGGCAAGGGCGTCAGCCTGGTGATTCCCACGCTATTGGCATGGAACGAGAGCGCGGTCATCTACGACATCAAAGGCGAGAACTGGGCGAAGACCGCGGGCTTCCGCTCCATGCAGGGGCACATCTGCTTCCGGTTCTGCCCGGTGGAGCAGTCTTACGGATCAAGGTTCAATCCGCTCGTTGAGGTTCGGCTCTTCACGGATCGGGATGTCTCGGATGCCCAGAATATCGCCGAGATTCTGGGCCGGACCCATGGCGCCCATACGCCGTCCGATCCGCACTGGCAGGACACCGGCGTATCCATCATTTGCGGAATGATCCTCCACGTCTGCTACGAAGCGAAGACCAAGGACCGGACCGCATCGCTCGCGGACCTGACGAACGCGTTCTGCAGGTCAACGGACTTCCGCGACACGTTGACCGACATGGCGGAGTTCTGCCACGACCCGAAGGGCGAAGCCGGGTGGTCGGCGGGAACTCATCCGGTCGTACGCCAGAAGGCCATCGAGTGCCTGACCAAGGAAGAACGGGAGTTGGCGGGCGTGCTGTCCACGATTACTACAGCTCTGCAGGTGTACTGCGATCCCCTGATCGTCCGAAATACTTCGGCGAGCGACTTTTCAATTCAGGACCTGGTCAATCACGAACGGCCCGTCTCGCTGTATCTGGTGGTGCCGAACAGCGACCGCGACCGGCTCACGCCGCTCATGCGGCTGATCTTCACGATCATCATTCACCGGCTGACCGAGACGATGGAGTTCAACAAGGGTGCGCAGAAAGCGAACCTTCACAAGCTCCTGTTCCTGATTGATGAGTTTCCCTCGCTGAACCACATGGGCGTGTTCGCCCACGCTCTTTCCTATATGGCCGGATATGGCCTCAAGGCCTATCTGATCACCCAGGACATCCGGCAGATCGTCGATGCCTATGGGCCGAACGAGAGCATCGTGTCCAACTGCCACGTGCGCGTGGCGTTCACGCCGAACCAATACGAAACCGCCGACCTGCTTTCAAAAATGACGGGTACGCAAACCATCCAGAAGGCGACCTACAACTTCAGTGGCAAGCGAAATGCGCCGGTCATGAATCATATCAACGCAAGCGTCGAAAACGTCGAGCGCCCGCTGATGACGCCGGACGAGGTGTCACGGCTCAAGCCTGCCAAGAAAAGCGGCAAGGATACCTCCGAGCGTATCGTCGCCCCCGGACAGATGCTGATTTTCATTGCAGGCCAGCATCCCATCCTGGGCACCCAGATGCTGTACTTTCTCGATCCAACGCTCAAGGCGTGGTCCGAGATTCCACCGCCTGCCAAGTTAGTTTCGATCCAAGGAGGGAATATTGTGCCGCTACTAGAGACTTTGAAAGTAAATCGGTCAATGAAAGGACCCGGACGGCAGCCCGAGAACGCCGAGCTGCTGGACGAATTGGAGAGAGTGTTCATTGAAGATTGTCGCAAAGAAATGGAGGTCTACGACTATGCTGGTTGATCAGGCAGAATTCAACGCACTGCGAGAGATCGTGCGGGAAAACACGGGTGACGAAATGATGCTGCTGAACCGCTTCACGGTTCGTGGCATGCGACATGCGCTCGGGATGGAACAGGAGGCCGGGATAGAGACGCTGGTCCGGAACGGCGTGATTGTGGAGAAAGCGGGCCACTACGAATTCGCGCCGGAGATCCAGCGGGCGCTGGTGCGCGAGGAACTGGGAGACTCGCTGCGGGTGGCGGAAGCCATAACCAGGTTGCGCCTTGGGAAGCAAACCACCGGTATCGAGACACCGGACATGCAGAAGGGCGCTTACCGGGGCGAGATTCTTGGCAGTTCGAAATGGCACGTTGTGCAGCGGGTGGGGAACTCGCAAACGGTGGTGGCACATCTGAAGAACCGTTTGGAACCGCAAGCGGTCCTCGGTACGGTCGAGATCACCTATTCGCAGGGAAAGGGCGCGGTTACGCAGATCGAGGAACGGCAGCGAAGGCACGCCCACGGCAAAGAGCTGGCGCTCAGGAGGCAGTCAACCATGCAAATGAACAGGGTTGTGATCGCAGGCTATGTCTCGAAGACGGCGCAAGTGCGGCGTCTCCCTTCGGGCACTGCCTTGAATCGAGCGACCCTCACCGAGTCCTACCGGTTCGGCGTCTGGCGCGTTACCTCGAAGAGAAGGCGAGGCTAGCCGAGGAACGGCCGAAGCTCGATGCGGAACGGGCGGAATTGGAGAAAGTTCGTACAAAAGTTCGTACAGAGCCGGGCGAAGCCCCGAATCAGGTCGAGCAGAAAAAGCTTTTGGTTCAATGAATTAGATTGGCTCCTCAGGTAGGACTCGAACCTACAACCCTTCGGTTAACAGCCGAATGCTCTACCATTGAGCTACTGAGGAGCAAGCCTCTGGAGGTCTTTTTATTATAGTCGGAGCGCTGAGCGGCGTGTCAAACCGCAGTGGCGATTTTGCTCTTGTCGCGCGTAATCGAGGAAAAGTTCCAGGCCGCGATAGTCGGCCGGGCCCAATTCAGAAACGATGTGGCGCGTTAGGTATTCCCTTGCGAGCGCCGGAGGGATGCCGCGATGTGTGGCCTCCACGCGAATAATATCGACCAGATGGGCACGTCCAAACTCGTAAGACGAGCGGAAGACAGCTTCCACCTCCGGTGTGATGGCGGCTTTTCGCCCGGCCCAAATAGCGAAAACCATGGGGAGGCTGGTCATTTCCGTCCACGCCGCGCCCAAATCGAGCACGTGGCAATCGAGTGTTTCGGGATCGAGGTGAAGCGCCGGGTCTCCAATGATCAGCGCTGCATCCGCGGCAGCCAGCATGTCATCCAGATTGGGAGCCAGCGAGGTGACACGCGGGGCCGCGCCGTAGCGCCGGCCCAGAATGATCTGCGCAAGCGCCACCGATGTCCGCGAGCTGATGTCAGCGGCAAGCGTTTGAATCTCGTCGAAAGGCTTGGACGAGACCAGCAGGATGCTGCGCACCGCTCCTCGCGAAGCGATGCCGAGGCCGCGCACTCTGCCGTAATCGTGCAGGTTGAGCTCGACCGATGGAATGATGCCGATATCCGCCGCGCCGGTCGCCACTTCGCGCGCGCACTCAGATGGGATGCGGAATTCCAGGTCGAAAGCACCACGCTGATCGCCATGCAACATCCCCCAGACCAGCGGAGAGGTGTTGAGATAGCTGACAGCGCAGACTTTGACCGGAGGATCGAAAGGCTTCACGTTTTAGTCTACTCCTGGCGCGCCACGGACCGGCGCTTCTTGAAGGTATACATGTCGCGATCGGCAGCGTCGAGCACCTCCCGCAGGGGCCCGCCGAAGGCTTCCGAGACACCCCAACTGAACGAGATGGGCAGAGGGCCGTAGCCGCGAACCCGGAAATCGTTCAACCGGCGCCGCACTTCCAACATGCGGGACGTGACGACCGGAAGGTTCTGATTGCGGAACAAGATCACGAACTCATCGCCACCCCAGCGGTACGCTTCGTCCTCCTGACGGATGGAGGAGCGCATCAGGTGTCCGATGTTGCGCAGGATCTCGTCGCCCACAAGATGCCCATACTGGTCGTTGATGCTTTTAAAATTGTCCATATCGCAAACCGCCACTACTCCGGAGAACGGTTCCGTGCCCTCCATGCGCCGCTCTAAAGCGGCCTGGTTCAGCAGGCCGGTGAGACGATCGAGATCAAGGCTCTTCAAACTGTCGCGCCGCACGGCATCCATCTCGTTGGATAGTGCCTCGATGCGGTCGCGTTGATTTTCGATCCACATGGCCATGGCCGCGAACGCCAGCAGCGTCAACAGGGCGAAATCGTAGAAGCTGTTGTATTGCAGATAGCGCGGCCATTGCGGGTGTCCGCCGCGATTGTAGAGATAAAAGAAGACCACTGCATTCAGCAGAAAGGCGATAGCGTAACACAACAGGGAAAACCGGAACAGACGGCCGCCTACGCCACCGCCGCTGCGGATTACGAAGAAGCTGTACAGATAGATGCTCCCCAGCACCAGTCCGTGCATCGCCTGAAAACCTTCGAAGCTGCTCTGTAAGCCCAGAATATAGACAATGGCGAGAAACAGCGGAAACCCCAAGAGCATCCGCGCGATTGATTTCCAGGTATCCGCGCCGGGCGAGGTGCCCGCTCGTGCCGCCACCAGAAGAGCCAGGGCAAAAGCGAACTCAAAAAGCGCATAAGGCCCCAACCAGAAAACCACCGTGGTCAGAAGGTACATGCGCAAGCAAATCAGCGCGATCACCTGCAGGGCCCAAGCCAGGCTCCAGTAACCGAAGTAGACGATGCCGGATTGCCGCCAGAGAAACAGAAAAACCAGGCAGAACAGAAGAGTGCCCAGCATCTGGACGTTCAACGCCACTACATCCAGCGCCGGCGGTGTCATTTAATCGCCCTTCACCGTGTGGCGGCGGATTTGGATTGCCCGCCCAGTGTCGTCATTGACTTCGACAATGACGGAATGGAGCTCGGGCGATCCCTTGGCCGGCTCCATGCGGCACGGCATGGCGTCGAGAAAGCGCTGGATGATCACGTCCTTACGTACGCCGATAACCGAATCGTATGGTCCAGTCATGCCTACGTCAGTCTGATAGGCAGTGCCCCCCGGCAGGATTCGTGTGTCCGCGGTGGGAATGTGCGTGTGTGTCCCGACTATGGCGGAAACGCGGCCATCCAAATACCAGCCCATGGCCATCTTCTCGCTGGTGAGCTCCGCGTGAAAATCCACGAATCGCACCTTTGTATCCTGCAACGAATTCAGGATTTCGTCCGCTTTGCGAAAGGGACACTCAGTGATGGGCATGTAGGTTCTGCCTTGCAGGTTCATCACAGCGCACCGGTTACCGTTGCGAGCGTTGGCGACGTAAACACCGGCGCCTGGGGCCGTCGCGGCATAGTTGGCGGGCCGCAGCAAGGCGGGCCGCCGCGCGAAATACTCGTAGATCTCCTTCTTGTCCCAGATATGATTTCCGCTGGTGAGCACGTCCAAACCCAACGCGAACAATTCCTCAGCGATGGATGGAGTCACCCCGAAACCTCCGGCGGAGTTCTCCGCGTTCGCGATGGCAAGGTCAATGCGCTGCGTTTGCTTGATATCCGCCAGATGATCGGCGACCAAGTGCCGCCCGACGGACGAGAAAAGATCCCCGATAAAAAGAATGTTCATAGTCGGCGCACCGGCTGGCAACCCCAAGAATCTCCCCGTTGAAATGGCTTCCGTGACCGCGTATTGTTGCGCTCAGAACTTTGAGGTCACAGCGCCTTCCGATGCCGACGATACCAGCGCGCAGTACTTGGCGAACACCCCCGTCGCATAATGCGGAGCCGGCGCATGCCAATGCGACAGCCTTTCACGAATCTTTTCGGGTGTGATCTCGAGATTCATCTGGCGCGCATCCACATCGATCGAGATGGTGTCGCCTTCCTCGACCGCAGCAATCGGACCTCCGTTGGCCGCCTCCGGTGCGACGTGCGCCACCATGAAACCGTGGGTGGCCCCGCTAAAACGGCCATCCGTCACCAGCGCGACAGACTCGGATAGACCAGCTCCGACAATAGCTCCGGTAACACCCAACATCTCCCGCATGCCCGGCCCGCCGCGCGGCCCTTCATAGCGGATGACCACCACATCGTTCGGCCGGATCTCTCCGCGCGTGACGGCGCTCATGGCGTCTTCCTCGCGGCCGAACACGCGAGCCGGCCCGCGATGCATTTTCTTGTCATGGCCCGCTAGCTTGATCACACAACCCTCAGGCGCGAGTGATCCCCGGAGAATAGCGAGGCCGCCCGTCGGCTTGAGCGGCTTATCCAGCGGCCGGATCACCTCTTGGCCCGGCGTCTCGACGGCCTTCGCGGCCTCTTCCGCAAACGCTCGGCCCGTGCAGGTGATCGCCGAGCCGTCGACGTATCCGCCTTTCACCAGGCGCTGCGCAATCACGGGAATTCCGCCGGCCTTGTCGACGTCCACGGCAACGAAGCGGCCACCTGGTTTCAGGTCTACCAGAATTGGCGTGCGGCTACTGACGCGATCGAAATCCTCCATGGCCAGCGGCACACCCGCCTCGCGTGCGATAGCCAGCAGGTGTAGCACCGCGTTGGTCGAGCCGCCGGTAGCGGCCACGCCGGCAATGGCATTCTCCAGAGCCTTCCGCGTCACGATGTCGCGCGGGCGCAGGTTGTTCCTAACGGCATCCATCACGATCTCACCGCAGCGGATACATACATCAATTTTCCGCGGATCGACTTGCGGAACCGCCGCCGTCCCCATGGGGGAGAGCCCGATCAGCTCCATTACAGTCGCCATGGTGTTGGCGGTGAACTGGCCGCCGCAAGCGCCGGCGCCCGGGCAAGCTTCGTTCTCGATGTCGAGCAGTTCCTGGTCGCTCATGCGTCCCGCCGCATTCGCGCCCACAGCTTCGAAAACGTCCTGAATCGTGATGTCGTGGCCCTTATGCCGGCCGGGGAGAATCGATCCACCGTACAGCACGATGCCCGGAATATTGAGCCGCAGCATGGCCATCGCACCTGCCGGAATGGTTTTGTCGCAGGCCACCAGCGCAACCAGTCCGTCAAACATGTGTCCCCGGGCCACCAGTTCCATCGAATCCGCGATCACCTCGCGGCTCACCAGAGAAGCCTTCATGCCCTCCGTACCCATGGTGATGCCGTCGCTGATCGCGATGGTATTGAATTCCATGGGCGTGCCGCCGGCTTTGCGGACACCTTCCTTCACCTTTACGGCCAGCGCGCGCAGATTGTAGTTGCACGGCATGGTTTCGGTCCAGGTGTTAGCGATGCCGATAATAGGCTTCTTCAGGTCATCGTCGGTGAAGCCGATCGCCTTCAAAAAGGAGCGGGCTGGGGCGCGGTCACGACCCTGCGTGATCGTATAACTGTTGAGTTTCATCGGAACTAACTATCTTACTGCAAGCTGAAGCGCCGCTCGCAGCGGGAAAATCGTAGAAAGGGGATGGCGCGGTCACCGCCGCGAGTAGTACGATAGCCAGGTAACCTATACATTTGATAGAGACTGAGGAGTTGCATCCGAAAGACCATGTACACGCTAACACAGCACCAAAACTCGACCATTCGAACGCGGAAGTTCCAGCGTATCCTGCTCTCCGCGGCGATGGGAATTTTCGCCATCCACTGCGCGAACGCCCAGGAGACCGGTTACGTCAAGGCTCACGGGAAACCGGGCGATGCCGGGGTTTTCATCAACGGCCAGTACGTAGGACCGGCAACCAGATTTACGGTACCGGAAAAGTATCCCGCGCCGGCCGGCGACGTCGAGGTGACGTTCAAAGATCCTCGCTATGAGGACTTCACCACCAAAGTCACGGTGCGGCCCAAGAAAACCACCAAGATCAAGTACGCGCTGAAGAAGCTCCCGGAGCCACAACCTCCATTCGGACGTTTCCGGCTGGGCGGCGGTGAACCCGAATCCTTTATCTCCATTGCAACCGGTGATACCGGCGCCGTCTACATCAACGATAAATTCTTCGGATATGTTGATGAGCTGAACAACCCCGGAGGCGGTCTGCTGCTCCCGCCGGGCACCTATGACTTGCACGTCGTGTCACCGCTTTTCGGCGACATCCGCCAAAAAATAACCATCGAGGCCAACAAGGTCACGGTGGTGCCTCTGCCCAAAAAAGGATCTGGAGGAGGCGGCGCATAACACTTACTCGGACGCCGGCACTCGTCGTCGCGCTCGCGGCCTGCGCCTGTGCTGGCGACTGGCTCCGGTTCCGCGGTCCGAACGGATCGGGAGTCGCGGACAGTACTGCGTTACCCGAGACGTTTGGCCCCAGGCGCAACGTTGTTTGGAAGACGGCGCTGCCGCTCGGTCATTCGTCTCCGATCCTCGCCGGTGACCGCATCTTTCTCACCGCGGTCGATCATGACAAGCTCTACACGTTTTGTCTGAGCCGTGGGACCGGCCAAATCCTGTGGCGGCGCGAGTGCCCTCGCAACCGTACTGAACCGCTCGATAAGCTGAACACCGCCGCGTCGCCTACTCCAGCCAGCGACGGCAAGAATGTTTATGTCTTCTTTGGCGATTTCGGACTGGTGTCCTACGGATTCGACGGCACCGAACGCTGGCGCGTGCCCCTCGGCCCATTCCGCAATGTCTATGGCATGGGTGGTTCGCCGATTGTGGCCGGAGATCAAGTGATCCTGGTCTGCGATCAGTCCGTCGACTCGTTCGTCATCGCCGTAGGAACGGATGATGGACGAGAACGGTGGAAACGCCCGCGGCCCCAAGCCCTCAGCGGTCACTCCACGCCAATCCTTTACCAGCCGGAAGGTTCACCCATTCAGATCATCGCTCCCGGCTCGTTTCGCGCCGATGCGTACTTATTGGACACGGGAGAAACGCTCTGGTCGACTGGCGGCCTTCCATCGGAAATGAAATCGGGCGCTGTGATAGGCGATGGCGTGATCTACTTTAGCGGCTACAACGCCCCGGAGAACGAGCCGGGCCGCCAGGTTCACCTTCCGCCGTTTGAAGAAGTGCTCGCCGCCCACGACAAGGACAAAGACGGCCGCATCTCACTCGCGGAAGCCTCTGACGAGCGCACCAAGATGTACTTCCGTTTCATTGATCTCAATCAGGATGGGTTTCTTTCCGCCGACGAATGGAAAAGTTACAGTGCTGTCATGACGGCGGAAAACGGCCTGCTGGCCATTCGGCCCGGCCGGGGAGATGTGACCACAACTGGCCTGCGCTGGAAATATCAGCGCGGCATACCACAGTTACCCACCGTCCTGCTGTACCAGAAAGTCTTGTACATGATTAACGATGCCGGGGTGCTGACGACGCTCGATCCCTCGACCGGTGCCGTGCTTAAGCAAGGCCGGCTGCGCGGCGTTGCGGACCGCTACTTTGCATCGCCAGTCGCTGCGGACAACAAGATTTTCATCGTGAGTCAGGCAGGTGTGGTCACGGTTCTCAAGCCGGGCGGGGGACAAGAGATCCTGGCCGTCAACGAACTCGATGATGAATGCTACGCTACGCCCGCGATCGCCGACGGCCGCATCTACATACGCACGCGCAGCGCGCTGTATTGCTTCGGGACGCGATAATCCTCACGCGTATTCCCACTTGCGCGCGAAGCGCCGCGCGATCAGAAACAGCGCAATGCCCGATCCGATCAGCACAGCGACTTGCGGCGCCAGGTGCGAAACGGGTTCATCGCGCCAAAAAACCTTGGTGTAGCCGTCGATGGCCCACGCGTTGAACGTAAACAATCCGGCCTTTTGCATCATTTCCGGCATGAGGAAGCGCGGGAACATGCTGCCGCCAACCGCCGACATGGTCAGGATGATGAGCGTGGAGATCGCTCCCAGTTGAGCGCGTGTGCGCGCAACGCTGGCCAACAGCATGCCGAATGACGCCACGGCAAAGGAAGTTGCGATGGTCATCACAAAGAAGCCGGGCAGATGGGTGAACAGGTCGAGATGAAAGACGGCGGCGCCCCATAGAAACATGAGCGTAAGTTGTAAGCAGGCGAGCAGCGTGCAGTAAGTCATTTTCCCGGCGAGCAGCGTGGTCATGCTGACGCGAGCGCTCAGAATGCGGTCGAGCGCACCATTTTCAGCCTCATCCAACAGGCTCCCTCCAGCTCCGCTGGCGGTGAACAAGAGGAACATTACCCCGACCCCTGCCGCGTAGAACGAGATCATCGGGCTGTGTTTCTTCTCGCCGACTACATCGCGGACTTCCACGGCAACCAATCCGCCGAGGCTGTTATCGTTATCGGCGGCCGATGGGTTTTGGTCCCGGTCCCGCTTCTCACTTTGTGCGCGCAACTGCGATAGCCCGGCTTCGATGTTCTTCCGCTGCTGTGGGGTCAGCCCGCCGCTCGACTGCTCGAAGTATTTCATGCCGGTATCTGCCATGGTGTCGGGCAAAGAGGTCATTACCACCTTTTGCAACATCCCGGCCAGCACCTGCGCCGCGACCGGGTCGGAGCTGTCATGCAAAATCCGAATCGCCTTCCGCGTGCCGCCGGGCCCGAATGCAACCGGATTAGCGCCAAATCCTTGAGGGACGATCAGCGCGGCCGGCGCGACGCCGTTCTTCACCGCGGTTTCGGCGGTGGCGGCGTTGTACTCGGCGGGGACGGGTTCTCCCTTCTTGGTTTCGGGATGTGTAGTTGCAACAAGCGAAGCTTCACGCTGCAAACCGCGCACCAGGCGTTCCGAGGCTTTGCTGTGATCCTCGTCCACTACCAGCACACTCACGCGCGGCGTACCCGTGTTTCGCATGCCGCCAAAAACCATCCCGAAGATGCTAAAGAACGCGATGGGCAGAATGAACGAGAGAATCAGCGCTCCACGATCGCGGCGAAGCGCGCGAAATCCGTTACGCACGATGGCGGCTATCATTGACGCAACTCCCTTCCAGTAAGCTGCAGAAACACGGACTCCAGATTGGGACGTCGTAGGGTCACGTCAATCACCTCCAGACCGTCAATCGCCGCGGCATCCAGGAGCGACGCAATGGCGGTCGGCTGCTCTATGGAGAAATGTGCGACTCCGTCTTTCACGTCCCCGCCGCGCGCATCGGCCCAGGATGCGACGTTGGAAGCGGAGGCCGCGAAATGCATCACAACATCACTGCGTCCGCCGAAAGATTTTGCCACCAGCTCTTCCTTCGTGCCCTGGGCAATGATCCGCCCGTGATCGATGATGGCGATGGAGTCACAAAGGCGCTCGGCTTCTTCCATGTAGTGAGTGGTGTAAATCACGGTCGTGCCCTGGTTGCGGAGATCCTCCACCATTTCAAAGATGCGATTGCGGGATTGGGGATCGACGCCCACGGTGGGCTCGTCCAATAGGACGAGTCGTGGCCGGTGAATGATGCCGGCGGCCATGTTGAGGCGGCGCCGCATGCCGCCGGAGAGTGTCTTCGCCGGGACATCGGCGCGATCCGCGAGCGCTCCCCAGGTGAGGCACCACTCGACCGCATCACGCAGTGCTTTGCCCCGAAGCCCTTGGTAGCGACCGAAAGCTTCCAGATTTTCACGGCATGTGAGCAACGCATACAGCGCAATTTCCTGTGGTACCCAGCCGAGCTCGGCACGCGCGGCTGCGGAGTTGGCCGGCTGGCCGAACACGTGCACGCTGCCGGAGTCGAGCCGGACGCGTCCGGCGATAGCGCGAATGAGTGTGGATTTGCCCGCTCCATTTGGGCCGAGCAGTCCCAGGCACGTGCGGTCAGCCACCTCCAGAGAGACGCCGTCGACCGCGGTCAATGCGCCAAAGCGTTTCACGACGCAATCGATTTGTAACGGAATCGTGCGCTCGTCTGCGCGCTGTGGTGTCGCCATCGAAGTCCATACTACACCGGGAACCAGCGGTACTGCGATAAAATGGGCCGCCGGAGATATCCTCGTGGAACCACAACCCGCCAGACGGCAGTTCGTAAAAGCGGCAGCCGCCGCCATTGCAACCGCGCAATTCCCGATTCTCGGCGCTAATGACCGGATCAACCTCGGGATCGTTGGCCTCGGTGGCCGCGGCACGGACCACATAAATTCCTACTCGTCGCTGGACGCCGATGCGCGCATCGCCGGACTATGCGACGTCAACCAGACGGCACGCGAGCGCGCTGTAGCGCTGGTGCGCAAGTTAAAGGGTTATGACGCGAAGGAGTATACGGACATGCGGGCGATGTTCGAGTCCAAGGACATCGACGCCGTTTCGCTACCGCTCCCCAATCACTGGCATGCATTGGCCACCATCTGGGCGTGCCAGGCCGGCAAAGATGTTTATGTGGAGAAGCCGGCTTGCCACAACATTTTCGAAGGCCATCAGATGATCGCCGCGGCGCGCAAGTTTAAACGGATGGTGCAGGTGGGCTCCCAGAGCCGGTCGATGCCGTACATGATGCGCGCCATCCAGATGTTGCAGGAAGGCGCCATCGGACAGGTCTATCACGCGCGCGGGCTTTGCTTCCGGCGGCGGTTCTCCATCGGCCATACACCGGACGAGCCGGTTCCGCCGGGGCTCGATTGGGATCTGTTTCTCGGTCCGGCGCAGTGGAAGCCTTACAGCAAAAACAAATTTGCTTACAACTGGCACTGGTTTTGGGACACCGGCAACGGTGATATCGGGAATCAGGGCGTGCACCAGATGGACATTTGCGCATGGGGATTGGGCCGCACGGGCTGGCCGGAGTCCGTAACTTCCTCCGGCGGCAAGTTCGTCTGGAAGGATGACCAGGAGACGCCCAACACCCAGCAGGCCACGCTGGATTTCGGCGACGCGCAAATCACGTTCGAAGTCCGTAACCTGCCCACGCCGCCGGAAGGATTGAACGGCATGCACGGGCCGAATTATGTCGGCAACATCTTCTATGGGGATCGCGGTTTTCTGACGCTGGACCGGGGCTTTCAGATTTTCAAGAGCACGTCCAGCAACGTGAGCGGCGAAGCCGCTCGAGGTTCGGACGCAGGGGATGCCGAAAGGTACGAAAAAGTTGCCGACGAGAAGCCGCAAGAACGGGGTGATTCGACAGCCGTACATATGAAGAATTTTCTCGATGCCGTACGCGCTCGCGACTACAAGCTTCTGCATGCGGACGTCGAGATCGGTGTCCGGTCTGCCGCGTTTTGTCACCTGGCAAATATCAGCTATCGCGTGGGGCACGCCTTGCGCATGGCGCAATCGAGTGGCCGTTTCCTGGCGGACGATGAGGCGAATGCATTGTTGACCCGGAATTACCGGGAGCCGTATATCGTTTCCCGTCAATCGTGACGCGGCCGCCAAACCGGGCCCGTGCCGCTTTCCGCTATCCCAATTTCCGGTATCACATGATCGCGCGTTTCCTGACGACGACGTCGTCGGAAATGCAGGCCGTCGGCGTGGGGTGGCAGGTGTATGCGCTCACGCATCGCCCGCTGGATCTCGGTCTGGTCGGCCTGGCGCAGTTTTTGCCGGGGATTTTTTTGTTCCTCGCGGCTGGACACACAGCGGATCGAGTGCCGCGGAAACGGATTCTGCAGTGCTGCTACGCTGCGTTCTCCCTGTGCTCACTCCTGCTCCTCGGTCTCACGCTGCACAGCCTCACATCCATCATTCCCGTCTACGTGGCGCTGTTGTTCAACGGAATCGTGCGCGCATTCAATGGACCGGCAAGCCAGGCATTTCTACCCTTGATTGTTCCAGAGGAGGACTTCCCCAACGCGGTGGCCTGGAGTTCGTCGACCTTCCAGGCGGCTACAATCCTCGGTCCGATAGCCGGAGGGTTGATCTACGCCTCGACGGGCAGCGCTATCCCTGTGTATGGCTGCTCGGCGCTCGCGTACCTGATGGCTCTGCTCGCAATGTCGGCGATCCACATCCCGAAAATCGAGAAGCCCCGCACCGCCGCTTCGGCCGGCGCTCTGCTGAGCGGCCTTCATTACATTTGGAACAACAAGCTCATCCTGGCCGCCATCTCGCTGGATCTCTTTGCGGTTTTGCTCGGCGGGGCCGTAGCACTGCTGCCCGTCTATGCGCGCGAAATCCTGAAGGTAGGAGCTTCCGGCCTCGGGCTTCTGCGTACTGCCCCGGGTATTGGCGCGGTCTTCACAGCCGTCTTGGTGGCGCACTGGCCGTTGCGCCGGCGCGCGGGCGCCGCGATGCTCTGGTGCGTTTTCGGCTTCGGTTTGTCAACTGTAGTCTTCGGCCTTTCGCGCAATGTGTGGCTTTCGCTTGCGGCTCTGGTCCTCGCCGGCTCATGTGACATGGTGAGCGTCATCGTGCGGCATACCATGATCCAACTCGGAACACCTGACGAAATGCGAGGCAGGGTGAGCGCGGTGAACATGGTTTTCATCGGGGCGTCAAACGAGGTGGGCCAGTTCGAATCGGGCATCACCGCGCAATGGTTCGGCACAGTACCCGCCGTGGTATTGGGCGGAGCGGGCACGATTGCCATCGTCGCATTGTGGGCCTGGCTGTTTCCGGAATTGCGACGGGTGAACAGATTGAGTGCGCCGGAGCCCATCGTCAGAACACCGCGCCGAAACGGCGGCGCAGAGCGAATGCCGTGATTGCCGAAACGCCGAGAAACCAGATGAGCCAGTGCAGGTGCAGGATGGTTGCGGGCGGGTAGCGGATCTTGATCCATTCGATTTCATTGCCGGATAGCGGCGGCTCGGTGGGATAGAGCAGCAGACTCAGGACCGATCCGCGGCGCTCGGAAAGGAAATGAATGCCGGTGCCGGCCGAAATTCGCTTGGTGACGGCTTGCCCGGCACAGAGGATCTGCAACTCAGCCGTTGCGGCGCGTTGCGGGCGGATGCGCCAGCTGACTTGACGCTCGGCCATCACGTGCACGGGAGGTGTTTCCACAACTAACTCAGCGGGAGCCTGGAGTGACAACGGCGCATCGGCGTTCGTGACCTGCGCAGTGATGATGGCGGCATCCCCCACGCGAAGCGGCGCATGGCCGTAGAAGGCCTCGAGAACGGCCAGCAGCAGACCCATGGGAATCAACATCCACAGGAATGGGCGCAACATCAGCTTCATAAAACGCAGGTTGGCGACGATGAGATCGCGCTGCGCACGCAGCACCAGCACAGGATCGTCCATGAAGAGACGGAACTCCAGCAGGTGCGCTTGCGCGACGCCCTTGGCGCGACGGACCGCGGCCGCATCAGACGTGTAGCGGAAGACGAGCAGGATACCGATGCCGGCGAGAATGCTGATTGGGATGAGGGTCGCGAGCGCCGCCAGGCCGAGGTCGGTCGCGGTCACTCCAGATAACCCAACCCTTTGAGTTTCTTGACTACTTCCTCTTTTGAATCGGAATCCTCGAAGTGGGAGAGCTCTTTTTCGATGACGTGCTCGATGAACTCCTCGACAGAGCTGTAGCCGGCGTGCTCGGCGATACGGGTTGCGCGCTGGACGAGGGACTTATTGAGCTTCACATTGGTTTTCATAGTGGCTCCCCTACATAACGTTGCGGCCGGTCATGCCGGGCGGCGACCTGACACCGAACAGATGCAGGATCGAGACCGTCACGTCCTTCAGCCGAGGATCTTCCGCGGTCAATTTTCGCGTGCTGAATAGGACGCCAGGAACATCGGCCGCGTTGATGCAATGATCGCCGATCCAGGCATCTTTATTATCTTCCACCAGAGATTCGGGCGCGGCGCCGAGCGCAGTCTGCCAGGAGCCGCGGTAGCCACGCGCATAACCGATGATGAGATCCGGCGCGACATCGGAACGCGGCGGCGCATAGACGGATTCGACGACGGTTTTGCCGTTGTCGCGGAATGCGAGTAAATCGGCGATGATTTTCTTCAGCAGGGTCTGACTTTCCGCGTTCGGCGGCACGATACCCTGCTTTTCGCGACCGGCCAGATTCAGATACAGGCCGTTCAAGCCGAGCGCGTAGGCCTGGGTCCGGGACCAGTCGACTCGGGCAAATGGAATCTCATCGTCACTAGAACCGCCTTCAAGCGTCATGTAACCGTTCTTTGCGAGCCAGGTGTTCAGGTTCACGGCGCGGTCGAACGTCGTAAAGCCGTGGTCGGAGAGGACCACAATGTCGGCGCCTGCAGCGTTATCAAGTACTTCGCCAATGGCGGCATCGACGGCGCGATAAGTTTCGAGTACCTCGGGCATATGTTTTCCCCAGAGCATATGTGAATTCTGATCGATGCTGGAGAAGTATACGAACAGAAGGCCGTCGTGAAACTGGCTGAGCGAGTAGCGCAGGAGCTTGTGCTCGTCTTCAAAGACCAGGCGGCTTTGCGAGAGGAACTCAGGCAGGCTGAAGACGCCTTGGCGAAGCGCTGATGTGTCTTCGGCGATGCCCTGCGTGTAGAAGGGGCTGGTGGCGCGCGCGATCTCGCGGCTATAGCCGGCGGGAGCCGAGATAGGGAGTTCGGGTTCGTCGGGATCGATGTTCACGGGAGAGACGTAAAGCTCGAAACGCGGATGGAGTTGCTTTGCGTAGACGCGGAACATGCCGGTGGCATTTACCAGATGCGGAATCAGCGAGAATTCAGCGCGGAGCCATTGCGACCATTCGCCCTCGCGGACGATGGCCATCGAGTCACCGACGGAGAGGCGCGCGGCGGGAGACTGTGGGTCGATGTCAACGGTCAGATCGACGGATGACGTGCGGTGATCTTTGCGGAGCGAGTTCGCGGGCCCATCGACGCGAAGCACGGCGCGGTTTTGGAACATCGGCACCTTAACGATGCGGCCGCCGGAAACGCTGCGCGAAATCTCTTCGGGATCGTCGGTGTAGAAGGTGAAGGTGCCGAAGGTGCCGAGCAGGTCGGTCGTTCCCATACCAGAGATCGCTTTGCCAACAGGAATGGGCGGGTAGTTGGTGGGCATTTTGATCACGGTCACAGGAATATTGCGTTCAGCGAGGATTTGCCAGAACGCTGTACCGCGGCGCAACGAGACCACTTGACCTTTGGAAAGTGGAAACAGGTACGGGCCGAGCGAGAGCGTGTGCTTCGGGTCCTCGGCCTTGGCCATGGAGGAGAACGGCAGGTACGTTGCGGGATCGCGATGCACAAAATCGTAGAGGCCGTGGCCGTCCGGATCCGTGCCAGTAATGAATGTGGACCAGGCGACTGGACTTTGCGGCGGCGTGGTGGTCGCGAGTGGCCGGAAATCACCCTGGTGGCGGAGACGGTCGAGGTTAGGCAGATCGCTCCAATGCGCCTGGACGAACTGCGGATCCATGCCATCAACGCCGAGGACGATGACGCGGCGCGCGTTGGATTGGGAACGGGAGATACCGCAGCCGGCGCAGAATGCGATCAGCGCGAGGCAAGCGAGCGGCGGCCTATTGCGCAAATCGGAAAACAGATTTCCCTTCCATCCATGCGGGCGGCTGGATGCCGAATAAATCGAGCGCGGTTGCCGCCATGTCTTCGATACCCGGGTCCTGGGCCTGGACCTTGCGATTGGAGAAGAGCACCCCAGGAACCAGCACCGGGTCTACGCAATGGTCGCCGCTCCAGGCTTTCTTGTTATCGCTGAAAACATGCGCCGTCACTTTTCCGACGGCTGCTTCCCACGACGTGCGATAGCCCGCCGCGTAGCCGACAATGAGGTCCGGCGCAGCGCTCAGATATGGACCTTGATACAACTTCCCCGAGGCGTAGACGTTACGCACGCCGATCTGGCCGGTTTCGTCGTCGTGCAGACGGGTGAGCTTGGCGATCAGTTCCTCGCCAAGCGCATCGGCGTCATGCGGATTAACGATGCCGCTCGCCTCGCGGCCTTTCAGGTTCAAGTACAGGCCGCCCAGGCCGAAAGTGTAGGCGCGGGTGCGGCTCCAGTCCACGCCTTCCAGGTATTCTCCGCTCTCGCGAGCGCCGTTGTGCAACGCGAGATAACCATTCTGGTACAGCCACGCGTTCAGGTTGACGCCGCGCTTGAAAGAGCAGAAACCGTGGTCGGAGAGGACGAACAACGCCGTATTCTCGTCCACGTGCTTCCAGGTCTCGCCCACCAGGCGATCCATATCGCGGTAGAGCGCTTCGATGACCCGGCTGTCGCCGGCGTCAAGATGCCGGTAAAACATGTGCTGCACGCGGTCCGTAGTATCGAAAACACATGCCACTACGCCGCGCCGCGTATGCTGGAGCGCGCTGAGAAACATGGATTCGCGCTCGCGCTTGATGAGCTCCGCCTGTTGGAGAAAAGCGTCGTCATCGATGGCGCCTTCGTTGAGTGCCCAGGTGTCCTCGGCCATGCCGAGAGTCGAATAAGCGCCCAGAAGCTTCGACAGATAGATTGCATAGTAAGCCGGGTGGCTGATGGGCAGCGCGGGATTTTCGGGATCGATCTGGATTGGCGTGCAATAGAGTGAGACTTCGGGCGTGGTCTGTGTCAGGAGAAACCGCGCGATGCCGTGCACCGAGATGCCGATGCCGCCGTGAAAGCGCAAGCGCACCCAAGGCGTGTATTCGCCGGATCGCAATGGGTACGACGCGCCTTCGAGTTCGAGTGTCGCGCGATCGGGATTTTCGGCGTGCACAATGCGGAAAGGAATACGCATGGGGCCCGCGCCTTCGATGAATGCGTTCTCCGGGCCTTCGAGATCGCCCTCCAGGTGGTCTCCGGCACGGCGCAAGGGATAACGGCTGCCACCCTCGACGTGGCCGCTTTCGACGTGCGTGGAAAAGTGCGAGAAGCTGCCCTGCGTGCCGCGCAGGTCCGGCGTGCTCATGGCAGAGAGCTGCCGGCCATCGAAGTGATCCGGCGGAAACGTGATGGGCAAGCGCAGGATCGTGCAACCGATGGCGTGACGGCCGAGAATCGTCCAGAACGGCTCGCTTTTGCGCCGCATCTCAACCGAGGGACGGGCCAGCGGAATGCGCCACTTGCCAATCTTCCATACGCGATGCGGTGGCCGCACCTTGGAGGATGCAAGTTCGGGCACATAGGTTTTCAGATCGCGATTGAGAAAATCGAAAATGTTGTGCTTGGCGGGATTCACGCCGGTGGCGAAGGTGGACCACGCAACCGGTGACAGCGCGGGAAACGTGGTGCGCAGCTTGCTATACGATCCCTGTTCTTTGAGATGGCTGAGGTTGGGCAGCTTGCCTTCGGCCATGAAGCGCTCAGCCAGGCCTGGATCGAAGCCGTCCAGTCCGAGAAAGATGAGTTTCTTGACTCGCGCCTTGCGCAATCCCTGCCGGCTTCTTGCCAGCAGCCAGAGCATGCGAAACGGCCACAACAGGAGCGACACCACGCTTAGCACGAGCGACGTGAGCAGCGTGAGGAACGACCCCAGAAACGCGAAGCCTGCGCCGGGGCCGATGTAGGCAAGCTGCAAATCGCCTTGCGCATGATGCGCCGCATGAATCAGCAGGGCCAGCGCGCACACTGACAAGAAGAAATCACGGCGCTTCATCGGAGCTTGCCCTCTAGAAACGGTACTTCGAGAACTTTTTCGTGATGGATAGGCCCGTGCCCGAAGTAGCCCTCTTCACCGAATAGCTCGCCGTGATCCGATGTGATGGTGATGTAAGTGTTCTCTGGAACCATGTCGAACAACTCCTCGACCACCCCATCCAGGTACTTCACGGCATCGATCTGGCGTTGGCGCAGCTTTTCGAGCTTGCGCTTGTCGAACATCTTCACGCGGCTGCCGCGCAGCTTGCCGCCCACGATGGCTTCATCCAGGTGCTTGAAAACACCGTGCACGCCGCTGATGCGCGGCCATTCGTCTTCCGGCTCATCCGGAAGCGCGTAGGGATAATGCGTCTCGCCCACATTGAGCAGGTGGAAAGACGGCTGATCTTCGGGGAACCGCATCTGCCGCACCATGGCGCGCATGTCGTTGTGCTTTTCCATCAGGCGGTAGCTATCGAAACCGGTGTTTATCGCCGTCGCCGGATTCAAGACCGGCAGCGAAACCATGGCGTTAGTTACGTAGCCCAAATTGCGCAGCAACACTGGCAGCGACAGCCGCGGCACAAAACTCCGGAATTCGATACCGCCCGCGCCCAGCCGTTCGTTGAACTTGAAAAAATCCTTCTTGTAGTACTCCGACGCATAGACGTTCTTCGGACTGGTGTGCGGCATCAAGCCCATCAGCAGGTTGAAATGCGAAGGCGCCGTCCACGATGCATAGGACCAGCGGCGTTCCACCTTGCCGAGTTTCCGCATCGTCCGCGGCCGCGCGGTCATGAAGGAATCGTAGCGGCAGCTATCGAAGACGATCAGGATGTAATGATTGCGCGCGCCTCGCTGCGGGGCTCTTACGGACATTTCTGTTTGGCCCAGTGTAGCAGGGTGGGCTACATTGGTAGTGGAGCGCATTCCGGTGATCGACACGATTTGGAACCTCCTATTTCGATGCCAGCACCGGAGAACGACCTTTCCGCTCACTCCCGCCCGTCCCAAGGGCGCGGACCCGAGCGAAAAGCACTCCGATACTTACGTGGTTTGCCTGGACTGCGGCAAGCAGTTCGTCTACGACTGGGAGAAGATGCGGCTCGCCGGCGCAGTGGATATTTCAGGCGCCGTGCCCAAAGTTGCACCTCCTGTGAATAAAGTTCCGTTTCGCACCAAGTCAAAAATGCGATATTTGTTGTGGGGCTCGGCGCTTTCCGCGGCCGTGGTACTGGGCAAGGCGGCCCAGTCGCGCAAGCGGTCCAAGAGCGCCGCCAAACCGGATGGCGAAGGCGACAACGACAAAGACGCGCAAACGCCGCGTTCCTCGTAAGCGCAAACCGCTGACCGCGGGACTGTCACCGGCAGACACACAAACCGACATCGGCGCGAGTGTGGGGCCGGTTGCGGATCGAGTAAAACATGAGGGCGGCGTGGTGCTGGCGGCCTATCGAGATCCGTTGGGCGGGCATGCGCTGGTGTTGGCCGTGCTGCCCATCGACCGGATCCAGCCGACGCCGTTCCAGCGCGACCTTTCGGAAGCGCACCACAAACGTCTTGCCGGAGTGATTGAGAAGACCGGCCGTTTCCTCGATCCCGTGATCGCCGTTCCGGCTCCGAATGATGGCTTTTGGACGCCCAACGGGTTGCACCGTTTGGAAGCGATGCGTCGGCTGGGCGCGCGATCCATCACCGCGCTCATCGTTCCCGAGCGCGAGGTGGCGCGGCAAATTCTGGCGCTCAACACCGAGAAGGCACACAACCTGAAGGAGCGCGCGCTCGAGGTGATTCGCATTGCGAAGGGGCTTGTGGAGGAATCGCCGAATGAGCCGGAATCGAGCTTCGCATTCTATCTTGAGGATGCTTCGCTCGAGACCTTGGGAATCGCGTACGAGCAGAAGCCGAAGTTCGGCGGAGGCGCGTACCATCCGGTACTGCGGCGGGTCGAAACTTTTTCCGACGAGGCCGTGCGCGCGGCGATGAAGGCCCACGAACGGCGCGCAGACCTGTTGCTGCAACTCGAAGAACAAGTGGCCGCGGTGGTGGCCAAGCTGAAAGAGCGTGGGCTGCAGAGTCCTTATCTCCGTTCGTTCGTGGTGGCGCGCATCAATCCTCTGCGATGGATACAGGGTGAGTTTCCGCCGGCGGAAAAAGTGCTGCAAACCATGCGCGATCGGGCCGCTCGCTTCAATACGGAGAAAGTGAAGCCGCAGGATCTCGCGGGAGGCTTTGCGCCCGTGGCCGACGAAGAATGAGCCGGGGCTGCGATATACTCCACTGTACGCAATGACAGCTCTTTCGCGTCGCACTTTTCTGAAGACCTCTGCCTGCGGAGCCGCGGCTCTGTTCGCCGCCGAACCACAACTGACGTTCCCGACCGACCCGCGCGAGCGCCTGGCCGTCACTTCCTGGCCCTTTCGCGCCTACATGGCTACATCTGGCAACCACGACGGCACGAAAAAACTGATTGACGCGAAGGATTTCGCCGCCATGGTTGCCGAGCGCTTCAGCATTCACAATATCAATCCGCTGACGTCGCACTTTAGCTCGACGGTACCGGCGTATCTCGAAGAACTGCGGTCGTCAACGGCCAAAGCCGGCTCGCATATCGTTGATCTAGGTCACGGCGGACGCAGTTTCTACCATCCGGACGCCGCCAAGCGGCAGGATGCCATCGCATTTGGCAAGAAGGGAGTGGATATTGCGCTGGCGATTGGCTCTCCGAGCATGCGCCAGCACATTACCGGCGCGCCCGGTGGTAAAGCGGATGTGAACCTGGCGGCCGAGACTCTGGGTGAAGTCGCGGCGTACGGTGAGAAACACAACATCGTCATCAATCTGGAAAACGACGTGCCCGTCGCCGAGGACCCATATTTCCTGGTGGCGGTGATTGAGAAGGTTCACAGTCCCTACTTGCGCGGCCTGCCCGATTTCGCCAATTCCATGAATCCGCGCGGGGATGCCGAGTGGAACTACAACGCGGTGGCCGCCATGTTCCAGCATGTGTTCAATATGGCCCACGTCAAGAGTGCCTACGCGAACGACAACGGCAAGGTATATCAAGTCGATCTCGCTCGGCTGTTCGCCATCGCAAAGCAGGCGGGGTATCGCGGGTACTTCTCGATGGAGGCGGACATGCCCGGCGATCCGTTCGAGAACACGAGGAAACTCGCGGAAGAGACTATCCGTTACCTGTCGTAGCCCGATTCAGCGCGCCACGCTGTGATAGCCTAGCAATTTCCAGGAGGTAAAGTATGGCCGGAGCAAACGATCGCGTTCGCGTGGCGGTGTGCGGCATTCGTGGTCAGGGGTTCGCGCACGTGGAAGAGTACTCGCACCTGGACAACGTGGAAGTCGCGGCGGTCTGCGACGTTGACGAGAACATCGTTCGCAAGCGGCTGGCGGACATGGACCTCCTCGGGATGCCCAAGCCAAAGGTGTACAAGGACCCGCGCCAGGTGATGGACGACAAATCCATCGATGCCGTCTCCGTTGCCACACCCAATCACTGGCATGCGCTGGTCACCATTTGGGCCTGCCAGGCCGGCAAGGACGTTTATGTCGAGAAGCCGTGCTCACACTTCTTCTGGGAGGGACGCCAGATGGTGCGCGCCGCGGAGAAATACGACCGCATCGTGCAGCATGGAACCAACAGCCGCTCCAATCCGGCCGTGCGGGAAGGTATACAAAAGATACGCGAAGGACTGATCGGTGACGTTTATCTGTCGCGCGGGTTGTGCTTGAATCATCGGGATACCATCGGGCGCGCGCCTGCCGAGCCTGTGCCCGCGGGCCTGGACTACGACCTGTGGACGGGCCCCGCGCCCAAGCACGAGTTCACGCGCAATCGATTCCATTACAACTGGCACTGGTTCTGGGATTACGGCAACGGCGATATCGGCAACCAGGGTTCGCACCAGATTGACGTGGCGCGCTGGGGATTGGGCGTCGGGTTTCCGATTAAAGCGTCAGCCATGGGCGGACATTTCATGTTCGATGACGATCAGGAAACGCCCAATGTGCTGCACTGCGAATTCGAGTTCGACGGCATGGGAAAACGCAAGATGCTGGAATTCGAGGTGCGCAACTGGTACAGCAATCATGAAGCCGGCATCGGCACTCCGGGATTCGGCGGCGAGGTGATACCGAGCTTCCTCGGACCTCCCGGTCACGAAGAGCCGCTCGAGATGGTCGGCAATACGGTGGGCGACATTTTCTACGGCTCGAAGGGTTACATGGCCGTGACCAACGAGGAAGACTACCAGTGTTATCGCACCTGGCTGGGCAAGGAGCGGCAGCCCGGTCCATCCAGTTCCAAGCGCGGGAACAACTGGGAGAATTTCATCAATTGCGTACGCAGCCGGCGCAAGCAGGACTTGAACGCGCCGATTCAGGAAGCGCATATGTCCTGCACGCTGGTCCATCTCGCGAATGCATCCTACCGGCTCGGACGTACGCTGCAATTCGATCCCGCTGCCGAGCAGGTGGTGGGCGACGAAGAGGCAAACCGCCTTCTGCGTGGCCACCATCGCGAGCCCTTCTTGATTCCGGAGAACGTCTAACCTGCCCATGACCCATACAACGAGCAAACTCTCTCTGGCCGTTTTCGCGTGCGCGCTGACTTGCGGCGCCCAGCAAACCGCCGATGTCCAACGCAACGGAAATCAGATCGACGTGAGCATCGCCGGCAAGCCCTTCACCACTTACTATTTCGATCCAAAGGTCGCCAAGCCCTATTTGATGCCCCTACGGAGCGCGCACGGAACCATCGTGACGCGTGGATATCCCGTCGGAAACGAAGTTCCGCCAGGCAGCCAGCGCGACCCCAGCTTTGAGCCGCACCAGCGCCCGCTCTATTTCGCGCATGGGAACATCGATGGGCTGGACTTCTGGGGCGAAGAGGCATTTGACAAGATGTTCCACGATCACGGCAAGCAGAGCTATGGACACATGGTGATGCAGAAGATCGACGACGCGCGCGGCGGCGACCCGGCCATGATTCGCGCCGAGTTTACCCTCGAGGATCCAAGCGGCCGCGTGATCGGCGAGGAGACGCAGGCTTTCGCCTTCCGTGGCGATGATCATACTCGCGTCATCGACTGCGAATTTACCGTCCACGCCACGCACGGCCCGCTGACTTTCGGCGATTCCAAAGAAGGAACGTTTGGCATCCGCGTGATCAAGGACCTCGATTCGCCGCCCGCGCACATGGTGAATTCGGTGGGCGCGGAAGGCGAGAAAGC
Source organism: Bryobacteraceae bacterium (assembly GCA_035297145.1). Taxonomy (GTDB): domain Bacteria; phylum Acidobacteriota; class Terriglobia; order Bryobacterales; family Bryobacteraceae; genus QHXW01. The sequence continues at coordinate 136,857 of DATGZN010000094.1, forward strand.
CATCTGGGGCAAACGGGCGGACTGGGTCAACTACGACGGCAAGGTGGAGGGTGAGGAGGTTGGCATTGCGGTTCTGGATCACCCGAAGAGCTTCCGGCATCCCACGACCTGGCACGCACGCGGCTACGGCTTATTCGCTGCGAATCCGTTCGGCCTCCGCGATTTCACGCGCGATCCCAAACAGGATGGAAGCTGGACGATCCTGGAAACCAAATCGCTCACATTCCGGTATCGCGTGATCATCCATGACGGCGATTACAAAACGGCCAAGATCGCCGAGGCTTACGAAAAATACGCCGCGGAGCCGTAACCTTAGCGTTGCTGTTGCCCTTGGCGCGCTGGCGCTTTCCGCGCAGCCATCCGCCGGCCCTGAACCAGGGGGCTGGTTCGCCGGCGATCCCCATGTGCACTGCGATTGCGGCGTAGCGGGTGGGCTGACCGTCACGCCGGAACAGGTGTTCGCCGCTATGAGCACCAATCGTCTTGCCGTGGTCTCGCTGCTGGCCGACATGGGTAACGGCGAAGTGCGCGACGCTCCGCGCGATCTGCCGAAGATCAACGGTAAGGACCTGCCGCTATCGACGCCGCGACAGATTCTCCACTGGGATGCGGAATGGCACTTTGATCCCGAGGGAGTGACCTTCGACCAGAAAGCCATCGGCGGGCACCTGATTCTGCTGGGTCTCCAGCATGGAGAAAGAACATTCTCCGAGTACACGTATCCAGTGATCGAGCGCGCGAAACAGCAGAAAGCGGTGGTGGGTTACGCCCACATGCAGTACCTGAAAAACGACATTCCACACGAACTGGATTGCTGCGCGCCGCTCGATTACCCGGTGGAATCCGCACTGGGCACAATCGATTTTCTGGCGGAAGACGTCCACGGAGGCGATAGCGCTGTTCAGGCGTACTATCGTCTGTTGAATTGCGGCTTCCGCCCAGGACTCGCAGCCTCCACGGATTTCCCTTGCAACTTTCACGAGCCCGTCGGAACGCAACTGACGTACGTTCGAACGGCCGACGGCAAGCTCAGCTATCGCGGCTGGATCGACGGCATCGCCGCCGGACGGACTGTCATCTCACGCAACGCCCATCGCGAGTTTCTGGATCTGAAAGTGAACGGCAAAGCGGTTCCAGGAGACGAGATCGCCCTTGCTGGCAAAGGCCGCGTGGAAGTTGACGCGCTCTGGTCGGCAGCTTCGCCGCTATCAGGGCGCATTGAGATTGTTCTCGACAGCGTCGTTGTGGCGAGCCGCGATGTATCCGCCGTGCCAGAACATCCCGCAGCATTGCACGCAACTCTCGACGTCACCGAAAGCGGCTGGATCTGCGCCCGCCGCATGGACGCCAAGGGCCATCAGGTGCACACAGGCGCGGTTTACGTGACGGTGAGTGGCGCTCCGCTTCGCGCAAGTTCCGCCGACGCCGATTTCTTTATCCAGTTCATCGATAACCTGATCCGCCAAACATCACCGGGCGGCGATTGGAACCACTTCTTCGCCCGCGACCTCAGCGCCGCGCAGGCTCGTTATCGCCGGGCGCGGGAGATCTATGTGCGCATTGCCGCCGAAGCCCGCTCGCGAGGTCACTGATCACGGCTTGCCTGGCTGATCGCGCCACATGCCCAGCAGTTTGTAGAGATTGATCAGGTGATGCTGCATGATGGTTTCGCCTGCTCCCACTTCGATGCGCGTGGTGACGTCGGCTCCATAACCGCCGTATGCCGCCGACCGGATGTCTGGAATGTAGCCCGGCCAAACGCCGGCCGCACTGTAGGTGTACCCATAAAACAGTGGATAAGGCACGTCGGCATGCTGCTTCCAATAAGTCTGGAACTTGTGCATGGGCTCACCTGGCAAGGCGGCGATGGCAATTTCGCGATTGATCAGGACCGTCGTAATCCCAACTTCAATGGATTTGTCTTTCTCCCACCGGTCGCCGAACTTCAGGGTCTCGCTTTCGTATTGGATCGGGTAACGCACGGGCGAGGTGCCCTTGATACTACTCGAACGGCGAACCACCTCGTCTCCCAGTAGCTCGCCCATTTTCTGCATGACCGCCAAGTCTTCCTCTTCTTTTCCCGTGCGCCCTTGAAACAGTGGATTGATGTCGCCCGCGCCGCCCTGCACGAACATGCACTGCACGCCCGGAAGGGCAGCCTCAACCTTGGCCCGCATCACGCCCGGATAATCGGCGGAGTAGAGACAACTGGTCGGCCCCAGCACCACCGCGTGGCACGCATAGTGCACCAGCAATGCACGAGTCGCGCCGTTCATGTCCTCCACTCGCATCAGCACGAATTCCGGGTCCACCGGCCCATACGGGATGCGCTCCAGATTATCGAACAGCGCCCGGACTCGCCCATCATCGCGAAGCAACAAGCGGTTGTAGCCCAGTTGCAGCGAACCGCGGCCGATTCCCAACCGTGCCGGAAACATCGACGAAGCGGCCTTCTGCACCGCATCGAACACTTTCTTCTCCATCTCTAGCTGGTATGGCGAAGGCTCGAACGACATCGGCGTGACACCACGCACGCTTCCCTCCGACGGCAAATAGTTCGGAGTCGAGTGACTGTGCGATGCCGCCAGCAGCAGTACGGGAATCCCCAACTTGTCCGCCACGTCGCGCCGCAGATTCTCGGAAACGATGCTGCCCAGATCGAGAGTCACAATCGCCAGCCGCGAATCGCCCGCTGCCAGCACAAGCGCTTTCGCGAGCAACGGATCATGCGTGCCGTTCGCCGGCCCACACTTGCGATTCGCATAGCCGTACATCGGCCCGAAGGAAGACGGTGTGATGTCGGCCGTGGCCATACCCGCTTCGAGCTGCAAGTCCGCTGCATACAGACTCCAGCTCATCAGAGCGACCAGAACAGCAAGAAGCCTCTGTTTCATGGCTTCTATTCTAGTAGCGTCCAGAACGGTGTATCGCTCCAGCCTCGCCGAACAGCTATCTTTCTACTCTCACCTGGCGAATCGCGCCACCGCGTGCCATCGCCGCTCCCAGCCACGCTGAAACTTGAGCGGTGTCGATGGGCCATCCATTGGCCGAGCTGGCATTGGGAGCTATACGTAAGACCTTCGTAAACTCTCTTGCAGCGGTTTGGTTGTCTTTTTCTTGCAGCGCGATCCAGCCTATCGTTGTGCGCGCCAGCGCTTCGGCATGCGTGCGGGCTTCGGCCCAAGTCACGTCGGACGTGTTAGACGGCTTCTGGTTCGTAGCGAAGAACATGTCGAGATTGTCCAGCATTCCGCTGGCGGCCCTCTGACCAGCCGCTAACTGGTCAGCAGTAGGCTTGGGAAGCTTTTGCACATTCATCGCCATCAGGTACATGGCGGTGAAGTCCTGCGGGTCGGCGTGGATCGCCTCGTTCCCGACCGCGAGTACCATCTCCGGCTTTCCAACGGCGGAGTAGGTCTGTATGAACAGGTCGTTGCGCGCCTGGATGAAATCGCTTGCAGGGTATCTCTCTTTCCAGTTAGTCAGCAGGGAGAGCCGCCTGGCGGAACCGTGCTCATTCAGGATCGATTGATAGAGGTCGTATTCCGCGCGATCTCTCCACTGTTGAGTTTTAGAACCGGAGAATTTGCCTGCATCCGCGTCTTTGGGCTTCGGCTCCGGCCGCGGCGGATCGCCATGCGGCACCGGCAGGTGCGGCCGCCTTGCCGGACCAGCACCCGATCCGGATGTACCAGCCGCCCGATCCGGGGGATTCACCACCACAATGCCTGTATAAACCGCCGCCGGATAATATGCTTCCGGTGGCTCCGCGACCGGAGCGATAGGACCCGCCGACGCATCCGCGGCCGCGAAAGGCTGCGGTGGAATCGGTGGTGCGTCCGGAGCCGGCGGCTCTGGGGGCGCCTCCATGCCTTCATATGTCACACCCGGCAGAAGCGGAACCACCCGTGTACTTCCCGCTCGCAGCACCGGCCGAACCGCGTCGAACCGTGCGCTATCCCAGGCCGGCGAAGGCGGAGCGATCACGAACACCGCCGCTGTGGTCGACAGCTTCTCGGCCGGATCGACCGGCGCGATCACACGTGCATCCTGCGTGAAATGTGCCAGCGTCGTATTGGCCCGTGAATATAGTCGTGGAAGGCTGGCCGCGCTCCAGGTCTCGCCGGATGCGAGCGGCCCCCATCCAACCACGTTCGCCTCGCGCAGCCAGTAAACTTCGCCCGGTTTGAAGACCACTCCCTTGCCCGGCAGCCACACCCAGCCCAGGTTGCTGGTTTGCATCCACCGGCCGTAGTGGAACGGCAGCCAGCCCCACGGCTCGTTACCGACCCACGAGTAACCCAGCTCGTCATACCACATCCACTTCCCGTCACGATACGGCGTCCAGTTGGAATTCATTTTTGGCTTCCAAACCGCACCCAAATCCTCGGTTTGCATCCACGCCCCGTTCGCATCGAGATCCACCAGGCCAAAAAACAAATCGGGCAAATGGCCGGACGATGCGCTGGTGGCGAGCGCCCGATCGCGTTGCTCACTCCAGCGATCGCTGTCGAAGGGCGCGATTTCGCGTCGCAAGAAGAATCGCGGGTGGTTGCCATTCTCGATGCGCGCCGTCTGGCCTTCGTTCACATCCAGCTCGGCCACGGGCGAAGAAAATCGCACTCTGCCTTCGATCACGGCGATCTGGCTGACAGATTCGCTAGCTTCCAGGCGCACGCGCGTGCCCCCGCGCACCGTCGCTTGCGCGCCGGGAACGGCCAGTATGAAGGAGTCGCGGCGATCCGGCTCCCCGGTGAAATACGCCACACCGTGATCCAGCGAAAGAAGTGTTACGCGTTGCCCGGTCGAGAGTCGCGTGTAATCGGAGAGCTCACAAATCGCGTCACCGGTGAGCCGCACCGCGCTGCCTTCATCCAGTTCCATCTCGACGCGCGCCCCGGGCCCACTGCGCACCCATGCCCTCTCCACCAGCGGTAGGTTGCGCACCGCCGGCCGCCAGGCATCGAACGGGTGAAGTTGTACTTCGACTTGTCCATCCAGTTCGCCAATGCGTGCCACCCGCACCGGGGCAGCCACAAGCGCAACCGGAAGCGCCGCCAGAAATAACGTGCAATCCGCCGCCTTCATGACGTTATGTCTTCCTTCATCTGACGAACAGCGTACCCCAAGCGTTGCAGCGAAATCTCACCGGGCGAGTACTATGAGTTATGACCGAGGCGGCCCTGCTTGACCACATTTCCCGTTTGCCGCATGCCAAGGCCAACTTCAAGCAGCTTGTGCGCGAGCTCGGCCCCCGCATTTCCAGCCGCGCGGAGTTGGAAACCCTGCTGGCCCGCTTGGCCGCCCGTGGTGAGTTGATCGAGACCCGCTCCGGCCGTTTCGCCGCCACGCGGGGCAATCGCGAATTCGCCGTGGGCCGCCTGTCCATGCACCGCGATGGCTATGGCTTCCTGATCTCCGACCGGCCATTGGAAGGCATTTCCGGCGATATTTATATTCCCGCCGACGCCGCGCAAAACGCCATGCACGGAGATCGCGTCGTGGTGCGGATCGCGCGCATCGAGGCCGGCGGGCGCGCCGATGGCGAGGTCGTCAAAATCCTCAAGCGCGCGCATCCCACCGTGGTAGGCGAGTTCCGCGTGGGCCGCCGCGGCTTCTACCTGGTGCCGCACGACGAGCGCCTGCGCGATTGGATCGAGATCCCCGACGAGCTGGCCATCCCCACCCCCACCGCGCAGATCGATCGCGTAGGGCCGAAGCCCGTCGAAATTACAGACCCCGAAAAGCTCGACGGCATGATCGTCAACGTCGAGCTGCTGGAATATCCGAAGCACGGCGAGCACGGTGTGGGACGCGTGATCGAAATTCTCGGCTCGCCCGGCGATTTCGGCATCGACGTCGAGATTGTGATCCGCAAGTTTCATCTGCCACACCGTTTTCCACCGGAGGTAGTGGAGCAAGCCGAATCGATTGCCGGCGTGATCGCGGCCTGGGAACTGGTCGGGCGCGAGGATTTTCGCTCAATGGACATAGTTACGATCGATGGCGAAACGGCGCGCGATTTCGATGACGCCGTCTGGGTCGATCGTCTCGCCAACGGCAATTATGCCCTGCACGTGCATATCGCCGACGTCAGCCATTATGTCCAGCCGGGCTCGCCCATCGATGCCGAAGCCCGACTGCGCGGAACGAGTGTTTATTTCCCTGACCGCGCCGTTCCCATGCTGCCCTTCGAGCTTTCCACCAACATCTGCTCGCTCAATCCGCATCTGGATCGACTGGTGCTCTCCGCCCTGATGGAGTTCGACCACCACGGCGATCTGGTGGCGCAGAAGTTCGTCCGCGGCGTGATTCGCAGTGCCGAGCGCATGACCTATACGGACGTGCATCTACTGCTCGAAGGCGACGACAAGCTCCGTGATCGTTACGGCCCCCTGGTCGCGCGCTTCGAGTTGATGCGCGAGTTCGCCGAAATTCTGAACCGCAAGCGGGTGCGCCGCGGATCAATCGACTTCGATCTGCCCGAGCCGCTAATAGAATTCGACGAATGGGGAGCCATGACCGGAGTGGTGCGGGCGCCGCGCAACATCGCCCACCGCATCATTGAGGAATTCATGCTGGCCGCCAACGAAGCCGTCGCCGCGCATTTGCAGGCCACCGGGTTGCCCTCCATCTATCGCATTCACGAGCCACCCGACCCCAAGCGCGTCATGGAATTTGAAGAAGTAGCGGCCCACTTCGGCTACTCGCTTGGTGTCGGCGCGATTCCGGTCAAGAAGTTTGCCTACGCGGACAACCGGCGCGACGGGCACAAACAGCGCCGTGAAATCGTCTTGCCGGCCGAAGTCAAGATTTCCCCGCGCCAGTATCAGAAACTGGTGTCCAAAATCGAAGGAAAGCCCGAGGAGCGCATCCTGAGCTATCTCATGCTGCGTTCGCTGAAGCAGGCACGATACTCGGAGGACAATGTCGGACACTTCGCGCTCGCGGCCGAAACCTACACACACTTCACATCGCCCATTCGGCGCTATCCCGACTTAATCGTGCACAGGCTGCTCGCCGCCGCGTTGGATGGCCGGACGTATTCCTCCGCACCTGAGCTGAGCGCCGTCGCCGACGAGTCTTCTCAATCCGAGCGCCGGGCAGCCGAAGCTGAGCGTGAGCTGGTGGAGTGGAAGAAGGTCAAGTTCATGGAAGACCGCGTAGGCGACGAGTTCGACGCCCTGATCATCAGCACCACTAAGTTTGGCCTGTTTGTGGAACTCGCGGACCTGTTCATTGAAGGCCTTGTGCCAATCGATTCGCTCCCCGGCGATCGCTATACCTACCACGAAAATGTCCGCAAGATCATCGGCCAGCGCTCGCGCCGCGAGTTCTCCATCGGCGATCGCGCCCGCGTGCTCCTGGAACGCGTGGATACCGTCGAGCGCAAGCTGCAATTTTCCATCGTCGAACCCGAGCGCTCCGTCAAGGGACATCCGAAACACAAAGCCGGCCGCTAGCTGCCCGTGGGCTTGACAGGCACGTCGCCAAAACGTTATTCTCCTGTTGACGATCTAAAGGAGGTTCGGCGTGTCCTCGCTTCGCATCCTCTTCTCACGAATTCTCGCCACGTTCCGCAAAAGCGCTCGTGAGCGCGAGCTCGACCAGGAACTCCGTGCGCACATCGATCTCCTCGTCGACGAAAACCTCCGCAAAGGCATGTCGCCAACGGATGCCCGCCACGCCGCCCTGCGCGCTTTCGGCGGCATTGAACAAACAAAGGAAGTCTATCGCGAGCGCCGTGGCCTCGTCTTCTTCGAGACCCTTCTCCAAGACATTCGCTGCGCCTTCCGCATGATGCGCCAGAACCGTGTGTTCACCGCCGTCGCCGTGCTCTCGTTGGCCCTCGGCATCGGAGCCAATACCGCCATCTTCAGCCTGGTGGATGGCGTGTTGCTGAAATCTCTTCCCGTCGATCACCCCGAGCAATTACTCCAAGTCACTTTCGGTGGCGAAGAATCATTCACCAATCCACTCTGGGAGCAACTTCGCGAGCAGCAAGACGTCTTCTCTGGTGTTTTCGCTACCTCGGATGCAGGCTTCAACCTGTCCGCCGGCGGGCAAGAGCATTACGCCACGGGATTTCTCGCCAGCGGAGACTATTTCCGAACCCTGGGCATCCGGCCCGTTCTGGGCCGCCTTCTTACACCCGTGGACGATCACCGCGGCTGCCCGGCTGTCGCCGTCCTGAGCTATGGCTTCTGGCAAAGCCACTACGCCGGTGACGGAGGTGTCGTTGGCCGGAAGATCGTGCTCGACGGCCACCCCTTCGACATCATCGGAGTCGCTGAGCCCGGCTTTAATGGCGTGATGGTCGGCCGGAGGTTTGAAATTGCTGCGCCGATTTGCGTTGAAGCCATCGAGCGTGGTGCCGATTCCATGCTCGATCACCGCAGTTCGTGGTGGCTTGGTATCATCGGTCGCCCCAAACCCGGCATGGGCCCCAAGCAAGTCGCCGCCCGTCTGAAAACCCTCGCCCCCCGTATTACGCAGGCCACTACCCCGCAGGACTGGCAGGGTGAACTGCGCCGGCGCTATCTCAGCAAGACCCTCGATGCCATACCCGCCGCCCGTGGCCTGAGTTTTCTCCGCGATCCCTATGGTGATGCACTAATCATCTTGATGGTCGTAGTCGGTGTGGTGCTGTTCATTGCGTGCGCTAACATCGCGAATTTGTTGCTGGCCCGTGCTGCGCTGCGTCGGAAAGAGATTGCTGTGCGCTTAGCCATTGGCGCTGCTAGAGGCCGCCTGGTTCGCCAGCTTCTCACCGAGAGCCTTCTGCTCTCTTTACTCGGTGCGGCGCTCGGCATTCTATTCGCTAACTGGGGAAGCGCGGTGCTCGTCCGATACCTGTCGGCGCGTAACAATCCCGTATTTCTGGACGTGTCGTTGAACCTCCGCATCTTGGGCTTCACGGCTGCAGTCGCGGTCGCCACCGGCATCCTCTTCGGTATGGCCCCGGCCTGGCGCGCCACGCGCGTGCCTCTCAATGCCGCCATCAAGGAGAACGCCCGCGGCCTCACCGGCGGACGCGCGCGCCTGGGGTTCGGGAAGATGCTCGTCGCATTCCAGGTGGCTCTATCGCTCGTTCTATTGGTCGGCGCCGGGCTGCTCTCCGCGACGTTTTGGAAACTCATCACCCAGGATCCCGGCTTCGATCGCAACAACGTCCTTCTAGTGCAGGTGGATTTTCAGAACGCTCGGTACCCAAAGGACCGGCTGCCCGACGCCTGCGACCAGATTCTCGCCGCTCTTCGCGCGCTTCCCGGCGTCCGATCCGCCAGTTATTCCTCAATAACACCCATCGCCGGCAGCTTCTGGAACGAGATCATTCACGTCGACGGCTATACTCCGAAAAATCCCGATGACGCGCTCCTCTTCATGAACGGTGTCAGCCCCGAATATTTTCAGACCACCGGAACTCCCATTCTTGTCGGCCGTGACTTCAGCACCGGCGATTCAAAGAACGCGCCGCCGGTCACGATCGTGAATGAGACCGCGTCCCGCCGATTTTTCCACGGGGTGAATCCGATCGGCAAAGGCTACCGCATGGAGTCCTCAGATGGAAAGCCCGGGCAGCTCATCGAGATCGTCGGTGTAGTCAAGGACGCCAAGTACGGTGAAATGCGCGAGCCCATCAAACCAACCGGCTACGTGCCATCGGTCCAGACGGAATACTTCAACGCCAATACATTCGCACTACGTACCAACGGTCCCGCGTCCTCACTAATCGCTCCGGTGAAGAAAACCTTCGAGTCCATCAATAAAAACATCTATCTCGAATTCACCACCCTCGCCACCCAGGTCAATGAATCTCTCAACCGCGAACGCCTGCTCGCCACCCTCTCCGGCTTCTTCGGCGCGCTCGCCCTGTTGCTCGCCGCCATCGGTCTCTACGGCGTGATGTCCTACACCGTCGCCCGCCGCCGCAACGAAATCGGCATCCGCATGGCGCTTGGCGCCGAACAGAAAACGATTCAATGGATGGTCCTGCGCGAAGTGCTCTTCCTTGTCGGCGCAGGCCTGCTCATCGGTTTCGCCGCAGCCACCGCCGCCACACGCCTGCTCACCAGCATGCTCTACGGCCTCACGCCCACCGACCCCACCACACTCGCCTTCGCCGGCATCACGCTACTAACGGTAGCCGCGCTAGCCGGCTATCTCCCCGCCCGCCGCGCCGCAAAACTGGATCCTATGACAACCCTCCGCGAGGAGTAGGTTTTTCTAGGACCTAATACCTGGCAAGTCTTCACATCCCCATGAGTTCGTTCAACTCCGGTGTTGTCACGCACCTGTCGAGGAAGCCGAAACGGCCGGTGTCTCTCACCTCGTGTGCAGCCTCGAGGAAACCGGTCATTGCCGCACGGTAGAGTGACGTTGCCAAACTGATGCGCTTGACCCCAGCCGCGGTGAGTGCCGCCACGGAGAATGATTTTCCTTTGATTCCCACCATGAAATTGACCGGTTTCGAGACAGCCGCACAAACTGTCTCCACTGCGGCAAGGTCCGGCAGGCCAGGGGCGAAAAGCACCGCGGCCCCAGCCTTTTCGAAGGCTTGTAGACGCTTGATGGTCTCGTCCAGACTCGCGCCGGCGTAGAGCAGATTGTGGGCTCGCGCCGTCAGCAAAAATGGAAACGGTAGTGTGCGTGCCGCCTCCGCACCCGCGGCAATCCGCTCGACCGCCAACTCAATCTCATACAGAGGACTCTCAGGGTTTCCGGTGGAATCCTCGATCGTGCATCCAACCAGTCCCACCTCGGCCGCAAGCCGGATAGTTTCCGCCACTACTTCCGGCGCGTCGCCGAACCCCTTTTCCAGATCCGCGGAGACGGGTAAATCCGTTGCTTCAACAATCATGCGCGCGTGCGCCAGCGCCTCATCCCTCGTCAGTCCGCCATCTCTCCGCCCCATGGAAGAGGCGGCGGCAGCGCTCGACGTAGCCAATGCCGGGAAGCACAGACCGGCGAGAATGCGCGCCGAGCCGACATCCCATGGATTCGGAATGACGAACGCGCCTGGTGCCTCGTGGAGCGCGCGAAACCGAGCTGCCTTTTCGTTCTGGGTGACACTCATTGGAGTTGCCTCGGGATCGGATCTGCTTCTAGTATCTCGGTACTTTCGGATCAATCTCCAAACTCCACCGATCGATCCCGCCCGCCATGCTCAAGCAATTCTCGACGCCGTGCTCCCTGAGCCATCCCACCACCTGCAAACTACGCATCCCATGATGGCAAAACACGATGATGGGCTTCTCTTCGTCCTCCAGCGCCGCCACCGCATTTGGCACCTCGCGCATCGGAATCACATCCGCCCCCGCAATGCTCGCCTGCCGCACCTCGAACAACTCCCGCACATCGATCAGCCGCAGCCGTCCCCCTGCATCCATCCGCTGCTTTACATCCTGTGGAGTGATCTCAAAATAAGAACTTGTCTGCACTAAAACCTACCATACCGCAATCCAGTTCGCCGCATACAGTTGAGGCCGCCGGTACCCTTCTCACGCACAGGCCACTGCGAGAATAGGTAGTATTCACTTACGGATGTGAGCAGCTACCGCAATAACCCAGCACCCACGGAACCAGAGTTGAATGACAACAATGGACAAGCGGTATAGACCTACACGTAGTATAATTTTCCGTAACGAGGCCATGTATCTGTGCTGAGACATTTATGTGTAACTGCTTTACTGATTTGCTGTCTAGGTCTATCGGCGAATGGACAAGATATGGTGAGCCGCGCCGCTGCGAATCAAGCAAATTCAGCCGATCTGGTGAATCACTTGCTGCAATTCGTGAAAAACAGACTGCTTGAAAGCGTCACGATGACAGTTCTCGTGCGGGGGACTTCTAACTCAAGTTCGTCGGTGCTGAAAGTAGTGACTGAGTGGCTTGGCAAGCTTCCAAAAACGGCAGTCGACGACATTTTAGCGTTTTTCGGAAAATGCCTGTTGGGTTTGCTTGCGATTGCTCTGTTTCTTCTGTTCCGGCTCGTGGTACATGTTTTTCCGCGTCCGGGACCAATCGTTTCGTTTTCAGACCTGAACGCTAAGTCAGATGACGCACGCTCCAGCAGCCGGTCTCTCACCGCAGACATTCTCAATCTGCTGGAGCATCCAGAAGCAGTTAATGTCGAGGGCTTACAAATGAATACGATTCCGGGGACGGACCAGCCGGCATTTGGGGTTGTACGGCCGGTACCGGAAATGCATCCGATGACTGATTTTGCCCCTTCCGAACATCCAATAAAGATGGGGGGCATCGAACTAACTCTGCAAGATCTTACACAACTCATCACGCGCCTGTTTTCTCGGCCCTACCGGGAGGAACTAGTAGGTTGGGTGCGTTGCGGCGAACGGGCAGCAGTGGCTGAGGCCGAGTGGTGGACGCGCCGGCGTCAGTGGCCCTTCCGTGCGCGCCGCCAAGCCTGGCGTGCAGAAGCAACCGGCGATCGTGCGCGAGAAAATGCGATAGGGGATCTTGCGGCCAAAATACTTGTCGGTATGGGGCGAAGCAGCTTTACCGATAACTGGCAAAGTCTCAAGTTTTACCAGGATGGAATCCGGGTTGCGCGGAAAAAGGGCGGGAGTTTCTCGCGCGATTGTTCTGAGGAGGCCTGCCGATGTTTCGAGCGTGCTGTGGCCGTCGATCCAGCAAACTGGATTGCGCGTTTTTACTTTGCTCTCGCGCTCTGTCAAGAGGGGAAGCCAGCCACTGCTCTTCGCCATTTCCGGGTACTCGACGAGGTGTTGAGAAGCGCAGTTAGTGACAATGCATTCAAGAAGGTACTAGCTGCAAAGCACAACGTATTAAGTCGACTGGTTGCCCGGCTCATCAAGACTTACCCGCACGTACAACGGGCACGCCCCAGAAGCGAGCGCGTCAGGTCGCTCTTGCACCATATCGCGGAGTTTCCCGAGTGCCCTTTCATTGTCCAGTACAACATTGCAATTGCCGTTGCAGACTTGTGCCGGAGTAGCGGCAATCGGGAGAGTTTTGTTGTAAACGAGGAGGCCTGTTGGAGTGATCCAATCCAATCGTTAAGAACAATTGCAGCCGTTGATCACGACTACTCACCTGGTGGGTCGAGTCAAAACGGCCAAGGCGATCCACTAGCTGCATACCGCGACTGCGAACGCCATCTGTCACCCAAGACAAGATTCCAATTATCACTGTACGCGAGAAGCGCTTGTGCGCATTTAATTTCGCTTAGCGATGCGGCCGGTGCTTTGAAAGAGATCACGTCCATTTTGCAGTCGATAGAAGAGACTTGCAAAAACGCCAGGTGCTTGGATAGGAGAATCGATAACTGGATCGATAACTGGAGATCGTTGCAAACGACCAGGGCGGTGGTGTTGGCTGCACTGGCACGCGTACTTTGCCGCGATGCTCAACTGAAACCGAATCAGGAAGCAAGGGACAGGTTTTACGAAGCGATCGCGTCGGAACCGAATCTGGTCGACGCCTACGTCCAACTTGCGAAATTGTACATGCGATGGCGCAGACAGTTCGCTGACAACTGGATAGCGCGCGCCGACTCGCTTCTCAAGCGTGCGGATGAGCTAAACCCCGCGTGCGATGAAATTATGATGGCGCGCGCGGACCTGTTCGTAATGCCGGTGGTTGGCCGGATCGCAGACGCTCTCAAAATTCTCCGAAGTATGGCAGGTTCCGATCCCGGGGCACTTCAGCCTGAACGCGTGGACTCCTTAGTTCGGCTTCTCAAGCAGGTGTTAACCGACAAGAGAGTCCCGAATGAGGAGAGGCCGTGGATCGAATGTGCGTTGAACAAATATGAGAATTCGGCAACAGAATTTGCCAGAGGTGCTCACGCATGACTCGACTTCGGACCTAGTGTCTTAGCCATTGGTGTTCCGGCGCCGAAAAACTCCGCTTGGCGACGCTCGCGAGAACCTAACACCTAGAACCTAACACCTAGAACCTAACACCTGGCACCTGTCTTCACCTATCTCTTTTCCCGCTTGATCTCGATGTTCAACCGTTTGATCTTCTGATTGAGCGTTGAGAGCGGAACGTGCAGGCTGTCGGCGGCTTCGGTCTGGCTCCAGTTGGCTTTCTCCAGCGCCTCGATGATAATGCGCCGTTCAAAATCGGCCACAATTTCGAACAGTGAGGCATCCGCCGGAAGCGGTCCGCCATCGGCGCGGCGCCGAATGCCATTCGCTTGCAACAGATTTTCCGGGAAAACATCCAGCGGAACTGATGCCTCGGAGGCCAGCACCACCGCGCGCTCCACCACATTCTCCAGTTCGCGCACGTTGCCCGGCCAGTTGTGGTCCATCAGGATCTGCAAGGCCTCGGGCTGGAAGTGCAGCACCGACCGGTTGGAGGCGTCCAGGTACTTCTGGTTCTCGCGGCAGTATTTGGTGAAGAAGAAATCCACCAGTGCCGGAATGTCTTCCTTGCGCTCGCGCAGCGGCGGCAACTGAATGTTGATGACGTTCAGGCGGTAGTAAAGATCCTGGCGGAACCTTCCGTCGTCCACCAGCTTGCGCAAGTCGTCATTGGTCGCTGCCAGAATCCGCACGTCCACTTTGATCGTGTCGTTCGAGCCCAGCGGCTGAAATTCCTTTTCCTGGATCACGCGCAGCAGCTTGGCCTGGGTCTCCGGGCCGATGGTTCCGATCTCGTCGAAGAATATCGTGCCGTGGTTGGCGACTTCGAAGTAACCCTTGCGCGTCTGAATCGCGCTTGTAAAGGCGCCCTTCACGTGGCCGAACAGCGTCGATTCCAAAAGGTCGGGCGGCAGCGATCCGCTGTTCACCGGCACGAACATGAAATCCGCGCGCGGCGAATGTGCATGGATGGCCTTGGCAATCAGTTCTTTGCCCGTCCCGGTTTCGCCGGTCACCAGGATCGTCGAACGGCTTGGGGCCACCTGGCCCACCAGATCCAGGACGCGCAGCATGCGCTCGCTTTTGCCGATGATGTTGGGAAAACTATAACGCTGTTTGAGCGCGCGCTTGAGATGCGTGTTCTCGTACACCAGGCGCCGCTGCGTGATCGTGCGGTCGATCTCGATCAGCAGCTTGTCGTTTTCCCAGGGCTTGGTGAAGTAGTCGTTCGCCCCCGTCTTGAGCGCCCGCACCGCGGTTTCGGTCGATCCGAATGCCGTGATCATGAAGATCGGAGTTTCGTGATCGCGGTCCCGCACTTCCTTCAGCACGTCCATCCCGGACCGGTCCGGCATCATCAAATCCAGCAGCACCAGGTCGTACGCGTGCGACTCGAGCCGTTTGGTCCCCTCGGTGGCGTTGGCCGCCAGGTCCACCTCGTAGCCTTCCAGGCTCAGCAGCGCATCCAGGCTCTCCCGAATGTCGCCTTCATCATCGACAACAAGTATTCTGCCTTTTGCCGCGGTAACGGCTGATTGTGGCTCCAGGACGGTTTCAGGCATTCACCGGCTTCCTCTGCGTCTCGCGCAGACGGGCCGCGGCCTTCGACCAGGGAAGCTCGATGCGAAAACGCGTCCCCCCTCCCGGCCGGCTGAAAACTTCAATACTGCCCGCGTGCTCTTGAATGATGCCGTAGGTCACCGAAAGTCCCAGCCCCGTCCCCTTGCGCGCGCTCTTGGTTGTGAAAAACGGGTCGTAGATACGGTTCAGGTATTCGGGCGCGATTCCGTGCCCGGTGTCGATCACGTCCACCAGTGCTCCGCCGTCTCCCGGCGATGTCTGAATCTCGAGCACCCCACCCCCTTCCATAGCGTCGCGTGCGTTCAGGAAGAGGTTCAGGAACACTTGTTGGAGCTTTCCGGCATTGCCCTGAATGGGCGCGAGCGTGGCTTCGAGAGAGCTGCGCACTTCCACGCCGGCCTTTTTCATTTGATGCTCCACCAGCGAGACGGTTTCCTGAATTACGCGATTTAAATTCACTTCCCCGAATTCCGTGCTCGAGGTGCGCGAAAAATTCAACAGGCCGTTCACGATCTCGCTCGCCCGGAAAGTCGATTTCGCGATCTTTTCCAGCATGCGCGATTTCTGATCGTCCTCCGCCACTTGCTTGGCTAGCATCTGCGCGTAATTGGAAATCACCGCCAGCGGCGTGTTCACCTCGTGGGCAACGCCCGCCGCCAGCAATCCAATGCTGCTCAATTTGTCCGCTTGCACCAGGCGTTTTTCCAGCTCCGCACGATCGGTCACATCATCGAAAATAATGAGGCGCCCGATGTGCTCCTGGTTTTTCGAAACCAGAGGCGCAATGGCGATGTTCAGTGTCGCTTCACGCAAAGCTCCGCTTCTGTTGCCATTCACGTATCCGTTCGCCGCCATGGTGCCGGCGGCCGGGCGCAGCACATACTTGTAAATGTGATGAATACCCGTATCGGCGCGCACCATTTCGAACTGCTCCGCTAAGTCCTCTGGGAATAGCGATCCGAGCGGTTGGCCGACCGCCTTCTCGCGGGCAATGCCGGTCAGACGCTCGATCTGCGTGTTCCAGCTCTCCACGCGATCGTCCAGCCCTGCCGCCAGAATGCCCACGTTGATGGATTCGACGATGTTCTCGCTGAACTCCTTCAGCCGTTCGTACTCATCCGCTTTGCGTGCCAGCGAACTGTAGAGCCGCGCGTTTTCGATAGCGATTCCCACGTAGCCTGAAAGCGTGACCAGCAACTCCAAATCCACGCTCGAAAGAAAATCGCCGTCCGCGGTCCGGCTGACTCCCAGGTAAGCCACCGTCTCACCGTGCGCTACGCATGGAATGTAGTAAGTGAGATCCAGATCCTCGATGGCGCGGCGTACCGAAGCCGGCCACGAGCCGGACATGGCGTCCAGACGATGCCGCGTGCGCTCGAAAAACAGATACGGCTGATCGCGCTGCCAGTTCAGAAAACTCAGGTCCAGGGCGTCTCGCGGTGTGATGGGCCGCGCGTTCCGGTCACGCAGACCGACACCCATCCGCAGGTGGAAATGCGGCTGCCCATTTTCCTCCCCGTTCTCGCTCAGGAAAAATGCCGAATGGCTGATCGAAAGAGTCTTGGTGAGCCGGTCGGCTACTGAGTGCAGCATGGCGTCAAGATCGGTCTCGGTGCTTAGCTCGCGAGCAAAATGCACCAGTGTGAGCCGATAGTCGTATTTGTCGCGATAGAAATACCGGTCGAGGCGCTCTTGAATCCAGTTGCGGAGCGGCTGGAATAGGAATGCCGCCGCTAGCATCACTACCACCAGTCCGGTATTCCCAAGATCCTGGAAATTCTTCTGCACCAGCGTGCCCAGCGAAATGATGATGCCGTAAAACGCGGCCAACACGCATACCGTTGCCAGCGTGTAGGCATATCCGCGGCGGAACAGAATATCAACATCCATCAACCGGTAGCGCACAATGGCGTACGCCAGACTCAGCGGAATCAGTTGCAGCGAGAGTACCGACGCTTTCATGAGCGGCGTGGGAATAAATCCAAGCAGATATGGCAGCGCGTAGAAGAGCGCGAACGGCAGGATGCCGGCAAACGTTCCGTTACGCAGCCATTGCAATTGGCGGCGCACCACGGGGTCTTCGGCTTTCCGGAACTCTAAGGTAAGTGCCAGACCACCAAGTAGATAGACGGATGTGAGCAGCGCCAGCCACATCCGGTCCAGCATCCATCGCAACTCAATAAGCGGACTCGAAGTGCGCAGCATGCCGGAGCTGGCCAGCAGGTACAGCGCGATCATCGAAGCCGCCAGAACGTACATCCCCGCAACTGCCATGCGTCGCCGGAACCATTTCCGCGGCTCCGGGAACACCAGGCAGAAGTGAGCGAAAATCACCGGTGCCAGCAATCCCGCCGTCACGTTGCCCCAGTACATCAACTTGTCGAAATTGTTCAACTTACCGGTGTAGTGGAAGGTGCAGAAGATGAACGAAACCAGGCAAAAGATATAGAAATGCTGCGCTTTGTAAGCCGTGCTGCGGCGGAAGTATACGAATAAACCGATGACAAGATACGTAATCCCAACAAAATACAGGTAGTAAACAGCGGGATCGCGGGGCGTCTCTCCCACCACCAGCTTCTTGATCTCGATTTCCACGCCACCACGCCGAACCACGTAGGTGGTCTGGTAATTTGACCCGATGCGGACTAGAACCTTCTCCACATCAATGGCTTGGCGGACCGGTGTTTCGTTGATGCTGACGAGGATGTCGTCATTGTGCACTCCGACGCGCGCCGCCGGACCGGTGACCCGCGCCGCCGAGACTCCGGCAGCGGTATCCACCCAGATCACGCCGTCATCGGGCAGCCGGAAACGGCTCTGCTGCTGGAAATTGATGATCGCCGACACACCCGAAGCGAGTGTGAGCAGCGTCAAGAGCGCTGTGGAAAGCTGGAACTTCAGTTCCTGGAACATGTAGACAGCCCGATTGTACTCGGGGACACCAACACCTTTAGCTTAGCTGGCTTTGCACGTCGGCTGCCAGCCCCATGAAGCCTTATTCATTTCAGAATTCTATACTTTTATTGCACTTAGGCTTGATGAGTTTCGCAACGAATTCGGAATTCGGGAGATCCACACTACATAGAAGTGTAGCCCGCCCGGCTCAGATCTTGGCCTTGGGATAGCGCTTCCTTATCCAGGCTACGAAGGATTCCGGTGCCGCCATAGTAGATAACCGACCCTGGCGAACCAGCGCCCAGTCACCAAACAGACCTGACTCCTTGATTTCATGCAGAGTGGTAGGCGGTTCCAGGCGGGTCAGGAACTCGAATTCGATGACTGTGAGTTTGGGGGATTTCGGGTCTGGGCGCGGCTCGGAAACCACTTGAGCTAAGCCGACCACGGCGGAATCGCCACCGCTGTGGTAGATGAAAACGCGATCTTTGGGGCGCATCTGGGCGATGGCGCGTAAAGCCTGTGGATTCTTCACGCCATCCCAGACGGTCTTGTGTTCACGCTCGAGTTGATCCACGGAGTAAGTTTCGGGGTCGGTCTTGGCGAGGAAGTAGTTCACAGTGAGTGATATGCTACCGCGAATCCTGGGGCAGACGCCAGAACAGTGCGGCGGCGGCTGCGGCGAGAATCGATGCGGCGGCCAGCATGGGCGGGTAGCCATAGCGGGCGACGACGGCGCCGGCGACGGTGGCGGCAAGCGCCTGGGCGGCGAACATCACCAGGAAATTCAGCGCGGAGGCGCCGCCACGCTGTTCCGGCAGAACGCGGCTCATGAGGGAAGTATAAATGCCGGGTTCGCTCATGTACTGGAAACTCGCGAAGGCGGCATAGAGCGCAGCGGCAACGAACGCCACATGAGCGGGAGCAAGTAGAGCCAGAGCGCCGGCGGTGGCAAGCTGCATCAGGGCGACGCCACGTGTAAGACCGAGGTGACGCAGCACAATGGGAGCGGCCATCATGGCGGCGACTTCAACGGCCTGCGCGATGGAGAAGGTAGTTCCAATCTTTTCGACCGACATACGGAACTGGCGCGCGAAGTAGGCGTTGAAGAACGGATTGAACAGGCCGATGGCAAAGCCCCAGACGCCGATTGCCACCAAAAAGCGGCGGATGAACGGGCCACCAGGATACGAGCGCGTTTCATGGGGCGCCGGCGATTCCAGACGCAACCGCAGCGCAGGCCAAAGCGCCAACAGGACGGAAGCGCAGGCAGCGAACAGAACGAGCTGTTTCGCTCGCGCGGGAGAGGACGCCCAACCGGCGCGCGCGATCCAGCCAGGCATCCTGCCGCCAATCAAGCCGGCTATCACGCCCAGGCCAATACCCGTTCCGAAGGTGATGCTGAAGCCGAAAGGGCGGGCGCTCTCGGTGGTGACAGCGGCGACGACCGGGGACATGCAGACGGCCCAGATGGCGAACATCAATCCCCCGGCGAAGGCCGCTGCGACCAGCGCGGGCTCGCCACTTATCACGGTGCGCAGCATGTATACGATCGCTGTTCCGATGACACATGCGAGCAGTGTTTTCTTGAGACCCCACCGATGCGCCAACGCCCCGGCGGGCAGCACGCCCACGAGATTTCCGGCGGTGAATGCGCTGGCGATGAGGCCGAGTACATTCTCGCGATAGCCGAGATCCAGGAGATACAGATTGTAGAGCAACAGGAACTGGTACGCGCCCAGGTTCAATAAAATGGAGCACGCCAGGTATCGCCAAAAGGGCGCCTGCAACCGCCAGGTGCGCGCCTTCCAAATGAGACCATGAGCCACTACGGGCGGCAAGGAACGCGCATGGTGGCGAAAGCGCCGGGCCAGGTATGTGGTGTACCGGACACCACGCCGGATGCGCAGGCCCCAGGTAATCTGATCGTCGGGAATATATTGTGGCTCTACGGCGCGAGGTATTGAGGGAAACACACGGCGCAGGAACACCTCGCGGCGGTCGCTGGGCGAATCGACGAAAGCGAGGTGCAGCCATAACTCGTGCTTGTTGGGGCGGAACCAGGATTCAAGGGGCGCGGCCGCGTAGCGCTCGAACCAGAGCAAGACGTCCTCGTCGAGCCGCTCAATCTCTTCGGCGGGAGCGGACGCGATGCGGCATCCGAACCACGACTCAGCCAGACGGAATGCCACCGCCTGAAGACGGCGTAGGGTTGGGGAATGCAGGTTGTGCCAGCGATCCCAAAAGGCATCATCCCCACGCTTTGTTTCCAGGAAGTAGGCGATTTCGTAGACGTGCAACGGGCGCAAGGGGGGACGGAACAGATGCCGCAGCATATGCAGGCTGGCGTAGGCGAGGCGGTCGGCGGCATCAAGCACCGGGATGCCATCCTGCGCGATGCGACGCTCCCAAAACTGCTCGATGCCAGGAGCATCGAAGTGCTCAGTCGCCGGATCCCAGAATCGATAGTGGAGATCAATGCATGCGGGGATTTCGGGGTCGAAGAAATCGCCGCGAAATTCCCAGCCGGTTTTGCGGATCAGGGGCGGGTAGTGATCGGCGAGGGCGTCTTCGGCGCCCTCGAACGGCACATAGTCCATTCCGCGAAGGGCTTCATGGGCGCGCTCCAGCGAGCCTGGTGGCGCGAACAGATCCATGTCGTAGCCGACCCGGAGATAGGGATCAGGCGCGTAATCGTTCTCGTGCGAGAAACCTTTCAGGAGGAGGTATTGGATACCACGTTCTTCAAATGCGGCGTCGATCTCAACGAGGGCGGCGCGAACCCGGCCGATGCGTTCGGCGTTGTTCGCGATATTGCGGTCAATCCGCTCAGCAAGCCAGGCCGGCAGATAGTCGCGGTAGAGCGCACCGAGAAAAAGCGTCAGGCTGGAACGATCACAGAACGCTAACGAGGCTTTCCACTCGGCATCGGAGACGCGGCGGAGCAATTCCGGCGCCGGAGCCGCGAAACGCAGAGCGGCGAGAACGGCGCCAGCAGCGCGCGGCAGACGCGGGTTTTTCTCCCACGCAAGCGGCGTGGTGGAAGTTGATAGAACGCTTCGCGTGCCGGTCACAGGCATGAACGCCTATTCCCTAGAAATCGTACCGCAGCGCCAGTTGAATTCGCCGTGGATCACCGGTGGCCAAAATTCTGCCGAAGAACGGGCCGAAATCTGGGTAGGGTCCGGGGATGCCGAAATTCGGGTGATTGAACGCGTTGAAAAACTCCGCGCGAAACTGAATCGCGTGGGACTCGCGCGGATGGAAACTTCGGGCCAGGGCCAGGTCGTAAATAATGTCGCCCGGTGTTGGAAGGATATCGCGCCCGGCATCGCCAAAGGTGTAGGGCGCAGGTTGGCTGAACGCGGCGGCGTTGAACCATTCGGCCGGCGTGCGCTTGCCAGGAGGCAGGATGATGCTTTGGCCGGGAACGATATTGGGCCGGTTGGGCGTGCCGGAGTTTGCGAAATCCGCTGAGAAGTAGAAAGGATTCTCGGGCGTGCCATCCTGCATGGTGATGATGCCGCTGGTTTGCCAGTTGCGGGCGAGAGGCCGCAGGAAACCACCCGCGACGGGCAAGTTGTAAACGAATCCACTCGACAGACGGCGGCCCACGTTGAATAATGAGAGCCCGCGCTCGAGCCGGAGATTGCGTTCATCCTGAGCGCCGGCGGCATCGAACAGGCCGGCGATGGGCAGGTCGGCGTCATCGATGGATTTGGACCAAACGAAGCTGGTCAAGAACGAGAGACCCTTGCCCATGCGCTTGGTGCCCTTGAGTTGCAGTGAATTGTAGGACGAATTCGCAATGTGCTGGACCTGAATGATGGGACCGAGATCGGGAAAAGTCCGCAGCGATTGCAGATCACCGGGACGCGGCGGGAGATCCTGCCCGATTTCGACATGGGCGGGGGTATTGAAGCGGCGGTAGAGGCCGAGGTCGGTTCCTTTGGAACCGATGTATGCGGCTTCGAAAAGAATGCCGCCGCCCAGTTCCTGTTGGATGCCGGCGTTCCATTGCTGCATGTAAGGCGTGGGTGCGTGCTGATCGAGGCCGTAGAGAGTCGGAAAACCGGTGCTCGAAGTTTGTGGGAAACCGTTCTCGAGGGTCAGCAGGGGGCTCGCGCCGCTGGTTGCGTTATTTTCCGTGCGGATGTTATTGAGCACGAGATTATAGGCTTCACTGGAAATCTCAGGAGCGTAGTAGAGCCCGTATGCGGCGCGGAATACCATCTTCCGGCCCGGCCAGAGGCTGGATGGAAGTGTCCAAGCGAGCCCGATGCGCGGCGCGATGTTGTGGTAGTTGGGATCACTGGCGCTGGGAACGGTTTGGAGCTGGGGCTCATTGGGTAGCGAGGAGTAGTTGAGATTCAGTAGATGGTTGCGAGCGTCGGTGAAAGGCGCGTAGTACTCGTAGCGCACACCGACGTTCAGCGTGAGTCCCGGGGTGAGGCGCCAGTCATCCTGAAAGTAGGCGGCGTAGGTGTTGTCCCGCAGGTAGCCCTCGGCAAAGCCGACGGTGCGGCTGGTATCCTGCGGCAGACCCAACAGGAAATCAGCAAGGGAATTGCCCGAAGCGCTGGTATTGGTCGGACGGGACGCGGTGAATACGCCGCTAAAGATGTACTCGCCGCGCGGCAGATTGCTTTGCAGGTAATTCACGCCGGCGTGCATCCACTGAAAGCCGGTCTTGAAGGTATGCCGGCCCCGTGTGACGGAAAAGCCGTCGGATAGCTGCCACAGATTGTCGCGCTGGAGTTGCGGCAGATTGGGAGCGTCGGTGATTGTGGAATAGCCTTCGATCTGGAAGTAGGGCAGCCCGAAGTTGGCGGGGTTGCCGGAGAGTCCCTGAAGGCCGAGTTGGCCCGCGAGGTCCTGGTGAAACGCAGCCTGGGGGGTATCGAAGACCTTCAAGCGCGTGAAATCGAGCCGGGCTTCGTTGAGCCAAGCGGCGCCGCTCCAGGTGTGGCCGAGGGCCGCCTGTTGCGCACGAAGATTCTCACTATCGGGCAGCTCCGGAAACAGGCCGGCGAGAACGTTGCGCTCGTCGTTGATGGTGTAGCGCGCAAATAGCCGGCTCTGATTGCGGAATTCGTGATCGACGCGCGCCGATACGTTGTCGTTGTGATTCTGGCTGGGCGTGGAATCCTGATAGTTGTTGTTCGGGTTGTTGATATTGGGCAGCGGCTCGTAGGTGCTGAGAAACTTGCTGGCGATGGGATCGATGAGACTCGGCGGGATGACGTTGCCGGCGAAGGGCAGCCGGTTGCCGGATGCGTCGAGACTGAATGGATTGAAGAGGGGCGCGCCCCCGGCGAAGTCGCCCGTGCGGATGGTGGCATTGGGAACCAGGGCGAGCAGAGGCTTGGCGGACTTGGCGCGCAGGCCCTCGTAGGTGGCGAAGAAAAATGTGTTTTTGATTTTGGGAACGCGGCCGCCGAGGGAGCCGCCGAATTGGCTCTGGCGGAAGATGGGGCGGGGAAGCGTAGGATCGTCGAAATAGTTGTGAGCGTCGAGGGCTTCGTTACGGAAATATTCGAACGCGCTGCCATGCCAGGCGATTGTGCCGGATTTGGTGACGACATCCATGATGCCGCCAGCGGCTTGTGAGAACTCAGCGGCCGCGGCAGAAGTATCGATGTGGAACTCTTGTACCGAGTCCATGGGCGGCTCGACGGCGATGGCGAAGGTATTGCGGTCGGTATCGTTGGCGCCGTCCAGCAGAAAGGCGTTCATATAAGATCGCGCGCCGTTGACGGGCGGATTGAGGGCGTTGGCGCCGCGGTTGGCTTGGACGGCGTTGACCTGATCGGAAGTGAATCCTCCAAGCTGGCGGGGAATCGCCCCAGGACCGAGAGTGATCAGATTGACTACATTGCGCTGGACGAGGGGGAGCGAATCGATATTGGAGGACTCAAGGCGGTAACCGACGGTGGCGTCGTCACTTTGCACGGGCGAAACCTGCGCCTCGATGGTGACGCTCCCGCTCGCGCTCGCAAGCTGGAGCTGCATGTCGAGCCTCGCCTTCTGATTGACTTCCAGCACGACGTTCTTCGATTCGAGAGTTTGGAAGCCGGCCTTCTCGGCGGTGACGGTGTACTGGCCAGGGATCAGCTCATCAACGCGATAGGCGCCCTGGAGATTTGTGACAGCGGTGCGGACGAAGCCGGTAGCGTTCTGATGCGCCAAGATGGTGACAGCGGGAGCTAGCGCGCCGGATTCATCGTGGACTTCGCCCAGAAGCGTGGCTGATGCGACCTGCGCGTATGTGATGGGCCTTGTGGCGAACAGGCATAAAGCGATCAAAAGCCGTTTCGTCATGAAAGTAGAGACTCCAGTACTTGGATTGCGTCGTCGAAATCGCTGTACTGCAAGGTGCGGACGCCACGGGCAAGCATGGCCTGCAGGTTCTCGCGGTGCCAATCCGAGACTGGCGGATCCCAACGCGGGCGGTCCCATTCGAGGAAGGCGAGGGCTTCGCCCGGGTCTTTGGGCAAGAGCTCGGCCGGGCCCGAATCGCGGCGTTCCAGGAACACGATCTTTTCGGCGCGGGAGCACGACGCTGTTTGCACATTGGGAATCGCGCCGCTGCGGAGATCAAACATGTGCTTACCGAACGGAGTGATGCTGCTGGTGTAGCCCTTGAGTTCCGGGAACAACTCGAACGCGGGCGGGCGGAAGCGCAGGTGTCGTGGCCTGCCGATGACGGTGTCGGACTGGGGATCGCGGAGCAGGGCGGCGAAATCGTCGGACAATAACGTCCAGCCGCGCTTGACGCAGGCATAGGCCATGCAGCTCTTACCGGCGCCGGCATCTCCAAACAACAGCACGCCACGGCCGTTGAGGGCCACGCATCCGGCGTGGAGGATCGTGATATAGCGGTAATCGAGGGTGAAATAGGCCATGGTATCGAGCAGATGGTGGCGGAAATAGGGATCGCTCGCCACGGCGGGCGTGACACAGGAGAAGCAGTAGCCGGTTTGCAGATCACAAATGCCGAAGTTGGCGGCATCCGCGGTGATGCTAAATAGACTCCGCTGGGCGCGGTAGATTGGCTCGTGATCGGGCACTGGACCGTCCAAGTGCACGATCACGCGGATTTCGAGAGGCGGGCGATCGAACGCGCGGGTCCAACCGCCCCAACTCTCGGCGGTTGCTTCGAGCACGGCGGGAGAGTTGGTGGTGATCTGCACGGGGAATCCGAGAAGGTAGAATTCGGCGCGGTGCGGGAGCGGCGCACGCAACATCAATCGATCGTCGGGGTGCACAGGCAAGCATCTTCATGATCGCATCCTGGGCGGTGCATTAGACGTTGGAAACACAAGATTTACAACTGTTCAGGAGTGCGAAGAGTCTATCCGCAACGGGCTGCGTAAGATGCGGAGTTGGCAGTTCCGACTGAGAGTCAATTTTTACAAGTTTGCAGAGGGAGCAATCAGCAAATTGAGCTGGTGGATGGCTCCGGCGAAATCCCCGTACCGGAGGACGTAGGCCCCGCGGGAGAGGATAGCGAGGCGGGCCTCACGCTGCTCGTCGGCAACTGGAGAGTTCCAGCGGGGCTGGTCGGACTCAATGCGTGCCAACGCCTCTTCGATCGGAATTGACGACACGTTCGCGGCGTCTGTTCCGTTCCGCTCCAGGAAGGCGGTCGACTCGGCAAAACACTTCACGGAAGTCTGCACCCCAGGAATATCGGAGGCCCTCAATTCCAGAGTCGGCTTTCTGTTTGGCGCCGGTATTATGGGAAGTTGTGCGAGTTCCGGAAACAGCGAAGCCGCCTCGGGGCGAAAACGAATGCGCTCGGCCTTCCCGATGACCATGCGATCATTGCGTCCGCGAATAGGCGCGCAGAAATCGTCGGCGACGAGTGTCCAGCCACTCTTCACACAAGCATAAGTAAGGCAGCTCTTGCCGGCGCCGGACCGGCCACAGAGGAGCAGGCCGCGGCCATTGCGTGCGACGCATGCAGCATGAATGATCGCAACGTACAGGTGGTCGATTGTGAAATAAACCATCCATTCGAGCAACTGAAGGCAATAGAAGGGATCAGTGACGGCAGCAGGAGTCATCCAGGCAAAGATGCGGCCGCGCTCGAGGTCACAGACACCGAAGTTCTGGTTATCGACGGCAACCACGAACAAATTTTGTTGTGCCCGATATACCGGATCGTTCAGGGGAGAAGCGGACTGTTCGCCCGCAACGACCACCCGCATCTCAAGCGAGGCATGCGGAAACAGGCGCTTGGATTTCCCCCAAATTTCCTCCGCGGCGCGCAGGACGAGTGGCGAATTTGTCGCCACGTGAAGCGAGAAGCCGAGGGGATGGTATTCACCCTCGTGCATCAGCGCGGTGTGCAGCAGCAGCGGATCCTGAGTGACCACGACCTATGATATCCCCGCCAATGGGGGACGTGTGGACTCATCTCGCTGCCCCGTCTGATGGAATTGTGGCGTTCCTAGCCGGTTCAACGGACCAATCATGATTTTTCGAGGCAAGATTTTATGGCCTTCCTGATATTGAGCAACGTTTCCTTGTGGACCCTGTGGCAACGCAGCCGGGCAACTTCGGGACATGGGCGATGTATCCGGATGAAATTTTTGCAAAAGTTACAGCGTAGGGCAGATGTAACAGTGATCCCTTGAGTTTTGGATTGATGATATCGGGCTGGCTTAACATCATGCACAAAATAAGCCAGCACTTAGGCGACAGGTTTTCAGGAAAGGCCCGTTCTTGTTTTATGGCCTTGCCGTGTTCGAACAGGGCGCGAATCAACTGGAACATCACCTCTCCCACAGTGTGAGCACTAACGTGTCGCCGGCCATGCGGGCGTCGAGCATTTTCTGATTGGGTAGCGGGCTTAATGGCGAGGCGTGTGACTTGAAATACTCGCGAATTACCGCGTCGGCCGGAGTGCAATCGAGTGTGTACGGGCCCCAAACGAAAATTGCATGGCCAGCGGCGGTTGCCAGGGCGGATGCGCTGCTCAGCTCGTGATTGGCGGAGAACGAAACAGGTTTTTCCGGAGTAAAAGTCACGCGGTAGAAATGTTGCAGGCCAAGCTCGGGAACTCGGGAGCTATGGTAGTTATCCTGAACGAATGCGCCGTAAAAGACGGTCCCGTTGTAAGTTAATCGGGCGCTGCCTTCGAAAATGGTCGGTTAGCCATTGCGTGCGTGTTTCTGCCGGAGCCATTTGCGAACGAGCGCAGCCGGCGATGAGCGCGATGTGCATGAGCGAAATGTAAAATCTGCAGGCCATCGGACAGGGATGCTGAATCCGTAGACTCCGGTGAAAACAGATTTATTCTGCTGTGGCGAAACCCAGGCGAGTGCCGCTAGGCTGGTACTTGACTTCGATGCGCGTGGCGATCATTCACTACTGGCTGCTGAACATGCGCGGGGGCGAGAGGGTCCTGGAGGCGCTCCTTCGGCTGCTGCCGGGCGCCGATATTTTTACACTTTTCTACGATCCGGAGAAGGTGAGCGAGACGATTCGTGCGCGGCGGGTAACGGCGTCGTTTCTCAATCCGCTGCGGCGGCACTACCGCACGCTCTTGCCGTTGATGCCCATGGCGCTCGAGAGTTTCGATCTACGCGAGTACGATCTGATCCTTTCGCATGAATCGGGGCCGGCGAAAGGAGTGCTTCCGCCATCGGCGGCGCGGCACATTTGTTACTGCCATACACCCATGCGGTATCTGTGGGACCTGTATCCGGCGTACCGGAACGAATGGACGGCGAGCGCGTGGAAGCGCGCGCTGATGACGCCGCTAACTAATTATCTGCGCGTTTGGGACTACAGCACGGCGGCGCGCGTGGATGAGTTTGTGGCGAGCAGCTCGAATGCGGCGCGTCGCATCCTGAAAACGTACCGGCGGGACGCGCGTGTGATTCATCCGCCGGTGGCGGTGGAGTCGTTCTACTGGAAACAGCCGGAGGATTACTACCTGATTGTTTCGGAGCTGGTGCCGTACAAGCGCGTGGATCTCGCGGTGCGCGCGTTTTCGAAAAATGGGCGGCGGCTACGCGTGGCGGGGGACGGGCCGGAGTATGCGGAGCTGAAGAGGATGGCGAAAGGGAACGTCGAGTTCTGCGGGCGGGTGTCGGAGGAGGAACTGCGCGAGTTGTATGCGCGGGCGCGGGCGTTCGTCATGCCGGGCGAGGAAGATTTCGGCTTGACGCCGGTGGAGGCGCTGGCGAGTGGGAAACCGGTGATCGCGTTGCGGCGCGGCGGGGTGATGGATAGCGTGCCGGCTGTGGATCCGACGGGTGGTGTGTTCTATGATGCGGCCGAAGAAGAGCAGTTGGCCGCGGCGATCGCGAGGTTCGAGCGGATGGAGGCGCTGTTTGAGCCGCGCGAGTTGCAAGCGTACGCGTCACGATTCTCCGAGGAGCGATTTGCGCGTGAGATGCGCGCGGTTATCGAACCAGGGCGAGAGGGCGGATAGGGGATCCGGTGCCGCCACGGATCTTGAGCGGCGCGGCGGCGAAAACGAATTCGTAGACGCGATCGGCGGCGAGCTGCTCCAGGTTTAGGCATTCGATGATGTGGATGCCATTCTCAACGAGCAGGTGCACGTGGACGGGCATGGTGGGAGCGGGAACGAATTCGAAGGCGACGGTGTCGGAGCCGGCGGCGAAGGCACCTCTCGAGCTGATCCAACGGGCGGCGGGCTCGCCGGGGCCAGGGCCGCGGACCTGCGCGATGAAGCGCGCGGCGTCCTCCCAGTAACGCGCCCAGCCGGTGCGCAGTAGGACAATATCGCCGGCGCGGACTTCCACATTCTCGGCGCGCGCCGCGGCGTCGAGGTGCTCGGGTGTGATCATGAAGTCGATGGGGAGAACGTCGGTGTGCTCGAGCGAGGCGATGTCGAGTAAGACTCCGCGGCGGAAGATGGGGGCGAGGGTGTCGACGGAAAGGCGCTCGAGCCCGCCGGTGTAGGACTGCGCGACATCGCCGCCATCGTGCAGCTTGCCGTGGCGCGAGAAGTGACAGAGGGCGTCGATGTGCGTGCCGACGTGGCCGCCGAGCGCCAGCGCTTCGGAGGCGGAGCTACCGCCCGCAGTGGTGACGTACTCACCGTGCTTCTTGACCAGACCGAACAGGTAGGGCGGATGGACGGGGTGATGCGGCATGCCCACGAAATAGGGCTGGGCGAGGTCGTAGATTTTCGCGGATTCGAGGAGAGCGAGAAGATCAGGGGTCACGATTATTGAGCATAGCTAGAAAAAGCAATTCACCGCAGAGACGCAGAGGCGCAGAGAAAAACAAGAAATCTATCTCTCCTTTGCGGCTGCGGCACTGTGCTTGGCGTTGGCGGAGTGGCGTATAGCGGCAATGAGTACGCTGAGAGCACAAATGTCGTGAGCAAGAGTGCTTCTATACCGCTAAAATCGAAGAAGCTTGAAGATCACGATCTCGAAGGAAAACTACCTCAAGACCATCGCGGAGGCGGAATCGGAGGGGGAAACGGTCATCGCGGCCACATTGGCGCGGTGGCTCAAGGTTTCGGCCCCGGCGGTGACGATGGCGATCCGGCGGCTGAAGCGTGACGATCTGATTCGCGTGGCGCGCGAGGGGCAGATCACGTTGACGCGCGCCGGGCGCACGATCGCCAACCGGCTGCTGACCCGCCATCATTTGATCGAGCGCATGCTCACTGAGATTTTCGGGATGGAGTGGTACAAGGTCCACGACGAAGCGGAGCAATTGGAGCACGCGGTGTCGGCTGACTTCGAGAACAAGCTGCGCGAAAGGCTGGGGGACGGTGGGGCTTGTCCGCACGGCAATCGTGTGGGTGTGGATACGCCGGACGACCGGCGGCGGCGCGGCTTGAAACCGCTCGATGAGGGCGAACTCGAAGAACGGTTGGCGGTGGTCAGCGTGTTCGAGCGGGACCGGCGTTTTCTGGAGCACATGGACAAACTCAACGTGCGGCCTGGGACGGCGATGTGCATTACGGCGGCGACCCGCAAAGCTCTGACTGTCGACGTCGACGGGCGATCGGTTCAGATCGAAAGACCGGCTGCGGAGCGCGTCTGGGTGAGGCCGATGACCTCAAGCACCTCGCGCTGATAGCGCTCGACGGTGAATTGTTCTTTCCAGGCAGAGTACGCGTTGGCGGCAACTTTGGGCAGTTGCTCAGGCGCTTGGATGAGGTGCTGGAGCTTTGCCGCGAGCGCTTCAGGGGTGGGTGGCTCGACGAGGAAGCCGGTTTCGCCATCGTGGAGAATCTCGGGGATGCCGCCGGAAACAAAAGCCACGACGGGGACGCGGGCCGCATAGGCTTCGAGGACGACGCGGGGCGCTCCAGGCTCGCGCAAAGATGGGACCACCAGCAGGTCCAGGGCCGCGAGTACTGCGTGGATGTTTTCCTGCCAGCCGGGAAACTCGACCGGCAGGCCTTCGGCCGCGTGGCGTACCTGATCGAAATAGCGTGATGCTTCGGGATTTTCGAAAAGGGGCGCGCCGCAGACGAGGAATTGGGAATCTGGATGCGTCTGCGCGACCAGACGGGCGGCTTGCACGAACTCGAGCTGGCCCTTTTCCGGCGAGACGCGGCCGATGACGCCGATGCGCGGGCCGGCGGAGGCGGGAACCGGCGTGGCTTCCGCCGGGCCTACACCGTTATAAATTACGCGCACGCGGCCAGGCACGATATAGGGCCGAAGAGGCCGTGCAGTGTGCTGGCAGCAGGCGATCACTCTAGCGTTCGCAAATTGCAGCGAGCGTCCGGCCAACGTGGCCGCGGAACGCTGCGCCAAGTAATTGTGAGAGTGGAACAGAAGAGGAAGTCGCGCATGGCGTGCGGCCCAGGCAGCCGCGGGCAGCACGCGAGGACCATTCACGTAGATGAGATCAGCGCGCGTGTCGCGGGCCACGCGGGAAATGCGGCGTGCGAGCAGCGGCGTGGCGACAGCGAAGCGGGTAAAATCGAGCGGCGGCTTGAGGCCGGCGGCTAGCGAAATCTCGGGAAGCGAGCAAAAGGCGGCGCCGTGATCGCGTAG
This sequence comes from Bryobacteraceae bacterium, assembly GCA_035297145.1. GTDB lineage: Bacteria > Acidobacteriota > Terriglobia > Bryobacterales > Bryobacteraceae > QHXW01. The sequence goes on from DATGZN010000094.1 coordinate 168,196, forward strand.
CTTTTCGACGAGGCGCCCGCGACCCGGAGCCGCGCAGGTCACGGTCCATCCGGCTGTCTGCACGGCCGGAATCAAATCGAGCAAACACTGTTGCGCGCCGCCAAGGTCGCCGTACTGATCGACAAAGAGGATGTTCACTGCGCGGGAGCCGGGCTGCTCGCTCGCACTGCCCACGCCAGGACAAGAAAGTACACGGGCAGCACGCGCCAGTAGGTCAGCAAATCCGCCGAGAACATTTGAAAAATCTGACCCGCCCAAAAGCAAAACATCCAGGTTCCGAGGAAGGAAGCAGTCGGGCTGAAGTGGTGCGCGGCGCGCCAGGCGGTGCGCAGAATCACAACATGGAGCCAGATGAGCGCGGCCAGGCCGACGACGCCGGTTTCGATCAGCATGCTGAGATACATGTTGTCGCCTATCACCGTCTGGCCGATGTAGTCCGAATAGGGCAGGGTTTTGTAACCGATGCCGAAGATCGCGTGCCAGGGGTGGTCGGTCAGAAACTGCACCAGCAGGCGCCAGCTTTCGAAACGGCCGGAGAAGATGGCTTCGCCGTAATCAAAGAAGTAGAGGACGGAGCCGGAGAGCCGCATCCAGGCGGTTTCCACCAGTTGCGGTAGAAAGTAAAAGCTGGCGGCCGCTCCGGCGGCAATGGAAACTGCCAGCAGGGGAACGGCTCTTCGCCACGGGATACGCCCGCGATCGATCCAAGCGAGAGCCGCCAAGGCGACCATCAAATTGATGATCGACGAGCGTGAATACGAGAAAAGCAAAGCCGCGGAGAAAAGCACGCCGCCGGCGAACAGAGCCGGACGTGGCACGAAGGTGTCCTTGCGCGGGCGAGTAAAGGCGATAGCGATCATCACCAGAAAGAACGCGCAGAAATTGCCGAGCGTGCTGGCCTCGTAGAAGATTCCCTGGGCTCGGCGGTAGTACATGCCAGTATCGAGCCAGACGAACTGCGGACTGAAACCGGCGGGGGCGGGGAGCTGGTAGTAGAAATCCACGCAAGCGATCGCCGCGGAGATTGCAGCGGCATAGAAGAGCGGCTTTACCAGCGGCGGCGCGCCATCCGATGGCATGTAGGCCGTGAAGAAGAACAGGTAAACGCCGATTCCGAACAACAGAACGCGCGCCACGGTCTGGAAGGCAAGGTCCGCTCCGGAATAGAGGGCGGCAAGACCGGCGCTGGCTAGGAGGATCAAGAACAGACAAATGAAAGCACGCTCCAGCGGCCCGGCGGTAATGCGCCAATCGCGGAGGTAGAGTACGCCGGCGAACACGCCAAGCGCCGCGAACAGCAGCGCCGGGTGCGGACCGGAATCGCCGAGTGGAATGGGAAGCGGCGGCAACAGAATGGCCGCCGCGATGAAGGCGCCGGTCCAGCGATGTGGTTTGGCGAGCGTCCACCATGCCACGGCCGCAAGCGCGAGTGGCGCGGCGAGCACCGCACTTGACGCAGGGGAGGGGGCGGCGGCCACGAGCGCGGCATATGCGCCGATGGCCAACGAAACCAAGATCCAGCGCGGTGGGGAAAGGGTACGCGCGTCAATCATTGACGGACTTAACGCGGGCGAGCGACGCGACCGGCCGTGGCGCCGCGGCGCGTTCCAGGCTGTAGTTGAATTCGAAGGTCACGTAAAGCAGCGACGCCGACAATGCCACCAGGATGGCGGCCAGGAGCATGAGCGGAACATTCGGGCGCGAAGGGCGCTGGGGCACGACTCCGGGGTCGATGACGTTCAGCCGTTCGCCACGGTAGCCGGTGGTTGCCTGCTCCATCTGCAATCGCTTCTCGGCAGCGGTCAAGGATTCCCGTGCCGCTTCCCGCTCGGCTTGCGCGGCATCCACTTTGGCCATGTGATCGGGCGCGGCGCTGGCAGGCTCCTCGGCGATCTGCGCCCAGCTACGCTCGGCGCGCTCCAGTTTCGCGCGTGTTTCGTCCCACTGTCTTTTCGCATCGGCCAGCAGATCGCGTTCGGTACTCATCGTCACCTCACGCGCAAGCTTCACGGTTTGCTCGGCGATGTAGAGCGCGAGCGCCTGAGCCTCGCTCGGGTTGCGCAGGGTAGCCGAAATTTCGAGAACTCTCGTGTTACGCGGGATCGAGACCTTCAGGACCGAGCGTTTCAGTTTATCGATCGGCCCGGAATGCGGCAGTTTGAAGTGGTCGAGGGAATCGAGAAAAAGGCGATCGCCGGAGGCCAGCAGTTCATACGACTTCAGCGACTCCAAATAGACCGGGCTAACGGCCACAGCGACGCGCGGATCTGTGCCGGCCGGTGGCTCAATCATGATGCGGGCGGTGGCGGTGTATTCAGATGGCGTGAGAAGGGCGGCGAGAAATGCAAGGCCCGCGGCGGCGGCGCAAGCTACCGAGATCAGGCGCCAGCGCGTGCGCAAATGATCGAAGTAGCGAAACGGCTCGAACGATTCCGGCATGGCACCCGCTTGTGGGATAGTGTAGCCGATATGGCGTTATGTCTATGGGCCATCGTAACGTTACTCCCGTTAATTCTGGCGCCGTACGTGCTTCTCTACTACGATGTTACACCCAAGATTGCCGTGATACTGGCGGGAGCGGCAGTGGCGGCGCTGCTGGCGTCGCGTGAGGCGCCGGTGCGATCGCCCATGCTGCGGGTATTCGGATTTGTTTTAGTGGCGCAAAGCGTGTGGCTGGCAATTGCAACAGCGGTTTCGAAGGACCGGGGGATCTCGTTAGGTGGGAGCGCGTGGCGGCGATACGGACTCATCACGCAGTCCGCCGTGCTGCTCCTGGCTTGGATTGTTGCGAGACACACCGCCGGCCGGCCCGAGCGCGTGCTGCATCTATTGCGCGCGATTGCAGTGGCGGGCTTTCCGATAGCGATTTACGGCATTCTGCAATATCTCGGCTGGGACCCCGTGATTGACCCGAGCGCTTACCATGCCGGCGAAGGTCCGCTCGCTATCGTGCGGCCACCCAGCACGCTCGGGCATGCCAGCTATCTGGCGACCTACCTTCTTTCCGTGATTTTTGCGGGGGTGGCCCTGGTTCTGGTGGAGGAATCGCCGGTGTGGAGGATTCTCGGCGCGGCAGCGGGCGCCGTGGGGACGGCGGCGCTCATTCTAACGGGCACGCGCGCGGCGATCCTGGCATTGCTATGCGGGGCGATACTGCTAAGCGCCTGGTTGCGGCCTAAAATTGGGGCGCGCGAAATCGTCGCAGTTCTAGCCGCGGTCGCGTTGCTGGCCGGCTTCTATTTTTCTCCAGCTGGCCAGTTACTGCGCAGCCGCACGCGGTGGTCGATAGAGGATCCGGCAGGCGGAGGACGTCCGCTGCTATGGCGCGATTCGGTCCGCATGGCGGCGACACGCTGGCTAGTGGGATTCGGGCCGGAGACCTTTTCCATCTGGTTCCCGCGATTCCAATCAGCGGAACTGGCGCGTGCGTATCCGACGTTCTATCAGGAATCGCCACACAATATCTTCCTCGATGCGCTAGTGGACGAGGGTTTACCGGGCGCCGGAATATTTATCGCCGTCACGGCGGTGGGTTTTTACGCTGCATGGAAAGCGCGTGATAACAAGGTGACGAAGGTTCTGGGGGCCACGCTCGCAGCTTTGGTAGTGAGCCAGCAATTCACCGTATTCACGGCGACGACGGCGGTGTTTTTCTACATCACGGTCGCGTTGTTGGTGGCACAAACTTCAAAGGCGGAATATCTTCCGCTTGAGCGGCATCGAGCCGGGAGGATGATTGGCGCCGGCCTGGTGGCGCTCGTGTATCTTACGTTCTCGGGGGCGCTGGTTTACGTGGATGCGGGACTGTCACGCGTGAACACTCTGGCTTATTTCGGCAGAATACGCGATGCCGTCGCCCGTTACCAGCAAGTAGAGCGCTGGCGCCCCCCCGGCATGCGGACGGACTTATGGTATTCCCGTGCCATCGCGCGCGCCGCGCGCAAGTCGCCAAATCCAGCGGATGCGAGTCTGGCGCGGCAGCAAGGCCTGGAAGCCGCGAAGCGCGCTGCCGAGAACGCGGAGGAGCGCGAGAACGCCTGGCTCAACCTGGCGGTGTTTTACGGACGTCAAAACGATTACCCGCACACCGAACAAAGCCTGCGCGCGGCCATTGAGTGCGCTCCCAACAGCTACAAACCGCACTGGCTATTGGCGGAGGTGCTCTGGACGGGCAGGCGGTTGAGTGAAGCCAGCGTTGAGGCGGAGAAAGCGGCTGATTTGAACGGCGGCAAGGATCCGGAAGTCACCCGCACTTTGACACAGATTCGCGCAGCGCTTAAGAATTCCCAGTTGTGAGGTTGTGGCCCTTCTTGGCCGGCATCGCCATTTGCGCCGGGCAACGGCACAAGCAATACTGTAGTCAGCGCGTTACTTCACACATGCCGTACAGGTGGGCTATCTGCGTTTTGCTCGGTTGCCTGGTGTTGCGGGCCGGCGCGGAGATCATTCGTTTCGATACCACTAAGCCGGGCTCGGTGCCCGCGGGCTGGACTGTGGTGACCCCACATAATGGCGGCGCACCAAAATGGGAGGTCCGGCAGGACGCCAGCGCTCCCAGCAAACCCAACGTACTGGCTCAGGTCTCCGCCGACGGAACGGGCGGCCGCTTCCCGATGGCGATTTTCAACAAGGCGGACTACCGCGACGGCGAGCTGAGTGTGAAGTTCAAAACAGTAGCGGGGCGGGCGGATCAGGTGGCGGGCATCGTGTGGCGCTACCGCGACCCGGACAATTACTACCTGGTACGTGCTAACGCTCTTGAGAACAATATCGTGATGTACCGGGTGCAGGACGGGCATTGGGTTCAATTGTCGCCACGGGGAAAGCCGCGCGAGACCTACGGCGTGCGCCACCGGATTCCGGCCCACACCTGGAGCATCTTGAAGGTCAGTTTCCGGAAATCACGCTTCGAAGTTTATTTCGATCATCGTAAAGTCTTCGAGGCGGAGGATTCCGCTTTCGCGCAGCCGGGCAAAGTGGGGCTTTGGACCAAGGCCGACAGCGTCACGTATTTTGACGATTTCCAGTTTTCGGGAAAGTAAGCCTGGCAGGTTCTCAGTAGACGCTCTTCGTTCCCCCGACGGTTGACAAATCAGGCGTGTCGTTTTGAAATCACTGGATCGGCTGATGGCTCGGGCGCATCCAAATGGGATAGGCGCTTCACCGGCAAGGGGGGAAGAGAATGCAAAACGATCAGAAACGAGATTTGGGCATCGCCGTTCTGCGCGTAGCGGCCGGCATTGTGTTTCTGGCGCACGGGGGCCAGAAAATTTTCGTGTTCGGCCTGAGCGGCGTGGGCGGGGCATTTGCGCACATGGGATTTCCGATGCCGGCCATTCTCGGGCCATTTGTGGCTATTCTGGAGTTCGCCGGCGGGCTCGCGCTGGTTGCGGGCCTGCTTACGCGGTGGGTATCGATTCTGTTTGCCATCGAGATGGCGGTGGCCGTGCTGAAGGTGCATCTCGCGGCCGGGTTCTTCCTGCCGAGTGGTTTCGAGTTCGCGTTCACAATGTTTGCGGCGAGCGTCGCGCTGGCACTGGCCGGCCCTGGAGCGGCAGCGCTCGATCATCTAATCTTCAAAGGCGGCGCTTAGCGGATGGCTCAGGTTCTCGAATTCCTGCTGCGGCACGGCTATTGGGTGGTGTTCGCATTCGTGCTGGCCGAGCAGATCGGACTGCCGCTGCCGTCCACGCCTGTTTTGCTGGCAATGGGTGCGCTGGCGGGACTGGGGAAGATCTCGTTCTGGCAAGCGTTCGCGATAGGAATAGCGGCTTCGCTGATCGGCGACTGCTTGTGGTACTGGATGGGCCGGAAGCGCGGCTACTCGGTACTTAATCTGTTGTGCCGCGTGGCGCTCGAACCGGATTCCTGTGTACGGCGCACGGAGAACGTGTTCTCGCGTTTCGGGGCGGGCGCGCTGGTGTTCGCCAAGTTCGTCCCGGGCTTGAGCACTGCGGCGCCGCCGCTCGCGGGCCTGTTCCGCATGCCGCTTTGGCGATTTCTGCTGAGCGATGGCGCCGGGGCGGCCCTCTGGGTAGGGGCATTCAGCCTGCTCGGATACCTGCTTCGCGAACAGCTCGAGGTGGCAGCGGAGTACGCCCTGGGCTTTGGCCGGTGGCTGGGGATCGGTGTTGTCGGCTTGTTTGCCGCTTACATTGTTTGGCACATCTGGCAGCGCCAGCGGTTTCTGCGTAAGTTGCGCATCGCGCGCATCTCGCCGGAGGAGTTGCTGCGAAAGCTCAACGCCGGTGAAAAGGTCATGATTGTGGATCTGCGCAATCCGCTGGACGTGCAAACTTCGGGCTCGAAACTGCCCGGCGCACTGCTCATGGCTCCCGGTGAATTGGAGGACCGGCATGCGGAGATCCCGCGCGATCGCGACATCATCCTTTACTGCACTTGACCAAACGAAGCCTCGAGCGCCCGTGCGGCGCTCCGATTAAACCGCCGTGGGATAAGGCGCGTGCGCCCACTCGCGGGCGGATTCACGGAGTGGCTCGAGCACGGGCATCCGGTTGAGAAAGTGGGGGAAGTGGTGGTTGCGGGCGGGTAGTGGGCGAAACGCAACCCCCGGCCGGTGATAGAGTGTAGCGATGATTAACCGGCGCCAGGCAATGCAGGCGTTTGCCGCAGCCGTTCCTGTGGGCCTAGCGGTTCCAGGATCTGCACAAGAACAACTGAAGCGGGTTCAGCTTACATCGCAAGATCTGCCCAAAATGGATGGCGACAATCTGCTTGTGACCATCCAGCAATTGGAATATGCGCCAGGCGGAGCGAGTGACGCGCACCGCCATAACGGATGCACATTCGTCTACGTTCTCGAGGGCGCACTCGTGGCGCGGATCGACGACGGGCCAGAGAAGACCTACCGGGCGGGCGAGATGTTTTATGAGCCTCCGTTACATCTGCATGCTGTTTCCAAGAACGCCAGCCAGACGGAATCTGCGAAATTCCTCGTTTTTCGCGTGATTGAGAAGGGCAAGCCCGGTACGGTCCCGGCGCAGTGACTGCGCCCGGGGCCTCCGTTCGTCCCACGCGCACGCGGCACGTTGTGCTTGCGCTCACCGTCGCGGCCTACATGATCACCTACATGGACCGCGTGAATATCGCGTCCACGGTGCCGCTCATTCAGAAAGAGCTGGGACTTTCCATGGTCACGATGGGCTGGATTCTCAGCTCGTTTCGTTGGGGGTATGCCCTGTTTCAGATTCCTGGCGGGTGGCTGGGTGACCGCATCGGGCCGCGGCGCGCGCTGGCCTTGATTGTGACCTGGTGGTCGCTGTTTACCTCGGCGACGGCGCTGGCGTGGAGCGCGGCTTCCATGGCGGCATTCCGATTCCTGTTCGGCATGGGGGAAGCGGGAGCGTTTCCGATCGCGACGCGCTCGCTATCGCGATGGATGCTGCCGGCGGAAAGAGGATTCGCTCAAGGAGTGACGCACGCGGGATCCCGGTTGGGCGCGGCGCTGACCCCTATCCTGGTGGTGAGGCTCATGCTCCACTACGGCTGGCGGGTGCCTTTCTACGTGTTCGGCGCTGCCGGACTGGTGTGGGCCGCGATCTGGTTTTGGTACTACCGCGACACACCGGCGGAGCACGCTTCGGTGAACACGGCGGAGCGGAGCCTGATCGAAACCTCGCTGGGTGGCGCGCGATCGGCCCGGACGCATTCGGTGCCGTGGCCGCAAATTCTAGGGAGCTCGACGCTGTGGACTCTCTCGGCGATGTACTTCTGCTATGCCTACTGCATCTCGGTCTATCTCGACTGGTTTCCAAAATATCTCAACCAGCATCGCGGCTTCGATCTCCAGCAGATGGGTTTCTACGCGAGCCTGCCGCTGCTCGCGGGCACCGGGGGCGACCTGCTCGGCGGCTGGCTGTCAGACCGCTGGGCGAAGGGCTCGGGAGGCCTGAAGAAGGCGCGCCGTGGCGTGGCAGTCGCCGGATTCCTAATAGCCGCGGGCGCCATTCTGCCGGCCACGTTTACGGGCAATCCGGTGGCCTCTGTCTGGTACACATGCGTTGCCGTTTTCGGGCTGGAGATCACGGTGGGCTGTTCCTGGGCGCTTCCGCTCGATATCGGCGGCGACTACGCCGGGTCGGTCTCGTCCGTCATGAACACCTGCGGTAACATAGGAGGCGCGATCTCGCCGGCGCTGCTGGCCTATCTGGTGCGGTCGTACGGTTGGAATGTGCCGTTCGTGGTGGCATCGGGGCTTTGCGTCGCGGCGGCGCTGCTATTTAGCGGTATCGATGCCACGCGTAAGATCTTTGCGGATTGAATCATGAGAATCGACCCCAATAAGTGCGTTGCCTGCGGAAACTGCACCTACGTTTGTCCGATGGGTGCGATCTATATTGACCCGGAGATCAAGCGCGCGACAGTGGACCGCAACGAGTGTGTGGAGTGCTATGCCTGCTTCAACGGATTGAGCCAGGAGCATCTGAACCCCACTCTGGTGCGCACGCTGCGCAAGCTGTTTCAGCTTGTGCGGCTACGCTTCGATCCCGAGCCGGATGTCTGCCCCACCGCCGCTTTCGCGCCCGAGGACTTGCAATGGCCCCGCGTGGTACGGCGCGCATTTTCCGATCCGCGCGTGCCGCATGAATCGACGGGAGTGCAGGGCCGCGGTACCGAAGAGGTCAAAACCAACGACGTGACCGGCCGCGTCAAAGAAGGGGAAGTGGGATTCACGATCGAATTCGGCCGGCCCGGCGTGGGCGTGTGGTTCCACGAGATCCAGAAAATGACTTGGGCGCTCGCGAGGGCGGGCGTGGCATTCGAGAAGAAGAATCCGATTACGTCGCTGATGACGGATGTCGCTTCCGGCACGCTGCGCGAGGATATTCTGGGCGAGAAGATTCTTTCGGCGATTGTCGAGATCAAAGTGCCTGTGGAGCGTACCGAGGAGATCATCCGGCTGGTGCGCGAGGTGGAAAAGCAAATTGACACGGTAGTCGCGCTAGGGATTGGTGCGCGCTGTGACGGCAACGGCGAAGAGAACGTTGTGGCGCCGATCCTGGAACGGTTGGGATATACATTGGAGCGGGCTAAGACCAACGCCGGGCTGGGCAGAATTACCAACGCAATTGAGGCGTCTAAACCGGAGCCGGCGGGGGCATTGCGATGACCAACACTCTCCATCGTTACGGCGACGCGGCCAGCTTCTACGACGATTACATCGTTTTTGCAATTCCCAGCCGTGGCAACAACGACCAGGGCAGCGTTCCGAAGCTGAAGAAGTTTCTCGAGATGGCACTGCCGTTCAAACCGGTCAATCTGGGTGATGCCATCCACGGCGGTGCGCTGCGGCCTTCGCGCCACATGCAGCCTACGGCGCATTGGAAGCGCGACATGACGCCGGATTTCCAGGCGGTGATCGACGGCGTTGACACGCCAACGACTGTCGCGGCCGTTTTCGATGATCGCGTCTCCGCCGAGGATTTTGTCAAAACCGTGCGCGCGGCCGACCTTGGGCTGTGCATCAACATCTCGACGTCGATCGACGGTGCCGAGCAGTGCTGCCACGCCGCCGGAATTCCGCGGCACAGCGTCGGCTACTCCCTCGGTTTCGAAGGCAAGACCGAGAAACTGCCTAACAGCCAGGTGCTCACGCTGACCACGATGTGCGGCCACGGCATGATCTCGACCAGCCTGGCGAAGAAAATGATCGATTGGGTGAAGGAAGGGCGGCGCACTCCCGAGCAGGCCGTCACCTACATGGCGCGCTTCTGTTCCTGCGGCGTTTACAATCCTTCGCGAGCCAAGCGCATTCTCGAAGACGCCCGAACCAAGATCAAGTAGGACAGGCATTCCTGCCTGTCCGTTGTCACTACCTGAGTCGCCGTTTCACCGTTTCAAATCGAAACTCGTGCACCCGCATGTTAATGCGCCGGCCGCGAAACGTAACGCCTTCATTTTCGAGGCGCAGCCGCTGTTCCATTCCCGGATGTCCCCGGAGCTTGATTTCGCCGCCGGCGCCGACTACGCGATGCCACGGGATCGAGCCGTGCGCGGCCCGGAGAGCCCACGCGACCTGCCGGGCATTCTTGGGGAACCCAGCGGCCCTAGCTACCTGGCCGTAGGTCGCGACCTTGCCTCGTGGAATTTTCCAGACTGGCGCGAGCAGATCGCGGAGTGTAAGGGGCTGGCGAGTCACACCGCCGGCGCCGCTTCCCGAACTTCGTGCTCGACCGTCGCGAACTTCTCGAAATTGCGGTTAAAACGGGCGCTCAGGTCGGTGGCCGCACGATCGTAGGCGGCCTTGTCGTCCCACAGGCCGCGCGCATCGAGCATTTCGCCTGGGACGTTGGGGCAGCTCTGTGGCACGAGCACACGAAACACCGGATGTGGAGTGACGGGCACGTCATCCAGCTCGTCTGACAGGGCGGCATTCACCATGGCCCGCGTGTAGGCGAGTTTCATGCGCTTCCCCACACCGTAAGGTCCGCCCACCCAGCCGGTATTCACCAGCCAGCAGGAAGCCGCATGCTGGCGCATTTTGTCGCCCAGCATGTTGGCGTAGATGGAAGGAGCCCTCGGCAGAAAGGGTGCGCCGAAACACGCGCTGAACGTGGCTTCCGGTTCTTTGCCCAGCCCGCGCTCGGTGCCCGCAACCTTGGCCGTATAGCCGCTGAGGAAGTGATACATGGCCTGTTCGGGCGTGAGCCGCGAAATGGGCGGCAGCACGCCGAAAGCATCGGCCGTCAGGAAAAAAATGTGGTCGGGATGTCCGCCTACGCTGGGCAGCACCGCATTCTCGATGAACTCCAGCGGGTAAGCGGCGCGCGTGTTTTCGGTGATTTCATCGGAGTTGAAATCCAGATCGCGCGTTTGCGACTCCATATTGACGTTTTCGAGAACCGTGCCGAAACGGATGGCGTTCCAGATCTGTGGTTCCTGCTCGCGCGAGAGACGGATGCATTTCGCGTAACAACCGCCCTCGAAGTTGAACACGCCGCGATGGCTCCAGCCGTGCTCGTCATCGCCGATGAGGAGACGGTTGGGATCCGCGGACAGCGTTGTCTTGCCCGTACCGGAAAGCCCGAAGAACAGAGCGACGTTTCCATCACGGCTCATATTTGCCGAACAGTGCATGGGCAGCACGCCTTCTTCCGGCAGCAGGTGATTGAGAATCGTGAATACGGATTTTTTCAGCTCACCGGCATAGCTGGTGCCGGCGATCAGCACGATGCGGCGCGTGAAATTCAGAATGATGCAGGTCTCGGAGTGGGTACCGTCGGACTCCGGGTCGGCCTGGAAGCCGGGTACGAAAAGTATCGTGAAATCGGCGGCGGCGCGGCCGGCCTCCGATCGCGGCGGGCGAATCAGCAGCTGCCTGGCGAACAGCGCGTGCCAAGCCAACTGAGTGATCACACGGACGGTGAGTGCGTAGCCGGCGTCGGCGCCCGCCAGGCAGTTCTGAACGAAGAGCTCATTCCCTTGGAGGAATGCGACTACTTTGGAGTAGATATGGTCGAAATGGTGGGGCGAAATAGGCTGGTTCACCGGTCCCCAGTTCACCGTATGCTCGGTGAACTCATCGCGAACGATGAATTTGTCCTTCGGAGAGCGCCCGGTGAACTGGCCGGTGTGTACCACCAGGGCTCCATCGTTTGCCAGCAAGCCTTCGCGGCGCTGGATAGCGTGTTCGATGAGAGGCTCGGACCCGAGGTCGCGAAACGAGCGGCTGACATTGTGGATGCCCAGCTGCGCGAATTCCCCGTTGACGGCCCGGCCCCGAACGTGTTCGGTATCATTAGCCGGCATTTGCTTCTATCGTAATATGGAAGCATGGTGGCAAGAGCGCGCTTGAGCGCGCTGGGGGCAATGTTTTGCCTGCTGGCATTCAGTCAAGTCATCGAGTTCGACAACCGCGGGCTGCATTATCAAACGCTCACGCGGCGCGGTGTGACCGTAATGTTTGCCCACATGCCCACCCATTTGCGTGAGTTCAGCATCCTGCAGGTCGCTGTTTCGAACGGGTCGCAGGCGCCGTACACCATCCGGCCGGAGGATTTTCGATTTGTGCGGCCGGACGGTACCACGATTCACGCGGCGTCAGCCGATCAGGTGGTGAACATGCTGCTCGAAAAAGGATCGCGCAACGACGTGGTCCGGCTGGTGACAGCTTATGAGTCGGGACTGTACGGTATCCAACGTATGGTCTCAACGAATGGATATGAATTACGCCGGCAGGCGGCTTTGGCCGAGGTGCAATCCACCAAGCTGAAGGCGGCCGCGGCTGCATCGGCGATCGCGCTGGTGCAAACCAGGCTGCCCGGAGGGGAATCTACCGATGGGGCCGTATTCTTCTCGCATGAGGGCAAGCCGCTGACCGGTGGGCATGTGATTGTCCAGACTAATACCGACACATTCGAGTTCAAAGACGAGTAGCTGACTCGTCGAGTGAGTCAACTCGACGCATATCTTGATCGACTGGTAGTACCCGGACATTCAAACTCAAGGCATTTAACATTGACGTCCGCGACAACTTCCGAGTTACCGTTTCAGGTCACCGTAGGCGGCTGGCCAGCGCAGGATTCCTTTGTCGTCCTGGTTAAGTAGTAGATTTACAGCGAGAACCGCGCGCGGTCAGCGCTGACCGCCGCACCGACGATGGCGATCTCATCGCTTGTGGGGACGATTTCGAACAGGCTGCCTTGTAGCGGGCTCATGCGCACCATGTCTTGGAGGTCGATGTTCAGGCGCTCGACATCGACGAAGCGCGCATTGGGCCCGGTGAGATAGAACTTGCCTGGCCCATCGAGATGAATGCTGGTGGCGGTGCCGGCCGCCAGCGCGCGATGCCAGAGCCGCACGAACGCCGCGCAGCGCGCATCTCCGGATTTGGCTTCGGCGAATACTTCATCGGGCTCCATATCCAGGAAGCGTCGGCGCATGGCGGCATGGCCCATGATCCCTTCCAGGTGGCCGACACCTCCGCAACCGCAAAACTTGTCCTTGGGGTCGAGTGTAACGACCATGTGGCCGCCTTCCCAGACGCCTTCCGCCTGCGGATAGCGGCCGTAGCCGATGCCATCGCCCAGGGTCCATACGCGAACCAGGCTTTCCAGCTTTCCGCGCGTAGCCGCGATGCCCGCGGCCATGGCGTCGGCATCGTTCAACACCAGTACGCGCTGGAACGACGTGCCGAGAGCGCCTTGCAGATAATAACCCTTGGTCTGTTGCAGGTTGGGCGATTCTTCGATGCGCCCGTCGCGGATGATCCCGGCGAAGCCGATACCCACGGCCTCAACCGGGGCGCCGCCGGTGACGAGTTCGATTTGACGCCGGACCAGTTCGCCGATTTCGTCGGCAGGGACGCCGTATAGTCCTTCGGAATCGGAACCTGGCTCGGGATAAATACGCACCGGTCCCACGACGTGGCTGCCTTCCACGAGGCCCGCCACAATCCGTTCCGACGCCATTACGCCGACGATTTTCGCCATCGCAGCTCTCCTCGGCTAAAGACGCGCCAGCTTGTTCAGGCCGTTGAACGCCGCGGCTTTGTACGCTTCGGCCAGCGTGGGGTAATTGAATACGGTGTCCACGAAATACTCTACCGTTCCCTTGAGAATCAGCACAGCCTGCCCGATGTGCAGCAATTCGGAGGCGCCTTCGCCGATGACGTGTACCCCCAGCAATTCCTTGGTCTCGCGGTGAAAGATGATCTTGAGACGGCCGGTGGTGTCGCCGCGAATCTGGCCGCGCGCGATCTCGCGATAGTACGCCACGCCCACTTCATATGGGACGTCCTCGTCGGTCAACTGCTCCTCGGTTTTTCCAATGAAAGAAATCTCGGGGATGGTGTAAATGCCGTAGGGGTAGTAGGCCGGATTGGAGTGCATCACGTGCCCGAAAGCATGGGCGGCGGCTAGGCGTCCCTGTTCCATCGATACCGATGCCAGGCTGGGGAAGCCGATCACGTCTCCCGCGGCGTAGATGTGCGGCTGGCTGGTGCGGTACTCGGCGTCAACCGTAATGCGCCCGCGCGCGTCGGCGCTAATTCCAGCCGCTTGCAGGTTCAGCTCATCCACATTTCCCTGGCGCCCTACTGCATACAACAACGCATCGCCCGAGATCTTTTTCTTGCTGTGCAGATTGGCAACAACGCCGCCATTGGGGGCTTCCTCGACGCTCTCTACCTCTTCGCCCAGGCGCATGGTGACCCGATGATCGCGCAGATGATACGAGAGCGCCTCGACAATTTCGGAGTCCGCGAATTCGAGCAGCCGCGGGCGCTTCTCCACCAGAATCACGCGCACGCCGAGAATGGCGAACATGCAGGTGTACTCGACGCCGATGACGCCGCCGCCGACCACGATCAGGGTTTTCGGCACATCCGACATCTGCAGGATCTGGTCGCTGTTGACGATGGTCTTGCCGTTCAGCGGCACGTTAGGGGATACGGCCGGCTTGGTGCCCGTGGCAATGATGATGTTGTTGGCCTCGAGTTCCGTCAGCCCAAGTGAGTTGGTCACGCGCAAATGCTTGGAATCCACGAAGCTCGCGACGCCGGTGAGCACCTCCACACCGTTGCGGGAAAGCTGCGCCTGCGTCACATCGACCTCGGTCTTGATGACGTGCTGCACGCGGAACAGGAGATCCGACATGCAGATCTTCTCTTTCACGCGGTAATTGATGCCGTAGATGTTCTGGTAGTAGAAGCCGGAGAGGTGCAGCACGGCTTCGCGCATGGTCTTGCTGGGGATGGTGCCGGTGTTGATGCAGGCGCCGCCCAGCACTTCGCGGCTTTCCACCAGGGCCACGCGCTTACCGGATTTGGCTCCCTGAATGGCGGCGCGCTGCCCGGCCGGCCCGGAACCGATGACAATCAGATCGAAGATCAACATCTAGGTCTTGGGTGGCTCACCTCAAGAGTTCATTAAACCATGCTCGCGTATGATTTAGGTTGCGATACGATTACGTGGGGAAGAAGCGCCGGGCACGCTTGGATTTGGGATTTAGGATTTGGGATTTGGCTGGACGGACGCCCGTTGGGCAGCCCATTCGAAGCCTCATTCCTGTAGCGCGGGCTAACGCGGGGTTGGCGGGAGACCCGCGCCTTTTCGACACGTGGCGAAACCAACTGCCGCAGGTACCCGCAAACTGCGCGTGTCCCTGCGCTACATGGTCGATCGGCGTTCGCGCTGTCGATTAAGGCGGAATCACGTGCCTGACGGAACCAGTACCGCGCCAGGTCCGCTTATGCGGAGCACAGTTCCGAGTGCCTGAACTTTCGATTTGACGGCGAGAAAGATATGCTCAAAAAGAGAGAGATCTGCTTACGGCTTGCCCCGCTCTGAATCGAGGGCCCGTAGAGCATTCGCAGCCCCGAGAGGAGATCAACAGGGATGGCACGCATTCAAGGAGTGGAGCCTCAACAGGCCAACTGGTTCGTTCGTTTTGTTTATTGGATGGTGCGGCGAAAGCTCGGGCATGTTGTCCTTCCGATCAAAATCACGGCGCATCATGCCCGGCTGCTTCGGTCATTGGCTGAGATGGAAACAGGGCAGGCGGCAGCCAGGACCGTCGATGCCGGTCTGAAATCGCTGGCATCAGTGAAGACGGCGATGCTCATCGGGTGCCCGTTCTGAATCGATATCGGTTCTGCCGTGAGCAGAAAACAAGGCGTCACGGAGGAAAAGCTGATGGCGCTGGCCGATTTTGAAAAGAGCACCGCGCTCAGCGAAGAGGAGAAGCTGGTGCTACGTTACGCGGCCGCGATGTCTGCGACTCCGGTCAACGTCTCTGACGAACTGTTTGCGCAACTTAGACAACGCTTCACGGAAAAGCAGCTTGTCGAGCTGACCTCGTCCATCGCGTGGGAGAACTATCGCGCCCGTTTTGACCACGCGTTCGGCATTGAAGCCGAGGGCTTCTCTCAAGGCGCGTTCTGCCCGTTACCGGACCGCAAGCAGTCCTAGCCGCATCGCTAGTCGGCTCGCCACGCCTGGATGGTGTGGACCACACTACTCAGGGCATGCAGGATTTCGCCACATTGATCGGCGACATACCCACCTCCTGATGTGCCTCTTGGATACGTAATCTCAGGTCAGTCCGGCTTGATCCACTACACGGAAGGCAGAGTTTTCCTGAACGACCAGTTGATCGAGCCCAAGTTTGGCGAATTCCCCCAACTCAAAAATGCTGACACCGTCGGCCTTCTCATGGAAGCCGCGACTGGGCTCCCCACAAGGCGATTTGGCCCGACCGGGAATTGAACTACTCGTGGGGCGGCCAGTAATCCCGCACCGAGATCAATTTGCATCTCGCCATCAAATAAGGGGGCATGCTCTGCCGGCTGTCGGCGCCGATCAGAAGCAGCCCCCGAAATGATTGAAGCTGGTCAAATAGGTTGGCGTACCTGTCGTGTGAATCCTTCACATCAGTTCTCGAACCGAATAGAGCATCCGCTTCATCGAAAAACAGGATGCCGTGGGGATCGCTCCCGGGATTCAAGGCATCCAGATTCCACTCAGCGCTAAGGTTCGCTCCGTAGCCGAGCTGTCTGGCGATCGCCTGCGCCAGTTGGAGCCTGTGTACGCGCTCGCCTTCCAGTACGACCACGCTTCCGGGCGGCTGGCGGCGCAGTTCGCCAGCGAGTTCTGCTACGCCGCCTTTGTCAAGGCTTCTGGATTGGGCGGAAAAGCGATCGAGGTTCATTTATGAGTGATTATGCCAGTTCCCACAACTCGATCGGATTGCCTTCGGGGTCGTACAAACGAGCGAATCTGCCGTTCGGGTAGATCTGCGGGTCAACCTCAACGGAGATGCCGGCGGCGCGCAGTTGCGCCACCATCACATCCAGGTTGCGGACGCGAAAATTGACCATCCAGACTTTGGCGGAATCACCAAAATACGTAGTGTCCTCGGGAAACGGCGCGAACACAGTCGGCCCGGCCTCCTGGCGCCACGGCTCATCTCCATAGTTGGACGGGACAACGGTAACGCCCAGATGCTCCTGATACCAGCGGGCGAGAGCAGCGGCATCGTGGGCGCGAAAAAAGAGACCTCCGATGCCGGTTATTTTTTCCATCAGCCCACCGGTTTCTGCGAAGGGTTGGCGGGCTGCTGGGCATCCGGGCGCAGTTCCCGGCACAGCCAGGCGCGAACCAGAGTCAAATCCCGATCCACGGTGACTTTGGAGAGCGACAGGACTTCGGCGGTTTCCTCCGCCGTGCAACCCAAGTAAACGCGCATTTCGAGCACTTTTGCTTTCCTGGCGTCGAGTGCCTCCAGTTTGGACAACGCACGGTCCAGGTCGATAATGTCATCGTCCCGGGTGCCTAGCCATGGGATGTCCTCGGTCAGAGGAAGCTGGAGATCGAGCTTCCGCTTGTCGCGCAGCCGGCTCTTGGCGTAATCGGTCAGAATCCAGCGCATCGCGCGGGCGCAGAACGCATAGAAGTGCTCGCGATTGTTCCAGGCCGCCTGGTTACCCTTGGCTAGCCGCACACACAATTCGCCAACCAGCGCCGTCGGTTGCAGAGTGTGGTCAGGCCGCTCGCGGCGCATGCACATGCCGGCCAGCGCGCGCAGCCGGCTGTAGGCCAGGGGTAACAGCTCCCGAAAGGCCTCATCGCGCCCGTCACCCCACTGGTGCAGCAACTGGGTAATTTCGCCCTCAGAGCCGGTCGGTTGTTGCTCCATGCCTCGGCCACTGCCAGCTTATCACCTGCCCCAGGCGGCCGCTCACGATTTGAATGAGTCATTATCCTCGGCGCCGTCGCTATCCATACTAGAGGAGGATTTTATGATTCAAAAATTCGCGCCGGCTGTGCTGCTTGGCCTTTTATCCCTGACGCCGCTCTGCGCGCAGGACAATGGTTATGACTTCCATGGTTCCGTCCGGGTGACTGTTGCGCCGGTCTATCCTGATATTAACTTCTACGGCGCCATGCACATGCGCGATCTGCAATATCCCGTGGCGAACCCGCAGTACAAAGCCTGGTGGCAAATCACCCTGGTGCCGGAGGATCCTGCCGCTACGGTGCAGCTGGCCAAACTGTCCGCCCAGATCACGACCGGGCATGTGACGGCTATGGGAACGCCCGCCGGCCACATGATTCTGCAATTCGGCAGCTCACTAGGGGATTGGAAAGTGGACATTACGCCGATGGATGTCACACTCCGCCAGCACATCGCAGCGGTTGCGAGCGATACCAGCCTAAACGGGGATGCCGGGGTTCAGACCGTGACCTACATGGTTGGCAGCGATTCTATCACCGTCACCGCCGTGCAGATGGCCAACGCCGACGGCCAACAGTTCTTCTGGCAGCAGCGGCCGCAGTAGGCCGCGGTGGCCGCCTGAAACGCGGCGCTCATGCGACAATGCATCGACGGACGGCTAAGGACGCGTCCGCCGGGATTGAGTTACAAACGCATGACGATGAATCCGCGCAGCTTGACTTGGCTGTTCGCGTTCGGCCTGGCTGCCGCTGAGATCTCGCGCCCGGAGGTTCCGGAAAACCTGAAGGCGCCTGACACAGAGGTCGTCCTGCTCAAAGCGTTGGGAAAAGGAAAGCAGATTTACGCTTGCAAGCCGAAAGCGGACAACCAAACCCAGTTCGAGTGGGCGTTAGCGAGACCCCAGGCCGATCTACTGAATGGACAAGGCGCAAAAATCGGCAAGCATTACGAGGGTCCGGCGTGGGAAGCAACGGACGGCAGCAAGGTAACCGGGCAGGTGCAGCAGCGTGCCAACGCCGCGCAGCCCGACGCCGTTCCGTGGCTGCTGCTGAAGGCCAAGACTAACGAGGGCACAGGCACGTTCGGACGTGTGACATATATCCAGCGGGTGAACACGGCGGGCGGCGCGGCTCCGGCAGGGGGCTGCGACCAGCGGCATGCCGGTGCCGAAGCTTCGGTTGACTATCAGGCTGACTACTACTTCTATGGGCCGCGGCCCTGAACCGAACCGTGAGGTTCGATCACTCCAGGCTTCCACGTAGCTATTCCGTTGCCACCGGCCCCTCACTGCGCGAAAGCTCCATCAACAGCTTTTCGCGGCGCTGATTTGCGGCGCCTACGGCGGATTCCATCGAGATCCAATAGACCACCACGCCGAGAATCGCGGCGAAGCCCAGGATCAGCGCGAAAATGAGCTGGCTGTCGAAGACTACGCGCGCCCAGAATGCAAGGGTCACGGGCAGAAGAGCGATCGGGTAGAAGAGAAAAATCAGCGCTTGCATGCGGCTGGCGGCGCCGCCTTGCGAAACGCGCTCGGGGTTCATGGCGCGGGGAAAGTGGATGGAGCTGAGATTGCCGATGGCGAACAGATAAACGCCGACGATGGCTGTTACCGTGAAGGCTTCGGCGATGGCGTCTGGCGTGACGCGGAGGCGCAGCACCAGCGAAGCCACGGTGACCGCCAACATCTCAAAAAAGATGTACAGCGCCGCCGCAATGTTCTTGCCCATGAGTGACTGGCTGATGGACACGGGCACGGAAAAGTAGACCTGCGCGGCCGAGCGATCGAATCCAAACGTATTCAGATAGGAAACCTGGCCTAGCAGGGTGAGGGCGTAGACGCTGACAATGGTTAAATAATGATCGGCCACCACGGAGCCGCGACTGCCTCTGCCGAGCGTGATGGGAAGCCAGACCAGCAGGCCGAATGAAAATCCCATGATGAAAACCATGCGGAAACGCGGCGTACGGCTGAGCGCGCGCAGTTCTTTTTCCACCACCGCGGCGAGGGGATCGGGCAGAAATAGCGACGGGAGGCGGTAGAAGCTTTCGAGTCGCGAGAGCGTGCGCGTGTTCGCGGCGGCTGAGCTGAGCGTGTCCTGCGCATCATAGTGCAAGCTGCGCTCGAATTGCCAGCGGCCGAAGACCAGCGCGGCCAGCGCCCACGAGGTCAGAATCAGGAACGGCATCACCACTCCGTTTCTCAACGCGGCATTGGAGACTGCGGTCCAGGGCCAGAATCCGCCAGGGGTTTCGGTGAAAAAATTACGCAGGCTGCGGGTGGGCGTGTGAGTGGCCAGCAGCAATTGCGGCAATGTCGCCGCCAACACCAGCGCCAGCATCAGGATCTCGCGCACGCGCCTGTGCGTGAGCATGCGCTCCAGCAGATTGCGCAGGCCTGCGGAAAGTAGCAGGTTGAAGAGGACAAATAAGAGGATCGGCCCAAGGATCTGCGGCGCTGCCGCGAAGCCGCCGTAGCGCGGGTTGCGCAGCAAACCGACAGCCGCACCCGCCAGCACCAGCAGCATCTCGCCGCACGTGGTCAGCCGCAGCAGGACCTCGATGACGAACAGCTTGCGGTGCGGGACGGGATAAATCAGCAGCTTCTTCAAGTCGAGCGAAGCGCCCAGGCTGGCCGACATGATGGGCGTGACCTGCCAATAGAGAAACACGAACATCAAACCGGCCGGAAAGCCGCGGCGGATCAGCTCGCCGGTCACGGCAGATGAGAAGAAATCCTCAGCCACGAACGCCACGAACATCCAGATGCCGTACCAAATGAGAGAAGTGAGAATGGAAAAGACAGCGCCGCGGCGGCGGGAGTCGAGGCGGAAACTGCGCATGCTGAGGAATTGCGCGCGGAGAATGGCGGCGATCACAGCCAGTCCAGCCTTTCAAACTCGTGGCCGGCGCCGACCAGGCGGACGAAAACATCTTCCAGCGTCTCGGACGCCGAACGCAGATCCTGCATGGCGCCTTCGCGAACGATCTTGCCTTCGTTGATAATGGCCACACGATCGCAGAGGCGCTCCACAACTTCGAGCACGTGCGAGGTGAGAAAGATGGTGGCGCCGTGGCGGACCTGATCGAGCAGGATATCTTTCATCAAGCGCGCGCCAACCGCGTCGACGCCTTCGAAAGGCTCGTCCATGAGGAAGAGTTCGGGACG
This sequence comes from Bryobacteraceae bacterium, assembly GCA_035297145.1. Taxonomy (GTDB): domain Bacteria; phylum Acidobacteriota; class Terriglobia; order Bryobacterales; family Bryobacteraceae; genus QHXW01. The sequence continues at coordinate 189,059 of DATGZN010000094.1, forward strand.
ATGAATCAGCGATGCGGCCATGGCGACGCGCTTGCGCATGCCCTTGGAATATTCCGCGATGAGCTGGCGCGGCTGCGCGGTCAGCTCGAACAGTTCCAGCAATTCGCCCGCGCGTTCCCGCGCGACCGGACGCTCCAGCCCGTACATGCGGCCTACGAATTCGAGAAACTCCACGCCAGTCAGGCGGTCGAACAGCAAGGACTCATCGGGCACCAGTCCGATGCGGCGTTTGATTTCGATTTCGTGCTCGGCCAGAGGCATGCCGAGCAGTGCGATGGTGCCCGAGGTGGGCGGAATGAGGCCCGTGAGCATGCGGATGGTGGTGGACTTTCCCGCACCGTTCGGCCCCAGAAATCCGAAGAAGCTGCCGCGTGGAACGGTGAGGCTGAGGCCATCGACGGCGGCCTTCGGCCCGTACAGCTTGCGGAGATCGTGAATCTCGACAGCGGGTACATCTGGCATGCGTTCTTATCGTAGGACACGCGTGCGAGGGTCTCCAAATGGAGCGGTTTACTTCTGGATCACCAAAGTGCCGGCGAGGATGTCGTGCAGCGCCTGCTGTTTCTCGGTGAAGGCGGCCATCAGGAAACCGATATCGAAGATCGCGCCGGAAATCCACTTGCCGAAGTAGCGGCCGTTGGCGCGCGCGAAAGAGATGCGGTTTCCGTTGAGATCCGTGACGATGGCGCCGACAACGATCTTGCCGAGAGTCGCCTGGTAGCGCGAGCTCTCCATGAGAGTGTAATAGAGCCAATGTCCGGCTGTCACGAGCATCATGATCGCAATCATCGTGAGGCCGAACATGGCGGCAACCATGCCTTCGAAGTCCTGCGGGTGCGCCATGATGCCAAGCGCCCCGGTAAACGCGAACATGACCATAATGACTGGAGTGAATATGAACCCGTCTATGATCATGGCGAGGAATCTTTTCCAAAAGCCGGAATAGCGGAGCCCAGGGACCGGCACGGCCGCGGCTGCCATTCCGAGAGGCGCACCGCAAACTGAACAGAATCGGGCAACGTCGGAGTTTGTTGCGCCGCAGCGGGTACAGAACATGCGGTGAGCTAGTATATCGCAAGCAGTGTTAGTCTTAGCTTCATGCGTTTTCTAGTGTTGCTTCTCCTGATCCCGACCGTGTTCGCGCAGACTGGCCAACCGCCGAAAGCCACGTTCGAGGATCTTCCAGGATTCCTGCTCTCGAACGGGACAATCGAGCTGACGGTGCTCCCTACGGGCGCCGCCTTCGCCCGCGTGGTGCTGGTCGACGATCCGGAAAAACTCAGTCCCCTGTGGGACCCGATCCGCATGGCACGCGAAGCCGGCGCAAAGAATGAATTCGATGGAGCCACCGGCCACTTCATCTGCGTGGATGGATTCGGCGAGGTCTCACATGAGGAAGAGGCGGCTGGTTTGCCTGGCCATGGCGAGGCGCATCAGAAACCGTTCGAAGTGAAGTATTACAGCAGGGACGGACGTACCTCCACCCTCACGCTGGCGACGAAGCTTCCGCTCACCCAGGAGCTGTTCGCGCGCACGGTGCGCATGGTGGATGGCGAAAACGTCGTCTACGTCGAGAGCGAGCTCGAGAGCCTGCTGGCATTCGACCGGCCCGTCTTCTGGGCTGAGCATGCCACCATCGGATCGCCGTTCCTGGAGCCGGGTGTGACGGTGGTGGACATGTCAGCGCGGCGTGCCAAGACGCGCCCTTATACGGAATCGGAAAAAGAAGGCGGGCTGCCGCACATACTGCCCTCCAACAAGGACTTCACGTGGCCTGAGGCGCCAGGGCTGCACACCCGCAAAATCGATGTGCGCATTGCGCCGCCCGAGCCGAATTCCGGAGATCACACCACCTGCCTGATGGACCCCGCGCGCAAGCTGGTGTTTATCACGGCGTTGCATCCAGGGAAACGCCTTTTGCTGGGATACCTGTTCAAGCCGCAAGAATATCCTTGGACCCAGAGTTGGATGTTCTATCCGAAGAACAAGAAGCTGGCGCGCGGGATGGAATTTGCCACGCAGCCGTTCGATGTCCCGCGGCGCGAGGCGGTACAGTTGAACTCGCTGTTCGGCGCGCCCACATTCCGCTGGCTCCCGGCGCGTACCAAGATCGAGTCGCGATTCCTCATGTTTTATGCGCACACTCCGGAAGGCTTTCATAAAGTGGACGACGTGCGGCTGGAGAACGGGAAGATTATCATTGAAGATCACAAAACGCATCAGCAGGTGACGCTTGCCGCGTCGCTGCCAATCTGATGGGACTTGGGATTTGGCAGACGGCTGCGCGGCTTGGGCTAAATCCCAAATCCCTCTCGAGGTTTATGAAAAAACTACTGACGCTGTCGCTACTCGCGATCGCTCTCCGCGCCCAGGACAAAGCAGATCTCGCGATCGTCCAGCGCATCAAAACGGAGGCGTTCCAAAACTCCAAGGTGATGGATCATCTGTTCTGGCTGACCGATGCCTACGGGCCGCGGCTGACCGGGTCGCCGGGATTCACGGCGGCGGCCAACTGGACTGTGAAACAGCTCAAGGCATACGGCATCGACGACGCGGCCATCCAGCCCTGGGGCAAGTTCGGCCGAAGCTGGCGGCTGACCAGGTTCAGCATTTCGATTCAGGAGCCCGAGTACGCGCCCCTGATCGGTTTCCCCCTGGCTTGGTCGGCGGACACAAAAGGGCCACTGACTGCGGAGCCCGTGCTCGCGCCGCTCAAGCTTTCGGATGCCTTGGATGCGAAGAAAACCGACGAGGAGCTACAAAAGTATTTTCGCGAGTACAAGGGCAAGCTGCGCGGCAAGATCGTGCTGCTCGAAAAGCCGAGAGATCTGACGCCTGTGACTTCCGCTCCCGCCTCACGCTATTCCGACGCCGACCTGGCGAAGGAGGCGGATGCACCCACGCCGTTCGCGTTGCCGCCGTTCGATATTGAGAAGATGGTCCTGCCGGAAAAGCCCGAGGAGCGCCGTGCCTTGTTCAATCTTCTTCCGCTCGATGCCGAGGCCAAGATCTGGGAGTATGAAGACGGCCTGCGCGATCGCGTCAATCAATTTCTGGCGCAGGAAGGAGCGGTCGCGGCGATCGTCCCGAGCTACAACGCCGATGCGGGAACCGTTTTCGGCGATGCGGCCGGCACATTCCAGAGCGATCAGCCCGTGCCCGCGCCGCGTATCGCCCTGACCATCGAGCACTGCAATCGCATCGCGCGCCTGCTGGACAAGAAAGTTCCGGTGAAACTGGAGTTCGAAGTGCGCGCCACCAGCGATGGCGCCTCGGGTGAAGGCTTGAACATCATCGCCAACATTCCGGGTTCCAGCAAGCCGGACGAAATCGTCATGATCGGCGCGCACTTCGATTCGTGGATTGGCGGCACTGGCGCAACAGACAACGGCACGGGAAGCGCGGTCATGATCGAAGTGATGCGGATTCTGAAAGCGCTGCATCTCAATCTGGACCGCACCGTTCGCCTGGGCTTGTGGAGCGGCGAGGAACAGGGTATCTACGGTTCGCGGGCGTACGTCAAGGCGAATTTTGCCGACCCCGAAACCATGCAGCTCAAACCGGCGCACGCCAAACTATCGGGCTATTTTAATCACGATAACGGCACGGGTAAGATTCGTGGCGTCTATTTGCAGGGCAACGATGCCATGCGGCCGGTATTCGAAGCGTGGTTTGCGCCCTTTCGCGACCTCGGCGTGACCACCATCACCATTCGAAACACAGGCGGAACGGATCACCAGTCCTTCGACCAGGTGGGCTTGCCGGGATTCCAGTTTATTCAGGATGAGGTAGAGTACGGCCGTATCACGCACCACTCCAACATGGACCTCTACGATCACGCCGTGCCGGGCGACGTGATGCAGGCATCGGCCGTGATCGCTTCCGTGGTCTACCACGCAGCGAACCGCGCCGAGATGCTTCCGCGCAAAGAAATGCCGCCACCGGTGAAGATGAAGAACTAGAATGCGTTCTGATCATCGTAGGTGCCAGGCGCCGTGTCCGGCCCGCCGGGGCATCCTTGCCAACTTACGCAACGCAGCCGCTGAGTCGCCACAGGGAGCGTTGCGCGGCGTCGAGTCTACCGCAGCAGCTTTCTTCCGCTGAAATCCGGCGCAAGCAGTGCGTCCGGCGTGAAAACCGCGAGCGTTCTCGCCAACTTCTCGACGTCCACGCCCTCCTCGACCGGCATCTCGTGCTCCACCCAGCTTGACAGCGGAATATTGCGAAAGAAGATGCGCTCCTGCAGCACGAGGCTCCTCTTGTGGAGGAATAATGCCTTCTGCTCGCGCACGTAGTGGCGCTCCTCTACGCGCAGGTCGCCCAGAAAGTCGTCGAACGCTCTCCGTTTGGCGGCCTCTTCGGTCGCCCGGATAGTTTCGTGAAGTACCTTGGTCTGCCCGTCGAGGTGCGCTCGCGCTTCGGCAAGAGCGGCCCGTTCGCCCGCGATGGCAGCCTCCATGCGCGCCTTCATCACATAGTAGGCAAGGGTACCCGACCCGAGCGACACCAGAATAGGTAAGCAGACCCACAGCATATAGGGCATACGCACTAGTATCGGCGATTTCGCGGGAAACCTGTAGTTAACGGTGGTATATCAAAAATCGGGTGACATTACTGGGCTTGGGTGCCGTCAATCTTCTGGCCGCTCAATAACGCCCCGAACAGCGAGAAGCGATAGGAGAAATCGCGCAGCGTGAGCAGGCCCCCCAGCGCCCCGAGGATCACTGAAATGTGATACAGCAGGCCGCGAACGATGCCAAACCGTTTTCGCAGATACACGGCCATGCCAAGAATCCGATCGGCGTCTATTGTGGCACGGCTACGTGCATCCAGATCCGCTCGCCCATGATGAATCACCCGCGTAGAAGGCGTCAGCAGCACGCGCTTCCCCGCCCGCCGCACCTGAAAACAGATTTCAGCGTCGCTGCCATAAGTGCCGTAACGCTCGTCAATCTTCCCCATGGCCCTGAGCGACAAACTACGAACCATGATGGCCGCCCCGCGCGCATACTCGACCGTTTGCTCACCGAGAGCGGGATCAGCCGGGCGCCATTCGAGAGACGTGCGTCCAGGCGCCGGGAGCGATGAGATTTGAGGACCCGGCTGGCCGTCAGGAGTCACCAGCAGCGGGCAGGCGGCGCCCACGTCACCCTGATTTTCGAGAATGCCTGTAAGCAAGCTGACGGTTTCGGGCGATACTTCCGTGTCTTCGTGCAGCAGCAGGATGAATTCGCCGGTCGCACTCCGCAAGGCCACGTTCAAGGCTTTGGTCAAGCCGAAGTTGCGCGGCATGCGAATGAACCGCGTCGTGGGGAAATCGGTTTCGAGCTGCGCGCTGCCGTCGGTCGAACCGTTATCCACCACCAGGATCTCGATTTTTTCCCGGTCCTTGGAACGCTCCAGCGCCTCGACGGCTTTTCGCAGCAAGTCCACGCGATTGTAGGAGACCACCAAAACGGTCGTGCCGGGCGGCTTGGGAGCCTCTTCCATAGCCTCAGGCTTCTCCACAACCTGAGGAGAGATCAGTTCCGTTTTTGGAGTTTTGCGTCGGACTTGTGGCACGTTGAGCGCATCAGGATACCATGGCAGGCTTCAGGTTCCGGCACACTGTTCGCCCCGACACCTGGAACCTGACACCTGGCACCTTCTCCCCCTAACCCGCGTTCGTCGTCACCGGTGAGGTGACGGCCGTTATTGCCTGCCGATTCCGCGCAAAGAGCCAGTAGCCGAGGCCCACAGCGACCAGCGCCAGAGAAATCCACTGCTCGGTCGAGAACGGGCCCGTGAGCGGATTGGATTGCTGATCGTGAAACCGCACAAACTCGACAAGGAATCGCAGGATGCCGTAGAGCACCAGGTACAGGCTCACCACCGAGCCGTCGCGGTGTGGCCGCAGAAAGCCCAGGTAGAGCACAGCAAAGATGATCAACTCGCCCAGCGATTCGTAAAGCTGCGTCGGATGTAGAGGCGCGCCGAGCGGTACGCCTACCAACTCGTTGGCCCGTGGATTCGTAAATGTCACTGCCCAAGGCAAGTGCGTCGGCACCCCCCAGCAGCAGCCCGCGGAAAAGCAGCCGAGGCGCCCGATGGCATGTCCCAACGCGAGCCCTGGAGCGAACGCATCCGCAGTCTTCAGGGCCGGCAGTCCGTTGCGCCACATGTAGACGAATGCCGTCACCAGCGCCGCAACAAAACCACCGTAGAAGATTCCGGCGGCCTGCAGCGTGGAGAGCGAAAAGATCTCGCGCCAGTTGCCGCGAACCGCAGGATCGAGCACGATCATGAGCAGCTTGGCGCCGGCGATGCCTGCCAGAGCGCAATAGATCCCGAGGTTGAGAACGGTTTCCTTGTGTAGACCTGCTTTGGCTGCAAGGCGTCCCGCCACCCACAGAGCGGCCAGGAAAGCCAGGGCGACCAGCAGGCCGTAGGTGGGCAGAAAGAATCCGCCGATGCGAAAAACTTCAGGAAACATCTTGCGTGTGCGCCGGCTGGCGTTTGAACTTGACGAAATCGAGCAGCAACAGGCCGCTTCCAATCACGATCGCGCTATCGGCGGCATTGAATGCCGGCCATTGATAACTCCCGATGTAGAAGAGGAGAAAATCCGTAACGCCACCCTCGCGAACCACGCGATCGAACACGTTGCCCATGGCGCCGCCCAGAATCAGGGCCAGTGCGATGCCGGTCTTGCGGTCGAGCCGCGAAGTTCGCCACAGCATGACTACCAGGGCCACCAGCGCCACCACCGAGAAGCCAATCAGCAAAACCGTCCGCAACTGCGACGTCGATTGGGCAAACAGCCCGAACGCAGCACCCTGGTTTTCTGAATGCACGATCTCGAAAAATCCTGGAATCACGACGTGGTTGTCATACTTCGAAACGTATGTCTCGATGATCCACTTGGTCAGGCGATCGACCGCGAATACGGCGCCTGCCAAGCCGTACATCATGGCGCGCGACCCGGACTCACGCATGCAGGATCTCCTCCACCGCCTCGGAGCAAGTGCCGCAGATCGTGGGAAACGCGGCATTCGATCCGATGTCGGTTTTGTACTTCCAGCAGCGCTCGCACTTGGCCCCGGCCGCTCGCTCCACCTTTACCTGCACGGCGTCTCCGGCGCCCGGTGATAACTCCACTTGGGAAACGATGAACAGAGCGGGTAAATCCGCGGCGTAAGTTTTCAGTAGCGGATACAGGTCCCCGTTGGCGCTCAGGCGGATGCGAGCTTCGAGAGGCGCCCCAATGAATTTTTCCTGCCGCGCGACTTCCAGGCTCTTGAGCACATCCTGCCTCACTTTCATGAGACGGTCCCAGTTTTCGGCGCGTTTCCTCTGTTCGCCGGTGATGCCGGTGGTCAACTCGGCCGGCTCCGGAAATAGCGCCGTGTGCACGCTGCCCTCGCGACACATGTGACGCCAAACCTCTTCGGTGGTGAAGGCGAGAATCGGCGCACACAAACGAACCAGCGCATCCAGCAGCCTGTGCAGCACTGTCTGAGCGCTCCGCCGGGAATGCGATTTCGGCGCCGCGGTGTACAACCGATCCTTGAGAACGTCGAAATATACAGCGCTCAAATCTACGGTCGCAAAGTCGTACAGCGCCCTGTAAACCTTGTGGAAAGCGAACTCGTCATACCATCGGCGGCATCGCGCCACCAGATCTTCGGCGCGAAGTAGAATCCACTGGTCGATCTCCGGTAGCTTGTCGGCGGAGACGGCGTCACGCTGGGCATCAAAATCCCACAAATTCCCGAGTGGATACCGGAAAGTATTGCGCAGCTTGCGGTAGGCTTCGGTGAGACGCGCGAGGATTGTCTCCGACATGCGCACATCCTCATTGAACTCCACCGAGGCAGCCCACAAACGGAGAACTTCGGCGCCGTACTTCTTGATCACTTCCTCGGGCTCGATGGCGTTTCCCAGCGACTTGTGCATCGCCCGTCCCTCACCGTCGAGTGCCCAGCCGTTGGTGGCGGATGCGCGATAAGGCGCGCCGCCTTTGAGCGCCACACCTACCAACAGCGAGCTGTGGAACCAGCCGCGATATTGATCGCCGCCTTCCAGGTAGAGATCCGCCGGCCATTGGAGGCCATTCGCTTCAGTTAAAACGGCCAGTTGGCTGGAGCCGGAATCAAACCACACATCGAGAATGTCCGACTCCTTGGTGAACTCAGCCGACCCGCATTTGGCGCACCGCACGCCTTCGCCAATCAGCTCCGTCGCCGATTTCTGGTACCAGACGTCCGCCGTGTGTTGCTCGAACAGTTCGACCACACGGTCCATGACCTTCCGGCCTGTAAGGGGTTCGCGGCATTGCGCGCAATAGAACACGATGATCGGCACGCCCCAGACCCGTTGACGGGAAATGCACCAGTCGGGGCGCGTGGCGATCATGTTGGACATGCGCTCATCGCCCCACTCCGGCATCCAGCGCACTCGTTTGATGGCTTCAAGCGTCCTCTCGCGAAGCTGGTTGCGATCCATGCCGATGAACCACTGCTCGGTGGCCCGGAAGATCGTGGGATTGTGGCATCGCCAGCAGTGCGGATAACTATGCTCGATTTTCTCGGTGGCGAGCAGCGCGCCGCGGGAGCGCAGAAGCTCGATTACGATGGGATTGGCTTCCCAGACAGTCTTGCCGATCAGTTCCTCGGGAAGCCGGCCCGCGGCGCCTTCGGCGTGGTAGAACCGCCCGGCCTCGTTTACCGGACAAAAGATAGAAATCCCGTACTGTAATCCAATCTCGTAGTCTTCCTGGCCGTGCCCGGGCGCCGTGTGGACAGCACCAGTGCCCTGCTCGAGAGTGACGTGGTCGGCGAGAATACCGCGTGAGTCGCGCTCGATGAATGGATGGCGGAACACAGCACCGTCCAGCCGACGGCCTTCAAAATGCGCCAGCGTAGTGAAGTTTGCCCATCCGCACGCCTGCGCAGTCGATTCCAACCGATCTCTGGCGACGATGTAAACGTCACCCGCTATGTCCACCGCAACATAGTCGAATTCCGGATGAAATGCGATGGCCATGTTCGCCGGGATGGTCCAAGGAGTGGTGGTCCAGATCAGCGCGAAAACTTTGCGACCGGCAAGGGCAGGATCCCAAGGCTCCGATTTCAGCGCAAACCGCACCCAGATCGAAGGGCTGGAGTGATTCTCATATTCGACTTCGGCCTCGGCGAGCGCGGTGCGATCCCGCAAGCACCAGTGCACCGGCTTCAACCCCTTGTAGACATAACCGCGATCCAGAAACTCGACGAAGGCCCGCGCAATCGCGGCTTCGTACGAAGCGCTCATCGTGAGGTAGGGGTCTTCCCAGCGCCCGAACACGCCCAGCCGGATGAACTCCCGCCGCTGAATGTCCACATACTTTTCCGCGTACTTGCGGCATTCCGCGCGAATCTCGGCCGGAGTCATCTTGGCCTTGCGCGAACCGAGCTGGTTGTCCACCTTGAGCTCGATCGGCAAGCCATGGCAATCCCAGCCCGGTACGTAGGGCGTATCGAACCCCGCCATGCACTTCGACTTAACTACGAAGTCCTTCAGAATCTTATTGAAAGCGGTCCCCAGATGGATGTCGCCGTTGGCATACGGCGGCCCGTCGTGCAGAATGTAAGCCGGACGGCCGGCCCGCGCGCGGCGCACTTGCGCATAAATGTTCTCGCTCTGCCAGCGCTCGAGCAGTTTCGGCTCACTCTGCGGCAGATTGGCCTTCATCGGGAAGTCCGTCCGCATCAGGTTGAGGGTTTGCTTGAGATCCACGCGTTGAGGGTCCATCAAATTGTTTGTCTGGGGGCTAATTTAATTGTGGCACAACCGCAGGTGCGCTGCGCCGCATCCAGGATTTGTGAGATTCACAGCGGATCAAGAACACCGTAAATACGTGGCAACCAAACGATTGGTCCCGTTTGCGCAAAACCCGGCGCAGGTTGCGCGGATTACGCATTGGATCCATCTGATTCGCGGCCAGAAAGTGATGCTGGATACGGACCTGGCGGAGCTGTACGGCGTGCCGACGAAAGTATTCAATCAAGCAGTGAAGCGCAACCGGAGCCGATTCCCAAACGATTTCATGTTCCAGTTGAAGGCTGCAGAAGCGAGAGGTTTGAAGTCTCAAATCTTGAGGTCACAAATTGTGACCTCAAGTGCAGCCCACGGCGGGCGGCGTTACCGGCCCTACGCGTTCACGCAAGAGGGCGTGGCGATGCTATCCTCCGTTCTCAAGAGCGACCGCGCAGTGCTCGTGAACATTGCGATCATGCGCGCCTTTGTAAGCCTGCGTGAAGTGGCCGCGACGTACACGAATCTGGCGCGCAAGCTAGCGGAACTCGAAGGAAGATGCGACACACACGATGCGCACATCAAGCTCGTGTTCGATACCCTGAAAAAACTGATTCACGATCCCGCACAGCGTCGACGGCGATTCGGATTCGTTTGAGGTCACAAATTGTGACCTCAAAGAATCTAACGATGCCGGACAAAGAATTCGTTCTTATCAGTGCCAGGTGCGACCGCGATGTCGAAAAAGCCGATCATCATTTCCTCGCGGCTTTGCGGTCCGAAGCGGACCGCGTCCTCAGGATCCGGATTATTGGGATTATTGCGCGAATTGTCGAAGTAGGCGACGCACTCCAGCTTCGTCCCGGCTTTCACCGGCAAGGGCTGAGCGAGGCGGTAGGAAAGCTGCCAGTAGAAGTTATACGGCTGCACTCTCAGCAGCGTGCGCGTCTTTCCGTCCGGTTCAACGATGTTGTATTCGAAGCTTGCGCCGCGCAAGTGCATGTGTGGGAAGAAGCTCAGAAGCTCGGTGTCGTTGGGAATAGTCCCCCAAGCGGAAACGCGATAGTGCGGGTGCTCGGGCGGGATCACGAAGCGATCGTTATCCAGTTGCAATGTCATCACACGCTGCTTTGGCGCCGCGCGATGAAATACCAAGCCGATCTTTGACTGATCACTGGTGGCATGGCCGTTGGGCGTGTAATGAAACTGGAACACCAGGTCCGACCCCGCCTTTATCAATTTTCCCATCGCCGGCCCCCAGTCTTCCGCCAGGCTTCCCGGAGAATAAACCAGCAGGATGTCGCTTGTGGTCCAACCATTTGAGAGACGTTCTCGTGGAGTATCTCCTGGTGGAACATAGGGAACTCCTGGCTTCGCTTCGCGAAGCCAGGAGGAACCGGGCTCACGAATGTACACTACGGCATGGTGTACGCTGGCGCGATTGCTTGGCCGCAATTCTGCCATTTCAACCCACTTGTCATCGGTGAACCCGGTCGGCACGACGATGTACTGATAATCGACATCGCCCGTGGCGGGTATCTGGAACGGGCGGGGCATCTGGACCACTAAATCTGGGGTCCGGATATTCCAGTCTTCGACCCAATGCGGCGCAGGCGGAGCATCGTGCGCATCCCCTTCAGGTGCGCCAGAATCGGCCCATTTCACCAGCGTTTCGATCTCGCGCTCGGAAAGCGAGCGGTCATTGGCAAACGGACCGTAGCCGGGTTCCGCGAACCAGGGTGGCATTCTTTTTAAAGCGACACTTTCGCGTATAGCTTTCACCCACGGGCGCACCTGCCGGTAGGTCAGAAATGGCATGGGTGCGACTTCGCCCGGCCGGTGACATTGTTGGCAGCGGTCCTGCAGAATCGGCAGAACGTCGCGGTAAAAAGTAGGCGGACCAACGGCCCAGAACATCAGCAGCGAAGCGATGTGCACACTCCCATCCTATTCGACTCGGCTCTTTACAACCTCCAGAAACGCACGGGCTGCATGGCTGAGCGCGCGGCGCGAGGGGTAGACGAGGCGGATCTTGCGCTCGACGTGCAGTTCCTTCACGCGCACCTCGCACAGTTTCCTCTGATCGAGATCCTTTTCCACGCACATTCGCGGGAGGAACGCCACGCCCTGGTTGTCCTCCACCATGCGGCGGATGGTCTCGACGGTCGGCATCTCGACCTCCATGTTGAGCGGCACTTTGTGACGCTGGAACTCGCGCAGCACAACGTCCCGATAAGGGGAGACGACATTGTGGGCGATGAACGTCTCGCCGCCCAGATCCGTGATCGACGTACTTTTTCGTTTCGCGAATGGATGTTTGGGCGAGACGACAAATACCAGGGAATCGGTGTAGAGCGTGGTCGAAACCAGGCGAGCGTCTCCGGGATCGTAGCTGATGACGCCCAGTTCCAGATTGCCGTCGATCAGCTCGGCGGGAATCTTGCTGGAAAGGCTGCGGCGCACCTGCACCTTGACTTTGGGATAGAGGCGACGGTACCGCGCGATGTGGCCTAACAAATAAAGCGTCGTGGATTCATTGGCTCCGATGGCCAGGCGGCCGGCCGAGTTGTCGCGCAGTTCGGCGAGCGAGTTCTCTAACTCCTGGCGGAGGTTTTCGAAGCGCCGTGCATATTCGAGAACGGTTTGCCCTGCGTCAGTCAGCACCAGGTCCTTGGCAGAACGGTCAATCAGCTTCTCTCCCAATTCCAACTCCAGGCGCTGAAGGGCCAGGGAGATAGCCGGCTGTGTGCGCAGGAGCCTCTCCGCCGCGCGGGAAAAGCTCTTCTCTGTCGCGATCGTCAGAAACACATGCAGCGGGTAAAGTTCCATGCCGTCTCATCATAACAAATACTTATTCACACTATGAGCATTATAAATTTGCTAAATTCATCGATCCGCCATGATAATTGGTTCGTACCGGTTGGAGCCGCGCGCACCGCGGACCGGCCGGCGAGACTTCCCGGCCGGACCTCCGAGCAACCACTCGCGGTCCGGCCGCTGGATGACTAAAGGCGGCTACCCAAACCATGAGCAACCGCGTATACATCTTCGACACCACTCTCCGCGACGGCGAGCAGTCACCCGGCTGCAGCATGACGGTTCCTGAGAAAACCCGGATGGCCCATAAGCTGGTGGATTTAGGCGTCGACATCCTCGAGGCTGGTTTTCCCATTGCATCGGACGGTGACTTCGAAGCGGTAGACGCGGTGAGCCGCGAATTCCCCTGGGTCACGGTGGCGGCCCTGGCGCGCGCCTGCACGCTGGATGTGGAACGGGCCGCGCATTCTCTCAAGCACGCGCGTCGGCCGCGCATTCACACCTTCATCGCGACGAGCGATCTTCATTTGAAATACAAGCTCAAGAAGTCGCGGCAACAGGTGCTGGATGAAGCCATAGCGGCAGTGGAACTCGCGCGGGAGCATGTGGATGATGTAGAGTTCTCAGCCGAGGACGGCGCCAGGACAGATCCGGACTTTCTGGAGGAAGTCTCCAAGGCCGTGGTTGCGGCGGGCGCACGGACGGTGAACATCCCGGACACGGTCGGCTATTCGGCGCCGCGGGAATATGCTGCGATCATTGGCCGCGTCGTGAAAGCACTGGGCGATTCCGCCATCGTCAGCGTGCATTGCCACGATGATCTGGGCCTGGCAGTGCCGAATTCGCTGGCCGCGGTTGAGGCCGGCGCCAGGCAGATCGAGTGCACGATTAATGGTATCGGCGAGCGCGCGGGAAATTGTTCGCTCGAAGAAGTGGTGATGGTCATGAAAATCCGCAATGACCTCTACCCCTACTCTACCGGCATCAACACCGAGCACCTGTACTCAGCCAGTGAGCTGCTCAGCTCGATCATCACGTTCGGGCCGCAGCCCAACAAGGCCATCGTGGGCCGCAACGCGTTCGCGCATGAGGCCGGCATCCATCAGGACGGCTACCTGAAAGAGAAAACCACTTACGAAATCATCGACCCGAAGAGCGTGGGCGTGCCGGAGGGGAAACTGGTGCTGGGCAAACACAGCGGCCGGCACGCATTACACAAGCGCTGCGAGGATCTCGGGTTTTCCCTGACGAAGAGCGAACTGGACTTGCTCTATCACCGCTTCACCGCGATGGCCGATCGCAAGAAGGGTGTGATGGATGAAGAGATCATCGCGCTGATCGGGGACACGCAGGCCAAGCAGGCGGTGGGCGACTGATCGCAGGGCAATTCGGGTCATCTCGCCGGGCATTTCGGGGACAGGCAACGAAATTCCGAATCGGGGCGCCAACTGTTTTCTTGAATTGCGTTTATCGGAATTTCGAAGCCAGTCCCCGAAATGCGGGTTGTGCACCCTGATTGATATTGCTTCCAAGAGATGCGGCAAATGGCAGCTTTACCATGAACCTTAACATTCTTGTTTTGCCCGGAGACGGGATTGGTACGGAGGTCACACGCGAGGCGGTACGCGTACTGCGCCACGTGGCGCAGAAGTGGAACCATACGCTGAGGCTTACCGAGGGCCTGCTGGGCGGCATCGCGATTCATCAGACAGGCAGCCCGCTCCCTGAGGAGACGGTGCGGCTGGCCGGAGAAGCTGATGCCACGCTCATGGGCGCGGTGGGCCTGCCCGAGTTCGACAACGCGCCGCCTGAAAAACGTCCGGAAAAAGGCCTCCTTGGAATTCGAAAGGTGCTGGGCGTTTACGCCAACCTGCGACCGGTGCGCGCCTACGCCGCGCTGCTGGACTCGTCACCGCTGAAAAACGATCGCGTGGCCGGCACCGATATGATCATCGTGCGCGAGCTGACCGGTGGCATCTACTACGGCACTCCGCGCGGCATTACGGAAAACGGCGCGGACACCCGAGCCGTGAATACCATGGTTTACACGCGCCGCGAGATTGAGCGCGTCAGCCGCATGGCGTTTCACCTGGCGCGCGGGCGGCGAAAGAAAGTCACATCGGTAGACAAATCCAATGTGCTGGAGAACTCGCAATTGTGGCGGCGTGTGGTGACCGAGATGGGGCGCGAGTTTCCCGATGTTTCACTGGACCACATCCTGGTCGACAACTGCGCCATGCAGCTCGTGCTGAATCCGACGCGCTTCGACATCGTGCTGACGGAAAATATGTTCGGCGATATCCTGAGTGATGAGGGCGCCGTGCTGGCGGGATCCATCGGGATGCTGCCGTCGGCGTCGATCGGCGACCGGAAGCCGTCGGGCGCATGGGTTGGTTTATACGAGCCTGTGCACGGGTCGGCTCCGGATATTGTAGGTCAGAACAAGGCCAACCCTCTGGGAGCCATCGGCTCGGTCGCCGCCATGCTGGAGTATAGTTTCGGATTGAAAGAAGAAGCGGCCGCGGTGAATGCTGCCGTGGAAGCGGTGCTCACATCTGGAAGGGTAACCGCGGATCTACAGCCGGCTGGACCTCCAGCGACCACCGAGCAGGTGGGCGAAGCGGTCTGCGCCGCGATCGGTTAAATCATGAGTAAGCCAAAAACCATTGTCCAAAAAATATGGGACGCCCATGTTGTGCATGAGCAGGCGGGCGCGCCCACACTGCTGTTTATCGATCTCCATCTGGTGCATGAGGTGACGTCGCCGCAAGCCTTCCAGGGTTTGCGCGAGCGTGGGATCAAGGTGCGCCGCCCGGACTTGACGCTAGCGACAGCGGATCACAGCATTCCTACGAGCGATCGATCTCTCCCCATCGTCGACACGATCGCCGCCAATCAGCTCGCGCAGCTCGAAAAGAATTGCCGCTATTTCAGTATTCCATGCTTTGGTATTCATAGCGAGAAGCAGGGCATTGTGCATGTAATCGGTCCGGAGATGGGGCTGACGCAACCCGGGATGACGGTGGTCTGCGGCGACAGTCACACGGCCACGCATGGCGCGTTCGGAGCGCTGGCGTTCGGCATCGGGACGAGCGAAGTGGAACATGTGCTGGCCTCGCAATGTCTGTTGCAGCGCCCGTCGAAGGCATTTCAGGTGCGGGTTGACGGCACGCTTAGCAGTGGTGTATCGGCGAAAGACATCATTCTTGGATTGATCGCCCGGATCGGCGTGGGCGGCGGGACGGGCTGCGTGTTGGAATATTCAGGCGCGGCAATTCGCGGTCTCTCGATGGAACAGCGCATGACGGTCTGCAATATGTCCATTGAAGGCGGCGCGCGCGCCGGACTTATCGCTCCGGATGAAACTACCTTCGAGTACATTTGCGGACGGCCGTATGCGCCAAAGGGAGCGGATTGGGACGCGGTGGTCGCGCGATGGCGGAAGCTGCCGAGCGACGACGGCGCTGTCTACGATAAGCAAATCACGATCGATGCTGATCGCTTGGAGCCGATGATCACATACGGCACCAATCCGGGAATGGGTATTCCCATCACAGCGGCGGTGCCGGATCCGTCGCGAATCGCAGATCCGCTGGAGCGCGAGTCCGTCGAGAAAGCTCTGCGCTATATGGGACTCGAAGGCGGCAAGCCGCTGCTGGGACGTCCGGTCAATGTGGTGTTCATCGGGAGCTGCACGAACTCGCGCATCTCCGATCTCCGTATAGCGGCTTCGCTCCTGAAGGGCCGCAAGGTAAGCCCGAAGGTTCGCGTGATGGTGGTGCCGGGGTCGCAGGAAGTGAAACGCCAGGCTGAGGCGGAGGGTCTGCCCGAAGTTTTTCGTGCCGCGGGATGCGAGTGGCGCGAGCCTGGATGTTCCATGTGCATCGCCATGAATGGCGATCAGTTGCAGCCGGGCGAATACAGCGTCTCGACATCCAACAGGAATTTCGAAGGCCGGCAAGGGAAGGGCGGCAGAACGTTCCTGGCCAGCCCGCTCACGGCGGCCGCAACCGCGGTCATGGGAGTGGTGACGGATGTGAGGAGCCTGCTATGAAGCCGTTCACGAATTTCGAAAGCCGCGTGGTGCCGCTGCCCATCAACAATGTGGATACGGACCAAATTATTCCCGCGCGATTTCTCAAAACAACGTCAAAGCAGGGTCTCGATCAGCAGCTTTTTTTCGACTGGCGCTATGACGAACAGGGGCGGCCCAAACCGGACTTCGTGCTAAATCAGTCGCGTGCCAAAGGCGCTGAGATTCTCCTGGCGGGCGACAACTTCGGCTGCGGCAGTTCGCGCGAGCATGCGCCGTGGGCGCTGACGCAATTCGGCTTTCGGGCGGTGATCAGCACGTCATTCGCCGACATTTTTCAGAATAATGCGCTGAAGAATTCGCTGTTGCCGATCGCAGTGGCGGCGGATGTGCATCAGGCTTTGTTCCGGGCGATCGAGAAGGACCCCGATGCGCGGCTGAAGGTCAATCTCGCTGCGCAGACATTGACGCTACCGGATGGACGAGCGGTGGAATTTCCGGTGGATGGTTTCTCGAAGCAGTGCCTGCTGGATGGGGTGGATGAACTGGGCTACATCCTCAAGCAGGAGCCGGCGATTGCGGCGTTTGAAGGGCGACGGGTGGGGACGATTAACACGCTACAGAGCGCGTAGAAAGTCGTCGACCGTGAGTCCTGCTTTAGTAATCAGACTGCGAAGCGTTCCACGGGCAACTTCTGGATGGTTAGGAATGGAAAGCGTCGCGATGTGACCCGCCTTCACAAGGATGATGTGACTTCCGCGCTGCCGGCAAACCGTCCAGCCTAGTCTCTCGAAGGCGGCGACAACCTGACGCGGCCTGAGAACTGGCAGGATTGGCATTACGCAGGCACTTCGATCTCACGCGTGAGGACCGTTAGTGGCATGCCCAGTTCGGCACGCACCTTGAGGCACTCACGAATCGCGTCCCGGACGTTGCTCTCCGCTTCCTGCTCCGTTTTGCCTTGGCTGACACAACCGGGTATCGCCGGACACTCTGCGATATACACGCCGTCTTCGTCCTGAACGATCGTGATCAGCAGCTTCATGTTATCAGTATGACGCATTGGCGCTGTTGGTCGCGGCTATCGGTAGTGCCTGAAATCTGCGGTGAATCCAAAACCGCATCGAATTGCTTTTCCGGCAAGACCGCCGCACCATGAAGGCGTATGGCATCTGACCGAAGTTCGTTGCTCGCCCTCAAGAATCCCATCTGTGGCAAACACATGCGCATGTGGCCCAGGGAAGTGTTTGATGCCATGGTTGATACTGATGGCGGCGGCAAGAGGCTACTGGCGAGGGTGCTAGATGAGTATCTACAAAAACCGGGCGTGTACATTCTCTACCGCGATGACGTTCCATATTACATCGGGCAGACCGTAAAACTGCGGAGTCGGCTTTTGAAGCACGCAAGAGACCCCAACATGCGCCATTACAACTTCTGGAATTTCTTCTCTGCTTTCGTGATTCCTAATCGGGGCCACTGGGACCAGGTTGAAGCGATGCTCATATCAGCCATGCCAACCGCAAACAGCGCCAAACCTAAACTGGAACGCGAGAAACTCCCGCCGAAGGTAATAGAACTGCTACGCAAGATCCGACGACAGCGCGTCATTCTGACAGCCTAGCGACCCGAATAGATCAACGCAGTTTTCAGACACTAGCAGCGCGTAACACGGGACGGGCAAAGACCTGTCTCGACACTCCGGTGCAGCAAACAGCGTAGCGAATGGGCTAAACCATTACTTCTTCGGTCTCTTCACTCGCCGTGAAGTAGGCGCAGTCGGGATGATGAAACACCAGCGCACTCACGCTGGCCTCGGGCTCCATCATCATGCCCTCGGTGAGGTGCACGCCGATCTCATCAGGTGAGAGCAGTTTCCAGATGCCCTGCTGATCGTCCAGATTGGGACAGGCCGGGTACCCGAAGCTGTAGCGCTTACCGCGATAGCGCGATGTGAAACGCTCCTGCATGGTCATGGCCGGCGGGTCAGGAAATCCCCAGTCCTCGCGAATGCGCCGGTGCAGCCACTCGGCGCAGCCTTCGGCGGTCTCGATGGCCAACGCCTGCAACGCGTGCGCTTTGAAGTACTGCCCCGCCTCTTTGAGTTCCTCGCTGTGCTCGCGGATTCCTGCGCCTGCCGTAACCACAAAAATTGCCAGATGATCGCGCACGCCGTCCGCCGCATCCAGAATGTAGTCGCTCAGGCATAGGCCTTCATCGCGCCGCTGCCGGCCGAAACGGAACGTGTGGATCGGCTGTTGTCCACCGGGAGCGAACAACTTGATGGCGTTGCCCGCGCGTTTGGCTTCGAAAAACTGCCAAACAGCCTTCACTTTCATGAACCGCGCGGCTTCGCTTTTGACTTCCTCCATGTTGTGGTAAAGTTCCAGCGCCTTCTCGTTGTGTTCCGCGAGGTGTTTCTCGAAGTGCCCTTTGTACCCGAGGTGCCGACCGTAAAGCATGTGCGGGTTGATGTAACTCCAGATCTCGGCCAGATGCGGCACGTCGCGCACCTTGCGGTCGAGATACGGCGCCGATGGGACAGGAATTTCCACACTCACCTTGCGGCTTCGGATCTCCGTTAGTGGCGCCAGGGGCTCAGCGGGCCGTTCGATTTCCATCGGCGGCACAACATGCGTGTGCACACGCAAGACTGACTCGCGCGTCGCCGGGTCCATGATCTCATTCAGCAGCTTCAGCCCGGTCATGGCGTCCTTGGCGTAACACACCGCTTCGCCATAAGCCGGGCCGATTTTGCCATTGGTGTATTTCTCGGATAGCGCCGCCCCACCAACTAACAGCGGCACGCGTATTTCATGCTCGCGCAGATCGCCCGCAGTAATCACCATTTGCTGCGCGCTCTTGACCAAAAGCCCCGACAAGCCGATGGCATCCGGCGAATGCTCGCGAAACGCCTCGATCAGCTTCTCCGGCGGAACTTTGATCCCCAGATTGATCACCTTGTAGCCGTTGTTGCTCAGAATAATCTCGACCAGGTTCTTGCCGATATCATGCACGTCGCCCTTGACCGTGGCCAGAATGATTTTGCCGCGGCTCGACGTATCGGCCTTCTCCATGAAGCCTTCGAGATAATTCACCGCGGCTTTCATGGCCTCAGCCGATTGCAGCACTTCCGCCACGATCAGCTCGTTGTTGTTGAATAGCCGCCCGACCTCCGCCATACCCGCCATCAGTGGGCCGTTGATGATGTCGAGCGGCGCCGCGCCTTCGGCCCGCTTGCGGTCGAGATCCTCGACCAGGCCTTCTTTCGTGCCCTCAATTATGTAATTGCCCAGCCGCGTGTCGAGCGGTAGATCCGCGGCCTTGGTTTTGTCTTTCTTCACCGCATGGCGGAAGAACTCAGCGACGGCCGCGATGTGGAACTGGTTGATGGCGCCTCTCTGCGCCACCGTCTGTTGCCGCCAATCCTCGGCCGCCAGGCGCAGCTCTTCATCCGGTGAGTCCGCCGGCGGTGTGTTAAACAGCAGATTCTCCGCCAGGCGCCGCTCCTCTTCCGGAATCGAGGCGAAACGCTCCAGTTTTTCCGCGTTCACAATGGCCAGATCCAGCCCGGCCTTGGTGCAGTAGTAGAGGAAAACCGAGTTGATGACTTCGCGCGCCGCCGCCGGAAGCCCGAACGAGATATTCGAAATCCCGAGCACGGTTTTGACGAAGGGAATTTTGGCCTTGATCAGCCGCAGGGCCTCGATCGTCTCGACGGCTCCCCCGATATAGTTGGTATCGCCGGTGGCGCAGGGGAACACCAGCGGATCGATGATGATGTCCTCCGCCGGTATCCCGTACTTCTCCGTCAGTAGCCGGACCGAGCGCTCGGCAACCGCAAGTTTGCGCTCCCGCGTGAACGCCTGCGCCTGCTGCTTGTCTTCGTCGATGGTGCCAACGATCAGCGCCGCCCCATAGGCCCGCGCAATCGGACAGACTCGCTCAAACTTCTCTTCACCGTCCTCCAGATTGATCGAGTTGATGAGGCTCTTGCCCTGGCAATAGGTCAGCGCGGCTTCGATCGCACGCGCGTCCGTGGTATCGATCATGATCGGCGCTTTGATGAGCCGGATCAGCCGCTCATAGAACGGCGGGATGTCCTGGATTTCGTCGCGATCCGTCGATTGCAAGCAGACATCGATGACATGCGCGCCATTCTTCACCTGCTGGCGCGCAATCTCGGCAGCTTGTTCCCACTTCTCCTCGGCAATCAGCTTTTTGAACGCGCGCGAGCCAATAACATTGGTGCGCTCTCCCACGATGAGCGGGCGGTTGCTGTCCTCCGCCTCCACCGGCTCGATGCCCGAATAATAAGCGCGATGCTGCCGTGCCTTGACTGCGCGCGGCTTCTTACCATCAATAATCTGTGCGATGGCCCGGATGTGGGCGTCCGTCGTCCCGCAGCAGCCGCCCACCAAGTTCAGCCAGCCGTGCGCCACAAATTTCTCCAGTTGCGCCGCCAGGCTCTCCGGTGTCTCGTCGTATTGCAACTGCTCGTTGGGCAACCCGGCATTGGGATAGCACGATACGTTGATCGACGCGAGTTCGCTCAGCGTGCGGAGATGGTCGGTCATGAACTCCGGGCCGGTCGCGCAGTTCAACCCCACCGACAACAAATCCGCGTGCGCAATGGATGTCCAGAAAGCATCGACCGTTTGGCCCGCGAGCATGGTGCCGGTGGCCTCGATGGTCCCGGAAACCATCACCGGAAGCGCGCGCCCCAGTTCTTTCTTCAATTGCCCGATACCCAGCAGCCCGGCTTTCACCGCGCGCGTATCGTTACACGTCTCGAGCAGCAGAATATCCGCGCCGCCGTCGATCAGCCCTTTGGCTTGATCGTAGTAAGCTTGGCGAAGTTGGTCGAAGGTCACACCGCCGCCCACCGAAATTACCTTGGTGGTGGGGCCCATGGAGCCTGCCACCCAGCGCGGCTTGGCGGCTGTGGAAAACTCGTCGGCGGCCTGGCGGGCGAGGCGTGCGGCCTGCGCATTGAAGTAGTGGACCTCATCCTGCAACCCAAACTCGCTCAATACGATACGCGTACTGCCAAAGCTATTGGTCTCGATGATGTCCGACCCGGCGTCCAAGTACGCACGATGCACCCCGAGCACCGTCTCAGGGCGCGACTTCACCAGATATTCCATGCACCCGTCGAGGGCCGGACCATCCGCGGCCGTGAGTGTCTGCCGGTGCAGCATCGTGCCCATGGCGCCATCGAGCACCAGAATGCGTGTCGCGAGCGCGTCATGGAGTGCATCGAGCCGGTGTTTCGGATCAGTCATAACGAAGGCGGAAGTCCTTCTATTTTAGCAGGCGCGGTTACGGACTTGGACGGCAACGCACATCGGGCAATCCCCTGAGTGCTTGATTTCTTAGGCCTTCGGTATAATCAAACCAGTTCTCTTCGCGAACCTTTGCGCATGGCAGCCTTTGAGGAATCCGCGGCGCCAACGTCAACTTCGGCGCAGGAGTTCTACACCTGGACGTTTCCCGGCGCACCCGTCCGTATCCATTTGCACCTGAACGTAGTAGAGAGCCTGGGCCGCGAAGTTCGCCGTGCCTTCGAATCGGTTCCGTCGCATAGCGTGGAAATCGGCGGAATCCTCTACGGCAGCGCCGATTTCGCCGCCAACCGCATCGTTGAGATCAAGGATTTCGAGCCGTTCCTGGGCGAATACCGCTCCGATCACAAATTCATTTTGTCCGACGGCGACCGGCGCAAGCTGGACCGGTTACTCGGGGCACGCCGGGCCGATGGGCCGGAAGCGCTGTCCGTGGTCGGCTACTACCGCGCCCACCTCGGTGAGGGGCTGAGCCTTCGCCAGGAGGATGTCGCGGTCGCGCAGGCGCACTTCTTTGACCCGGCCAATGTGTTTCTTCTGGTGAAGCCGGCGGCGGATGGCTCGGCGAGCGCGGGCTTCTTTTTCTGGGACAACGGCCGCATCGATGCGGAATTCAGCTTTCTGGAATTCCCGTTCGATGCGCGGCAGTTGACTGGCTTACGCGTCAAACCCGCTCCGCGCGCCACCGCCCAAGCATTGTCTACCACGGACCCGTCTCCCGAGCCGCACACTGGGGCCGAATTCGAGCCCTTGGCCATCCCGCGGGAGATTCCTGGCCCCTTCGAACCCGAGGCCCCACAACAGGCGCGCGGCGGGCCCAATCGCCACGTGTGGCGTGCCGGTTTGTTTGCCCTGGGGATGATTGCACTGGGCGCTGTGGGTTATCAGGGTTACCTGGCCTGGGCGCCCCGGGGCGGCGCGGCCGCTTCTCAAGCATCCGACGCGCCAGCGCTGGCTCTCCAGGTAGGGCGCCAGGGCGCCGATCTGCGCGTGAGCTGGAACCGGAACTCGCCCGCCATTCTACAAGCCACCGACGGAGTCCTCTCCATCCGCGATGGCGATGCGCAACAGCAGGAGCTGCATCTCGATCCGGACCAACTGCGCCATGGCAGCATCACGTACACGCCCGCCAACGCTGACGTCAGCTTTCGCCTGGAGATCACCGCGCCGGGAAATTCGAAAACCAGTGAAACTGTTTTAGCTCTTACGGCCGCCAGGCCCGCTTTGCCGGCAAGCTCGCAGCCGGCCCGCGGACCGTCACCCCCATCGGATGCGGCGGCCGCCACTTCTCGGGGCCCGTCGAAGGACGAGCCCCCGCGCGTCACGATGCTAGATCAGCCGGCACGGTCGCCCCAAGGCGATGCGCCGGCCACGCCTCAGCCCAGCTCCCCCGGGAGCCCTTCGCTTCTCTATCTCCCGCCGCGCCCTGTACGCCAGGTGCAACCCGTGCTTCCCTACACGGTGCGCAAACTGATCGCCGCGCAAATCGACGTATCCGTTAAGGTGTGGATCAGCAATACCGGGACAGTCGTGAAGGCGGAACCGGTACCCACCGGCCAACTGGTGAGTAGTTCTCTAGTCACTGCCGCTCAACGCGCCGCCCTTCGCTGGCGCTTTGCGCCGGCCGTGCGCGGCACCGAGACCGTTCCGAGCGAGATGATTCTGAAATTCCAGTACCGGCCCGTGGCGCGCTAGTGTCCTGAGTTAGAAATACGCTTAATAAGTGAGCTCCCGGTATGGGGCACCCGGCTGTGGCGCGAGCTTCAGCTTGCAGCATCGGCTTCAGCCGATGATCGGCCGGATTGGACAAAAAGCGAAGACGCCGGCTGAAGCCGACGCGGCAGACTAAAGTCCGCGCCACAAAAACCACCTGAATTCATCTCGTGAATTAACGCTGGCGTTCCCCTGGAGGATCCGGCGGGCGAAGACTAATTCAATGAACTTACAACTCAGGACACTAGCGTGGCGAAATCGAGTCGGGCGTGCCCGACCCCTACACCGCTTCGGTAGATTGCTGTAGGGGCCGAGCACGCTCGGCCCGCCCTGTCTACAACCGCGCCAGGCAGCCTTCAATCGCCGCCGCAATCTCGTCGGCCTGCGCGCGCGTGAGAATCAGCGGAGGCGAAATCGTCAAGACGTTGCAGAATCCCGGCACGGTATCGTTGTTGCGGCCCACCAGCACGCCAGCCTCGCGAATCTGGCGCAGCAGTTGCACCATGCGCGCCTCTGGCAGCGGCGTTTTGGCCGCATCAGTGACCAGCTCGATTCCGATCAGCAGCCCGCGCCCGCGAATCTCGCCGATCCACGGCGAGCGGATCGCCCGCAGCTTCTCCAACAGGTAGGCGCCCACGGCAGCGGAATTCTCCCACAAGCGTTCGCGCATCAGAATCTCGAGATTCGCCAGGCCCGCGGCACATGAGCTGGGATGCCCACCGAATGTGCTAACCTGCGTGAACTTGGTGTCGCTCTGCGGATCTCCGTGAAACGTCTCAAAAATGCGCTCCGAAGCCACCGTTGCGCCCAGCGGCAGATAGGCCGAAGTGAGGCCCTTGGCGAAAGTCAGAATATCCGGCTGAATGGCGGTGTGCTCAAAGCCGAAAAGCTTTCCCGTGCGCCCGAAGCCCGTGATCACCTCATCGGCAATGAGCAGCACGCCGTAGCGGTCGCAGGTGGCGCGCAGCCGTTCGAAGTAACCTTCCGGCGCGGGGAAAATGCCGCCGCCACCTATGACTGGCTCGACAATCACCGCGGCCACCGTTTCCGGCCCTTCCATGCGAATCACTCGCTCCACTTCATCCGCGCACCCGAGAGTGCAGGCGGGCTGTTCCGAGCAGAAACCGCAGCGGTAGTGATCGGGCGGCGGCACGTGCAGAAAACCGGGCACAAGCGGCTCGAACGGGATGCGCCGCACGCTCTGGCCCGTTGCCGAGAGCCCTCCCATGGTGAATCCGTGGTAGCCGCGATGGCGGGCGATGATTTTGTAGCGGTTCTCGCCCGGATGCATCAGCCGTGCGCACTGCCGCGCCATCTTGAGCGCCGTTTCCACCGCTTCCGATCCGCTGTTGGAGAAGAACACACGGCTGAGGCCGCGCGGAAGCATCCCCGCCAGACGGGCGGCGAGCTGCGCCCCTGGCCCGTGCGATTGCGTCAGCGGATAGTAGGCAAGCTGCGTCATTTGCGCCGTCACGGCGTCAACGATTTCTCGCCGTCCGTAACCGACATTGACGCAGAAAAGGCCCGCCATCCCGTCCAGGTACCGACGGCCATCGGCGTCGAACACGTAGCAGCCCTCCGCACCGGCAATTTCCAGCGGAGGCCGCGCCTCCAGGCCGCGGTGCTGCGTGTTTCCATGCCACACATGTTTCAGATCCAGTTCGCGATTGGCGTAGGTGACGGCTTGGGGCATGCGGTTGATTGTATCGCAGCCGGTGAAACGCCCGCGAGGACGCGTTCACTATGGATTTTGGAGGCGAACTTGGGCGCATGCGCTTGCGCCGCATTCGCGAAACCTCGCGGAATGGCCGGCGTTCTCAATCTGGAACAATACCTGGAGCTGCTGTTGGGCCCGAAGGGAGGCTCGGCCTTCGATTCCGACGTTGCCCGGCACGTGGCTTGGCATGAGCATCGAGCGGAGCTGCTTCCGTTAGTGGACCCGGGGTCGCGCCCTTGGGCCTGGTGGCAGTACGATGCCCCCGAACCCGTACTGCCTCGAGAACCGGAAATCGCTTACCTGGAGCGCTGCCGGCTCCTCAGCGCGCAGGAACGCACTCGCTTGCAATACGCCGGAAGTTACGTGGGATCGCACGCCACTCGAAACCCGTAGTCCGCGTATTGAAACTGTGGCGGGATGCTGGAGCGGGCCGCGCACCGGCTCACTTTGACATGATGCCGCCACGAACCTCCCCGCGACGCCCGCCTCTCGCCGGTGGTGGGCCCGCGGGGGTTCTTTTCGGGCGACGCCGCGTAGTAGTCCTTTTGAAACCAGTCCCCGCACCACTCGTGCACATTTTCACCCAGTTCATAGAAGCCCCATGGATTGGGCGCGCCGCCCACCGGTAGCGTAGCTTTCACTTCTCCGCCCCAGCGTCGCACATACTCCGCGTGCACGTGTGGAGCTTCATTCCCCCAGGTGTATAGCTCGCCTTCCCGGCCCGCCCGCGCCGCGCGCTCCCATTCGGCTTCGGTGGGCAGCCGGTAGCTTTTTCCCGAATTTTCGCTGAGCCAATCGCAATATTTGACGGCTTCGAACCAGCTCACCGCCGCGACGGGCTGATCGGGATGACTGAAGTCCGTGTCATCCCAGAGTGTCGGCGGTGAATGGCCCGTGGCGCGCAGGAACGGCTCGTAATCACGATTCCGTACGGGGAATATGCCCAGCAGGAACGCATCCACCCAGACACGATGCACTGGCCGTTCCTCATCGCGGCCGGTGTCGCATCCCATGAGGAAATAGCCGGCGGGAACAGGAACGAGATCGAACGAGATGACTGGCGCGGCCGACATCCAGCCCCAATCTTATCGCGGCAGCTTTTCCCCCGCCGAATCAATCAAATACGGGTTCAGGAAAATTAGCTAGAAAATTCCGGCCCCGGGTCGAAGAGTTAGATATGGAGGCGATATATGGTTAGCATGGACACCCCGCTCCAGGGCCTCAACCGCGCCCAGGAATCCTTTGACCAGGCCGCTTCGAAAGTGGCTCAGCCCATCGAACTCAACCAGCCCCAGCAGGATACGGTCTCGCTCAGCGATGCCATGGTCTCCATGCTGCAAGCCGCCAACGACTACCAGGCCAACCTCAAGAGCCTCGAAGCCGGCAACCAAATGCAGAAATCGCTGCTGAACATCCTGGCCTGATCGTAGTACGCTGTTGTTTTGCTCCGATTCGTACTGACTTGCCTCGTCGCCGCGCTGGCCGCAACTGCCGCCGATCTCTGCCCCGTCGCCCGTCTCTCCATGGTCGCCTTCTTCGATGGCAAGCCCGAGGACCAGGCCTCACTCGTCTACGATGAAATCGTCACCACCAAGGACGGTTCCCGCGCCACCTGGCATCTGACTCCCGATTCCGAGCGCGGTTACTACCTGGTTTGCACTTACGAGAAACCCGCCAAGCCGGTGACCCAGCGCCTCTCCCCGAAGCTCACCACTTGCGTAGTGGAATACGGCAAACCCGCCGAGGCATCCAAGCTCCCACCGGTTCGTTCGATCCAGTGTAAGTAACAGCCGCGGACAGCAGACAATTTCGAATCCGCGAGAGCAACCGCCCCGGCGTACGACTCCAGTCGCCGCCAAGCATCAATCCGGCAGTGAGTGCACGGACAGTTCAGGCATGGGGAAATCCCCGGCATTGTCGGTAACCAGGGTAAGCTGGTAATGGAGCGCTACGGCAGCGATCACCGTATCGGGAATCGACAGCGTTTTCCCTCTCTGACCGTAGTCTCGCTTCAAACGTCCGGCGAGTTCAGCAACCGGGAAAGTGATGGGATAGAGTTGCAAGCTGTGGAGGAGCGTGGCGGTTTTCTGCTCTTCCTTGGGCCGCAAGCCGGCGTAAACCTCGGCAACGTTGATCGGGCAGCAGGCAAGAGTGCCACCTTGCTCGGCGAGGCCGATCAGGGAGCGGTTGCGGTTCCGCTTCCCGTTGAGGGCGTCGATGATGACAGACGTGTCGAGCAGATACGTTGCCATCTCAGCGGGCGGTTCCTTTCTTGAAGCGCCGTTGGCTCTCGTGGCGCAGTTTTTGGACCCATTTCGCCGAACCACTTTCGAGTTCGGGGTGGTCTTTGCTCTTCCATGCGCCGTCTGCGGCCTGAAGGGCCTCGATCTGCCGGTATCGGATCAGCTTCTCTTGGGCCGCTTCCGTTAGGAATCTACTCCGGCGGCGTGTGCCAACTAACCTGTCGATGTCTTTGACCAGTGCCTCTTCGAGAACCACATGCGTGCGTTTCAAGTTCATGAAATGTGCCGATCTGTGGGATTTTCGAGGCCCATAAATAGTTTAACATTCTGGCACAGTAGCCGAACCGAAGCCGGGAACTATCCTGCCCTGGATCCTGTGGGAACGCGGGAATGCCTGTCCTACCTTAGGGCGTCTTCTCCGCGTGCGCTGCCGCTTTTAGGTGCCGGTAAAATCCCAGATCCTCGCCCGTCAGCATCTTGGTTGCGAAAATAATCTGCCCGGTGTGCTCGGCAAAATGCCCCACGACATGAAAAATTGCTTCCAGCACCGTCACTTCGTACTTCTGGATCGTGATGCGCTCCGCCAGACGTTCCGCCGTCACGCGGCCCAACAGCGCGATCACCTCCTGCACCGTCGCCTCGAGCCGCCCCAGCAGCTCCGCGGTTTCCATTCCGCCACGCGCTGCAAACTCCGCGTCCCGCACCCGTGTGTCCGGCGCTCCGCCGACTCCCGAGAGTATCCACTGCCGCAGGTTCCCGTTCAAATGGAGCACCAGGTTCCCGATGGCGTTCTCGTTCTCGTGTCCGCGCGACCAAATCTCGTCCGGCGACAGCTTGCCCAGACACTCCCGGATCCGCGAAACCTGTTGCTCCAGCTTCCGCGATGAGCACTCAATAAATACGCGATCCAATCCCATGCTAAATCCCAAATCCTAACTCCCAAATCCTGTTTTGTTCACAGCACTTCCTCCGACCAGTTCTCCAGCACCGATTTCGCCTTCGCCGTGAACTGATCCGCCAGCGCCCCGTCGATCAGCCTGTGATCGAACGTCAGCGAAAGGTAACAAATCGACCGGATCGCGATCGCGTCATCGATCACCACCGGCTCCTTCGTCACCGCCCCAACTCCCATGATCGCCACCTGCGGCTGATTGATCACCGGCGTGGCCACAATACTTCCGAAGCTGCCGAAGTTGGTAATCGAGAACGTCCCGCCCTGCACCTCATCCGGCTTGAGCTGCCGCGACCGCGCGCGTGACGCCAGGTCCGCAATGGCTCTCTGCAACCCCAGAACATTCCTCTCGTCCGCGTTCCGGATCACCGGCACGATCAGGCCGTTCTCCAGCGCCACCGCGATCCCGATATTGATTTCGTTGTGATACAGAATATTCGTGCCTTCGATCGACGCGTTGACGATCGGAAACGTGCGCAAGGCTTCCACCGACGCCCGCACCACGAACGGCAGATAGGTCAGCGACATCCCGTAACGCGCCTGGAAATCGGCCTTCTGGCGATCGCGCATCTTGGCGACTTTCGTCATATCGACGCGATGAATCGTGGTGACATGCGCCGATGTCCGCTGGCTCATCACCATGTGCTCGGCAATCTTCTGCCGCATGGTGCTCATGGGCTCGACCCGCACCTTCGCCGGTAAAGATGTGGCCGGTGGAACGTAGCCCGCAGGCGGTGCCTGAACTGGCGCCGATGTCGCGGCCGCCGGAGCCTGCGCCACGGGTGGCTCCGCCACGGGTGGCTGGCCCGCCGCCAGATACGCCTCCACATCCTGCTTCGTGATCCGCCCACCCGCGCCCGTACCCTTCACGCGGCTGAGATCGACATTGTTCTCCCGCGCCATCTTTCGCACGAGCGGCGAGAGCGGCCCCGAGGGCTCCCTCGGCTCAACCGCGGCCGCAGGCGCTGCCGGTGCTGCTGCGGGAGCCTGAACCGCCGGAGCCTGAACAGGTCCCGTTGCCGATACTGGCGGCGCAGGCGCGGCATTGGCTACGGGCGCCTTCGTGGACGACGCGCCATTCCCGGCGCCATCCTCTATCCGCGCCACCACCGTATTGATCCCGACCGTCTTGCCTTCCTCCACCAGCACCTCGCGCAATGTGCCCGCGGCAGGCGAAGGAATCTCCGTGTCCACTTTATCCGTCGAGATCTCGAACAACGGCTCGTCCCGCTCCACCTGTTCGCCCGGCTTCTTCAGCCATTTGGTGAGCGTCCCTTCGACAATGCTCTCGCCCATCTGGGGCATCACGACATCAGTCATAAATCAGTTTCTCCGCTCATATCCACATTGAACACGCGCCCGAAATGGTGCACCAGCCGCGCGATGACGTCTTCCCTCCGCGCCCTCACTCCCAGCGCCGCCATCGATGTCACCGGCTTCACCAATCCGCACGGCACGATGTACTGGAAATAACTCAAATCCGTCGTCACATTCAGCGCGAACCCATGCGATGTCACCCAGCGGCTGATGTGCACTCCGATCGCCGCAATCTTCGCGCCCGCAACCCACACGCCCGTCATCGTAGGCACGCGCTCACCCGCAATGCCGAAATCCGCCAGCGCATCGATGATCACCTGCTCGATGGCCCGCACATACGCCCCAACATCGCGCTTCCACTCCCGCAAATCGACGATCGGATAACCAACAATCTGCCCAGGTCCATGATACGTGATGTCGCCGCCGCGGTCCGTGTGATGAAACGCGACGCCCGCCCGTGCCAGCACGTCCTCGTGCGCCAGCAGATTTTCCAGATGTCCGTTGCGCCCCAGCGTGATCGTGTGCGGATGCTCCACAACCAGAAACTGATCCGCAATCTCGCCGCGCTTTCGCCGCTCCACGAGGCCCCGCTGCATCTCGAATGCCTCTACGTAATCCGCACGCCCCAGGTCGCGCCATTCGCACCGTGGCGCACGCTTCAGCGTGCTGTTGCCGGCTTCAGCCGGCAGCCCGCTTTCCACTACCACGCTATGCATTAATCGCCAAACCGTAGACGTTATTAAACGCCTCGCCCATCGCCTCGTACAACGTGGGATGCGCGTGAATCGTCTGCATCATAGTCTCGACCGTAGCCTCGGCTTCCATCGCCGCCACTGCTTCCGCGATCAGCTCGAACGCCTCCGGCCCGATGATGTGCACGCCCAGAATCTCGCCGTATTTTTCGTCCGCCACCACCTTGACGAACCCATCGTGCCGCCCCAGGATGGTCGCTTTGCTGTCCGCCATGAACGGAAACTTGCCCACCTTCACGCGATGCCCCTGAGCTTTCGCCTGCGCCTCCGTCAAGCCCACGCTGCCGATCCCCGGCTCCGTATACGTTGCGCTCGGAATGCGATTGCGGTTGATCGGCGTCACCGGCTTCCCCGCCATGTGCGCCACCGCGATCATTCCCTCGCGCGTGGCCACGTGCGCCAGTTGCGGCGTGCCCGCCACAATGTCGCCGATCGCGTAAACTCCCGGCTCCGCCGTCTGCTGCCACTGATTCACTTTCACGAACCCGCGATCCAGCTCGACCTTTGTGTTCTCGATCCCTACCTTCTCCGTATTTGGCTTGCGCCCCACCGCGACCAGTAGCTTCTCCGCCGCCAGATCTTCCTTCTTGCCGTTGCTGAGCGTCACCGCAATCTTGCAGCAGCTATCCACAATCTCCACGCTCTCCACTTTCGCGCCCGTCTCCACGCGGATCTTGTTCTTGCGAAAAACGCGCTCCAGCTCTTTCGAAATCTCCTCGTCTTCCACCGGCACGATGCGCGGCAGCATTTCGAGCACCGTCACCTCGGTTCCCAGCCGGTTGAAGACCGACGCGAACTCCACGCCCACCGCCCCCGCACCTATAATCGCGAGCGTCCGCGGAATTGCCGTCAGGTTCAAAATCTCGATGTTGGTCAGAATGCGCACAGGATCCGGCTTCAGTCCCGGCAGCATGCGCGCCTCCGATCCGGTCGCGAGAATAATGTTCTTGGCTTCGAGCGTCTGGGTCCCCTGCTCGCCCGTCACCTCCACGCGCCCGACGCCCGTCAGCACCGCGTAGCCCTTGATCCAATCGACCTTGTTCTTTTTCATCAAGAACTCGACGCCCTTAGCATGCTTGGCGACGATCTTGTTCTTCCGGTCGACGACTTTCGGATAATCCACGCGCGGCTTCTCGCAGACGATTCCCTCTTCGTCCGCATGCAGGAACCGCTCCCACACGTCCGCCGTGTGCAGCAGCGCCTTGGTCGGAATGCAGCCCACGTGCAGGCACGTGCCACCCAATTTAGGATCTTTTTCGATGATGGCGGTCTTCAACCCGTACTGCCCGGCGCGCACCGCCGCGGAATACCCGCCCGGACCACTCCCGATAACAATCAGATCGTAAGGCACTTTTTCCATTCTACATACTCCACAATTCCCTGACTGGCTTCAAAAGGCCGCACAACACCCAATTCGGGGACTGGCTTCGAAATTCCGATGAACGCTATCACGGAAAACGCCTGCCTGCCCGATTCGGAATTTCGTTGCCTGTCCCCGAATTGCCCTTGAGCACACCTCTGTTATATTGATGCAAACCGACGCTACGATGACTCTATGCAGGTTTCGGACGAACTCCTCGTCGAAGTGATCCAAGAAAGCGACGGCGGCTTCTGTGCCGAGTGCCTTACCGAAAACATCTTCACGCAAGGAAACACTTGGGATGAACTGCGGTCGAACGTCCGCGAGGCCGTTAAAGCGTTTTTCTTCGATCGTCCAGTACCTGAGCGCGTGCGGCTCAGTTCCCATCACCTTGGCATGTAGGGGCCGGGAAGGCCCGGCCAATTTTTCCTAACAGCACCCACTGGTACCCTAAAAGCAGGCCCTTATGCGGCAAAAGCAAGCTCCCGTGCGGCATTGCTCCTTCTGTCATAAGAATGAATCCGAGCACGGAGTCAAGCTGATTTCGTCGCCGGCCGATTATCCGCAAGCGTTCATTTGCGAGGCATGCGTTGCGGTGTGCGCGTCCATCCTTGAAGACGACGTGCATGCGGAACACGACCCGCAGCCACAGGCTCCCGTGGCCTGTCCGGCCGCTCCTCCCGAATCCCCGCTCAGCCATCCCGCCGCCTCTGAGTTGATAACGAGCGCCGAGCAATGGATCACACGCGAAGCATCCGGCGACGACGCTTCCAAGGAACTGGACCATCTCCGCACTCTAGCCAAACTAATGTTCGTCAACCCGAATGCGTGAGCGGGTCACAAAAATGCGAACGATCCTCCGCGCCCTTGCATCCCTGGCCGCTCTCTTCCTGCTCCCTTCCGCCCGCCCGCAGTCCGAAATCCCCACCTTCGGCACTACCGTCGTCGTCCCGTTCGGCCTTCGCGGCCTCATCTATTTCGTTCCACCGCGCATTCCAGCACTCCCGGCATTCAGCGCGATGGATGCCATCGGCGCCATCTACACACCGTCCCTGAACGTCCCAAACCGCGTTTTCAAGGAAGGCTTCCCCGGCGTCACCGATCGCATCGCGGGATTTGCCATCGACTACACCGGCCGCTTCTACGTCGACCCTCCTGGCACTTATCAGTTCCGCCTCACGTCCGATGACGGCTCGAAACTCTACATCGATGGCCATCTCGTGGTCGATAACGACGGTATCCACACAGCAGGCCACGTGCGCACCGGCAGTGTCGACCTGAGCGGCGGCATTCACCGCATTCGCGCGTCGTATTACCAGGGCCCTCCCATGTACCTCGCTCTGGTCCTCGAAGTCGCCGGTCCGGATGGAAACTGGCAGATCTTCAGTACCGACAACTTCAAGCCGCCTGCCGACCCCGAACAATGGAAGTACGGCAAGCCCGGCGATCTTGGTGCCGATTCTCCGCCCCTCGCCGACTCCGAAGCGCCGAAGAAAGTCCAGAAGTCCTTCGCCGAGGGTGCCGCGGCGTTGGCTGATGGTGACCTGAAACACGCGAAGGAGCACCTGGAGCACGCCACCAAACAGTACAAGAACTACGCCCAAGCCTGGAACTCTCTCGGACAGTTGTCAGAGATGGAGCAGGATACTGAACACGCTCGCCAGGCTTATGAACGAGCGCTGGCGGCCAATGCTGATTACATACCGGCCTACGTGCGCCTGGCGAACCTCAACCTGGGCCAGGGCCGCTATGCGGACGTCCTACAAATAACCGGCGCTGCCCTGGCACACCAACCCGCCGGTGATCCGCTGATCTATCTCTACGATGCCGTCGCCAAAGAGCACTTGAAGCGATTGGACGACGCGGAAAAAAGCGCGCGGCAGGCCATCGAGTGCGACATGGCGCGCGAAGCTCCCCAAGCCGAATACCTGCTCGGCATGCTCCTCGCAGCAAAACGAGACATACCTGGCGCACTCGAGCATCTGCGAACCTATCTCAAAATCGCCCCACACGCCCACGATTCCGAAGAAGTACGAGCGCGCATTAAAGAACTCGAACAGGCGCCGCCGGCCAAATAAGAAGATTTTCTCGGCGTCTCTGCGCCTCTGCGGTGAATCTTGCTTCTTAGTAAGGCTGCACGATCTCGATCCCTTCATGGGAGAGAGTCAGTTCTTCCATCGCTACGTCGCTACCTGCCCCTCTAAGAGTGGGACCAGTGTACTTCACCGGCTTCGCGCCGCTCAGTTTCCACGATTCGACCGGGTTGCCGGCTTCATTGCGCAATACGATGACCGCGTTGTGCCGGATCGGGGACTCTTCGCCCCTGGCCTGTGTGATCCAGTTCCACAAACTCGAAGAATTCACCACCCCGCGTTTCAACGTGACGTCGCCGACCGTGTGCACACCCCTGATCTTCAAAAAAGCGTGCGTGACCCCCGATACCTCCTGGAAACCTCCAAAGGGATTCGATGGGCCGTACTGCACGCTCAACTTGATCAGGTAGTTATACGAGGAATAGGGATTTTGCATTCCCATGGTTCGCTCCGGTCTGCAATCCTGCCCAAACCAACTGGGCAAAGCCTCACGGGTAAGATTAACACCTCTCGTCGCCCCGGCTCGGCGTCTCGGCGTTGAGCTTTTTCCGCCCGGCCCTGCAACCTCTCCACTCCGCTCACGTCTCTTAGAATAAAGATGATGCTGCGTTTTCTCGCGCTCGTTCTGCTCCTCGCGCCAGTCCAGAGCTTCACACAAACTCCCAAGAAATCCGCGAAGAAGGCCGCAGCCAAGGCTGCGGAGCCTGATAAATGGCCCATCCAGTCCCTGGTTGTTGAAGGGAACCACAATTACACCAAGCAGCAGATTCTCGCCGTCTCCGGTCTGAAGATCGGCCAGCCGGCCGGCAAACCCGATTTCGAAGCCGCGCGCGACCGCCTGCAGGCCACCGGAGTGTTTGAAACTGTCAGCTACCGCTTCGAGTCGGCACAGGATAAGAGCGGCTATACCGCAATCTTTCAGGTCACCGAGGTCAGCCAGGTCTACCCACTCATCATTCAAGGTCTTCCCATCCAACTCGCCGATTTCAATATCTGGCTGAAATCCAAAGACCCGATGTATAACGGCAAGCTCCCCGGCACCACCGAAGCTCTCAAGCGCTATGCGGCGTTGACCGAGGAATACCTTGCCTCGAAGAACCAGCCCGAGAAGGTGATCGCCAAGCTCTCTCCCGCTGGCGTCGATCAGTATGGCGTCGTGCTCCGCTCGGCCAAGCCCATCCCCACTGTCGCGGAAGTGAAGTTCACCGGAAGCAAAGTCATCCCAGCCATCACGCTGCAAAACAGAATCGCTGAAGTCGCTATCGGCTTTCCCTATACCGAAGACGGTTTCCGCGGCCTGCTCAATACCAGTATTCGGCCGGTGTATGAAACCCACGGCCGCATTGCCGTGAAGTTTCCGAAGATCACCGCCGAAAAGGCGGCCGATAACGAGGGATTGGCTGTCAGCGTGACGGTCGACGAAGGCGAGGAGTACAAACTCGGTGAAGTGAAAATCGTGGGGGACTATGCGCGCAGGAGCAGCGAGCTACTGAGGGTGGGTAAATTCAAACCCGGCGAGGTCGCGAACTTCGATGAAATCGCCGCCGGCGTCGACCGGATTAAAAAGCCGATCGAGCGTCAAGGCTATATGCACGTCTCAGCTACCGTAGAGCGCGCCCTCAACGACAAAACCAAGACCGTGGACGTTTCGATCCGCATCCAACCCGGCGCGCAGTACACGATGGGCAAACTCAACATCGAAGGTCTCGACCTCAACTCCACCGCCGGCGTCCGCGAGCTTTGGGCGCCCCAGGAAGGCAAGCCCTTCGATGCCGCCTATCCGGACTACTTCCTCGGCCGCGTCCGCGACGAAAAAATGTTCGAGCATCTGAACGACTGCAGAGCCTCAACCAAGATCGACGAAAAAAACCACACCGTCGACGTCACTCTGGTGTTTAGGTAGGACAGACATTCTTGCCTGTCCATCCGTCACTTCGAATCCAGCTTCCACAATATCTGCCGCAGCATCCCCAGCAGCACCGGCACGTCGCGCGCGCTCAATTCCAGCCGCCGAACCAGCCGCCGAACCTTGGTTTCCGTGGAAACTGACGTCACCGGATTCACATACCCGCTCTTCCGCAGCGCGTCCAGCAGCAAATTTGTGATTTGTTCCGTCTCGCCCGCCGTCGCAGGCTTCGGTGCGCGCGCTGGCCTGGCCGCTGTGTCCAGTTCGCCGCGCGACAACTCGTAGAGGCAAACCGCCACAGCCTGGCCCAGATTCATGGAATGCTGCCGGTCGGCCGTGGTGATTCGCATCAGCCAATGGCAATGCGCCAGATCCTCGTTGCTCAGACCGAATTTTTCCGACCCGAACAGCAGCGCGGCCGGCGCCCGCTTCATCTGCCTGCGGATTGCCGGTGCGCCGTCTCCGAGGGGCCGCAGGCTGTGCTCCAGCTCCCGATGCCCCAGCGAAGTCGTGCCCACCACCAGCGCGCAGTCCGCCACGGCATCGGCCACCGACTGAAATTCTTCCGCCCCTTCCAGAATCTCGCGCGCTCCGACGGCCGACCGCGCCTCGCGAAACGCCACCTCGTACGGATTCACCACCCGCAGCCGCGAAAACCCGAAATTGAACATGGCCCGCGCCGCCGCCCCGATATTTAAAGGATTGCGCGGTGAAACCAGAACGACGCGAAGGTTGGCGCGGGACACGGCCTCCATGAGACCGTTTCATTCTACTGCCAGATGGCGCCGTGCACGGTGATGCTGGGTGAGGTGCCTTCGAGCGTGTAGACGTTCAGGCGCATCCGGGCGCTTGTGGTGCCGAGGCGCAGCGATGGCGCTTCATCGCTCTTGAACAGGTGCGTAACCGGAACCGTGAGCGGACCCTGCACGTTCATTTCGACCACCGGAACGGCGTTCGTGAAGGCGTTGACCGTGTCTTCGAGGACGACGCGCGCCTTGGGCGTGCCGCTTGCGGCCGACAGCGCCTGGACTGTGATCTCCAGAGTGTAATCGCCACTCAAGACCGAAATGTCGAGTCCGGTGGTGGGCGCGGCCGGACCGGCAGCCGTAAGCGTTTGTGGATCAGTGGTTAAGGTGGTAGGTTGCATCTTGTCCGGAGTGTAGCATCGCGTCTTTCGCATACCGCTTCGGCGCGCTGCGCGGCGTCCCGTGGAACCCGCACACTTTGCGTAAGTTCACCCGCCCGGGATTTTTTGGAGGATCCTTGTGACCGGCGCAACTCAATCAAAGCTGCCGTTCTTGATTGATTCCCACAAAAAACAATTTACAGTTTAATTGTTTTGCGTTATCCTACTTATGCTCTGGCCAATCTATTTACCGCGCGCCTATGGATATAGCCGCTCAGATCTCCTTAACTCGTGAGGAGATGGAACAGAGACGTCTCGAGGCAGCCCAAGACCTGCTGAACGGCCTCTCTCAATCGAAGGTAGCCCGCAAATTTTCCGTCAGCCGCACCACCGCTTCCCGCTGGTTTCGTGCACTGGCAAACAAGGGAGTCGATTCACTCAAGCGCCGCAAGGCCACCGGTAGGCCCAGCCGCCTCACGCGGGAGCAATTGGACCGCGTGGCGCAGATTTATCGCGAACGGCCCATGGCTTACGGTTTTTCCGATGATCACTGGACGACAGCGCGCATGGCCGCGGTCATCGAAACCCAGTTTGGCGTGCACTACGATCGCGACCACGTGGGACGCCTGCTTTACAAATTGGGGCTGCGCGAGCGCAAACCGCGCGTGCGCCATGCCGTCGCGCCCTACGCCGCTTCGCGGTATTCGCCGAACACGGATTTGAGCCGGTCCGAGATCTCGCCCAGCGTGGCGTAAGCAGCAGCGGCTTCCAGGATCGGCGGCATCAGGTTTTCCGGGCCGCGTGCCGCCTGTTCCAGCCGCTCTAAGGACTCGGCTACTGTTTTCTTGTCACGGCCGGCGCGTAGCTCGCGCAGGCGTGAGAGTTGTGCGCATTCGATCGCGGGATCGAGCCGGAAGGTGGGGATTTTTCGCTGCTCTTCCATGCGGAAACGGTTTACGCCCACGATCACCTGTTCCCCGCGCTCGACGGCCTTCTGGTATTCGAACGCGGCGTTTTGGATTTCGCCTTGGATGTAGCCGGCTTCGATGGCCCGGAGCGTGCCGCCCATGTTGGCGATTTGGTCCAGGTATTGCTGTGCGCCATGTTCGATAGCGTCAGTGAGGCCCTCGATATATTCGCTGCCGCCAACCGGATCGGCGGTGTTGGTAACGCCGCTTTCGTAAGCGATGATCTGCTGTGTGCGCAGTGCCAGCCGCGCCGATTCTTCGGTGGGCAACGAAAGCGCTTCGTCGCGCGAGTTGGTGTGCAGCGATTGCGCTCCGCCCAGTACCGCGGCCAGCGCTTCGATGGATGTACGGATCACATTGACATCCGGCTGCTGCGCGGTGAGCGTCGAGCCGGCTGTCTGTACATGAAAGCGGAGCAGCAGAGATTTGGGGTTTTTGGCGCCAAACCGATCGCGCATCAAATGGGAGTAGAGCCGCCGCGCCGCACGGTACTTGGCGATCTCTTCGAGAAAATTGCTGTGGGCGTTGAAGAAAAACGAAAGCCGCGGTGCAAAGTCGTCGATGGCGAGTCCCGCGTCGAGCGCAGCTTCGATGTAAGCGATGGCGTTGGCGAAGGTGAAGGCGACTTCCTGCACCGCCGTCGATCCGGCTTCGCGGATGTGGTAGCCGCTAATCGAAATGGTGTTCCATTCCGGCAACGCGCGGCCCGCCCAGGCGAACATGTCGGTCACGATACGCATGGAGCCGCGCGGCGGATAGATATAGGTGCCCCGCGCAATATACTCCTTGAGGATGTCGTTCTGGACGGTGCCGGAAAGTTTGCGCAGATCCGCGCCCTGGCCCTTTGCCACCAGCACGTAGAAGGCGAGCAGAATGCCGGCGGTCGCGTTGATGGTCATCGAGGTCGAGACTTGGCCCAGCGGGATACCGGCGAACAAGCGCTCCATGTCGGCGAGCGACGAGATCGCCACTCCCGTGCGGCCCACTTCGCCCACGGCCAACGGATGATCGGAGTCCATGCCCATCTGGGTGGGAAGATCGAAGGCGACCGAAAGGCCGGTGGTGCCCTGCGAGAGCAGAAACCGATAGCGCTGGTTACTCTCTTCGGCGCTACCGAATCCGGCATACTGCCGCATGGTCCAGAGCCGGCTGCGGTACATGTCGGAATAGATGCCGCGCGTGTAAGGGAATTCCCCGGGTTTGCCCAGTTCGTGGCTCACGACCGTGAGATTTTCCGCGCGCGCCGGAACGACGAGATTCCGTATCCGGCCATGATGATGACAAACGGCACAGTCACAACCAACCGGATCACGTTGCCCTCGCCGTGTTCCAGGTCGCGGACGGTGCGGATGGCGGAGGGAATCGGAACCACGGCAAGTACTAGAAAAAGGAAGCCAATCATCTCGTGCCAGAGGCTGTGGGCAGGGCGGATGACTGCTGGTACTACGTGGCGGACAAACTGATATCCTTGGTGGACCAGGCGGGTGGCGGTCACGTCTCTATGGTAGCAAAGGAATTAGACGTAACTGATTCATCCAATGGGACTGGGCCACTCGTAGGCTACTAATGGAACGATACATTTTGTCCGATTATTAACTTGTGTGGCGTCACTGGGTTTCACTACAATCGGAACGGGCACTTGACCTTGCCTCCGGTGTAGTGAAACGAGCTGTAACGATTGGCAGGCAACGCGCATCGGGTAAGTAGGGGTCCTCTGGGGCCCAGGAGCCTCGGAGAAAGGGGCTGATTTTGGAAGAGCATTTGAAAGCCTTGATGCAGGAGCTCGGAAACGCGATTAACGATTCGCTCTCGGATTCGGATCGCATCGCTGAAGCCATCGGCGAGATCAAGCAGGCTGGTTACGATGTTTTCCTGGTGCTTGAGGCGACGATCGGGTTTAACAAGCGGGACGAAAACGAGGATGCCGAAGAGGGCGCGGAGCCAGAAGCTCGTCCGGAACCCAAGCGCGTCTTCGAATCCACCGGGAAAATCAAGTTCACTAATCAGGACCAGCGCTTTTTGCGCGCGCTCAAAATCGCGGTTGATGAAGATCTGAAGTGAAGATCTGAAATAAGGTTCCCGGCGCGGAGCCTCAACCCGCCAGCAGCAGGAGCCTCAGCCCGCTAACAAGAATTGATAAACCTTCCAGGTTTCGGTTGCAGCCTTTTGCCAGCGAAATTCCCGGGCCCGTTCGCGGCCCGCCTCGACCAGCCGTTCCGCCGCGGCGCGGTCCTCCATGAGATGTTCGAGCGCGGCCGCGATGGCCGCGACATTCTCCGCGTCCACCAGTAGCGCCGCGTCTCCGCAGACCTCCGGTAAGGCCGCGCGGCGGGCTGCGATCACCGGAACTCCCGCCGCCATGGCCTCCAGCACCGGCATACCGAAACCTTCGTCTAAAGAGGGGAATGCAAAAATCCGGGCGCGCGCATACCACCGGGCGAGTTCCGTCGCGGAAACGTAGCCCAATACCTGGATTTCCTCGCGCCGCGGGCTGTTGGCGATGCGCGCAAAGATTTCCGTGGCGCCGAACCCCGCGGACCCGGCCAGAACCAGCTTCCATCCACGACGCGTTCGCTCGAAAGCTTCCACCAGACGCGCGATGTTCTTGCGCTTCTGCACCGCCCCCACATGGAGCACAATGTTTTCGCGCTCGCGGGCGGCGGGGCAAGCGGCGTGATCGGCGCCATGATGCACCACGTGAATCCGCGCGCGCTCCACTCCCAGCAGTTCCTCCACCTGCCTGGCGGTAAATTCCGAAACCGCGATGATGGCGTCTGATTCAGCCGCGGCGCGTCGCGCCTGCTCGGCGAAGCGGCTCCGGAAGTCGGGCGTCGAATAGTCGCCGGTCAAAACAAAGAGATCGTGAAAAGTGGTGACGGTCCGGCGAAAGCGGATTTCGGGAACCCGCTGGTTCAGAGCGTGAAAAAAACCGCGATCGCGCGGAAAGAGCGGCTCATAGAGCAGCGTTCGATGCGCGTTTTTGGAAAGCGCTGAGCCGAATGAGCGCAGGTAGCGATGGGGCCGGTAACAGTACGCGAATTGCTCGCCCGGGTGCGCGGCCACCAGCGCACGCATGAGCTCACGCGAGTACACCCCTATTCCGGAAAGATTTTCTCCCACGCTGTAGGTGGCGTCGAGCGCGATTCTCAAACGGCGAGGCCGTACTCTTTCAGTTTGCGATACAGAGTGGTGCGGCCGATGCCCAGCAAAAGGGCCGCCATGGCGCGATCTCCCTTGGTGTATTCGAGCGCATTCAGAATGGCGTGCTTTTCCATCTCCGTCAAGGGAATGATACCTGATTGCGGCGCCGCCGGCAGCGGTTTCGGTGCGCCGTTGACTACGGCCGCCACGGAAAGCACCCCGCACCGGCGGGCTTCGAAATGGGTTTGCAGGGCCGAAGGTAGGTCGGCGGTTTGCAGCAGCGGCCCCGAGTTCATAGCGACCATGCGCTCGAGGCAGTTCTGCAGTTCGCGCACGTTGCCAGGCCACGCATAGGACA
Source organism: Bryobacteraceae bacterium (assembly GCA_035297145.1). Taxonomy (GTDB): domain Bacteria; phylum Acidobacteriota; class Terriglobia; order Bryobacterales; family Bryobacteraceae; genus QHXW01. The sequence continues at coordinate 230,674 of DATGZN010000094.1, forward strand.
TAAGTGTTTCCATGCACTCGTTGGTGAGTTTGCGTTTTGCGCCGAGGCGCGCCAGGAAGCACTCGATCAGCGCGGGAATGTCCTCGGTCCGCTCGCGCAGCGGCGGCAGCCTCAGGGTAACGACATTCAGGCGGTAGAAAAGGTCTTGGCGGAAGCTTTTGCGCTCCACCTCCAGCACCAAGTCGCGATGCGTGGCGGCGATCACGCGGATCTCCACTTTGTGTGTGATCAGCGATCCTACGGGGCGAAACTCGCGCTCCTGGAGCAGGCGCAGCAGTTTGACTTGCACTTCCAGCGGCAGGTCGCCGATTTCATCGAAGAAGGCCGTTCCGCCGTCCGCCAGCTCAATCAGCCCGCGCTTGGTTTCGGCGGCGCCGGTAAAAGCACCGCGCGCGTGGCCGAACAGCTCGCTCTCCATCAGCGGGGCCACCAAGGACCCGCAGTCGATGGGAACGAAACTTCCGGCCCCCGCGCCGTCGTGAATGGCACGCGCCACCACTTCCTTGCCCGTACCGCTTTCCCCCAGCAGCAACACCGGCGATCGCGAGCGGCTCAGCCTCTCAATGTGCCGCCGGATCTGGCAGATCGGCGGCGATCCCCCCACCAGATTGTGGACGGACCCCACGCACATGGAACCCATTAATTTGCGCTATCTCTTTATAGTGCGCGGGCGGACGGGCATTCTCACGGCCCGGTAAACCGGAAAACGTCGCTTTCACTAATTCACTTTCGGGCTGGAAGAGCGCCATCTTTCCGCAGGGTCAGAGCAAGCACGATTGGGATGGTAAACAAGACGGAAGCTCGTTGTCCGGGCCTTCCAATATCTGCGCTGCACACGACCACAGCAGCATACAGAAAAATCCCGATCGCCGCCGCGAGTACCAACTCGGCGCGAGGGTCTTTTGCGGTACCGCCTTTCCGGCTTCCGGAGAGCAGCCAGAGCGTTATCCGGTAGGCGCAAGCCCCTGCAAAAACGAGGAATACAAGCGCCTTGCAGAGATAATAAACGAATCGCGAGGGCCCCGGCACCTGATAGGGAAAAGCCGGCACGAAGAACAGCACCAGGCTCTTCAGAACTTCTATCGGATACACCTCATTGCCGTGTCTGATCGCTGTGAGATTGAATTGCAGCAGATACTTGTTAGCGGACACGTAGCTCATTCCACGTTCGGTCATTAGCCACTTGCAGGCCTCGGCGCCCCAATACACCCCCGTGTGCTCGAAGAACGGCACAAGAAGATCATTTCTCATTCCGATAAAGACGGGAGCGACACCGGGGTATTCCGGAGCGGCTCGTTCCATGAAAGACCATGTCTTCGTGCCAAGGCCCGACCCTAAAACCGCGCTGAGGCCGAAGAACCGATGTTTCTGCAAATTGTAGGCCGACATTCCCCCGACAATCAGCAGCCAGCAGAGCAGGAGGGAAGCCGCCATGTGTCTGGCTTTTGTTCGCCCCATGGCGCTCCTCACCGGAAAGTACAAAACTGCCGTCAAAAACAGGGGAAGCAACTGGAACACGGCGTGGCTCAGAGCTGCCAACGACGATGAAATCCCCACCAGCAATAGAGCCGAAGGGCTCATGCGGCCAGTCACCCACGCGGCAAACCCACACAAGGCAAGCGCTAGAAGAAGTCCAGTCAACAGGGTTTCAGAGAGTATGTCAGGCGGGGCTTCGGGCGAAAGGATGGCGAAGATAGCCAGAGCAAGAAGCGCCCACCCGAGGCTCGCACCCACCAACCGTAGCGTGATCACTACCAGCCAGGCGGTAACAATGAGAATGAGCAATTGGACCCACAACACTAGCCGAAGGAACCTTTTGGAGTATAAACCTGACGCAACCGGGAAGGAGTTGATGTTGCCGTACTCTTCAGCGTCCAATCGCTGCGGATAGGGAGAAACAGACGCCATTCGCGCCAGCAGAGCCAAGGTTGCCCCGTACAAGGGAGGTCTCTGAGTGACCGGCGACGACTGCCCCGAGAGCATGGCAGTGGCGTTCGCCAGATGGAGTTTTCCGCGGTCGCCGGGGTCTTCGACCACGGCTTGACCGAAAGCGATCGCCAAACCAAATAGAACTACTAAGCTGATTATTGAAGAGATGAGTCTCGGGTAACGACAGACCTGGAATTTCCATATTCGATTCCAGGGTCCCGTCGGTGTAGACTCAGCCGCCATCTTCCTATCCGCGAGTTCCTGGGGATTTCCACTTTGCGTAGCTCAGCATGGCCAGATTAGTTTAGTTGGGCAGCACGGCAATCGCAAATCAGATCGCCTAACCCTTCAGCGCCTAAGCTTGATTTTTCGGGGATTCCTTCTGGTCAAAGGGGGCCGCTAACCAGGCGGCCCCGTGAATTAAGGAGGAGTAGAACCAACTGCTGACAGAACTAATTTCGCTCCAAACGCGTTTTCGGGCAAGCCATCTTTCAGCCGCGCCCGTTACTTGGACAATATCTTTTGGTCGGAAGCCACCGCCTTGGCCACCCGTCCCACCTGGAACTCGTTGCCCAGCCGCTCGATAGCGATCCTTACCAGTTGGCTGCGGGTGCGCGCGCCAAGCTTCGTGAACAGGCGTTGGATGGTGCTTTTTACCGCACTTTCCGACGTTTCCAGGCCGCCTGCAATCTCTTTGTTTGTCTGCCCCTCAAAGATACCCCGCAGCACCGTCTGCTCGAGATTGGTTAGTATTACGGTCGCATCTGCCTGTCCGGCCGGAAGATCGCTATCCGAGGCTTCTGGCTCGGTTACTACCGCGGTTAACCGTGGCGCTCCGGAAAAGTTATATGTGGAGAAGCAAACGTTAGCCGTGAACGTTTCGCCATTCTGCCGCCGGGCCTCGCACTCCATGGTGGTGCGAAACACCTGCGCCCCGTGTTCAGAGGGTACCTGCGCCAGGGCCGGCAAGTAACCGGCAATGTTTTGGCCCAGCAGGGCGTTCTTTTCCGCGCCGAGCAACCGGCTGGCCGCGTCATTGGCTTGCACCACGGAGCCCGTGCCATCCAACGTCAGGATGGCGGCCGAGCTGGTCTCGATCAAAACGCGCAACTGTTCTTCGGAATCCCGCAGCAGGCGGTCGCGCGCCTGAATCTCAACAAGTTGGTCACGCACCTTTTGAAAATTAAACAGGACGCCGCGGACCAGCCATCCCGCGGCCGTATAGGAGCCCCAGGCCAGAAACAGGCGCGGCAGGAAATAAATGTGGTTGTAGGGACCAATAGCCTCGCGCAGAATCGCGCAAATCGCCGCGGCAACCGCGATTTGCCACTGCCCATAGCAGCTTGCGATCAGGAAAATCGGGAAGAAATAAAGAAAGCTGAACGACATTTCCCGCGCGACTTTCCAGTCGAGAAGGGCGATGATCGCGATCATCAGCGCTGAAATGGCCACGACCCTGGAGCGCCGGTATGCCAGGACCGATTCGGTGAAGCGCATTCCTGTTACATGTTAAACGACAAGGCACCCCGATACCAAGGGATCTACCAGGTGGCTGAAAGCGGGCGAGGCGTGCCTCGCCCCTACATCGTGTGGTTCGTAGGGGCCGGACAAGTCCGGCCCGCCGCTTGAATCAATGCACCCCTGCAGCAGCGGTCGCTCCCGTCGAGAGCGCCACGATGGCTGCAAGCGTGACGAGCAGGCCCGCGAACTGCATCATTCCGTGATTGTCGGGTTCCGTCTGCCAATCACGCGTGAACATCCGGTAGGTGCACCCCATCGCGACCAGCAGTAGCATCGGCGTTGAGGTAATCAGCCATAGCACAGAGGCCAGTGCAAGAATCACGCCCCGCTGCATACGCGTGAGCGAATGTAATCCGCGGGACCCATCCAACTGCCAAACCGGAATCAGGTTGAACAGATTGATGACAGCGCCGTAGAACGCGATGACGCCCCAGATCTTGAAGTGCGTGACTGAGTACACCCCGAGCGCGACCAGGGCCGCTCCCAAGCCATAGACAGGACCCGCCAGACCAATGCGCGCGTCGGGAATCGGCGGCAGACGGACCCCGCGCAATCGGATGAATGCACCCAAACCGGGGATAAACATCGGCGCGCTTGCCGGCAAGCCGTACCGCCGGATGGCGGCTACGTGTCCCATTTCATGAATGTAGATCGATAAGACGAGTCCCAACGCGAATGCCCAGCCGTAGAGGCTCCAATAAATGCCGAGCGACGCGAGCATGGTGAGAAGCGTGCCCATCTTGGTGAGCCCGAGGAGCAGGAACTTGCCCTTGGTCAGCAGAACCACCAACGCCGGGCCGAGCCCCATTGAAGCCTTCCGCCACCCGCCACTTGAGGGCGGTGCTGCGGCGCTTTGTTGATCGATCTCCTCGATACGAGCGCGGATTGTTCGGTGCTGCACCGTGTCTTCGGGCAGCAGCGGTAGCGACTGCGCCCAGATTTCGCGCTCTTCCCGGAATTTGCCCACACGCCAAGCTGCCCGCCCTTGCTCGGCGAGCTTTTCGAGCTGCTCCGCATGAGTCAGGCGGTGGCACTGGGGACAACTCAGCGTCGATTGCGGAAGGTCACTGATGCAGGTAGGACAGGTCATGCCGCGGCAGCGGTCTCATAGGGACCCATCACCAGAATTTGCGATCTCCCGGTCAGCCGCCATGCCTGACGCAGGCCGATAGAAATAATGAACAGCGAGAGCAGACCCGAGAGTCCGCTACCCAGGGAGAGAAATGGCGCTACCGCCGCCAACAGGAGAAGGTACATGGCGGCTACACCCAACGCCATCGGCGGCTTGTTCCGGGCAGTAGTAGTGACGCTGTGATCCGTTTTCGCTTGTTGCCCTTGCTGGCTGTGTGCTTCTTGGCGGTTCTTCGCACTGTGATAAATGAACACGGGAATGTAGCTGGTTGTGATGGCAAAGTAAGTCAGGGCTAAAGCCAGAATTTGCTGAGGCCGGCCCCCTAGACCATTCGAAGCGTAGCGAATCGCCTTGCCAACCATGATTCCGACGACGATCGCCATCAAGCCGAATTCGAAACCCGTCAAAATCGAGACCGTGGCGTACAGAATGCAGCCGCCCAATGCCGCGCCGCCGCCATATAACAATGCGCGACCGAGCGATAGGGCCTGTGGCGCCTGCTGGCGGGACTGAATCCGCTGAGCACAGGTTGGGCAAACGACGTGGCCCTGGGCGTGGAAATAAGTGGCGCCAATCGGTTGCTTGCAAGCCACGCACTTACGCGCTGCGTCCGCACTTCCAGTGCCGGGCAGCGGCTCAGCATGCTGAAACTGCAACTCCTGAGGTCCCGCATTCTGTACGAAATCAGACATGCCGCAGTATAGGCGCGGCTTTTTCACGGAGTCAATTATCAAAAGGTTGGTATTGCGCCGTCGTCCCACACTAGGGCACCGAAGAATCTACTTTAGTTATCATCCCAGTGACACGCCATGGTAAGGTAATGTACGCCTGGGGGGACGCCATGACCTCAACCAGCCTCGTCAGCTCCTATGACTACGGTCTGGTTGCGCTGTCCGCCTTCATTGCTGTTTTGTCATCCTATGCGGCACTGGAACTGGCCGGTCGCGTAACAGCTTCTCGCGGCGTGGCGCGGACCTACTGGCTCGCCAGCGGGGCCACGGCGATGGGCATCGGCATCTGGTCGATGCACTTCACCGCCATGCTGGCCTTCATCCTTCCGGTCCCGGTGCTGTACGACTGGCCGACGGTGCTGCTGTCCTTACTTCTGGGTATTCTTTCGTCCGCCGTGGCGCTGTTTGTCGTGAGCAGGCGAAAAATGGGATGGCTTCGAGTGTTTGGTGCCAGCCTGTTCATGGGCGGAGGCGTCGTGGCCCTGCACTACACCAGCATGGCGGCGATGCGCATGTCCGCAATGTGCAGCTATTCTCCGCTGCTCGTCGCGCTCTCGGTAGTAGTGGCGATCGCATTTTCTCTGATCGCGTTGGAGTTGACGTTTTTGCTTCGCGATGAGCGATCCGGCCGGTTGTGGCGTAAGATCGCCAGCGCGCTGCTGATGGGGGCGGCGATTTCCGTCATGCACTACACGGCGATGGCCGCCGCCAGTTTCACGCCCTCTGTCGAGACCTCGGACACATCCCACGCCGTAACAATCTCCTACCTCGCCAGTGTGGGTATCGCCATCGTCACTCTCATGATCCTCGGGACTGCGATCGTGATCTCCCTGTTCGATCGGCTGCAAAAGCACACTGCTCTGCTCGACGAACTGTTCGAACAAGCGCCGCAAGCCGTCACCTTGATGGACTCGCACCATCGAATTCTCCGTGTGAACCGTGAGTTTTGCCGGTTTTTTGGCTACACTCCGGAGGAAACCATCGGCCGGCGCCTCAGCGACTTGATCATACCCGAGGAGTCGCGAGATGAGGACGCGAGACATGCCGACCTCGTGGCGCATGGGCAGCGAGTGGACGCGGAGGGCGTCCGCCGGCGCAAGGATGGCAGCCTTTTGTACGCTTCTATTGTCCGGGTGCCTGTTTCCGTACCGGGTGGCCAAGTCGTCTCGTACACGATCCTAAATGATATTACCGAGCGCAAGCGCGCGGAAGAAGCCGTGCGCATCAGTGAAGAGCGCTGGCGCTCGATCTTCGAAAATTCCGCCGTCGGTATCGTTCTCACTGATCCAAACGGTTTCTTTACCGCGGCGAATCGCGCCTTTCAGCAATTAGTGGGGTACACGGAGGAAGAACTTCGGGCGCTGTCCTACCTGGACATCACGCATGAAGAGGATCGCCCGGCCAATTCCGCCATGGTTCGGCAACTCTGGGAGGGCAGCCTGCCTCAATTCACGCTGGAGAAACCCTACCGCCGCAAGGACGGTACGCTGATCTGGGTGAGGGTCACGGTATCGCTGGCGCCCGGTAGCGAAACGGCACCTCGATTTGCCATGGCGATCGTGGAAGAAATCACGGAACGCAAGAATGCCGAAGAGCAGTTGCGGCGCAGCGAAGCGTACCTGGCCGCGGGGCAACGCCTGAGCCACACAGGCAGTTGGGCCTGGAACATGTCCTCGGAAGAGCTCTTCTGGTCGCAGGAGACGTTTCGTATCTTCGGTTTCGATCCAGCAAAGACGACAGCTTCTGTTGCAGAAACATTCTTGGCAAGGATTCATCCCGAGGATCGGCCGATGGTGGAACAAGGGATGGAGGCAGCTCCAACGGGGCCGCGGGACTATGCAGTCGACTATCGGATTGTTCTTCCGGACGGTTTCATCAAACACATCCACGACGTAGTTTATTCCGTAACAAACGAGGCCGGGCAGGTAGTGGAACGATACGGCGTGGTCATGGACGTAACCCACCGAAAGCGGGCAGAAGAGAACCTACAGCATGCGTTCGAGCAACTGCGGGCCTTAGCTGCGCGTCTCGAGAACGTGCGGGAAGAAGAGAGGACGCGGGTAGCGCGCGAAATTCATGATCAATTGGGCCAGGCTTTGACCGCCATCAAGATGGATTTGTCGGCTTTGAGCCGCGAACTGCCCGCGGACCGAACACAACCGTCTGTGAGAATCGAGCGCCTGCTGAAACTGGTGGATGAAACCATTCAGTCGGTGCGGCGGATCGCCACCGAACTGCGGCCGGGCATCCTGGACGATCTCGGTCTTGCCGCAGCGGTCGAATGGGCCGCCGAAGAGTTTCAAGCCCGCACCGGAACGACATGCCGGGTCCGCCTGCCCGATTTCGACATCGCCATGGACCCCGAGCGCGCCACGGCCGTGTTTCGCATCTTTCAGGAGACTCTGACCAATGTCGCACGGCACGCGAACGCCACCGAGGTGGACGTAACGTTGGCCAAAAGCAACGGCGACTTGTCTCTGGAAGTTCGCGACAACGGCAAAGGCATCGCGGACGCGAAGGTTTTCGAGGGCCAGACGCTGGGCATATTGGGAATGCGCGAGCGCGCGCTGCTGCTTGGAGGCGAGCTTACTATCAGTGGCGGCCCGGGCACAGGCACAACCGTGAAGGTCCGGATTCCGGTGGCCGGTCACAACCAACGGAGCAGGTGATTGACCCGGATTCTCATTGCCGATGATCATGCCATCCTGCGCAGGGGGTTAAAAGAGATCCTGATGCGCGAGCTCGATGATGCGATCTGTGGCGAAGCGGAGAACGCAGAGCAGGTTCTGGCCCAGGTCCGAAACCAGGAGTGGGACGTGGTGATCCTGGACGTCACCATGCCCGGGCGAAGCGGTCTGGATGTCCTCCGCGACCTCAAGGCCATGCACCCCAAGCTCCCTGTCCTGGTCCTCAGCATGCACCCGGAGGATCAGTATGGCAAGCGCATTCTCAAAGCCGGGGCCTCCGGTTATATGAACAAAGACACCGCGCCGGAAGAGTTGATCAAGGCCATTCGCAAAGTGCAGGCCGGTGGCCGGTACGTCAGTCCGGCACTGGCGGAAAAACTCGCCTGGGACCTGAACGCGGACCAAGAGCGGCCTGTGCACGAGATCTTGTCCGACCGCGAGTTTGAGGTTTTGCGCTTGCTTGCCTCGGGAAAGACTGTCGGCCAGATCGCGCAAGACTTGCACCTGAGCCCGACCACCGTCAGCACGTATCGCGCTCGCATTCTGGAAAAGATGAGTATGACAACCACGGCGGAACTCATGCGCTATGCGATCGAGAACCATCTGGTCGACTGAATCGGCACGACTTCCTCAAAGCCTGTAGTAGATCTACGACACACCTTCCCTGACCAGCCGTACACAACAATCCAACTATCGACGATGGCATCCTGTCCTCCGGTGTCACAGGATGGAATTGAGTCCTGATTTTTCGTGAGTAAGAAAGCTCAACTGATCGTCAGAGTTTCGGTCAAAGGCGGGCCGATGGTATACCAGTGTTCGCTCTGTGACCAGGTGTTTCCCCTCTCCGAGCAAGGAACGCCAAGGGAAGCCATGGCCGAAGTCTGGACGGCTTTCAATGACCACGTCCGGATCAGTCATCACCAGGACCTCACAAGCTCCAAACCTGGGTAAGGGAAAGCAGAGTGGCTCCGAATGGCCTGGCCCGCGCAGCGTCCACAAGAATCTTCCATCGTGCATTCCGTTCTGCTGGTATCCAGTTTTCAACTTGTCCGCGAGGTCGTGCGAGCGCTAATCGAGACCGGTGAGGATTTCCATGTGGTCGCCGAGGCGGGTGACCGCAGTGGAACGCTGCGGATTGCCAGCGATCTTCGGCCGGACCTCATCCTGTTCGATCTTGACCCCGATTACGCCGCGGGAATCGCGACCATCAGAGAAATCGTCAGAGATCGCGCTGGCGTCAGGATCGTCGTGTTTTCGATGCATAGCGAGGATCTGATCATTGAGAGCGTGCTGCGTGCCGGCGTGCGGGGGTTCCTGTCGAAAACCGGTCCCTCTTGGGAACTCACCGCGGTCCTTCGAGTCGTAGCTCGGGGCGAAGCCTACCTCAGCCCGCGCATTGCCGATCGCGTGATGGACTGGGTCAAGAACCGCCAGCTAGAGAGTACGCCGATCCCGGCTCTGGCGGGCTTGAAGGAACGGGAGATCGAGGTACTCAGACTCCTTGCCGAGGGCCGAACCAGCAAAGAAATTGCCGGCGACTTGAATCTCTCGGTGGAGACCGTCCGGACTTACCGGAAGTCGCTGATGAAAAAGTTGCAGGTTCACAATGTGGCCGGACTGATTCAGTTCGCCGCCACTGCCGGCCTCATGACAACTGCGCGCGCGAAAGAAGCCGAATGAATCAGGAGTCCTCTTCTGGGCTACGCACCACGCATTCTTGTTGTTGACGACGATCCGGACGTTCAAACTTTCATCTGCCGTGTTCTTTCCGAGGTCGGCTACGACGTCACGGGCGTGCCCACGGCGCGGAGGGCTCTGGCGGCAGCCCGCGACCGGTCATTCGATCTGATCATCATCGACCTGAGCCTTCCGGACGGGGACGGGCTCGACGTCATCCGGCAGATCCATTCCGAACCCCTGCCGCCGAGAATCCTGGCGATCTCCGGCTATATGGCAGGTGATGTGCCGAACGCAGCCTTATCGGCCGGCGCCACAGCGACTCTTCCCAAACCAACCCGGCTGCGAACGCTGCTCGATATCGTCTTCCTCTTGTTGAATCTGTCAAGCGCCGCCTGGATGGGAAAGTGAGCAGTTTGGCCGCCGATTCCGCACTTTGCGCCGCCGAGCTGGTGATTTTCTGGTGGTTTTTCTCGGCGCCTCGGCGGGTGGACTTGTTTTTTCTACTCGCCCCACTGCTTCTCGAGCATCCGCAGATACTCACCGGAAGCGTACAACTCGAAACGGAAGTTTGCCGCCGTGATTTCCGTGAACGCAGTAAGATGCTGGGTGCAGACGAAAATGTGGTCCGCGAAGGAATGATAGTGGAGCAAAAAACTTTCGGTCAGCAATTCGACCGGGGGAACATCGCGGAACAGCAGTGCGATGCCAAGGGCGCGGGAGAAAACGGATTCTGGATTGGCTACTCCCCACTGCCGGAGTTTCTGGAGTACGGTCTCTGGCGGACGATAGACCAGCAAGGCCGCGAAGCTCTGGTCTCGGATCCCCAGCCCGGCTAGTTCCTCGGCGCGGGTGACCAGTTCCATGCACTGACCGACCCACCGCAAGAGGTCTTTTCCCACGAAGTACAGCATGCGTACCTCGGAGTAACGGCTGACCAGCAGCTTACGGCGCAGTTCGTCGCGGTCTTCGCCTTCGCCAGGCAGCAACCCAGCGAGCATCAACGCCGCCTTCGACCCTTCCAACAGCTGGCCCGGACCTCGTTGATTGCTAAAGGGATGCAGGATGAGCGGCGGCAGCTCCCAAACCCGATCGCCTAACGCCACAACCGCGGTTTTCGACTCTTCAGTCATTCAGCCTCAAACATACCATCGGCGGCGCTGGGGAAATAGTTTACTTTCGTTGACGCAACAGCACGGAAGCGGTCACCGTTTCGGTGCCGCGCAGGACTTTCACCGTCACCATATCGCCGGGTTTCTTGCTGCGCAAGGCATAAGTAAAGTCATAAAGGTTGCCAATCGGTTTCCCATCAAACTCTACCAGAATGTCGCCCGCCCGCAGGCCTGCCTGAGCCGCCGGTGTTCCGGGCCGGATGTCGGCAAAGCGGACTCCATTGGGGATTTCCGCAAAATCCGGAATACTTCCGAATTCCGGGCCGTACCCGGAACCCGCCGACCCCACCATCTTGCCCGCGTGGGGATTCTCAGGTTCCTGAACGCGCACAAATTGCGGGCGCTCCGCCTCCGCGCAAAGCTGGACGCTTACCTCGGCAATCAGATCCAGCAGCTTCGCGGCGTCCGGCGCGTCGATCTTGTCCCAGGTGTCACTCGGCTTGTGGTAATCGGCGTGCAATCCCGAGAAAAAGAACAGCACCGGCACCTGCTTGGTCGTAAATGAGGTGTGATCACTCGATCCGTAGCCGGTGGTCTCCGAAAAATCCATGTGCATCGGGTAGCGCGCCAGCACCGGCTCGAGGGTCTCCCGGAAATTTGTGCCCGTGGCTGCCCCGCCGATATACACCTTGCCCTCCCGCACGCGCCCGATCATGTCGAGATTGATCATGGCCACCGCTTTCGCCAGCGGCAACTCGGGATGGTTCACATAAAAGCTCGACCCGAGCAAACCCAACTCCTCGCCCGCGAATGTCATAAAAAGGATGCCGCGCTTCTGCTTCGGTTGAGAGGCAAACCAGCGCGCCAGCTCGATGACTCCCGCGGTGCCCGACGCGTTGTCATCCGCTCCAGGATGCACCGTTCCCGCCTGCAGAGGCGCCAGGGAGTATTGCTCGCCGAGCCCCAGGTGGTCGTAATGCGCCCCGATGATGGCGTACTCGTCGGTTTCGCCGGGCAGATATCCAGCGACGTTATGCACTGTCTTGACCGCGCGCTCCACGTCCACGTTTTCGCGTACTTCAATGGAACCCGGCAGAGCGAATGACTGGGGCTTGAGGTCCCGGTCGATGGCCGTCGCGATCTCCTCGAGGTTCCGCCCGGCATCGCTGATCCAGCGCGCCGCAACGTCTTCCTTGATCTGCACAAACGGAATTCCCGCGTCTCCCGGACCGACCTTGCGCTCGAACTTTTCCAGATCGTCCGATTCGCCTCGATGATTGAACGTGTCGCTGACCAGAATCACGCCGCGCGCGCCATGATTCTTGGCGTTGGTGGCTTTGCTCCAGAACTGCGAATGCTCCGTATAGACCTTGCCATCGAACACGCTGTGCTCGTCAAACTCCTGCGGTTCATGGCGCAGGATGAGCACCAGCTTCCCTTTGGCGTCCACGTCCTTATAATCGTCGTAGTTGTATTCGGGCGCCGTGATCCCGTAGCCCACAAACACCACCGCGCCCGCCACCTTGCCGCGGGACGAGAAGTTGAGCGGGATGAAACCTTCACCGCTCTTCAGCCGAAGAGTCTTGCCGCCCTCGGTGTATTCGAAGCGGTTCTCACGGCCCAGCCGCGCGTTGGTCGTCACCGGGAACGCTTGAAAATAGCTGCTTCCCTCGACAGGCTTCAGACCGATCGACCGGAACTGATGCGCGATGTAATCCGCCGCTGTCTCCAGTTCCGGCGAGCCGGTGGCGCGCCCGCGCATTTCGGGTGATGCCAGATATTTGATGTGGGCGAGGAACCGGTCGGGATCGATCGCGGGAGTTGCGGGGGGCGTCGTTGGCGGCGCAGCCAATGCCAGCGCGCTAAAGACGAAGAGAAGGGAGCGGCGTAGAATGGGCATCCGAGGTTCCTACTTGAGGCCCGGCGTGCTCAGCTTCACCTCACAGCCGCAGTCTTCGCCGGCGTTCTTAGCCGTCTTCTGGTATTCGATTTCGTAATCGATGACCTGGCGCAGGCTGGCCCATTGTGCCGACGTACCCGTGAGCAGCCGGCCGTTGACGAACACTGTAGGAGTACCGGCGACGCCCAACGCCTTGGCCTCGGCGATCGACTTGTCGATCTCCGCCTGGGTCGCTTTGCTATCCATGCAATGTTCCAGTTGCAGCGCGTCGATTTGTTTTCCCTTCACGTATTCGAGCACCTTTGCCTTGAGGTTGTCCGCGGTGACGTCGCTCTGTGCTTCGTAGATCCAGTCGTGGTAATCCCAGAATGCGGCAGGATTCTGCTTGAAGATGCAGCGCCCCGCAATCGCCGCCGGCATGGCCCACGGATGAATCTGGGCCAGCGGCAGTTCCTTGAAATAGAGGCGAACCTCCTTGGGGTAAGTCGCCAGCAGATTCGTCCGCAACGCCTTCGCTTCCTCTTTGCAATACGGGCACTCAAAATCGCTGAACAGCACGATCACCACAGGCGCACCGGGCGTACCCATGCTCGGCGACAAGTCCGTATGCAGCTTATCGAGCTGTGGCTTGAACGGATTTTGCGCGATGTCAAAGATCGCGCCGCGCAAGATTTTTTGCCCGTCCTTCGAGACATACAATGTTTCATCCGCGCTTGCCGCGCCCTGGGAGGCATGGACCTCTACCTCCGAGAATCCGGGGAGATCCGAAGGCTTGGGATCGCCGATCTCAACCTTCACCTGCGAATTCCACACGAACACATGGCGCACATAAGCTTCGAGCGTGGCCTTGTTCAGCGCCGATTTCTTCACCGGCGTCGTCTCAGCCGCAAAAAGAACGAGCGCCGCAAGAATTGTTAACAGGATATTTCGGAACATTGTTATTTATTGTAGCGGAGGAGGCGCTCTATGAATGCATTCCAACGCCGAGACGCAGAGGCGCCGAGAAATTCTTTTAGACTTAGGTCTTCCTCGGCGTCTCGGCGTCTCGGCGCCTCGGCGTTGAAGAAACCCTCTACAGCACCGGCCCAATCCGCCACGGCACGAACTCTTTGTGCCCCAACCGCTCGGCGCAAGTTTTCTCGCCTGAGGCGACGCGTAGCACCGTATCGAAAATCTGCCGGCCCACAGCGTCGATGCTCGCTTCTCCATCCGCGATCACGCCTGCATTAATGTCCATGTTGTCGCGCATTCGCCGGTAAGTATTGCCGTTGGTCGCAATTTTGATCACCGGAATCGTGGGAAATCCGATGGCACTGCCGCGGCCCGTGGTGAATGCGATCAGATTGCATCCGCCCGCGGCCAGTCCCGTTAGCGAGACCGGATCGTACCCAGGCGTATTCATGAAGACGAATCCCGGCGATGTGATCCGCTCGGCGTAATCCACGGCGTCCATCATGGGCGAGATGCCCGCCTTCGCCGCCGCTCCCAGCGACTTCTCCAGAATATTGGTCAGGCCCCCGTCCTTGTTTCCCGGCGATGGATTATCGTTGAAACTCCCGCCGAACCGGTCCAGATATTTCTTGTAACCCGTAATAAAGCTCAAAAAGCGCTCTGCCACCTGCCGATTGCGCGCGCGACGCACCAGCAGATGCTCGGCGCCAAAACATTCCGTAGTCTCCGCCAGCACTGCCGACGCGCCAATCGACGCCAGCATGTCGCAACAGATCCCCAGCGCCGGATTCGCCGTGATCCCCGAGAACGAATCCGACCCGCCGCAGTTCAATCCCAGCACAATTTTCGATGCCGGAATCTCCGTGCGTTGCTCGTCCGCCGCGCTTTCCATGAGCGTGTGAATCTCCCGCCGCGCGGCCTCGAGCGCCCCACGCGTGCCACCGCTCCCTTGCAGCGTCATCCCGACAAGCCGTGAGCTGCGCGGCGCATTCGGCCCCAGGTAATGGTCGATCTGGTTCACCTCACAACCTAGGCCCAGGATGATTGCCGCCGAGACATTCGGATGTGCCAGCACGCCCGCCAGCGTGCGGCGAAGCTGTTCCGTATCCGGCCCGATCGTATGCCCGCAGCCTTCGCCATGCGGAAACGCCGCTACGCCATCCACATTCGGCGGCAGCCGTTCGTCATCAAAACTCGATGCGATCAACTCCGCCGTGTGGGCCGCGCAATTGCTGGCCGCCACAACCGCAATGTAATTCCGCGTCCCGGCTCGGCCATCCTCACGCAGATATCCGCGGAAAGTCGGCACGTCCTTGGGCGGGGCGGGGTAGGGAATCTCGCCCTCCGGGAACTCGTACGCAAACGTCAGCTCTTCGAACGAAATATTGTGCGTGTGGACGTGACGGCCCGGCTCAATCTGTACCTTCGCGCGCCCGATCGCCTGCCCGTAGCGATGCACCATTTCACTCGGCTGGATGCGCGCCACCGCGACCTTGTGGCCCGCCGGAACCGCGTCGAGCACCGTGATCGGCACTCCATCCACACGTAGCTTCATCCCCGCCGAGAGCGGAACGCGCGCGATGGCGACGTTATCCAGCGGGTTCAAATGAATGGCCGAATTTTCCTCAGTCGGCAGCTTGGCAATTTCGAGAAGTTCCATGGTTACCTCATCAAAACAAATTCCGTCGCCTGTTCGCCCGAATGCACATGCAGCTTGCCCGCGACCGGATGCACCCAAAAACCCGTGCCGTCGGTGGGAATTGAAATGTTGGCGGGACCGTCCACCACGACGAAATTCGGCGTCTCCGCATCCTCCAGCAGTTTGCCGATGTGGATGTGTGGATGGCACTGCGTGCGCCGCTCATCGCCGTTCACCGCGAGCCCCCAATCGTCGCCCCACAGCGACTTCGCCTTCTCGATGGCCGCGTTCCACAGCACCAGCCGCATCTCCGCCGGCACATTCTGCAGCGCGTGTATATGGGCCCGCGGCAGCGCCAGCCACCGATTCGGCTTCAGCGGATTAATGTCCTTCAGAAAAAACACGGCCACATCCGCCGGCTGCTTCTCCGCCTCCCGGCACAGCCCGCACTCTCGCGCCGCCATACTCTGCGGATTCGCGACGTCGCAACGGCAATCGCGCACATCCCCGCGCAACAGGAGCGTGAGAGCCAGAATGCCGGCCAGTTTGGAGAAAGTCACTTCGACTCATTATAGAAGGTAGGGCGGGCAGAGCTGCCCGTCCAAGCGAGTTCAGCAAGTCACGACTCGACCCGCACTACCGGCTCAAGTACACATACTCGCTCGGACAGGCTGCATCCTCCGGCCTGGCAGGAAAAGCTCGCAACTCGCTTTCGTGCACCTGTAAGAAACCCGCAAGTTCCGGGATGGCCCGGTTTTTGTCGGGTTCCGGCCAATCGGGGTGAAACTCCGGCGCCTCTTTCAAACGGCTCAGTTGCCAAGCCACCATATCTTTGACGCGAACAGGGCGCTCCTGGCCGGGAGGCACTTGCCTGGGATCTGTACCCGGTTCCAATGATTCCAATCGACGCGTGTTCGTCGCAATCGAAAGCATGCCCCCCGGCGATCTCGTTGCGGTTCCGAAAACGGAGTCGTCATTCAGGGCTGCGCGCACTGCCTGGCGGTACGCTCGCAATGTCAACAGCGGCGAGTCGACCTCATCCGGTTCCTCACTCGGGGCAAGCGGCGCATTCGGCTGGTTGAAAAGCCAATCCGCGGTCTGCTGCATCACCGCGTCGTCCGGAAACATCCACATGGGTAACAGCTCGGATATTTCGAACCCCGGTTTGACCACCCTTTTTCGAATCAGCGCAGCCCATTCAGCCGCCGCCTGTGAGTCCCCCACGGATATGAGCGCCGCTGTTACCAGGCCGTCGCCGCGACAGGCCTCCAGGTTACGCGCAAGGTGCAAAGCACTGACCGTCGCTTTAGGGTCCCAACGGTAAGCCATGAAGGCCATGCGGCAAGTGTCCGGCGTCTCCGGCAGTGCCAGCCACGCAGTGCGTTTCACCAGCAACTCACTCACGCTCGGGTTCTGATGGCTGCGCAATGCTTCTCCGAACGGCTTTGGAATCGGCCTGCCCGGGCTACAGGCTCCTGGCTCTGTGCTAGTCACTGCGCCCGACCGTTTGATATCCGATCGGAGCGTAATGATCTCGGCGCTCTCCAGCCATTCCTCTGCGGTAGCTTGGTCGTCGGCAAGCAATTCGAAACTCTGCATGAGCCGGTCGCCGTTCTTGTGCGTCTCCCACCACTCACGCAATTCCGCGGGACTGGCGTCCTTGACGAAGTGCGGTGCTTTCAGGATGTCGCTGAGAACGCTCTTCGCCACTTCGCTCACTGGCACAGGCCCTAGCTCGGTATACCACGGCCGCCCATAGTCTACACTTCGGGTCAGCCGCCGGTCGTGCTCGTACGCATCCAGCAATGGCTCAACGGCCGCCTCACCCTCCTGTGTCAGCAGCTTGCACACCGGATCGAATGAGAACATGAGTGGTCCCGGGATGACTACCTTTTCCCCGCGTACATCCTCCAATCGCTCGATCAAGTCCGCAAGCCGCTCGGTTTTCGGATCCATCTTGGGCCGTACAGGCTCGCCCAGGCGTCGTCGTGAATCGGCCAGCAATGCCGGTACCGGCTTGAGAAATGGAGTGTCGGGAAATTCCCCGTGCCCCGAACTGGCAATCTGTTTCCACGCGCCCAGAAGTCGCGTTTCCCAAACTGTGAGCGACTCGGCAATGTCGACCGCTTCCTGGTCGTCGTCCCGGTCCCGCGCGTTGATCAGCCGCCAGTATGCCTCTCCCAGCCAAGAGCGCACGGCGGTGCTGAACAATTGAGGGCCATCCTGTTCATGTTGAAGTACTATGCGGACCGGAATTTTTGATTCGGGCGCCTGCCATATTTGCTGTGCCAGATCCGACCGCCCAAGCCGAACCAACAAGGCCATGGACAGAGGCGCAAGGGTACCCGGTCCCTCCATGTTGAACCAGAATGCTGCCCGCTCTGGCGGCGGAGGTTTCGGGAGTGGGATTCTTCCACTCCAGGGCTCCGTCGCAGCGATCGTACGCACGTCGCCATCGAGATCGGCCCGCAGTCCGATCGTAAGCGGTCGATAGACCAATCCGTTCCAGCCGACCGCGTATTGGTTAGAGAATACCCAGGCATGCGTTTTCAGGCGATCGTGCGCCTCTGGGTAATCGGCGAAAGGTACGGCGAACTCGATTTCCCGGTACTCACCGCCTCTCGGATCGGCAAGCCCGGCATCGAACAGCTTTCCTGCCACCGTCACCACGTATTCCGGGAGGCCTCGCCCACTGGGAGGCGTCCAAGGCTGATGCTGCGCGGGAGGCTCCGGCAGCGCCGCGCTCGCAACTCGAACGACTGAGAGCACGGCCATGATTAAATACCGCCAGCGATTTGTCTTGATCACGGCGCCATTAGTGCCATGCTATACCTGTTACGTGCCGTGGCGCATCTCAATGTGGTCAAATCATTTACACGCCAAAAATCAATTTTGCAAAAACAAACCCATTCCCATTTCCGGACACTTCTACGACTGACTCTTCAATGCCCCGCTTCCTCCTCTCCATCCCCGTCGCCTTCCTCCTCTACTTCTTCGCCCTAGCCCGCACAGGCCTCCTCACTCCCGATGAGCCGCGCTACGCCTCCATCGCCCGCGAAATGGCTCACTCCGGCGATTGGATCACTCCTCATCTCTGGGGTACGCCCTGGTTCGAGAAGCCGCCGCTGCTTTACTGGATGGAAGCCGTCGCGTTCCGTCTCGGCGTGAACGACGACCTCGCCCCGCGCCTGCCTATCGCCCTCACCAGCATCGCGTTCCTGATCTTCTTTTATTGGATATTGCGCCGTGAATTCGGTGACCCTGCCGCCTGGTACGCCACCGCCATCCTCGCGACATCGGCCGCCTGGCTCGGATTCAGCCACATCGGCGTCACCGATCTCCCGCTCGCCGCCGCCTTCTCCGCGGCCATGCTCCTCTCGCTCGGCTGGATCGACCACGGTGATAGCCGCTGGTTGCCGCTCGCCGCCGCACTGCTCGGTCTCGCCGTGCTGGCCAAAGGACTGGTCCCGCTCGTCCTCGCCCTGCCACTCGCCTGGACGGCCCGCCGCCGTCTCCTCGACTGGTTCCATCCCACCGTGATCGCTGCCTTTGCCATCATCGCGCTCCCCTGGTATGTGCTCTGCTTCATCCGCAACGGCTGGCCCTTCCTCCGGGAAATCGTCTGGCAGCAGCAGATCGGCCGCTTCTTCACGCCGGAACGAGCGCACACGCAGCCATTTTGGTTCTTTCTGCCCATCATCGTCGGCGCGCTGTTCCCCTGGATCCCCGCACTCATCCCGCTCGCGCAGCGCCAGCTCTATTCCGACACCCGCCGCCGCTTTCTGCTCGGGTGGGCGCTCTTCGGTCTGGTCTTTTTCTCCGCCGCGCGCAACAAGCTCCCCGGCTACGCTCTCCCGCTCGTTCCTCCCATTACAATCCTCGCCGGCATCGCACTCGCAGATTCCAAACGATGGCGCTGGGTCACAACTGGAACAACCGCGCTCCTCGTCCTACTCGGCCCGATCGCCGCCATTCTACCGACCGCTCTCGCCGCTGGCATTTCCCGATCTGCACTTCCCCCGTTTCACTGGACCTGGCTTCTCCCCGCGCTCGCCTGCATCCCCGTCTGGCTTCTCGAACGCGCCGGCTCTCGCGGTGCCGCCATCACACTAGTCGCCCTCGCCATCACCGCCGGCGCCATCGGCATCAAGCTTCGTACCTTCCCGGAAATCGACCGTGTCGCCTCGGCGCGCCCGCTCTGGATTGCCGTCGCTCCAATTCGCGACCGCGTCTGCGTCGCCAGCCTGCACCGCAGCCTGCGCTACGGCCTGAATTACTACTCAATCACCCCGCTGCCCGATTGCCACGAGCAGCCGCGCGAGATCGAAATTACGCAAAATCCCGGCGAACCGCCGCGCCTCGTGAGTGCCGTAGCGATACCCGCCGCCGCGCACTAGCAGGCAACTTACCGAGGCACTACTGCTTCTCGGCGATATACGTCGCTGTTCGGTCTGTCTGCTTATTGGTTGAGACCACCGTCATTTTCTTCCCATCGGGCGCGACCGTCATTTTCAGTACGAAGACTACCTTGCCGTCACGCTTATCTGTCTCCTCGATCGTGCGGTCGTCCACGCGTTTCAGAGAGACAGAGCTGAAGGTATACGATCCTTTGACTGGGTAGTCTTTGCCGTCTAGCTGCGCCGTGTAGCTCACGCCCGTCGGTGTGGACATACTCAGCCCGTCGGCACCGCTCTTGTAGGTCGTCGCGAGGCCATTTTCACTCTGTGCAACCTTGTTGGTTCGCCACGACCCAGAAGTCCCATTCGCTCCCGCAGGCGCCTTTCCTACCCGCGTGGCTGTAACTTCGGTACCTACCGTTTGATCGCTGTTCTGCGGATGCGCGATAGTCTTCACCGTCAGAGTCTTGCCGTCGTCCGACACGGTCCGCGTCTGCTCGCTCACCGTCTTGCCACTCTTCTTGGTCGTGATGGCAATCGACTTGGGATCAACTTCATGCACATTGATCGTGTCATAAGCCTGCCCTGTAACGGACTGGTCCTGCCCATCGGCCTTCACGTTGATCTTCGGGTTGCAACTGGAACACTCATACATGCCTTTGTTCAACGAGAACACGTTAGGCTTCGGTGATAGCTTGGCCTGGTCCATATTCATGCGCCATGTGCCGTCGAATGGGCTTTGCGCAAGCAGTGATACGGGAGCCCACAACACCGGTATCAGAAACGACGCGTAAGTCAAGAGCCGCTCGATTTTCTTCATCTGCATTCTCCTCTACTTGGGTTTCGAATTTGGCCTTCTGAGCAGCGGGTAGGAGCCCAGGTTGCGGGTAGTATACACCCAACTGTCTCCGCGCGTGCTTTGCCCGGCCAGCTCCAGCGCCTGGTGAGTCCTGTCGCCATTCCCGCAAGCGCGCGTCGCTATACTCGAAAGTGACCCCATGATTTCCCGTAACCGATTTGTAAAACTGCTGCTGGCGCTCTGTCTTGCCGCACACCTCAACGCACAGCAGGACATCCGCCCCCTCACGATTCTGCATACTAACGATCTCCACGCTCATATCCAACCCGACAACGACGGCATGGGCGGCTTCGCATACCTGGCAACCGCGTTGCGCAACGAGCGCGCGCATTGCGAGGCGTGCCTCTACCTGGATGCCGGCGATCTCGTGCAAGGCACTCCTGTCTCCACCATCTATCACGGCGAACCGATCTACGAGCTGGCGAATCTTTTGAAACCGGACGCCTCAACACTCGGGAATCACGAGTTAGATTACGGCTGGAACGAGGCCGGGAAGTTCGTCACCATCGCTAAGTTCCCGATCGTCTCCTCGAACATCCTGAATGCCGTCGGACAGCCCGTCACCGGCAAGCCATATGTGATTCAGACCGTCGGCGGAATACGAGTTGCCGTGATCGGCGCCGTTCTTGGCGATCTGGCCACCGCCCTTACGACGCCTGAAGAGATGGGTCCCTGGCGCGTCATTCCGCCGGTTGATGCCATTCGCAGCGTCGTCGCCGAGATTGGTGGCCGCGCCGACCTCATCGTGGTTGTCGCTCACATTCACAGCGATGAAACCGAAAAGATCCTGCACACCATCCCTCAGGTCGCCGTGGTGGTCGCCGGCCACGAGCACAATGGCTACCGCGGGCTGAAGAAGATCGATGGCCGCGTGGCCGTTGAGGTGCAAGCTTACGGAGTAGAATTGGGGCGTCTCGATTTGCGCGTCGACGTTCCGCATCACACCATCGTTTCTGCCGACTGGAAGCGCATCCCCATCAATTCCAAAACCATCTCGCCGGATACCGAGATGGCCGCCGCCGTGGCGGGCTGGGAAGCCAAAGTTTCCAAGATCGTCGATGTGCCGATCGGGGTTGCCAAACATACCATCGCCCATCGGGATTTGCGAACCCTGGTCGAACGAGCCATGGCCGAGGAGACCGGCGCCGACATCGCCTGGATCAATCCCGGCAACATTCGCGATGTGCTGCCGAAAGGCCAACTGCTGGCGCGCCATGTTTGGAACGTCCTGCCCTTCGACGATCGCGTGGTGCTCGGGCATTTCCTCGGTAGCCAGCTTCCGCCGGCGATCGCGAGAGAGTTCCCACTCGACCCAAACAAGTTCTATACGATCGCGGTCACAGACTATACGGTGGCCAATCAGTCGTCGCCGAATCAGCTTGCGACCAGCGGCCTCAAGTTTGCCAAGACCGGTCCGTTACAACGCGACTTAGTGCTCGATTGGATCAAGCGCAAAGGTACGGTCGAGTAGCTCACCCGTCGCGCAACTGCGATAACATCGGCAGCGGAGGTATAGTGTCGGATCAAACAAACGCCGTCGAGATCTCCGGTGTCACCAAGACCTTCGGAAACGTAGCCGCCGTCGACAGCCTGTCGCTGGCTGTTCCGGAAGGTTCAGTCTACGGCTTCATCGGTCCCAACGGCTCTGGAAAAACCACCACCATGCGCATGATCGCCGGGATTTTCTATCCCGATTGCGGGGACATCCGCGTCTTCGGCCACCCAATCTCGAGTGCACGATCCGACCACGTTGCCTACCTGCCCGAAGAGCGGGGCCTGTTCCGAAAAATGGAAGTGCAGGCGCTGCTTGAATTCCACGGGGAGCTTCGCAGTGGCCGCAAAGTGACCGCCGAAGTGCAATCCTGGCTGTCACGATTAGGCCTCGCCCACGTTGCTAAGAAGAAAGTCGAGACGCTCAGCAAGGGGATGAGCCAGAAGGTCCAATTCATCGCCACTGTAGTGCCCGAGCCCAAGCTCCTGATTCTCGATGAGCCGTTCACGGGACTCGATCCCGTCAGCGGCGACCAGATTCGCGGAGCCGTTCTGGACATGCGCCGCCGCGGGACAACGGTCATACTCAGCACCCACGACATGAGCGTCGCTGAGAACATGTGCGATTACATTTTCATGATCTTTCGCGGCAAGAAGGTGCTCGATGGAACGCTCGAAGCCATTCAGCAGCAGTATGGAAACGACACCATTCGCGTTTCGGTCGAAGACGGCGTTATTCCGGACCTCCCTGGCGTCGAAAAGATCCGCGATTTCGGGCTCGTCCAGGAATTGCGCATATCGCGCGGTTGCGACCCGCAGGAGCTGTTGCGCACGCTCGTGGCGCAAACCCGTGTGACCAGCTTCTCCGTCACCAAGCCTTCGCTCCACGACATTTTCATTCGCATTGCCGGCCCTGCCGCAGAGGAGGTGAAGGTTGCGTAGAAGTCTCCTCATCGCCAAGCGCGATTACTTGATGTCCATCCGCAATAAGACCTTCATCATTGGCCTGATCATGGCCCCGGTCCTGTTCGGTGGTGGCTTCCTGGGCATTGCGCTCATGAATGCTCAGCCGGACATTGCAGACCGGCATGTCGCGATTCTCGATCGGACCGGTCAGGCGGCCGCCCTGGTGATCGCGGCAGCAAAAGAGAAAAACACCAAAGAGCTTTTCAACAAGAAGACTGGAAAGCAGGAGTCGCCGCGGTATTTCTTCGAGACCATCCCCGCCGACACTCAATCCCCGGATGCGCAGAGGTTACAGTTATCGAACCGTGTACGCCAAGGCGAGTTATACGCGTTCCTGGAAATCGGCGCCGATGCGCTACACCCGGGCGATGAGATAGAAGGCCAGGATCCCGCCTCGCGGGAAAAGGACGCCCGCCGCCGCGTGGCTTTCTACAGCAACTCAACCGCATTAAGCGACGTGCGGTACTGGCTTGCAGACGCGGTTGATACTGGTCTTCGCCGTGCGCGCCTGTTGCAACTCGGCGTGGACCAAAGAAACTTTCACGACCTTCTCGCCTCCGTTCCGTTCGAACCCATGAGCCTGGTAGTCAGGGACGAAACCACAGGGAAGATTGCCGGCGCGGTCAAGAAAAATGAAGGGGCGAGTTTCGGTGTTCCCATAACCGTCATGATGCTATTGGGCATGATCGTGATTACGGGAGCCTCGCCTATGTTGACCTCCGTGGCCGAAGACAAAAGCAACCGCGTCTTCGAGATGCTGCTAGGTTCAGCCACTCCGCTGGAACTCATGATGGGGAAAGTGCTCGCGGCCATCGGCAGGTCCATCACGAGTTCCATCTTCTATGTGGCGGGCGGCACATTCGTCCTGTATGGATTGGCCATTGCCGGCCTTGTCCCGCTGTCCCTTTACCCTTGGTTCTATATCTACCTGCTCGCTGATCTGATGTTTCTATGCGCTTTTGCGGCAGCTTTGGGTGCGAGTTGCGGAAGTCCTCAGGATGCGCAGCATCTCGCGATCATCTTGCTCGCCCCCGTCTTGATTCCATATTTCCTGTTTATGCCGGTGATGAGCCAGCCAAACGGTGCCATCGCGATCGCGCTCTCGCTGTTCCCACCGTTCACGCCGATGTTGATGTTGTTGCGCCAAGCCATGCCGCAGGGCGTTCCCGCCTGGCAGCCCTGGGTCGGTCTGGTCGGCACCCTGGCGTGCACCGTCGTTCTAACATGGGCCGCCTCGCGCATCTTCCGCGTAGCGATCTTGATGCAAGGCAAAACTCCGAAAGCCGCCGACCTTCTACGCTGGGCCGTGCGCGGCTAGTAGGACGGGCATTCCTGCCCGTCCAAGGTCTTTCGGAACTAACCGGGATCATAGAATCCTATTAGCTGATTCCGGACACTTCCGTCCCCACACCGCACATTGGGACGGCCGCTGCCGCTTTTAGCTTCCCCATTGCCTAAGTGCCGGTTCATGGAACCTCGATTGCCTTATGATTTGTTCACGGGAAATGAATTCCCTAATCCAAGACGCGCGTTTCAGTTTCCGGATGCTCGCCAGAAGCCCCGGCTTCACCGCCGTGGCGATCATCACGCTGGCGCTCGGCATCGGCGCCAATACCGCCATTTTCAGCGTCGTGAATGCGGTCCTGTTGCGCCCGTTGCCGTTCCCTCATCCGGAACGTCTGGTGCGCGTTCTCGAATCCAGCCATCGGTTCATGAAAGGGCAACCGGTTCAGGCCACGCTGGTGAGCTTCCGCGCCTGGCATGACCATAACCGCACGCTGGAACGGATTGCCGCTTTTGAGTCGTACACGTTCGTGTTGACCGGCGCGGGTGACGCGACGAAAGTAGCGGGCGCGATCGTCTCCGAGGATTTCTTCCCGCTGCTCGGCGTCAAGCCTTTCCGCGGCCGGTTCTTCACCGCCGCGGAGAATCGGCCCGGCAATGATGGCGTGGCCGTGCTCAGCTATGGGATCTGGCAGCGGCGCTTTGGAGCAGATCCAAGTGTCATCGGCCGGCCGGTGGTGCTGAACGGCCATCCGCACACGGTGATTGGTGTGTTGCCCCCGGGGTTTCATTTCATCCCGACCGGTGATGCGGAATTCTGGGCGCCGGTATCGCTGGAACAACCGGAGCCGAAGCATGCCGGGAACAAATTTTACCTGGATACGATCGGACGCTTGCGACCGGGAATCGCTATCGCGCAAGCTCGCGCAGAGTTGGATGCGCTAGTTCACGCAGCGAGCAATGGGAACTCGATGGCGGTGGTTTCCCCGCTCGATGAAGACATCGTCGGCCCAAGCCGCCGGTCTTTGCTCGTGCTGTTTGGAGCTGTCGGCCTGGTGCTTCTGATAGCCTGCGCCAATGTGGCGAACTTGCAATTGGCACGTGCGACCGCGCGAACACGGGAGATCGCCATTCGGATCGCGATCGGCGCCGGCCGCTGGCGCGTGATGCGCCAATTACTGGTCGAATCCGCTTTGCTGGCACTGGCCGGTGGACTCGCGGGTCTACTGATGGCCTGGTGGGGTACAGAACTGCTGGTGCGCCTCGGCGCGGCTGAGCTTCCCAGAGCCGATGAGATCGCCATCGACGGTTGGGTGCTAGCCTTCACCGTTGCCGCTTCTCTCGCGGCGGGCGTCGTGTTCGGGTTCGCGGCGGCGATCCAGGCGTCCCGAACGGACCTGAACCTCAATCTCAAGGAAGGAGGCGCAGGCGCGGCCGGCCGGAGGAGCCGCCTGCGAAGCGCCCTCGTCGTCGGTGAAGTTGCCGCGGCCTTGATGCTCTCCGTCGGCGCAGGGCTTATGATCCATACACTCTGGCAGCTCCGGCACACGCAGATCGGCTTCCTTACGAAGAACATCCTCACCTTGGAAGTTGAGCTTCCCTGGCCAAAATACGAGGGAACGCACGCCGCCGAATTCTACCGCGCCGTCGTGGGCCGCGTGAATGCGCTGCACGGCATCGAAGCCGCGGGATTCGTGAACACGCTCCCCATGGGCGGCGGTGAGACATTCGCCGGGTTTCGACCCGAAGGCGCTCCCGAGAGCCAGCTATCCTCCGCGCAGTTCCGGACAATATCACCCGGCTACTTTCGAACCATGGGAATTCCGTTGATTGAGGGACGCCCTTTCACAGACCGGGACATTGAGGGAAGACCTCACGTGGCCATCGTCAATAGGACTTTGGCCCGCCGCTTCTTCGACGGCCACGCTCTGGGCCGCCACATCTCTCAAGGGGGAGATGAGTGGAGTGAAATCGTAGGCGTCATCGGCGACATCCGGTTCAGCAAACTGAGTTCCGAGCCTCTCCCAGAAATCTACCATCCATTGGCTCAGGAGCCCAGAACCTTGATGTGGTTGGCGGTGCACACGACAGCCGATCCCCTGACGCTGGTCGCGAGTATCCGGAGTGAGATTCAAGCACTCGACCGCGATATCCCCATAAGCAGTGTGACGACGATGGATGATCGTGTGTCGACCTCGCTCGGTACATCGCGGTTCTTGCTCTGGCTCTTGATTACCTTTGCGGGTGTCGCGATGGTACTCGCCAGCGTGGGTGGTTACGCCATGATGAGCTATGCGGTCGCGCAGCGGACCCACGAGATTGGCGTGCGCATTGCCGTGGGTGCTGGGCGTGAAGACATCCTAGCCCTGGTTGTAGGTCAGGGATTGCGGCTCGCTCTGCTGGGCGTGGCCATCGGCTTAGCCGGCTCATTTGCCGTCACGCGAGTTCTATCGAGCTTTCTCTATGGTGTGAGCCCGGCTGACCCGATAGCGCTCGGAGCCGCTTCGCTAGTCATGGCCGGTGTTGTGCTTGTTGCCAGCTACATGCCGGCGCGACACGCCGCGAATTTAGATCCGATTGCCGTGCTATGCCGGGAATAGAGCTGAGCTAGCTCCCCGGCGGCAATCCCGATCCAAATCCGCCGTCCACCACATACGCCGAGCCCGTCACGAACGAGGCGTCGTCGCTCGCCAGAAATACCGCGACGCGCCCCACTTCTTCCGGACGCCCGATACGCCACAAGGCGTGCAGCTTGCCGGCGGCCGCACGCGCCGCGGCGGGATCTGGTTGCGCTTGAAAATATCCTTCGGCGAGTCCGGCGTCGATGTAGCCCGGGCAGATGCAATTCACGCGGATGCCTTCTTTGCCGTGATCGATGGCCATCGCCTTCGTCAGCCCGATGATCGCCGCCTTGGTCGCACAGTATCCCGCGCACATCGGCTCGACAAAGAATCCGTTCACCGATGCCATGTTCACGATCGAACCCTTGGTCGCGCGCAAGTGCGGCAGGAAGAACTTCGAGCACAAAAACACGCCGCCCAGGTTCACCGCTATCTCGTGGTTCCATTCGTCAACTGTTGTATCCTCCACAGTCTTGTTCACTTGAATGGCGGCGTTGTTGAACAGCACATGCACCTTCGCATAGACCCGCAGCGTCTCCCGCACCAGGTTCCGCACCGATTCAGGATTCGATACGTCGGCCTCGACCGCGTGCGCGCTGCCACCCATGCGTTGGATGCTCTCAGCGGTTCCCCGCGCTCCCTCATAGTTGATGTCTGCTACTACTATGCTCGCGCCGTCACGCGCGAACTCCACGGCCGACGCCCGTCCAATGCCCGAGCCCGAACCCGTAATAACGGCGATGCGGTCTTTGAGCTTCATGGTGCTTAAATTCTATGCCAAAGACGCGCCCGGCGCTAAAGTTACCTCCGCGATCGGCCGATCGTAAGCGTAATAGGAGCCTCACTGCATGTCCGTCCTGGTTCTGCAGGGCAATGGCGCGGAACGCGACCATTTGATATCGAGTTTAGAAATGCATGGATTCCAACCCGTGCGCACGGTGTCGGCGGTTTCCGGTCTGGCCTCTGAGTTGGCGGACCGCGAAGGTCTGAGCGCGATCTTGGTGGATCTCGCGCTGGATCAGGATCTTACGGCCTGCCAGCAAATTCGCGCCACCGACCCAACCATTCCGCTGCTGGTGATATTCGACGAATGCTCGGCCGCGCATCTGGAAGAGGCACTTGCCGTTGGGGCCAGTGGCTGTGTTCCTGAGCCATTGAATCCACTGGAGTTAGCTGCCAAACTACGCGCCGCCATTCGGCAACACCGGTTTATTCTTCACACGGAACCCGAGGAAATCCCATCCAGCTCGGACCCGCTCACTCATCTGGCCAACGATCGCTGCTTTCAGCTCAATCTCGGTCGCGCCTGGCGGAGGGACACGCGGTCGCGAGCGCCTATCTCGTTGATCGTGCTGAATATAGATCACTTTTCGGGGTTCAACCAACTGTATGGACGCTGTGCCGGGGATGACTGCCTCCGCCGCATCGCCGGGACCATCCAGAGCGCTTTGTACCGGCCCGATGACCTGGCCGCGCATCGCGGGAGCGGGGAATTTGCCGTACTTCTATCGTGTACCGATCATGCCGGCGCGCTGGTGGTGGCGGAACGGCTGCGCGGCAGGGTCATGGATTTGGCGATTCCACACGGGGCATCATCTGTTGGCCCAAACGTATCCATTAGCTTGGGTGTGGCCACTGCAATTCCAGGCTCCGATCAGGCGCTCGACGACCTCGTAGCCACGGCCGAGCGCGCGCTTTCGCAAGCCAAGCTGCGCGGCCGGAACCAGTTTGTGGCTCTCGAAGAAGAGCGTGTTACCTGGCTGGCCTGAGCTAAGGCGGCGGGGCTTGCGAGGACGGCGCCGGATTGCCGTCCACTGTAACCGGCTCCATTAATTCACTCCGAGTGCCATCTGGGTCGAACAAGTTGAGTTGATGTTTGCGGTTGATTCCCGTGCGAGGCTCCATGGTACGGGAGTAGCTCGCGCGGTAGGGACGCACCTCCAACTTGGCCTGCGCTGCAGCGACGTCCGGTGTCCGCAGGCAGATGTGGTGCTCGCTTCCGCGCTTATCTCCCGGAGGCAGATCGCGATACAGCATGAACTCTATGTAGTCGCCACCATCCGGCACTTGCATGTTCACCCAGGACAGCGTTTTGCCATTGCTCGACCCGCGCCAGATTTCGTGGAAGCCCAGGATCTCGCCGTAGAAGTGCATGGCCGCGTCCAGGTTGCCGACCAAAATTCCCGCGTGCCACATATGATCCGAGATGCGGCTGTCGGGCAAAAACTTGCCTTTGTCGCGCATGCTCCAGCCATCGGGCGCGTACTCGACGATCTCGATGGTATGGCCGTCGGGGTCGGTGATGTTGAAGTTCAAATTCCCGATGCGGCCCTTGGGAACGTGATCCGGCACCTTGACGCCATGAGCAGCCAGGTAGACGCGCATGCGCTCGGCGTTGTCGGTTTCGAGTGCGACGTGATGCAGCCGGTCGGCGCCAGGTTCGAGGCCGGGGAACAGCTCGAGATATTGCCGGTCGTTGATCTTGATGAAGGTGAGCGATAGCGAGCCGTCGGGATTATCGAGCCGGAAGGGTTCCGCGAAGCCGAGGAAGTCTTTGTAGAACGCGCGTGATTTTTCGATATCGCTCACGTGGAACGCTACGTGGGCGATCCCGAGAATGCGCGGGCGCTCGGGAGGTTGGGCGCGGGCAATCAGAGCAACGGACAACAACAAAAGGAGACGTTTCATGTCAGCAGCACCTTCAATACGCCGCTTTTGGCCGCGGTCCGGAAAGCCTCGGGCGCGCGATCGAGCGGCATTCGCTCCGAGATCATATCAGCTACATTGATGAGGCCGTTCTTTAGCAGCTCGATCGCTGGCTCGAAGCGGCCACAGCGCGAGCCCACCAGCGTGATCTCGTTGACAATGATCGGAGCCGTATCGAATCCTGCTCTGCCGTGGATTGTGGATTTCAGGATGATGGTGCCCCGAGAACGCGTCATGCGGACGGCGTCGGTGAGACCCTTGGGCGATCCCGTCGCATCGACCACCCAATCATATTCCGCAACGGGCACGCGATCGCGCACGACTTCCGTGTCGACTCCGGCGCGGGCGGCGATGCGCAACTTCTCCTTGTGTCGGCCAAACTGGTGCACGCGATAGCCGTGGGCTTCGAGCACCTGCGCGACCAGCAGCCCGAGTTTGCCATCGCCCAGAACCGCAACGGGCGAGCTGCACGGAATTCTGACCTGATCCAGGATCTCCGCGGCTGCGGCGAGCGGCTCGATGAATACCGCCTGCTCGGTGGGAATAGCGTCCGGGAGCACGTGCAGATTGCGCTCGGGCAGCGTGAGGAATTCGCGAAACGCGCCGGGATGCTTCACGATTCCCAGGACGGAGCGCTTAGGGCAATGTCGGCCGAGACCTTTGCGGCACCAATCGCAGCAGCCGCAATCGAGATTGATCTCACCGACCACGCGGCGGCCGATGAGATCGTGGCGCTCCGCTTCCACCACTTCGCCGACAAACTCATGGCCGGGAATGCCGGAGAAGTTGTAATAGCCGCGTTGCAATTCGAGGTCGGTGTTGCAGATGCCGCCGCAAAGCAGGCGAATGAGGGCGAAACCATGGGGCGCGCGCGGGCGGGGAACACGCTTGACCTCCACGCGCCGGTTGTTGAGATGCACGGCGAGCATCGAGGTTCAGTATAAGCGATGGGGTGGCGTCCAACGCGAAGCCGGTTTTCGAATCGCTTGCCGCAAGTGCGGTCGCACTCGCCGAAGGGTCGACCAAAACTTCCGTCTGACGCTATGGTTAGTGCGGCGGGGCCACCGGATAGGGAGCGATCATTCCTTGGCTGTGCGTGGAAACAGCAAAAGGCGCACATAGTGTCGCAGGCGGCGCAGCCGATAATCGAGCCGCCACGCCCACAGGACGCGCTTCAACTCGCCATCGAGCTTTTGCGCCCACGCGGTGCGCTCTTCCATCTCTTTCTCGAGGCCGCGGGCCCAGGTGGTCCGCTCCTCGACGTCCTTTTCCAGACGAAGCGCCCAGGCGGTCCGTTCGTTCACTTGTGTTTCGAGCCCCCGCGCCCATGCCGTCCGCGCCTCGATCTCCTGATGCAGGTCCTTGTCAAGCTGGTGCAGACGGTTCTCGGTGTCCGCCAGCCGCCGACAGGCAAACTCCAGCTGCCCGAACGGACTGTGCGGCCACGCGCCCCAATCATAAGCATTGGCTGCGCGCATTACGCTTGAAACCGGCAACGGCGGCCGCACGCAAAATTCCGGACTCATGGGCGGGTGGAACACCGTTGAAACGTCGCGCTCGTTTCCCACCACTGCCAGCATGTGAGTGGGTTTGATGCGGCCTGCCGTCAGCTCCTGCTCGTCACGGTGATGCACTCTGTCGATGAACGCCCGGTCCCAATCCGCGGTTGCGTCAAAGTTGGGTCCGAATGAGCGATCCACGAACGGATCGATGACGTTTGCAAAAGCGAGGAACAGTTGAAAATGGAAGCGCTCAACAAGCAGCGGCAGAATGTCCTGCGACCGGATGCCCTCGAAGCTCTCGCCCGAACACGCCCGGTTCTCGTAAAGCTCCTCGTAACGATCGAGCTGGCGATTCAACCGATAGGAGGGCGGTAGCTTCCGCCAGAACTCGTGGACGATTTCGACCGCTTCCGGCCAACGCTCATGGCCGTTCCGGCCGATGATGTCCGAGATGACGAAGCACCCTTGAGGTTTGAGCGAGGCCTTAACCCTTGCGAAGAGGTCTTCGAGGTTGAGTACATGATGCAACGCCTGATTCGCGATCACAGCATCGTATTCGGCCTCGGGGTTCCATTCGTTGAGATCGGCCTGCACGGTGTGAATCCGGCCGCCCACCCCGGCGTCCACGGCGGTTGCCTGGCCACGCTCCAGCATCGCCGGATTCAGATCTACGCAGTCAATGACAAACGAATGGCCGCGGGAACACAGATGCAGTGCGATCTCGATTTCGAGGTCGCAATTACCCGAACCGATGCTGACAAACCGCAAATCGCGCGCCGTCCGGCGCTGGCACTGTTCCTGAAGGCGTTTGCAAAACAACTGATTCGGGTTACTGAACCCGAAAGCTTCCATTTTCGGGCGAATGAAGGTGTCAGACCAGTAATGAAAAATAGCGGGTAAATCGTGAACATGCAGGCAGTTCTCATAGGTCTTCTTTTCCTCGCCCAAGCGCGCTAGGTAAGTTTCATCTTTCACGGAACGCTGGGCGGCGGAATCGCCGTACAACTGCATAGCTTCAGTGTATCGCCCGCAGTGATATCCTCAACCTATACCAGCCCGGGGGCGAACACATCGAAGGTGAATGCTCACGTTGACAACGTCGGTGCGATTCACGGAACGCGAATCATTCTGCTACGGTACCGGCAGCATGGCGAATTCCGTTCAGTTTTTTGAGAATCAATTTCGTGCAGTACGCCTAGAACGGGCTGATTCGCGAGGCGCGCTACACGCTCTGCTCAGCCAGTCCCATGGCGACCGCTACAATAAAAACTAATGTCCGCTGAACTGGTCTGCTTTGAGCCCAACTGCCGGGCGCGATTCCCTGTCACAGAAGTCATCTACAACTGCACTCGCTGCGGTGGATTGCTAGAAGCTGACTATCCGGATTGGCAGCTGGATGCCGGGCACATGAAAGCGCTGTGGCGATCGCGCCGGATTTCGAATCTGCCGCTTGATCAGAGTGGTGTCTGGCGGTATCGCGAAATCATTCCGTTTATCGAGGATCTTCACTCGGTGGTCACACTGAGGGAAGGGAACACCCCGCTGCTCTCAGCGCCCAAAGCGGCCGAATACGGCGGGCTCGACCGGCTGGTGTTCAAGCACCAGGGTTTCAATCCCACGGGATCATTCAAAGATAACGGAATGACGTGCGGCGTGGCGCAGGCGAGGAAGCTCAGGATGCGGCGCGTGGCCTGCGTCTCCACCGGGAACACGTCAGCGTCCATGGCGGCGTACGCGAGCGCCGCCGGTCTCGAACCGCTCATCTTCATTCCCCACGGCAATATTTCCTATGGCAAGCTGGCGCAGGCTCTCGAATACGGCGCGCGCACGTTTCAGGTGGAGGCGAATTTCGACCAGATCCTGGCGCTGGTGCGCGAGCTGGCCGAGCGGATGGGCATCTATCTGCTGAACTCGATCAATCCGTTCCGCATCGAAGGGCAGAAAACCATCATTGTCGAGATGCTCGACCAGCGCGATTGGAACGCGCCGGACTGGATCGTGCTGCCGGGCGGAAACCTCGGCAACACTTCGGCGTTCGGCAAGGCGTTGCGCGAGCTGAGGCACTGGGATTTCATCGACAGGATGCCGCGCCTGGCGGTGATCCAGGCGGAGGGCGCAGCCCCGTTCTATGAACTATTTCATTCGACCGCACGCGGCCGGCTCAGCGCGGTTGGACATCCCGAAACACTCGCTACCGCGATCAAGATTGGCGACCCGGTGTCGTGGCCCAAGGCGCTGAAGGAAGTAACGGAGTCGGAGGGCACAGTAGAGAAAGTCACCGAACAGGAGATCGCCGATGCCAAGGCGATCATCGGCCAGTGCGGCATCGGGTGCGAGCCTGCATCCGCCGCGACGTTGGCGGGAATTCGCAAATTGACGGCCGCAGGCACGATCGGCCGCGATGCCGACGTGGTTGCGGTGCTGACCGGCAATGTCCTGAAAGATCCCGATTACATTTACCGCTACCACACCGGGCAGTTGGACGCGCCGGATGGTTCGCGCATCAATCCGACGTTTGGCAACCAGCCGGTGGTCGTGCCGAATGATGCGGAGAAGATAGCAGCGCTGTTGCGATGACGGCCAGCGGAACGGCCGAGTCATTGAGACATCCCCTAAGCCCCTAGTCGGCATCCGGAGTGCGATGATTGGTGAATCCTGATGACTGACTTGATATTGGCTCTCGCCAGCATGGTGGGAATGTGGCTGCTGATGGGCTGCATCCTGACTGGCATTGGCTTGCTCGTGCGTTCGTGGCTAGTCAGGGAAAATCTGGATTTTGATGATCTTTTCCGGTGCTTTTGGCTGGGATTTGCGGTCGCCCTCGGGATTCTGCTGTTATGGCACTTTTGGCTGCCTATTGACTGGCGCGCCTCGACACTGCTGACGCTGCTCGCAGTAGGCGGGCTTGTGCAGTCAAGAAGGGATCTGCTGCCAGGCATTCGAAATCTAACCGGGAAGGTGCCCTGGATCTTCGCGGTGTTCGTTCTGGCGCTGACTCTGTGGCTTGCTGACCAAGCGATCGGACCTCCCGACCTTTTCGATAGTGGAAACTATCAAATCACGGCAATTCGGTGGGCAACCAGTTATCCGATCGTTCCGGGCCTCGGCAATCTTTATGTAAATCTTGCTTACAATAACAGCACGCTCCTGTACCACGCGGCGCTGGAATGCGGTTTCTGGTACGGGCGTTCCAGTCACCTCGCAAATGGACTGTTGCTACTCGCGCTGGTGATTTTCTGCCTGGTGAAAACGCGACATGCCTTCGTGCAAAGGGGGTTCGCGGACCTTAGGCTGGTCTCGCCGCTATTCTTCCTGCCCCTGTGTCTGACCATGGCCTGTGACTCCGTGCGGTCGTTGATTGCCAACCCCGGGACGGATTTGCCCGCGATCCTTGTCTGCTTCGTTATTTACTGGCTACTACTTGATTTTGTGATATCCGATCCAGTAGAAACCCGCAGGCGTAAGCGTTTCCATTTCCTGACCGCGACGACATTGTGCTGTTGCGCTCCCACGATCAAACTGAGCACCCTGTTCTACGCCATTTTGGCTTGGCTGGTGATCTGGATGCATTGGTGGTTCCGTTCGGCGCCTTCCCGTTCGTACCGGTTAAGTGCAAGCCTCATATCCGCAGTTGTGGCGGCCTACTTCGGTTTTGTTTGGACCACGGCTTCGACGATACTTAGTGGCTATCCGTTGTTCCCATCCACGGTGCTTGCGCTACCGGTTGATTGGCAGATTCCGCGGATCTATGCCGATGGAGCGAATTGGGTGATTGTACTGTTCGCGCGAACGGCATATCAGCCCAGCATCTCAGCCGAAGGATTTGCCTGGGTAGAGAACTGGTTTCGAGTTATTCTTCACGGAACCAGGACCTGGGGAATTCTGCCGCTGGCTCTCAGCATGTTCGCCTTGCTGTACCTGTTGATCACACACCGGCGTCGGGCCACAAACCAGAGTGGCTGGCTAGACGTACTATTGGTCCTGCTCCCAGGACTCGTTGCTGTGCCGTTTTGGTTCTTCACAGCTCCGGCTTTTCGGTTTGGCGGTGTTTTCTTGTGGATCATTGCGTCACAGATATGTAGCATCGCGATCCAAGATCTAGCAAGAGTCAATGAACGTCGCGCCTGCCAAGTATTCGCCGCGTGTTGTATCTTGCCTTGCCTGAGTCTGCTGAGCATAGTACAAGTGACGTTGCGGCCAGGAATGTCTCCCTGGCGCGCAGCCGAAGACGCGCTCCTGGTCGGGCCGGGGCCGGATCATGGGCTCCACCCGGTCCATCGTACGAATCTCGTAAAGCACAGTACTCTGTATGGAGTTGAGTATTATGTCCCGGCTGACACAAAAGCCGTGGTTTGGGAGGATCGCATAATCTGGGATTGCCCTTTGCCGGGAGGGGCGGAGGTGAACCCGTACCTCATGTTCCGAGGGAAGACATTGTCATCAGGCTTCCGGATCCGTGAAGCCATCGGACCCTGGGCCAGCCGCAATGCCCAAGCAGTCAAAAAAGCGTATGCGGAATCCGGAGGCAATG
This sequence comes from Bryobacteraceae bacterium, assembly GCA_035297145.1. Taxonomy (GTDB): domain Bacteria; phylum Acidobacteriota; class Terriglobia; order Bryobacterales; family Bryobacteraceae; genus QHXW01. The sequence continues at coordinate 266,310 of DATGZN010000094.1, forward strand.
TCGGCCGTGCTGCCGCCCTGCTTGGTGTGAGCCCTACAGACGTGCGGGAGGCTCTAGGGCAATGAGTACCGGCATTAACTGGTTAGCGCTTCGACTTGACCGACAGTAGGATGTTGCGGACCCGGTTGACGCCACCGAAGGCGGATCTCTTTACGGCATCGCGCCACGCCGATTGGCCGGGTGGAACTGGTCGTAAACCTAGCCGGCGCAAAGAGTGGTTTACCCGGTATAGGTCGGCGCGATACGAATCGTGATATTGAAAATTCACGCTTAAAGATATCGAGACGTTGTTGTCATTCTTCAGCCAGTGCGGACAGTTTACTGGAATATGGACTCCGTCGCCTGGCTGCAGGTGGTATACGTGGGCCCGGTCTTGATACTGCTCCTTGTAGCGCGCCGCGTTGTTATCTACGCTCCAGAAGAGCTCCAGTTCTTCTTCTGTTAGAACATCGCGATCCTCGCGATCGAAGACATAAATCTTCTTTGAACCCTGAATCTGCAGCAGAAAGTTGCACTCGCGGTCGATGTGATACGTGGTGACGCGGTTTGGAGAAGTAATGAAAAGGATGGCCTCACGCACTTTCATCACGCGCTTTAATTCGACTCCGCTGAGTTCCTGAATCTGCGCGAGGCACTCGTCTAATAGGTCGCTATAATCCTTGTCTTTGTCGCGCCATTTGAAGAAAATCCAGGCTTTTTCATCCTGGATGCGGCGAATGGCTTCGTCAATTGGAAGTCCGCCTCGTTCCACCTCGCTCCACCGCTGGTTAATTTCGACGTCGCCACTGTCGTAATACATGTCCTCAGGGTTGGCCGCCGCTACCTTCTTGGCAAACTCGAGGAGACGGGGCAATTCGAATAGTGGGTGACCTACCAGCTGATGCCGGAGTAAGAACGAGTTGCGATTAAACTGCTCGCGAAAGCTCTGCGGATCACCTTCGATTAGCTTGCAGGCGGGCGCAATCGAGCTTCCTGGCATGGTGTAAACCTCGGTATTATAAATTATACGGCACCGTTGGCGGCGGGCCCAGCCGCTCTCGCTCGGCGAGTACTAGTACCAAGCCTTGAGCCGCGGGATTCCATTTCCGTGGCCGGCAATGTTGTGCGCGGCAGCCGTCTCCGCTGACGTGCCCGCAAGCCCGCGGGGAAATCGGATCACCTGCTCGCCTTGAAATAGAGACCGCTATAGCTTGCCACGGCCCGCTCTGGATGGAAAGGAATGCGGCAGTGCAGCTCGGTGTTTTCCCAGGAATCCGTTAGCTTGTAGCCGAGAGCTTCGATGGACTGAATAAACCTCGTCCGATTGAAAATCTTGTAAGGGCAAACCGCAGGTCCTAAGTCCTGCAACGTAACGAAGTCTGGTAACTGTGTCAAAGGCGTTTGAGTGATTATCAAATGCCTGGGCAGACAGCCCAGTTGCAGAAGGAGGTCCGAGAAATCCGTCTCAATAAATTGCAGTGAGCCAGCGGCCAGAACGGTCTGTGGTCTTAAGGCCGAGGTGATCTCCGCCGTAAATGAGAGACCAGGACTATGGTGTTTGCGTGCGATCTCGATGCCAGCACTAACAACGGCTGGGACGTCGTGAATGACCCAGTCCAGGTTCTCTGGATAGTTAAGATAGCAGTTATAAGAGTAATAGGAGATACCAACATATCCACCGATGTCGAGCAACGAAGGCGATTCCTGGAGCGCCTTTTGGAGCCAAAAAAGGATGGGATAGTCGCTGATCGACAGATTCCTGCAGGGCTCCATAAATCCCGCTGCCCCGGGGTTGTCATAGCCTACCGGCTTGCTGGCCGGAGCGGCGCGCATGGCCTCTTCAAATGTGGCATAAACGCCTCGAAACCGCCGGGCCCACGGCACCACTTTCGCAAATTCCCGTTCATAGACACGCTCGCGGAGCAACCGTAGCGGCGGTAACCAAACTTCCGTCCGTTCCAGCAGAGCCTGGGCAAAAGGTGATGCCCAGAGCGACCTCGCCGCCCGGCGGATAGCTCCGGGTTCAGCCTGAACTTCCCGATGTTCCCGATTCATGTTCGCGTCAATTGCGCCCATCACTGCGCCACAGACCTGGCCGGGGAAAGTCGCTTCCAGATCAGCCTCAGCTGCGGCATCAGATACGTCCCAAGCGCCGAATCTTGCCCGGGGCGAAACATAATACCCGCGTAAGCCAGTCCCACCAGCGTAGAAAGCGCGACGATTCCAGGAAACTTGAACAGCGGAGCTCGCAGGTTGATGACGATAGCAGCCATGCACAAGGGCACGAACCGCCAAAACCACGGCCAAAGGGGCTTAACCAATTCAATCATCGACACACCTAGCTCACTCCGGAGGGTTAATAAATTCACCGGCAGAGCAATCAGTAAGACGCCGACAAGCATTCCAGCTGGTGCACCAATCGGACCCAACCACCAGATCAACAAATATGAGCTGCCCGCGGTCAATATTCCCTCGGAAAGTGTCGTGAAACAGATACGGCGTTCATAGCCAAAACAGAAATTCGTGTAGGTCGTGGCAATGTTCCAATGGCGAGCAAGCATATTTAGCACATACACTAACAAGATAGGCAGACCAATGTATCGAGTCGGACCTACCCACCAGCTTACAAAACTTCGATTTACTGCGATCACCACACACCCCAGCAGGCCACTGAGCATGAGTATCGCTTGCGTAAGCGCAGTAACGGGACGGATAATGCGATCCTTGGAAGCGCCGGTCTTCAACTCGCTCAGCCCCGGTTCTGCAGCTTGCATCATGAGAAGGGGCTGATTCCAGAACACAAGAGCCAGCTTGAGTGTACATGCGTATGGAACAACGGCGCTAGCTCCAAAGAACTTGCTAATAAATAACACGTCGACTGCTCCCAGGGTCACTGCGAGCTGTGATACCGTGATCCATAAACCGCGGCTTAAAAGATTGCCCATGGAATGCCAAGACAACTTCGGCCTGCTGCGCGGTATGACCATGGGAAACGCGGTCCACAAGCGGCAGCCGGCGAGTATTGCACTCAGAAATTGCGACAAAACCCACCCGATGGCGAGTGCGTAGAGTCCAAAGCCTTTCAGTACCAGAGCGATGGTTGTCACCGTCGAGATCGTCCAGGTCGCGATTTGCACTCGTCCGAGAAATTTTAAGTCCTGCAGTCCCTGAAGGACGCCCTGAAAAATCCTGAGTGGGAACACCAGGACGAATGCCGCCAGGATTATTCCAATGAGACCTCGAAATTCATGCCAACTGGCCGGCATTAGAAACCAGACGCAGACTGCAGCGATTGCCGCCACCAAGGACTGGAGCAATACGATTTGGGAGATCTCGCCGATCAGCAAGGGTAGGTCTTTAGCTTCGTGGAAACCGCCCGCTCGGCCGGTCATGTAGGCGGTTTCCCTGGGCAATAGCGTCAGTACGCCGACATCGACAAGGGCGAGATACATCAGCAGTTGAGTGGCAACCATCCACACTCCTAAGTCATGCTGGCCTATGCGGTGTAAGAGAAAGGGAGTGAGCCACAGGCCCACTATCATCACCAGACCCTGGTAGGCATAGCTCAACCAAACACCGTCCAAAAAGCGTCGGGTGCGGCCGGGTCTCTCTATTACCGTTTCCATATATCCACCTTAGCGCCTCTGCAATGCAGTCCGTGGAACTTAAGGTGTCTGGAGCTCTTACACATGGTCGCGCGACGAAGACATTGACAGCGCCGCCGTGTCGGTCTTCTGACCATGGCGTCTCAAGCGACGTGGCGCCGGCGGATTACGGAACGCAACCAGTAGATCGCTAATTTAGCTGCATCTGCCACTTTGGACTGGCCAGGAGGAGTGGGATGGAGGCCAAGCCGGCGGAGTGTGTAGTTGGCTCTATATAGATCAGGAATCCGCTTATCTCTGAACGAAAAATTCATGCTTACTGATATCGAGACATCCGGGCCATTCCGTACCCAGTGCGGGAAATTAACCGGAACATGTATCGCCCGCCCGGGCTGGAGATCAAAGGAATACGCGCCCGGCTGTGTGGACTCTTTGTATTTTGCGGCGTTCAGATCGCCCGCCCAAAAACCTTCCAGTTCATCGTCTGTTAGAACAGAACGGTCACGGCCATCGAACACATAAACCGTTTTGGAGCCCCGAATCTGAAACAGATAGTTAGCTTCACCATCGATATGATACGGAGTCACTTTACCCGGCGATGTCACGATAATGCTCATGATATGGTTGTCTGTTTCACGATGCATGTCGCGACCACTGAGGTTGTGCAGCTCGCCCAGGCAGGCTTCCAGAAACTCGGAATAAGCCGGGTGCGTTTGGGCACTCTTGAGGATCATCCAGGCGCCTGCGGTCTCCATGCTGCGAATCAGGTCCTCTGGATCAGCGGCGTGCTGGCCGCTTTGATCCCACCCCCGGCCGACCCTCGCATCGGAACCAAGATCGTAATAGACCTGGCCGGGAAAGGCATTCAGATGTTGTATTAAGTCTGCGAGCCGCGGCAGTTGCAACAACTCGTGGGTAGCAAGATGATGCTCGAATGCGAACGGCGTGCGGTTGTATTTCTCTTCGAACTGGCGTCGCATGTCTGCGGGCGCATCAATGAGACTCAAATCTGCAATCATGTGGAACTCCCTAGTTGGGTCAGCGCGGTACGAGGATACTCAAACGCACGAAAGGTCACACCGGATGGCGTTAGAGATGCAAAATCCAACAGCGGTTGCCGTTTGCCCAGATTGCCGACCAGCAATATCGCCTCCAGAAGCGGCATGGAGTCATGCTCTTCGAGTGCTGCGATTTGCTGTGCCGGACCTGGCCGTTCCCATCGATTCCTCAGACTTCCAACTTCCCTCTCAATAGCTCGTCATTGAGAGTATGCTCGGAGTTCTCAGTGTGGTGAAATCGGCCTGCGCCGCAGGCGTCCTGCGCTCGGATCAAACGCGAACTGAGCTCGCAGGCCAGATGTTCGACCAGGGGTTCACGGAACATCCCGATATGATCTCCAGGAATCTCGACGGTCTCCAGTAGCGGCGCAACCTTCTCCCACCCCAAATCCGGACGCTGCAGGGGCTCCACGACCGTTCTCAGAAGCAGCACCGGGCACGGGATCGGGCGCGGAGTGTAGACTCGCTCCGATCGGTGCAGCAACCGTCTAAACTCCTGCCGGTCGGGATCAGCCTGAACTATGACGGGGTCCTGTACGAGTTCACCGCCTCGGAAGCGCAACCTTCGGGCAGTCCTTTGGCCCAGATCGCACAACCCTCGCCACGTGTGCTCGATGGCCTCTTGTCCCCTTTTTCTGCTGGCTTCACGCAGCAGCAGGCCGGTCTTTTTCAATGCCCGGTCGAGCACCGCGAGTCGTGAGTGATATGCACGCCGGTACTCCGGGTTGACCGCGTCAATCAGGACGACCAGCCCGACCCCATGGCCCGCCGCCAGAAGATGGCTGGCCACCTCGAATGCCACCGCCCCGTCCACACACCAGCCACTAAGGTAATACGGCCCCTCAGGCTGGACCGTTATGATCTTTGCGGCTAAATCAGAAGCAATCTCTTCGAACGATGTGGGCGCCTCTCGACCCTCGTACATTTGCAGCGACAGTCCCAGAAGGGGCTGATCCGGATGAAGGCGTTTCGACAATGGGCGAAACCAATGATCTCCCCCCACCATAAACAACGGGGGCCGGCTGCCATCCGGTTGAACTTTGATCAAGCCAATGTCCTGACGCGGCCACTCGGCGCCCTCGAGAGTCTGCGCCATCGCGGCCACTGTCGGATTCACAAAGAGCTGAGCAAGTTTTATCTGGCGTCCGAATTCCTTCTCGATTGCCGCCACAATTCGCACCGCAAGAAGCGAGTGCCCGCCCAGGTCGAAGAAATTTGTCAGCACGCCGATGGGCGCGATGCCGAGCACTCGCTCCCAAATGGCCGCCACTTGCGCCTCCGTCGACGTGCGTGGAGACGCGTAGGCCTCAATGGCGGCCGCGGCGGTCCTGTACTTGGCTTCGATTCCGGGCCGCGTTCGGAACGGAATCTCAGAGATCCGGATCCGTGAGTTGCCGGCGATTGCCTCCAGTGCGGTCTGGAAGTTCCGTAGAAAAAAATCACCGGTTTCCGCGCAGAACACGTCCAGGTTCACGTCGACCGACGCCCGCCACCCGTCTTGGCGCTCCACCAAGAAGAAATTCAGATCTACAAACGTGCCGGTCGCCTTCGAAGGAATGGGCGTGAAGGTAATGCCGCCGCGCTGCCAAGGCTTGACGAAGTCCCGCTGAAAAATGAAATTGACTTGAAACGGAGGTCTGCGGCCTAACGGCTGTGCCGGCCTAATCACTTCGATCAAGCGTTCGAATGGCACATCCTGATGCTCAAACGCCTGCAGAACGGCGTCCTGAACCTGCTTGAGTACTGTCTCGAAGGATGGGTCGCCAGTCACACTGTTGCGAAGTACGATGGAATTCACGAACCACCCGATCAGGGGTTCCAGGTCCATATTGGCGCGTCCAGCGGTCTGTGTTCGCACGGCAATGTCGCTCTGCTTTGCCTCATGGTGCAGCAGGGTCACAAATGCAGCCATCATGGTCATGAACAAGGTGCAGCCGTTGCGATCGCTGACGTCCTTCAAGGTGTCGGTTAAGCTTCGCGGCAAAACGATCGATCGGATCTCTCCCCGGTTGGCCGCAGCCGCGGGCCGAGGCTGGTCTGTCGGAATGTTCAACGGCTCGAACGCGTGCAGCTTCTGTTTCCAATAAACGAGTTGCTTATCCAGTTCCCCGCTCGCTACCCACTGCTCCTGCCAACAGGCATAGTCGGCGTACTGAATCGGTAAAGCTGGCAGCGAGCCCGGCGCCTGCTGAACTAAGGCTTCATAGATGGCACCCAGTTCCTCGGTGATGATACCCACGGACCAGCCATCGGAGACGATATGGTGCATGGTCAGCAGCAGCATATATTCGTCGTCAGCGATCTGAATCAGCCGCCCCCGGAACAGCGGGCCGTCCTCGAGATTGAAGCCGATGCACGCCTCTTCCGCGGCAAGCCTTTCCGCTTCCTTGGACCGGAACTCGGCCGGGCAGTTACGCAAATCTGACAACGGAAGCTCAAATCGAACCGCTTGCTCCACCAACTGCTTCGGTTCCCCGTCTTTTCGGACAAACCGTGTTCGCAGGATCTCGTGGCGCCGCACGATTTCTCTGAGCGCTTCGCCCACCAATTCAGGGCGCACCGGGCCGCGCAACAGAAACCTTACGGCGATGTTGTATGCTGCCGTCCCGGGCGACATCTGATCGAGAAACCAGCACACTCTCTGCACAATACTGCACGGGAAGAGAAACGCCTCCGGAGTAGCGATGGAGGTGTTTTCCTTAGACGTCGCCGATTGAGTCTCCCGGCTATCGAGATAGCGTTCCTGGTTCGACACGATATCTTTCTCGGGACACGGGCCGGATCTGGCTCACCCCGCTCTTGGATTTCACTCCCCCACCGGCCACCACGCGGGCAAAACCTTCAATCGACGGGTGGCGCAACAGTTCTTGCGCCGTAGCACCGATTCCGGCACGATTGGCGCGCGCGACGATCTGAAAAATCTGAATGGAGTCAGCTCCCAACTCAAACAGATTGTCATCCATGCTCACGTCCTCCAGCCGGAGCACTTCGCAAACGATTCGCCCTAGACTCTCTTCCGTCTTGTTCCGTGGCGCCTGCCGGGTCTTCAGCCCGCGCGAAAAGTCCGGCTCTGGCAGGCCCCGCCGGTTCACCTTGCCGTTTGGCAGCCGCGGTATCGAAGAAACTGTCACAAAGGCTGCTGGCACCATATAGGCCGGCAGCGCGGCAGACAGCAGGTCGCGCAGGTGATCCTTATCGGCCTCCGCACCGTCGCTCGTAGCCAGGTACGCCACGAGTTTCTGCGCGCCAGCTTCCCCATGCGCGATGACAACCGCGTCCTTGACCGCGGGGCTCCGCAACAAAACTGTCTCGATCTCCCCAAGCTCAATCCGGAATCCGCGGATCTTGACCTGGTTGTCCAGCCGCCCCAGAAAATCGAGCGACCCGTCAGGCAGCGTGCGCACCAGATCTCCCGTGCGATACATGCGATTGCCGCCGCGGAAGGGGTCCTCCAGAAACTTCTCACGCGTCAACTCCGGGCGCTGGAAGTATCCGCGGGCCACGCCGTCACCGCCGATGTACAACTCGCCCGGAATTCCCATGGGAACGGGTTGCGCGTACCGGTCGAGCACGTAGAACTGCGTGTTTGCGATGGGGGGCCCGATCCGCACCGGCGCCGGTCCTTCATTCACCAGAGAAATCGCCGACCAGATGGTGGTCTCGGTGGGCCCGTACATGTTCCACAGCTCGCCCTCGGTGTTCAGAAGCTGATCCGCCAGGTCGCGCGGCAACGCCTCGCCGCCGCACAGCATTTTGAAACGTGGCTGCGGCTTCCACCCCGCCTCCAGCAGCAACCGCCAGGTCGAGGGCGTGGCTTGCAGCACGGTGGCGCCCGAGTCCTTGATCAGCTCCGCGAGCAACGTTCCGTCTAATGTCGATTCCCTGGGCGCAATCACCACGCGCGCCCCCGAAACGAGCGGCAGCAGAAGCTCCAGGCCCGCGATATCGAACGACAGGGTCGTCACTGCAACCAGACGGTCGCTTGGCTCGATCCCGAGCTGCCGCTCGATCGACGCGAGGAAGTTCACCACTGCGCGATGCTGGATCTCCACGCCTTTCGGCCTTCCGGTCGACCCCGACGTGTAGATCACATAAGCCAAATCGTCGGCCGTGGTCTGCGGCTTTTCGGTAAGCTTTTCGCGCGCGATGAGCGCTTTCTCGGAATCCAGGCAAATCATGCGCGCCTTGACCCCGGTCAGTTCCACCGCCACGCGTTCTTGCGTGAGCAGCACTCTTACGCCGGCCTCGCCCAGAATGAAGTCCAGCCGCGCCTTCGGGTAAGCCGGATCGAGCGGCACATACGCACCACCCGCCCTCAGCACCGCCAACATAGCAACGACCATTTCGGCCGAGCGTTCCAGACAGATTCCCACCAACTGGCCCCGGCTGACGCCCTGCTTCTGCAGAAACGCCGCCAGCTCCGCCGAGCGCGCCTGAAGTTCGCCGTAAGTCAGCGTTTCCCGTCCGCACACCAGCGCCACCGCGTTCGGCGTGCTGGCCGCCTGCTGCTCGAACAGCTCATGCACGCACTGGCTCGGATAACCCGCTTCGGTGCGGTTGCGGCCGACTACCAGCTCCTGAATTTCCGCTTGCTGTAATAGCGGCAATCGCCGCGCCGGCCGGTTCATGTCTTCGGCAACGCCTGCGAGCAATGTCTCGTAGTGCCCCAGCCACCGGCTGACCGTCGCCTGATCGAAGAGGTCGGTGTTGTAGTCGCAATCCATCACCAAACCGTCGTCGGTCTCCACAATGTTGAGGAACAGGTCGAAATTCACGTACCGCTTGGCGCACGAGTCCATCTCGGCCGCGAGGCCCTGGAAGTCCAGGACAGCGCCCACGCGCTCCAGATTGAACTGCACCTCAATCAGAGGCAGCCGGCTGGGATCGCGCTGGATGCCGAGCTTCCGCACCAAGGTGCCGTAGGTGTACTGCTGATGTTCGTACGCATCCAACAACGTGCGCTTGCCGCGTTTCAGAAAGTCGGCGAACGTTTCCTCTTCCGCCAGCCGGGCGCGCAGCGGCAGGAAATTGACGCAGTGCCCCACCAGCGATTTGCCCTCTTCGAGCGATTGCGCCGCGGCGGGAATGCCGACCACGACGTCATCCTGCGCGCTGAGCCGCATCAGCAGCGCCTGGAAGCCCCCAAGCAGCGTGGCAAACAGCGTGCACCCTTGCTTGGCGCCCGCCTTCTTCAGTCTATGATGCAGGGCTTTCCCGATCTTGCGGCGTTCAGTCGAGCCCGCGAAACCCTTCAGGGCGGGACGAGGGCGGTCTGTTGGCAGGTCCAACACCGGCGGACGCTCGGCAAACTGCTCGAGCCAGTAAGACTCCACTGCCGCGTGCTCCGGGGCACTCGCCAGGGCGCGCTGCGCGGTAGCATAAGCCGCGAATGGCAGCACCGGATCGAGTTTCGCCACGGTGTTGCTCAGCTTGCCTGTGTACAGCTTGGCTACTTCATCCAGAATGACGTTGGCCGACCATCCATCACATACAATGTGGTGCGACGTGAAAAGCAGCTTGTGCCGGTTCGGCCCCAGCCGCACCAGGCGCGCGCGAACCAGCGGCCCAGCGTTCAGGTCGAACGGCGTCTGGGCGTCTTCCTCTACCATCCGCGTGAATGCGCCGTCGGCCTCCGGTTCGGCGGACAAATCCACAGCGGGAATATCCACCTTCAGCTCGCTGGCGAAGTGGACCATCTTCCCTTCGGTGTCGAAGGTCGCACGCAGCCCGTCATGCCGGTCGATCACTTTTTGGATCGACTCCCGCAAAGCCGCTTCGTTCAATTCACCCTTGAGCTCCAGTGTGAAGGCTTCGTTGTAGGAGCACGAAGCTTCCACTGAAAGCTGCGCTGACAGCCAGATCTCCAACTGGGCTTCGGTCAGCGGGGCCTCGCGCAACGCTTCTACCGGGGCTGCGGCGATCGCATCGCCCGTAGCCTGCGGCCACAGTTCGCCCGCGGCCATCTCCTCTACGCTCTGCTCGAAAGCGCGCACCACGCGATCCAGATCTTCGTCGGTGTGCGCCGTGGTGAGGAAGCACGGGAAGCCTTCCTGAATATGGATGCCCTTCTCGCGCAGGTGATAATACAGCAGGCTTCCGAACCGGAAGTCGCTCGGGAAGCTGAAATAGAAAACGCTGCCGAATGTCTCGATGCGCGACGGGACGTTATGCCGCTCGAACAATCCGTTCAGGCGATCCACCAACGCCTTCGTCCGCGCAGTCAGCCGCTCCTGCAACGCCGCGCCATTGGCTTTGAGATGCAGCAGCACTGCTTTGGCCGCAGCCAGCGCCAGCGGATGGCGTACGAACGTACCGGCAAAGAACGTCACTCCCACTTCGGGGAACGACGCGTCTCCGTACTGCCACATCCCGCCGTCGAGTGCATCCATGAAGGCCGCGCGCCCGGCCAGCACTCCGATCGGCATCCCGCCGCCCAAAACCTTGCCGTACGTCACCAGGTCTGCCTTCACATCGAACAGAGCTTGCACGCCGCCCGGATGCGCGCGGAAGCCGGTGACAATCTCGTCGATAATCAGCGCCGTGCCCGACGCTTCCGTGATCCGCCGCAGCTCGTGTAGAAACTCCTTCGGCTGCAAGGACGGGTGCCGGCTCTGCACCGGTTCCACCAGGACCGCCGCCAGTTCGCTGGCGTGCTGGCGGATGATCTCCAGCGATTCCGGTGCTCCGTAATCCAGCACCATCACGTTCTGCACTTTTTCCTGCGGAATTCCCGGTGCGATGGGCCCCGAACGCAGCGCCTCCAGTTTGCCGATTCTCTTCACCAGCACTTCATCGAACGTGCCGTGGTAGGCTCCGGCAAAGAGCGCAATCTTCTTCCGCGCCGTCACGGTTCGCGCCACGCGCAACCCCGCCATCACCGCTTCCGAGCCGGTATTGCAGAAAGTAACGCGCTCCACACCGGTCAGCTCCGAGATCAGCTCCGCTACTTCCCCCGCCAACGGCGTCTGCGGCCCGATTTCAATTCCATCGCTCAACTGCTTCGCCACCGCCTCGTTCACAAATTCGGGGAGGTGTCCGAACGCCGTCGGTCCGAAACCGTTCAGCAGGTCGATGTACTCGTTGCCGTCAATGTCCCACAAACGCGAGCCGCGCGACCGGTTGGTCACCAGCGGATAGACCATTTCCTTCCACTGCGACCGGAAACCCGAGGCCACACGTGGATCGGCCAATACCTTGCGGTACCGCTGCACGTGCTGCTTCGATCCCGCAGTGCGCTTGGTGTAGCGCTCGATCAGATCGTGCAGATGCGCTTCCTGCCGCGGCGTGAGTCCGCCGGTCGCGCCCTTCTGCACCGGTTTATACGGACCAAAAGGCTTGAACTCCTGCTCGGGTTTCTGCGCGTCCGCCCGCTGCGGAGCTGCCGGCGCGGCCACTCCTGGCGTCAAAACCGGCTGCGCGGCACTGGTGGCTGCCGGAGCGCCGGCGCCGCGCAACACATCCAGTTGCCGGTTCATCAGGTCCGACATGGCTTTGAGTTGATCGCGCAAAATCTGCTCAATGCCGCCACTCAGGGCGGCGGGAATCGTTCCCATCTCGCTGGCCGCCGCGACTGGCGCGGTCACGGTTCTGTCAGCGGGAGCCGGTTTTGCCTGCTCCGCCGGTTCTGGTGGAAGCTGTTCATCCAGGTAGCCCGCCAGGGCGTCGATGGTCGAAAGTTGGTCCAGCAATTGCCGGAACGTGATCTTCACGCCGAATCCGCCTTGCAGCGATTGCGACACCTGCGTCAGAAACAGCGAATCAAAGCCCAGTTCCAGGAATGTTGCGGCGGAGTCAATCTCGCCGGCCTCCATTCCCGACAACTCGGCGAACATGCTGGCTAACTTGCCGATGATCCGGCTTTTTCGTCCCCCATCTACCGCAGTTTTCATGTCTGTTTTCTCTGGAGTGTTTGGTAGCGAAGGCGCCGCCTCCTCGTACGCCTCCTGTGTGGTGCTCCGGCGATCGGCCGGTTCGGCCCAGTAACGTTTTCGCTCGAATGGATACGTGGGCAATGGAATCCGGTCCAATGATTCGCCGGCATAAAATTGTGTCCAGTCGATGGGGAATCCCGCTTCCCACAATCGCCCTAATGTTCCGTACAACGTAGCCAGCGCGGAATTCTCCGCAGCGGCATCCGGCAGGGAAGAGACAATCATCGCATCACCCGCCGCCTGCGCGTGCTGGCGCGCTAAGACTTGTAACGTGGTTCCCGGCCCAACTTCCAGCAGAATGCCGGTTGCATCTCGGCGCAGCACCTGGACGGCGTCCGAAAATCGCACCGCCTGCCGGAAGTGCGAAGCCCAGTAGGCCGCGTCAGTCGCCTGCTCCGCGGTGATCCATGTTCCCGTCACACAGGAAAGATACGGGATGGCGGGCGCGCTGAGTTTCACTTTGCGAACCGCTTCGGTGAACGGCGCGAGGATCGGATCCATCATCGCGGAGTGGAACGCGTGTGAGGTGTGCAACCGCCGCGACATGGCGCCGCGTTCTTTCAGCGTGCCTTCCAGTTTTGCCACCGCTTCATGCGGACCCGAAACTACCGTCAGCATCGGTGCGTTCAGCGCGGCGATCGAGAGATCTCCATTCAGCAGCGGCCTTACCTCCGCTTCAGGCAGCCGCACGGAAAGCATCGCGCCGCCAGGCAGGTCCTGCATGAGCCTGCCGCGAGTCGCTACCAGGCGCACCGCGTCATCCAGCGTTAGAACGCCCGCCAGGCACGCCGCCACAAACTCGCCGATGCTGTGCCCCAGCATACCCTTGGGCTCGAGCCCCCACGACATCCACAGCTTGGCCAGCGCGTATTCCGTCGCGAAAATGGCGGGTTGCGCGAGCGCCGTCGCATTCAGTCGTCGCGCCGCTTCCTCGACGTCCGAAGCCGCGAAGATGATCTCGCGCAGATCGGTGCCGCTCTGGGCTTTGAAGATTTCGCAACAGTGGTCGAAGTTTTCCCGATACACCGGCTCGGCCGCGTAAACCTCTTGTCCCATGTGGACGTGCTGCGTGCCTTGTCCCGGAAATAGAAAATAGACTGCCGCGTTCTCCCTTTGCCGTTCCGGCTTTTGTTTCCCCTCTTGGAGCGCGCGCACTGCTTCCTCGCGGGTGCGGCACACGAGCGTCTGGCGATACGGGAATTGCCGCCGGCCCGTCTGCAGTGTGTAGGCCACGCTGGCCAGATCCGAGTCCGCATTGCTCAGATGCCCCGCCAGCCGTTCGCGCGCCGTTCTTAGGGCCTCTTCCGACCGTGCGGACAGGCTTAAAATCTGGTACGGTCGCCGGCTGATCCGCGTCTCCATGAGCGGAGCTTCCTCCAGCACGACATGCGCGTTCGTGCCGCCCACGCCGAATGCACTCACTCCCGCGCGCCGCGGGTTGCCGTCATTGGATTCCCACGGCCTGAGCTTTGTGCTCACGTAAAATGGGCTGTCCTCCAACTGCAGCTTTGGATTTGGTTTGCGGAAGTTGATCTGCGGCGGCAGTTCGCCGTGATCGAGCGATAGCGCCGTCTTGATGAGACCCGTCACGCCCGAAGCCACATCCAGGTGCCCGACATTGGCCTTCGCCGTCCCGATGGCGCAGAAACCGCGATCCGGCGTGCTCTCACGGAAAACTTTGGTCAGAGCGGCTAACTCAATCGGATCGCCGAGAGGCGTGCCCGTTCCGTGCGCCTCGATGTAACTGATGGTTCGCGGATCCACTCCGGCCAGCGCTTGCGCCATCGCGATCACCGCCGCCTGTCCGTCGACGCTGGGAGCCGTGAAACCGACTTTCTGCGCTCCATCGTTATTCACCGCCGAGCCCTTGATCACGGCATAGATGTGATCCCGGTCGCGCACCGCGTCTTCCAGCCGCTTCAGCAGCACCACGCCCGCGCCCGAACCGAAAACCGTACCCTGCGCGTCTTCGTCGAATGCGCGGCAATGCCCATCCGGTGATGCCATGCCGCCGTCTTGGTGCAGATAACCGCGCTTCTGCGGAAAGGTGATCGACACCGCTCCTGCCAGTGCCTGGTCGCATTCATACGTCAGCAGGCTCTTCGCCGCCTGGCACACCGCCACCAGCGAGGTCGAGCACGCGGCCAACAGCGTCATTGCCGGGCCCTTGAGATTGAGCTTGTACGCCACGCGCGTCGCCATCGTGTCGGCGATGGTCCCCAGCATCGTGGGATAGAAACCGACCTGGTAAGCAGAAGTGTATTCGCGCAGGTAGTCCGTGCTCTCCGCGATCTGGCGCAGGAAGTAGCTATTGGGGCTGCAGCCGGCAAAGACGCCCGTTACTGAAGGGTGATTGGACAGGTCGTGGCCGGCGTCTTCCATCGCCTCCCAGCAGCACTCCAGAAAAACTCTGTGCTGTGGGTCGAGGAATTTGGCTTCCTGTGGGTAAATGCCGAAGAAATCCGCGTCGAAAAGATCGACGTCGTCCAGGATGGAGCGAGCGCTTACGTAGCTCGGATCTTGTGCCAGCCGCGCGGCATCCTCGACCTCCAGTTCGTCGGCGCGGAAATGCGAAATCGATTCCACACCACTCCGGAGATTGCTCCAGAATTGCGCGGCATTTCGCGCGCCGGGAAACCGCCCGGCCATCCCGATGATGGCTACCCCATCCATCGTTTTCTATGCTCTCCGCGCGGCCGCGCGCAACCCACCCAGCGCCATCTTCTGGCGCAGTGCTCGATCGTGGGCCGAAGAAACCAGGTTCCTTTCTCGATCCGCTCCCGTAAGCCGGGCGGCCAGTGTCCGCACCGTCGGATGTTCAAACAGGTCCGTGATCGTGAAATGAACCGCAAAATGTGGCTTTAGCTCGTCTTCCACCTCCGCGATGAGTAGAGAGTTGCCGCCTACCTCGAAGAAATTGTCGTCCAACCCCACGGCTCCGCCGCCCAACACCTTCTGCCAGATCGCGGCTATCGTTCGCTCGGCTTCGGTTCCAGGCGTTGCGGCAACTCCATTACCGCGGAGCGCGGCTCCGTCGAGCGCCGGCAGCTTCTTCCGGTCTACTTTCCCATTTGGGGAAAGCGGCATTTCGTCCAAAAACAGGCAAGCGGAGGGCAGCATAAACTCCGGCAGCCTCTCCCGGAGGAATTGCCTCAGCTCGCTCCAACTCGGCTTCGCTCCCGGTCCCGTTGCCGCGTATGCCCACAACGTCTTCGCTCCCGAAGCGTCCTGCCCCGCCTCTACCGCACAATCGCGCACTCTGGGGTGCTGCCGTAGCACCGTTTCGATCTCCCCCATTTCGATGCGAAAGCCGCGGATCTTCACTTGATGATCTGTGCGTCCCAGGCACTCGATGACGCCGTCTTCGCGATAACGGGCCAGGTCGCCGGTCTTGTACAGGCGCGCCTTTCCCGATGGATCAAATGGAGCCGGCACGAATCGCTCGCGCGTGAGTTCGGGCCGGTTCCAATAGCCTTTCGCCAAACCATCACCGCCCAGGTAGAGCTCGCCCGGTACGCCCACCGGCGCCGGCTGCATGTTCCAGTCGAGAACGTAAGCCTGCGAATTGGAAAGCGGCCGCCCGATGGGAACCAGCTTGGCGCCTTCCGGCACCACGCGAATGTCATGCGTCACCGAAAACGTCGTGCACTCGGTTGGCCCGTAGCCGTTGATGATCCGGTCGAGAGGCGCCGTCTGCAAAACGTGCCGCGACCACCGCGGATCCACCGCGTCTCCTCCCACCAGCAGATGGCGCACCGTGCGAAACGCCTGCGGGCACCGCGCCGCCATCAGGTTAAACAGCGACGAGGTCAGAAACATCGCCGACAGTTGATGCTTCTCAATTGCCGCGGCAAATGCTTCCGGTGAAAGAACGGCCTGTGTCGGAATTATGACCAGCCGGGCGCCGTTGAGCAGTGCGCCCCAGACCTCGAACGTAATGGCATCGAACGAAGAGTTGGAAATCTGCGCGAAAACCTCCGCGGGACCGAAATCCACGTAGGTCGCGTTGCGCACCAGGCGAATCACTCCACGTTGCGTTACCTCCACCCCCTTAGGTGTGCCCGTCGAACCGGAGGTGTACATGATATACGCAGTGCTTCCGCCGGTGGCGGAGGATTTCGCGCGGCCGAGCGGCGGAGCAGCTCGCTCCGCTTCTTCCAACAAAACCATCGGAACGCCGGAAGGGAGCTGAGCTGCGTGCTCGCTGTCGGTGACCACGGCGCTGAGCTGCGCGTCCTTAATCATGAAGCGCAACCGCTCGATCGGATAATCCGTGTCCAGTGGAACGTACGCCGCCCCGGTTTTGAGGATCCCCAACATGGTGATCACCATCGCTGCCGAGCGGTCGAGCGCCAGCCCCACTCGGCTGCCACAGACGACTCCCTGCAACTCCAGTTGTGCCGCCAGTTGGCTGGCACGCGCACCGAGCATGCCATATGTGAACCGGTCATCGCGATCAATAACCGCCACCCGATCCGGGCACTTCCCCGCAACTTCTTCAAATAGCTCGGCGATCGACCGGTCCCTGGGGTATTGGGTGCGCGTGTCGTTCCAGGTCACGAGGACCTTTTCCCGCTCGCTTACTGATAGAAAACACGGCTCAGAAATCGGTTTGTCCGGTTCTGCGACTAGAGCGGCCAAAAGGCGCTCGTAGTGTTCTTGTGCTTTTGCTTGATTCCCAACAACCGTTTTGGCCTCGCCGGGCGGGTTGGTGAGCAGACGCCGAAACGTCCACTCCGGGGCGTCGCCTTGGCGGCCTTCGTACCGCAAAGCCAGCGCCAGCCACCCCGCCTGGAGGATGTTCTCGAGGCTGACCTGTTGTAGCTGAGCAAGCTCTTGGCAACGGATCAGCACCGCAGGCGATAGCGAGTCCACCTCGGTGCAGTGTGTAGCCACGGAATATGGTGACGACTGTCCTGAAATCATGACACTACGGGTGCTGCCGGCCCTCGCAATTACTTAGGTTGCTTCCTCCCCGCTGGTCTCGATCTTATCATTAGTAGTTTGCCCCAAAGGGTGGCCACCAAACCCGGTGGTACTAGTACCTTAACCTCAGTATTCCTCTGCACTTTGGCGATTTCCGGGAGCTGCGATTGAAGGGGGAGAATCGACGTTGAACAGAGAGAAAACTCATAAGCGGCGCTTGAGCAACATAATCGGCCTGCCACTGGCAGTTCCGACCCCGTACCGGTAGTTCCAAAGGCCGGGGTTAAGCCATAGCTGCTATGGCATTTGCTTGCATCATACAATCAGCCAAAGGCGGTGTCTATCGGGATTCGGATTAGGGAGTATACCCGGTTCGGCTGGTACTCGTAAGGTCTGCCGGGCCAACCCTCAATCTGACACAACCGCGGCTGCAATCACCAAGCCGCAACCGGGAGACTAGGCCATGCGCACTTTTTTCAAGAGCTTTTGAATGTTTTGCCGGACGGGAACGGTCACTTGCATGGTGCCGGCCTTGAGCGTATCGGCGGCAGGATGCGCGCCCGGGTGGGCAGGGTTGCATCGCAACTTGCGGAGGTAGTAGTTGAAGGATCTGGTGCGGCCTGTGGCGCGGGTCATGTTCGTCTCGAATACAAATGTAAAGGAGATCGAACGGGACGCTCTGGTCTCGACCCAGTGAGGAGAGTTCTGGGGCTGATGAAATCCCTTGCCAGGGCCAAGGACAAAAACATGCTCGCGTCCGGGATCGCGGCCCTCCAGATCCACTTGAGCAATGCTCACCGCACTGTGGATGTAAAAACGCTCCAGTTCCACTTCCGAGATGACCGACGGCGAATAAACGTGGTATATCTTCTCGCCTTCAATCTGGGAGAAAAACCCGATTTCAGGGTCAAAGTGGAAAGGCGTGATGGTCGAAGCGGAACTGATCAGAATACCGGTCTCCAGGCGTTCGACCCTTTCGCGGCCTAGTCCGCCCCGAAGTTCGACTACCTGCTGGAATAGCGTATCAAGCAACTCCCGGAACCCGGCGTCGTAGTTCTCCGCCCGCTTCAACAGCAGACGGTAGCCTCCCCTATCCAAGTTTTCGATTACTTCGTGAGGCTTGTAGTCGCACGATGGCACGGAAAAGAACTTCGTATCTGGTTTGGGCGCACCCCCGGCCACCATGTAATCTTCCGGGTGATTGGCGTACTTTTTCGAAAGTGCGTGCAGCGAATCGAGGGTGAAGATGTCGAGATCGCTAAGGTTGTGCGTGAAGCCCAGAGGTTCCCGATCGAACGCCTGGCGGAACTGCCCGGAATCGATCTCCAGGCGTGCGTTACTGTATCTCGTCATGGTTGCATTATGCATTTTAGTGTTCCGACGTCAGATACGCGCAAGACTCCCGCCGCTTGCCATGCTCGTTGAACCCAGCCTAGCCGATGCAGCTGTCGGCAGTCAATCGCACCTGTGCCGGCAGGTCCAGAGTGGTACTAGTACTTCTTGATCCACGCGGCTTTCAGTCTTCGCGAAAGGATTTATACCCGCCATCTTTTTTGCAATCTGCGCGTTTTTGGGCCTCACTTTTTGAGGGCACTCTCTCAGATTATGGACCATTGGTGTTGCCGAGTTTTATCGGGGTGTTGGAGACGACGGAACGCGCGCGTAAAGAGAAGGCACGTCGAAGAGAATCACGGATGTCCATTCGGTGTCATACTCCTCCAGCTTGTGCCCTCGAGACTCCATAAACTCTTGTATGGGAACAGATTCGCCACGTGTTAGCCAGGGAGTCCGCATCTCAACTAGCCAAACCCGTCCGGTCGGAAAGGGTGTTACCAGCCCAATGGGCTTGGATGCGGCCTCTTTGGAGGTCACATTCAATGTCAGCGCCGAAGGGTCGGATGATTCGCCGCCAAGACCGTAGTAAACGAGGCAAGGAGTTGCATATCGGGTCGCGATAATGTGGTCACCGGCTTGTTGCTGTCGTTGCAGAAATTGCAAAGCCTCACGGTTCGTCGGTGTAGCGATTGTTTAGAATGGATGCTCGGACGGCGGATTGGAGGCACCACAGGATTGCGAGTCCGGCAACGATTTGTGCGGCGGTACGCCAGCGCGGGCGAGTACCCTCGATGATCCATGCCGCACCTCTTGTCATGACGAGGATCATCCCCGGAACGGCAAATGGCAGCAGCCGTCCATTGAAAGGGTAGACCTGGATCGCCGCTGCGATGGCACACAAAATCAGGGCATTTGCCGCGGCAATGTATTCCCATTCCTTATTGCGCAATGTGACTATGATTCCGGTTAGGAGTAGTGCCCCCGCGAGTGGCCATAGTCGTTTATTGAAGATGAGCGTGCAAAGCTAGGCAAACCTGTCAGCAAGCCAATAAAGCGTCGCCTTACCCCCCAATGGCATATAGTCGTCGAGCCACATGTCGTGTAGGCTCTGGCTCGATACTCGCGATCGGAGGGAAATGAAGAACACTGGGATAAGCATGATTGCCGGCTTCGCTCGCCACGACGGGAGTAAGGCGCGTGTTTATGAAATGAGGGTCTATATTGAGAGCGAGTGCACACTCGTCAAGGAAAAAGGAATTAGTTCTTTTCGTAAACGCCAACTCGCAAAACTAGACCGGCGATGATTGCCCCTAGCGCGGTTAACCAGATGATCCAGCGTGAATGGCTCATAGACACCATCCCGTTTCAAACTAAAACTCCGGCCGGCCGTTGCAAGAACATCGCATGAACGAGACTCTGGTGGCGGGGTAGATTCCCCGATTTGCCACAAAACAGGCACGGCACGCCGCCTACCTATTCCTTCTCTCCAATTCCAATAATGGACACCGACGGCCACGGCAGCAGTCGGTCGATGATACGCCAGAGCGGTACGAGGCGATCGAACACCCAGAGCTGTATCCGGCTAAATCTCTCCCTACGGAGCAGCCTGCCGTTCACATACCACCCCGGCCGAGTAATCCGGTTGAAGTGAATCACCTGTTTGACGCGCAGACCCGCCTCTTCCATCCTCTGGCGCAGTTGGGCCTCCTCATAGCGGCGGTGATGGCCAAGGACTTTATCCAGCGTGCCATAAATAGATTGATCCTGTGGGACCAGTACAACGGCCCGCCCCCCTTTGACCAGAGCGGACGAGATATTGGCCAATGCCAGCCGGTCATCTTCCACGTGTTCGACCACATTCAGGCAAATCACTGAGTCGAACCGCTCGGCAAAGGCCCGGAAATCGTTGGGATCCACTACGTCACAATGGCAAACCTGGAAATTCGGGCGGCTGTGGAAACGGGTGCCGAGGCGCGCCAGGTGCTCCTCGTCGATGTCGCTGGCTACATACATTTTACGGCGCGACGACAGTTTCCGCGTGAGATTTCCGATACCGGCGCCGATTTCGAGCACCCGAGAGCCCAAAAATGGCCTGATGGTGTCGGCCATCCACTGGTTGAACCGCGGCATCTCGGCCAGCGTGTCCAGAATCCGCGCACCCGGGTCGAGGTAAATGTCCCGCGTCAGCCAATAGCGCAGGATGAGGTAAAGTGCCTGGATCGCGTCCTTCAGACCTATCTTCTTCCCCTCGTCATAGGTGCGCCCGTGATAGCTGATCGGGACTTCGTACACCCGCGCGTGTCTTTGGGCAACCTTGATGGTCACCTCCGGTTCAATTCCGAACCGCTCGCTGCGTAGCGGGATGCTCTGAATCAAACGCGTGCGAAACGCCTTATAACACGTTTCCATATCGGTCAAATTCAGATCGGCGGCCATATTGCAGATTGTGGTTAGCGCCCGATTCGCTAGCGCGTGCCAGAAATATAAGACGCGGCGGGGACCCGCGCTCTGGAACCGCGAACCGAAGACTACATCTGCCTGCCCGTCTACCAGCGGCTGCAGAACTTTGACGAAATCGTTGGGGTCGTATTCCAAGTCGGCATCGTGGATAATAACGAACTCGCCACGAGCATGTTGGATAGCGGTCCGGATGGCGGCCCCTTTGCCCCGATTTACGGGATGCCGCACCACGCGAATTTCCGGATACTGGCGAGCCAGTTCCTCCAAAATATTGGCGGACCCGTCATTGGAGCCATCGTCGATCGCCACAATCTCGCGTCTTAACCCGTTCGAGAGGGGGGCTTTGAGAACACGCTCGATTGATAGCGCTACGTATTCCTCTTCGTTATATACGGGCACGACGACCGTCAGCAGCGAGGCTGTACCTCCAGGGGAGGCACTCTGTGATCTCAGAGCTTGCTCCTCGGTGTGTTCCATGTGGCGTTTGACCATCCATTAATTAGACATAGCGGGGTTCAATCGATTTCAAGTGCTAGTACTACCGAAAGCGACAGTGGCAGACGCAAAACTGGGTTGTACCGGAATTTCGATTTTGGACTTCCAAATCTCATTCAGTATAAGCTAAACTGCCGTCCTTTGGTCCAGCGAACTGCATTCTCTCTTCGGGTTAGCGCAACTGCAACTGATGAGTGATTGGGAATGCGCCCAATTCGGGCACTTTGGGCGGGCGCAGATCAGCGGCCACAAGCTTTCAAGAAAAACAACTGACAACGTTTCCGGTTTGGACATATTGGAGGCCTTGTCGAATGTGAAAGCGGGAATCCCACTTTATTTTTTTTCGCACTCCCAACAGTTTCATGGTACACTCACCCCAATACGCTGAGACTTCGGCTTGTCTGCCGGGGTCCAAACGCGCCACGACCGTGGGGGCCTAGCTTATCGCGCCCGGCCAGCATACCCCTAACAAAAGTTAATTTTCTAGTTACTATTCTGCAGGAACGAACTGGGCCTGACTAATTGGAATCTAGTACGGAGGCTTCGGGCCCGTTAGAATCGGTCCTGCACACAACTTTTGTCGAAGATGCACCCGGAGGAGAAATGGCTTACGGCGCACTCTCGAACTTGGGATCGGTTTTCAATACGCGGAAGTTGGTAAAGCAGTCAGGACTCTTATTCGCTTTGATTCCAAGTCTATTTGGGCAGACTTCGCCATGCGACTTGAATGGTGACGGCACCGTGAATGTTGCCGATGTCCAAATTGCGGTAAATGAAGCATTGGGGCTTTCCCCGTGCACGATGAATCTGGACGGTACCGGAACGTGCGATGTGGCCGATGTACAGCGAGTCATTGCCGCGGCTTTGGGAGGGACCTGCGTCGTCACATCCGCTGCATCGTCCACCATCACCCTGCCGGTTGAGGTGATGGGTCCTAATGGCACCACAACGCCCGTTTCCTTCAGCATCCCCGCGGCCTCGTCATCGCTTCTCGGCGGAACCCAAACGCTGTCGCTGCAAGTCCATGGCCTGAAATACGAGACCGAGGCAAGTGTGCAGGTGAACAACTCCTCCTGGATTCCGATCAACAGCTCCACCGTGACCTTGCAGGGGTTGGCCGGCGCGTACGGCGGCATTGGCGGCGGATATCATACTCTCTCCATGACCATGAGTCTGCCGGCTGGCACCGTTGTGACGGGCAATAACACGGTCACATTCAAGTTCAATGCCACCGATGGCGCGACTAGCGGCTACCGGGTGCTGGCCGTGAACGTCATTGGTTCGGATGGGAGCTCGCAGCTAGTGCCATCTTCCGCTTTCGTTTGGGATAACCCCAACAACTGGCAACCGCCCCTTAACGATGCCAGCGATATCGCCACGGGACAAACACTTTACACCACGGCGACCTTGACTGTTCCCCTAACGTCAGGTGGGACATCAACTATAAAAGCGCATTGTGCCGACTGCCATACGCAAAACGGCCGGGACCTGAAATATTTCAACTACTCGAACAACTCAATCGTGGTGCGCTCGCAATTCCATGGCTTGACGGCCCAGCAGGGGAATCAGATTGCCAGTTTCATTCGGTCGCTCAGCTACCCCAATCCGGGACGGCCCTGGAACCCGCCGTATCAGCCTGGACCTGGACTTGACTCGCTGCCGGTCAGTGCATGGTCTGCGGGAGCCGGTCTTGGCGCGGTTCTGAGCTCGGATCTAGCCATGCTGCCTTATGTCGCTCCCACCATGACCGCTGCCGATTTCAGTGCGAATGGTAACTTCAACGCGCGCGAGACCCCGATTGCCATCCAGTTGCCCGACTGGAATGGTTGGCTGCCGCGCATCCATCCCATCGACGCCTGGGGCACGGCTTTTACTCAAGACGCCACCTACAACGACTACCTGAGCTTGCGTGCTAACCTGGTTCCGAACTCCGCGACTACATACTCACAGCAGAGCGGCAATATAGCTAGCTGGACTACGGACCGCTACGACTTTCAATCGGCCCGCACACCTGCGCAGAGCGACTCATCGTGGTCAAACCCCACTACGGGAACGCAGCTCTATTCGATCGGTCAATGGCAGACGGTGAAGATGTGGGAGATCAACCAGGACTTCGGTCTCGAGGACATGGCCCAGAGCGTCTTCGGTCCTCAATCCGACACGCGTGCCTGGTTTACGAACACTCCATTCTTTACGGCACCGAGCATCATGAAAATGCCGCCGGGAGCGGCCGGGATACTCAATGGATCAATCGCATCCTTCTATGACATTTCTTACGTGTGGTATTACCTGCAGATGATCCTCGACGATTCTGAAAAGACGCAACAGTGCGGCTCCTCTCCGTTGGATTGGGGATACTTCGACGCATCCAGCACTAATCTGTCCGAAAACGATAGCCCTTCGCAATCCATGATTTACTTTGGGATGCTGACGAAAGGCTTACAGATCTCTCAAAACGGCGTAGGACCCGAACACGGATGCAGCGGCGGGTGGAACTGGAGGAATAGCACTCCGGAGGGCCTGGTGCAGCGCGAGAACACGTTCTTCTGGAACGGCGTACCCTCTGCGACGCGTGCCACTCTGATCAACTCCTACGTGACCTCCTGGTTTGCGGTGATCAGCTCCTTCACGCCGCAGCAATTCTACGCCGGAGGCTGGACCACGGCATCCGAGCCGGTGACGCCTGGTTTTGCCGCGGCCAATTTTGCCAGCAATATGGCTTTCATCATTCCCCACCTGAAGTACTGGGGATTGAACAGCGCGCTGGCTCAGGCTATTGAGCAATGGGCCGCAACGATGTGGCCCAGCAACGGTTACAACTGGGCACAGACCACAACGGCGACGTGCTCCACGGACTCACAAGGATACGCGCACTGCAGCACCGACAACTGACCGGTGGCTGTTGCGGAAGCGTTGCCACAGCGACACAGCCAGCATCGCGACCCAAAGATCGGAGGGTAGGCGCTGGCGAATGCTTGCGTGCATCAGGATATGAAATGTGTACCAGAGAAGAATGGATATGAGGAGGACAGCTTCGCCACGTGTTATGCTCATGCGTTTCGTCAGCAGCCAGGCGATGATCGCCCACGGTAGGATGAGCGACACCAGCGTGGAGCAAGCCGTGCCCGCTTTGGTAGCAAGCGAAGAAGCGTAGAAATTGGGTACAGGAGAGAAAAAATAGAAGGCTCTCCGGAGACAGTTGCGCAAATATTTACGGGGATGCTGCATGATTCCCGTTATCGCGTAGCGCGTCAATAAAGCATCCCGCCCGGCCGGAGTCATCTGCTCCAATCCGGGCGGAAAATCAATTCTTTCGCCGGCCCGCAATTCGTACGGATTGTCCACGCCGGGATAGTTATATAAAAACAAGTTGTGCCCGAGCTTCACTTCCGTTGCTCCCAGCCCCGCTTGGACGGAGTGCATGCGCACGAGCCACGGGCCCACAACGGCAAGGTGGGCCACAAGGCAGGCAATCAGGCAGAGAGCCGATTTTCGGAATGGGAACGTAAACAACGCAACGCCCCAAATGGCCATGACGGGAAGCAGCAGCGCTGTTCGGGTCAGATGGCCGGCCCCGGACAGGAGGCCGAGAACGCAGGCTAGCCGCAGACTCGGCTGCTTCACGAAGCGCACTCCGCAGACCAGAATCGCGGTTCCCACCGCTATTGCCAGGGTCTCCGTCATCAGATGGAGATGGTAATAAAGGAAGAACGGGTTCACTGAGAACCACGCTATGATCAGCCACAGCCCCGCCGTGGTCCAGCCAAGGCTCACTCCCAGCCGCCAAATGAGACTCAGCGATACACACCAGATAATGCCGGAGACAATCCAAAAACCGACTGGCCCGCGCGCCACGGCGTATCCGCCGGCAAGTACCATGGGCCACGCTGGAGCATAATAGGTGTTCGGGGATCGCGCAAGCTGGTGGAAGGATGGGGCATCAAGGAAATATCCATGATGGTCTACAAGATTCCGCGCCAGAGACTGGTAAGCGTCCTCATCCGGAATATCGCGGTGAGTTTTGATAAAGGGAAACGCCAGTAACAAGTGAAATGCGAGTACCAGCGACCACAGAGATCGCGGATGGCGACCTAACCAGCCAAAGCTGGAAGGGGAATCAGAATTCATGGGTTCACGCATCAGTGATTTAAATCTTGCCTTTCTAATCAGCCCATTCGGCATTGTGCCGCGTATCTGCGCGAGAGGTCGATGGCTCACTTGTGCATAGAGCAGCGCTCAACTCGGTACCACACATCGTGGAGGTTTTGCGAGCTCGAACTTTAAACCAAATGGGACGCATACTTCTCTTCGTGGCAATGTCCACTGCGATGTTGGCCCAATCGATCTCGATCACTGCGCCAACTGCCAACCAGGTGCTCACCGGCTTCAGTGGGTTTTCATTTGCCGTATCGGTTTCCTCACTGCCGGCAGCGGCGCGCGTGTGCTACACGGTCGACGCCTATCCCGCGCAGACCACACCATGCAGTTTGACGCCGGGATGGTCGGTTCCCTGGAATAGCTTCAACGTTCTGAACGGCGCTCATCAGGTGGTTGCGACCGCCTTTGACATTTTGGGAAATACGCTCGCGACATCCAGCCCGGTAGCCTTCACGACAGCCAACACGTGGCCTGCCCCTTATGCTCCGGGCATGACGGTGGCCACCGGAACGCCGCTCACTTCCAATTGGTCGGGATTCGTTTCGATCACCCCGACAATCTCCGGTTCTGGATCGGGTGACTCCAAAACCTTTAACTACTGGATCGACGGCGTGTATCAGACAAGCGTAAGCACGTCATCCGCCAGTCAGGCGTTCTCTGTAAATACGACGCGATTCCCCAACGGCCCTCATATTGTTGCGGTAACGATGTCGGTCAGTAACGCGGACGGAACCTGCTACTCGAATGGACCGTGCCAGAACATGGCGGCGGAATGGTCGCGGACGGTCACATTTGCGAATTCCTCTTCGCCGATGGAACTTCGAGCAGACGCGCGGGAGGTATTTCTCCAGCCTACGCAAACTCACCAGATTGTTGGAACTCTGGTGAACG
Source organism: Bryobacteraceae bacterium (assembly GCA_035297145.1). Lineage (GTDB taxonomy): Bacteria > Acidobacteriota > Terriglobia > Bryobacterales > Bryobacteraceae > QHXW01. Next base: position 293,148 of record DATGZN010000094.1, read on the forward strand.
ACGACGGAACGACGAGCAATCCAACGCTTTACTACTACTCCGCGAACACAAGCGTTTGCACGGTTAGTTCGAGCGGCCTCGTCACCGCCGTAGCGAATGGCGCCTGCCAGGTCTCCGTGATGGCCTCGCAAGTAACAGGTACGGACCTTCAGATCACAGGTACGGGAACCAATCCTACGTTCGTAGTCGCGCTATCCAACGCGCATCCATTCTCCTATGACACTGGGCAATTGTTTGAGGTTACAGGAGGATCTGGGTGGACGCCGGGGCCATATCTTCTCAAGAACTGGAACTTCAACAGCGGAGCCACCCCCAGCCTGACGCTTTTCGGATCGCCTGCGGCTAATGGTGCGACCGGCGGAAGCTTTGCTACTGGCTCGACTCGGGTTATTTGGTTCTATGTCTGGACCGATAATGTGATGCCGCACTTCGGTCTTGATGGAAGCGTCCTATCGTCCTTCAACGCCAGCAAGTCGTATTTCATGGGAGGGTCATTTTCTTCTGGGGCAACTCTCGCGAACGACGTTCCTTATAGCCCAGGTGTGGTTGCGGACATGGCTTCCGGTGGCTACAACGTTATTGAAACCGGCATGGACTCCTCGGGGCTGGACGTGACCGGAGCAAGCGGGCAAACGAGCTTCCAAAGCAGCCAGGCCGCTTACGTAGCACAGTATCAGGGACTTGTTGCCGGGACGAAACTCCGGTTCTCTCTCACTGGCGACAACTTCCTGAACGACCTACAAAACTTTTGGTATTACGTTTCCGGCACCACCTCCACGTGGTCTCCGACTGGGCTTCATACTCTGTTCTCATCATGGGCCGGGCAATCTAACCCTGCCATTTGGGCTTCCATGAAGGATGAGGTTCAGGGCACTTACCAAGTCAAACCACTGCAAGGTCCAATCATATTTAATGGAGGCATACAGAGCGGTTTGACTTCCATTGTGGCGAGCGGCGGTACTTGCACAGCCAACTGGACGGGTTGGTCGTTCAATGGGGTGAACCGTTTTATTATCCGTAACGCCACCACGAGCGGATTCAATTCGGCGGCAGGTACGACGTACACAGCCACGAAGGTGGATGCCAATACCTATACTTTCTCATGCCCGTCTGTCGCCAACGGCACCTACAACTCCAGTACCGACGCGACCCTTGCCATAGAGCCTCTGGCCATCGCTTGGTATAACGGCAACACCGATTATCTGCATTACAATGCCTTCGCCCAGCTACGCACGATACGCGCCGGGGCGGGGAATCTCCCCATGAGCTTCCCGAATGCGGCAGGTACCACGCTTCAAAGCGTCACCAATTGGAGCGGGAACGGCACGCAGTCCATTGGAGGCGTTGCCCAAGTGGCCGATGTCAACGACCTCTATTGGACCCACATCGGCCCGGAAGCGTATCTCGCATCGTGGTCCTCGACCAACAACATCATCAGCGAACAGGGCGACAACCAGATTCGGCCGGAATACGGATCGTTCAATCCGGACAATCCGACCCTCATTCAGACTCAGGGCGTCGTCTCAAACTACGGCTTCGAGGGTTACTCGGTCGCGGTCTCGTCGTGTTCCGGGAACACGATTACTACGGCGAGCGCCCATAACCTGAAGACGGTACTGCCTGGCATTACACGTTTGTGGGTTACAGGGAACGCCGGCTGCAATGGCAACTACTACGTGCTCTCGATCCCCGACGGCACGCATTTAACCGTGGCTCTGGCTACGCCCACCTTTAGTCTTTCTGGCACAGGCGGCACGCTCACCTTTTCCAACGACTCCTACACCAAAACGATCAACACGATTTCCACGACAGCTGGGCTAAACGGCTGTTCGGGGAGCGGCGGGACGCCAGCCGGAGGGGTGTTATGCGGCCCATCGTTTTCCTATACCGGCGCGGTGGACCCGCTGGTGAATACCCATATCGGCCAGCAATTCACCGTTTCCGGCAACTCGCAGGCGAATTTCAACTCCAACACCTTTGTGTATGATTCCGAAAATGTCAGCGTGGCTACTACCGGGGACAACTATTTCCGTCAGATTCCATCGTTAAGCGGCTCTGGTGGGACGGTAACTATCGTTGCGGACAACTTCTACGTGAGAGGGCGGAACGGCGAGGAGCAGAATGATAACCAGATAGGCTGGAATTTCTCAACGGTCATTGAAGCGGCGATGTTGCGGGCGGCGGGCACGCGACTGTACAAAGACACGTCATCCTTTTCCGCTTGGTCATCCAGTTATGGATTTGGCGGCCAGTGGGGCTTGAACCGCATCTTTCAGGACACATCGGCGCAGAGCGTGCAGCTTTTTTCAAACCCGCATTGGGAAAACTACAATTCGGTTCCTTCTTGGCATTCAACTTCGCTGGCCAATATGCTCATACAACGTTTGGGGAAGTATTACCTGCAACCGGCTTTGAACTCTCCGGACTACGGGCCGGCATTCGAGGCCTGCGCTCACGGCGGCAGCTACGGCAACATGCTGATGGTCTCAAACTTCACCGACGGGCCGCAGGTGCGGACCATCAATCTCACGCCCTACCTCGAAGCCGGACAGCAAATCGTGAAGATGTACGTCAATCCGCTGGGGATGTGGACGGTTACTTCATTGAACGCCGGAACCTCCAGCGACACCGTCACGTTCGATGCAAATGGCGTGGTTGTGTATCTGTTCCCTGTTGCCTATGCCAGTGAACTAGAGGTTCCAATTATAGGGGTCAGCCTGGCTGATGTAAGCGGCGCTACCAAGCTTAGCGTGCGTTTCGGCTACGACCGCTACCTGCTGGACTCCTCCGCGAATATGTTCGGGTGTGCGAGCGTTCCTTGTAGCTTGCCTGCCGACCGCAACATCGGCGCCATTTACTACCGAGTGATTTTTACGGATAATACCAACAAGGTCCTGGCTACTTCGGACGTGCAGACTATGTGAGTGGCCGGGTCCTCCCGCGTCAGCTTCGCGCCAACAGCCAATCCCTCCGCAATCTCGCATCACACCACGAAATTCGCAGCTCCGAAGTGATAAAGGCATCTATGCTGATGCTGGTTTGGTGGCGACAATGATGCCACTTGAAGAATTCCCGCGGACTCGGGTGTTGAAGCCTGCCGCACGCAAGCGATCCGCTAGTTCGCTCGGGATTTGAGAGCGGTTGAAGACGTGATACTCCATTTCAACGTGGCTGATGCGAGAAAAGACCCGCATATCGCGCAGGATGTCCCATTCGGCACCTTCACAGTCCATCTTTAGAAAGTCGACGTGTTTGATACTGTTCGCGTCGAGGAACCTTTCGAGGGTCTGGGTATGGACCATTTCGGCAGCCGTCCCGGGCTCCCGCCAGTGCAAACTACTCGTTACGCCATTCGTGGACATCTCTGCCTCGCCGTTTTCGCCCGATATAGCCAACCGGACAGGCCGCACATTTGAGACACGGTTGAGATCGCAGTTCTGGATCAGCATTTCGCAGTTCGACTGAACTGGCTCTATCGCGTAAACCAGATTCGCCGTGCGCGCCGCCCGCAACGTGAAGGCCCCTATATTTGCGCCGACATCGAGCACGATTGCCCCCGGTGCTGGCTGTGAATACGCTCGGAGTATGTTCACTTCTGTGATGCTTGCCCGGTCAGAGGAGCGAGGCCGGATCGAGAACACAAGGCCGTTGCGGAACTTCAGCAGCCCGTTCCTGCGTTGGAATCTACTGACGAAGAAATAGACCCAGTTAGAGATCACGAACGGTGCCAGCACGGCGATCCTTAAAGAATTGATCGCGCGTGAATAGAGCACTCTGAGCTTCCACATCCGACGCACTAGTTTCCCACCCTTAGCCGGAATTCCGCAAAATGCTCTCGTGGCGGGTCACCGATGGTCGTGTCCCTGCCTGTATAGGCTCCGGCTATCTTCAGGTAGATGCGGAGGTCAAGCACCGTATTCAGTGGTACCAGGAATTCTCATACCTCTGGCGCTGGCAGCGGTCTTCATCGAACGCGGGCGGCGCCGGAAGGTGATGTGGTTTCCGTTCAGAGGGGCTGGTGTTGCATGACGTCGCCATACAGGGCCAACGTGCGGGAGGTCATCACTTCCAGGCTGAACTCCTGCCGGGCTCGGAGGCGAGCCGCCCGGCCCAGCGACTGTCCCAAGTTTGGGTTGTCGAGCAGGCGATTGATCGCGGCGGCGAGCGCATGGGAATCGGCGGGAGGCACGGTCAGGCCGGTTTGCTCGTGGAGCGAAACGAACGGAACGCCCGAGTCCAGAAGGGTGTTCACGACCGGAAGTCCGGCAGCCATGGCCTCCACCTGAACGATGCCGAACGCCTCGCTTCTCAGCACCGAAGGGAGAACGAAGACTTTGGCGGCATGGTGGCACGCTACCAGCTTGTCATGATCAATGTTTCCCAGGAAATGTACCCGGTCCGCCACGCCTAACTGCGACGCCAAAGCGCTCAGACTGCCGTGGAGGGGACCTTTTCCGACGATGACGAGGTTTCCTTGGACATGGATCATCGCCCGAACCAGGTGCTCGAAGCCCTTGTAAGAAACCAACCGCCCCACGCTGACAATGAGCCGCTCCCCGTATTGCCGGCGAACGGCGGAAACAGCATCCGGGTCGCAGCGGTCAAAGTCCTCGATACGGACTCCCAGGGGTATCACGTGGCAGCGTTCCTTATGGCGAGCCAGAACCGAAGATGTTTCCAAATAGTTCGGGGAAGTCGTGATAATGGCGGCGCTGCGGCGCAGGGCGGCGTGCAAAAAAGGCTCGAATGCGGCGCCGAGGAATCTTTGGCGGATGGTATCGCTGTGGTATGTGGACACCAAACGTCCGCGATGACCGCTGGCAAGATAGGCGAGAACGGCCACGGGGTTCGGCAGGTGGAGATGAACGATATCGCCGCGGAAGGCGCGAAGCCTGGGAATAATTCCGGGGCACAGCGGGCTGGATGCGACCGTGAGCCAGGTAGCCATGCGCGAGACAGGAACACCATCCAAGATCTCTTGGACGCCGCGGTGATCCTCGTTAGCGACAATCACTTCCACATCCAGTGATTTCCGCAGCTCCGTACAGAGCCCTCGCAGATGAGTTTCGATTCCTCCCATATGGGGCGGATAGAATTTTCCAACATGCAAAACTCGAGGGCCTTTATGACTCCCGTTGAGTGCTAATCCGTTGATGTTCACAGTTGGTGAAGTCACGATTGAGGTAGACAGAGACATGATATGGGGGCCAGTGAATTTCCGGGGATTACATCCAGTCAACGCGATGGATCACTAGTGCGAGAACCTGTATCCAATAGCATGAATAGCGAATGTGACTCAAGAAAGTAAGTAGTCGAAGGTTAACAGGGAAAAGAATGTTGTGCCCCGATGGCGGACTTTGCGGCTCACGAAAGCGGTTGGCTTCCCAGCCAGCGATAGTACTGGCGATACTGTTCCGCGATGGTAACTGTGGAATACTGCGCGGCGCGGGATAAACCGCAACGCCGCAACGCCTCGCACTCCTCGGGCCGCTCCAAGAGTTGGGTGATGGCTTGCGCCCACCCAGCGACATCCGCTTCCGGGACTATCCGGCCGGCGGATCCGATTACGTGCGGAATCTCGCCCGAGTCACTCCCGATCACAGGCACGCCGCACGCAAATGCCTCGATGAGCATTCTGCCAAACTGTTCTCTCCAGTTCTTCATGGTCTGGCTGGGCGCGACCATAAGATCCATGGAGCCGAGGTATCGGGGGACTTCGGCATGCTTGGCCAGCTTGATTTTGACGCGGCCGGCCCACCCTTGCTTTTCCGCCCACGCCTGGATTTTGTCCTGATATTCTCCGCTTCCAAGGAGGAGCAGGCTCCAGGGGCGGGATCCGCCGATCTGATCGATGGCTTGCATGAGAACATCCAGTCCTTTGGCTTGGGTGAGCCTTCCGACGAAACCAATGATGGGGGCTTCGAGGCCCAGTTCCCGCCGCACGTCCGCCCGCTCGGACGGTGACAAAGGGCGGAACTGGCTGAGGTCCACGGCCAGATTGAGAACGCGGCCTTTCTCCTCTGGAAAGCCCTTCTTGACCATGGCTTCGAAAACCAGACCGGCGCCCGCGATCCATCCCTGGGCGCGCGATAATACGCTGCGTTCGAAGTATCCGAACGGAGGCGGATAGGACTTGACGTAACTTTGCGCAGTGCGAAAACAGAATCGGGCGGAGCTGCGCTTCATGGCACGGGCGATTTGATATCCGGCCAGAACGTAGGGTTCTTCCCACGCATGCACGAGGTCAAATTGGTGGTCTCGCAGAAGCGCGCGCAAGGCCTGGCCATCGTAGCGGAATATATGGACAAAGCGGCTGAGTGTGGTGCCCAAGGGAATGAGGCGCAGCGGCGATCCCGGTGGCTCCGGCTCCAGCCGAATAGGCCGCAAGTCGCCGTGAAAATAGCTTGGTGCGGCCACGGTCACCTCGAACTCCGCATTGTGGGCTACTTCGCGAACAATCCCGCGATTGAGCGCGACGCAGTAGGAATGGCCGATGGTGAGGATGCGCATCCCGCGGCTCAGGCAGCAGCAAATCCTTTCGAAAGTCCGGTCACGGCCTCGATCAAAGCCGGCCGCTCCGCCGGGGCAGCGATAATATTGGCATCCCAAGCCACATCGCGAACCGCGACCGCGCTGCCCAGCACGCCGGCATGGTACCCCAGCTTTCTGAGGGCGGCGAGGACGATCTCATTATTGCGGTGAAGCTCGATGATGAGCAGGGGGCGGCTGGCGGCGATGGTGGCCGCCGCGCCTTCCAGCAGTTCCACCTCGGCGCCTTCGACATCGATTTTCATCAAATCCGGATACGGCAACGCGCCCGGGCCGCACAACGAATCGAGCGTGCGCACATTTACGGTGATGGTTCCGGAAGAACGGTCGGGAATCTTGCCGACGCTGTTGAGCATTCCCCAGGTGGGTTCGGCGGAAGTTTGGAAGGTTTCCGACCGGTTGGAGCCTCCCAGGGCATCCAGGCAGACCTGGATGTTTGAGAAGCCATTTAAACGCGAGTTATGCTCGATCTGCTGTGCGTTCTGGGGTAGCGGTTCGAAACAGACAACCCGGCCCTTGGGACCCAAGATCCGCGCGGCAAGGATCGCGAAGAAGCCCACGTTCGCCCCGGCGTCGAAATACACCATCCCAGGCCGGAGCAAGGCCGCGAGCGCCGTCTGCACTTCCTTTTCGTGGCTCCCGAGGATAAAACCGCTATGCGAGCTGGCGACGTTGAAGCGAAGACCACGTGCCACTCCATTGACGATGACTCCGTCACGGTCCTTGACCCAGGAGGCGCCCCACGAGCAAACGCTGCGCAAAACCGGGCTGCGCCACTGGTTGTGGGAAACGAATTCGATTACGGGCGTCGGCACGGTGCGGATGATCGCGCTGGCGATCTTATTCATCTTACCCACTCATCCTCCCTGTTTTTGCGAGCGTGGCACGGCCGGCCTCGGAAGCCGCGTCGTGCGGGCGAGCCGCGATTAAGAAAAACCGGTCGCGCAACACGGCGCCACCCTCCTCGAGGGAGACGAACGCTCCATCCGGGGGAGCTACGAAGAATTGATATCCGGGGGGAAACAGGCCCAGCAAGCGCTCGACGGACCCGCCGAACTTCTCGAGGCCTGCGCCAACGTGCGTTTCGATGAAGCAGTCCGGGCCGTGCGCCAAGGTCTTGCGGGCTCCCTGGAGCACCTCACATTCAAATCCCTCGACGTCAATGAACAGCACGTCGGGCATTCCATTTTCAGCGGCGAGATCGTCTACGGAGACGGCTTTCACCTCCATGGTTCCCCATTCTCCGGTGCCATCATCGACGTGACCGTTGCATCCACGATTAAAGGTCAGGGTTCCGGAGTGCTCCGCTCCAGCCGCGTGCAAGACGCGGCAGTTGGCAATTCCGTTAAGCTGCTGGTTCCGCTCGCCGGCCGCGCAGTTATCCGGATTGGCTTCGACGGCCAGCACAAATCCATCCGGGCCGACGGTCTTAGCCAGCATCAAGGCGACCACACATTGATGGGCGCCGATGTCGAAGACCCTTGCGCCGGCTTGCAGGCGGCTACGCTTCAGGAACGCGATTTCCGGGAGCTCGGGCCAATCGTGGTCGTACCAACCCGCGCCCATGGGGTCGGTTAACTCGATCTCCAGGTCGTAGCCGCCATAGTTGTGGCGGACGCGGCGGCGGCGATAGCTGGCGAGTGTGTAACGCAAGCGCCACCCGCGGAGCCGGTTCCACAGCGGTTTCGGGAGGATGGCTTTGATCAGCGTTTTCATGGCTTGGGCGATGGGCAGCGTCCCGTTCGGTTCAGGACGCTTCGATATATAGCGATGGTCCTATTAGCATTCTCGGACCAGGTGAAAGCCGAGGCATGGCTCCGGGCGTTTCGTTTTCGAGCCTCCCAGCGATCCGGCGCGGTATCGCGCTCGCCGAGCAGATGCGCCACCACCGCGCTCCAAGCCTGGACGTCCGCTGTCGCGCAGTATTCGGCCGCGGATCCCCCTGCTTCTCGCAGGGGAGCGATGTCACTGGCGGCCACGACACAGCCGCATGCCATGGCCTCGATCACGGGTAACCCGAAGCCTTCGGCATCGGACGTCTGCAATAGAAGGGCGGCATTTCGGTACACGGCGGCCAGTTGTTCCTTTGTCAAGTGTGGAGCGTAGACGATTTTGTCAGCGACGCCCAGATCCGCCGCCAACTGAAGTTGTTCGGCCGTAAGAGCACCGCCGACGCGCACGAGAACGGCTTTTGGGAACTCCCGCGAGACGCGGGCAAAGACGCGCAACAGAACATCGATGCGCTTGCGGCGGATGGTGCTGCCGACATGAAGGAGGTACGTCTGGCCGGTCAGGCGTGCGATGCTATCCGGCTCCTTTGAAAGTGCCGTCCTAGCTTCCGCGAAAAAGACGGGATCTACTCCAGGGGGAATCACGGTCACGCGATTTTCCGGGAACAGGCCGTGCGCGAGCAATTGCGAACGGGTAGTAGCGCTGGGACAGAGCACATGTGAGCATGCGAGAAATCCATTCAATGTCTTCCGGACCATTTGATGGAACCACAGAGGCCTGGGCTCAAGGTTGGGCTCGAGCAGACACCGGAATGTGTCCAGATCGTGGCAGGTGACAACAGTCGATCCCGCCGGCAGTTCGCTGGCAAGCTGCCCATAACTGTGATCGATGAGATGAAACAGATCAAAGCGGGCCGCTTGCTTTTTCAGCCAGCGCGGGTAGTCGAAGAAACGGTTGATCAGGCGGTCGGCATTCCACAGCGATGCCGCGCCGCGACGGACGGGCAGGCGTGAGAAGCGGGCGCGGAGAGGCGGGCGCAATTGCTCGACTGAGATCTCCGCGGCATGATCGGCCTGGTAGCAGCGGGCGAGCATGTCGCCGAACAGGTCCATACTGGGCCAGCCCTCTTCGAGAAAGTCGCAGAGCAGGGCGAGCCGTGGGGAGCGAGTACGTGGCTGCTCCGCGAGTGTCTGGTGGTCCGGTGCGGTGATGGTGGTGTCAGATTGCACGGTGAAAATTCGGGTGGAGGTAGTAGGCTACGAGTCTACGGCCGCGGGGATGGATACAGTAACAGTGTTCGAGGGCGCACAGGCGGCGAGAACCCGCTCCAAACCGTCAACGTGACCGTCGAGGGTGAACTGCTTGGACTTCGCCCACGCGCCTTGGCGCAGCCGGTTGTAATGGTCGGGGTCGGCCAACGTTCGCACAATGGCTTCGGCTAATCCCTTGCTGGTTGGGGGATCGCCCGGCGCGAGCTCGCCGGTTTCGCCTGGGATGAGCCAATCCGGGATGCCACCGACGGCATATCCGGCGGCCGGAACTCCGAGGCTTCCCGCTTCGATGCCGACCAGCCCGAACGGCTCCGGCCACAGACTCGGAACGGCCAGCAGATCGGATTGACGCATGACGTCCAGCTTCTGTTGCGCGTCCAGCCAGCCCGAGAACACAACGTCCACGTTGAGTTGCTTGGCCAGATTCTGCACCTGCGCGCGTTCGGGACCGTCTCCGGCTACGGTCAGTGTCAGCCTGCACCCGAGCTGTTTGGCTGCATATGGGATCGCGCGAATCAGGTGGCAAGCGCCTTTGACATCCACCAGGCGTCCGACAAACAGGATGCGGCCTGCGGGGACCCTGGGGGATGGTGCGCCGGTGTTGGGGATGCCGCCCGTCATGGGAAGGGCCAGGAGCTGTACGCGCGGCGCTCCATGCCGCTCATACTCGCGGCGCATGTGGCGGCTGGCGACGAGCACCGTCCGGTATCCCACAAAGCCAGCCCTGCGTTGCGACTGTTGCCGGAACATCCGCCACATGGTGCCGGGGTGCAAACCGCCGCAACGGCGCGGATAGTAAAGCACGAGGCACTGCGGACCGAACTGGCGCCCGCACGGCCGAATTTGCGGCGTGGTGTGACACTTACGTCCGCTGATACAAGTGCCGAGGTAAGTATGGGCGTACAGAACCGTTGGATATCTGGATGGCAGGGCGTTCTCCAAAGCGATATCTTCGAGACCTTGCGAGTAGACCACGTCAGGTCCCCAATCGGCCAGCGAGCGTAGGGCTGCCTCGTGACCGAGTTCCGCCGAGCACCAACCGGGCAGCCCCTGCTCCCGTGAATCCACAGTCTCCGTTTCGGAGCGGACCGGATACTGGTGCAACAGGCCGACCGAGTGCCCACGGCTCAGCAACGCCGGAATGAGGGTTTGTACGTATTTCTCAACGCCTCCGACCAGGTTGCGATGCGATGTGGCGATCAGAACGCGCATGAGCAATCCTTCTTTGTCTCGGCTTGCTGCAAGGCGGCGACCGCGTGGGAGATATCGAATCGCTCCCGGTAGAGCTCATGGGCGGCATGGGCAATGCGCTGCCGTTCACTGGCGTCGTCGCAAAGCCGGCGCACGGCGCGCACACAGGCTTCGGTGTCTCCGACCGGCACGACTACGGCAGCATCTGTATGGTTCCAGAACGGCTCGGAGAGATGCCCGTAGGTGGTGACCATTGGCTTACCGTGGGACAGTCCCGCCATAAAGCTACCCCGGCGGCTGGATACGCCATCCGGATAGGGTTGTACCATCAGGTCACAGGCCGACAGATGGCACGAAAGTTCTTCGGCAGATAGTTTCCCGGTGGCCCGAACCAGGTGGGCCAGGTGGGGCGCTTTCCGAATCAGATGCTGACGATATTGCTCGCTGCCTTGCCCCATGAGCAGGATCACCAGCCCGGAAACCTGGCCGAGGGCGAGAAGAATCGGTTCGAGCAGCGTCGCGATGAGTGACCCGAAGGTTCCAAAGTGGCCGATCAGGAGTTGATCGCCAGCGCAATACTGGCGCCGCAGCGCGCGCACCTGATCCGGGTTCTCCGCGACGGGAACGTTGCTGAATATAGGAAGCCACTCGAACCGCAGATTGCGGCCTAGCGCGTAGGGCCGCAAGCGCCGCTCCCAGTCTGGAATCGTCACCCATACAACCGATGCTGCGCGAAGCAGCAGAACGGCCATGACGCGGTGCACTAGCGCCGCCAGATTTTGCCGCACAGCTGTTGCGCGGAACGACAGATAAGGTTCATGGACGATCAACTCGACCTGGTCCCCATGGCGATTCGCCCGCCTCCACAACCACCAGCAAAACGCGAGATTCATGGAGCGGTACCCATATCCGTGCGGCACCCACTGTACCAACAGGCGTCGGGGCGGGGCGTACCCCTCCAGCTCTTGGCTGACGCGGCGCAGATCCGCCGGACCGATGGCTCCCAACTGATGCGTGGTGACGCCGCTCGTCACTCGCGGCGGCGAGGCATGGGATGGGCACCACACGTGCACCTCCTCACCCTGGGCAGCGAGCCGGGTAGCCATCAGGTGCGTGTAGTCACTCACGCCGCCCGTCTGCGGAGGATACTCGCAGGTAATGACGTGCCAGCAACGGCGCACCGGTGCCACTCCGGACTGGTCCTGGGCGTCTACGATGGACTGACTCTTCATGTGATCAGGCGGTCGTGATCTCGCGGAGGCTAACGTGTTTGAAGCGCGGCTCGATGAGGTGCGTCCGCGTTCGCGGATAGCGAAAAGAAATCCCGATACCAGTCAATCGTCTCCTGGAGGGCCTTTTCCATGGAGTAGGCTGGTTCCCAACCGAGTTCCCGCCGAGCCTTGGCCGCGCTTAGTGTCTGTTCTCGAATCTCCGCGGAGGCGATGTTTTGAATCACCGGCTTCAGATCGGTGCGGCCCATCAGTCTTAACCCGAGTTCCACAACCTCAAGCACCGTCATACGGATCTCGAGGCTCAAGTTAAAGGCTTCTCCAGGTTTTATGGCGCCTGCGGCAAGCTTTTCGGCAAGGTAAAGATAGGCGTGTGCGGCATCCTTCACGTATAGGAAATCTCGAATGAACTTGCCGTCGCTTCTGATCACAAATGGCTCGTCATTGAGGGTGGCCCGGATGAGTCCCGGAATCGTTCTGCTGAAATTCAAGTCTCCCCCGCCAAACAAATTCCCAAAACGGGAGATGCAGACCGGAAGCTGGTAGGTTTCCGCATACATTCTGGAGAGAAGATCCGCGCAGCTTTTCGAAACATCGTAAGGGTACCGGCCTTCGAGCGGGTGACTCTCGGTGTATGGAAGGTTGGGGCTTGCGCCGTACGCTTTGTCCGATGAAGCCACGATGACGTGCCGAACCTTCAGTTGGCGGCACGCCTCGAGTACGGTCCAAGTGCCTTGTACATTCACACGCAGCGTATCGGTGGGGTCCGCTTTGGCGACGCTGACCAGCGGCTGAGCGGCCAGATGAAATACCGTGTCCACGCTGTACTCGGCAAGCGCCCGCCGGACGACATTCTCATCCTCCACGCAACCGTTGACCACGACCGCCTGTTCGTTCAGCCGCTCCCGCATGAACATGCTGCGCGGATTGCTGTCGCGTACCAGAGCGACGACGTCGGCGCCGCGCTCGATAAGTGCCCTGACCAGCCAGCCACCCATAAAGCCGGTGGCGCCAGTCACGAAGACGGATCTCGATTTCCAGAATGTATTGGTCAAGGTTTTGCGACCACCTTTTCGGAGTCCACGACGCTCGTGGCAATGAGGCCCGTCAAATCGGTCCTGTGGTGAGAGAAATCCATCCACGGGGCAGGGCCATCACCGTACAACCTCTCGAGCTCTTGCTGATCTTTACTGGTATCCATAGACTTCCAGAAACCGTGATGAATACTGCTGTAAAGGCAACCCTTCGCAGCCAGGCTCGGCAAGATGTTTGCTTCGAGATTCTTCCCGTTCCAGGATTCGAAGACCCGTTTCTCAAAAACGAAGAAGCCGGCATTAATCCATTGGTCTTTGATGATTGGCTTCTCGATGAACCGGCGAACCTTCTGGTCATGGTCGAACTCCACGGTGCCGTACTGAGACCTCAGGGCGACCGTGGTTACAGTAGCCACTGCTCCGACTCTCCGGTGGAACGACAGAAGTTCCGAGAGGTCGACATTCCCCAGACCATCCCCATAGGTTGCGAAGAAGGTCTCGCCGACATACGGGGCACATGCGAGGATCCTCTCCGCCGTATCAGCCTCCGCGCCCGTATCCACGATGTCGATCTTCCACTCAGGAAAGCGTCCGTCGAAGTAATCGATGAGCATTTCTTTTCGATGCCCGGCGGCCAAAACAAAGTGCCTGACCCCTTGCAACGCATAAATGCGCATGAGGTGGACAAGAATAGGCGTGCCGCCGATCGGCATCATTGGTTTGGGGTAATACTCCGTAAACGGATACGATCGAGTACCCTTTCCTCCGCATAAGATAACCACTTGCATGTTGTTCATGGCCCCTTTTTTTAGTTTGACGACGCGATCATCTCCAGATAGTCGGCCCGGAATCGATCGAAGCTGAGTGCAGCGACGGCCTGACGTGCCTTTTTTCCCATCTCCCGGACCAGGGCGGGGTGATTGGCCAGATGGGCCAGGCGCTCCGCCAGAACATCCACATCCCCCGGTGGAACAATGTACCCGTTCTCGCCGTCACGGACCAGGTCCGCGGCTCCGGTGTTCTTGGTCACAATGACGGGAAGACCGCACGCCATGGCTTCCGCGACGACATACCCGAAGCCGTCAGAGAGGGACGGCAGGACCAGTACGTTCGCCTTTGCGTACACCGTTTCGTTGCCCACCTCCCGGACTGACATGGGTTTTATGTGGATGGCTGGATTGAGTGCCTGTTGCTGCTGCAAATACCGGCTGATCGGGCGCGAGCCCGGCCCACCCCACAGGATCAGTTCGCTATCCTTGATTGGCCGCCGGTTGAACGCGTCAATCAGATGGTGGAATCCTTTCCATGGCGAGATGAGGCCGACAAAAATGACTCGGAACGTCGGGCCGGAGAAATCGGCGGCCGGAAAATCTGAAAGATCGAACGGCGGCGGAATGACCTTCACACGATCGGCGCTGAAACCTCGCTCCAGGAAACTCTCGAGCGCGTAGTTCGACATCACGCGGATTACGTCAGCCCGTTGATACTCGGCGAGAATTCGCTTGATGAAAATCCTGTTGGTCGGAGGGCGAATGCCAAATGTGGAGCATTCCCGCTTTTGGTGAGAGTAATACTCCTCTATATGTGGTGTGATCACATCGAGTACACGGAAACTCCGGTTGTTACTCGCCGCCTCAAGGCTGCGCATGCACTGGTGGGTCACTCCGTGGAACACCTTTGCGGGAACCAGGCGCCGGGAAACCTCATGATCAAATTGAGCGTCGGTGATCAGCTGCTGCCAGTCCACGTATCGCCGCAGAAACCGGGTCTTTCTGATGAACTCGCCCGCCCGAGAATTCGGAACCACAGTGGTAGGAACTCCGGGAAATGGTGCGGAACAAAAAATCTGGAGATCAAAAACCTGTCGTAGTGCTTCCACGGTGTGATAGAGGTTCAGTCCCTGGCCGCCAATCGAGGGACGCGCATTCGCCGAGACGATAAGACCCGTGTTGCTCATGATGTGATGCGAACCGGTTCAATCACTTTTGGTAAAGGTGGCATGTTAGACGCGTTTCAGGCTGGAACGGCCTGTTACCCGGAATAGTGCGCATGCGCGGGCCAGGCCGGCTGCGGGACCACTTGACTCGGACGCCGAACCGGACGGCGTCTGGCATCCTCGGCTCGCATCGCCGTGGACGTCCATCCCATGCCCAGCAGCAGCATCGCGCTGGCAGGGATTGCCGTGAGCATGCCTTCTCCTATGGTGCCGATCCCCAGGGTAATCAAGCAGTAGGTAAAGACCAGTCGCCGGCTGGATGCCCAGGGGCTTTTGCCGAATATTTTCCGGACCTGGCTGAGATACCAAACGATGAAGCCGAGCCACAGTAGGAATCCGATTACTCCCTGCTCGCAGAGAATCCGAGCGTATTCGTTCTCCATGCCGATGGGATTTCGTACTTGTCCTTCAAGAAAATAAGGAAGGCTGGTCCCTCCGCCACCCAGCCCGTTACCCATCGGGTAGTCGAAGAGGATCTCGAAGAAACTGCGATTTACGCTGCTGGAAATGCGATCCCCGACGTAGTCGGTATCACCCAGGCTCTTAAATCGCTGGAACCGCTCATTGGTCAGGGCAACTCCGACCAAACCTACGATCAAGACGATAAACAGGACGCGCCGGTTGGTCTTCATGCGCGTGCCGCCGACCACGACCAGCACCATGACGGCAGCCAAAATGAAATTCTGGCGGGTGGCTGACATCAAGATGCCCAGGAATGCTGCGCCGATCCCGACCACCGACAACACGCGGGCCTTGCGCGTCAATCCCTCCGTCCAGCCACCCACCAGATAGGGAATCGAGGCAGACATGGTGCCGCCATACTGATGGGCGTGGGCAAAGGTCCCGGGGATCCGGAAGAATCCTCCCGCAACGTCGTTGCTGCCGTAAATGATCGCAGTCACGGCACTGTACGGGTAGTATCTCTCTATGCCCTGGAAGTATTCGCCCGCCGCAAACGCCAAAGAAAGCAGGTTTAGGCAGACCAATCCAGTGCATAACTGCATGAGGTCTTCACTTTTTAAGCGGCTGCCTAACAATGCCATGGGAATGAAAAAGATGCACCCGCGCAATCCTACCAGGGAGACTAGTATGGGTTGAAATGGCAGAAACAGCAGTAACGCGGGCCAGATCATCAGACCCAACGTCCAGTACCGCAACGCGGCCGTGCGCCTGGCGTCGGCCGGATCGGTGAAAGCTTTTTTCTGTGCGAGATAGAAGCCTATCAAGGCAGAGTCGAACAGGAAGTGGGAAAACACGCTGTCGAGGTTCGCGCGCAGAATCCCGTACAAATATCCCCACAGCAACAGCGACACTAGCCCTGACCCTAGCGAGCGCTTGCCTGCCCAACGCGTCATGCCGAAAGCTAAGATGCACAGTCCTAGCGCGATCATCGATTCACCTGGCGCGGAATCAGAACCAGGTTTTCCGGCATCAACGCCTCTCCGCGACCGCGGCCGGCCGGCTGATTCTAGTGGACTCCATCCTCTGTACTGCGCCCGCACCTTCCACGCGGCTCGCGATCGAAACAATCCTGCAAGCCATGTCGCTCCAGCTGTAGGCACGCAGCGATTCACCGAACCGTTGAAAACCCGCCCGCCATACGTCCGGGTGTGCCCGCCACAGGCGAATCTTCGCCACCAGCTCCTGCCGGTTTTCCGGATCTTCGAGTAAGAGCGGTTCGAACTCCGGTCCGTATCGCTCAGCCACACCGGCTTGCCGGGGAACTATCGCGGGAACTCCCCGGCATATCGCCTCCTGGACGTTCAAGCCATAAGCCTCGTAACGGGCCGGGCTCACCAGCAGATCCGCCGCCGCCAGCAGATTGCGTACTTCTGCCGTGAAGCCGAGGAGGCGAATGCGATCGCCCAATCCGCCCTCGGAAACTTTTTGCCGCCACATCGGCAGTGCATGGCCGCTGCCTGCCGCCAGCAAGTCCACGTCCCACCGTGGATCGGCGCACAGGACTTTCCAGGATTCAAACAGAACATCGAATCCCTTGCGATGCTCCAGTCCCAAAGCGCCGACAAACACGGCCACCATGCGCTCTTCGGGAATACCCAGAGCCTTCCGGCTCGCGGCTCTTTCCGAGGCGGTGATGGGTCCCCATTGCGACTCCGCGCCTAAATAGACGGTATGCACGCGCTCGGGTTCTATATCGAGACGCTCGATCAGGTCTCGGCTGGTTCGATTCGAGTTCGTAATGAAGATGCGTCCCAGGCGTGCCGCCACTTTTTCCCGTCGGCGCGCTAAGCGGTCGCTCAAGCTTCGCTTGATGCCAAACCACAAGGGCCCTTCCTGGGGCTTCGGTGTCCAGGCATGATGCACGTAGTGAACCCAGTTGATGCCCGGCCAGAGGCAGTTATCCCCATTTACCACGACGCGAGCGTCCCGCCAGCGCCGGGTGACGTAGCGCGCGACCCGCCTTCCATAGAAATCGAGCATGGGCCTTCCCAGAAAAAATGACCCCGCCGGCCGGGGTACGCGATGGATTGTTACCAGGGGATGATTGGCGAAGTCGGCATCCGCGCTGTGGCACACCGCATGCACCGGCGTGCCTTGCTCCACCAGATATTGGCCCAGGGCCAGATTGGCCTTGTCCATTCCACCCTTCTGGTGAAAACCGCCCGCTACCAGCACCCACGGAGACGCTGGGTTAGCCTTCGTGGGAGACTGCTGCTCGGAACCGCCGGAAGTTGCTTCCATGGTATGTGAGGAAAATGAAGTGAGACGTCGGGAGCCGGTCAGGACTGGTTGACGCCAATGGTGGTTCGAAGCAGCTCTCGTAGCGCACGCATTTGCGAAGCCGGATCGCAAAGTTGACGCGCTCGCGACGGTCCAGCTTGTCCCAGGCGCCTTCGCAACCCAGGCGACTCGATCAGCCGCCGCAGCGCCGCCGCCAAGCTTCCCGGATCGTTAGGCTGGACCAGCAACCCGCAGGAATCGTTCAGAATCTCCAGCGCGCCCCCGATAGCTGTGGTGACAACGGGCCGCCCGGCCCAGAGAGCCTCGATGAACACGATGCCGAACGGTTCCGGCCCCAGATTCGGCTGGCAGAAAATGTCCGCCCCAGCCAAGAGCCGGGCCACGTCGGAGCGTTGCCCCAGGAAACGTATGCGGTCCGCGATCCCCAACGCACGCGCGCTTCGCTGCACTTCGTCGAATTGCCGCTGATCCGCCGCGTTCTGCGGGCCACCTACCATCCAGCAGACCCAGGCCGGCGTGTCGCGCAGTTCGGCGAGCGCTCGTAAATGGAGAAGATGCCCTTTCCAAGCTTCGTAACGGCTCACTTGGATGATAACCGCCGGTTGCTCCTCCACACCCAGCTCGCGCCGCGCCGCCGCGCGCCATTCCTGTGCGTCGGGCGCGTCTACCAGCGCCACTGGATAATGCACCACGGGAGCCGGCACGTTCGGAAACAGGTTTGCGACTGAATCCGCCACGAAACCGCTGTTCGCAATGGCCAGATCAGGCGCGGTTTTCCGGGCTAGGCGCTCGAGCATGTTCCGGCCGCTATGTGCGCTGTGCGCCCAGAAGATCACCCGGCGCCCGGCGCGACGCGCCGTTCGGCCGAAAATCAAAAGGGGCCAGGGCATGTGGCAGATCACCACGTCGAATTTCTTCCGGCCAAGCAATTCGCGCAGGCGCCGCCGCGCCCGCCAGACGGTCCAAGGACGGCTGATCCGTACGGCTCCCAGCCAGTCGACCGGAACATTTTCGGCGGTCAATTCCCGGCTCAGCCGGCCTTCATAGCAAAGTCCGAAGTGCGGCTCCATCCCCGGGCAAAGGTGGCGTAAACGCGCCAGCGTGACCATCAGGGTTTCTACGCCTCCATACAAGTTGCCGGAGTGCAGGTGGAGTACGCGCAAGATATCGTCTGCTCCGCCCATGGGCGCTTGCTTGTCCCTGAGTTCGGAGGCGGTGATCATTTCTCACCTCCTCCGGTCAGGGGAGAGACCGCCGCACGAATCGCGGATTTGGCGTGAGCGTTCGGTTGCTGCCCGCGGTTCGTGTGATCGGCAATCCGCTCGTACAACGGAACAAGCTCCGCAGCCAGGCGATGGCCTTGGAAACCCTCCTCGGCAGCGGCTCGCGCAGCCCTGCCCAGGCGGAGCCGGAGCTGCTCATCGCGCGCCAGCTTCTCAATTTGTCGCGCCAGCTGCCGGAAATCGCCGGGCGCATGCCCCAGAGCGTTTATGCCATCGGCGAATAGTTCGTCCGCGCCGCCTGCCTGGCTCGCGATCACGGCCTTTCCACAAGCCATGCCTTCGATGATGGCCATGCCAAACGGCTCCGGTTTCGTACTGGCGTGCACCAGGATGTCCAGCGATCGCATAGCGTCTGCCGGGTCGTCCAAAAACCCCGTAAAGCCTACCCGGTCGCGCAGCCCCCATTGCTCCGCCATGCGCTCCAGTTCCGCGAGCGAATACTGGCTTCCGCTGGTTTGGTAGATCGGGCCGCCAATCACGTAGCCTCGAATTCCGAGTTCGCGCGGAACGAGAGAAAGCGCCCGCAGAAACACCTCATGGCCTTTCCATCGCGCGAACGTTGCCACCAGGCCAACGCGAACGGTTCCCGCGGGCGACGGGGAAAGCCCCGAGGCCTTGTCCAGATCGCATGTCTCGCCCTGGGGCGCAAACCGTCGGATATCAATCGCGTTGTAGATGGTCGCCACCTGCACGGCGGGGTACAGTCCGGCTAGATCGGCAGCCACGCTCTTGGAATTGGCAATGACCGTGTCGCAGCGGCCTTGGAACGGGCGCAACAGAGTCCCCATCAGCGGGCGCGCGCTGGCATAGTCGTGCATATGCCAAATCAACGCCGTCTTCGGCGGACGCACCAGACTGCCCAGTACGTGCATCTTGAATCCGTTGCTATGAATCACTGCGGGGTCGAGGTTGCGGATCAGCTTACCCAAGCGCCGCGCATAGGCCGCCGCCGGTCCGAGTGAAGTGAGCACCGCGCGCAGCACTGCGGAACGGCGCTGTCCGGCGTCGCCTAGCGTGGCTATGGCGGCCGGAAAGGGAATCACGAACACCTGAACCCCCATCTGCCGCGCTTTCCCCACCAGTGGGCCGTCTTCGCCCACCGCCAGGCATAGCTCCCAATCCGGCCGGGCCTCACGGATGCTGGCCATCAGTGATACAAGGCTGGTCTCGGCGCCCCCCATTTGACCACATGGATTCAGGTAGAGAATTCTCATCGGCCGTAGTGCTCTAGCGAGCCATCTCGAAACGATTGGTAAGCGCGGGGGCCAACACATCGATGAACTGAAGGCAATTGCCAAAGTCGTTTCCGTTATCCGCCGTGGGCGAGATCAATCTCACCAGGCTGGCGTCGGAACGGTGATACCGGATCAGATCCGGCAACAAACGGATCTTCGCCCAGAACTCGTCCGCCCATGCATCGCGCTCGTTCTGATACCAGAACACCACCAGAATCCGGTTCCCTGACTTCTCCATAATGTATTCGTTGACCGGAGTGGTTTGAGACCCCTCGATGCCGCTGACCGATGCAGTTCTGGACGAGCGCACCGACCATCCCGCACCGGGCAGGCACACGCGAGGCGAGTGTGGGCCATACTTACCCTGCAATGACTTGAAATACGCCACGAAGAGGTTGATCGAGGCTCCACTTCGGTCATTCACGTAGTCACGAAGAATGTATTCATCCGGACGAAGGTACGCAACGGTGTTAGGGTCCAGAGCCTGTTCGCCACGCTGCTCCCACGCGCCAAGCCGCACCGGCAGGCCGCGCAAATCAGGCGGCGGCACCCTGCGCTCCGGTATCGAAAGCCCGCGTGAGGCGGCCATCTGTAGGAACAGAATCAGGCAAACTGGAATCAACCGGCTACGCATGCCTTGCCGGAATGCGCTGAGCACGCTACGCATGCCGCGACCGCCAAGCTCTTCGCAGAAGCACTGTCAGCAGGTGGAAAACGATGCAACCAGCCGCGGATATCGCCACGCTCAGGTATCCGAACGCCTGGTGAGCCGCGCCCTCGACGAGCGCCCGATTATACTGGCTCGCGATACCGGTCACGACAATGCGGCCGGCATTGCCAAGAATCGCCACCGGAACGGCTGACAACACGATGAGCAGGCGCATAATCCTCCCCGTCGCGAAAAAGTAACCGTATACCACGCAGAGAAACCAGATCGAAAACAGAGACCGGATGCCGCTGCAGGCTTCTTCGACCGACAGCTTGATCCCGACCAACTCCAGCACGTTGCCCTCGCGGAGCACCGGATATCCTAGCGCATCGAGCGTGGCCTCGCCTATTCTGCTTGCCAGTAACTGCAAGTCCAGCGTGAGGCGCTCATACAAAAACGTGGGGGGCGTCACCATCAGGACGAGCGTGCAAAGGGGGTAGGCAAGCGCCCGTACCATCCGCATTCCATAAAGAGCGGCAATCAAACCCACCAGCGAAACCAGAAAAGCCATTCGGCTGATCCAGATCCCGTGCGCCATCGTCCCCACAATCGCTTGCGCGGCGCCCAAGCCCGTCAGAACGACGCCCCATAAGGAAGGCTCTCGCCGAATCTCGCGAAGCCGGGCGCGCTTGCTCCAGACCATACACAGGGCGGCGGGAACCACCAGAATCCCATGCTCCATCGACGCTGGTTCGTCGAACCAGCTTCCGTACATGCTCCGCAAGATCGGCCAAAAGGTTACCAACAACAGCGCGCCGGCGATGACGGCCGGCACAAGCGTTGGGTCCTGAGGCCGGGTCACAATCGCGGCTGGCGCCGCGTCGCTACCGTTACCGCTTTCGGTTTTCGTCGGCGTAGTCGTAGTAGTAGTAGTGCCGCTTGAGATACGAATTCGATGCTTCCCACGCGGTCAAGATCGTGCCCAGTAGGAACAGACCGTCCTCACGCATGCGCCGGTACGCCTCCACGGCGTGCTCGCGGCTGGTGGCGCCGGAACGAAGAACCAAAACGGCTCCGTCGGTCAGCGGAGCAATGATCCGCGCGTCCGCCAGATGTAGAAATGGCGGAGCATCGACCAGGACCATATCATAAGCTTCCCGCAGCTTGCTAAAAAAAGTGCGCAGTTTGGGTGAGTACAGGGCTCTGGCTACATGGCTATCCGTCGCACGGTTCGGCAGGATGAAAAGCCCCGGGATCCCCGTACTCACACCCATAAGCTCGGGTTCCAAGGGCCCCTCGTTGCCAAGAGAGTCGATCAGGCTGTTTGTATTCGGCAGGTGAAATCGCTTGTGCAGGTGCGGCCGGCGGAAGTCCCCGTCTACCAGAAGTACTTTTCTTCCAGTTTCCGCCAGCGCGATACCCAGGTTCTGGACCACCGTGGTTTTGCCTTCGCCGGGGCCAGGACTGGTCACCAGCAATACTTTTAGAGGCCGCCCGCCTGGTCGAATTCTCAAAATGGAGGCGAGGGTCCCACGGAACGACTCGGTAACGAATGCCGGTGCGCTCCTCCAGTTTGCCAGGGCCGATGGCAATTCGTCGCTACCCACGGGGATTAGGGCGTTCCCGGCGTTGGGCGCCATCCCGGCTTCCAGGTAGCCCGCAGGAGAAAGATTCGGAATTACGCCGAGTTCGGGCGTGTTCAACCAGCGCCGCATACTTCCGGGTGATCGCACACTGCGGTCCGTGCGCTCTCGCAGAAACACGAACGCACAACCCGCCAACAGTCCCACGAAACTGCCGAGAGACAGGTTGAACAGTGGCCGGGGTTTGTACGGAACTGGCGGCGGCGTGCTGGGCTCGATAATACGAACCGGGTTGATCGAGGACGCGTTGGTGACTTCAGCCTGGTTGGCCTGCCCGATGAGCGTCTGATACTGCTGGCGCAGCGTCTCGACCTCGCGCTTCAGTTCGGCGTATTGGGAGGCCTTGCTCGCCTCCGAGCCAACCCGCTGCGACTTGCTGGCATAGTCGTCAGCGCGGTGTTTCTCTTCCCTTAGGGCAGCATCGTAATCGTCATGAATTTTCTTCAGGACGGCGGCCAGCTCCCGCTGATACGCTTCCTGCAGCGGTACGATTTGGGCATCGATCAACCGCACCTTCTCATTCTTTTCCGTCATGGTGATCAGCAGCGCTGCTCGCTGCTGGTTTAGACTCCCGATCCTGTCCTGATAACCACGCAGCGTACTGTCCAACTGCACCTCGGTCAAGGACTCCGGGGGAACCCTGGTGGAAAGTTCATAGCGCGTTTGCGCCGCGATCACTTGCGAGTGGGCTTCAGTGAGTCTTTGTTTCGCTTGCGTCAATTGCAAATCTGCGAGGGTGGATATGTCTTGTCCGGCGAACAGGTTTCCCGATGCCTGCACGAAGGTGCGCAGCCGCTCTTCGGTGTCGTGCAGTTTGGTTTTCGTCTCCTCAATCTGCGTCGCCAGCAGTTCGTTCGTCTTTTGCGAACTTTGCGAATGCGACCGTGACGTGTCCTCCACAAACTCAGCCGCCATGGAGTTGAGGAAGCTGGCCGCCACCTGCGGGCTGGTCGACTCGCAACTCAATTCGATGAGTCTGGTTCTGTTGACGGGCCTGGCGTCAAACGTCCCGATCGCCATGTCGAGGGCCCGGCGCGTACTCTCCACGGGATCTCTGGTGGAGGGCTGAAAGTGCTCGCGCAGCCGCGAGAGCACTCCCCTCACCGGCGGGGGGAGCGGGATCACTTCCGACTGCACGCGTTCGGCTCCGCGCCTCCGGAACCGCCCGCTGCGGAGAATGTTGAGTTGCGTCTGCAGATTGACTTCGTTGGATTCGAAGCTGGTGATATCGAGCGAATTCCTCAACCAGACCTCGCTCAACGGGATCACTTCTATGGTCGCGCTGGCGTTGTACGTGGGCAGGCTGTACAGCAGCGTCACCAAGCCCCCCGTTCCTCCCAGAAAAACCAGGATGACCAGCACCAGCCAGTATCTTCGAAGCAGCAGGAAGACATCCACTGGCGCAGACCCCTCTTGGCTTTCCTCGTCCTGGGGCGGGGGCGGACCTGGCACGCGATGCGCTCCCCAGCGCATGGGATCGTCAGCGTCATTCAAAAGACGGATTTCCATGGGTCACTCTTCCGGTTGGGCTGAGCCGTCCGCCGCCCTTACCATCATCGGCTGTCCGTCGCCGCTTGCCCGCGCGGTCGTGGCGCTGTGCTGGCCCCTCAGAAGCGCAGCCAGCGTCTGCACCAGGCCGGTCAACTCGGCCACAGCCTGTTCCAGTTTCTCCACCTTCGGAGTCAGCTCCCGGTCCTCGCGGTCCCGATGACACTCCGCGATCAGGCGCTGCACTGCGTTCCGGGCCAGGTCGGAAACGCTGCGGGCGCCCTCCCGTTCACAGACGCTCACGAACTGATGAAACTCGTCTTCGGAGACGCGAAAGTAAACCAGGCGTTCCCTTGGTTTTAATACGGCCACGGCATTTCTCCCCGGTTGAGGTTGCTTGACGGGCAGACCGAACGTCTGCCGAGCCAGTTTCGGCGCGCTACCGCCCTTTGAGTCCCACGAACGGCTTTCGTTAAGTCAACCTAACCTACAGGATTTAAAGACTAATAAGAAAAGTTCGCTTGGCAGTGGCGACTAGGCTCAGTGACAATTGTCAATTCCCGCATGACATTTGTCAATGAGTTTTCTGACTGTCGCGTACCAGTACCAAAGGGGGCCTATTTAAGGTTTTCGCCAGCTCGACAGCAGTCGCCCCGCCTTGCTGAGAAACCCCGGTGCCGAGCCGATTCCAGCGGCGCGGTGCGCGGAGTGAACACAGAATTCTTACTTAGAAAAGCTTGGCTCGTTCTAACGGATCAGGTTGCTTTAGAACATCCCGGCTTCGGCGCCGCCGGCCTCGGCTCGTGCCGCGTACACCAGACTGCGGTCCGGTTCCGTGGTCTGGGCCCTGGGTTCGTGCCTGGCCGCGTTCTTCTTCAGTCCCCGCTCCACGCAATTGACAAACGCGCTGAGGATCAGCGGATCGAGATGCGCCTCGAAGTCGCGGAAGAAGTTGATGTATTGGTTTCCAATAAGTGGAATCCGCAACTGCCACAACGGCTTCGCGTTCCACCCGGTCCAGTCCTCCAGGACCACCCCCGCCACACTCATGCGCACGCCTTGAAATCCGAATTCCCGCGATCCTTGCGTGATCGTGGTCCAGCACGCGTCCAGGTCGCCTGCCTTCTCGAGGGATTGCTCAAAGTGATGCAGCCGCGTTTCCGCGTCAATGATGCGCCGGAATCCGCCCCGCAGGAACAACCGTCCTGCCTTGGCAAACTCCGCGTATCCGAGATACTGGATGCCCACTCCGGCGGGAATGCAGAACAGGATTACGATCAGGCCGCTAAACTGGTTGTGAAAAGCGCCCACCAGTAACGACGATGCCGCCGCGAAGAAGCACACTCCGTACATCACCAGAACCGCCCCCGTCGGCGTGAACCCTCGTTCCAGCAGCTTGTGATGGATGTGTCCGCGGTCGCCCTGGAAAATCGGTTGGTTGCGCAGGAATCGGCGGGCGATCGAAACCGCCACGTCCAGCAGGGGAATGGAAACGGCAAGCACTGGCGCCATCAGAGCGACCAGGGTCACCGACGTCTGACTCCATAGCGCTCCATAGCAAGCCAGAAGAAAACCAATCAACAGGCTGCCGCTGTCTCCGAGAAAAACCGAGGCGGGATTGAAGTTGTAACGCAGGAAGCCGAGCAGGCAGCCCACCAGCGGCATGGTCGCTAGCGCCAGCGCCATGTTGCCCTGCACCAGCGCGGCTACCAACATCGTCGCGCTGGCGAACAGGCCCACGCCCGCCGCCAAGCCGTCCATGCCGTCGATCAGGTTAAAAGCGTTCGTGCAACCCACCAGCCAGACGACCGTTACCGCGAAACCGATCCAAGGGTACGCAGCCAGAGCGGGGAACTGATGCAGATCCACTCGAATGCCCGCGAAATAGGCGAGCACGCCCGCGGACAAGATTCCCAGCAGCTTTTGCCAGGCGTTTAATCCCCGCAAATCGTCCACAACGCCAGTCAGCAACACCAGTGACGCCACAGCCCCGAGCTTCAAGATCTGAGGCAGCGCGGGATGCAGGATGCTGGCGAACTGGAAGGGCAGCAGAAACACAACCGCGAACGCTCCGACGTAAGCTAGTGCGATCCCAATTCCGCCCACCCTGGGCACCGGCCCGGAATGCTTCTTGCGCTGACCGTCGGGATGATCCAGGAAACCCAGCGCCCCTAGGTGGTCTCGCACCACCGGCGTTAGGAGAAACGATAATAGTAGCGATACTACCCCGAGAGTGATGATTAGAAACAAACTGCAACTCCTCCAGTTTCTTGCACAACGCCTCTCCCACTTCGCTGTGGGTCGGGCTGGCCATGATCGATTTCTTGCTTTCGACTTCTTGGTCTCAGCCTCAGGCCCATAGGTTACCCCATTTCAACTGTCGAATTAATGAAAATGCAGTAACAAGCGGCCCAGAACCAATGGTTTAAGTACTAGTACTACTCCGTTTGCCGGTGGAATACGCAACGTCACTGGACTTTAGTGACGCCACTGGAGTTGGCGTTTCAGCCGCGCGGTTTTTGGAAACCCATCGGGAGGCAAATCGCGAAATTGTAATAGCGGGAGGTTAGCTGCCGTATGACGAGAGGCTGAGCGTGCTGCAATGCCGTATTAGCGGGCGCGCGGGGCCCCATACGCACCGCGCCGCAGCAGTTCCTCCGCCAACAGCCGGCTGAACCGCGCCGCGCCTGATCGAGCGAGGTGCAGATGATCCTGGAAATCGCCTTCGTCGGGGACCCATCCGCTCCCGTCGATGTAGACCGCCCCGGCGCGCTCGACCGCCAGGCGACTTTGTGACCGGAACTCCTTCCACGCCGCCAGGCCGTAGAATCGACTTACGTGCAGAGGATGCATTGGCATTTCGACCACAGTGATCCGGCTGCCGCTCGCTTCCGCTTCCTGGAACAATTCCTGAAGGACAGGGGACAGAAGATCGCCGGATGTCATTTTCTCCCTGCAGTGGCGGGCAAACTCGTTCGAATCGGCGGACTCAAGAAGATTGAAATCGGCGCGGCGGCCGAATTGGTTGGTTTCCTGCCGCGGCATTCCTACCTCTTCCATCGCGCGGCGCATTTTTTCTACCTTCGCCCAAATATTGCTGCGTTCCCGGAGCAATGCGCAGCAACGATAGGTCTGAAATTCCAGCCGGTTCAACAAGTCGAACCTGCCATACCGCAAGGTGAGCTGCGGCTCCAGATAATAGAGCATGGCACGATTGCCAATCAATTCGGAATTTTTCAACGGCACCCCTGTGGTCAACTGCAGATCGCAGAATCCGTAGACCAAGTCCCGTACAGTGTGCTGTCGCAGAGCAAGGCGCGTGAGAGCGAGCTGTTCAATCTCTGTGGTAGCGCCCAAGCCGCCGTTTACGGCGATGACGGAACGGCCCGCTTTCTGAAACGTATCTTGGGCGGCTGTTGGATCAAACCCCGCCGCCATGAGCGAATTTCCTATTCCGAGCACGTCGATTACCGGTCCCGCCGCGTTGATCTTCCGCATCAGTTGCCGAGGCACTGAGTTGGAGGCGGCGCGGCCTACCGCAAAGTTCGCGGCGGCGACCATCACGGCCGTGCAGCAGATTGCAATAATGACTTCGCGTTTCATTCTTTTGACTTCAAAAATCAATGTAGATGAATTTCGAAGACTGTCCTGAAAAAGCCACGATCAAGAGAATCAAGATCGCCCACCAGATTCCCCACCACAGCGGGCTTCTCATCCAGCTTTGCCCGCGCGGAGGAGGGTCATCCGTAACCCCGCTTGCATATTCGAAAATCGCTTTGAACTCTTCGAAAAATTGCAGCATAGTTAACTCACTCGGTGCGCTACTGGCAGCACGCCGTGCCAAGTGAACATCATCCGATCAATAGCCTCCGGTAGAAGAGAACAACAGTGTGTAGATCCATGGTGAACAAGGCGTAGCCTGCCGTTACACATAGGTAAGTAAGTACGCGGCTCGCAAACACCGGGACAGGTTTTTGGCTTGCCGGACCGAGCCAGCCGCGCCAGATCTTATGTGCCACTAGCAGCAACCCATGGTATAACCCCCACGCGATATAGTGAAGCCCAGCTCCATGCCAAAGGCCGCTAATCAGCATGGTGGTCACAATGACGACATAGATGTGTGGCTTCCAGGAGCCGACGCGCAAACGCGCCACAGGGACAAAAACGTAGTCGGTGAGCCAGCGCGTCAGTGACATATGCCAGCACGCCCAAAAGCGCTGGATGTTGCGGCGGCCATAAGGCCAGTCGAAATTTTCGGGAACCCGGATGCCAAAAAGACGGGCCGAGCCGATGGCGATATCTGAATAAGCCGAGAAGTCGGCGTAGATCTTGATTGAATATGCAAAAAGCCAGAGCACGAGGGCGCCGCGGCCGGCCAGCCGAATATCGCGCGCATTCAGGTGATCTGTCCACGCGCTGAGCACATCGGCGATGGCAAACTTCTTCGCCAAACCCGTCAAAATGCGCGTGCCACCAGTCAGCCAGTCTGAAGTCCAGTTTTCCGGTTCCGCGCGCAGTTTGGGGAGGAAGTCCTGATACCGCTTGATGGGACCGGCAACCATGGTTGGGAAGAACAAAATAAAGGCGAGATACTCGGCCAAAGTGCCCGGCTCGGTGCGGTTGTATTTGCGGTCCCATGCGTAGTGGTAGAACTCAAAGGTAAAGAAAGAAATTCCGAGTGGGAGAAAGGCGCCCTGCCAACGCAGCGGGTTCGCATGGCGCCAGAACAGAAGTCCGGCAAAGAAGTTCCAATATTTGAAGATACCCAGAAACACTAAGCCTTGAAGAAGACCGAGAATGCACCAGCGCGATCTGGGCGTGTACAAGCGGCTGGTGATCGATTCCAACAAAAAGATGCCGAGACACAGCGCGCCGGCAGTACCGGCCATCGAGTAGGCGAAATACAGAAAGAAAAGGCTGCCGAAAACCGCAATGATCCAGGGGCGAAGCTTAGCGCTCGAGCCACGGTACAGGATTGCGGAAGGAAGCAGGAAAAGCAAATAGTAGACAAAAGTATTGAATATCATTCCGACTCGTCAAGCAAACGCCTCGTTGGTTGATCTGCTGCCGATCGGTGGAGAGTCAGTGTAATACACCAGGTCAGTACGCGGTTGGAGGCGGCATGGGCGCTCGTGTCAACTGCTCAACGCTGCGCCTTTCTTATTGTGAGATCGACAAGGTCGCCCACCGTCTTCAGGTCCTGTAGTTCGCCGAGGTCGAAGCGCACTTTGAAATGACGCTCGACCATCTCGATGATCTCGATATGCGCAACCGAGTCCCAGCTCGGTGTGTCCGATGCACTCGAGCTGCGGGTTACGGCAAGAGCCGGGTTGTCCAGGGCTTCTTGAAAAATAGGCTGCAACTCGGCCAGAACGCTATCCGGGGTCAAGTTAGGCATTTGCGTACTCCGTCACTCGGATATGTTGATTCTTACGTTTGTAGTTTGCCGGATCGAGCTTCCAGACTGTAGCACGTTCGGGCAGCTCCGGATTCTCGTTCACATGCGGCTCAAAGCCCAGTTTGGGGTAGAAGTCAGCTACCATGCCGTTCTTCGGGGTTGGCACGTAGTATCCCAAGATACGTCTGATTCCAGCGCTCAGAGATCGTTCAACAACAGCATCGAGCATAGCGACTTCCATATCGCGCTTCAATACGCGGCAACTCATCAGCCAAAGATCCATGTGCAGCGCATCCAACTCACGTCGGCCGAGCACGATCGAGATCAGCCCGTTGTCTCCGAAGCGATCGCTGAGTTTGCCATATAGCGCTATGTAGCGCGGATCAGATGAGATCGCTTCCATCTCGGCAAGCGTGTAACGCCGCGTGGTCAGGTTGAACTGGTTGGTCTTGTTCGTCAGTTGCGCAATGCGCTCCAAATACCAGGGTTTGAAGTGATCAATCTCCGCCACCATCTCAAGGGAGTCAAGGTACTCACCATAGTTGGCGAATGTCTGCTTAAAAGCATCTCGCCGGGAGTTGTCGGCATAGAGGGCGGCACGTTCGAGGTCCTCCTTGGAGAGTGCAATAGGCTCGAAGTATCGTCCCCGCTCGATGATTTCCGCGAATCGTGAAACATCGCTGCCAACATCCGGTACCGCGACTTGAGGCAACTGTGCTTGCACGATGGCACGCTCGGCTGGGTTGTCATCCACGAAAACGAAGCTGTCGACCCCCAGGTTGAGCTCGCTGGCTATCTCGTGGATATTTTCATGCTTTGGGTCCCAATTGGCCTTGAAGCAGGAGATGTCTTCCAGTTTAAGGATGGAGCTGGGATGCTCAAAACCCAGTTTCGCGATTCCTTCCGTGTTCTTCGAACAAACCGCCAGAAGAACACCCCGGTTGCGCAGCGAAAGACAGTACTCCTGAAACGCAGTGTACGCCTCAGCCACTGGTGTCTCACGGCCAATCTGGATCCTCTCGACCCCGTCGTCTCCAATCACCCCGCCCCAAAGCGTATTGTCAAGGTCGAGTACGAGAACCTTCCGGCTTTTGCCGTACATCGCTCGAACGATCGACGTCAAGGAACGCGCCACTTCCAGATTGGCTTCTGCCGTGAGCAACAATTTGTAATTCCAGTAGCGATTCCAATCAAACCAGTTCTGCACCCCGAGTCGCGCGGAAATCCCGTGGACATCCTGCATGATCAGCTTCGGCCGCTTCGCTGCTTCCTGGGCAAAGGCCACGTTCATCTGCATTAGAAAGCGGCTCAAGCCGCCGTACGCAACCGCGTCCATGTTCCCGAGAATTGCGTAGGGTGGTGTTTCAAAATTGCTTTGAATAACCTGGCAGCCGATGTTGCGTTCGAGCGAGTTCCAGATTTCTAGAAAAGTTCCTAGCTCCCTTCCGACAGACTCGTTGAACTGCGCCTCTGTACAGCCGATTGGCGGGGCAAGACGTACATTGCGGCAGGAGGTGTGGATATAAACCAAATCCGGCGTAAAGTCGATCAGTTCCTGTGAGTCCTGCACTGCGTCTTCATAGAAACGCCCATACTCAGACTGATAAAAAGCAGGTCGAAAACCGCTGGACAACAACAGAAGTTCAAGGAAATTGACCAGTTCGTTTGTGGTCGAGCCGCCCAGTACAGCAACCCGGAGATCTTTGAGTCCTTCTGCTGCGAGAAGCTCCTTCCGTAAGCTCCTCCGGCGCATCATGATCTCATTGATGTGGCAGAAAGAAAAATCAAGCATTACCAAAATATTATCAAACGGTTTATTGCATGCACTGGTTGCGACTCCAGCCGGTCGTGACCACGAACTTGCAGTGGCTCACGCACAGCAGATGGTCTTCGCGCATCATCCGCGGCATCCGTTCATGGCTGGTAGCGATACTACCCCGAGAGTGATGATTAGAAGCAACCTGCAGTTCCTCCAGTTTCTTGCGCTACGACACCCCCACTACGCCGTGGGTCGGACTGTCATTATCGATTTCGGTTTCGACTTCCGCTCAGCCTTAGGCCCACAGATTACCGTACTTGAGCGATGGAATGGATGAAAATGCAGTGGCCAGCGTCCCAGAACCGACACCTCAGGTACTGGTACTACTTGGTTATCTATAGACATCACTGGACTTAGCGAGGTTCCCTCGGTTCGCTTTTCAGCGTGCCAGGTGTTTGGAAAGGCGCCGGGACGTAAATCCCGCCCCATAGGCGAACCGCATCATGGGCCCGAAGCTGTTGGCGGAGGCTGCGCCGATGAAGTACAGGCCCGGCATCGACGACTCAAAGTTCGCGGACAATATGGGAGCGCGACCGAGCGATCGGATTCCCATCCAGACATCGGAATCGAGGAACGCCACCCGGCGGAGGTCCACCTGGTAACCGGTAGCCGCGATCACATGATCGGCCGAAACCGTCCGCGGGATGCCGTCTCCGTTATTGAGCTGAAGGTGAACCCGATCGTTTTCGACGCTGGCGCTTCCGATTCTAAGGCCGGTGTGCAGCCCAACTTTGCCCACCACTTGCTCCTTGACGAACCAACCCGCGGCCGGACCAAGGTGCCGGCGAACCACTTCCACCCGAAACCGTTGCGGCATTTTGTGAAAGACGAGCGGCGCGCTCGTGCAGAGAAGGGACCGCCACCCAGGCCCAAGGCCGGTCATCGGAGCTTGCACTCGATCCAGGAAAGGCCGCGGCATGGGACCCGGTGGTTCGTGGAAATGAATCTTGGAATCTCGCGCGATCACTTGCACCGCTGCTCCCGCCTGGTGCAGTGCAGCCGCCACATCCAGGGCCGAGGCTCCCGCGCCAATCACCACCACCTCGCGGCCCTTGAACTGCTCGAATGTGCAGTGCCGCGAACTGTGGGTAACGAATTCCTCAGACAGCTCCGCCAATGCCGGCGGAATACTCTGAAAATGGCTGATTCCCACCGCCACCACAACCCTCCGCGCCGCGGCAGTCTCTCCGCCTTCCAAACCAATCTCGAATCCCGCCGACGTTGGAAACAGCGAGGTCACCAGCTTCTGTTCCAGCTCCGGCACAAACCGCCGTTGAAACTCCAGACCGTAAGAGGCAAACGTAGCGCGCGGAACGGGCCAACCCAAGTCGGCATAAGGAAGGCCTGTGCTTTGGCAGTAGTTTCCTAGCGTAAACGCACCATCCGGATCGTAAAGCGAGGACGCAAAACCTTCCGACTTGAGCCGCATGTCTTGCGGCATTTGCGTCCGCCAAGTATCCATGGGCTTGCCGAAAATGCGAAACTCGACCCCGCGCGCCTTCAGATGAGCGGCGAGCGAGAGCCCGTAGGGCCCGGGTCCTATGATCGCTACGTCCGTCATGTCCAATGCGATCCTTCCACTGACATCAGTTTTAAGCCGGTTGTTTGCTTTCTCACCCGTGTGCTACGGTAATCTGTTACCTTGAACGATAGCAGTTGGGCAAACACAATTTCAATCGGGAGCAAAACACTTCGGTACCAGCCATACTGCTGACCAACACAACCTGGTGGCCCTGTGCGTCACGTTTGGCCATCGCCCTAACTAAGGCCGGCTGCGCTGTTTCAGCGGTTTACCCTGTTTACGGGCACCCCTTAGCAAAAACCAACGCCATTCAGCAAAGACATCCTTACAGTGCCCTCCATCCGGTTAATGCCTTAGCCGAAGCCATCCGGGCCGTCAAACCGCACTTGGTAATTCCTTGCGACGATCGTGCGGTGCAACATCTTCACGAATTACACGATCAAGAAAGCAGGATCTCCGATAGCTCAGTGTGCCAACTGATCGAGCGCTCGCTAGGTGCTCCGGCGAGTTATCCGATAGTGTCCGGCCGCTACCAGCTGCTCAAGATTGCCTTGGAGCAGGGGCTTCCAGTGCCCGATACCGACCTTGCAATTGCGGGCCACGCCCTCAGCTCTTGGGCCCCACAACAGGAGTTCCCGTGGGTGGTGAAGGCCGATGGGACCTGGGGCGGCCATGGCACCCGGTTCGTTCGCGATCTGAAGGAAGCCGAAGAGGTTGTTCGCCAAATGAGCCGGCCTCTCGACGCCGGCCGCGCGGTTAAGCGTTTGATAGTGGACCGCGACCCGTTCTGGATTTTGCCGTGGCGCAGTGGTTCTATCTCGCAAGTGGTTCTTCAGTCCTACGTCAAGGGCTACCCCGCCAACAGCGCCGTCGTGTGCTGGAACGGCAAGGTGCTGGCCGGGATTGCCGTCGAGGTAGTCTGTGCATTGGGTGAAACGGGATCTGCCACTATCGTCCGCGTAGTGGACAATCCCGGCATGATGCGAGCGGCGGAACAGGTAGTGGCCCGGCTGGGGCTCTCGGGTTTTCTTGGTTTTGACTTTGTGATTGAAGCACGCACCGGAACGCCGTATCTGATCGAAATGAATCCGCGGGTTACTCCGCTATGCCACCTGCAGCTTGGGCCCGGCCGCGACTTGGTGTCGGCGATTACCGCGAAACTCACCGCAGACGAGCTTGCGGAAATGCCCCCGCTCGTCCAAAACAAGATGATCACTTACTTCCCGCAGGCTTGGCACCAGAATAAACACCAGAAACTCCTGGCATGGAGTTTCCATGATGTTCCGTGGGAGGAGCCGGTGCTGGTGCGGGAACTGCTCCGGCTGCCATGGCCGGACCGCAGTATGCTGGCGCGGCTATCGGCGAGCGTTCGCCGCGTCACTTTCGACAGGAGAAAAACGCGCAGTGCCGTCTTCGAGGCGCCTGTTGCGGCATCCGAGCTCGCCCCCAGCCCCGCATCCTTTCCGGCGGACCCACGGAAACCTCCTGCCGTTGTGCCCCTCCGGCAAAATGGCTCAAAGCATCCGTTATTTTTGATTCATGGAGTAGATGGGCAAATTGGCCGCTTTTATAGCCTGATCCGGCATCTGGAGACGGACCAGCCTGTGTACGGAATCCTAGCTCGGGCGCTTCTCGGCGAGCGAACCGCGCCGAATCGGATGGAGCAACTGGCGGCGTACTATCTCAAGCAAGTCCAATCCGTACAGCCCGTCGGGCCATACCACTTGCTCGGATTTTCTTTCGGGGGATATGTGGCTTTTGAGGCGGCTCGGCAATTGCAATCTCGAGGAGAGTTGGTCGGAATGGTCGGCATGATCGACACCCTTCCCATGCGATCGGGATGGCGTCCCGCCGTATTGCATCCTGCTGCGGCGACACAGGACAATCCGCAACCGAACGAGCGAACTGTCACCGCCGCGTTTCACGCGAAAAAGATGTTGCAGTCCGGTGGTCTCAGTTATGCAAAGGATAAGCTACGTGCGCGCGGCCTGCGAACGATCTATGCTTGTCTGGATTCGGCAGGTCTGCCCATCCCCGCCTTCCTGCAAAGCGCCACTGACCTCAATTGGTTCGCCGCGGTCCGATACGCGCCTCAGCCGTTCTCGGGAAAGATCACCCTATTCAATGCGGCTGGTTCGCCCGAACGGTCCCGCGCCACCTACGACCTATGGTCAGCACTGACTGGCCGGAACATCGAGCTACACGAGATCCCCGGACGGCACGAAGATATATTTGGCGAGCCGCAGGTTAGATCCCTGGCCATCCAGGTTACCGAATGCCTGGCAAAGGTTCAGTAGCTCGGGTACCATTTGCTGGTTCCGTTGTCGTAGCACATGGTCAAGGCCCTGCTGACGGTTGCGGTGGAAGCCAGCGCAATGTTGCCCGTCGTGCCGGTGGTCCAGGCGCCGTCTGGAATGAAGACAATGCACCCGCCCATGCCACTCACGGTGAAATTCGCCGGAGCGGTTATAGCCGTAATCTGCGTTGTGCCAGTGACATGATGCATCGGGCTGGTTGGAGTAATCGTTGACGCAGATGCGAGCGCTGCGCCCACTGCCTGCGCATTGGTCGTGGCGCACGCCCCGTCGCCCCGAAGGTACGTCGTGCCATTGCACGCGCCGACACCGGTGTACGAGGGCAGCCTGAAAACCGCGCCGTCATAATAGATCCAGTAGGGCCGCCCAGCCACGATCTGGCCTGCGCTTGGCACGGTGGCTCCGTCTGACTGCGCAATGTTCTTGGCCCCCTGGCCGTCAACGTTCAAAGACGGTTGCGTACTGGTGTTCGTCGTATCCGCAACAAGCATCAGCCACATTCCCGCGGTGTAACTGGTAAGTGCCGCGGATGCGCTGAGACTGCACGTGTACGATGTCGTCCCGTTCGTAGAGCTGCAGAACCATGGCTTATCGGCCTGCGCGTTGGCATTGGTTAGCGCGACCGCGGTGTTGAGGCTGGGGGTGCAGTCCACGCGATTGTTGGCCGAGTTGTTAGCACAGGTTTGCAAAAGTCCCGCTCCACTGATGAGGTTCAACCCGGGTTCGGACGCGACAGAAGCGCCGTTTACAGAAAGATTCAGACTGCCCGCCGCCCCGCCGCCCCCAATGCCTCGCTGGGTGAAGTAGTTGGCGCCATTCGAGAACACGCGAACACCTTGATTGGTGGATAGTGCCAATGTTGCCGCGCCGTCGATGGTCGAAGTCGTCGGAGTGATGGTCCAAGCACCCGCGCCCGTATTCTCAACGTCCACATACCAGCCATTGGGAAAGCTGCTGCCCGCCTGAGGGAGTGTCAGAACCTGCGCCGCCCCGTTCGAAAGCGTCAATAGTTTCCCCCAATCGCTCGATGCGACCGTGTATCCGGCGCCGCTTTGCGCGTTTGGTGCCACTACCACCCCGGCGCCGGACATCTTGGAAGGATTGCTGACCATGATGAACTTTGCCGACGTGTCGTCGTACTGGAGCCAGTAGTAGCCGCTCGCCTGGATCGCTCCGGGGGCGACCGCCGCGCCGCTTTCACTGACGATGGTTTTCGCCCCCAGGCTGTTCACATTGATGGTCGGAGTAGTGGTCGCGTTCGCCGCTGATGCCTTGAAGCAAACCGTTAGGTACCGGGTGAGGGAGCTGGGCACTGGTGTGAGGGCAACGGCGTAGGTGTCGGCTATCCCGGTGTCATTGGCGCAAACAGGCGCACCCTGTTGCACCTGTTTTTGCGTAGCCATCACCGTCATGTCCGCGCCGATGGTGACGGATCCTCCTGCTGGCGCCACGGTAACGCCGGTTCCGGCAGTCAGGCTCGGCGGTTTCATCTCCGCCGGAAATACGTCGAGATTATATGTTCCACCGGCAGCATTACTGGAAAGCACCCGCCCGATTACTTGGCCGCTGGTTGGATAGTTCAACGATCCTGTGTCGTGGCAATCTCCCGCCGTCGTGGAGGAAATCTGCACGTAGTCGCCCGCCACAGTTGCCCCGTCGAACACACATGCGACGACGCCCATATAGCTGATGGTTGCCGGTCCTGTTGTCCCTGCGCCCGCGGTGGTAATCCCGATCGCTCCGCCGGTATCGCCTGCACTGCTGACAATCGCGGTCGAAGGCGTGCCCGTGAGCTTGGTCAGGGTATTGATTGTCGTTCCGGTCGTGGTAGCGTTGGCAACCGTGAGGGCCGTTTGCCCCGAGCCGCTGCTGGTGGTGCCGCAGATAAGGGCTCCGGTGGCCGAGTTGAAGTTCAGGTGATTGCCGCCGGAATCCAGACAACCGGGAATCGCGGTCCAACTCCATTGCGATTGCCCGCTGGTGGGAGCCGGGAAAAGCATAATGCTGTTGGCGGCCGGACTGGCGTTGGGAAACACCAGGGAGAGCGAACTCGTGATCGAGTCTAGTGCTTCCCAGCCCACCGTCGTGATCCCATTCGTAGGCAGTTCGCCCAGAGCGAGCTTTCCGTGAGAACTACCGCCGCTGCCGGCGGTAATCGTTCCTGGCGTCGTTACGTTGTTGGAAGCATCAATCGTGACCCCGGTGGCCTTCGGCGCAACACCAGCCCCGCCGCCCACCACCACGCCGTTGACCCCCAATGCGGCGGACGAACCCATGGCGTTCGCACCGGAGAAGTAGGGAATACCGCCGCTCGTGCCG
The DNA here is from genome assembly GCA_035297145.1 of Bryobacteraceae bacterium. GTDB lineage: Bacteria > Acidobacteriota > Terriglobia > Bryobacterales > Bryobacteraceae > QHXW01. The sequence goes on from DATGZN010000094.1 coordinate 330,523, forward strand.
GAGGGCGTGAGCGTCAGCGTGCCGCTCGCGGTCACCGGTGATCCGGAGATGGTGAAGACGTTGTTTGAGGTGGTCAGGCCCACGCTCGAAACACTGCCTCCACCCGGGGCCGTCCACGTGTTCGCCGCGGTGCAGACCTTGAGGACATTCGACGTGGTGTTGTAGTATTGCTCGCCCACGGTGCAAGCCGCGGGATCTGCCGCCAGCTTGCGCGCGGGAATAGTCTGGCCCGCATTTGTAAAGTCGACGACCGACGAGGGCGCCGCGACCACCCCTCCCGAACTCACCTGCGAACGAACGGCATGACTCGCGCATCCGAAGCAGGCGATGAAGCAATATACTCGACGCAGACTATTTCGATTCATTGGGAGGCCTCTTATGAGGGGGAATCGGCGACAAAAGAGCCGTAGGCGTTCGTTGCCTACAAACTAGCATGCCGGGTCAACCCGGGCGGCGTTTCGGCACGGGAGTTAGCGAGCTAACTGCCTCAAAACCCGCCATATGTCACACACACCCGTGGCGTGTGATTCGACCAGCTAGACGCGCCCGTTGTCAGATGAATTCGCGCGGGCCGGCGAACCGCGCCTAACTGCGATTGTGCTGCCGGTTGGAAACACGCCCGGTTCCGGACCGATCGCGAAAAGCGTCTTTACGGGATTGCGCGCGCCCCGAACCACATCGCAACGGCGCCTCCGCTTCGAGAGTCTGGGCGAGGTTTGCGGCGAGGGCGCTGATGGTCGGATACTTGAACAGATCAGTGAGCAGAATTTCCCGATGCAGCGTTTCCTGGAGTGCGATGGCGACTTGTGCCATCACCAGGGAATTTGCTCCCAGATCGAAAAAATTGCCGTGCGTATCGACGGTCTCCAGTTGCAGTGCTTGCCGGAAGATATTTCCAACGGTCTCTTCCAAACTCGTGACTGGCGCCTGGCCGGAAACGGCAGTGGCGAGTGGGAGCGCCGCCAGGGCCTTTTTGTCGATCTTGCGATTTGGTGTCTGCGGCAGCGAGTCCACGATCACAAAAGCTGAGGGCACCATGTGGGCCGGGAGCCTGTGCTGCGCGTATGCGCGGAGCTCGATGACGGTGACAGGACGCTCGCCGGGCACGAGCCATGCCACCAGCTTCTTTTCTCCCGGCGCATCTTCGCGTACCACCACTGCGATTGCCCGAACGTCCGGGTGTTGGCCTAATATCGCTTCGATTTCCTCCGGTTCGATGCGGAAGCCCAGAATCTTTACCTGATTGTCGATTCTTCCCAGAAATTCGAGGTCGCCGTCCGGCCGGTAGCGGGCGAGGTCGCCTGTGCGATACATGCGATTCGAAGACTCCGTCCGGAACGGGTCCGGCAGGAACTTATCGGCGTTCAGCTCGGGCCGGTTGAGATAGCCCCGCGCGACACCCGCTCCACCGATGAATAGTTCACCCGGCGCGCCCAATGGCGTCGGCCGCAAATGCGCATCGAGGATATAGATTTGGGTGTTTGCAATGGGCCGTCCGATAGGGATCACGGCCTCATCTCGCACGATGCGATGCGCCGCCGACCACACCGTGGTTTCGGTTGGACCGTACAGGTTGAAAACCTCGCCGGAAACCGCCTGGCGGAGCTGCGCCACGAGGCCCGATGGCAGCGCCTCGCCGCCCAGCATCAACTTCCGGAGGCCGCGCAGCGATTGGAGAGATTCCTGGCCGGAGATCAGGAAGCGGGCCATGGAGGGTGTGCACTGTAAGTGGGTGATGTGGCGATTTCGGATCTGCGCGGCAACGGAGTAATCTCCGCTCGAAGCCAGTTTCTCCGACTCGGCCTGCACCACCACCGTGAATCCGCGCGCCAGTGTCCAGAACAGCTCCAGCACCGAGATATCGAAGGAAATGCTAGTGACCGCCAGCCATACACCAGCTTCGCGGCCGATTACCTGATCCATCCCGGCAAAAAAATTGCCCACCTGCCGGTGCTCCACCTGCACGCCTTTGGGCTTGCCTGTGGAGCCGGATGTGTAGATTACGTAAGCAATATTTTGCCCCTCGACTGGCGATGCGGGAAGCTCCGCGATCTTGGGCTCGTCCCACACCGAGCGTATCGGGACAACGTGCGTGCGAGCGTCCGGGAATCGTGCGGCGAGGTGTTCCTGCGTCACCACGATCGGAGCGCGAGAATCCTCGAGCATGAATTGTGCGCGTTCCGCGGGAAACGCCGGATCCAACGGAAGGTAGGCGGCGCCGGATTTTAAAATGCCCAACAACCCCACCATCATTTCCAGAGATCGCTCCACGCAGATGGCTACGATGCCATCGGGTGCCGCGCCCAGCGCGCGCAGACGCGCGGCCAGCCGGCCTGCCTTCTCATTCAACTCCCGATAGCTGAGCCGTTGCTCGCGGAAAATGACCGCTGTGGCATCCGGCGTGCGCGCTACCTGCTCTTCGAACCAATGGTGAATGCATGTACCGTCGCTGTAATCGGTTTGCGTGTTATTCCGGTCGATTACGAGGTCGCACAATTCCGCGTCCAGCATGAGCGGCAAAGCCGAGAGGCAATCTAGCGCGCATGCCGGCATGCTCTCGAGAACGGTCTTGGTGTGCCGCAGGACCCTGGGGATAGCACCCTCACAGAATCGGGCGCCATCATACGTGGCCGCGATACTCAGCTCGGGAGAGACAGTGACGTGCAACAGCAGGGGAAGCTGGCTGGATATTCCAGGTGCATCGAAATGGATGGCGCTCTCGAATAGGGGAGCACCGTCAAGAGCGCTACTCCAATCGGGAACTGTCCCCGTGGCTGTTGTTGCTTGATTGGCAAGCGTGTCCGTGATCTCGGCAAGCCAGGGCAGCAACAATCGTCCTCCGTTGGCCCGCACCCTTACGGGAAGGATCTCTGATGAGGCTGCAGCCCGCGGGTCTAGGATTCCGAAGACCACGTCCTCTTCGCCGCTATAGCGGCTGAGCACAATGGCCCATGCACCCGCAACGATGGAACGCAGCTCGAAGCCATGTTTCGCGGCAAAGGAGCGCAGGGTTGCGGATGCCTCCGCGGACAGATGAGCCTCTGCGAACCCGCTGGGCGCATCGGTGCGGTCGCCTGATCGGGCTGCTCCCGGAAGAGGTGTGGGCGAGCTGAAGCCTTCTAGTATCCGCTGCCAGAAAGTGCCTACCATGGACCCTCAAGAATGAGGCTTATGACACAAGTATAAACGCCGCGGATCTAAGGTTTTGTCGAAAGACGCGAAGAAAGCCAGGACGAGGCAAAACGCCTGCCACATCCAAAAGGAATCAGGCTTTCAGGGGCAAGTGGCTACGCGTCGGAACGGCGTGCGGCTTGCATTTTCCGGAACACCATGGAGCCAGCCAGCAACAATCCCATGAGCATGAAAGCCACGTGGCGAGGCTCGGGAACCACGGTGATCTGCTCCTGGAAGCCGCCGCACAGAAGCCCTGTTCCGGAGGCACACGATGACATGGTCGTGGAGCTCACGATGCGGTAGTTGGCGAGGAATGAATCGCGGCTAGTTGAGCCATTGCCCCCCGTAGCGGAATACCATTGTGCGGCCCCTTCCAGAGCGTTGTCGGTGGAAGTGTTGTAGACGGCGGTGAACGTCTTTGGATCGAGCATGTCCCAAATGGCCTGCTGGATGCCGTTGTTGCTGGCATTGTTGCCACCCGGGAGGTTGTACTGCGACACCAAATAGGCAGCCATCTGGTACCGGCCGAGATCCGTAGCGTTGTTGATCGTACTGGCGTCGGTCAGATCAACGAACGAAGTATTCATCTGGCTCCAAGCGCTACTGGCAACATTGCCGAAACGGGTATAACCAAGAGCAGTGCTAGTGGTGCTACTGGTGATTGTGGTCAAATACGCGGAATAATTCTGCGTCGGAACATAAATGTCGTTCGCAAAGTCCACACAAAAAATCTCGATAGATTGCGTCTTGTCGAGTGTGGCCTGAGCTCCGCCGCCGCCACCGTTCAACTGAAAGTTATACGAGTTTGTATCCAGAATGTGGGTTTGCGGCCCGGCACTGACGACCGCACCGCACGACAACAGAACCGTCGTGATCAGACTAAAACGCCCCAAGGTCATCACTTCCTCCGATGCATGGACAATTGTGTTCTTCTTTTTATTACAACTCTGCACTCCTTGTTAGCATGACCGTTGTACTCGCTTCCTGTCAACACATTACAGAACAGTTAAAGGCCAAGCCGGCCGGGTTTCGTACTAGTACCCGCCCAAGCCCAAACGGCTCAGTTCTGGCCCAGCAGGCGTCTCACCCTGGCCTCGTCCGCCAGTGAGGGATCCGCAGCGACGGCTGTGCGTAGTTCATGCTCGCCCTGCTCGCGTTTTCCGCTTTGCAGAAGAGCCAGGGCGAGATGATAGCGAAAGCCGGCATCATTGGGGAATCGCTTCAAGAGTGTCTGGAAAACTTGTAGGGCGCTGGCGTTATCATGCTTCTTTAAATAAATAAATCCGACCGTATCCGCGTATTGTGAATTGCCGGGAGATTTGGACAGCGCCTTCTGGGAAAGCGCCAGCGCGTCATCCAGATCCGCCCCGGCATCGGCTTCGAGGTAAGCGAGATTGTTGAAAAGGTCCGGATCATCCCCACCCAATTCGAGAGCACGGCGGTAGCTGGCTTTCGCCTGTATCGTGAGGCCGGATGCCTGTTGCGCCGCAGCCAGACGGCCGACCGCTCGCCAGTCGGCCGGAGCCAGATCGGCGGCTGTCTGGAACAGGGAGAGGGACCGCGGCAGATCGCCCTTGCGCTGATACAGCTGGCCGAGCTCGGTGCAGGTCTGCTGATCGCCGGCGCGCCTGCCGAGCAGCTGCTCGTATTGCTGAATCGCCAGATCCACTTTGCCGGCCCGAGCCGCGGTGGCCGCCACAAGGCTGCGCACCGCGATGGAATCCGGGAAGCGGGCTAATTCCGCGTTTAACAGAACCAGCGCTTTTTCCGTTTGCCCCTGCGCCGTGTACAGTTCCACCATTCCCTTGAGTGCGCGAAAATCGCCGGCTTTTGGCTGGTAAAGTTGGCGGAATAGCTTCTCTGCTTCCGGAAATCGCCTCAGCAAGACATCCAACATTGCCAATTGCAACTTTGCCTCGGTATACCCGGGCTGATCGCGGACCAATCGGTTGTACTCGACATGCGCCTCATCCAGCCGGTCCAGGCCTACCAACGCCGTAGCGTGCAGCAACCTGGCATTGCGCAAGCCAGGCTGAAGCTCCAGAATGCGCGCGGAGTATTCCAGGCTCTTCTGAAATTTCCTGGCAGTCGAATTCAGCTCCGCCAGTGCGAGAAGCGCCGCGGCGTTTCCCGGCTGCTTGCGAATGACCTGCTCGAACTGCCTTGTGGCTGGATCGGGCATGCCGTTCAACGAATAGGCACGGCCGAGCTGAAACGTGATGGCGGTATCCTCGGGAGACGATTGCGCGAGGCCCTGGAGATCCCGAAGAGCGAGAGCCTTGTCGGCCGCGTCACTCGAGTCCAGCAGCAGCAAGGCGCGCATCTTTCTCAGTTCGGCCGCATCCGCGTGTTGCCGGAGCGCGTCGCCTAACAGAGCGATCGCCTCTTTGGGCCTGCCTTGCGATGTGAGGACTTGGGTTTTGCTCGCGGCAAAGGCCAGTTGCTCTTCCGGGTGGGCCTTGAGACCCAAATTGAGCGCCTCGCTCGCGCGTTCCAATTGATGATTTCGCTGATAAAAATTCGCGGCGCCCGCGTACGTCCGCCAGGGAATTTTGTCCCCGGCCAACATCCCGTCCACAATCTGGAACGATTGTGCCCGCCTACCGGTCCGCCAGTAGTGCTCCGCCAATTGCAGAACGGAATCCGGGTCCTGGGGATTGTTGGCGATCTTGAGTTTCAGCAAAGACTCGGCATCGCCCGCGTGGCCGGTGGACATCTCGTAGGCGTACAGCACGTCGTAGACTGACGCGAACGTCTTGTGCGACTCGATCAGGCCAGCGGCAGTTTGCTGCGCTTCCGGGTAACGCCCGGCCAGCAGAAGGGCCTGCGTCAGGCCGAGCACCACGTCGGGCTGCGCGGGATCCGCCGCGTGGGCCCTTTGGAAAAAAGAAATGGCTTCCTCCGGCTTGCGGTCGCTGAGCGCGAGGTACCCGCGAAAACGCAGCCCGGCGAACGATTGATGGTTTTTCGCCAGCAGCCGTTCCGCGATGGAGGAGATTTTTTCATAGACCCGTGCGTTCTTGCTTGTCTCGATTAAATAGTCGCCCAGGTACAGATTGCCTAACTCAATCTGCGCTTGGTCCAACTCCGGATTCAGAGTCACTGCGCGGATGAACGACTCGTACGCGGCGGCATAATTCCCGTTTGCCCGCTGCGCCAGCCCCAGTTTGTAATAGGCTTCCGCGGATCGGGGATCCTTTTGAATGGCCTTGCGATAAATCAGGGCGGCCTCCGCATATTTTTGGGCGGAGAAGAGGCGGTCTGCTTGCGCTACGTAGTCGCGCGACGAGTGGCATCCAATGGCCAGCACAACGAGCGCCGCGATTGCGACCGCGCCCAGATTTCTCATTTGGCCCCCGCAGTGGCCATTTCGACCGACAGATTAAACGGAATCTCGACCACCACGTCCACATCCACCGGCATTCCACCTCGCGTGGCCGGTTTGAATTCCCACGACTGCAAATCCTGAATCACGGCTTGTGCCACGGCGGGAGGAGCGCCGCTCACGAGCGAAACATGATCCACGGTGCCATCCCGCTTGATGACGGCCGAAACCTGCACCCGCCGTTCCACATGGTTGGCGCCAACCACGGCGCTGACCGGCTCCAGCTTGCGGAAAGGCACCGGCGCATGCATGGACGGAGCGTCTCCGGGCTTTTGCTCCCGCTCCGCGAACCAGACAATCCAGTCACCTCCATAGGCCGGCAGATTCTCGATGGGGACCACCAACGTGTAGACAGACCGGCCTTGGAATCGAGCATCAATGGCTGCCGGTATGGTGCGGGACGACGGCCGCAGCGGCACCGATAACGTCGACACCGGTATAGTGCGAACGGTTTCCGCATAAAGAACCGCCCGGCGGCTCACGTTGGCCACCGGAGCGGAATTGATTCTGCCCTCGTGAATACTGAGATCCGGTACGCTGAGAGCGCCTGCGCCACCATTTTCTCCGCTGGCCGGCTCGCCGAGCTCGGGAGCCTTGGCAAAACGGCCGGGGCGCGCGCCGTCGGGCAGAGGCCCGTTCAGCTCTCCCGCCGGATGCAAGCCGGCGATGGCGATATCGACATTGCCGTTGCCCGTGCTTGCGGTTGTACCCAGGGTTGTGTTCGGTGGGGGAGCGATGCTGGCCGCGAACGACGGAGATCCCAAGCCTTCGGGCAGTGTGGATCGCACTCCTCCCGAGGCGCTCGCCGAAAGACTGGCGGCCGGCGCGGCCATAAGCCCCACACCAGTGGAGCGGGCTGGGCGCTCCTGCGGAGGTGGCGGGAGGAACGTCTTGCGGAACTTCAATGCCGCAAGCGCGTCCGGAGCCAGCTTGGTTCGCAACGTGTTTGGGACATCCGGAGCGTCCAGCATGGCGGCTTGGACAGGCGTACGATTCCGCGGCGTTAACGGCGGCGGAACGAAGGCCTTGCGAGGCGCCTGCGGAGCCGCAACTTCCGCCTGTTCGGCGTGGTGCACGTCCCCTTTGGCATCGGGGGGCGAGGGATTCGCCGGCCCCAGCTTTTTCCGCAATTCTGAAGGCGGTGGCGGCGGCAACGCGATATTCGCTCGGGCAATCAAATTGGGCAACGCGAGGTCTCGAGGAAGTTCGATTTTCGGAAATGGCTGCCAAATAAATTGCTTTTCCGACTTGGCATTGGGAGACGCCGCAATCATGGTCTGGCGCGACAATTCCGTTCCCCTGGGCTTTAAAGAGCTGCCTGTTTTTCTAGCCGCCGTCACCTCAGGCAGCTTCTTGCGAAAATTATAGAAGATGATTTTATGCGCCTGAGGCTGGAATATTTCCCGATATAGCGTGGTTTCCTCCGATGGTACTCGCATGGGATTCGAAAGCAGGACTGTCACCGCCAGAGCGTGCAATCCGAACGAGGCGCCGAACGAGGCCGGCCGAATTCGATAACCGGAGCCGTGCCCCGGTAGCGCTATGCGAGGCTCATTCGGTCGAATCCGCAATCTCAGAAACATCGGTGATCGATCCGAACAGGCAAGCCCTCTAACGAGGATAGCAGAATTGCCCAGCCATCTCAGGCAGGTATTCACCCGGCGCGCAGTGTGGAGTACTAGGCCGCAGCGGTTGGAGAAGTCATGTCGCGGATTTGGCCGCACCCGCGCGTGGCAAATAGAACCGGCATCGGCATAGCTCGCAGCGATGGCGGCACAGGCGGAACAGAGCCAGGAACCGGTCCACGCGGTTTTGCCGGGAGGAAATCCGAATCGCCCTGGAGCCACAACGCGGACAGTGGAAGATCACCCGGAGTGTCATACATCCGCGCGGGGCAACTCGACCCAAACAGCTTTGGGTCGGCTGCTCATCCGAACGATGTCTTTCGTGATTGCTTGTGATAGGATACCGGGTCGCTTCCAAGCGGATAAATCGGGTGTTCTCCATACGCATCTCTCTTAACATGAAAGTACTCGCCGGCCTTCTCGGAATCGCGCTGGGCGGAACCGCGGTTGCGGAGGCGCAGACCAATCGCTCACAGACGGTTCTGGAGCAGATCCGTTCCCACCATCAGGGGATCGCGATTTGGTGGGTGGGGAATGCGGGCTGGCTGATTAAGGCCGGCGATCTGCTCATCGGGACGGACCTGGACCTGAGCAATGAAGAAAAAGTGCAGCCCCCGCCGATCACGCCCGAGGAACTGGCGGGCGAATTGGACATTGAATTCGTCACGCACCATCACGGCGATCACTGCAATGCGCCGACGATCCAGGCGCTGGCGGCTGGCACGAGGACCACTTTCGTGCTGCCCCAGCCCTGTTTGAAGGAAGTGGCCGCGTTGCGCATTCCTCGGGATCGGATCGTCGTGCCAGAGCCTTTGCATCCGTTCGATATCAAAGGTGTTCACGTGGAACCCATACACGCCATTCACGGCAACCAGGAATTCACGGTGCTCACGCGCGAGCCGGATTTCGTGGAGAAGATTGCCCACAATTGCGGATATGTATTCAACATTCTGGGGAAACGCTTCCTGCATCCGGGAGATTCCGTGCTCACCGAGGAGCACTTAGAACTCAAGAATATTGATGTGCTGTTTGTCTCTCCGACTGTTCACGATATGTACATAGACCGGTCAATGATTCTAATTAATCACCTGCAACCCGCATACATTTTTCCGCAGCATTTTGGGACTTATCGGGAGACCGAAGAAGAAGCATTTTGGATGCACGGGTATCCGGATGAACTGAAGCTGCGGCTCTCCGGGGAATTACAGAAACGCTATCACAAACTGCCCCTGGGCGGGACTTTCATGATTCGCTGAATCGTCATTCCGGAGAATTGAACTCGCGAATGAGCTTCAAGGCTTCCTCAAGAGACTTTTGAATTTCGGCCGTGCGCTTCAACGCCTCCGCGCTTTGGGCCTGGATTTCGAGCTGCAGCAGTTCGAGCTGGAATCCGGTACCGCTGAGGCGTTGGGCAACAACATCGTGGAGGAAGCGCGTGGCGCGCGTGCGCTCCGACTCCACCACTTGCAACATGGTGGCTGCAGCTAACTCCAGTTCCGGGGCGGCGGGCAATGGTGATCCGGCCGGGAAGGCGAACCCGGCAACATATAGCAGAGTCCCGTCGCCGGCGCGGACCGGGACATGGAACACAGCGTACTCGCCGGCCGGACCCGCGGCGATCGACTGTTCGATAGAGTCGCGGCCCAGGAACATCCGGTCGAGACGCGCTGACCAGGTTCCCGGCGGGTCATCGACGATCGAAACGTGGCAGCGCGAGAGATCGGCGGGAAGACGATGGAAGAGTCCGGTGGAGTCACCACTGACGTGATGAAACTCATGTAAACGGTTGAAGATCCATTGACACAAAGGTGCAGGGTTTCCCTGGGACACGCCGATATCGTCGTGCACGGCAGCGTTGCTCATTTTAGAAGTGGCTTGTCCGACGACTGCGCGGACGAGTGACTACGATAGTGACAGAAAGCGCGCCGGAGATACATAGGGGAAATGATCTATCGGATGTGTACAAAGTGAATTCACACTGTCACGCAGCGGGGAGTGACGCCGACAACCACTTGCGTGGTCTTTGCTCCCCGCGAGGTATTCAGGAAGGTCAGAAACTCCTGCGGATTGCGCGTCAGCCCGGGAAAGCTGGCCAGCACCTTGGCATCGGGATCAAAGATCGCGTAATAGGGGATGGCGATCGTGCCGAATGTCTTCTCTTCGAACTCTTGATTGAGGCGCGAGGCTTCGTCCGTGCCGTCGGTGTACAGATCAACCAGGACAAAACCCTGCATGGCCGAACGGATGTCAGCACGCGTGAACATGTTGGCCTTCATCCAGTGACAGTTGGTGCAGGCGTAGCCGGTGAAGTTGACGAATACCAGTTTACCCTCGCGCCGCGCTTTTTCGCGGGCCTCGGAGAACTGGTTCTTCATCCAAGTGAGTGAGTCGCTACCTCCAGACGGGGTACTGCATCCCGCGGATGTGGGGACGTACGCATCCAGTTCTCCCAGCCTGCCGCAGAACATTCCGGGGACGAGGCTGATGGCGAAGGCGACGAAGGCCATTCCGATGACGAGGCGCCAAAGTCCGAGGGGCTCGTCTTTCGAGACGCCCTCCAGCCGCACGAAGCCTAACAGATAGAAACCGGCCATGGCAAAAAGCACCACCCACAGCGACAGAAATCGCTCGCGCGTGAGGACGTTCCACTGCAAGACGGCGTCAATGCTGGCGAGATACTTGAACATGATTGCCAGGATGACGAAGCCCATGACGACTTTCACGCGCGCCAGCCAACCGCCGCCCTTCGGAAGCTTCTTCAAGTAGGAAGGGAAGATCGCTAACAGGAAAAATGGCAGCGCCAGTCCGGTGGCGAACGTCGCCATGCCAACGAGCGGGCGCACGCCGCCACTCTGCACGGACGCCGCGAGCAGCGTTCCCATGAACGGGCCCACGCACGCGAACGACGCGAGCGAAAACGTCAGCCCCATGACCAGCGTTCCGGCCGTGCCGCCTTTCTGGGAAACGCTATCGAGCTTGGTCAACACCGACGACGGGATGTTGATCTCAAATGCACCCAGAAGGCTGAGGCCGAACAAGAGAAAGATGGCCGCGATGAAGCCGTTGACCCAGACGTTCGAACCGAGTTGCACGATTCCAAACGGCCCGAGGATCAGTGTCGCGGCCAGTCCGAGGCCGGAAAACAGGACAATGATGCCAACGCAGAAGATGACTGCCTGCATGATGCTTTCCCGCCGCGATCCCGAGGGACGATTCAAGAAAAACGACATGGTGATTGGAATCATGGGGAAAACGCACGGCGTGAAGATCGCGGCCAGGCCGAAACCGAAGGCGGTCAGCAGGAACAGGCCGAGATCCTGGGAGCCGGCGCCGGGTTTTGGCGCTGGAGATGACGCGGGAGCAGAGGTGGCAACCGCGCCCGGCTTGACTTCCGTGTAGCCCGTGGGAATGGCGGGCGACGCGGGTGAGGCACTCGCGTCGATCTTGAGAGTGGCGGCTGCGGTCCGCGTCACAGGCGGCTGACAGATGCGGTCGTTACACGTCTGGTAGCGAACTGCGGCGGTTATTTCCGATGATCCGGGAGCTGCATCTTTCCTGAGTTTGATTTCGATCAGAAACGCGGCGCTGCCTTCGTAGGTCTCGGTGTCGAGACTGAAGTTCGGATCGAAGGCGCGTTTGGGTGGAGGCTCAAATAGGCGGAAGGTCTCAACGTTCGGATTTTCCGTTAAGTGAATGGTGGTAGGGTTTGGCCCGCCTCGCGGAGTGGTTAGCGAATACAAGTGCCAACCCAGATCGAGCTTGGCTTGCAATCGTGCGAGGATCTTCGAACCTGGCGGAGCGGCGGTTGGCTGGACTTCGAGCGACCAATGGGCGGGATCAAGCTTTGCGGAGGCAATCCCGACGGTTGCCAAACATATGCAAAGTGTTAACCGCGCCGCCCGCATCTTAACTTATTAGATAAGTCATGAAGCTTTTAGTCACCAGCTTTTCCTGCTGTCCACCGTTTAAATTCACTGGCGATGCGGTCATTGATCTTTCCATTTGAAAACTCCGCAGCCACACGAATCGCGTTTTTGATGGCGTTGGCATTCGACCGGCCGTGGCAGATAATGCAGACCCCCTTGACGCCCAGCAGCGGCGCTCCGCCGTATTCGGAGTAATCCACACGGCGCTTGAAATCGGTGAACGCGGCTTTGGAGAGCACGTACCCGATCTTGCGGGTGATGGTGGCTTCGAGCGATTCCTGCAGCATGCTCTTGATCATTTCCACCAGACCCTCGCTCACCTTGAGTGCCACGTTGCCGATGAAGCCATCGCAAACAATGACATCTGCCTTGCCGGTGTAGATGTCGCTGCCTTCCACATTGCCGATGAAGTTGATGGGCAGGGACTTGAGGAGCGGCATGGCGGCGCGCGTCATTTCGTTGCCCTTATGCTCCTCTTCGCCGATGGACAGCAAGCCGACGCGCGGATTATCGCGGCGCAATATCACGCGCGAGTAGATCTCGCCCATGATGGCGAACTGCGCCAGCATGCGCGGATCGCAGTCCACGTTCGCGCCGACGTCCACCATGACAACGGGCGACCCGGTCAGGGTAGGGAAGACACCCGCGACCGCAGGCCGGTCGACGCCCGGCACCACGCCCTGCACCATCTTGGCGGTCGCCATGACCGCGCCAGTGTTGCCCGCCGAGACAAATCCCTGAGCCTGGCCATCGCGCACCAACCGCGACGCCACGCGCAACGAACTATCCCGTTTGGAACGGACGGCGCGGGCGGCGCTGTCGTGCATCGTGATCTGCTCGCTCGCATGATGGATTTCGATGGGGAGCGAGTGGTGGTCTTCGTGGCCTTCCAACTCGTGGCGCACCACATCCTCGCGGCCCACCAGGATGACTCGGACTCCCAGACTTTTTGCAGCTCGAATCGCGCCATCCACTTCCGGCTTCGGGGCTTGGTCCCCGCCCATGGCGTCGACTGCGACGGTCAGCATAGTTTGGAAATCGCGGTCTCAGTCACGGCCGGCACTTATTCCTGCTCGACTTCCACTACCTCACGGCCTTTGTATTGGCCGCAATGCGGGCACGCCCGATGGGGAAGCTTTTGCTCGTGACAGTTGGGACATTCGGAAAGGCCGGCGGGCTTCAGTTTGTCGTGTGCGCGGCGGTTGCCCCGGCGGGCGGCGGAATGTCGTCGTTTCGGATTCGGCATTTCTCTATCCTCAAAATCGGTCTATTTCCGCGATTGTGCCACACGTGGCGGCCGCGGTGCCGCCGTTCATGCTTGCGAGATCTTGCGCAGTGCGCTCCAGCGGTCGTTCACCGGCTCCTCCCGGCAGTCACAAGCACTTTCATTGCGGTTCTTCCCACACACGGGGCAGATTCCTCTGCACTCCGGCGAACAGACACGCTGCATGGGCAGCAACAGCATGACCTGCTCCCGCAGAATATCTTCCAACTCCATCCCGCTACCCTCGTAGAAGCCTATCTCGGCCTCGCCCTCGTCAATGGCCACTTCTTCAGCGGTATTGAGCGATTGGCTCGGGCGATAGAACAAATCGAAGCGGGTGTCCAGCGGGAACTCCGCCCGCCCCAAGCACCGGTCACATTCCGATTCCAGCTTTACCGTCAGGCGGCCCTGGATGCGAACCTCGCCGTCGGTGTTGGCCAGCAACTCGGCCACTCCCGCGGCGTGAAGCGGTGAAGACTGCTTGACATCTTCACTTGAAAAATCAATCTCACCCGGCTGGAAGGTCTCGTCGAAACGCACCCTCCGTACTTCCATCTCCTTGATGCTAAGGAACATAACTCACCTGCCGGGGTCGGGAAAGTTACATTATAGCGCGAGTGGCCCAGTTACGCTTCTATGAAAACGGTTCTGCTACATTGAGGTGAGTATGGAGAGGTGAGTATGGATGTTGAGCGGGCGATCGAACATCTCTTAGACCTCCACGCGCGAGCCGAGGCGCGCATGGACCGGACGGACCGTCAAATCGAGGCCATCCAAAAGCTCATGAAAACCGGCATGAAGCTCATTGTACGGATCGAAGCCGCGCAGGCGCGAACCGACGCAAAGATCGACCGGCTAGCTGAGATATGGCTGAAGCGTCCGCCCAACGGCAGCGCGAAGCGTTGAGCGATCATGGTCTCAAGCCGGGCGTTTTCCCCACTGGCAGGAAGCGCCGGATGCCGTAATCGTAAGCCGCCGCGCCTAAGATTCCCCCTAAAATAGGACCGACGATCGGAACCCAGAAAACTTTTGGGCCGTCGGTGAGGCCGTTGTTCTTGAAGCCGGCGACGGCGGTGAACAGGCGTGGGCCGAAGTCGCGCGCGGGATTAATTGCATAGCCGTGCATGCCGCCGAACGACATGCCGATGGCTACGACCACAGCGCCGATGAGAACCGGTGTCAGGTTCGCCCCAGGCGGCTGGTTGCGCTCATCGATGATGGCCAGCACCAATAAGACCAGGAGCGCTGTTCCGATGGTTTGATCCAATAGTCCGGCGGAGGGGACTTCCGGAAACGCCGGGAATGTAGTGAAAACGCCGGCTGTGTGGTCGAGTTGCGGATCGGCTGCGTGAAATGCCGGCGCGTAGTTCCAGTACACCAGTGCCGCCGCGATGAATGCCCCCAGTACCTGCGCGCCGATATACGCGCCAACTTTTCTCCAAGGAAAGTCGCGATAGAAGGCCAGCGCGATGGTGACCGCTGGGTTCAGGTGTGCACCGGAGATGCGGCCCGCGATGTAGCAGCCCATGGTCACGGCCAATCCCCAGCCTATGGTGATGTTGGTGAAACCGCCGTGCACCACTTCGCCCGGCGTCTGCGTGCCGAACAGCACCACCATGGCAACCACGCCGTCTCCGAACAAAATGAGAACCAGCGTGCCGAAGAACTCGGCGATCAACTCGGGCAGCATGCTTCGCATAGGGCAGCGGGAATTCTACCGCACAGCCGGTGGCGCGAACAACGTGATTGGCTCGAGCGACACGATTTTCCACTTTCTCTTTTTGCGTTCCAGGCGGATTTTCACGGTTTGGCGTCGGCTCTCCACGGATCCGAGAAAATCGCGCGGGTGGATTTGTAGGAACCAGTCGAGCTGCAGCGTTTGTGCCTGGTCGTCACCCTCTTGCTTCAACATATCGATCGAACAGGAAACCTCATCCTCGGCGGTGAGAGCATCGATGTACTGCTCGAGCTTGTAATAGTCCGGCGTGGCGTGGTCGACGCGATCGAGAAATGCGGAACCGTTGCCTTCACTCAGCGCGGCGGCGAGCGCGCCCAGGAAATCGAGAACGTCCTGATGTGTGTCGGCAACGAGCGGAGCCGCCAGCGCCATCAGAAACGCGCGTCGCGCGAAATCATGTCCGGTAACTGGCATTGATCCTAATGTAGCCTTCGGTGAAATCGCAGGTCCAGAATCGGGCGCGGCCCTTGCCCTTGCCGTGTATGTGGAATTGAATCGTGCACTCGGCGAGATCGAGTTTCTTCTTGAGGTCGTCTTCCGAAAACGGCGCTGCCAGGCCGCCGCGGCATACGAGTACGTTTTGCATCCGCACATCTACCTTTGCCGGATCGAATGCCACGCCCGCATTTCCCGCCGCCGAGAGAATACGGCCCCAATTGGGATCGCTGCCGGCGATCGCGGTTTTGACCAGCGGAGAGTTAGCGATGGAGCGGGCGATGGCCGCCGCCGCATCATTCCTGGGCGCGCCCGTCACGTCGATTGTCACCAGCTTGCTTGCGCCTTCGCCGTCGCGCGCAATCATGCGTGCCAGCGTCTCCATGACTTCGGCTACTCCCTCTTCGAACGCCGCCAGCTCATTGGGATCGGGCCGCACACCAGAGCAGCCGTTAGCCATGAGAATCATCGTGTCGTTGGTCGAGGTGTCGCCATCGACGGACATGCGGTTATAGCTGCGTTCGATGGAGCGCGCCAGAATCGGACGCAGTTTGGCGACGGGAATTTTAGCATCGGTGAGAACGAAACCGAGGGTTGTCGCCATGCGCGGCTGAATCATGCCCGAGCCCTTCGTCATGCCGGCGATGCGCACGGTTCCACGGCGCAGCTTCACTTCCGCGAAGGCTTCTTTCGGGACGAGATCGGTGGTCATGATGGCACGGGCGACGTCGTCGAAACGGTTTTCCGCAAGACCGGCGACAAGCTGCGGGAGCGCGCGGCCGATGAGCCCGAAATCCAGCTCGACGCCGATCACGCCGGTGGATGCCGGAAGCACTTGCGCGGGGGCAAGCCGCAAACGCTTCGCAACCTCGCGGCAAGAGGCCAGTGCGACGCGGTCGCCAGTGCGCGTGGCGCAGTTGGCGTTCCCGGCGTTCACCAAAATTGCGCCCACGGTTCCACGCGACGCGCGCAGATGGCGGCGGCACAGCTTCACCGGCGCGGCCTGCACGCGATTCTGCGTGAAGACACCGGCAGCGGCGGCAGGGACACCGGAAACAATCAACGCCAAGTCATCGCGCGGCTGTGCGCGGATCCCGGCGTAGGTGGCGGAATAGCGATAACCAAGCGGCAGATTCAATGCGGCTGTTCTCCCAGTATGTCGTTTTCGTTGAGGTGTTGGCCGTTGGCAAATGCCTCAGCGGCCATTCGTTTGCGGCCTTCTAGTTGGACTTCGATGAGTTCGAGGATCGCACCATCTCCGCAGGCTACGCGAAAGCCTGCGCCGGCGATGACGCGCCCGGGCGGGAGCGCCGTTCGATCGGCCGAAGTGCGCGCGCGCCACACATGCAGCAATTGGCCGCGAAAGCGCGTATGCCCGCCAGGCCAGGGCACGAGACCTCGCACACGATTGTGGATGGCCGCGGCCGGCTCAGTCCACTGGATGGCGCCGTCTTCCTTTTTCAATATCGGCGCGAGAGAGGACTGCGCATCGTCCTGCTTTTGAGGCGCAATCGCAGCGCGGCTCAATCCGTCGAGCGTCTCGACCAGCAGTTCCGCGCCCATCCGCGCCAGGCGCTCGCTCAGCTCGACAGCCGTCTCCTCCGCGTCGATTGTCGTTTCGCGCGCAAGCAGGATGTCGCCCGTGTCAAGGCCCGCGTTGATCTGCATGGTAGTAACGCCGGTCCGTTTTTCACCATTCACAATGGCCCACTGAATGGGAGCGGCGCCACGATATTTCGGGAGCAGGGAAGCGTGCACATTGACGATTCCACGCGGCGCAATGTCGATGACGGATTGCGGAATGATCTGCCCGTAGCCCACCACTACCATGATCTCCGGTTTGAGCCCTTCGAGGTGCGCCCGCGCTTCCGGCCGCCGGATGCGCTCCGGCTGGTAGACCGGCCGACCGAGTCGCAGAGCCGCTTGCTTAATAGGAGATTCCGCCAATTCCTGGCCGCGCCCCTTGGGACGATCCGGCTGCGTGACCACCAGAATCACGTCGTGCGTTTGAGCCACGGCGTCCAGTGTGGGAACCGCGAACGCCGGCGTGCCGAGGAAGACTAGGCGCATTGCGCAAGGCAAAAGGCAAAAGGCAAATTGCAAAAGGCAAAAGGAAATCGGAGGCAAGCACTTTTGCCTTTTGCCCTTTGCCTTTTGTCTTTTGCCTTCACTCTCACTTCCATTCCCCGGCTTTCACCAGCTTCTTCACTTTGCGCTTGATGAGATCGCGCTTCAGCGCGCTGATGTGCTTGATGTACAGCTTGCCGCTGAGGTGATCGATCTCGTGCTGGAACGCACGCGCCAGCAGATCTTCGCCGGTCATCTCGTACCACTCGCCCTTGGCATTCTGCGCTTTCATGATGGCGCGCTTAGCACGTGTCACCTGCTCGCGAAAACCCGGGATGCTCAGGCATCCCTCTTCGCTCGTGTTCTTGCCCTCCAAATGCAGAATCTTCGGGTTGATCAGCACGAGTTTATCGTCCGGGTTTTCGCCGACCGAGGTGTCGATCACGGCGATCTTGCGCTCGATGCCAATCTGCGGCGCCGCGAGCCCCACACCTTTCGCCGCGTACATGGACTCGAACATGTCCGCCAGTAACTTGTGCAGCTCCGGCGTGTCGAATTCCGTTACCGCCGCGGCTTCCCGTTCCAGGACGGGATCGAACAATTTAACGATGGGATAAACCATAGTTCAGAAATTCTTGACCTGCTCCCGATATCCTTCGTAGTTGCGCCGGGTTTCGGCAAGCGAATCGCCGCCGAATTTTTCCAGAAACGCCTGCGCCAGCACCAGCGCCACCATCGCTTCCCCAATCACCGCCGCCGCCGGAACTACGCAAACGTCGGACCGTTCATAAGCAGCGAGCGCCGCCTCGCGCGTTACGAGATCTACGGACTCAAGCGGCCGCCGCAATGTGGAAATCGGTTTCAGCATACCGCGCACCAGCACGTCCTGCCCGTTGGTCATGCCGCCCTCGAGGCCGCCGGCACGGTTGGCGCCGCGCGTGAAGCGATGCTCGCCCCGATCATACCCGATCGTATCCTGCACCTTCGAGCCGAAGCTAGCCGCGCCGTCTCCAGCGAAACCGATCTCGACACCCTTCACTGCCTGCATGGAAACGATGGCCTGTGCCAGGCGTCCATCAAGCCGCGTGTCCCAGGTGATGTGCGAACCCAGGCCCGGAGGTACGTTGTGCGCCACGATTTCGAAGACACCGCCCACGGTGTCGCCGGTCTTGTAGGCTTCATCTACCAGTACTTTCATTCGCTGCTCGGCTTCGGCGTCCACGCAGCCTAACAAAACGTCGGTTTTCTGATGGAGCGCGACGATCTCTTCCCACGACGCCTGGCGCCCCAGCCGCTCGTCGCCCACAGCGATCACGTGCCCGCGGATTTCGATCGAAAACTCGCCCAGCAGCGCCTTAGCCAGCGCGCCGATGGCAACACGCGCCGTGGTTTCGCGCGCGCTGGCCCGCTCCAGAATGTAGCGCGCGTCGTGAAAATTATATTTGATAGCCCCGGCGAGATCGGCGTGCCCGGGCCGCGGCCTGGTGAGCGGCTTCTTCTTATCCTCCGCGCCCTCAGCATCTTCCACGGGCAGGGCTTCGGTCCAATTCTGCCAATCGGCGTTGCGGATGATGATGGCGATGGGCGACCCGATGGTCTTCGAGTGCCGGACACCGGCGACGATTTCGGCGCGGTCGGTCTCGATCTTCATGCGCCCGCCGCGGCCGTAGCCCTGCTGGCGGCGCCAAAGCTCATGATTGACGGCGTCAATGGAAACGGGAATCCCGGCAGGGAGCCCGGTGAGCGTGGCCACAAGGCACTCGCCGTGGGACTCGCCCGCGGTCTCGAATCGAAGCATGCGAAAAACTAATGCTAGCGGATTCGCAGGGGATTTGCTCGGAAACGGTGAGTTAGGTGGCGGCGGAGCGGGATTGATCGGGGCATTGACGATCGATTTTGGCGAGGAGCGCGGTCATGCTGTTAATATGGCGCCGCATTCCGAGATCGCGGAAGATGTCCAGGGCTTGGGTGACTAGGCGGCGCGCTTCCGAACACTCGCTTCGCTCGATGGCGATGTCCGCCTGCGACCAATAGCAAACTGCCAGGTGGTGGCAGTTGCCGAGGTCCTCGCAGATGTCTTCCTGTTTCTCGAGGAGGGCCATGGCTTCGTCGAGTCTTCCCCTGGCTTGCAGGATTAAGGACTGGTTGCCATAGCAGGCCTGCAAGCCGTTACGGTTGCCCAGATCCTCGCAGATGTCTTCCTGTTTCTTGAGGAGGGCCATGGCTTCGTCGAGGCGCCCCCAGGTCTTCAGGATCAAGGACTGGTTGGCGTAGGAGCATTGCAAGCTGTCGCGGTCGCCGAGGTCCTCGCAGATGTCTTCCTGTTTCTCGAGGAGCGCCATGGCTTTGTCGAGGCGTCCCCAGTCCTGCAGGATCAAGGCCTGGTTGCCATAGCAGGTTTGCAGACCGCCGCGGTTGCCGAGATCCTCGCAGATTGCTTCCTGTTTCCTGTGGAGTGCCATGGCTTCGTCTAGGCGTCCCCAGTACTTTAGGATCACGGCCTGCTGGCCGTAGCAGGCTTGCAGAACATTGCGATCACCGGTCTGCTCCGCGACACGCGCTACCTGGTCCGTAAACTCGTAGGCTTCCGGCAGTCGGCCGCGTCGGTCGGCGAGAAGCCATCCCTGGCCCTCTAGATCCAAAGCCAAACCCCAGTGCCCTGTCTGCGCTCGAGTGGATAGCGCCCACTGAAACGCCTGCTGGAGATCGGCGAAGTCGGCTTCGCATTCACGCCAGTCTTTCTCCCAGTTTTCAAAGCGGCGATTCATAGCCGTAGCGTGGCGCATGGCCACAGCCTCCTCGGCTCCAGCGGCCTGCCGGATGAGCGGGTGGAGCGCATAACGTCGGCTTGTGCGATCGAGCTCCTTCGCGAGCGAGCGCGAAACCAGTTCCTGAAGCGCATCCAGAGCCTCAGCAAGCTCGGCGACTTCGGCAGCCAGTCCGAGGCGAAAACCTTCCGGAGCACAGACGGCCATCGCGCTAATCAGCTTTCGAGGATCGGGGGCGAGGGCGGCCAACGCTTCTGTGAGCAGGAGACCGACGTTGTTCGCGCCGTACTCCATCTTCTCGAGCGGCGGCAGCTTCTCGGCGAGGCTCTCGATGGTGTAATGCACGTCGCCACGGATCAGGCCCGCTGCGACGGCGATTCCGATGGGGAGATAGCCGAGCTGCTTGAAAAGCTGCTTCGCCCTTACGCCGTTTCGATCGGTTTCGCCCAGTGCTTCCTGGAAGACATCGAAACATTCCTCTTCGGTGAAAAGCTCCGGCGAGATGTCTTTGTGAAATGCGAGAAACTTCAGATACCGGTGCCGCGTGGTGATCAGCACAGAAGCGTAGCCGCCGGGGGCGACACGCCCCGGCTCTTCATCATCCACGTTGTCCAGGATCAACAAATATCGCTTCTGCCCACAGTACAGCTTCAGTTCTTTGACCACCGTGTCGAGATCACCATCAAGCTTGAGGCCGAGCTTCGCGGTCAGATCGCCGGCGATTTCGGCCAGGCTCTGGCGTTGGCATGAGATCCAGTACACGGCGTCGAACTCGCTGCGATACCGGTGAGCGAATTCGAGCGCCAGCGTGGTCTTTCCCATCCCCGGACCACCGTAGATGGGCACGACGGTGCCGGGCTGAGAAAGCCGCTCCTTTAACTGCAGCAATTCGCGCTCGCGGCCCACGAAGAACGGGCGCTCGGGTAAGAACGCGGGCGCGAGTGGCTTGGTCTGGAGTCCCAGAACCCAGGTTTTGATCTGGCGGAAAGCGTCGGGCTCGTTAGCGCGGGCGTCGAAATACTTCTTGTTCTTCAGCAGTTTCGGAATCTTGCAATCGCGATGGAGAACCGTCGCCAGCTCTATGACGCCGCTGTTGGTTTGATCCCAGTACACCGCGGTCCACTCCTCGCGCACCCACCGTGATTTCACCGAATCAGGCGAGAGGATGAGCAGCTTGACGTCGGCTTCGAGGCCCTCCTCGATGGCCGTGACGATGTTCTCGCCCGGCCCGATGGCGCGCTCATCGAGCCACGCCCTGATCTCGCCGCCCTGCTCCAGAAAATCCGCGAGCCGGCGGACGAACGGTTTATCCACACTGGAGTGTGAAAGGAATACCGTTCTCATGAAGTGTCGCCCCAGCATACCCGTCCTCGTGTCCGCATTTCAACGGAACTCCGCCCGCAATTCTGCGTATGATTTAATGAACACCGAAAGGAGACGTTTGCCATGGTCAAATTCCTGTTGTTCTGCATTCTTTTCGTCATGTGCTGGCCGCTGGCGCTGGTGGCTCTCGTGCTCTACCCGATTGTGTGGCTGTTTCTCCTGCCGTTTCGCCTGGTGGGAGTTGCCGTCGGCGGGGCGCTGGCGCTCGTGACCGCCATCATCTTTCTTCCGGCCAGAGTTTTGCGCGCCATCTGACCGGCTGTAGTAGCATCACAGAGTGCGATCGGGAATTCTTTGCGCCCTATTTCTGGGGCGAGTCTTTGCTGCTGACCTTCCTCCTAACCTGCATTCCCAAGGCGTGCCCTCCATCCCATCCGCCCTGACGGACGAGCTGGAACACTACAACAATATTCGCGCGGCGGCGCTGCTCGATTGGCATCCCGTGAAGCGCGAGATGCTCATCTCGACGCGATTCGGCGACGTGCCGCAGATTCACCGCGTAGCCATGCCCGGCGGCGCACGCACGCAATTGACATTCTTTCCCGATCGCACCGGCGGCGCGCGCTACCGTCCCGGCGCGGGCGATGCGTTTGTGTTCTCAAAGGATATCGGGGGCGGGGAGTTCTTCCAGCTTTATCGCTATGACACGCGCTCGCAAGCTGTCACCTTGCTGACCGACGGACATTCACGCAACACCGCCGAGTTGTGGTCGGATGACGGCAAGTCGCTGGCCTTTGCATCGACGCTGCGTAACGGGCGCGACACCGACATTTACGTGATGGACCCGGACAACGCGAAGAGCGCGCACCTCGTGCTCCAAGTGGAGGGCGGCGGCTGGTCTCCGGCGGCATGGTCGGCGGATGGACGGAACCTGGTGGTGGAAGACCGCCGCTCGGTGCATGACAGTTCGCTGTATCTGGTGGATATTGCAGCGGGCGCGAAGCAACTGCTGACGCCGGAGAGCGGCTCCTACAGTCACGCGCGGTTTGCCAAGGATGGCAAGGGCCTTTACCTGACCACGGATCGCGGCAGTGAATTCGAGCGCATCGCCTATCTCTCGCTCGCCACCCACGAGCTGATGTTTCTGCGGCCCGGGCAGAAATGGGATGCCGACGCGCTGGAGCTTTCGGCGGATGGCTGGCGCCTGGCGTACGTCCTTAATGAAGACGGATTTTCGACCTTGCACGTTTTGGACACCGCCACGCACCAGGACGTTCCGCTGCCGACGACGCCACGCGGAGTGATTGGAGGACTGCGCTGGCACGCCAACGCGCGCGATCTCGGGTTTACGCTCAGCTCGGCGCACAGCCCGTCGGACGTTTACTCGATCGACGTCGAAAAAGGCACTCTCCAACGCTGGACAGAGAGCGAGACCAGCGGCCTGAACGCAGAGGAGTTCAGTGAGCCGGAGCTGATCCGCTGGAAATCGTTCGACGCGCGCACCATCTCTGGATTCCTCTATATGCCGCCGAAAAGGTTCGCGGGGCCACGGCCGGTGATCGTGAACATTCACGGCGGGCCGGAGGGACAATCGCTGCCTAGCTTTCTCGGACGCACCAACTACTACATGAACGAACTTGGCGTGGCCATGATTTATCCCAACGTGCGCGGGTCCGCGGGCTACGGCAAGACATTCCTTGCTCTGGATAACGGGCTGAAGCGCGAAGATGCGGTGAAGGACATCGGCGCGCTGCTCGATTGGATCGGTACTGATTCACGCCTGGATGCCAAACGCATTCTGGTGACCGGCGGGAGCTACGGCGGCTACATGACCCTGGCGTCCGCGTTCCATTTCAATGACCGGCTGTGCTGCACGGTGGACGTCGTTGGCATTTCGAATTTCGTGAGCTTCTTCGAGCGCACATCGCCTTATCGGCGCGATCTGCGGCGCGTGGAGTATGGTGATGAGCGCGATCCCAAGATCCGCGAGTTCTTCGAAAAAATTGCGCCCATCAACCACGCAAGCGAGATCACCAAGCCCATGTTCATCGTCGCTGGTCGAAATGATCCGCGCGTGCCGGCGCAGGAAGGCGAGCAGATGGCCTCGGCCATCCGAAAAAACGGCGCGCCCGTCTGGTACCTGATCGCCGACGACGAGGGCCACGGCTTCGCCAAGAAGAAGAACCAGGATTTTCAGTTTGCGGCGACGGTGATGTTTGTGAAAGAGTTTCTGCTGAAGTAGCGACTATTCCGCACGCGCGGAATGCTCGCGAAGCCACGCTTCCAACTCTGCAAAGCGGAATTCCCCACATTCATACAAGCCAATCAGGAAGCGATGTGCGGAGAGATCATCGAAATTCAAGCGGTAGCCATTGACTCGCAGAAATGCCGCTGTCACTGTGACTGACACACGTTTGTTGCCGTCGATGAACGGATGGTTTTGCGACAGGCTCTCCCAGAGCGCCGCCGCCTCTTGGATCAGGTCGTCGTAGTAACCGCTCTGCGGGCGTGCCAATGCCGACTCAAGTGCGCCCCGGTCACGGAGTCCGGAAGAGCCGCCAAACCTCTCGATCAGGCGCGCATGAGTTGCAAGCACTTCTTCAATGTTTGGGTAGTATGTCACTGAGCCAGTCGGCGCAGTAATTCAGGGTGCTGATCGATGAATTCATCGACCGCGGCGAGGAAGGGTCCCTTGTGCGGGGTTCGGCTCTTCAAGTATTCGATGAACTGCACAACGGCAGCTTGCTCCTCGACTGAGAGGTTTTCGACGATGGCTGCGAGGTTCTGGGACGGCATACAAGCCTCGCTTTGATTATACCGTTCAGATCCCTGCGCCGCCCGTAAACGGTTTCGGCAGGCGCGGGATGTAAGCGCGGTCTTCGAGCGTGCGGCAGATGGCGTCGGCGGCCTCATCAGGGCCGGTGGGAAGTTCACCCGTGTTCACCGCCAGGAAACGGTCGCCGCCGACCGCGTGCTTGACGGCGTCCCGCATGCCATTGTCCTCCTCAGGCACGGCGCAGATCGAAATCAGCCCGGCGTCCGTGGATGCCTTGGCGGCGTCCACCATTCCTTCACCCGACAGCACATGCACCAGGCAGCCGCGGTCAAACAGTTTCCGCTCGAGCGCGTAAGCCAGCTCCTCATCGCCGGCGAGCCACAGCGCCACGGGCCTGTGTCCCGCGCGAATGTACCGCTCAGCGGGAGTCACTCGGCCGGTGCTCAACTCCAGCGCGGCCAGGTCCTCGGTGGGATGCCTTTCGCCCGCCGCCGCTCCCGTGATCATCCCCGCGGCCATCGTTTCGTTGGTTAGCGGATCAATCAGGATGAACGCTCCGGTCGCGCGGTTCTTCTCATACGCATCAAAAAACAGTGGACGCTTGGCCTCCACCGTCACCGAGCCAATCTCGTTAAACCCGAGCCCGTCCACCAGCTCATGTTCCAGGGTGTTGATGTTCACGCGATGCCGCACGGCGGTCACAGTTGCTGCAGCCTGCTGCGTCGTGTGCTTGATGAGATAGGGCCGGCCCGTTTCGAGCGGCTTTTGATTCATCCACACCAGCATGGCTTCGAAGCGCCGCGCGGCGTGCGGCGGATGCTGCGGCGGCACCAGCATGTCACCGCGGCTGACATCCACCTCGTCTTCCAGGCAAACCGTGACCGACATCGGCGGAAACGCTTGGGACAAGTCGCCATCGTATGTTGAGATGGATTTCACGCGCGAAGTTCGCCCTGAGGGCAGCGCCATCACGGAATCGCCCGGCCGAATCGTGCCGGAGGCCACCTGGCCCGCGAAGCCGCGGAAGTCCAGATTTGGCCGGATTACGTATTGCACGGGAAAGCGCATGTAGTCGAACGCGCGCTCGCGAGCCACTTCGACCGTTTCGAGATATTCGAGAAGCGCGGGTCCCGTGTACCAGCGCGTTCTCTGGCTCCGTGTGACAACGTTATCGCCTCCAAGCGCGCTGATGGGGATGAATTTCAGTTCGCTGATCGGAAGCCGCGCCGCGAAGGTCCGAAAATCCGCGCGCACTTGGTTGTAGACTTCCTGGCTGAAATCCATCAGGTCCATTTTGTTTATCGTCACCACGATGTGCCGGATACCGAGCAGCGTCGCTATGTACAAATGGCGGCGCGATTGCGGCAGCACGCCGTTGCGCGCATCCACCAGGATGATGGCGAGGTCGGCGGTGGAGGCGCCTGTCGCCATGTTCCGCGTGTACTGCTCGTGGCCAGGCGTGTCGGCGATGATGAACTTGCGCTTGGGGGTGGAAAAGTAGCGATAAGCAACGTCGATGGTGATGCCCTGCTCACGCTCCGATCGCAGCCCGTCCGTCAGTAATGCGAAATCAAGCGGCCCTGCGGTTTGATTGGTGGAGGCTTTCCGAACCGATGCGATCTGGTCTTCGTAAGCGCCCTTGGAATCGTAGAGCAGGCGCCCGATCAGCGTTGATTTGCCGTCGTCCACGCTGCCGGCGGTCGAAAGCCGCAGCAGATCTTTCTCTTCGTTCTGCTTGAGAAAAGATTCGATTCCCGCCGACGGCCGGTCGAACGTCGTGGCCATCAAAAATAGCCTTCGCGCTTCTTGATTTCCATCGACCCTTCCTGATCGTGGTCGATCACGCGATTCTCACGCTCCGAGCGGCGCACCAGCATCATCTCTTCGATGATTTTCGGCACCGTGTCGGCCTCGGAGCGAATGGCTCCCGTGCACGGACTGCAACCCAGAGACCTCATGCGGCACATCACCATTTCAGGTTTTTCGCCCGGCAGCAGCGGGATATCCTGCTCCACCGGAATGAGCGTCTCGCCGCGCACCACCATCGTCCGCAGTTTGGCAAAGTACATGGGGACGATCGGAATGTTCTCCAGGTGGATGTACTGCCAGACGTCCAGCTCCGTCCAGTTGGAGAGCGGAAACACGCGGATGGACTCGCCCTTGTCTACGCGGCTGTTGAAAAGATTCCACAATTCCGGGCGCTGGTTCTTAGGGTCCCACTGCCCAAAACTGTCGCGAAACGAGTAGACTCGCTCTTTCGCGCGCGATTTCTCTTCGTCCCGCCGCGCCCCACCGAACGCCGCATCATACATGCCTTCAGCCAGGGCATCCAGTAATGAGCGCGTCTTCAACAGCCCGCAGCACTTTTGCGTTCCCAGCCGGAACGGGTTCGCGCCATCGTCGATGGCTTTCTGGTTGATGTGGACGATCAGCCGAGCCCCGATTTCACTTGTAAATCTATCCCGGAACTCGATCATTTCGCGGAACTTATACGTCGTATCGATGTGCAGCAACGGGAACGGAATCTTGCCCGGATGAAACGCTTTCTGAGCCAGCCGGACCATCACCGAAGAGTCCTTCCCGATGGAGTACAGCATCACCGGGCGCTGAAACTCCGCGACAACCTCGCGCATGATGAAAATGCTCTCTGCCTCGAGCGCGCGGAGATGTGTTAAGGTCGGCTTATCCACAGGTGTAAGACTATCATAGCGAACTATTATGACTAAGTCTATCGAGATCATGGTGATAGCAGGGTGTCTCGTTAACTCCCTGGCAGCACAGGAGATTTCCCCAGAGCACATTCGCGCTCACGTGAAGTTTCTGGCGAGCGATCTGCTCGAAGGGCGTGGGCCGGGAACGCGCGGCGGCGACTTGGCGACAGAGTACATCGCGACGCAGTTTGCGCTGGCCGGGCTGAAACCGGCGGGAGACAGCGGAACGTACTTTCAAGCGGTCCCGCTGATTGGGGTCTGGACCCAACCGTCCGCGCAGCTCTCGGCGGTGAAGGACGGTCAGACCGTCGATTTCAAATGGGAGCAGGAATTTGTCGGCGTGAATGAACGGCTGACGGCCGACGATTCACTCGAAGGAGATGCCATTTTCGTTGGGCACGGAATCGTGGCGCCGGAATTTCAGTGGGACGATTTCAAGGGCGTGGACGTGCGTGGCAAAGTGCTCGTGCTGTTCACGAATGAGCCCACTTCGAATGACCCCAAATTTTTCGGCGGCCGCGCGCTCACCTATTACGGCCGGTGGTCTTACAAATACGAAGAGGCCACGCGGCGCGGCGCGCTCGGCGTGATCATCATTCATACGACGCCGACCGCCGGCTACGGCTGGGACGTGGTGCGGAATTCCTGGAGCCGCGAGCAGCCGTACGTGAAGCTGGCGCCGGGTGAACACGCGCTGTCGCTAGCCTGCTGGGTGACGAGCGAGGTCGGCGAGAAACTCGTGGGATTGGCGGGCCATCACGTGGACGAGTTACTGAAAGCAACGGAGTCGCGCGACTTCCGGCCCATCCCCCTGGGCATTCGCATTCGCGCCAATCTTCCGGCGAAAGTGCGCGACATCCAGACGCGCAACGTCCTGGGACTGGTGGAGGGCAGCGATCCAAAACTGAAATCGGAGGTCGTCATCTACAGCGCGCACTGGGATCACCTGGGGATCGGCACCCCAGTGAATGGCGATTCCATCTACAACGGCGCGGTGGACAACGCGACAGGCTGCGGTATCGTGATGGAAATGGCGCGCGCGTGGGAGGCACAGGCGAAGAAGCCCAAACGGTCGGCGCTTTTCGTGACCGTTACTGCGGAAGAGGGCGGGTTGCGCGGCTCAGAATATTACGCCGCGCATCCGGAGATTCCTGCGGGCAAGACGGCGCTGGCGATCAATTACGATGCGCTTTTCCCGTTAGGCCGCACGCGTGATGTGGTGGTGAATGGTGCGGAACGGACGACGGCGTGGCAAGTGGTTCAGGCTGTCGCCAAGCGCATGGGGCTTACCATCAACCCCGATCCGCGGCCGGAGCAGGGGGCTTACTATCGTTCGGATCACTTCGCGTTCGCGCACGTGGGCATTCCGGCGTTTTCGGTGGAGGAGGGCGACGATTTTATTGGCAAGCCCAAAGGTTTTGGCGAAAAGGCGTTCGATGAGTACAACGAGAAGCACTACCATCAGCCTTCCGACGAGTTTCAAGAAAGCTGGGATTTCTCCGGGCTCGCGGAGATGGCGCGCTTCGGATTTCTGATCGGGACCGAGGTGGCGAACCAGGAGCGCCTGCCGAGCTGGCATGCGGGCGATGAGTTTCTGGCGGCGCGCAAAAAGAGCGGTGTGAAGTAGTCAGGTCCGCCGTTTGCTCGCAGCTCGAATGCTGCGAACAAATCCGTAGAGCACGACGCAAACAAGGCCGATGGCCCAGACGGGGAGTAGCCAGCCGCGCAACGCGGCGCCCGCCTCAAAAGGCAGGCTTACGACGGCCGCGAAAATTCCGGCGACGAACCACCCCAGCAGAATCGCCAGCAGAGGAAGCCGCTGCCAGAGCCGGCGTGCAGCCTGCTTGATCACGCGCTTGACGGGCGCAAACGCCCCAAAGCCCCATCGACGGGGCGGGAGTTTTCCCTCGGCGATTCGCTGCGCGAGCTCGGCGGCGAAGGCTGCTTGAACGTATCCGGTATAAGTTCCTAGTTGGAACAACGCCTGAGCGGATTGCAGGTAGGCGCGAGCCAGCAGCAACGGGCGCGCCATCGCCGATGCACCTGCCGATTGCAGCACGGCGCGCGCTTCCGACAAGGAAGCTTCCGCATGGATGCGCTCGCCTAGCATGAGGCGCGTGACCAGGTCGCGCACCTGCCCCCTGATCGCCTCGAAGGCGGGATCCTCAAGTGCGGCGGCGGCCTGCGCGGGATGGGCGAGAATTGCCTGCTCCAGGTGCTGCAACGCGGCAGGCCGATCTCCGGCCGAGATGGCAGTTTGCGCGAGTTGATACTCGTTGGCAGCGGCGGCGCGCGCCGGTTCCGTATCCCAGGATTGCAGCAGTTCGAGGTCAAGCGCGGCCGAGACGGCTCGCGGTAGCTCATTGCCGGTGGGCAAGGGCGCCGGCGCGGCTTGTGGCGGCGGGGCGGGAGACCGGCCCGGCTGCGGCGGCGGAAGCGGCGGGCGCGGGGCATCCGGTGCGTCCTTATCCACAGATGGATGGGTTTGGCTAGGCGCGGTCTCGGTTGGGAGAACATTCGTCGATTTTGGCGCAGGATCTGGGCCCGTCTGGACGACTGCCGGCAGATTAGTCACGATCGGTCGTTGGGAGACGGCCGGAGCATCGCCGGTTACTACCCCAGTTGGCAAGACGCCGCGCGGCGGCTGATATGTTCCGGCCGCCGCTGGCTGATCGGCGCCACCCGTCGGGTTGATCCGGCTAGCCAGGTCTTGCACTTGTTCGTGCATTGCATGGAACGCGGGATCTTGCAGGGCTACGGATGCGTATGCGGGGCTTTGCTGAACCGCCTCTCCCAGATGTTGCATGCTGGTCACAGGTTCAGAAGCCAGCGCCGCAGTGCGCGCCAGTTGATAATCGGCCGCGCCTGCGGGCGCCATGTTCGGATCGGCGTGGTTCAGCAGATCCAGTTCCAGTGCGGCGTGAACGCTCTGGACGGAGACCGTATCCCCCGGCGTGGCGGACGGCTGGGACGCATTATTGACTTGGACGATAGCCCGCAGCAGACCGGCGCCGAGGTTATCCGGCACGATCGGCACAGGCCGCTGTCCGCTGGGAAACTGGATCACTAGGTAAACTCATCGGCCAAAATGCCGGTCCGAATCGAGGTTTTTTGAGATTCTGGTTTATCCCTAGTGCTGAGGCGCCTGTTCGGTGGGCTTACTTTGGTTCACCGGCGGCGCGTCGCTATCGTCGAAGCTGATCTTGGCGTCCGCGGAGAACTTGCGATAGTTGCGGAATTCGACCAGGTTCCGCGCAGACGTGTGGCCAGCCAATGAGCGGAACTCAGCGGTCAGTGGAAGCAGAGATTCGCGGTCGCCAATCTTGATGAGGTCGTAGTCCAGTACTTCGCTAGACTGGCGCACGGGAAAATCCGGCGGGATATTGTCTGCCTCAAGGCTGATGCGCAGCACGTGGCTGGTGGCCTTGTCGAGCACAATCGAACCGTGATATCCGGCCGTGATCATGCGGCCTTTGTCCGTGGCAGTCCCGTGCCAGTCAATCGTGAATTGCGAATGCTCGAGCGGCACGACGTAGGAGAATACGTAGCTCAAGTGCCCCCGGAGTGTCGTCCAGCCCTGCCACCGGAACTCTGCGTTTGACCCAGGGTCGAACAGGCCACGCATCATGCTGCCGAATTCTCCCTGGGAAATAGCGCCGCCAACGGAGGTGTACGGTTTATCGGTGGTAATGGTGTTGTTGACCGTGACGAGCTTGTAGTCTTCCTTTTTCTCGAAGTATGTCAGCCGCGCGAGGATCACATCCGTGGCGTGCCAGGATTCGTGACCGGTTGGGTCGATGAATCGGCGCGTTACTTGAGAGCAGATGTAGTCCGGCAACGACTCTGTGTAGGTCAACGCCTGCTCGCGAACTTCAGCAATGATTTTGCCCTGCTCTTCAGAGGACGGCGCGGGAGGCGGAACGTATGCCGTTTTGGGCGCGGCCGGTTGAGGCGCAGGCAGTTCAGCGGATTTCGCGGCCAATTCTTTGAGGGCCGCAATCGTCTTCGGTCCGGCTCCCTCACGCCGCAGCTCTTCGATGGTGCGCTCATCCAGGCGCTCGGACAACTTCAGAGCATGGAGAGCGCCAGCCACGTCCTTGTCAGACTGCTTCTGCTCCTTGGCGGAATGAACGAATTGCTTGATCTGTTCCACCGTAATTCCCGGCTGCGCGGCGGCGACGAGAAAGAAGAACAGCGCCAAGCCGAGCGAGCGGAGCAGCATACGTTCAGTATGGATCACCCCCTCGAAGCACGCAGAAGCAAGGGGGTCAGGCGGCGCGCCATGTCTGTGTTGCATCTGTGTTACGCTGGGCCAATGAAGTCCAGCACTTCGAGCTTTCGGATCTCCGAGGATCTGCGAATCCGCCTCGAACGGACGGCCCGGCACATGGGCCGCGGAAAGAATTGGCTCATCAATCGCGCCCTCGAAGAGTATCTGAACAAGCTGGGCGGTGAGGCGCTTGCGGCCGAAGCCCGGCGGCAGTCATTGGTTGCGAGCGGCGTGACCACGAAGGACGAAGAGTTCTGGCAAAAACAATCCGACACCGCCGGCTGGAACTGACTCGCGGAGACGTCGTTGTGAGCGCCGCGCCAGGTGATTCCGGGAAACCGAGGCCCGCCCTGGTTGTCCAGTCCGATCTCTTCACCCCAACGCACGCCAGCATCGTGATCTGCCCGATCACTTCTCACATAGTGGATGCCCCGTTGTTTCGTTTAACCATCCGGCCGAGCCAAGAGAACGGCTTGAAAGCTGAATCTCAGATCATGGTCGATAAGATCACCGCGATCAATCGCGAGCGGATTGGCAAGAGGATCGGCAGGCTCGGGGACACCGAATTGGCGGAAGTCGATCGTGCGCTGTCGCTGTGGTTGGGAATCGCCGTGCTAGGCTGACCGGCGCGTTCTACCGCCGGCAGCTCAGTGGCACCACCGCCTGCGGGCCTTTGTCCGAGGCAGAGCGCTGGCAACATCCCTCTGAGACTGCTTTTGTTCGATGGCGGAGTGAATGAACTCCCGGATCTTCTCGACGTGATGCCCGGCCGGGAGGAGGCAGAGGGGATCGGCTACTACTGGCACGGGACGGCGTGACACTGTTGGTGCGTTGACCCGAATCGCAATTGAGAGCGGCCACCGCCTGTTGGACTAAGGCCGATCGGCCTGCGCGTCGTCCAGGGAAGCGTGGGCCTGGCTCGTCTTCCAGGCATGAAATCTCTGGCGTAGCGTTCGCCGGTAGAGGTCGACAGTGGTGCCGTGGGCTGCGGCTTCGCGGATCAGTTGCTCCTCGGCAGTGACCAGCCCCTGCCAAACGCGACGCCCGTTGGCTTGCAGGAAGGAGGAATCGTAGTCGAATCCAAACAGAGTCAAGGCGGCGATGGGTGTCAGGTACCCGTCGCCCAAGCCGACTTCATGGAACGGGAAGTTGGCGGCCCAATCGGTGTGGTACCCCAGGCGCATGGTCTGCGGGCTCACCGACACCTGCGCGTGCGTGACGCAATTGATGGCGGCGATGTGGTACTTCGACCGCAACATCTCGGTGAGCACGCGCGCGGCGTCGATCTGCGCCCGCGTGGCGATGTCATTGGAGTCGCCGGCCTGTGCTTCGGTCTGCGCTTCGAAGGCCACGCCGAGAAAGCTCTGATTCAGGCCCCAGTAGATGTTTCTCTCGTCGGCCCAGATGGACTGCCCGGCATGATTGGCGAAATCAGTCTCCGCTACCACCCGAAAGACCCGGCCGAAGCGGTCGATCACAAAATGATACGAACGACGCTGCGCGATGTAAGCCAGCAAGGAACGCCCGTTGCGCTGCAGGCGGGAATTCTGGCTGGGCTCAAACGGCGCCAGGCGGCTCTCGGTGGTGTGAAAGACAATCCCGGCCGGCTGGGTTTCAACGGGGGAGGCGCGCCACGCGATCCGGTCGAAAGGGTGGTAGGCGCGGGCTTGAGTGGAGGTGAGAAATTCGTTTTCGATGCGCAGACCATTGCTGTAGACCTCAACCGTTGCCTGGCGCTCGACGAGCCAGACCTTGGGGGCTGCAACTTCAGCCGCGATCTGGCGCGGGACCACCAGGGGAAGAGGCCGAGAAGTCAACCTGTGCGGCGCCTGGGGAACCAGGACCGCAGCCGAAAAAAGCGCGGTGAGGATGATGCGAACGCTCAGATAGAACCGGCGGCGCGAGGCCTGGTGCGCTTGCTGCTGGAAACTGGCCCTGCGCCGGGCGGTAGCAATCGACTTGCGCACGAATCGCAAACGTGCCACCTCGTCGTCGATCACGGCGGCACGTTTCTCGACCAAGCGTACGACGAAGTCGCTGACTACGCCCTCGGGTGCTTGGGGAACGCGCTTTGTCAGGAGAATTCTCGACAAGAAAACAGAGGCCATGCAGCTCGCCTGTACACGTAATCTGTGAACTTTCGATTTCACGCTCCGCGCCGCGGGGAGAACGGATAGCCGCGTGGGTTACGACTCACACAACGTGGCGACGAGTGTACCCTTGGCCGTGGAATGTAGAGGGTTGGCGGCGACGCGGATTTCGGAAAGCTCGATGGGGAATTCGGAGGCGCGGAGAGCTTTTTCGAAGCGCTCCTGGAATCCGGGAGGCATCGCCGTCCCGCCGCTCAGCACCAGTGGCACCGGCTGTTTGAGCTTGGGCAGGTTCGATGCATTGCTAAAGGCGTCCCGCATGGATTTGACGAGCGACTGGATGACGTCGTCGTAGTAAACGCTCAATGCGTGATAGGTCTTGTTCTCGAAGTATCCGTTGAAGTGAAATCCCTTCTCCTTTTCCACCCGGACGCTCATGGCCAGATCGCGGGTAGCCGCGGCGGAGTTGGCATCGATGTAGTCGCCACCCTTGGGGACGCTGAAGCTGATCACCGGAACCGAGAGATACGCCAGGCAGACGTTGCACATGCCGCCGCCGCAACTGACGCCGATTCCGCTGTAGCTGGAATCTCCTAATTCGCCATAGACCACCGCCAGCCCTTCGCTGATGCTTTTTGGCTCGTAGCCCAGCTCGCGCAGACACTCCCGCAGTGTGGTTTCGTGGAAGGTGAATTTGTCGACGTTCATGCCTGCGGCCGGCGCGGGAACGCTGAAATAGAGCCGCTGCCCGGGTTTCTTGGCGCGACCGAGCAGGCGCGTGATGATCTGCCGGATGACCAGCAGGCCGTCGGCCTCGCCCGGGTTCAGAATGCCGTCCATCATGGGGCGGCGGGTTTCGACATGAAACAGCTCGGCAAATTGTTCGGAATCGTTGCCGAACACCAGAATCTCTTTGCCTTGGACCGCGTGATTGATGCGTTCCTTGACCATCAGACTCTCGGCCAGCTTGGTGTAAGGGATGCTGACAAAAGCGTTGAGCTGCCGTTCGTATTGAAAGTCCTGTTCCAAGTTCCGCGCGGCTACGATGTGGCTGGTGCCGATGTCGAGACCGAGCACGGGTGATTGTTCCGTCGTCTTCATAAATTTCTCCACCGCCCTCCTGAGTGCGGGTCTATACCCCTAGCGGGTTAAGTAATCGAAGGGGAAAGCCCCTTCGCACCGGACTTTTTGCTCGTACCAGGCGAGCTCCAACTTCTCCCCACGGCTCGTTCGCAAGTGCGAAAACCGGCTGGCCAGGCGCAACAGCAACACGGCCAATAATCCAACCGCAATCATCATGGTCTGTTAGCTCCGATGGACTAGCGCCGGATCGTTTTGGGCGGCGGCCAGTTCACGAAACGCGGCCATCCGGTCGCCTGACGGCCGGTCGGCTGGCGGCTTATTGTTGATGGCGGGGGCGCTACTCTGTGTGCTCTGTGTGAGACACAGCGCTACGGCGTCGCCGATGCGTTGGGCTTCGTACTGTTTCTTCGACACCCACTTGCGGAAGCTTTCTTTCTCACGAGCCACCTCGTCAAGGTTGTGAGAAATCCGCGCCGCATACTCGGCAGCCACACGCTCCGCTTCTGCCTGGATGGTGACATTCTCCTGCGCCTTGCGCGCCTCGTACTCTTCGAGGTGTTTGCGCTGGATAGCTTCGTAAGACGTGATGGCACGCTGGCGGAGGGTCGCGTCCTGCAGCACTTCATCCACCGGTACGCCGGCGGCCTCGAGCGCCATCAGAAGCGAGAAGCGTTTCGTCTCCGTCGGCAGGGTCTTGATGTGCTCGCTCTGGAGCATCTCGATGACCTTTCCAATGGTGTAGCCCATGCGGGGACCCTTGATGCCCGCCGAGCGGTAGATCTCGTCGAAGGCCAGCAAGTCCATGCCGCAAGCCGCGAATCCGTTGCCCGAGGAGGGCGCGGACGGCGCCCGGCTGTCCGGCGAAGCCTCTGTTTGCGCACCGTTGGCTGGCTTCGGCGCGCTGTTGATGTGCTCAGTTGAAGTGTCCTGGCCGCGCCAGGATGAAAGCCATTTGTTTTGCACGTGAACCCTCTACTCTCAATCTCTAAATTGGTTCCGAAAGCTGCGACGCCAGAGACTTTTGGCTGCCGCCTCGCGGTAGTTCATTGTCTGTCATTCACAAAATTGGACAGCAATACGTCAACACCGAAAGATAGGTTAACGGTTTACCAGTTAACCAGCAATACTCCAAAAGGTAAGGTAGAATTTCGGGCCAAGAGTAAGCGATAGGTGGATTTTACGGATTTACTCTTTAGTGCCGATAAAATCAAGTGTCATGGCTTGTTACTCCACGCGATGGAAAGCGGCACACGTCCAATTTTGGAAAACAATGTTAACTTCTGTCGTACTTCGGTAGTTAACCTTGTGTATCCGCCGTAAGTTGTGACTCCCAATAAGCACAAGGTCGGCCGGGAGGCGTTTGCGCCCGAAGCTCGGCGGTAGTCATTGGCTGCGGCGGCGTGACCACGAAGGACGAAGAGTTTTGGCAGAAACCAGCCGACACCGGCGCGTTGTCGCTGTGTTTGGGAATCACCATGTTAGGGTGAATGTTGTGTTCTACTGCCGGCCGCGCAGTGTCACCACCGCCTGCGCCTCCGCCGACTTGCCTTCGCCGACTGGACCCATTTTCTCCGCCGTTTTGAATTTCACTGACACGCGGTCGAGCGTCAGGCCCAACGTCGTGGCCAGGGTTTGGCGGATGGCGCCGCGATAGTCCTTCAGCTTGGGACGTTCCAGTATCACGGTCGAATCCACATTCACCAGTTTGAAACCGGCTTCGCCGGCCAGGTCGAGCGCGCGCTTCAGAAATTGCAGGCTGTCGGCGCCTTTCCAGCGTGGGTCGGAATCGGGGAAATGCATGCCGATGTCGCCCAGGGCTGCGGCGCCGAGAATGGCGTCGGTGATGGCGTGTGTGAGGACGTCCGCGTCGGAGTGGCCTTCCAGGCCAAATTCGCACGGGATGGTCACGCCGCCCAAAATCAAAGGACGCCCGGCGGCGATGCGATGGTTATCCCAGCCCAGCCCGGTCCGATATTCGCTCAAGCAGTGCCTTCGCGGGCCGTTTCCTTGTCCAGGAACAAGCGCGCGAGATCCATGTCGCCGGGCTTGGTGATCTTAATATTGTGATCGCTGCCCATCACCACCCGCACCTCCACCTGATCGAGGCGCTCCACCAGGCTCGACTCATCGGTTCCCACGAAACTATCGCGCCGCGCGGCCTCGAACGCCTGCTTAAGCAGGTCGTGCCGGAAAACCTGGGGCGTTTGCGCCAGAACCAGGCGTTCGCGCGAGATGGTCGATCGCACCTTGGCGCCGGTGGCTTGCGCGCCACTCACCTGCTTCACCGTGTCGACCGGGACGATTCCCACAATTGCCGCGCCGTATTCGGCAGCCTCATCGAAGGCTTTCTCGATAATTTCCAGGTCGATGAACGGGCGCACGGCATCGTGCACGGCGACCAGTTCCGTATCCGGGCTGACCGCGGCCAGACCGCGCTCCACCGATTCCTGGCGGCTGTTTCCACCTTCCACCACGCGTACGGGCTTCGTGCGGATTTCGCGCTTCAGCAGATCGCCCACCCAATCGAGATCTTCGCGACGTAACGCAACAACGATTTCACGCACACGATCGGAGGCCGCAAACTTCCGCACCGTGTGCAGGAGAATCGGAGAGCCATCCAGCTGCATGAACTGCTTCCGGCTGGTCCCCGCGGTTTCGGCCGACGTACGCCCCATGCGCGTTCCGAGCCCCGCGGCCGGCAAGATGACGGCGACTTTCATGCGGCCTTAGCCTTCTCCCACCGCTTCCGCTTTGCGCTGCGGCTGGGGGGGACGCTCGTGCTTTTCAGTCACCACCGCGTGCGCGCGATCGTCGAACTTGCCGAAGATCATTTTTCCGGCTGTAGTCTGGAGCACGCTGGTCACCGAGATGTCGATGGTTTTCGAGATCATGCGCTTGGCGTTATCCACCACCACCATAGTACCGTCATCCAGGTAGGCCACGCCCTGGTTGTACTCTTTGCCCTCTTTGAGGATGAACACGCGCATGGTCTCGCCGGGCAACACAATGGGCTTGAGCGAGTTCGCCAGCTCGTTGATGTTCAACACCTCGACGCCGTGGAGCTGGGCAACTTTATTCAGGTTGAAATCGTTGGTGATGACCTTGCAGTCATACACTTTGGCCAGCTCGATGAGCTTCATGTCGACTTCGCGGATATGCGGGAAATCGTCCTCGACGATCTGCACGTTCAAGTGCGCCATTTTCTGGATGCGCTGCAGGATGTCCAGACCCCGCCGGCCGCGATTGCGCTTCATGGAATCCGCCGAATCCGCGACGAGCTGCAATTCGCGCAGCACGAACTGCGGAATCACCAGCACGCCGTCGAGAAAGCCGGTCTCGGCGATGTCGGCGATGCGGCCGTCAATGATCACACTAGTGTCGAGGATTTTGAACGCTTTCTTGGGACCTTTTTCGCCCCCGAAGATGCCGCCCAATGCCGAGAGGTTCAGCATGTCGCCCTTGTTGGCCCCTACAACTAACCCGACATAAGTCATCCACAGCAGCAGGAAAAGCTGCAGGAAGTGCAGAGTCGCGGAGTTTTCGACGTTCACACGGGCAAGCACCAGCGACATCAGGAACGCCCCGAAGATTCCAAGAACGGATCCGAATGCTGCGCCGATGAGCCGTTTGAGGCTAACCTTCTCAACCCGCAGTTCGAAGAGGATGATGGCCGCTCCCACAAGAAGCCCGCCCCCGGCTGCAACGAACGGGGCCAGGTGGAACGGCTGGAAATAGTAGGCACACGCGCTGATTACAAGGATGAAGATGGCGCGCACAATCGTCAGATCGAGCACAAATCACCGCCTCCGGGTGCCGGTGAAGTAACGCAGTAAATCGCTCACCCGGTATCATTTGTTACAAGTTCGTGGCAAGAGTATACCACTGAAGTGGTGCGTTGTCTTTCGCCTGCGAGGCCACCCATTGGCAGAAACGCTTCCGTGGGCCTTACGAAGTCTTTCTAATTCTTTCGTAGTATTTTTCACAAGTTCAAGTTATAATCGCCAAAACTGGAGGAGACTCATGCATCGGCTTAAGATTGTCTGGTTGGCGTTGTGTGCGGTTCTCGCGGTCGCGCCGTTGTGCGCGCAAACCACTGCGGGTTCAATAGTTGGGACGGTGACGGATCCTAGCGGCGCGATTATAGCGGGCGCCACAATCACGGTTACCAACATGGGCACCAACATTGCGGTCAAGGTGACGTCAGACGCGGCAGGCGAATATGTAGTGACGCCGCTCGAAGTTGGCAAGTATTCAGTAACTGTTGAGGCAACGGGATTTAAACGCTCCTTGCGGCCCGATATTCAGGTCAACGTGCAGGACCGCGTCCGGGTCGATGCAAAGCTAGAAGTTGGCCAAGTGACTGATACGGTTGAGGTTGCGGGTGAGGCTCCGATTCTGGAGACGGATACCTCTTATCTGGGCGAGGTGGTAGACAGCCAGCGAATTATGGACCTACCGTTGAACGGCCGGCAATTCACGCGGTTGGCGGTGCTGACGGCTGGAACAGCGCCGACGCCTGCCGGAGCGCGCGACGAGAACACGGGCGGATTCAGCGCCAACGGCGTGCGGCCGTATCAGAACAATTACATTCTGGACGGCGTGGACAACAATAGTCTGTCCGAAGACCTGAGCAGCCAGGCGAGTTTCGTAGTCGGTCCGCCGCCGGATGCCATTCAGGAGTTCAAGGTGCAGACCAATTCGATGAGCGCGGAATTCGGTCGATCGGGCGGCGCGGTGCTGAACGTGACCATCAAGTCGGGCAGCAATGACCTGCACGGAACTGCCTATGAGTTCCTCCGCAACAGCGATCTGGACGCCAACAACTTCTTCAACAACGCGAACGGCGCGCCCATCGCACCGTTCAAGCAAAATCAGTTCGGTTTCAGCACGGGAGCACCGATCCTGATCCCGAAGGTCTACAACGGCAAGAACCGGACGTTCTTCTTCTTCGACTACCAGGGAACGCGTATCCGCACGGGCCAAACGGAGATTGCTACCGTGCCGACGGACGCCATGCGGCAGGGTAATTTTTCGGGGCAGAACGGCGTTGCGTTCAATACGATTTACGACCCCAATACCGGCACGATCAACTCCAGCGGAGACGCTGTCGGACGTTTGCCCTTTGCGGGAAATATCATTCCCCAATCGCGCTGGAATCCGATCGCCGAAAAGCTGTTGAGCATGTTCCCCGAACCGAACGCAACCGGCGCGGTGAACAATTTCGGGCCGGCGAACAATTACATAAGCAACCCCGTGGAGCCGAACGATACGAATCAACTCGACCTGCGCATCGATCACAGGATTTCCGACTCCGATTCGATCTTCGGGCGGTTTAGCTGGTCGAACCAAAGAGACGTTCCCCCGGGACCGATTCCTCCACCGCTGGACTCGGCGTCGTTCTCAACGGGAGTCTTCCTACAAAAACCGCGCAACGTCGTGGTGAGCGAGACGCACATTTTCACTCCACGGCTGATCAACGAGCTGCGCCTGGGCTATACGCAAAACGAGTCGGATCGGCTCCAGTTCAACTCCACTATTAACGAGTCGGCGCAGCTTGGCATCCCCGGGATTCCGTTCGCCTCCAACAACGGTGGTTTACCTCAGTTCGGTGTTAGCGGGATCAGCAGCTTCGGCAGCGCGGAATATCAACCCACGGTGGAAAAACAGGCTATTGAACAGCTCATCGACAGCCTGACGCTGATCCGCGGACGGCACACCATCAAGTTTGGGGCCGAACTCAAGCCGCGTGTCAACTTCTCGATCCTGCAGCCGCCGGTTCCGCGAGGATACTTCGGCTTCGGCGGGTCAAACACCGAACAGAATCTGGAGAGTTCCTCGACCTCCGGTCTGGGTACGGCCGACTTCCTGCTCGGAGCGGTATCGGGTGGGGCTCAGATCTCTTCGTTTATCAACGATGAATTTCAACAGCCGGGGCAGTTTTATTACGTCCAGGACGACATCAAGGTGAACCGGAAGCTGACGTTGAACATTGGGCTACGTTATGACTTCGTCGAGCACGCAAAGGAACGGTACGACGCTCAGGCGAATTTCAACGTCTTCACCAATACGCTGCAAATCGTGGGGAACCGGCAGGATCCGCTGCCACCAAACTTCTTTCCGGAAATCCCGGTGACGCGTGGAGCCCCCGCCAGCCTGGTGCCGGATCAGAAACACGATTTTGGGCCCCGAATCGGCATTGCCTACAACTTGTTCAGCAAGACGGTGCTGCGTGCCGGGTACGGAGTTTTCTACTCCTCCTATGAGGCGGGACCGCTGAGCATTCCAAACATGGGGAATAACCCGCCGTTCTTCTTTCAATCGAACTACAATGCGCCGAGTCCTTTGATTCTAAATCCGATCGTCAGCAACCTTTCACAGGGATTTCCGCTGAATGCTCTAGCAAATCCGTCGGCTCCTTCGTTGTTTTCGCTCGATCCGAATTTCACCAATCCGAACGTGCAGCACTGGCAGGCGAGCATCCAGCAGGATTTGGGATGGAATACGGTGTTGGAGGTGGCTTACGCCGGATCCAAGGGCACGCATCTCTACGAGTTCCGCAACCTCAACCAGATCCCTGCATCGACGAGCCCGAGTGCGAACTACAATGCAGAGCGTCTGCGTCCTTATCTTGGCGGCGACCTGACATTCTGGTGCTCCTGCGACAGCTCGACGTACAGCGCTTTGCAAACCAAGCTGGAGAAACGCCTCTCGAGCGGCCTCAGTTTCCTGACGGCTTTTACGTATGGCAAGTCCATCGACGAGCAGTCCCAGGCGTCGCTGGGCTTCCACGGCGGCGGATCGTTCCGGGACAACAATAATCCGGAATGGGAAAAGGGACCGTCGGATTACGACCAGAAGTACCGGTTCGTAAACAGCCTTTCATACACGCTGCCCATTGGCCAAGGCAAGGCGTTATTGGGCAGTCTGCATGGCATCGGGAATACCCTGATCGGCGGTTGGGAGCTGCAGGGCATTCAAGCCTGGTCGAGCGGGTTGCCGTATACGATCACGGAGTCGGGTGATCCAAACAACAATACCGGCGATACGGAAGAACACCCGAATAGAGTGGTGGGGGTGGCATTGTATCCGTCGGGCCCGGCTGTGAGCAGTGCGTTCAACCCGTTGGCCTTCACGCTGCAGCCATTCGGCACCTATGGCAACTCGGGCCGCAATGTCATTTGGACTGCACCTCAATTGCAGCTTGATACCTCATTGTTCAAAGACTTTGCGGTGAAGGAACGCATGAAACTGCAATTCCGGGCGGAGTTCTTCAACATGACCAACCATGCGAATTTCCGCGCCAACAGCCTGATCAACAATTTTAATGCCGCGGGCGCGGGATCGTACACATCGGCGCAACCGGGGCGGCAGATTCAGTTCGCGTTGAAGTTTATTTACTGACCAGGATTCATTCCTGGTTGAAGCCGGTCGCGAAGCGGAAAGCTTCCACGTAGTGGCCGTCTTTTTTCGGGATGTGCCCGCGGATCTCGGCCTTGGTTTTGTCGAGTTCCGCGGCCTCCCAATCCGGCCGGTACCGGTGGATGGAGGGTTCCCACTGGCTCACGTGCGCCACCGCCGCGTCGATCTTCTTTTCCGCCACGCTGTCGATGTTCACCCAGTAGTTCGCCTCTTTGTCGGTTACGTAATAGTAATATTCCTGCGGAACCAGCCACGGCTGTAGCCCTTCGTGCAATTGCTGATTAGGAAAATACAGGTGCCACTCGGCGGCGCGAATCGCGTCGACTGTGTTGTTGGCCGCCATTCTGTGATCGGTTTTATGCCAGCGCACGTATTCGGTGCCTGAGTCCGGCGCCATCACAACATCCGGCCGAATCCGCCGGATAATCCCCGTTACTTCTTCCACCAGGTCGCGCGTATTCGCGTATTCGAGCATGCCATCGTGGTATTCGAGCCACGAGATGCTCTCCTTGGAGATGCCCAGGATGCGGCAGGCGTCCTCTTCCTCATGCATGCGGATTTTCGCCAGCCGCTCGCTGGTCATGTCGGGATCGTACGAGCCTTTGTCGTCGTTGGTGTAAATCACGATATGGATGTTGTTCCCGTTCTTTGCCAGCAGCGCCAGCGTTCCGGCGCAGCAGAAGGTATCGTCGTCCGGATGCGGTGTGAAGAGCAGGATCGTCTTGCCGTGCATTTCCTCGAGCCGGCCTTGCGGCGGGGCGGCAAGCGCTGGAGAAACAAGAGTCGCCAGAAGCAGAGAGATAAAGAGAGGTCGCGTCATGGATGCCTTTCCGCGTCATCATATCGAACTGGGAGCGGCAATGGGGGAGCGGAGTGGATGGCGGTGCGCTAAGAGTGCGTTGATTCTGGCGGTCGGTCGTGTCCGCGTTAACCACCCATTCCTGTAGCGTGGGGATACCGCGGGGTTGGCGGGATACCCGCGGCTTTTTCGGCGTGACGAACCCGAAAGGCCGCAGGTACCCGCTAACGGCGCGTGTCCCTGCGCTACATCCGTCGATCAACGCAGAATTAGATGGAATGAGAAGGCCGGTCCCTCGGCGGGATGCGATACGCTCCCAATGAGAAACGCACTCAAGGTGCAATCGAAAGGAGACCGGCCATGAGGAAGCATATCACCACAACAGAGTCTGC
>DATGZN010000095.1:0-28687 GCA_035297145.1 Bryobacteraceae bacterium
GGTACACAAACCTGCCATGATCCGATCGGCGGCGCGCAGGTTGGGCGCACGCTTGCGGCCGCGATTGAGGACCAGCAGTTGATGCCGGACCAGCGCGGATTCGGCAACAACGGAACGGAGTCCGCCCGGCCTTGCCAGTCGCGCCACGGTGACGATCACATGAACGAATAGGATGAGGAAGTCGCGCATCCCGGCAATGGTATCAGCACCTCAAGAACCACCGCATTGAGGCCACTTTGGCAATTCGCCATGGACACGTTGCAC
Organism: Bryobacteraceae bacterium; assembly: GCA_035297145.1. Lineage (GTDB taxonomy): Bacteria > Acidobacteriota > Terriglobia > Bryobacterales > Bryobacteraceae > QHXW01. Next base: position 265 of record DATGZN010000095.1, read on the forward strand.
CGCTGCGACGTACTCCGCGTGAGCCAGCGGCGTGCCGTGTGAATCAGCAGTGCCTTCGAGTTTGCCGTAGTGTATGCCTTTGGTCGTGTGACAAATGACGACGGTAGGTCTCGTGATGCCAAAACCGTGGTCTGCCATGCGATAAGCGTAGGCAAGCTCCAGCACATTGTGCCCGTCCACCTCGATGATGTTCCAGCCGTGGGCAGACCAGTGGCTCAGGTAGGGAGGCGGGAGGACATCGCTGATCGGGCCGTCGATGCCGAAGCGATTGTAATCGAGCGTCACAATCAGGTTTCGGACACCCAAGTTGGAAGCGACGTTGCGCGCCTCGTAGCTCATGCCCTCTTCGGTCTCTGCATCGCCCGCGATGACGAACACTCTGCTCCCTAGTCCGCAGGAACGGTGCAGAACGGCCAAGCCCAGCGCTGCGGAGAAGCCATGCCCGGAGGAGCCGGTGGACGTATCAGCCAGCGCGTATTGCGATTCAACGTGCCCGCTGGGCCCGCCAAACCGGCGGAAGCGGGCGAGTTGCTCAGGATAAACCGCGCAACGCGCGGCTTCGCTTGCCAGATGCACGCCTTGTTTTCGCAACGCTCCATAAACCAGCGCGATGGTGGCATGAAACAAGGGCGTGCAGTGCCCTGCGGACCAGACGATGCGGTCCCGGCCAGGATGCTTCGGGTCTCGCGCGTCGAAGGCCAGCACGCCACTCAACAGCAGAGTTAGCACCTGTTCTGTTTTAGACGACGAGCCGCCGGGGTGGCCTGACTTGGCGCCATCCACGGCCACGAATGCAAGGCCGCGGACAATGCGGGCGAGCGGTTGCGATTTTTGCTCGTCGATTTCCGGTAGCGGCTCGAGTGCCAGCCCTCTTAGGTCGAGGTAGGCTCCCCCCTCGGCCTGGTAGTGAAAACGCTCGGGCTCGCTGGCGCGAAGCGCCTCCAGCCCGTGTTTCTCGAGAAGATCGAATTTTGTCAGCAAGCCCGGCATGGTCTACCCCCGCGCAGCGACGCGATACCACGAAACTACTAATCCACTGAGCGTTGCTGCCATTCGAGATCCGAGTTGCACGAAGCTTGCCGAATGCGCCGCGTTCGACACCGCAGCGGCTTGTCACAGTTGTGTCACGGGCGCATACTTTACGCGGAGGTTCGTATGAAAGTCCCGGTGGCACTGGTGGCCCGCACGCTGGCGCTGTCGTGGGCCGGATTCTGGACGTTCTTTTTCGTGGCGGAGTCGGCCGCCTGGCACACGCCTCTGTCCGTGGCCCTGCTCTGGCTAGGCATGGGCCTGCTTTTTGTCGTTCTAGCGCTGGTAGCGTGGCGTTGGGAGATGACGGGAGGGCTTCTGCTTATGACCGTCGGATTAGCAACAGGAGTCGCTTACCCGATCTGGGCGCCGCCCTATTTGCCTGTCGCCAGCCGAGTTCTTACGACCGTCGTTAGCAGTGTACCGCCCGTCGTGGCGGGCATTCTCTTTCTTATGCATCGCCGAACCCTGACGGCCAACGGCTGAGGGCGGGAACTCCCTCCCCTTCAGCATCACGCGGAATTCCCGCTCTGGCGTTGCTCGGAAAATTAGTTTGTTTCAGCCGTTCAGGCGGCTGCTTTGAACTGTGGTGCCGATTTGTCCGCCGCGGGTCTAGGCGCGATCACCTTCGTCAACGCCTTCCAGGCGACTACGTTCAGCAGCACCGCGGTGATCGAACCGAGGATCGCCGGCACAATGTACACGTTCTCGAACTTGTACCACCAGTAGCCGAACACAGGCGAGCCCAGCCAGGCGCCGAGCCACCCCAAGGCGACTTTGGCAAAGAACGAGTCATATCCATCCAGGAATCGGTAGCGAAGGACGAAATGGTAGACCGCAGCCACGATCACGCCGATTCCCAGGAGAAGCAGAAAGGACAGGAAACTCATCCCGATCATGGTATTTGCCTCCCTGAACTGCCGGTTAGGGCGGTCCGAAGCAAATATAGGTCATGCGCATCCGAAATGCAATCCCTTTGACGGGATTTGGAGCTAAACTGATCACGGGGGCACCGCAATGCAGATGGTTGCCCACGAGCTCGCCGAGCACACTCGGGAATCCGAGCTTTAACGAAATCATCGAGGGTCATCGCTTGCGCTGCTTGGCGTGCGGGCATCGTTGCCCGATCAGCGCTGGTTTCGCGGGCGTCTGCAAAGTCCGCTTCAACCGCGACGGCAAGCTGTATGCTCCCTATGGCTACCTGAACAGCCTCCGGTGCGATCCCATCGAGAAGAAGCCTTTCTATCACGTCCGGCCAAGCGGTTTAGCACTGAGCTTCGGCATGCTGGGATGCGATTTGCATTGCGCTTACTGCCAAAACTGGATTACTTCGCAAGCCTTGCGCGATGCGCGCTCCACGACCAATTTCACGCAAATTCGTCTGGATCAGATTGTCGCGGCGGCGCTTTCTGAAGGTGCCGATGCGGGGATCAGCACCTACAACGAGCCGCTGATCACGGCTGAGTGGGCGGTCGAGATCTTTCGCGAGGCGCGTAGAGTTGGCGTTGAAGAATTGACAGGGACGCCAGGTGGTAGATGAACTGGCCAAGCGCGGGATTCTGGTGCGCAGCCCTTCTTACCGGGGTGTTGCGGAGGAAGCGCCCGGAGCCTACAAAGATGTCAGCGCGGTGGTGGATGCGGCCAATCGTGCGGGTCTTTCGCGGAAGGTGGCGCGCTTGCAGCCGGTAATCACAATCAAGGGGTGATTAAGGAATAACGGCATTGACTGCCTGGCGCCCTGGAGCTATGATCACGTCGGAAGTGTTTTGGGAAGATCCGCATATGGGTGAGGATCTTCCTCGGTGGCCTGCCGAACACTGCCTCGACCTGCTCCCCTCTGGCCGCGGTTGCACGTAGCCCCACGACCGAGCAAGCCGGCGGTTCGACCTCAATACGCAGCCCACGATCGCAATCTGCCCTAACGAACCTCAACTGATTAGGTGCTCTCGGGCCGCGAGTTCAAACGCAGCTCGGTTTGGCAGTAAAATTCCGAGGGCTTGGCCCGAACAACAAGGATATGGAGAGGACGCGATGCTGGATTCAGAGACCTTCTGGTTGACCGTAACCCACGTCGCGTTGGGGGTTGGAGTAGGCTTGTGCGTCTTGATCACGGCAATCGGCATAGGGCGCGACATTCTGGTCCGGCGGAAGCACTGTCGCTTCCGGCATGAAATAGACAGCAAGACATAAGTGCGCCAGGAGGTATTTATGAGAATTCAAGAAATCATGACTCGGGACGTAAAGTGTTGCGGTCCCGAGGCAACTCTGGCGGCTGCAACGGAAATCTTGCGGCGCAGCCACTGCGGCATTCTACCAGTGGTCGATTCTCGCGGAAAGCTAGTCGCGGTCATCACCGACCGCGACATGTGTTTAGCTTTGAGCGCGAAGAACGTCAGACCGAGCGCGATGACTGTCGGCGATGTCGCGGTTAAACCCGTGGTTCGATGCGGGCCGGAAGACGAAATACACACAGCTCTGGGGTTCATGCGCTTGCACCGGATCCGCCGAATCCCGGTCACCGCCGAAGATGACGGTGTGGTGGGTATTGTCTCTGTGGACGACATTGCGCTCCACGCGGAGAGGGCACCGGCGAAAGGCGGGATCTCCTATGAAGACGTAGCGGAGACCCTGAAAGCGATTTGCGCTCATCGGCTTGAGGAAACCCCTCAAACCACAGCGGTGGGTAGCGGCGGTCGCACTAGAAGATAGTTGATTTAACTTAAGCCGCAATGAGTACTTTGACCCACTGGGTTTTGAGGGCCGCGCCATCGCGCGCTTCAACCTCGCGCTGTAGCGTCAAGGCATTGATGATGAACGCCTCGCCTGGCGTGCCAGTACTGGGCATAGCGCGTGCGGTAGCGGAGGTAAGCGCAAACTGAAGGGAGCGGCGTCGATCCGGCAACACTGGAGAGGACGCGTGCGGACATGGAAACCACCGCTGAAAGCACTCGGTCGGTCCTCGATGTCGAAGGGATTGCGCAACTCATCGCATTATTGCAGCGTCGCGGGTATCAGGTAGCCGGTCCCACTCTGCGGGATGGCGCAATTAACTACGAAGTCCTTCGCAAGCTCGAAGACTTGCCTGCTGGTTGGACGGATGAGCAGGCTCCGGGACGCTATCGGGTCACACGCCGAAAAGATAATGCACTATTTGGCTACACCGTCGGGCCGCAGAGCTGGAAGAAGTTCCTTCACCCAAGCGAACTGCCGCTCGTCGAACTGCGGCGCGACGGGGCCAATTTCCAAATTCTCCACAACCACGGCGTTCCTCCCCGCTTTGCTTTTCTCGGGGTACGCGCCTGCGAACTGGCTGCCATCGCGGTGCAGGACCGAGTATTTCAGGGCGGCCGGTTCACCGACCCTCACTATGAAGGCCGGCGCAGTCAGGTTTTCATGGTTGCCGTCCACTGCACGCAGGCGGGGCCGAACTGCTTTTGTGCATCGATGGGAACCGGCCCTTGGGCATGCACGGGCTTCGACCTCGCGTTGACTGAGGTCATTGATGGAGGCCGCCACCTTTTCGTCGTTGAGGCAGGAACAAAGGCGGGCACGGAACTCCTCGAAGAGATGTACGCCGCCCCTGCGCCACCCGAACTTTGCCGGCAAGCCGAGGAATCCGTACGCCGTGCCAGTCTGCAGACACGCCAAATGGACACTGCCGGCATCCGCGATCTTCTCTATGAGAACTTCGACCATCCCGAATGGGACAACGTTGCGGCCCGTTGCCTGAGTTGCGCCAACTGCACTATGGTGTGCCCCACCTGCTTCTGCACCACGGTGGACGACCTGAGCGAAGTCACGGGCGAGCGCGCCGGGCGCTGGCGCCGCTGGGACTCCTGTTTCACCCAGTCGTTTTCTTACATTCACGGCGGCAGTGTGCGAACGTCATCCACATCGCGTTTTCGCCAGTGGATGACGCACAAGCTGGCTTCCTGGATCGATCAGTTCGGCACTTCCGGTTGTGTGGGCTGCGGACGCTGCATTACCTGGTGCCCGGTGGGTATTGACATCACGGAAGAGGTCCGCGCCATCCGCGGGGGCCGGGCAAATGCCGCGCCAGTTTCAAAGGGGGACAACATTCATGGAATCGCTTGAGCCGATACTTGCGAAACACGCATTTTTTGAAGGCCTGGACCCGGCTTACCTGAAACTGCTGGTCGGGTGCGCATCAAACGTGCGTTTCGATCCGGGCGCCTATGTGATCCGGCAAGGAGAGGAAGCCAGGCACTTCTACCTGATACGGCAGGGGAGGATCGCGCTGGAAACTCGCGCGCCGCAGCGGCCGCCGATCGTGATTGAGACTCTAGATGAGGGCGACATTCTGGGGTGGTCGTGGCTGATTCCACCCTACCTATGGCGCTTCGACGCCCGGATTGTGGAGCCGACGCGAGCGATCGCCCTGGACGGCAAGTGTCTGCGCATGAAGTGCGACGACAACCACGATCTCGGGTATGAGCTACTGAAGCGGTTTGCCCACATCGTTACGCAGCGCCTGCAAGCCACGCGGCTACAGCTATTGGACATCTATGCCCCCCACGCTTGAGCAACCCGGGATTTCCCAGGCAGCATCAGACCCGATGTGCCCGGAGCCCTATCGTGTGGCGTCGGTATCGCGGGAGACGCACGACACCTTCACGCTCTCTCTTGAGCCCGCAAGAGGCGTCCCGGCGGCTGGTTTTGAGCCAGGCCAGTTCAGCATGCTGTACGTGTTCGGCGTGGGCGAGCTGCCAATTTCCATCAGCGGCGATCCGGAACAAGCGGGACGGCTGACATATACGGTGCGGTCCGTCGGTCCGGCGACTCAGGCGCTGGTGAGCCGCGCGACGGGCGACTGGCTGGGTGTGAGAGGGCCGTTCGGCACCGCTTGGCCCCTCGAAGCCGTTCGCGGGAAGGACGTGCTCATCATCGCGGGCGGAATTGGTCTGGCTCCGCTGCGGCCGGCTATTTATCACATTCTGAAGCATCGTGACGACTACGTTCGTTTGATCGTTCTGTATGGTGCGCGTTGTCCGGGCGACCTTCTGTACAAGAAGGAACTGGCGGCATGGGGACGATCTCCCGACACGCAAGTGTTAACGACCGTCGATTACGGCGGTATGAACTGGCGCGGGCGTGTAGGCGTGGTGACTACTCTGTTCCGTCACCTGCGCATGCATCCGGATAAGACCGTGGCCTTCATCTGCGGGCCGGAAATCATGATGCGCTACGTGATTACCGAACTTGAGGAAAACCGCGGCGTGCTGCCCAGCGATATTTACCTGTCCATCGAGCGCAACATGAAGTGCGCGGTGGGCTTCTGCGGCCATTGCCAGTACGGGCCGTACTTCATTTGCAAAGACGGGCCGGTTTTCTGTTATCAGAAGCTGCGCGGATTGCTGGGGAAGCATGAGCTCTAATCACGCTCCAAAGCCGAGGATTGCCGTCTTCAAGTTCGCATCCTGCGATGGCTGCCAGTTAAGCCTGCTCGATGCCGAGGACGAGCTCCTTAGCGTAGCTGATGCGGTGGAGATCGCGTATTTTCCTGAGGCCAGCCGGACCATATCCAAAGGCCCTTACGACATAGGCCTGGTCGAAGGCTCCATCACCACGCACCAAGATGCTGAACGCATCCAAAAGGTCCGAAGGCAATGCCGCGTGCTGGTCACGATCGGAGCCTGTGCGACCGCTGGAGGCATACAGGCGTTGCGGAATTCCCAAGACGTTGACGAATTCGTCCGCGTGGTTTACGCCACGCCGCAATTCATCAGCACGCTCAAACTCTCCACGCCGATTGCCGAGCATGTGCCGGTCGATTTCGAGCTGCGGGGCTGTCCCATCAACAAGCATCAGTTGGTGGAACTCATCAGCGCCACTTTGGCCGGGCGAAAGCCCGCCGTTCCCACTTACAGCGTCTGCATGGAGTGCAAACGCCGCGGCACCGTGTGTCTTGCCGTGGCCGAAGGCGTGGCGTGCATGGGACCGGTGACGCAGGCCGGCTGCGGCGCGATTTGTCCCAGCTTCCACCGCGGCTGTTATGGCTGCTACGGGCCCATGGAAACGCCTAACACGCCGTCGCTCACGAGCCAATTTCGCGTGCTGGGCCAGGATGATCAGCAGATTGCGCGGGCTTTTCGCGCCTTCAACGCGTGGGCGTGGCAGTTCCGCAAAGCCAGCGAGGAATGCGAGCGTACATGAGCGACACGACGCACAAAAGCCGGACCATCAAGGTGGATTGCCTGGCGCGGGTGGAAGGCGAAGGCGCTCTGTTCGTCAAACTGAAAGGCGACAAAGTGACGGAGGTCAAGCTCAAGATCTTCGAGCCGCCGCGCCTGTTCGAGGCATTTCTGCGCGGGCGGCACTTTTCCGAAGCACCCGACATCACGGCCCGCATTTGCGGCATCTGTCCAATCGCTTACCAAATGAGCGCGGTGCACGCGATTGAGCGAGCGCTCGGCGTGGTCATCGATCCCGCAGTGAGATTGCTGCGCCGCCTGTTTTACTGTGCTGAGTGGATCGAGAGCCACGCGCTTCATGTATTTCTGCTGCACGCGCCTGACTTCCTCGGATATCCCGACGCGATCCAGATGGCGCGCGACCACCGTGAGCTGGTGGAAACGGGGCTGCGGCTGAAAAAAATCGGCAACCGCGTGGTCAGCCTGATGGGAGGCCGCGAAATTCACCCAGTCTCCGCGTGCGTCGGCGGTTTCTATAAAGTTCCTGCCGAGCCAGAACTGCGTGAGCTAACTGAGGACTTGAAATGGGCGCTCGACGCATCCCTCAAGACTGCGCGAGTGGTGGCCGGCTTCGACTTTCCGGATTTTGAACAGGACTACGAATTTGTCTCGCTTTGCCCCACCGACGAATATCCGCTGAATGAGGGCCGCCTCGTCTCGAATAACGGTCTGGATATCGACGTGGCCGAATATGAGGACCACTTCATCGAGCAGCACATGAAACACTCCAACGCGCTGCACTCGATGCTACGCGGACGCGGGTCGTACCTGGTGGGTCCCCTAGCTCGTTACAACCTGAATTTCGCGCGCTTTCCCGAGGTGGCGCAGCAAATTTCACGCGATTGCGGTCTAACCGTGCCGTGCCGCAATCCGTTCAAAAGCATCGTGGTGCGCAGCGTCGAAATGGTGTTTGCCTGCGCGGAGGCGATGCGTATCATAGAAGCATATGCGCGCCCCGAATCACCCCGAGTGCCAGTTGCGGTGCATGCAGGCGTCGGCTCTGCCGCCACTGAAGCGCCGCGGGGTACTCTCTACCACCGCTACAGCATTGATGACCGAGGCCTGATCCGGTTCGCCAAGATTGTTCCACCGACGTCGCAGAACCAGAAACGCATCGAGGAAGATCTCTGGCATTTCGTTTCGCAGGTGGCCAGCCGCCCAACCGACGAAGTGACTTGGAAATGCGAACAGGCCGTCCGTAACTATGACCCGTGCATCTCCTGCGCCACGCATTTCCTGCGGCTACAGATCGAACGCGAGTAGTGCATGCTCATCCTTGGCTGTGGAAACCCGGACCGCGCCGACGATGCCGCCGGGCTCCTGGTGGCGGCACGTCTCCGCGAACTGGGAATCGACGCGCACGCACGCAGCGGTGACATGCTTGCGCTCATCGACGAATGGAACAGCGAGCAGGCAGTGATCCTCGTGGATGCCGTAGTGAGCGGCTCTGCACGTGGAGCAATCACCACCTGGGATGCCCGCAGGGGTGCGTTGCCGGCGGACTGCTTCTCTTGCTCCACACACGCGCTCGGCGTGGCGGAGGCGGTCGAACTTGCCCGCGCCCTCGGCCGGCTTCCACGCAAGCTGATTGTCTACGGGATCGAAGCAACCAACTTCGAACCGGGTGGCTCGCTTTCTCCGGAGGTCGCAACCGCTGTGGAGCGATTAGCTCAGGATCTTGCGGCGACCGCCAGACTACTCAATAGCGCTTGACTCGCGCTAGATTCCGGAGTCAAATTAAATCGGCAGCGATTTCGTTACCAATGGAGGATCTCATGCATGCGCCAACCCATGAGCTTCTCAGCCTGAGCAGCGACGAGCTTGCTATTCTAACGGAGCTGTTGGAAGCGGGTCGCGTCGAGCTGCTGGTTGAGATCCGCCACACGCATCACCGGAATTATCGCGACTACCTTCGCAAGAGGGTGACCCTGCTGGAGAGATTGATCGAGACGGTCAGCCATCCACAGCACCACGGCACAGAGCATGCGGCTTGACGGAGACGTTGGGAACCTCAGTCTAGGGCCGTCTGCCGGACGATTCCAGAAACTCATGCAAACCTTCGCAGCTGACCCAGAGACCGGGCCGCCGCTGGAGCCAGCCCAGCTGTTGAAAGCGGCGCATGTAATGGGAGATCTGCCATCGTGTGCTGCCGATTGTTCTGGCCAGTTCCGAATTGCTCGGACTGAACTGCAAACGGACCCAGCCGGATCGAGGCTTGGCCGGTGCAAGGCGCGCCAGTAGCCTTGCCAGCCTTCGTTCAATTCTCTCCAACACGAAATCTGCAAGCGACTGTTCGCAACGATCCAAGCGATGCGCAAGGCTCTTTAAGAATCGGAGCGCGAAGCGACGGTCCTGCTGTATCAGATCCAGCAACTCCGATTTGCGAAAGACCTGCACGTGGACCGGCGAACGACTCGTCGCAATCTGATCTCGGGTTCCGGCAACGATGGGACTACGTTGAACGCATGAACGGGTTTCATAAGTGTCTGACTGAGCAGTTGCAGAGAATAGGAGCATTACCGGAAGCTGGGCATTGCGGACCACATCGAAATGGATTTACATGACGGCGGGCACGAGATTCGCGTGGAGTCCGGCTTGCCGTTCCTGAAGAAGTGGCTGAGTCAATGATCAGGAGTCTCAACAACTCAGCATCTCTGCCCGCGAGCGGACCTTCCTGAATTATGGAAAGACAAGTGTGAACCAGCATCGGATTGGTGCACGGCGGAACTGGAGGCGATGGTGCCTCAGGATATGTCTCGTCATCTTCCCCATGATGGTGACTTCGGGACCGGCGTGGGCCCAGGTAACCGCGGCCATTTCTGGTAAGGTGGAGGATCCATCCGGAGCCGGCGTAAGCGGCGCAACCGTCACCGTGAAGAGTCTGGAGACCGGCGCGACGCGGGTGATGACCACCGATGGAGCAGGCAATTTCAGAGTCCTCTCCCTGCCTCTGGGTCCGCAAGAAGTGAAAGCGGAAAAGCAGGGGTTCCAGGCAAGTGTCAGGACTGGGGTCAATCTGGCGGTAGGGCAGCAAGCCGTTGTGGACCTGCGGTTGGACGTGGGCGACTTCGTCCAGCAGATCACCGTCTCGGAAGGGGACCCCGTCGTCAATACCACAACCGATTCGGTCTCGGGGGTCGTGGGGGAGCGCCAGGTCAAAGAGCTGCCGCTCAACGGACGCAGCTTCGACAATCTGATTACGCTCAATCCGGGCGCGATCAATTACAGCTCACAGAAAAGTCCGAACACGAGCACGAGCAATGGAAATACGTTCTCGGTGGAAGGGCGGCGGCCGACGGACAATCTATTCCTGATGAACGGCGTTGAATATGGCGGGTCGAGCCAACTCGCCGTGACACCCGGAGGCGTCAGCGGAGAACTGCTCGGAATCGATGCCATCCGGGAGTTCAACGTCCTGACAGACACGTACCCGGCCGAGTACGGAAAGCGGGCCGGTGGACAGGTCATGGTCGTGACCCAGTCCGGAACGAATGCGCTGCATGGATCCGTTTTTGAGTTTCTCCGAAACAGCGTGCTCGATGCGCGAAACTTTTTCGACCAGGCGTTCGTTCCCCCGTTTCGCAGAAACCAGTTCGGGGGCGCGCTCGGGGGACCTATCAAGAAAGACAAGTTATTCCTGTTCGGAAACTACGAGGGATTTCGCCAAGCGTTGGCCGTAAGCAACGTCAGCATCGTCCCAGACCAGCAGGCGCGGCAGGGCTTCTTGCCGAATGCTTCCGGCGTGGAAACACAGGTGGCAAATCTGCATCCGGCGATGCTGCAGTACATGACGTTGTGGCCCGAGCCGAACGGGCGGGAACTGTTGGCCAATGGAGTGCCGAGCGGGACGGCGCTGGCGTACAACAATCCAAGACAGTCCATACGCGAAGACTTCGGTACCGTGCGAGCCGACTACACCGCACGGGATCGAGATTCGTTTTCGGCTGCGTACACGATCGACGATGGCAACAGTCTGATCCCTCTCGCGGACCCACTTTTCGGTTCTTACACTACGCTACGAATGCAGGTAGCCAGCCTGCAGGAAACGCACGTCGTAACTCCGGACATTCTCAACACGTTCCGCACCGGATTCTCGCGCGCGGGGTTCAATCTGGATTCGACTCTTCTGGCCATTTTCCCGTCGAGCCTGTCGTTTGTTTCGGGCGGCGGACCAGGCGGTATCGTCATAGGCGGCGGCGCCACGACAACGGGTGCGGCCTCTCTCACTTCGGCGGGCCCAAACAATGCCGCCGGTGTTTGGAATCGCCGAAACCTTTTCACCATTTCCGACAGCGTGCAAATCAGCAAGGGTATTCACCAGATCAGCCTGGGAGCCTGGTTTCAGCGGCTCCAGGACAATGAGGACACCGCTTCGCGCCAACTGGGCCAGGCGAGTTTTAACAGCCTCACGAGCTTTCTCCAAGGAACCGTGAGCACGTTTCAAGTGGTGCCCAATCCCAATGAACTGGGCTGGAGGAGCTTTTTCGGAGCGTGGTACATCGAGGACGCGATCAAGATTCGTCCGCATCTCACACTGCAGGTTGGCATCCGGCATGAATTCACGAACGGCTGGAATGAGGAGTCGGGCAGAGCCGCCAACTACATCACGGATGCGAAGGGCGTCCTTCTCACTACGCCGCGCGTGGCCGGCTCGGCGTTCACTCAGAACAACGCGATGCGGCTGTTCGGCCCAAGGACCGGCGTGGCGTGGGACGTGTTCGGAAACGGCATGACCGCGATCCGAGCGGGCTTCGGAACTTACTATTCCCTGATCGATGCGCTCAGCTTTCTGCTGAACTCGCTTCCGCCGTATAACGGCTCCGTCTCGTTTTCGAACGTCCCGCTGTCTTCGATCCTGCCTGTGGTTCCGAGCGTGCCGCCGCCGCCCGCGTGCGGTCTGGGTGTTCCGAAACCCTGCACCATCTACGCGCCGCAAGGCGTGCAGGCCAACGCGCAAACGCCGGCGGTGGAGGAATGGAATTTCGCGGTCGAGCGGCAATTGAGTCGCGATACCGCTTTGCGCGTCGCGTACGCGGGTTCGCACGGCGACCATGGACTGCTGAGCGTCGATCCAAACAGTATTCCCGCCGAGATTTGTTCGAAGGCCGGCGGTTGCAGATCCGGCGGCACGCCTGGCACGGTAAAAGGCACCGTGCCCCGCGGCGCTCAGTACATCCCGGTGGCAAAACGGCCCAATCCGTTCTTGTCAGGTGGATTCTTTTGGTACACCGAGGGGAACAGCAGCTACAACGCTCTGCAAATCGACTTGACACGCCGTTGGAGTAAGGGTCTGCAATTTCGCGCGAACTACAGTTGGGCGAAGAATCTCGATATGAATTCGGGGCTGACCGGCGCGCAGGCGCAAAATCAAGCGCAGATGATTTTGGATCGGAATGATCTGCCGAGGGATTGGGGCCTCGCCGCCTTGAACATTACCAGCCAGGCGAGTATCTCGGCGACTTATGAGCTGCAGTACGGCCAGGGTAAGCGCTGGTGGCCGCGCCCCGGACCTGTGGAAAGCAAGTTGATTGGCGGTTGGCAGATCAACGGTATTGCCACGTTGCTGAGCGGCTTTCCATTTACCCCGCAGATAGGCTCGAACCAGTCCGGGGATGGAGACACAAGAAACCCAGATCGTCCGTCCTTGAATCCGCACTTCAGCGGGCCAATTCTGCTTCAGAGCCCGAGCCAGTGGTTCAATCCGAATGCCTTCATTTTGCCGATCCCCGGCACCTACGGAAACTTGGGTAGAGGAACGCTAACTGGGCCGGGATTGGCCGATGTAGACATATCGATGTTCAAGACCACGGCTGTCTCTGAGCGGGCGAGCCTGCAGTTTCGGGCGGAACTCTTCAACGTGCTCAACCGGGCAAACTTCGGAACGCCAAACCCGACCGTTTTTTCGAACGGCGGAATCAGCGCGTCCGCGGGGTTAGTCACGGCCACGGCAACGACGTCGAGGCAGATCCAATTCGGGTTGAAGCTAGTTTTCTAGATCCAGCACCTGCGCCCAGGACGGATCCCTCACACCTTGTCTGGCACCACGAACGGCTTCCGGTAGTTGCGCCGGAACATGCGGTTCGCTTCCTCATCGCCTATGCATGAGTAACTGGCGGCGTCGAATTGCAAACTGCGACCCAGGCGATACGAGATGTTCGCCAGGTGCACCAGCGTGGTCGAGATGGCGCCTTCGTCGATGGGTGCGTAGAGGTCCGCGCGCTTCCGACTGCGCACGACTTCGATGAAGTTGTCCCAGTTGTTGCCGAGGTCGGTGCCGGAGGGTCCGGCTGTCTGCTCGCGCCCCAGCCAAGTCTGGTATTTGCCGGAGTCCTCACTCCAGACCGCCATATAACCCTTGGATCCGTAGAAAATCACACCGACGTTCTGGCGGCTGGGTTCCTCGATGCCCGCCTCATGATTGGTGATCCAGTGCCGCACTTCGAAAGTCATCATCTTCTTGATGCCGCCGTCGTTGAATTCAAAGCTGGCGCTTAGCGTGTTGGGCGTCTCCTGGTCGTCGTCGAACATGAAGTGCCCGCCGATGGCGCTCACTTTCGTGGGATATTTTACGCCCAATCCCCACCGGGCCATGTCCACCTGATGACTGCCCTGGTTGCCCAGATCGCCGTTGCCGTAATCCCAGAACCAGTGCCAGTTGTAGTGAAAGCGGTTTCGCGTGAAAGCGTGCTCCGGCGCCGGGCCGAGCCAAAGGTCGTAGTGCACACCCGCGGGCACCGGCTCCTCCGGCTTGCGGCCGATGGTGTCGCGCTGCTTGTAGCACATGCCACGAGCCATATACACATCGCCGATCAGGCCGTCTCGAAGCTGCTTGACTACGTCGCGCCCAATACCGGAACGTTGCTGGGTGCCATGGGCCACGATACGGTCGTACTTCTGCGCAGCGGCTACGATTTGCCGGGCTTCAAACATATCGTGCGAGCACGGCTTCTCGACGTAAACATCCTTGCCTGCCTGACATGCCCAGATAGTCTGGAGCGTATGGTGGTGGTTGGGTGTGGCGATGGAGATGGCATCGATGGACTTGTCCTCAAGCAGCTTGCGCAGATCGGTGAACGCCGCGGGACGCTTGCCCTTGACCTTCTCGACGGCGGCCACCTGTGCGTTGAGCACTGACTCATCGATATCGCAGATGGCGGCCACCTCGACGTTGGTCATCTGGTTATAGGCCTCCAGGTGGCTGAGACCGCGGTCACGCACGCCCACGCACGCCACGCGAACAGTGTCGTTGGCGCTGGCGAACGCGCTCGAGCGAAGCGCCGCACCTGCCGCCATAGCGGAGCTCAAGAAGTATCGTCGGTTCATGGTATGCAGTGTATGCTCCGAGGGTGTGGCAGCGCAATGCCAGCCGCTCTCGACACGGGTTCAAAACTGGCGACGACGATGATGGCAGCGGCGTCTGGGTTCTGAATGTAAGATCAGATACAAGACCAATCGAAAAGAGGAGTCTATGAGACGAACTGTTTCGACTGCCCTGATCGCCTGCACTTTCTTAGCGCTCCCGTCTGCCTTCGCTCAGGTAAAGACGTCGAGGGAGCAAATCATGTTCTACACATCGGAGTGGAAAGGCGAACGCTTCGCCGATGGGCGCCCGAAAGTAGCAGACAATCTGCTTGAACGTGCCTTGGATGTGACGATCGAGGATGTGTGGGACTATTTGCGGAGCCAAGGCTACCGCAATCAGTTTGAGGGTGGTTGGCAGGCTCTCCATATCGAGAAGCCATTTGCCGGACGTGCGCTCACGGCGCAGTACATGCCGGTGCGGCCCGATATGGCCGCGGCCATCACCGCCGAAGGGAAAGCGGAGGGACGCATCAGCGGAACCAACAGTTGGCCCATCAACCAGCTCCAGATGGGAGACGTTTATGTCGCCGACGGCTTTGGCAAGGTCATCGAAGGCACGCTGATCGGTTCCAATCTAGGAAGCGGCATCGCCGCGCACACCCATTCGGGTTTCATCTTCGACGGCGGCATCCGCGATCAGGAGGAAAACCGCGAAATCGCAAATCTCAACGGCTTCTATCGTGGCTACGATCCTTCGGCTTGGGCGCAAATGGAATTGACGGCGATCAATGCCCCGATCCGCATCGGACGAGCCGTGGTGCTGCCGGGAGATTTGGTCGTGGCCAAGACGGATGGGGTTATCTTCATTCCCGCCATCTTGGCCGAGGCCGCAATCAGTAAAGCCGAATTCACAAACCTGGAAGATACCTATAATTTTGAGTTGAATCGTGAACGCAAGAACGGAGCGGAATTCGAAGGTGGCTGGACGCCGGAGAAATATGCGGGCCTTGCCAAGTGGGTTGAGGCTCATCCGGACAAACTGAAAATGTCGCGCGCGGAATTTGACGCGCTGGTGGCTCAGGCGATCCAGTCATCCCAAGCGCGTCCCGCACGTGGGCGTGGCGGCGAACACCATTAGTAATGAGGATTTCCGGCTCGCCCGCTATGGAACGAAGGACGTTTCTTCGAATTGGGACGGTTACGAGCTTAAGGGCTGCAATGGGGGCAACAACCTCCATCGACGCGGTCCTTGCTGTTGTGGAGAAGAAGGCAGGAAAAGTCGCCTTCTACGCTGCCAGAGGCAAACGGCTGAGCGATGTAAAGGTCGGCAGGTTCCCTCACGAGATGGTGTTGTCACCGGACCGGCGTCTGCTCTATGTGACCGATAACGGACTCCTCTGGATGACGGACAAAGGAGAGGGCGGCAATACGATTTCCATCGTGAATGTCCGGGCGCGTCCCATCGCCGGGGTCGTCGATCTAGGTCATTATCGCCGTCCGCACGGGATCGCCGTCGTTCCGAAAACGGGCCAACTCGTCGTGACGATTGAGAATCCCTTCGGTCTGCTGCTCATCGATCCAGTTGGCCGAAGGGTGCTGCGGCGCTACGAAGTCAAAGGGCAGCACCCTCACATGGTTTTGCTGGGTCCAAATGCCGAAACCGCATGGGTCAGCAACGCCGGTTCGGGAGAAGTCGCGGTGATCAATCTGGCATCGGGCGAGGTTGAGAACATCATCCCGGTGGGCAAGGATCCGCAGGGTGGCGTCATGACCAAAGACGGCAGGTGGATCTTTGTGACAAACCACGCCGGCGACACGATCTCAATAATCGACGTAAAACAACGCCAGGTCACCGGCGAGATCAGAACCGGCGTCGGGCCCGCGCGAATTGTGTTGACCGCCGACGAACGAAGTCTCGTGTACAACCTGCAAGAGGGCGAGGGTGCCGGTTTTGCGGACGTAGCGACTTCGATGGAAACCGGCAGAATCAAGCTGCCGGGCCGCCCCCTTTCCCTGTCCCTTTCCAAGAATGGCCGAACCGCTGTGGGTCATCAAAACTCGGTCCGACCAAGAAGCAGCAAACGTGACGCGTCTCCGGGGGGGGGCGTCAGCGGGTACGATGTGAGGTGATGATAGTGCTCGTTCTCGCGGTGATCGCCTATTGCCGTGCGTTCTTCATCGGCCGCCACCGTCTCGGCTTGGAGGTTGCCGCGCTACGCCAGCAACTGGTCGTGTTCAAGCGTAAACAGCCACGGCCTCACCTATGCGATCTTGACCGAACATTTTGGGTCGCCCTTCGCCGTTTGTGGCCGGGGTGGGCGAATGCCCTGATCATCGTGAAGCCGGATACCGTGGTGTCCTGGCATCGCGCTGCTTTTCGCCTGTTTTGGCGATGGCGGTCGCGGCCTAAACGCCTTGGTCGCCCGAGCGTCAGCGTGGAGATTCAGCAGTTGATTCGGCGCATGGAGTCCGAGAATCCATCCTGGGGTGCGCCTCGCATCCACGGAGAACTACTGCAACTCGGATTTGAGGTTTCGGAACCCACCGTGTCGCGCTATTTGCAACGGCTGAAGCGCCAACCTGACAAGTCGAAGGTGCAGCGCTGGCTGGCATTCCTCCAGAACCACCGTGAGGTGATTGCCGCCTTCGACTTCTTCACCGTGCCCACGCTGAGTTTCCGTGTGCTGTACTGCTTCTTTGTCATCGAGCATCATCGGCGCCGCATTCTCCATTTCAACGTCACCGCGCATCCGACGAGCGATTGGATTTTGCAGCAGCTCCGAGAGGCCCTGCCGCTTCCATGCCCATACCGCTACGTCATCTATGATCGCGACCGCAAATTCGGCACCGAGGTGCATAGCTTTCTGAAAGCGAGCAGGATCAAATCTGTCCGGACGAGCGTTCGCAGTCCGTGGCAAAACGGAGTCGCGGAAAGATGGGTGGGGAGCATACGCCGTGAGATGTTGGATCACGTCATCCCGCTGGAGGAGCGACATCTGATACGGCTCAGCCTCGAATATGTTCGCTATTATCACGACGACAGAACTCATATCGGACTGAATAAGGAGACGCCGGGCGCTCGTCCGACCGAATCGCGGCCCAATGCAGTTCGCGCACTCCGGGCAGAGAAGAGAATCGGCGGTCTGCATCACCGGTACACTTGGGCACCGGCAGCGTAGATGCCGATCGCGGACAGTTCTTGGTCTGGCGCCCCGATTTCTCTTCTCGCTGACATTGTCGACGGTTCTGAATTTCAGGTGGATGGCGGTGCACGGGCCCCACCGTCGTCGTGGTCGCGTGCACCTCGCGGATCTCCTCCCGGCAACCCCGGGCCGAATGGACTTTTGATGAACAACAGGGGGAAGATGGCCGATCCGAATTCGAATCCTGATCGCGTCCCCGAGTTATTTGTCGGAGCTCCCATTTCTGATTCCGATGAGCCGATCGAGGACCGGCGTCGATGTATCGGTCCACCTGCCTTCGGGCGGACGCTTTTCGTCGATCGAAATCGCGGCAACGGACGAGACAGAAATCCGGCCTACTCCGCTTTCTGTTGTTCCAGCGTTGTCAAAGGACGGGGGTATTACCGGCGCAGTGAATATTCACTATGCTAACGACGCAGTATGGGATTTCTCGAGCGTTAAGTTCACGGTGGAAATACCGGCGCGATGGCGACCATGGTTCGTTCCTTCGGCTTTGTTCATTCTGCTATCCGCTTACGCCGTATGGCTGCAGACGGCGAAGATCGCGGCTACAACGGCGCGGAGGGATAACGCGGTACACGCGGTCCTGAAAGCAGAAAGCTTAGTCAGACAGCTACTGAGTAGCGAGTCGTGGATCGAGTCTTCGGGTGAAGACGCGGGCCACCGCAAAGCCCGTCTGAACGACTGTGCTCGCGACCTGGAAGCAATCAGAGCGCTTCAAACGAGCGGTAGCGTTGGCCAGCTTCGATTTCTTGAAAAGCAGCTTCTCGACATCAAAGGCCGACTGGAGCACGTGGCATTCGTCCAGTGGGCGGTGGTCGATGGGAAGTTGAAGCAAGAATATAAGTCCGCGATCTCCGAGCTCAACAACATTGCCAATTGCCTTAACCGCCCGGCCAATGGCAGTTATTGGCACTTGGTAATTGACAAAATGGACCTCGCCACCAGTGTGACTATTCTCGCGATCGTGTACCTGATCTCGCTTCTGGCAATATTGGCCAAGGCTCAGAATGCTTCAAGCGTTGCGCGAGCAGCTGTGCCCGCTCCGCCGGCGTTATACGAGCTCCAGATTGCTGTGACGCCGGGAGACTTGGATTCGAAAGCGAATTCGGTCGGCATGAACCTGACATTCTCGCCGGTCACCGATCAGATCGCTCCTCCGGGGCCGCGCGAAATTATGATCAGCTCGGGGTGGCAGAATGGGGATCTCCAAGTCCAAGACGTTTCGGTGCTACCAGCTCCAGCAGCCATTTCGAACGCTGCAGACAGGCTCCGCTTCAGCGTTCCGTGCTCGCCAGCGCCTGAGTTACGGCGCTTGCGCGAGTTAGACAAATTTCAAATTACGTCGGCCTACGAAAGCAGCATTTATGCCGCTAGTCAGTTCCGGGTTCAATATAACGTCGCTGGTGCGCAGAGCGTTCACGAAGGAACTGGCTGGTCCTGGTTGCACAGCTTTCCGTTTGACGAAGTTCGTGTTCACCTTCCACTCAAATTCAATGGAATGGCCGCGATTTCGCGGATCGACGTGCAGCGTCTTTCGGGGGAATACACTGGAGATGCGAATGTGAGCGGCCTGGATTGGACGTTCCGCCCAGTCGAAGACGGCAGAACGCACCGGGCTGAGAATGTAATGCGGGGTGACCGCAGTCTCATCCAGCCTGACCAGCAGTTGATCGTAAGTGCTGTCTTCCGAAGGAATGCCTTTCAGCGGTACGTCCTGACTGTGGGAGTCATGCTGATTTGTGTCTTGCTGGGCCTGGTTTCAGGCAAGGCCATGACTTCCGTCGAGAAGACGTGGCAGTCCTTTCTAATTGGAACCTTTGGACTTTTCGTCCTGCCATTTGCGATCCGGTCCGCGGTGTTGGCGGGCGACAAGCGCCTCCCCAATCTCCTCACATTCCAGGGAACTACGATCTTTGAGGTGATCTTTGTGTTCGACCTATTGTTGATGGCCGTCGCCTGCTGGTATATGAGTCAAAAACGCAACACCGCCTGAACCGACCGATTCGCGGACTTGTACATAGTTAAGGACACACCGGCGAATCGCTTAGGTTGCCCATGTTCGTGCCAAAAATGGCTTTGTGGGGATTACCGTTCCATAGAAAAAACAGCTGGCTTCGAAGAATTCTTGCATCAAGGCGGCCGCTTCTTGAGACCCGAACTTTTGGGTTTCTTACCAAAAATTGCATAGTCAATCGGGACGAACCAAGAGCCGCACCTGTGCGCGGCTTGACCGCTTTCTCCAGGGATGTCGCTATCCTCCCACAGATTAGCTTGCGAATTTACCATTCCGCTTTATGAGCTCGCAGGCGTTTGACTGCCGACGAGGGGTCGCTTGTGGACTTTCCGCTTCGGTGGCCACGGCTTTTACTCGTCGTTATCAGACTGAGGCGTGAGCCGGTGGATCAAAAGAGTTTATGAGTGAAGCGGTTACTCGATGTTCAAGGAGCGGGTTTCAGGACTCGCGCCCGCACACAATACGAACTGGCGGGTAGGTCCTGGAGACCGCCCGCTTCACCGGTTTACAATGCCTTGAGTGGAAGTGCATGCGAGATCAAGAATTGAGTACGGCACAGCGTGGGACCTTTGCAATCGCAGGTATAGTGCCCGCTGCCGGTGCTTCCCTTAGGATGGGCTGTGATAAACGACGTCTCAGTTTGGGGGAACGTACGATCCTTGAGACGACTGTTGCTAATTTGGCAGATGGGGGATGCGAACCAGTAGTTGTTGTCCTAGAGCCCCGGTCGCCATGCGCTAATCTCGCGCTACTGCATAGGCCTGGAATCTCTGTGTTGTGCTTGGATCAAGAATCTCCGAGCATGCTTGCCTCCATTTGTGCAGGGCTTCGCGTTGTCGAATCCTGTGCGCCGGCTGTGGCTGTGATGCCGGGAGATTGTCCCTTGATCACTCCCGACTTGATGCGATTAATTTTGCGTGCTTATTGTGATCTTCGGCCGCTGCTTTTCGTTCCCACTTTTCTGGGCCAACAGGGGCATCCGAGAATCATCGCGAGAGAAGTGTTCGCCGATGTCCATTCCATGCCCGAAAGCCACCGATTCTCAACGATCTTTCAGCTACGGCCGACAGACGTTTTATACTTGGAGACCGGCGAAGAGGCGGTGGTTATGGATTGCGACACGGAGCGTGACTATGCCGCGTTACTTGCGTATAGGGCAACGGGGAAAGCCTGGTGAGGGGTGTACCAACAAGACCGATTCCACCGATTAGGATCGGCTGGGGTTACGATATTCATCGACTCGAACCCACGCCTCCACGCGGCTCCGGTCGACCTTTTCTATTAGGTGGTGTGGAGATCGAGCATGATCGCGGGCCGATTGGTCAAACGGACGCCGACACACTCCTACACGCGATTACGGATGCGCTTCTTGGTGCAATGGGCATGCCCAATATGGGAACGCTCTTTCAGAAGGAGGACCACCATGCGCAAGATTCCAGAATTTATCTTGACGAAGCCTGCCGCCGTATGCGTGACGCAGGCTGGGAAATCGGCAACCTAGACGCAACGATCATCCTCGAGCGACCACGTATTGCAGCACACAAAGGGGAGATTTGTCGCAGTGTCGCGAAGTGCCTTCGCGTTCCGCAAGGACGAGTCAATGTCAAATCGAAGACCCACGAAGGGTTGGACGCGATAGGAAAGGGTAGGGGTGTCGAGGTGCAAGTGTGTGTGCTTCTGCATTACGTCGGCTTGAGTGCAACTAGGCGCGTCGGTCGACACAAAGGAGGATATCTTTGAGTGCATCTCGGATGATTGTTCTCGAACTCGCTCTTTCCTCGGCTGGACATCAGTTTCCACCTTTGTCCAAGCTCGTTACATCCGGCCCACATCCAGGGTTTCCCATGCGCATACGAACAAACACTTCAGGTTTCAGCATCGCCATCTTGGATGTCACGCTTGCGACGGAGGGCGCCATCTACCTGATCGAAGCCAATGGCTCCAATGGAGGTCTCACCAGCGTTGCTACGGGCCATGATGAAGTCCGCGCGACTCACATGGCACTCAGTTTCGAGAGCAAATCGCAACAAAAACAACCACGTGTGGTTCTGTTGCCATTCAAGCCGGGCTTTGTGCACTTGGCTGAGTTTTTTGCTCGTGCAGAACTTTTCACGATGCAAATTTCGAAAATCCATCAAACGTGTCTGCGACTTTCCAATGACCAACTGGGCACCGAGGAAGTCAGCATTGTTTGCGGAAGTATTCCAGCCCTCGCCGATCGAATAGAGCGGCAAGGTAGTCAGCTAGTCTATCGGACAAGACCCGTGGTGTTCGCTTGCAATCCCAACCTGCTACCGGAACTCGTAAGACGTTCCGTGATTGAAGTCTTGGACGGTCGGTACAACGTAGACATCGATTTCTTTCATGAAGAGCGACTGGCGCCGCTGATACATGAAAAGGGGGCCCAGCAAGTGGTCGCAGAAGGAACGGGCATCACTCCTTTGGCGCATTCTCTCGCTTGGAGCTTCGAAGAATGCCTGTCTATCATTCGAGGCTTCCACGAAAGAGGTAACGTTGCGGTCGGCAAGATGAACGCAGGATCGGGAGGGGAAGGCATAGGGTTCTTTCCACCTGCACTAGGGGTGGCCGCCATAAATCGGAAATTGAGGGACGTATTCCGTAGCGCGGAGAGCTCACATGGCCGGGCGGTTGCCAAAACCATTTTTCCTATCCGCTTTTTTGAGTTCGCGCGATCATCCGATTTTCTGCTAAACCGTCGTCCACATCTTTGGGATCTCAGGATGGAGTGTCTAATTTATCCAGACTTCGTTGAGGTTATGCCATGCCTCTTCCGTATCTGCCCAGCTCCATTCGTGGATATGAAGTATAATCGAGACTCGGTGGTATCGAACCTCACTGGCCGGAAACCCTCTTTGGACTTTGTGCGCTCAGCGTTCGACAACGCAGCTTGGGAAGTGTTGGGAATCGATTTTCATGTTTTAAGGAGAATTGCGACGTCCTGCGCCCGCTGGTGTGAATCAGCATGGAAATGGAGTTCGGTTGCGCGGTCGCAATCGACGACTGCTACCAGCGCTGGCACCGGTCGAACGACTTGACTCCTGTCGCAAAGAACGGCACGGAGGTTCAGGTGAGCTCATATTTCTAGCGATAATCGCCAAGCCGCCGAAGGTATTTTCGAGAGCATTCTCCGGCCCGAAATAACAAAGGTGTACGAGTGGAGAAATGCCCCTGAGCTGCGACAATTTCTCCGCATGTACTGTACCGCTGCATTTGGACTGGCACGCGTAGCCGGTTTGTTTGCTTTGGACCAGGAGTTTGGACTGAACGAAGAGAAGCACGAGCCGTCGACGATGTTGGACCTTCTCAAGTGTCGGCCATTTGAGGAGGTGGTCGATCCTGGTTCGTATGCCCCCGTCTGGCAAAAGGCGTTTTACTTGAATTCTGCAATGCTTCGGATCATGTCAGCCACGGAGCGATATCTCCACCACGCATTGACCTGTATCTTTCCGAAGAAGGTTCTCTACAACGAACAAAACATGGCGTTCTTGTACATTGGGATGCAGTTTTACCTCGTGTGTTTAGGTGTTAAGACTAAACTGCCCGACCTTAACTTGTCGGTGGTTGAGGGTACAAGCTCCGCTTTTAATATGATTCTGAGTATTGAAAACGCGCGAGCGCGTTTGGAGCAGTTTGAGCGTTGGATGGCAGACACTCCAAACATACTCACTGCATTTCAGAAGCTGGACCAACAGCATGTGAGTTATGAGGCGTTGCCCGTGGTAGTCATGTTGGTAAACGAGCACAAGCACAGAGGCTCTTCAAAGGATCGACGAGCATTTCCGGTAGAATTCTGCGTGGCTCTATTGGCCTTTCGGACATTGACTGATGTCTTTTGCGAATTGCAGCCGGCGTTGCTGAATCCGCTAATTGACCAGAGCGCGCAACAATCCCCATAATGAGTGTGTCCGCTCTAAAGAAACGATCGGCCGATCGACCGCAATGTAGTTATCGAAGTTGGATTTCTCCCGCGGACTTTGGGACGCCAACCCAAAGGTCGCGAAAGCCGCAACGCCAAAACCAGGTTATTTTCGTGGCGCTGGTGTGAAGGCCGAGTTAAACCGGGGGGCGCTGCCGGGCGACCATCGGTATCGGTTCGTGATCCACGACCGGGACAGCATATTGTCGAAGCGGTTGGACAAGGCCGTGAAGGACCTCGGCGTGAGAGTTCTTCGAACTCCGGTGCGGGCACTGATGGCAAACTCCGTATGTGAGCGGTTCGGCCGAACATTACGTCGCGAGTGCCTCGACTTCCTCATTCCGATCCACGAACGCCACCTGCAAATGACGATCAAAGAATGGGTACTCCATTACAACCGGGGCCGGTCTCACTCCTCATTAGGTCCTGGAATTCCGGAACCCAACCAGGATAGTATTCCGGCCAGCGACCACGGACACAAGCTGCCCGCCGGTTACCACATCGTTAAGACGTCGCTGCTTGGCGGCTTGCATCATGAGTATCGCCTAGTGAAGGAGGCGGCTTAACGACCATTTCTGTTTTTGGCGGACGACAGGGCAAAAGGAAACCGGAAGCAACGTCCGTGCCTTGTGGTATAGTCTGGCTGAAACTCGGTTCCGGCGAAGAATGGACACCAAGATGGACACCAAAGAGAAGGTCTGGCAGATCCAGATTCTCAGGATCGGCATGGTGTCCGTTTTGGTGTCCATTTTTCGGCCAAACGAGGTAGATTTGGTCGATACCAGAGACTTTGGAGACTTTGATCGAATCGTGTAAGTAATTGGGGAATCAGTTAAGTAGCTGATTTTAAGGCAAGCGGGAGTAATTCAGTGGTAGAATGCCAGCTTCCCAAAATGACTTTCAATTGCTAACAAAGACGATAGCGTTTTTGCAGGCCTCTTTCTGGCGATAGAGACCACCGCGTTTCCATCCTGAATATCGCAGCGTTCCTTAATAGTGTTCTTGTAGTGTTCACGGGAGTCAACCTTGCGGCACCTCCGAAGAACTGTGCTTCCTGATTCTAGTGCGGAGTATCGTGTCGTTTCATTCAGTTAACTGCCGGGTTCCATCTGAGCTAATACCCCAGGCTGGATCGGTCATGCCAACTTGAGTAAGTACTTAGCGCGGAAATATCAGCGCCGCATCGATGCGCTGGACGCTTCTCTCAAAAGTACGGAGTAGCAGAACCCGTTCTCCCTGTTCTGCGTCCAAGGCTGGGGTGTATGTACTCCGAAAAAAGGGATCGGCCAAGAACGTGCGCTTCTCGGAAAACGCGGTGTTGAGGTTTTCCCGGCGGCGAACTTTCCGACATTCCCGTTTCACAGCCGTTATCAGGGTTAGAAACACCGAGTAGTTCCATCTGGAAGATACGTGCAGCGGTCATTCGAGTATACGAATCCCAGTCCGGCCAAAGGGTCGTAACAGAACCCCAGGCAGATGTCCTGGAATGCAAATGATGACCCTCGCACTGCGGGCAGTTTCAAAATCTGTTTCAGCAGATCAATCAGTTCGGTGGGAGCCGTGGTGCCATACTCGCTTGTGAACGCCCGGACCGGCACGTGCCCTGTTCTGATGTACCAGCCCTCCGCGTTCCATGATCGCAGCGGGATTGGAGGGCGGGTGCGCAGGTTACCCAATGTGGGCGAATGAACCAGGTCAGCGGCGCGCTGGCGTATCGTCTCGGGCATCGCCCCGCCGCTAGTCGAACCCTCAAAGCGGTATTGAAAAAGCCTTCGGTCGTACTCGCTGACTCCGAACCTCGCATCCCTGATGTTTATACCGACGTTCGTCTCGTGGAATCGCAGGCCGCGCTTTTCTACATGCAAGATCCACAGGTCGCCCGAGGTACCGCGGTCAACGATGCCGGGAAGCATCCAGGGCATAGCGGAGTGGCATAGCCATGCGAACGGGACGGCGACGCCGACGACAATCGCCGGCCAGGTGCGGCCGGAAACGCGAAACTTCCGCGGCAGGACCGAGGGAAGCAGGCGCAGAACGGAGCACGCCACTGCCGTTGCGAGCAGCGCCACGGACAAGATTCTCAGTATGGCGACCGGTCTGTAGTATGCGGAAAACTGGTCGGGACCGTTGAGGTAGTGCCAGCTACTGTCCCAGCACGATGACTCGGTGAGAATAAACCAGGGAAGCGCCAGCAGGGCCGCATTCGCGCCAAGAAGGTAGCCGAGGTGCGGTCTGAAGAACAACAGAACACAGGCGAAAAGGAGAAGTGCTGGACTAACGACGGTCAGCATGCCAGCCGCGCGATAACCGGTCGCGAAAAGACCAGCTCCGCGCGGCAGCAAGAGAAACATGGAGGCAATGCTTAGGCCTGTGCAGAGGAAGATTACTGCGGGGATGAGGGCCTGGCGTAGCTGCGGAAGACGGTCCATAGTTCATTGGACACCGGAAGTGAGCCCGCCGCATTCGAAAATTGGGTACTACCCTTCGTAGAGATTCTGTCCGGGACTCGTGGCCGTTTTTTTACGGACGTGCCGTTCGGAGATCGGTTTGCTGGTTTCCCACCGAGTTGGCATGATATGTGCGCTTTCCTTCCATTGAGAAACTCCTTCGCCCCCGAGCGGACAGGCGAGCGGCCGTTGACGTTAAGTGGTCATCGGAGACGCCGTCATCGCTAACTGCCCATTCCAGTCATAACAGCACGTGCCCGCTGTCGCAACGACAGCATCGGGGCAGTTCACGAGCACAAGTTCACCTGTTTACGAAGGATAGTAGGTCGAGCTTCGCTTCCGGCGTCTAATCTGGTTAAGGTGTGAACTAAACTCCACCTAATGGATGGCGGCGGGCCAGCGCCGCCGGAACTTTGGTGCTGCCTGCGGAGTCGATACAGGTGTAGCCATGTCTTCCCCCAGGCGAGTCGCGACTGCCGTGGTTCTCGCCGGCCTGGCTTTGGCTATCGCGTCCATTTTCTGGCTGTCAACTCGGAAACTGGTTCCCCTGGACATACCCATCTCGTTGTCGCGTGGCCACGTCAGGACGGAGGAGTTCGGCATCAATCTGAATTCCGGCTACTACATCGAGATTGAGGTGGAAAAGGCGCTGTCTCTTGATAACCTCGAGTGTCAGATGTGGGGGTGCTATGAAGAAAAGCCGGCCAGTCTCGAAGTGCAACGCGTGCCGGCCATTCTCAGAGCGCAGTGGGTACTGTCCAGTGCCGGGAACATCAAGTTATCAGGACACAGCGAGGAAATAGACGGAGCGTCAGGCAACCTAGGTGTGGTAGGAAGCAAAGTTGGGTACTTCTTATCCTCTGGCGGGCGATACAGATTGGACGTCGATGTACTCTCTGACACGAGCGTCCTAAACAAGGGCAACCCCAGGCTAAAGGTCGAAGCAGATGGCGAGGGCTACAACCGTCTTAGCCGATTGAACGAGACTCTGGCCATTATTCCAGGGATGGTGGTGGTCGTAGGCTTAGCCCTGCTATTGCTGTCGTGTTCGCAACAGAGCGCAGAGCAATCCACAGTTCTCGGATTATCTGCAGCTCCGGGGATCGGACATCAGGGCGAAAGCTTCTTCCAAAAGTTCCCGCCAAGAAGACTTTCCTCCAGATTGCCGCCGTTTGTGGCAGTCCACGCATTCGGACTTCTGTATGGCGTTATCCTGCTCCTGATCGCGGTCCCCATGATGTTGATATGCACGATTGGGTTGGGGGTCTGGCCCTGGACCTCTTCTCGTGGGCTTGACGTTTGGATCACGAAGCCGATGACTCTCATGACCGATTTTCAAGGAGAACGCGTGATTGTTACCGTGCAGCGCACGCAAGGCGGTACGCTCGCTGCCAACGAGTCGGAACTCCGCTTGAACTCCAGACCGGTTTCATGGAGGGATTTAAGCGAGTTGCTGCGAACGGAACTCAGCCGACACGCCGACCGAGTCGTCTATGTGGAGGGCGAAGGCGACTTAGAAGTGGGGGACATTGTGCGAGTAGTCGATGTCGCCCGCGAAGCGTGGTACGGGGTGCCAGTAGTGCTGTTGACACCAAAGCTTAAGAAGGGCCTTGAGGCGGAGCGCGCAGGAGCAAGGCAAGATCGGCCTTCCAAGTCGCCTCTGGCAACCCAGAATGAGCCCAAATCAAAGTCTCGCTAACGGGATCTGCAGCTCCACGATCTCGCGTCTCCCCTCTACATCACCGGCCCAATCCGCCAAGGCCCGAATTCCTTCTAGGAATTGCCGATACTGCTTGAGAAGTGGCGAGAACCTCGACGCTCGTGCTTTCCAGAAATGCCGTTTTCCTGCCGCGGTCAAAGGACAGGCACCGCAGCACCAAGGACCGGCGAGAACCGATCCCCGCGGAACCACTCCCGAAGATTTCCTGGCCTGACTTTACGGTTTTTCCGCGCCTTTTCCGCCCTAGAGGGTAGAGAACGTTCGGGATCAACCCGAACACGAGAGAAAGACGGAGGAAACCTCAATGTCGAAACATACGATTGCCAAAAATATCCAATTCGCCGCATGCGCCGCGAGTTACTCGTCCAACCAGGTCGCTGTAACGGGTTCGCAGAGGAACCGGAGCTGTCTGTTAACGCTGACCGCGGTTCTGTGCAGCCTGGCAGTTCCAGCCTTAGCCCAGAACCCAGCCGTATCTCGGATCGCGCCGGAACAAGGCTTCACGATCACGCCAAACGCGATAACGCCGATGGTCTTCAAGACCGAGCCCGGCGCG
>DATGZN010000096.1:0-67531 GCA_035297145.1 Bryobacteraceae bacterium
GGCCTTTCTGAACGGCTGGGTTTGATTGAGAGGCTCAATTGAGTTACTTTAGGCTACGGAACGCCCGAATGACAGGGCTTTGGACCACCTCCACGGGCTGGGTCTCAACTTACCTCCTGTCTCATTTCTGGGGGCGGGTCAAAATGGCAGGTGTGTCAATCGCGGATTGTCTCAGCGGAGGGGTTCAGTCCAACCTTAAGGATGGCGTGACCATCGCAGGCTGTTAGAATCGTCACTGTGATCGCGCGCGTATTGCAGACGATCGAACGCTTCCGCATGTTTCAGACCGGCCAACGTGTGGGCGTGGCCGTGTCGGGTGGCGCGGATTCGGTGTGTCTGCTGCACGTGTTGTTCGAGTTGGCGCCGCGATGGAATCTCCACCTGCATGTGATGCACGTCAATCATCGGTTGCGCGGTGAAGAGTCGTGCGAGGACGCCCGTTTCGTCGAACAACTCGCGGCCCAGCTCGGCCTTGCCTTCTCACAGGCGCAGGTGGATGTTGCCGCTCTCGCACGGGAGCACGGGGAAAACCTGGAGGAAGCCGCCCGCAACGAACGTCGCCGATTTTTCGGCGAATTTCTCCGCTCCGGCCAATTGGATCGTGTCGCGCTAGGGCATACGCGTTCCGACCAGGCGGAGACCGTGCTGTTCCGCTTTCTCCGCGGCTCGGGTAGCGCGGGTCTGGCCGGTATTCGCCCTGTTACCACGGAAGGGTTTGTACGGCCATTGATCGGCGTGGAGCGCGGCGAGATCGAGCAATTTCTCCGCGATCGCAATATCGCCTGGCGGCAGGACTCCAGCAACGCCTGCCTGGATTTCGCCCGCAATCGCATCCGCCACGAACTGTTGCCGATGCTCCAGCGCGAATGGAATCCTGCCATCAGCGAAATGCTGGCGCAAACCGCCGATTGGGCGCTGGAGGAAGAATCGTACTGGGAAGCCGAAATCGATCGTCTAGCGGGCGAATTCCTCATTACAAAAGCGCCAGTTGTTCTCGTCCGGACGGATACATTGCGGGATCTACCCTCCGCCGCGGCACGACGGCTGCTGCGACGGGCTATCGAGACTGTGAAGGGCGACCTGCGAGCCATCGATTTCGCCCACGTCGCCGCAGTGCTCAATTTGGCGTCGCAGCCGGAAGGCGATGGCAGACTTCAAGTTCCGGGAGTGGATGTTTACCGCTCATTTGAGTGGCTTCGCCTCGCGCCGCCGGGCCTGGACAATCTGGAAAATCGCAATTTCCGGCTGCCCGTTTCTATTCCCGGCCGGATACCACTTCCCGGCGGGAGCACTAGTATCCTTTTGGAACTAATTGAAAATAAGCCTGTAACCGAATTGTGCGATTCCAGATATAATAAAATTGTGCATTATTTGAACTGGGACCGGATTTCCGGTGCACTGGAAGTGCGCAATTGGAGGCCGGGAGACCAGTATAGGCCGGCGGACCGCTCGGGGGAAGAGAAGATCAAGGCGCTGTTCCAGCAAGCTCGCATCCCGTTGTGGGAACGGCGGAGTTGGCCGGTCATGACCAGCGCGGAAAAGATCGTTTGGGCGCGCCAGTTTGGGCCAGCGGCCAGTCTGGCAGCGACTCCGGAAAGCCGTGTCCTCCTGAAAGTTCAGGAGATCCCGGCGTGAATGCTGGAATCAATCTTCATGCGGAATACGTCTATACGGGTAGTTCCGCTTGTTTCACAGGCAGGGAGGTAGCGTGAATTCCAATATCAAGACAGCGATTTTCTGGGTGGTGTTGATCTGCGTCGCGGTTCTGTTGTGGCAAGTGGTGAGATCCGGAAAGGGACGTGCGGATCGCCAGATCACCTTCAGCCAGTTCCTTGCCGATGTGGAAGCGGGAAACATCAAACAGGTTACGTTCCGGGGCACGGAGGTGCGAGGCGAGTTTACCAACGCGCCGGAAGCGTTCCACACGCAATCCCCTTTGAACTACCCCGATCTCTACAAGATCCTTCAGGAAAAGAAAGTCACGATGGACTTCCAGGAGTCGAACTCCAATGGCTGGATCTCGCTCCTGGTGAATGCCTCGCCGTTCATACTGTTGCTGGCGTTTTGGATTTTCATGATGCGCCAGATGCAAAGCGGCGGGAACAAGGCCCTGAGCTTCGGCAAGAGCCGGGCACGCCTGCATTCCACTCAACAGAAGAAAGTGACGTTCAAAGACGTCGCGGGAGTTGAAGAGGCTAAGGAGGAGTTGCAGGAGATCATCGAATTCCTGCGCGAGCCACAGAAATTCCAGAAACTCGGTGGGCGCATTCCCAAAGGCGTGCTGCTGATCGGGTCTCCTGGTACGGGCAAAACGCTTCTGGCGCGCGCCATCGCCGGCGAAGCCAGCGTGCCGTTCTTCTCGATTTCCGGTTCGGATTTCGTCGAGATGTTTGTGGGCGTGGGCGCGAGCCGCGTGCGCGATCTGTTCGAGCAGGGCAAGAAGAACGCCCCCTGCATCATTTTCATCGATGAAATCGACGCCGTGGGCCGCCATCGCGGCGCTGGCCTGGGCGGCGGGCACGACGAGCGTGAGCAGACCCTCAACCAGTTGCTGGTGGAGATGGATGGTTTTGAGTCGAACGAAGGCGTAATTCTGGTGGCCGCAACCAACCGGCCGGACGTCTTGGATCCGGCACTACTGCGGCCGGGGCGCTTCGATCGCCGTGTAGTTGTGGGCCGCCCGGACGTGGGTGGGCGCGAAGCCATCCTGAAAGTGCACACCAAGAAAATTCCACTAGGGGACGATGTCGATCTCTCGGTTCTGGCGCGTGGAACGCCGGGCTTGGCCGGGGCCGACCTTGCCAACCTGGTGAACGAATCCGCGTTGAATGCAGCCCGTCAGAATCGCAAAGTCGTCATGATGATCGACTTCGAGCTCGCGAAGGATAAAGTCCTCATGGGCGCCGAGCGGAAGTCCATGATTCTGAGCGATGCCGAGAAGAAGAACACGGCTTATCACGAAGCCGGCCACGCACTGGTGGCGGCGGTATTGCCTTTTGCCGATCCGCTACACAAGGTCTCGATCATCCCGCGCGGCATGGCACTGGGCGTGACCATGCAATTGCCCATCGACGATAAACATTCGTACAGCAGGGATTACCTCAACGATCAGTTGGCTATTCTGATGGGCGGCCGCATTGCCGAAGAGCTGTACATGCAGCACGTGACCACCGGCGCAGGCAATGACATCGAGCGTGCCACCGACCTCGCGCGCAAGATGGTCTGCGAATGGGGCATGAGCGAACTGGGTCCGCTCAGCTTCGGCAAGAAAGAAGAGCAGATCTTCCTGGGGCGCGAAATCGCGCAGCATCGCGACTACAGCGAAGACACCGCGATCAAGATCGACGAGCAGGTGAAGAAACTGGTGCAGATGGGCTACGACCGGGCGCGCAAGGTGATCGAGGACAAGTCCGATGCACTGGTTCGCGTCGCCGAAGCGCTGCTGGAGCGCGAGGTGCTCGACGGTCATGAAGTGAAGCAGATCATCGACGGCATCCCACTCGCCCCGCGGGCCGTGAAGGCCAAGGATTCCGAGGACCACACGCAGCAGGTGTTGCGGCCAGAGGGCGGGCGGCGTGTGCCGGGCCTATCCGAGGGCGAGCGTCCGGCGCCGGCCTAGAAGCAGGTTTCAGGCGCCAGGTTCCAGGTGTCAGGGAAAGTCGATGCGCTTCTTCTGATTGCATTTGGCGGGCCGGAACAGCCCGCCGATGTCCTTCCCTTTCTCGAGAATGTGCTGCGGGGACGAAATGTGCCGCGCGAGCGCATGCTCGAGGTCGCTGAACACTACTATCATTTCGGCGGTGTCAGTCCCATCAACGGCCAGATGCGCGAGCTGGTTCCGCTCGTTGAGGCTGAATTGCGCGAGCACGGGCCACGGCTGCCGGTCTATTGGGGGAATCGTAACTGGCATCCTATGCTGGCCGATACCGTCCGCAAGATGCGCGACGACGGCGTGAAGCACGCGCTGGCGTTTGTGATGTCGGCGTACAGCTCGTACTCCGGGTGCCGTCAATATCTGGACGATATTGCGCGAGCTCGCGAGGCCGTTGGGCCGGGCGCGCCGGAGATCGAAAAGCTACGCCTGTTTTTCAATCACCCAGGATTCATCGAGCCGATGACGGAGCACGTGCGCAACGCGCTCCGGCAGCTTCCCTCCGCGGCGTTAGTTTACACCGCGCACAGTGTTCCGCTTTCCATGGCGGCGAGTTCCCGGTATGAGGTGCAATTGCAGGAGGCTTGCCGTCTGGTGTCGGAGCGCGTGGGGCGCGACGAATGGCGACTGGTGTATCAGAGCCGCAGCGGACCGCCCTCTCAGCCGTGGCTCGGTCCGGATATCGGTGACTGCCTGCGCGAACTGCACGCTGGTGGTGTGCGCGAGGTGGTGATCGCACCCGTCGGGTTCATCTCCGACCATATGGAAGTGCTGTACGATCTCGATACCGAAGCGCGCGGGCTATGCGAAGAGTTGGGCATGACCCTGGTGCGCGCGGCAACCGTCGGGAATCATCCGGCGTTCGTCAGCATGATTGCCGAGCTCGCGCGCGAGCGCGTGGGAGAGGCGGCACCGCGTTGGCTTGGAAGTCTGGGCGCAAGCGCGGATGTCTGCCAGCCAGACTGCTGCGCTCCACCCAAAACCGTGAGGAAGTGAAAGACTGGCCTTATTTCTTAAACAACGCGTCGAACGCGGTGCGGGCGTCGCTGGAGTTGCGCGAGCCCTGAGAGTTGTTGTTGACGGGAGTGACGGTAGGCGGCGGGGCGGCTGGTGAGGAGTCGCGGGCTACGGTGACTCGCGGCGCGAACAGCGTGCATTCGTTGGCCTTGTCCTTCACGGGAATGCGCACGGGAATCGGTTTCAGGCATTGAAAACGTGTCGACGGCTCGAAATGCGCGCACTGCTTACAGCAGTGCAGGGCGGCGGCGCACTTTGGACAGTTGCCGTTGAAGTCGGTTCCATTGGGAAGTTGCGTAGCGCAGTTGTAGCACCGGGACGCGGTCACAGACTGGACCAGGCGGGGGAGCCGCGGGCCGGTTACATCGATGGGGGGACGCGGGCCCTGTGGCTGTCTGGGCCGATCGTCGCCGTTGCGTTCGGAACGAGGTTCCGGACGGTTGGTATCCTGGTAGCCCCGCTGACGGTACTTGCGATCACTATCCATGGGGAAATTGAGTTTTGCTCCTTGAGGCTGCTTGCTGGGCGCGTTCTTTACGCTAAATCACCCGGGTGTTTCAGAAACTTTTCGACCACCGCGTCGGCCGTTCGATATGTGAGAGCTACCGCAGTCAACGTAGGGTTACCGGAGGGGTTCTGCGGGAAGGCCGAGGCGCCAAGCACAAACAGGTTCGCAACCCGCCAATGCTGCAAGTACCTATTTACCACAGATTGGGTCTCGTTTGCACCTACAATCGTACCACCCTGTACGTGAGTGCCCTGGTACCTGGTGGCATCATAGCGTTTCAGGCCGGTAAATGGGGCGGTTTCGACGGCCCCCAGGGCCTTGGCGATTTCGAGGGCGCGGGGGGTGATATAGTCGACCAGCCGCCGTTCGTTTTCGTGCCAATCCAGCGTCATACGCAGCAGCGGGTCGCCCCAGCGGTCCTTATAAACTGTGTCTAAATCCATATAGTTAGCGCGATACGCCAGGTGCTCGCCATAGAACCGAACCGAGCCCGTGCGGTCGTAAAAGTTCAGCGCCGCCTTCTTCCATTCTGAACCCCAGTTAGGCCCGTGGACGCTGGGCGGCAAGGCGCCGAAATTGGCAATCGGCCGCGTTCCGTAGCAAACCGTATATAAAGCGCCACCGGTCACGAAGTCCAGGTGGGAGTGGTCCAAGGCGTCAAAATCCCCAATGGCAACGCCTGCCGAGCCCGCGCCCATGAAGCTGTTTAGTGGCTTGTCGAAGAAGACTGTGGCGGCGGGAACCGTGACTTGATGCGTCAGGTTGGAACCGAGGGTGCCGCGGCCGGTGTCGGGATCGTATGGCTCGCCAATTCGGGAGAGCAGAAGCAAACGCGTGTTGTTCAAAGTCCAGGACGCCAGGAACACCAGACCAGCAGGCTGAAGACACTCTTCGCCGCGGGCATCGGCATATTGGACACCCTGTGCCAGCCGTCCCTCGACCACGATGCGCCGCACCCAGGCGCCCGTCCGCAACTCGAAATTGGGGTGGTGTGCCAGGATCGGCATCAGCGTATTGGTGGGCTGGGCTTTGGCGCCAACCATGCAGCCGAAGCGCTCGCAGTAACCGCAGAAGGAGCAGCCGGCGCGGCGGACGCCATCGGGATTGGTATAGGGCACGCTGGTGGTGGCGGCGGGCAGCGGAAAAGGGTGATAGCCGAGCGTTTGCGCGGCCTCGCGAAACAAAGCCGCGAGATGCGGCATTTTCATGGGCGGCGTGGGGTATTCGGACTGTCGCGGACCTTCGAAAACGTTGCCGCCATCGATCCTGCGACCGTTCAGATTTCCCGCTTTTCCGGAGATTCCCATCAAGCGTTCGGCGCGCTCGTAGTAAGGCTCGAGGTCGCCGTAGGTGATGGGCCAGTCGCGAACCGTGCAATCTTCCGGCAGCCGGCTGTGGCCGTACTTTTCGACAATGTGGGAGAGACGGCGAAAATCGTGCGGGTAGTAGCGGTACGAAATGCCGCTCCAATGCTCGCCCGAGCCCCCCACACCGGTTCCAGGAAGAAATGAGCCGTACTGGCGGACGGGGAGCGCGCGATCGCGCGGTGCGTGCCGAAAGGTCACCGTCTCGTCGCGGATGGGCTGCATCATACGTAGACGAACAGCGTAGTCGAGCTCATCCATGTTGTCGAGATAATCGCGCGTCTCGCGCGGGCCACCGCGTTCGAGCACGAGAATCTTCAGTCCGGTGCGTGTGGCGAGCTCCTTCGCCATGGTCAGGCCGGTCCAGCCTGCGCCGATGATGGCGACATCGACCGCCGGAAGTTTCTTCACGGTTCAGTGTCCTCTCCAGGGCGGACGGGATGGCCGAGAATCTGAGCAAGGCTTGAGGGCTTGGGCCGGAACGGGGTGCCGTAGTGCTGGTCGATATCATCGAAATAGCTCATGTGCGGGCCAGGGAAACCGATGAGCTGCCAGCCGATCAAGTCTCTATTGCCGCCGTGCATGGGGTCGCAAAATATGCCTTCGATGGTGTGGGTGCGGAGGAGCGAGAAAAACGGCGTGTGCTCGATCTGGTGCAGTTTTGCATCCTGTTCGGCAGATGTCAGAAGGTGAAAACGGCCCAGAGTTTTCAGTCCTGCCCGGTAGAGCTCGCGCGGGGTTTCCTTTCCTTGCCAACCCTGCTCGGGGACGCCTTGCTCAAACGGCGGTTGCGTGTAGCGGTATTGGTCGCGGCCATAAGCGGAGGCGAGCTGGCGATCAATATAGATAACGACGCCGGCTTCGTTCGCGCCTGGGCCGGATGCATCGCTGGGAAAGATGCGCGCGGCTGCGGCGGCTATAGTGAGAGCTTCCTCTTCGGTGAAGAAGCGGAGCGGGAGTTTGAGCGTGCCGGCTTGCGCGTGAACGCGAAAAGGTCTGCGATCGAGGGTGTAGACGAGCAGGCCGCCGAGGGTGGTAGCCGAGAGATTTAAGAAATGGCGGCGGGAGCGGCGGGACATAAGTGAAAAGCTATTCTAATCGTTCAGCGCGCGACTGAGCAGGTCATCGACGCCCAGTTGAGGCGCCCATTTCCGCAGATACTCCAGATCAAGGCGAGCACCCTGCATTTTGACGATACCGAGAACGTCCCGCCACTGCTGGTCTGAGACTTCACCTCCCGACCTGTGCCAGACGAGCTTGGAGAGAATGGAATCTTCCGCGCTGGCTACCTGAAATCGGACTTCCTCGTTCTCGACGGGAAATCTTCCGGGCTGCCGCCGGGCAAACTGAGCTTGCGTGTAGGCATCAGAAGGTGCGGGAAACAGGTCGAACTTGTAGGCAGTCGCATAGTGGATCACATTGAACGCCCGCTTGCCGAGGATGGCTTCCCGCATCATGCCCGCATCCGCGTAAAAGTCTTTGGAAAGGGCGGCGGTAAGTGGGGCCACATGGCTCTCGCGCATATCCACCAACACATCGATATCCCGAGTCGCCCGTGCCACCCCGTGCACGGAGCTAGCCACTGAGCCGCTGACGAGGTAAGGAATGTCCAAGCGATCCAATGCGGCTAACAGCTCTTCAAACGCCCGCGCCGGTGTCACGGAGTTGAGTGGCCTGGGTCCCAGCCGTAGACACGCATCATGGTACCGGGGTCATGAAACCGCGCGGCAGTTCTCAGGAACACTTCTCGTTCCCCGGCCTGCGGGTACATTTTGCGCACTCCGCACTCTGCCAGCCCCCACAGCATTTCGTTCATTTGAAAGACAGCGGTCATCTTCTCGGCCACAGTCATTCGCCGCTGAAGAGAAAGAAATACCTCGAGAGCCCGAGGATCGGTATCCCGGTAATAGTCGGCGAACCGCTGCATGGCTGTCCCTACAGAATATACCGGCTCAGATCCTGATCTTTGACGATGTCGGCGAGTTGCTTGCGCACGAAGGCGGCGTCCACTTTCACGGTTTTCTTTTTCAGGTCGGGGCCGGCGAAGGAGATTTCTTCGAGAACTTTCTCCATGATGGTGTGGAGGCGGCGCGCGCCGATGTTCTCGGAGCTTTGGTTCACTTGCGCGGCAAAGCGGGCGACTTCTTCGAGCGCGTCATCGGTCAATACGAGCTTGATGCCCTCGGTTTCGAGCAAAGCTTCGTATTGCTTCGTCAGTGCGTTCTTGGGTTCTTTGAGGATACGGACGAAATCCTCGATGGAGAGGGATTTAAGCTCGACGCGGATGGGGAAGCGGCCCTGCAACTCGGGGATCATGTCGCTGGGCTTGGAAACGTGAAACGCTCCGGCGGCGACGAACAGGATGTGGTCAGTGCGCACGAAGCCGTGGCGCGTATTGACGGTGGTGCCTTCGACGATGGGCAGAATATCGCGCTGCACGCCTTCGCGGCTGACGTCGGGGCCGTGACCGGTTTCCCGGCCGGCGATCTTATCGATCTCATCCAGGAAGATGATGCCGTTCGATTCCACGCGCTCCAGAGCGACGCGCGTCACCTGGTCCATATCGATAAGCTTCTGCTCCTCCTCCTGGACCAGGTAATCGATGGCTTCGCTCACCCGCATCTTGCGGCGGCGGGTCCGCTGGCCGAATAAGTTAGGCAGAACGTCTTTGAGGTTGATGCCCATCTCCTCAATGCCGGCGGAAGTAGCGACCTCCAGCGTCGCCCCACGCTCCTTCACTTCCAGTTCGACGATGCGGTCGTCCAGCTTGCCATCGCGCAGGCGCTCGCGGAGCTTTTCGCGCGTTCGGTCGGCGCTCTCGCTGGCTTCAGGCTGAGGCGGCATGAGCAGATCGAGCAGGCGCTCCTCGGCGTTACCTTCGGCGCGGTCGGCGACTTCCTCGAGGCGCTCCTCGCGCACCATGTCGATGGCGATATCCACCAGATCGCGGATCATCGATTCGACATCGCGGCCCACGTAGCCGACTTCCGTGAACTTGCTGGCTTCGACTTTCAGAAACGGCGAATTGGAAAGCTTCGCGAGGCGGCGTGCAATTTCCGTTTTGCCGACGCCGGTCGGCCCAATCATGAGGATGTTCTTGGGCATGACCTCTTCCGCCATTTCCGGAGCCAGCTTCTGGCGGCGGATGCGGTTGCGCAGGGCGATGGCCACGGCGCGCTTGGCGTCCGCCTGACCGATGACGTGCTTATCCAGCTCGCGCACGATTTCGCGCGGCGTCAGCTCATCGAGTATGGCGTCGGAATCGACCGACTGGCTGGGAAGATAAATCACCATGGCTACCCTAACTCCTCGTAAGTGATGCTGTCGTTGGTGTAGATGCAGATCTTGGCCGCGATCTGCATG
Source organism: Bryobacteraceae bacterium (assembly GCA_035297145.1). Lineage (GTDB taxonomy): Bacteria > Acidobacteriota > Terriglobia > Bryobacterales > Bryobacteraceae > QHXW01. Next base: position 9,905 of record DATGZN010000096.1, read on the forward strand.
GCCTGTTCCACCACGTGCTTGGCCGACAGCTTGGTATTGCTCAGGAGCGCGGTGGCGGCGGCGAGCGCGAAAGGTCCGCCGGAGCCGATGGCGGCGACAGGCTCATCCGGCTCGATGACGTCGCCATTGCCGCTCACCAGATACATGCTGTCCTTGTCGGCAACGAGCAGCAGCGCTTCCAGGTGGCGCAGCGCTTTGTCAGTCCTCCAGTCCTTGGCCAGCTCCACCACCGAGCGCGCCAGGTTTCCATTGAACTGCTCGAGCTTGCCTTCAAAACGCGCGAACAGCGAGAAAGCGTCGGCAGTGGAGCCGGCAAAACCGGCGATAATTTTGTCGTTGTAAAGGCGGCGGAGCTTCTTGGCGGAGCTTTTGAGCACTTCCTGGCCGAGCGTCACCTGGCCATCGCCCGCCATCACGACTTTGTTGTCACGACGGACGCAGATCACCGTCGTGGAACGAATGCGTTGCTTCATTTGTGTGTCGATTTCATTGTGGCACAGGGTTCTGAGCGGTGGTGTTCTAGTGGCCCGTCGCAGTGAGTTCGTTAGCATGACGCAACCGCTCCCTTTGGTCACGGCTCAGTCTCTGGCGGACTCTGCTGCCCCCGACCACTAGACGAATCGAACGTCGCTGCTCTTGGACACCATCGAATGCTTTTCGAACGCCGTCTGCTTATCGGGATAGTCGGTGCGGAAATGAGCGCCACGGCTTTCCTGACGTGCGAGTGCACAGCGCGCGATTAGCCACACGACGGTGTGGATATTCCGCAGACAGAACTCCGACAGACCGGCGTGCGGATTCGGCTCCAGACGATCGGTCTCCAGCACTCTGCGTGCGTCATCCAGTTGATCGCCGGTGCGAATGATGCCGCATTTCCGCCAGGCAAGGCGGCGGATCTGCGCTTCGGTAGTGCAGGGGAATAGCGGCTCCGGAGGTTCGATCGCGGAGAAATTGGCAGAGCGCGCCCCGGATTCGCGCATGGACCGGCCGGCGCGCGCGCCGAACACCACACCTTCGAGCAGCGAATTGCTGGCGAGGCGGTTGGCTCCATGCACGCCCGTGCAGGCCGCTTCGCCCGCGGCGTAGAGACCTTGCAGGCTGGTGCGGCCGTCGAGATCGGTGCGGACGCCACCCATGGCATAGTGCGCGGCGGGATGCACCGGGGCGGGCTGTGTTGCCAGGTCGATTTCGTATTGCAGGCAGGTTTCGTAGATGCGGGGAAAACGAGAACGAATGAAATGTCCGCCGCGATGCCTGAGGTCGAGAAAGACGTGCGGCTCACCAGTGGCGCGCATTTCCGCGACGATGGCGCGCGCGACCACATCGCGCGGCGCCAGCTCTTCGAGGCGGTGATAACGGCGCATGAAGCGCTCGCCGCGCATGTTGAGGAGGCGGGCGCCCTCGCCGCGCAGCGCCTCCGACAACAGAAATCGCGGCGCGCCTTCGACGTGGAGAGCCGTGGGATGGAACTGCACGAATTCGATATCGCCGATTTCGGCTCCGGCGCGCCAAGCCATGGCCACGCCATCGCCCGTCGCCACGTCGGGATTGGTGGTTTCGAGATAAACGCGGCCCAGGCCGCCGGTGGCCAGCAGAACCGCGCGTGCGAAGATCGAACGGCGTTCGTGCGCCATCTCATCGAACACCACCGCGCCGCACACCTCGCCGTTGCCGACTAGCAGGTCCGTAATGGCCGCGTAGCTTTGGAAATGGATGTTGGGTAGAGACACGGCCTTCTGATAAAGCGTGCGCGCGATCTCACGGCCCGTGGAATCGCCATGTGCGTGTAAAATGCGCCGGCGGCTGTGCGCGCCTTCCTGCGTGAAGGCGAGTTTCGCACCCTCGCGATCGAACTCGGCGCCCCACTCGATGAGCTGCTGAATGGCCGGGGGACCTTCTTCAACGAGGGTGTGCACGGCGCTGCGATCGCATAGCCCGTCCCCGGCGGCGATGGTGTCCTGCTCGTGCAGTTCGACTTCATCATCATCGCTCAACGCAACGGCGATGCCGCCCTGCGCATACTCCGATGAGGACTCGCGCAGCGTGTCTTTGGCGATCACCAATACCTCGCCGGCCGCCGCCAACTCGATGGCCGCGCGCAATCCGGCTACGCCAGCGCCGACCACGAGGAAATCCGGATTCATTGGTTATTGCAATGGTAGCAGGCGGGATGACGATTCAACGCCGAGCCGCGGAGATCGCCGAGGACGTCGAAACCTAGGCGCCGGGTTGCAATAGAGTCGCGAAACTCGATCCTGTTAGCGACTGGCCACCGTCGCAGACGAAAACTCCACCCGTTATGTACGCCGCGGCATCGCTTGAGAGAAAAAGCGCCAGATCGGCGATCTCGTCTTTGGTGGCGAAGCGGCGCAACGGGATGGATGCGGCGAGCTTGGCGTGGATTTCCTGGGTAGGCGCGAGACGGCGCATGCCTTCGGTATCGGCTACGGGTCCGGGCGAAATGACGTTCAAACGAACTCCCGCGCCACCCCATTCGATGGCCAGCGTCTTGATCAGAATGTCGATTCCAGCTTTGCCCGCGCACACGTGAGCTTGCAGCGGGATGGGACGAAAGGCGTGAGTGGCCGAGATGGCAATCACGGATGCTCCCGGTTTCCGCAGGTGCTCATAAGCGGCGCGGCAGGAATTGAACGTGCCGAGCAGATCAATATCAATCACAGCCTTGAAACCGTTGGCGGACATGCCGAGCGCGGGGGCTGGGAAGTTTCCGGCAGCGCCACAAAGCAAAATGTCGATTTCGCCGTACCGTTCGCGGGTCTTCTGCAACGCGCCGGCAAGAGCTTCGTAATTGCGCACGTCTGCCGCGAATCCCGAAGCTTCGCCACCGGCGTGCTGGATTCCAGCGGCGGCCCCGTCGAGCTTCTCCTGCGTGCGCCCGACCAGCGCCACCTTTGCACCCTGCTGCGCGAAACGCTCCGCGATGCGCAGGCAAATGCCGCTGCCGCCACCGGTGATAAACACGACTTTGCCGGTAAATAGGGAGTCACGAAAAACGGTGGTCATGAGAGGCCTCAGCCCAAGCTATTGTAGCTTGTCAACTCGCCACCTCGGCTTCCCCGCGCAGCGCCGTTTGCGGCTCCAGGAAGAACCACACCAGGACGCCGAGCAAGGCGAAAGCGCCGCCGAAATACAAACCCGAAGACCAGCCGAACCAATGCGCGAGGAGCGGGGTCACAGTTGGCGCCAGCATCCCGCCGATATTGCCGCCGGTGTTGAAGATCGCGCCGCCAGTACCGGAATGCTTACCGCTGGCATCGATGGCCGCGGCCCAGAAAGGTGCGTCCGTGGCCGAGGCGAAGCCCAGTGAAAGGCAGAGCAATATCACTGTCGGGGCCGTTCCGGTAACGTTCGAGCCGATCATCACCAGAATGGCGCTGATCGTCATACATCCGACTACTACCATACGGCGTCCATTGCGCAAACCGAAGCGCGTTCCGAGCTTGTCGGAAGCCCAGCCACCAGTCGGGGTGAACAGGATCCAGGCGATCCACATCAGCGTCGTGTAGATGGCGCTCTGGTCCATGCCCATTTTGCGAATCTGCCCGAAATAGTAATAGAGCCAGAAAAAGAAAATGTATTCAAAGTAGTTGGCCGTAACGTAGCCCGCGGTGACCAGCATCAGGTCTCGATTTGTGAACAGGTCTTTCCAGGGGGTGGGCACCCGGCTCTGAAGAGTGTGCGGACGATTCTCTACGGGTGGGTAGTCGCGCACATACCAATACCAGACACCGGCGAGCGCGGCGCTGCCAACTCCCGCCAACAGAAAAGAACCGCGCCAGCCGTAATGCGCGCGCATCCACGAAAACAGAAGAGGAGTGCAGGCGCCCCCAAAACCCGCTCCGGACGCGATCCAGCCCCACACGCGCGCTCTCGCATGGGGCGCGTTCCAGTTTGCGCTCATTCTGCCGGCGGCGGGATACATGGGCGATGCGCAAATGCCAGTGGCGAGCCGGATGACCAAAAACGAGGCCACCACTCCGATGTATGTTCCAAGTCGCGGCGAGCCGCCCAGGGCTGTTAAGGCAGTGAACAGCCCCGTTCCGAACGCCATGACCGCCAGCGACACGCGGGGGCCGGCAACGTCGGTGAAACAGCCACCGGGTATCATCATGATGGCGTAGCTGAATAAGTACGCAGAATAGATCGTTCCCATCTGCGTCTCGGAAACCGAGAATTCCTTCATGATGCCAGGACCGGCGATGGTGATGATGATGCGGTCGATATACGTCATCACGCTCAGCAAGACCATCAGGAAGACGACGCCGGTGCGGCGGGGATGGATCATGGCGATAGATCGAGCGCGATGTGTTCCGTGACCGCTCGCCTGGACGCGCGGCCGGAAGGCACTATATCACAACGGCCTTACTTGGCCGCGGCGATGGATTGGACCTGGATGGTTTTGCCGTTGAGGGTGCCAGTGACCTTCACTTTTTGGGCAGCAAACTTCTCCGGCGTCTTCTGATCGCTCAGTTCATATACGTTATCGCCCACGATCAGCGCATACTTCGATCCGTCTTTGACGCACGCGGTAACGCACTTTGCGTCGGGCTTGACGCCCATCATGGAGTGATCTTTACCGCACATGGCGTCGGTGATGACGCCGGTGAAAGTCTGAGGAGCCGCCGAGAGAGCCAGGGCGGCGGCGAGGAGAATGAGTGTCTTTTTCATAGTTGACTCTGCCAAACTGCCTTTCCGATGAAGAATGGTCCCATCTGTTGGATGTATTGCGAAGTCTGCCTGGTTTTTCGCATGGATTGCACGCAGGCCGACAACGGAAAGAGTTCCGACCCGATCAGCCCAATCACGAAATCGTTGTCATTCTTGTCCAGTCCGAAGCAAGCCAGGCGGACATCGCGGGCCAGACCGGACTCGCCGAACGAATGGCCGATCTTGCCGTGCTCGCGCAGGATCGGCGTTAGCTCTTCCGGCGGCAGGGCTGAGAATGCGCCGGAGCGCCGCAACGGATACCAGACGGCCCAAGGCCATTCCGCGTCCGTTACGGTGCGCTTGGGCCTTTCAAGGAGCCAGTCATCAAGATCGGGTTCATGGCCCAGAGCGTACGTGCGGCCGAGCATCGAATATTCCAGCTTGGGCGTCAGCGCGGCGAATTCGGGTTTCAGCAGGAATTCGCGCAGACGGCCAACGAAGAAGCCGGCGTCATCGCTCCAACTGAGCAGGCCGACGCCGCGTGGATCATTGGCATCGAGGTAGAGCACGCCGGGCAATCGTTCCTCACGGAGCGCGCGCACGAGCGATGCCGTATCCTCAGCGTCGCCGAAAGCCAAAAGCTGCATGAAAAGCCGTCGATCGGAAGTCTGCTGTACTCCGTCGCGGACGCCGCCCTTTTCGCGGAGGTCCAGTTTTTCACTCATCGTTCCAGGTACCAGTTTGGCACAGGCTTTCCCGCGCCGCGATTTTACATTCCTGACTTGACAGCCCACGTCCCAGGCGCATATATTCAACCGAGTGGTTGAATATGACAGCGTAGCGCTGGATCGCATTTTTGCCGCAGTCGCCGACCCGACCCGGCGCGCGATTCTGGCCGGGCTGGCCCGGAAGCCGGCCACGATTACAGAAATCGCCGCGCCCTTTCCGGTGTCGTTGAACGCGATCTCAAAACATATTCTGGTGCTGGAGCGGGCGGGCCTGATCGAGCGCCAAATCGAGGGCCGTGAACATCGCTGCCGGCTCAACCCGGCGCCCTTGCGCCATGCGTCGGCATGGCTGGAACATTACCGCAAGTTCTGGGATGTGCGCTTGGATGCCCTGGAGCAACACATCCTGTCAAAGCGAAAAAAGAAAGAACGAGCACCGCATGGCCGACGTGATTGAAGAAACCGATGACCGGCTGGTCATTCGCAAGCTGATCCCCGCATCTCGCGAAGAGGTATTTGCGGCCTGGAGCGACCCGGAGAGCATACGCCATTGGATGTGCCCGGGTGACGTCATTCTGGCAGAAGCGCAGCTCGATTTTCGCGTGGGCGGACACTTCCGCATCATCATGAAGGGCGAACGCGAGGACTACGATCACAACGGGATATTTCAGGTAATCGAGCCGCCGTCGAAATTGAGCTTCACGTGGATTTCCAAGGGCACAGATCTCAAGACCACGCTCGTGACCGTTGAGCTTTTCGAGCGTGAGGGCGCGACGGAGCTGATCCTGACGCATGAACGCTTCCCGTCAGCCGACCGCGTGCGGCAGCACAAGGGTGGTTGGAGGCAGATTGCGGACCGCCTTGCGGAGCATTTGCGGGCTGTCAAAACCCGAGGCCATGAGCACAGCACGCGGAATTGAGATGGCGAAACTCGACTATTATTGATTCAGGAGGCCCGCCTTGTGCAGAAGTATTAAGGTTTTGCGAAAGCCGGGAGCGCCAAGAGCATCGGCGGAAGAGTTGAACGCCGCCGCGCTCCAGTTCGTGCGCAAGATCAGCGGATACCGTCAACCGTCCCAAGCCAACCAGCAAGTCTTCGATCTCGCCGTCGCGGAAGTCGCCGATGCCAGCCGGCGTTTGCTTGACTCGCTGGCAAGTCTCAAGAAGAGCCGCGCGGCCGGGCAATAGCCGCTTATAGCGCCGCGGCGATCAGTGGCGTTGACGTCGGCGCCGCCGACCCGGCCTCCGGCTCGAGGGTGACCGCAATCGCCGCGGCACTGGCCATGTCCACTGCTCCCTTGCGCAAGTACATGGCGGTGCCATCGCTCTGGGACTGGAACAAACCGGCAGGCGCCGGCGCGCCGGTTTTGGGGACGATCCACATTTCGTAAATTTTGCCGGATGGCGCCGGCGTCAAATTGGACGCCAGCAGCAGAACGCCTTGTTGCGGATTGACGAACACGCGCCCTCGCGGCTTGGGTGCATTCTCACCGAACACGACCTGCTTGGCCGCCGGATCGTTCATGAGCGCGAAAGCTTCCGTGAGCCGAGCCAACTCCACCGTCTTGCGCTGCTCTTCGGTGCGGATCTGGGTGAGGATTCGCGCCTGCTCGCGCCGTGAAACACCTAGCCACAACGCCAACACCGCGAGGCCCACCATCGCCACGGCCCAGGGCACTGCCCAGTTCCAGCCCCGCTTGGGCTCGCCGACCATGTTCACGACCTTCGCGCGAAGACGCGCGGGCGGGTGCGCTTCCGGTGCAATCAACGCCAGCGAGGTCATTCGATCGCGCGCGCGGCGCACGCCATCGACACACGGGTCATCCGGCCGGCGCAAATGTGCGTCCAGCTCCGTGCGCTCTTCGGCATCCAGCGCCCCGAGCGCGTAGAGTTCGTATTGATCGCGCAGCTCGTCGCAGTTCATGCCGTCACTGCCTTTACATCCAAGTCATCCCGCAGGTTCTTGAGCGCGGTGCGGACCCAGGTCTTGACCGTGCCGAGCGGCTGGCCCATCCGTTCCGCCATCTCGGTTTGCGAAAGTCCCTCGAAGTACGCCAGCTCGATGACGTGCCGCTGGTTTTCATTGAGCCGCTCGAGCGCCGCGCGCACACGCCGCGCCCGGTCCTGGCTCAAAACATTTGCTTCGAAATTCACGAACACCGCGGGCTGTTCGGCGTATTCCAGCTCTAACGCGCCGCGTGCCATCTTGCCGCCGGAGGACCGGACATAGTCGATGGCCCGGTTGCGCGCCACCGCCAGCAACCACGGTCCCAGCGCGCCGCGTTCCGCGTCGAATCCCTGCGACCGGTTCCACACGCGCAAGAAAGTCTCCTGCACCAGGTCTTCCGCCACGCCGGTATCCCGCACCACTCGATAGATCAGCGAATACGCCAGCTTGCCGTAGCGGTCATACAACTCGCCCAAGGCGGCCGGCTCGCGGCGCTGCAAGCGCTTGGCAAGGTCGCCATCGTCGCCCTCCACGTAAATGGCAAATAGCAGTGGCAGCAGCGTCATCAGTCGAAGTCCTCAGCCCTGGGGCATCGCGCATCGCGCCATCCAACTATATATACGCTGCCGCGGCGTGCTTTGGATGGATCCGCCATATATAAGGTGGCAATCTCGTCACTAACCGCCCGCGATTATAGCAAGACGCGAAGAAGCTCAAAGAAAGGGCTTTCTCGGCGCCTCGGCGTCTCGGCGTTTAGTTTCTTACTTTGGCGAAGCCTGCTCTGTCGCCACCATGCGCGAGTCCGTCTGAAACTTCCGGAAATTCTTGTAGCTGGTCTCCTGTTGAACGTGGAGCTGCTTGAGAATGCCCAGTCGCGCCGATGCGGTTATCGAGATCCAACGCGGCAGCCAGACCTCGTCGTTCACCCGCGTCTCATCGAGGGCGATGTGCGCGCCTTTATCCAGCCGCACCAGGAACAATCCCCATGAAATCGGATCGATCACTTCCGCGTCCAGCTTTACCCAGTGGTAGGTCCGCTGGTCGATCCACAGCCTGCCGCGGACGTGTGGCAGAATCTTCGCATCCCGGCTACGCGCGTGATAGTCGCGACGCGGCTCCGCATCCACAATCCAGACCTCGTGTCCATCTACGCGATCCTCACCGGCAATCTTGAAATCGAAGGCCTCGGCCACCTCGTGCATGGTCTCCTGCTGGCGCCGGCGCCGCTTTTCGTAGTCCGCGATCCGGCGTTCGCGCTCGGCCGGCGTTTCCTTCATCCGCTCCGCGATACTCTTCTCCAGCTTCTCCTGTTCCTTCTTTTCCTCGGCGGGCGGGAGAGGGTGGTCATCGCGCTCCACCAATCTTTCGTAAGGTGAACCATCGAGCAACGTGATGTCGTAAGTTTTCACTTCTTTCGACTTCACTTGGCCCGCGGAATCCAGACGCCGCTCTTCCGTGCGTTCCAGGAAAGTGTAGTTGCGCGCAATTTTCCAGTTGTCCTCGCCCGCCGTTACCGACCGCTCCACAATCTCGTGCGCATCCGGTGTCTGAGCCGCAGCAACGCTTGCGATCGCGAGCGCAATCGCCATACGCATGCTCGAATGTACGCGCCGGGGAGGGTCTGAGTTGCGGTTTCGGGGTCGCGATATGCATTTTTCTCTTGACATTCTTCCCGAACCACCTTATATATGAATCACATTGCGATTTTTAGGATCGCAAAATTTGATGTTAGGGAGAATCAATCGATGAAGAACGCAACCAAGAAAGCTGCGAAGAAGAAAGCCGCCCCCAAGAAGAAAAAGTAGTCCGGCGGCGTCCCGTAGCGGGACACCAAACGAGTTTGACTTGAGGCCCCGAAGTTTCGGGGCCTTTTCTTTTTGAGCCCGGTTTTATTGGGTGAAATCACTTCTGCCCGCCCTTCCGCTGAATCAGTGTCCGGAACGTCTCCCCCATCCCGAACAGAAGCTGCTTCAACTGCAAACGCCGCCGTTGTTCCTCCGCGGGCGACTCCGCCCGGAGCGCACGAGCGAATTGATCGGCCTCGCCGGCCTCGATGAGCGTGCGCCCGAGCGGCTCGAATGCGGCGGTTTCCAAGCCAACCGTCTTCCCGAACTCTTCCAGTGCCGAAAAGCAGACGTGCGCGGTGATGTCCTGCTCTCCCGGGTCCCCGAGTACACCTTCCAGAGCCTGATGGCGCCGGTAGCTCATCAATGTTCCAGCCGGGAAGCGCGCCAGTTCCGGGGCGGCATACCCGTAGTCGATGCTGAAAACGTATCCGGCGTCGAGCGCCCCTGAAATCCGGTCCAGCCATTCCAGCGATTTGAGTCCCGCCTCGAAAATATGTCCCTCGGTCAGCACGCGGAGATATGTCTTTCGATAACATTCCACTTCGTCGGGTGCGGGGCCGGCTTCGACCCAGGTGAAAAGTTCCCTGGTGAACCCCACGCGCAGCTCTTGCGCCGCCCCGCCGCGCATCACCGCCACATGAACCGGCAGCGAGTCAAAGAACTCGTTGGAGAAGATCACGCCCCGAATGCCCCCCGGCAGCTCGCCCGATCCGATCTCCACCGGCACGTACCGGAACTCACTCAGCGCCTCAACCATCTCGCCGCGCCCGGCGCCTAATTCCACAACTGTGAAGTCCTCCACGTCTTCCATTGCGCTCCGGAGGCGCCGAATGCGTTCCGCAACCAGGATGCCGAACACGGGCTGAAGCTGCTCGGCGGTGTAGAAATCACCTTTGACGCCGAACGGGTCACGCGGCCGCCGGTAATAGCCCAACTCCGGGTGGTAGAGCGCCATCTCCATGAACCGGGCGAACGACATCGGCCCATCGCGGCGGATCTCGTCGCGCAAAATCTCTGCGAGCGGCGTCATGAATCGCGGCTTTGGGGAGTACGGATGAACATCTCGACCAGGTAATCGTGCAGGCAGTCGTAAAGATAGCGCTGCAAGGTCCAGGGGAACTGTGGATGATCGATATCGCGCGGATGCAGTGGCGCGTAATAAGTGTGCAGCCCGAGACTATTGTCTTTCAAACCGATCACCAACTCGATCGCGCCGTTCTTCTCCCGCGCCGAAAATTCCACCAGCGCATGCTCATAGCGCGCAAGCTCCGCGCGCACCTTGGACAAGGCCGGATTGTCCGCCGTCTCCACGCACCTATGCTAGCTTGAAATCGGCGCATGCCTCTACCCGAGACCATCCGCGTAAAACTCAGCTCGGAAGCCGCCGATTACGTCTCGCTGACCCCTGTGGTGGTGCAGGAAATGCCGCTGCGCGATCTAGTGGAGCACATGCTTGGCGTCACCGGCAAGGACGAAGCCCGCGTCCGCGACCTGCTGTTCCGCGGGACGCTGGTGAGCGGCGCATCGCGCTTCCGCTGGACGGGCTGGGAGGCGGATATCGAAAGCGTCCGCGTCTTGCTCGCCGCCTTTCCCAATCCCGACCCCGCCCGCCCGTTCGTCGCCAGTCAATGCATACGCGTAGTGCTGCGCGGCCCACGCCAGCCCATCACGATTCCGCGCGAAGCGGGTATGCGCCGTGGCGTCGTCTCTCGCTTGTTGCGCCGCCAGAGCTTTTGGGACCATCTGATGTCGATCGCTGCATCCGGCGCCTCACACTACGGGGGGTACTCCTACCGCGACCGCGCCGACGTCTACCACCTGCCGCTCCCCGCCCCGGACTTGAAGCGTATTCGAGAAGCCGCGCGCTTGGTGGCCTACACAGCCCTCCAAGCCCAGATCCGGCAGTCGCCCATTGAGTCCGCGGAGCTGTACGTGGCGCGGAGGCAGTAAAAGCTGGCCGCCGCCGATCCCGCCAGGGCCCAAAGTCCGATAAGCCCTTTTCCGTGGCGTAATGCTGAAGGCAAACATGCAGGAAATGCACTTGAGTGCATATTTTGCCGAAATCCGCCTGGCCAACCTAAGGCATGTTACCTGTTTGTATGCGGCGACGCACGTGCAATGCAAAAAGACGACTGTAGGGGTGAAATCATGAGTGGTGCTCTCACAAGCAAGCTCGAAACCATTCTAGTGGTCGATGACGACAACGCGGTTCTCACGACTGTGGTAGGGATCCTCGAACGCGCACAATTCCAGGTACTATCGGCTGCCAACGGAGTCGACGCAATTCGACTAGCGAAGGAAACGAAAGGGAAAATCGACATGCTCCTTTCCGATGTGGACATGCCCCTATTGTCGGGTCCGGACCTGGGCGAAACGCTGAAGACCGCGAGACCAGACATTCACGTGATGTTGATGTCAGGCGGACCGCACGGAAATCTACTGGTGCTCAATTACGGTTGGGCCTTCATTCAGAAGCCCATGGTGCCGGCGAAGCTGGTTCAAATGATCACGGATGTATTGCACTCACCAAACCGGTCACAACTCGGCGGTCAGGAATTTGACAGCCGCCTGGACACTCGCTGAAGGAAGTCTCCGCATCCTCACTTCGCCTCACCAGGATGATTTCGTTTTTGGACGCTTCGGCAACTGTTTGAGTTCTGGTTGCACGCAGGACGGGCCGAACTAGCGCCGGTGTCTTACGAATGGGGCTGGGGCCTAGAGGTTATCGGACACTGGAAACGCGCTACTCGGAAACGTTCCTAACCAGAGTCCTCGACGTCTTCACTCTTTCGCAGCCCGCTCCAACTCCGCAATACAGTAAACCTCTGGCCGTCGAGTTCGAAGGAAATTGGTGCGGATGCTCCCCTTCGGCCCTGGGCAGCCCTCGACATTGCGGAACTCCGACAGACGGCGCGAGTTCTTGAACACCGTTAGATAGAAATCGACCGCCTCTTCGGCATTCGAGTCAAACCAGAGAAACGGCGTGATGCGAGGAAACTCCTGGAGAGTACTCATGCAATTATTTTGGCACCCCTATGACGCCGCAGTTCGCCGCTTGCGTACTTCGTCCAACGTGACGGCCAGAATGATCACCGCGCCGATGATGGCTTGCTGCAAATAAGGCGATACGCCCAGCAGATCGCTGCCGTTCGAGAGTAGTCCCATGATGAAGGCGCCGACCAGCGTCCCCATCACGCTGCCCTCGCCGCCTTGCAAGCTGCCGCCGCCGATCACCACCGCGGCGATGGCTTGCAGTTCGTACCCCTGGCCCGCCGTCGGCTGCCCGGTCATGAGGCGGGAGGCTTCGATCATACCGGCAAGACCAGTGAGCATTCCGCCGATGGCGTAAACCGCTGTTGTGTGAAACTTCACTGGAATTCCCGCGTAAACCGCCGCCTCGCGGTTGCTGCCGATCGCGAAGGTGTAGCGGCCCAATCGCGTATGCTCCAGCAAAATGTGGGTGACGGCTGCGCACGCGACTAAAATCCACAGAACAAACGGGACGCCCAGCAGGTTGCCCTCTCCCATGTAGGAAAACTGCTGTGGGATTTGGTGCACAGGCAGTCCATTGGTGATGATCAGCGTTGTACCGCGAAATATGCCGAGCGTGCCCAGCGTGACGATGAACGGCTGAATGCGAAGCTGCGTGATCATCAATCCGTTGGCAAGCCCACAGCCCAAGCCCGTGAGGATTCCCACCAGGACGCCAACGGGAATCGATAAGCCTTTTTCCATCGCCATGGTGCCCACTACGCCGCCCATGGCTAGAATCGCGCCTACGGAGAGATCGATGCCACCGGTAATGATGATCATGGTCATTCCCAAGGCCATGATGTTGATCACCGCGGTCTGCCGGACCACGCTCGAAAGATTAGTGCTGGTGAAAAAGTTCGGCGACGCGATCGTCAGCGCCACGAAAAGAACAATCAGGCTCAGGAACGGGAGCAGGCGTTGCAACACGATCCGGTCGCGGCGGCTTTTCGCCGGCACTGCGGCCGCCACCTCACTCATCGGATCTCCTCGCTAACGGTCTCCAGGGCTGCGTACCGCATGATCTCTTCCTGCGTCGTGCGGCCCGGCAGCTCGGCCGTGATTCTCCCCTCGCGCATCACCAGGATCCGGTCCGCCACTTGCAGCAGCTCCGGCATTTCCGAACTCACCATCAGGATCGCGGCACCCGACTGCGCCAGTTCGTGCATCAGGCTGAAAACTTCCACCTTCGCGCCCACATCGATGCCGCGAGTTGGTTCATCGAACAGGAAAACGCGCGCCTGGCGGAACAGCCACTTGGCGATCACCACCTTTTGCTGATTACCGCCGCTCAAGCGTCCGCACAATTGACGATGTGAGCTGGCCCGGATGCGTAGACGCCCGATGAAATCCGCCGCTGCTGAGCTTTGCGCCGCTCCGTCCAGCAAACCGAAACGACTGATGCGGCGGACATTGGCAAGTGTAATGTTATGTGCGATCGGCAGGCGTAAAGCGAGGCCGGTGATCTGCCGGTCCTCTGTAATCAGCGCGATGCCCGCAGCTACCGCCTCCTGCGGCGATCTCAACCTGACTTCGCGCCCGGAAACGAAAACTCTACCTGAATCAATGGGATCCACTCCGAACAACGCGCGGCACAGCTCCGTCCGTCCCGCGCCCATCAGCCCGGCCATGCCGACGATCTCGCCCGCACGCAGCGAAAGTGAAATATCGTGTAATTGTCCTTTTTGATTGACACGCTCGACGCGTAGCAGCTCGTCGCCGGGTGGGAGTGGGTCGCGATGGTAGATGGTCGAGACCTCGCGTCCTACCATGTGCTGGATGATGCGATCGGTGGTTAGCTCCGCAAGTGCGCTGTTGTGAACAGTTTTTCCATCGCGAAGGATCGTGACCCGGTCGCCGACCGATTGCAATTCGTCCAGCCTGTGGGTAATGTAGATGACTCCGACATTCCGCTCCCGCAACGTCTTCACAATGCGAAAGACCTCGGTTGTTTCGGCGCCGGAGAGCGACGAGGTGGGCTCATCGAAAATTACCAGACTCGAGCCGTGCAGGATCGCCCGGCAGATTTCCACCAGTTGCTTGCCTGCGGGAGTTAGCTTTTCGACACGCCACTCGGCGCGGAGCGGGAATTGATGGTCTGCAATCAGCCGGTTAGCGGCCTCCATCATGCGCTGCCGCCGCACCCACCCGAACGGAAGCCGCTCTTCGCGCCCCAAATAAAGATTTTCGGCGACGGTTAAGTGCGGAGCGAGTAGCGACTCCTGGTGGACCATCGAGATCCCGATGGCCGCGGCTTCAGCGGGATTTTTCAGGTGCACTTCGCGGCCATTCCACAACATCTGGCCGCCGTCACGCTCGACGATCCCCGCTATGATCTTCATGAGCGTGGACTTACCGGCGCCGTTCTCGCCAAGAAGCAGATGCACCTCACCAGCCTCGACCGCAAGGGATCCATCGGCCAGTGCGGCAACACCACCGTATTGTTTCTGGATGTGCTGGAGGTCTAAAAGCACCGGAAGGGAACTAGTTTACATAAAAAAAGGTTCCAAGTGACCCACATTCCAGCCGCGCTCCGCACCGGCATGCCCGGTCGAAAACTTGCAAACATGACTCCCGAAGCGTCGTCTTTTCGGCTCCCCGCCCCCTGTTTTTCTCAAGATGCGGATCAAAGCTTCAAAGCCCGCCTGCTAGGCTGTCCTGCTTGGGACCGGCGTTTCGAAAGGCCTTTCGCTCACTCACTGCCGCTTCCCGTTTCCAGGTTGCTGCTGCGAGGTCAAAGCTCCCGGCTTATTTCTTCAACGCCACGCTGAAACTTTCCTCAGGCCCGTTCGATCCACTGCTCCTCCGCTCAATCCGGATTCTCCGGTTTGGGCGGGATCATCGCAATGAACCCGTTGCCCGATTCATTTTCCCGCGTTTCACGCGGATACTGAACCTCCACTCCCCTCCAGGGATTTTTACGTCCCCTTGCAGATCGCAGCGTTCGATTCAGCCTTCCGCTCGAAAGCCCACCTGTGTGAGTTGCCCGATTCCCTTTCGCTCCCCGCAGGCGTTTCGCTATTAACAATCAGCCTGCGGATCATCGTTCCAGGTTCGCTACGCATCACCAAGTTCGACTGTTCCGTGAACCTCTTGGAACCTTAGTCATCATGCCCCCGAAGCCCGATTACGTCAAACGAAATCTGTGTGGTCGAGAAGGTTTTCCTCAAGATTGTTCTCGTGTGATTTCATGCCATTAGCGGCACACGCGCGTGGAGTCCCGGTGGAAAAGTTGAGAGCCGGCGTGGAAAAAACAGAATGGAGATGACGTGTTGCGAATCAGCTCAGAATCTCGAACCCGGCGGTTCGGAAATGGCGGTCAAACGTAAAAGCCTTCTTGATGTTCAGGCGGCGCATGATGGCGAAGCTGGCGCAATCGATGGGGTTCGCGCCGGAGCCGCCCCAGCGGTGGAAGAGGTCCCAGGCCTCGGATTGGAGCACGGGATCTACGTGAATGATTTGGGTATCGGATTCCTTACGAATGGCGGCCAGCCAGGCGAGAGCGGTTGAAAACAAGCCTCGCGCCTGCAGCAACGAAGCGGTCTCGTCCACTACTAACGAGGACGTGACGGCACGAAAGTCGCCGCGGCCGGCCCTCTCGGCTACATCAAACCACTGGTCGCGGGGCACCAGAAAGGCGATGTAGTAGCCACTGTCGATGAATACGGTCACTTGTAGAGAATTTCGTCAACCCTGGATGCAAGATCGGTATCCGGGATGTCCACACGCAGTTTCTTCATCCAGTCGAGCGGCCCGGCTTTTCGCTTCCTGGATTTTAATTCGCGCAACCTATCTTCCATGGTTTCGCGGATGAACTGCGCCAATGGAATTTTGAGACGGGCGGCCGTGCTCCGCATCTCTTCGGCGAGAGGCTCGGGCAACGTGATTTGGTATTTCACGCTCAAATCATCATTATACACATAGATGGATCATGATGCTTTGGTCGCCACCGAGGTCTTTGCGAAAAACGGCTCCTGGACTTTGCGCATGAGGCGCACGTTGCGCAATGCGGCTTTGAATCCACACTTTTCGTAAAAGGGCACCATCTCGTCGCGGCAGCAGAGCTCCAGGTGTTCGACGAACAATAGCGCCGGATGCGCGGTAATTGCCTCCTGAAGCATTTTTCTGAGCCGGATATCGCGATTGCTCCGCTCGACCATGACGTCGAGGATAACGGCTTTGTAGACGAAATCGGTGAGGACACGCGCGAACGCGACGAGCCGGCCGGTTTCCGAATCGCAGAACGCGAAGATCAGGTCTGAGTGCTCGATCGCGCGCCTTACGTCTTCGAGCCTCCTGCCGCTGCTACACGATTCCCCCTGATACATGCGCCAGAGCTGCTCGATGTGCTCGCTGGTGAGGCGGCTGACGAATTGCAGTTTGGATTCGAAGAACGCGGTCATGGGGCACCCAGCAAACGGACGGCGGTTAAAGCGTAAACCAACGCGCAATTCTCGATGTTCCGAACCGGCACGAATTCGTGCGGACCGTGTGAAACCGCGAGCAGGCCAGGACCGTAGGCCAGAGCGGGAATTCCCTTCTGCGCGTAGAATCGTGTTTCTAACAGCCCGGGGCACAATTCGAATCGAGGCATCTTTCCGGTAGCCTCCGAGACCGACTCTTCGAGAGCCTTGGACAACGGATGGTCCTGCGACGTGGCCGAGGCGTCTCCTTGCTGGAAGATCTCGGAATCGAGATCGACACCTTGACGTTTCGAGCGCTCTAACACGCGCAACATGCGCTGGGTTTCAAGCGCCAGGTCTTCTTCCGGGTTTGTGCGCCGGTCTACGGTGAAACTACACTCCGCCGGCACGACATTGAAGTTCGTTCCACCCTCGCATCGGCCGCCCAGCATCAGGATAGAATGGCGCGCGGATTCGGGCCGTACGGGAAAACGTGTTTTTCTTGACGCGATCCGCGTCTGCAAGGCACGCAGCCCCTGTGCAACGTGAAGCATCCCTTCAAAAGCGTTGCGTACCGAGTGCGACAAGCCGGAATGGATCGCTTTGCCGCGGACAGTCACGCGGAGCGACACCGCCCCCCGGCTGGAATTCCAGATCACTCCACTGGTAGGCTCGGGCGTCAGCATGCCGATGGCGGTGGGATCGATCAGGCCCGCCTCCACCAGAGCCCTGGTGCCCCGCGCACCGGCGGTTTCCTCATCAGGAACCAAGCTCAGGATGATTCTTCCGTCCAGATTCACACCACTGTCCCGGAGCGCCAGAATCGCATACACCATGGAGGCTAAACCCGATTTCATGTCGGATGAGCCCCGGCCGAACAGCCGTCCGTTCCGCATGACCGGCAGGAACTGGGATGACGCAGCGGCGGGCACTACATCGTAGTGGCCCTGAAAATAGAGGGTCCGCTGGCCACTGCCGTAATGGGCTCGCACGCAGTAGTGGGGTGTGTGGGAATCGAGACGCAAACCCAGTTTCCGCAAGCGCCTGCGCAGGAAACGGACGCATTCGAGATACGCGGTTCCCGGCGGATTCTCCGTGGGCAGGGCTATCAACTCACGGACGAAGTCCAGCATTTCGCGGCGTCGCGACCTGAGGCCGGCGGCGAGTTTCCGCGATAAGGACATTCCAAATAATAACGGCGGAGGATACGGTAAGTACAGATGCAGATCTATTGAAATGTAACCAGTACAGATGTAATCTTGAAAAACTGATGTCTATGTTAGCCGCAGTCAAAACGCCTCTTTATTTGAAACTAGCCCGTTCGCTCGAGGAGCAGATGAGCCGGGGAGTCCTGCGTCCGGGAGACCGGCTGCCCTCGGTGCGGGCATTCAGCCGGCAGCAAGACGTGAGCATTTCGACGGTGCTGGAAGCCTACATCTGGCTGGAGAACCGCGGGGCCATTGAGTCCCGGCCGAAATCGGGGTTCTTTGTGCGTGTGCCTTTCGCTAAATCGGTTCCCGAACCGCGGTTCCAGACGCCGGCGCCCAAGCCTGCAAATTTCAGCGCGAGCGCGATCGTGACCGAGGTGATGCGATGCGCGAATCGTCCTGGCAGCGTACCGTTGGGCAGCGCGCTACCCGATCCGCAACTGATGCCCAATGCCAAGCTCAACGAGATTTTGCGGCGCATTATCCGTCGGCATCCGATGCACAGCGCGCAATACAACTTTCCTCCGGGAATCGAAAGTTTGCGTCGCCAGATTGCGCGGCGTGCGCTGGCTTATGGGTGCAGCCTCCCACCTTCGGAGATCGTCATCACCAGTGGAGCCATGGAGGCACTCAACCTGGCCTTGCGAGTCGTGGCACGGCCAGGGGACCTGGTGGCAGTGGAAAGCCCGACCTATTTCGGCGTGCTCGACGCGATTCAGTCGCTGGGCTTGCGCGCCATTGAAATTCCCACGCATCCCCGCGAAGGGATGAGCCTGGAACTGCTGGAGCGCGCTATTCGGAAGCACCGAATAAAGGCCTGCATGACGATGACCAACGGCCACAACCCGCTCGGCTATGTGCTCTCGGACGACTATAAGAGGGAGTTGGCGGAGTTAACCGCGAAGTACGATGTCGCGCTGATTGAAGATAATCTTTATGGCGACCTGGCATACGGCCCGCGGCCGCCGAAACTGGCAAAGGCTTTCGACCAAAAAGGCAATGTACTGGCTTGTGCGTCCATTTCCAAAGTGCTGTCGCCAGGTTTCCGGCTGGGCTGGATTCACGCAGGGCGCTACCAAGCAGAACTGGAACGGCTGAAGTTCATCAGCACCGTGGCGGCAGGGTCGTTGCCGCAACTGGTGGCGGCCGA
Organism: Bryobacteraceae bacterium; assembly: GCA_035297145.1. Taxonomy (GTDB): domain Bacteria; phylum Acidobacteriota; class Terriglobia; order Bryobacterales; family Bryobacteraceae; genus QHXW01. Next base: position 28,887 of record DATGZN010000096.1, read on the forward strand.
GTATCTCGAAACCGGCGGTTTCGATCGCTACCTTGTGAGGCTACGGATTGCGTTTGCCGAGCAGGTGCGCATGGTGAGCCAGGCTGTAGCGAAGTATTTTCCGGAGGGAACGCGCATCACGCGCCCCGGCGCCGGATACCTGCTGTGGGTCGAGATGCCAAAGAAGATCGACGCGCTGAAACTATTCCGGGCGGCGCTGGACGCCAACATCGGCATTGTGCCCGGCCCGATCTTTTCAACGACAGGAAGATTTAGTAACTGCATACGGCTCAGTTGCGGGTACCGGTGGTCGGATACGATTGACCGGGCGCTGGTGACACTGGGGCGGGCTTGCGACGAGATTGGGAGGCAGGGGACAAGTGGGTGAGAACGTTGACAACGTATATACACTAACGAAAGAATGGATGAAGCTTCTGGCGTCGCCTTCGACTGGGATGCAGAGAACACTCGGCATCTGAGGCGGCATCGAGTGACGCCGAAGGAATTCGAAGAACTCATGACTGGCGATCCGCTGTACAGGGAATACCAACCGTCAAACCGCGAGGAACGATACAAGGTCCTAGGCGCAACCAAAGCTGGCCGCGTCTTGATTGCGGTATTCACGTTGAGAGAGGGCCGGGTTCGGGCCATTACGGCGTATGCGGCTGGCCGAGCCTATCAGAAGCTGTACTGGGAGTCGGCGTTATGAACGAGAGGCGTGTCCTACCTGCCTTTAAATCAGAAGCCGAAGAGGCGGAATGGTGGTACAAAAACCGCGCGCGGCTCGACAGGGACATTGTGACAAGTGCGAAGAGCGGCAAGTTGAGGCGGCTGACTCGTGAGAAATTGAAGGAGCGCTTGGCAGCTTCGAAGTCGCGGGTCGTTTCCATCCGATTGCCGGAGGATGATATTGAACTTGCGCGCCGCCAGGCGGAGCAAAAGGGTCTTCCGTACCAGACGTACATCAAATCCGTCTTACACCAAGCATTGCGGCAAGCTAAGTAGTGAAAACGCCCGGACGGGCACGAGCGCGGTCTTGGGCCCATCTTTTCGACCACAGGAAGGTTCAGCAATTGCATCCGGCTGAGTTGCGGGTATCGTTGGTCGGATACGATTGAGCGGGCGCTGGGGCGGGCTTGTGACGAGATTGGGAGGCAGGGGTAGCTACCTCAGGGGAACAGAATGGGCAAAAAACGGGTGGTCCGGTTCCTGGGTTTTCGCTCCCAATTGACGATTTCGGCGAAGGAGAAGGCTAATTCGGAAGGAAACCCTAACGCCTTCAGGTTCTTGAGTCAGCGGAAGTTTGGTGTGTAGTGTAAACTCACTGACTGTCTAGTGGCTAAGACCCATGAAGCAGTGCTTTGTAGTGTGGATCGGCTTTCTCGCCGCCGCGGCCTGGGCACAGGATGGGAGGCCCACATTCCGCGCAACCTCGGAACTGGTACTTGTCGATGTACAAGTGATCCATAAAAAGACGAATACTGCGTTTGGGGAGCTGCAAGCAAAAGATTTCGACCTGTCCGAAGAGGGTGTGCCACAGAAAATCCTGTTCCTCGGGCGCGACCAGTTGCCGCTTTCGGTGATCCTTCTGTTCGACCTAACCCGGTCTGAGCGCCGAGTCCTGGGGCATCTGGCTGCGGGCGCGCGAGGTGCCCTGGCACACTTGAATCCGGAAGACGAGGTCGCCGTGATGGTCTATGCTGCATCTGCGCGACTGATAGACGGCTTCACCCTCGACCGCGAGAGGACCGCCGCCGCAATTGCGCGGGCCGCAACGATGAAGTCGGACGATGCCGCCTTCTTCAACGAAGCGATGTATCAGGCCGCCGTGCAACTCGAGAACTCAGGCAACCCGTCCGGGCGCCGAGTCATTCTGTGGCTTACCGATAACCTGCCCAATCTGCCGACGAATTACATGCTCCAGGGGCACGACGAAGGTCTGGGTGGTACGCTTCCACACACGGAGGAGCAAGCCATTCACAAATTGCACGACTCGAGCACGGTGGTGATGCCGCTGTTGTTAAAGGACCGGCTGTACATCTGGGGTGAATGGATAGTGTCAAACGACAGGAGGGAGTACGCCCGCGAGCACCCAAATAGTGAGGATTACCCTCCCGGAGAAGCGCGCAAATACGCCGAGCTAACCGGGGGATTCGCGTTTGAACTGCGCGGAAAGAAGGTGGAGGACCGACTAGCCGAGGTCATCGACAGCATTCGGACCCGCTACACCATTGGCTACCGGCCCGCGGAAATTAAACCGCCGGGAACGTTTTGCCGCTTGAAAGTGGCGCTGGCGCCGGGCGCACCGCTGCGTCCTCAGGAATGGAGGGTGCTGGCGCGAGCCGGTTACTACAGGAGGTAGCGCGGTACGCCCTCGAAGATCGGCCATGATTGCGGTCACGGAGTTCAGATCAGCATCGATTTAGCCCGGAGCACTACCGGTGTCATAGCGTGAGCGTCACTTTCGTGAGCGTGCGTGGAAGATCGGGATTCAGGCCTTTCTGCGCTGCGAGGCATCCGGCGAGGATCTGGGCCGGAATGATATAGGGAATCGGTGTGTAGAGTTCCGGCAGGCGTTGCGGGAGGCGGATCACGCGCGTGCCGATTTCGGAGGCGGGCATGTTGCTGGAGTCGGTGATGACCACGGTTTCGGCTTTCAGAGCTTTTAGTTTCTCAATGGCTTCGCGAACGGGCTTCCAGGTGACGCCGGATGGCGCGAATACGAAGACAGGGAAGCTGGGCTCGACCAGAGCGATAGGGCCGTGGAGGAAATCGGCCGAGGAGAAACGCTCCGCGACGACGTAGCAGGTCTCCATCAGCTTCAGGGATAATTCGAAGGCATTGGCATAATTGAGGCCGCGGCCCATGACGACGCAGTGGTCCATGAATCGATAGCGCTCGGAAAGGGCAGCGATCTCGGATTCCAGGCGCAGCGCGGCAGCCGCACGCTCGGGCAGGCGCGCCAAGTCGTCGGGGCGAATGCGAGCGCCCAAAGCATACGCCAGCAGGTAGAGCATGAGGACCTGGCCGGTGTAGGTTTTGGTGGCGGCGACACTTTTCTCTTTGCCGGCATGGACCTGGAAGACGTGCTGCGCGAGTTTCGCCATGGAACTGGAAGCTTCGTTCGTGATACCAACGGTCAGCGCGCCTTGCTTGCGGGCTTCCTCGAGGATGAGGTTGGTGTCGGTGGATTCGCCGGATTGCGAAATGGCGACGACCAGCGCTTCCCGGAAGTTGACGCGCGTATTGTAGAGCGTATAGATGGATGGCGCTGCGAGGGAAACGGGAATGCGGGTGGTGATCTCGAGCAGATATCGGCCGAATAACGCGGCGTTGTCGGAAGTGCCGCGGGCAACCAGCACGATCAGCGTCGGCCGGCGCTTACCCATGAGCCGCTTGAAACGCTCGACGCGCTTGAGCTCATTGCGCAGCGTGCGCTCCAGGCGCTCGGGCTGTTGGCGAATCTCTTCGAGCATGCGGGACATGAATTACAGGATAGACGAAACTTCACCGCAGAGGCGCAGAGGCGCGGAGAATTCCCGTCCCGGTTGACGGGGGCTCTGGCGTGATTCACCATGTAAGGTCTATGACTACCCCGCCACAGCAGCCGAAGATTCAGCTTGTCCACACTCCTGAATATCGCGAGGGCTACGCCAACAGCGTGCAGATTCGCGTGAACCTGTGGGATTTTCTGCTGCTATTCGGCTTGGTGAACCAGACGTCGGCGGATACGGTCAACATCCACAATTTCCAGGGCATTTATGTCAGCCCGCAACAAGCCAAGGCGCTGCTCAACGTGCTGCAACAGAATGTGAACCAGTACGAGGCGGCGTTTGGGGAAATCAAACTCGAGCCGCGGGCCGGCGCGGGGTTCGTGCAGTAGCGGCGCATGACGGTAGTGCCCGCGGGCCGGCGAACCAGCGCACGAAACTTCCTGCTGGTGGGGGCGGCGTTGGCCGCGTTCATTTTTGCCAGCCATCTCACATTTTTGAAGGTGCCCTTCTATTGGGATGAACTGGGACAATTTGTCCCGGCGGCGCTCGATATCTTTCAGAAAGGCGCCTGGGTTCCGCGCTCCACAGTGCCCAATGTGCATCCGCCGGGGGTGATGGCGTACCTGGCGGCGGTGTGGTCGATCACCGGTTACTCAATCGCTATAACGCGGCTGGCGATGCTCGGTCTCGCGGCCGCGGGTGCTGTGGTTACGCTCCGGCTCGGCACGTGCATGGGACTCTCGGTGGGAGCGGCGACGCTCGGGGCGGGGTTTCTCTCGGTTTCGCCGCTGTTTTTTTCGCAGTCGATGATGGCGCAGCTCGATATGCCCGCGATGGTGTTCCTGGCGCTGGCGCTCTTGCTGTTCCTCGAAGAGCGAATCGTGGCGGCGGCGTTGGTTTCGACGGTGCTGGTGATGATGAAGGAGACGGGCATCATCGCACCATTTCTGTTCGGCATGTGGCTGTGGTTTGAAAAGCGGCGGCGCGAGGCGATGTGGTTTGTTGTTCCGGTGCTGCCGCTCGTGGCGTGGCTCATGGTGCTCGATCGCGCGACCGGGCGTCTGTTCGGTAATGCAGCGTTCACCGAATACAACGTCTGGTATCTGTTGCATCCTGTGCGCCTGCCGTTGGCGCTGATGCGGCGCTTGTACTACCTGTTTATTGGGACGGGGCACTGGATCGGGTCGATCGCGGTGGTTCTGGCGCTTCGACAATCGTTGCTTTTCCGAACGCGCGCTTGGCGGATCGCCGGATTACTGGTAGTGGGGCACGTGCTTCTGGTGAGCGTTTTGGGAGGGGCTGTGCTGGAGCGTTACCTTTTGCCCGTGCTGCCTATTCTGTATGTCGCATTTGCTGCGGCCCTGTGGCGCTACGCTAAGCCATGGCGAATCGCCAGCGCGGCGGCGCTTGGCACGGCTTTGATTGCAGGAAATTTCTTGAACCCGCCCTATCCGTTTCCTTTGGAAAACAACCTGGCATTCGTAGATTTCGCGAGGCTTCACGGCGAGGCTGCCGCTTACCTCGAAACACACTATCCGGATGGAACGATCGCGACCATGTTTCCGCTGGCCTCCGCGCTGCGCCGGCCGGAGTACGGTTATGTGCGGCATCGGCTGCACGTGCGGGAGATCGATGATTTCTCGTCCAGGAATGTGGCCCCGCTGGCGCGCGAGGATGTGGCAGCGCTCGTGCTCTATTCGACGGCATGGGACCCGATGGGGTTGATGGAGAATCCGGAATGGACTGCATTCATCCAGCGCTATTACGGATACGAGGCGCCGGTGAGCCCGGAAGAGATTCGCGTGTTGCTGGGTGCACACCGCGTGGCGCGATGGACACGCCATGGCCAGTGGATCGAGATTTACCAAAGATAGGAGGTTCGCCGTGCGTATCGCCGTTATTGTTTTGATCGCCACTGCCATTGCGGCGCTGGCGTACCGGCCACAGCGCGACCCGCTGCCGGAGTTCCCGCGCATCATGATTTGGGCGTGGGAGCGGCCGGAAAAATTGGACTTCATCGACCCGCGCGAGGCCGGAGTCGCATTTCTGGCGCGCACGGTTACCGTGCGCGGCGAGATCGTCAATATTCGCCCCCGGATGCAGCCGCTGGTGGTGGCACCGGGGCTGGCGATGATGGCGGTGGTGCGCGTTGAGTCGCAGGATCCACAGCCTGGTGCGCGGATTGCCGTGGAGCACGCGATTCTGGATGCCACGGAACTCCATGGCGTTCGGGCGCTGCAAATCGACTACGACGCGAAAGCTTCCGAACGGGATTTTTATCGTGGCGTAATTCAGGACCTGCGCCGCGTGCTGCCGGCCTCCATGCCGCTCTCGATCACGGCGCTGGCTTCGTGGTGTGAGTATGACGACTGGATCTCCGGGCTTCCTGTAACGGAGGCTGTGCCGATGCTGTTTCGCATGGGCGCCGAACCCTATCGCGGCGCGGAGCGATTGCGCGAGAGAAAGTGCCAGTCGAGTGTCGGCATTTCGACCGATGAGCCGCTGGCCGAGCCGCCGCGGGGACGGCGCGTTTACATATTTCATCCGCGAAGCTGGTCGCGCGAAGAATTACGCGCTGCGATTCAGGAGGTGCGGCGATGGCAATAAGGCTCCGTAATGCGGCGCTGCTGCTTTTTTTGTTCGCAGGATTGCTCTCCAATCCGCCGGATCTTTCGAGCTGCGGGCCGTTTCTACCGACGGCTGCATTCAGCTTCTGGACCGTGCCGGAAGACGCGCAGGGTCGCTTTGCGCGGGGGCAGCTCGGCATCGTACAGCCGGGATTTCCGCGTTTCTATTTGATCATTGCGTACCGGTATCTGGCCGGAATCGGCCTGAATGCCGAAGAGCAGTCCGCGCTTTTCGCCCGCGAGGTTTACCAAACGCCGGAGGCCCAGCAGCCCGAGGCGATCGACCAGTGGAAGAAAGCGCGGGCGAGAGTGGCAGGGAGCGCAGCGCAGCCGGACATTTCACTGTTCAAGAGCATCAGCGGCGACGGCTACTACATTAACTATCTGAATTGCGGCGACAATGCATTTCACAATGCCGCGAAGACTCTGGAGGGCCGTATCGGTCACTTCGGACTGCAGAGTCCCGTGGTGAAGCAATGGGTGGCGGCGCAGGACCGGGTATTCGCGAATTGCTCGGGTGGTCCGTCGATTCCCGCGCCACTGGAAGGGACGGCCGATCCGCTGGCGCGCACTGACAGGGAATATCAGATTGCCGCGGCACATTTTTATGCCGGCGACCACGACGTGGCGGAACAGATGTTTCGCGCGATTGCGGAAGACAAGGGTTCTCCTTGGAGCGCGACGGCGCCTTACCTGGCCGTGCGGTGCGTGGTTCGCAAAGCCACGCTGAGCGTCAAGGGGCAGGGTTTCGATCGAGATCAGTTGTCTGCGGCGGAGGCGCAATTGCAGAAGATCTTGAACGATCCGGGAAGAAGCGCGGTGCATCCGGCGGCGCGGCGGTTGCTGGATTACATTCGCGCGCGGCTCAATCCGGGCGAGCGCATGCACAGTCTTGCGCAGGCGCTGCTGCAGAAAAATGCGCAGGCGACCATCCAGCAGAGCTCGCTGGATTATCGATTCTTGTATGACCAGCTCGAGAATGGAAACTTCGGCGGGTTCAAGGCGCTTCAGGGGGACGACGAACTGACCAGTTGGATCCAGGCCTTTCAAGCGCACGACGCGGGAAGTGCGAAGAAGGCAGCCGGCATGTGGCGCGCCAAGGGGTCGTTGCCGTGGCTGGTGGCCGCGTTTTCCATGACACATGGCGAGGATTCCGCGGGTAGCGAATTAATTGCCGCGGCACAGAAAGTGGGCCATGATTCGCCCGCTTATGCGACGGTGGCATTTCACGCAATCCGGCTCATGGAGGAATCGAATCGCAGGGCCGAAGCGCGAGCCGCATTGGACAAGCTGCTGGCTTCCGATGGGGCGCTGATGCCGGGGTCGGCACTCAACCTGTTTCGCGCCGAACGCATGAAAGCCGCGGCCGACTGGGAGGAGTTCCTAAATTATTCGGTGCGCGTGCCGGCGGGCACCGCTATTGCATTCACGCAGTACACCGGGGACGCGCGGCCGGAGATGGAGGAGCCCGATGCTCCACAAAGGAAGCCCCGGCCCGGGTTTGATGTGGATGCGGCCAAGATTCTGAACGAGCAGACGCCAGTCGAGCTCTGGCTGAATGCCGCCCAACGGCAAACTCTGCCGCAACCGATGAGGCGGGAAGTTGCCACGGCTGGCTGGGTACGGTCTATCTTGCTGGGAGATGAGAAGACCGCCCGGTCGCTAGCGCCGACTGTGCAGAATCTCGCGCCCGAGCTGAAACCGTCGCTCGAAGCATATCTGGATGCCGGAGACGCTCGCGCACGCACATTCGCAGCCGTGTTCGTGATGCTGCGCAATCCTGGGATGCGCCCTTATGTGCAGGTCGGTTTCGGGCGCGAAACACCGGTCAATAAGATCGACGATTTCCGTGACAACTGGTGGTGCTCGTTTGCTCCCGACAAAGACGGCTCGCTGCCCGGCTACTACCGCAATGCCTCGATCATCGGGGAACCGCTGCGGGAGCTTTACCAGGACGGTGCACCAAAGGCGCAATTCCTGGCAAAGGATGAGCAGGAACGCGGCAAGCGCGAATGGTCGCAGTTGGCAACCGTCGCGGCGGCGCCGGACTACCTCGCCGCACAGACTATCGACTGGGCCAAGAGCAACCCGAGCGACCCACGTGCGGCGGAAGCGCTGCACCTGGCAGTGCGCGCTACTCGCTACGGCTGCTCTGAACAAAAGACGCCGTACTCCAAACAAGCATTCGATTTGCTCCACAAGCAATATCCGGATTCCGAGTGGGCACGGAAGACGAAATACTGGTATTGATCGGCCGCGGATGAGCTCGGCTGCGCAAATCTTACTTTCGGACCGGGAAGATCTTGCATGTGACTACGGGCGCGGACATCGCATGGAGCATTCGTTACAATGTCTCGGCGTTGGCAGCAAAAATGCTGGCGTGAGCTTTCAAATCAAAACCCAGGGAGACGTCATGTGGAATAAGCGCGACGAAGTTCCATCCGCCCCACCCGTCCAGCGGCCCACACCGCCGGAGCAGGCACAACAGGTTGCGGGTCCTCAACCGGTTGTACGTGAAGCGCCCAAAGCTCCAGCCCCTATCGCGAACTCAAGAGTGACGATTGGGGCCTCGATGATCATCAAGGGCGATATCGTGAGCAGCGAAGAAATATATGTGGATGGGGAGGTGGAGGGCAAGCTCGACCTGGAGCAAGGCCTGACAGTTGGGCCGCACGGCAAAGTCAAGGCCAATATCAAAGCGCGTGAAGTGGTGGTCAGCGGGGATGTTCGGGGCAACGTGGTTGTCTCGGAGAAAATTACCATCCACAGAAACGCCAGCCTCATCGGCGATATCAAGACAGCGGGAATCGTCATTGACGATGGGGCGTATTTCAAGGGCAGCATCGATATCATCCGATCTAATTCGCCGACCAAAGCTGTAGAAGCCAAGGCCGCAAAGGCTTCCTAGAGCCGCCACCAACGCAGGGCGCGAAGAATGAAAATCGAGGTTGTGCAGGGCACGACGGGGCTGCTGCTCGTTCATGTGCTGGGGCGAGAACGGCTGGCGTGTGAGGCGGCCTACAATCGCTTTCTGGTTAACCACAACTTGAGAGAGTGGAGTTTAGTAGTAAGGACCAACCTTCTTGATCAAACGATTGTTGCCCAAAGCATCAATCCGGACGGGCAGGCGTCCAATGAGATGGTGATTGCACAACAGTCGGACATTCGGGCACAATTGACTGAGTTTCTGGAAGCGGAACTGGGCCACTGGCAGGAACCCTCCTCGGCGCTCGAAGCATCGGACGGATGCTAGGAACGGCGCGCGATTACGTTACAGGCGCGGTCCACGCGAAATCGCCAACCTGGTGGAATAAGCGTGGTGGCGCCGTAGTCCACTACCAGGGCGGGGCCCCCCGTGTCGCGCTCACGAACCTGTTGACGCGCTAATACAGGCAGGGATTGAAACCTCCCGCCGGTCCAGACACGACGTGATTCGGGTGTGGCGCTCCGGATTGCGTGCGCGAAGCGCGGGCGATGGGGCTTAGCCGCTTGGATGGTCGCGCGTACCCTTACGGTGATGACTTCGGTAGGACGCCGCGGGTCGCTGTATCCGTAGATCCGCTGATGCTCCTCGTGGAAAGACGCTCCCCAGGCGATGGTCAACTCGTAGCTCTGGCCCACGTAGCGGCAGTCTGCCATGCGCTGGATTGCTGCGCCGGGCATATCGCGCCGCGCTGCTCGCTCAAGCTCTGCAAAGCGCCGTTCGATTTGCCCTGTGTCGACGATGGAAGCTGAATAGTCGCGCATACGATCGGCCAGCAGCATGCCGAGAGCGGAGAGCGCTCCGGCAAAGCGGGGCACGATCACGGTTCGGATGCCGAGCTCTTCGGCCATCTCGCAGGCATGCAGCCCGCCGCAACCGCCGAAAGCTACCAGCGGGAAATCGCGCGGATCCTGACCGCGTTCTACCGAGACGACGCGAGTGGCTCGCTCCATATTGGCGTTGGCGATGCGGACAATGCCTTGGGCGGCCGCGATCCGATCGCGTTTGAGAATGCGAGCAATTCGATTGACCGCGGACTCGGCGCGGGCGGCGTCGATTTCCATCTCTCCGCTCAAGAACTGATGGGACGTAATGCGGCCCAGCACCACGTGGGCATCTGTGACGGTAGCTTGGTCGCCTTTCCCGTAACAGGCCGGGCCGGGATCGGCGCCGGCGCTTTCCGGCCCCACGCGCAGCAAGCCGCCCTCATCCACGCGCGCGATCGAGCCCCCGCCTGCGCCTACCGTGTGGATATCGAGCATGGGGACGCGCACCGGAAGGCCATCGATGTAAGATTCGGTGGTCACGCGGAGTTGGCCATCCCAGAGGCTGACATCAGTGGAAGTGCCGCCCATATCGAAAGTGAGGGCGCGCTCGAAACCGCTCCAACGCGCCGCGGCTGCCGCGCCCACGACTCCGCCCGCCGGACCGGACAGAATGGTCCGCACCGCGTGGCGGCGGGCTTCCGAAGTCGAGATGAACCCACCATTCGATTGCAGAATCGAGACGCGATGGCGGCTGCCGCGCTCTAGTTCCGATAAATATGAGTCCATGAGCGGGCCGACGTAGGCGTTGATCAGAGTCGTGGAAGCCCGCTCGAATTCGCGGAATTCCGGTGACACTTCATGCGAGCAACAGAGGTAGGAATCTCCGCGGAGCGCGCGTGCGGCGAACTGCTCGTTTTCAGGGTTGGCATAGGCGTGGAGGAAGCAAATCGCCACGGATTCCACACCGGCGCGGCCCAGGCGCTGCTTCAAACGCTTCAGTTCCGCCCGCGAAGGCCGCTTTGCCACGGAGCCATCGAAATACGCGCGCTCGCTCACGCCGAAGCATAGGGACGCCGGAACCAGATGCCGTTTCAGAGGCGGAGTCAGATTGTAGAGCTGAGCCCTGTTCTGGCGCCCGATGCGAACAAGGTCGGTGAAACCTTCGGTCGTGACGAACGCCGTCCGCGCGCCTTTGCGTTCCAATAATGCGTTGGTGGCGACCGTGGAGCCGTGAACAACGTCAGTGCGGGCAGGGGCTGCGATCCGGGACAATCCGGCGAGGATTACGCTTGCCGGAGACGAGGGATTCGAGCGCAGTTTGAAGGATTCGATCGCGCCGTTATCATGCAGGATGACGAAGTCCGTGAAAGTTCCACCTGTGTCGATCCCGATGCGCACGATTCCGCATGTTACCAGAGCCGCAAGGGCACCTACGGATGCGGAACATCTCCGTGCGGTTTGTGCTGCGTGATTTCCTCGTAAGCGTCGCGAACCTGAACAGCCAGGTCCTTCCCAACCCAGTTTTTCACGGCGTCCGGTAACTGGATGCTGGTAGAAACGAGCTTGTCGCCGTCTTTCTTGACAAGATCGTCGAGCTTGCTTCCCTTCTTTATGGCGGCCGCAACCGCGCGGTGCAGCTCCACCATGAAACTGCCCTGGCCTTCCAAAATTTCCTTACCACCGGCGCCGCCATGGCCGGGCAGAACGTAGTTGACATTGAGCTTGAGCGCGGCGGCGGTCACCTTTGGCCAGTTACCGATGTAAGCGTCTGCCGTATTGTTGTGTGGGCCGTTTACCGCCGCATCGCCCGTGCACAGCACTTTTTCCTTGGGGAGGTAAACGAACCCATCGCCGCGCGTGTGCGCCCAACCGAAGAAATAGAAACGCACTTCGCGCGTGTCGTCCGTTAGGATGAACGGAGTTTTGTCGAAGGTCTGCTTTGGCGGCTCGACGGAATCGGCGTGCATGTCAGCAACGTCCTGGCGGTTCTTAGCTTCGGCCTGCCAGCGCTTGGGCTCATAGCGTTTCATCTCTTCGGCCACGCCCTTGTACGCCAGCGTGGTCGCGCCGGCCTGCGTCCAGACCGCGTTGCCGTAGGAGTGGTCACCGTGATGGTGGGTGTCGAAGACGTATTTCACCGGCTTGTTCGAGACCTTCTTGGCTGCTTCCATGGCCAAGCGCGCGCCGCTCGGAAAGTTCGCATCCACCACGATCAGGTAGTCCTTCATTTCGATGATGATGTTGTTGCAGTGCCCCAGCTTGTCGAGGTCGCCTTCGCGAAACCAGACGCCCGGGACGATCTGCTTTACCGTGCCCGGCTGCGCATCACCAGCGCCAGTGAAGAAAGCCACCGCGATCAGAACCGTGAAGGCGCTCAGAATCCACACGCGTCGTTTTGTCATCGATACTCCGGCCAGGACCGCCCATGCTATCGCTAGCAATGTGTTGAAAGCAAGCGAAATTTTAAATCGGCTGGGCTAGCTGAAGGCGGCTGCAAGGCCCACCTTGATCAGAATGTAAAGCGCCCACGAGCCCACCACACAGGTGAGGGACGTTGCCCATGAGATCTTGCGCGAGGCCACGGAAAGCCCGGTGGCAAGCAGCACCAGAACCCAGAACGTGAACACATCGATGGACGTTGCTAGGCTGTACTCCCATTTCGGAGTGCTGGTTACGTCGAGAAACGCAGCGATGTTGGTCGGCGAGGGGTTCTGCAAATCGAATTGATCGGGATCTTTTAACATTAATACCGCAAAACTCATGATGCTGGAAAGGATATACGGCACGAGCGCGTAGCAACAGACCGCAAACACCTGGCCGAATGCGACAGCAGCTCCCAAAAAAGTCCGGAAGATGAGCAGGAACACAGCGGACACGATGAGAGTGATCACCGGCAACGCCGCTACGGCAGCTACGTAAACTATGACAGGAGTGATTTTCATGGACACGGCGAGGGCTTGCTCGCGCTGCGCGGGGTCCATCTGCTGGATTTTCGGGTTCAAATCCATCTGCTGCCGAACGAAGCGCTCGAAACCCACGCGTTGGCTGAACATGAAAATGAATCCAAGGCTCAGCACAGCGATGATGGCCAGCGGGGGCCACCAGCGGGTATGCGTCGAGATATCGCGAAATGCCGCGCTCGGCTCAAACAGTACTCCGGAAAGACGGGCAATCTCGCCCATGGGCGGCGGTGATGCGGGTGTAGCGGCTGCCATTTGGTCTGCCATTGTATACCCGCGGCAGGCGGATGTCTTGCCCCACCGTGAGCCTATCCGCGGGCGCGTTGGCTCTCGCTCTGAGGCTCGTATGTCACATTCAGATGTGGAGTCACCAGACGTTGATGCCCCTGTAAACGAGATGTGAGGCAGCTTTCGAGCACTCCACTCGTCAGCAGCGTCCGCTCGACAGGGTAAGGCGCTTTTCCGGTGGAGAACATCTCTTCCACTTTGCCGATCAGGCAAGCCGAGTATGTCACGTTCGGCTCAGGCGTCAGCAGGAATTGGTTGGATACGATTCCGCGACCCTTCACGCGCGCGGCGAAGTTGAAATCCCGCAAAGCGCCGTCGAGCATCAAGAGGGTGGCGCGGAAGCCGTCGGCATATTCGATGAAGTAGGCCCATGGATTCTTCGCCAGCTTGGGCAACTCGCCGTTGCGGACCAGGTCTTGGGTGCGGCCATCCTTGACGGTGAGGCCGAGGGGCGTATCACTGCGGGAAAGGGCGGCTGTCAGCAGCTCTTTGGACCAGCGGCCTTGGTCACCCGCTTTCCAGACGGCGTCACCTTCCACCAACTGCACCGCTTTGACCCCGGTTTCTCCTCCTCTTCGCCGCTCGACCATGCATTGCAAGGCTTCAAGTGCGTGAAAATCCATGGCATCGGAGCCACCTTCGCCTACCATCAGCGCGTCCTCAATTTCGCAACCGAGCGGTAGCTCGACATCCGGCAATCGCCAGGTTACCGGAAGTGACGAGCCGGCAAGCATTGGAAATCCAAGCCGTTTGGAGGCATCCACCATCCACTTGGCCTTTTCAAAGCTGTAGGACAGATGTTTATCGTTGAAGACGGGCACGGCCTTGCCATCTTGCCCGAAGACGTCGGCGCACTGCTTGAAGAATTCGTAGCGCGGATAAAGAACCTGTCCCTTTTCATTGCGCGGGTAGTCGCCGTGCTCGGCGATGATCATCACGGCGTCGACGGCCAGCTTGTCTCCACCGCAACGGAGAGTCTCGGCAATCGTCGGGTAGACCTTGAATCCGAATTCGCGCGCTCTCACCTCGCTCAAATCGTTCTCCGGTTTCTGATCCACGTAGAGCGAAACGATCCGCATGTCGGGACGATGCCATTTGCCCTGGTGTGGATAGCCAACGAGAATCCGGTCGGCCTCGTGCTGCGCGTGCGAGAGGTAGCGGTAAACGGTTGTGATGACCGCGATGCGATGGGGCATGACCGGCTAGGTTCTCCAGAAAGTCGATTCGCGTGTTGGCTGGTAACGAATTGCCAAGTGCGGCGTATCGTAACGCCCCTGGTTGCGATACAGGCTCTCGACGCCCGCCGCTGTCAATCCGGTAGTCAGCAGAGTTCGTTCCACCGGGTACGTCGGCTTGCCGGCGAGAAACATCTGCTCCATGCCGTTCACCAGCGGGCTGAAGAAATTCGCCAGTGTAGTGCGGCCGTCGGGCATGGGCAGATACATTTGGGTTGAGATCGGCTCACTTTGCCCCTCGATACTCGCCGCGAAATTGAAGTCTTTCAGCAAGCCGCTCATGAGGAGCATCGTGCACTTGACCCCGTCGGTATGCTCGTATCGATATGCTCTAGGATCCTGCACGAGCCGGCGCATGTCATCGACAGTCGGAAAAATGTCGCTAAATCCCTGGCGCGCAGGCGTCAGCGTGTGGCTCCGGCAGAGCGCGGCTTCCATGAGTTCGTGCGGCCAAACGCCATCCTGGTAAGCCTTCCAGAAGTTTTCTCCACGATACGCCTGTACCCATTTCACACCGGTTTCACCGCCCGCACGGCGCTCGACCATGCATTGAATGGTTTCGAGCCCGTGGAAATCGTAGCTGTCCACGCCGCCGTAGCAGACGCACAAAGCCTCGCGCACTCGAGCACCGGCCGGCATTTCGACCGACGGTGTCCGCCAGGTCACGGGCAAGCTGGAGCCCGCCATGAACGGGAATCCCATGCTGCGCGCCGTGTGGTACATCTCTTTGGCCCAGTCCCAGTTCCACGAGAGATGCTTGTCGCTGAAAACGGGAACGGAGCGCTCGCTATCGCGAAACACTTTCACAATCTGCTGGAAGAATTCATAGCGCGGATACTTCGTCTGTCCTTTTTCGTTCTGTGGATAGTGACCATGTTCGCCGACGAGCACGACGCCATCCACTGCGAGTTTGCCGGTGCCCAGGGTCAGTGCTTCGGCGATGGTTGGGTAGATTTTCATCTCGGGATGGCGCGCCGCCCGCTCACGGCTCAGGTCGTCTTTACCAACTTGATCGACGTAAAGCGCGACGAGATCCATTGGCGGATAGTGATGCGTGCTGTTCCAGCCGTAGCCGTCCAGAAACCGGTCGACGATATGTTGCGAGTGCGACATGCGGAAGTAGATGGTGCAGATCGCTGCCAGCTTTGGGCGCTTCGGCGGCGGCTGAGTCTGCAATGCGAATGGCGCGGCGCCTGCGCCTGCGATGAAGGTTCTGCGGGAAAGAGCCACGATTACTTCTCCAAGTCGACCACGGCGTACGCGCCCATCTCGGGGATGGTGAACTCTGTAGCGCCATCGGCCGGTTCATAGTCCGCGAGCGCGGGATTCTTGATTCCAAAAGCCGCCAGCTTGCCGTGCTGATAGGTTCCTCGCACCCGTACGCGCAGCCCATCGACTTTGCCGCCACCGTAGTTGACGAGGTGCACGCGGAGCCGCTGGCCATCTCCGTTCACTTTGCCCAACACTACCTCGCTGCCATAAATGCGCAGCAATCTCTTCTCGTCGGTCAGCTTTTGGCGCACCAGCGTGGCGAAGGCAGACGGGTCCAGAGCCGCATCCTTGGGGAAATCCTTGGTTCCGATCTGGACGTTCAGATCGTACGCCGTATCGGGCGCTCGCACGATGAGATACAGCAGATTTCGACGGGAAAGCAGATTGAGCACCTCGCCGGTTTCCTCGGAGCCA
The DNA here is from genome assembly GCA_035297145.1 of Bryobacteraceae bacterium. Lineage (GTDB taxonomy): Bacteria > Acidobacteriota > Terriglobia > Bryobacterales > Bryobacteraceae > QHXW01. Next base: position 44,906 of record DATGZN010000096.1, read on the forward strand.
TCGTCGATGATCGCAATGTTCGCCATGACCGGCAACGCTGGCTGATCGACACTCTTCAGAAACGCCAGCATTTGGCCGAACGCAGTCAGGTCCCGTGGTTCGGGGTGAACTACGGCATCGGCGCCATAAACATACGCCTCAGCCGCAGCTAACGCCGCTGTGCGCCATCGCACGTCATAATAGTACTGGCGCCGCCCGTCTCGATTGATGCGCCAGCCGTTGCCGTTGACCCAGGGCATGCTCGTCGCTGCCGCGACGTTCATCCGGCGTTCCACACCGGGAGCCGGGAGCTTTACGAATTTCGACGCATCGAAAGGCTGCGCGTCAATGCCTGCGGTCTTCCAGGCACCTTCCTGTCCTGCGGGAACGAACACGCGGTCGATCCCAGCCTGCCTAACCACATCCGCGGTCTTCGGACCTTGATCCCAGTAAAGACCGGGCAGCAGAGCCGCCAGAAGGAAGCCGAGCATCACAACTCGATTTTCCTGACCTGAATCCTGTCGATCTCATACACGCCCAAACCCAGCGTGGATGCGTACTCGATGTGCCCCGGCTCGCGGACGAACCGGTCGACGCTGGGGTTATTGTCGTAGCCTCTACCGGACTTGATGTGAGCCATGGAGCGATCCCAGACGGAGGTGGCGTGCTCCGCCTTGCGTTTGTCGTCGATTACGTCGAGCAGCAAGCGATCTATCGACACAGGGTCCGTGCCGAACAACATCTGCTTGGGGTAAAAGCGGAACTTGCGGCTGGGAGAGAACGGCCCGCCATGCCAGACGCCGCGCAGGCCATCCATGATGGCCAGCACAGTGCGGGAGCGCAAGGGCTCGACACTGGCGAGAGTTCCGATGAACGAATAGGTGTTGGTCTTGAATCCGGAATGCGACCGCGCCACATTGGAAAAGCTGCCGTACGCAATATTCTTCAGGCAGCCGGTGACGCCAGCGGCGCCGTGATCCTTCATATTGGGGACGTTGATGATTTTGGTGAAGTGCTCAGTCACCACTCGCGCCATGTTGGATCGCGTATCTTCTTCGCCGAAGAAGTTCACATCGACGTAGGTATTGGGGTCGTAGCCGGCGATCGAGCCACGGTCATGTTCGGCAGTCCAGATATGCACGCCCGCCGGCACAAAGCTGTCGTAATGCACACTGGCCACTTGGTTTTGGAAGCGCTCATAAATCCAAATTTGGTTTGGCTTCAACCCCACCACGCCAAGATTCCTGACGATCTCTCCCACCACCTCAGGAGTGGACATGATTCCGGGCGCGCCGGAGCAATTCACCTTGATACCCACGACATCGGCGGAGTTAAAGAAGCGGGCCCAACTGTCGCGGGCGTCGGCATCGCCAGTGAGTGCGCGCATGCCTTGCGAGATCATCTCGCGCACTGTTGGTGCATCCACCTTCTCCGATGGCTCGTCGATCGCCTTCCCGGCGTGAACGCGCGCCACCTTGCCAGGGTAGGCCCCAGGCATGCCGGGTTGCGCCGCGGGCTGATATCGGCTAACGATCTGGTACTTGGGCAAATCCTCGTGCAAGCTGGCCGCTAATGCTACGGGAGCTGCAGCCGTGGCCTGCAAAAACGTGCGGCGGTCCATTTTTCGATGATAGCCCGTTTACGGCGCCCGCTCAGCTTTTCGCGTGTCCGAACAGGCGAAGGCGCAGGACAAAGTGGCGGCCCTCGTCGCCGAAGAACTGCATAAACGTAGGCGAACCAATGACGTTGCTGACGGCGGTGGGATTACGATTAGCCGTCAAGTTGTTCGCGCCCAGGCGAATCCCAAAGCGGTAACCCCGAAAAGTGAACCTGCGCTCAATGTGAAGGTTCAGGTCCAGATTGGATGGATACCGGTGCGAGTCGACGACGCCCACCACGCGCCCGGCATCGTCGGTAAAGGAATAGGGAAAGCCTGTGCGCCAATCCACCAGATATGCGATCGCCCATTTTTCCCGGAATCTCTTGAGCGGCGGCGGCAGGTAACCCCAGGACAGGAAGCGATTCGGAGCGTCCCATGGCATCGGTCCGAGGTTGTTCCCTACCTGGAGCGGCTGGTCCACGCTCACGTCCAGTACAGCGTTGGAGATCGCCCTGGAATGCACGTAGCTGGCAAGCCACTCGTACTGGTCGCCAAACGAATGCCGAATGGTTATTCCGACTTCATCATAGGCGTCGCGCCGCAGGTTGGTTAATGCATAGGTCCCGCCGAACCCATAACCCAGAACCTCCGGCTGAATGATCACGGGACCGCTCGTCTCCGGTGCATAAACAAGACCGCCAGCGCCTCGTTTTCGAAGCCACTCCAATTTCGCGAAGAGACGATGTCCCAGGGCCTGTTCCACACCCGCGCTCACATTGTCATATCGAGGCATAGTGAGGGCGTGCCCCGGAACGAAGGTGGTCACCAGCGGAGTTTCTGGTACTCCCTCCGGCGAAAATGGGACAGTCACGGCCTGCTGATCGAGGGGCTTGCTGAACAGGGCCAGGCTCGCGGCATCATAGATGACGCTGTAACCGCCCACCAGCTTGGTGTTGGAGTTGGCGAACGGCGCGAAGGCCGCCGAGATGCGAGGCCCGAATGAGGCCCGCCGCACCAATTCATCCCAGTCCTCGCGCAGACCCGCGTCGATGACCAGCCGGGGGACGGGCTGCCAGTGGTCGTTTATGTAGGATGCGAAAGCCAGATTCGCCTTCCCGAAATCGCCGCTACCCCTAAACGTTGTCTCGAACAGCGGAAGGCCGGAAAGGCCGACCACTTCATAACTGCTGCGCTGGAATTCGGCGTGATAGCTGAGTCGCTGAGCGTCAGCGCCGGTCTGCAATTGATGCCTTCCATAAAAATGAAATGCCGGTGGGAAGAAGTTGACGAAAGCTTGCTTGCGGCCGCCGTGCTCACGGGAATCGACGAAGTAGTTGCCGCTGCGTCCTTCGGGAGTCAGCAGGTATGGAGCAGTCCCTTCCGGAACGCGTGTCCGCAGCGTACGCTGCCAATCCAGACCGACCTCGGCCAGCGCGCCATTGCTCCATGAGTGGGTGTCTTTCACCGCAATCATCCAATGATTAGTTCCCAGGCCCGAAGTCGTGGACTCGGGGTCCAGCGCGCCCAGGCCGAAATGGTCCTGATGGTCGAAGTTGGTCAACAGATCGGCGTACAGAATGTTGGCAGAGGTCAGATTCACTTGGGCGTGAAACAAGTTCCCCGCGGCCCACGACGTGTTCGTATCCTCCCCTTTGGGAAGTCCGGCGACGTAACCGCTGTCGAACTCTCCGTCGAAGTTGCCCGAAAACCAGGCGCGTCCCTTCACAATCGGGCCGGAAAAGACGGCTCGGGGCGTCCAGTCTCCCAAACGCAGCCCGCCGTGCAGGTCCGGTCCGGGAATGAAATTGGTGGCAGTGAAGTGGTATTGGTCAGTTCCGTTCTCGCTGCTGATGGCCAGCGTTCCCGCTGAACCGCGACCATTCTGGGGCCCCTCCCGCGACGACGATAAGTCGAGTGACCGGATTCCCTCCACTGCCAGCCGCGTCGAGTACCGGCCGTTGATGGGATCGCTGATGTCGAAGCCATCCAATAAGTACTGTGTTTGGTACTCCGCGCCGCCGTGGAAGTGCACCCCTCCAGAGGGGTCCTGAATGACGCCTGGCGTCAATCGCAGTGCGTTGCGCAGGCTGTTGCTCGCCGGGTACGGAACGTTATTCACTTCGGTCCCACTGAGGCGCTGCTCGCGGTCGGTTCTGGCCGGGTCAACCGGCGACGGTGATTCGCCGACCTGCACGCTCTGGAACACCTCCCGCTGCGGGTTCAGCACGAGTGTTACTTCCGTGCCGCTTTTCTCCACGTGTACCGGACGATCTGTCAGGCGGAAGAAGCCCACGCTCTCCGCACTCACCAGGTATTCGCCTGACTCGGGTAGGGAAAGCTGAAAGGCGCCAGCGGGCCCCGTGTGGGTTTCCATGGGCGTCTGCGGGCCCGTATGCGCCCAAACTCGTGCGTTGGCAACGGGCGCTTCGTTGTCATCCACCACGTGCCCGCTCAACGTAACCTGGGCGTCGGCGGCCGTGACCGCGAGAGCCGCTAACACCAAACTAATGATCCAGGGTTCTGACACCAGACTGCCTCGCTTCACTATATCGAGGAGGCGCAAGGCATTGCATCGGGCCCCCTGGCTCGAAATCGTAACTTTTAGTGACATACGGACGAATCCAGATGTAGAGTTCCCGCATTAGCACTATCATGTAGGGAAAGTAAGGTGGAGCGATACATATGTTAACTAAAGTACGGTTTGCGTCTTCGCGGCGGTCGTTGTTGAAGGCCGCGATCGCGGCACAGTTTGCGACTCTCTCGCTCATTGCCGCCAGTTTTCCCGATCCGGCAGTGGACACACCTCGCGTCTCTGGCAAAACAGAAACGGCCGTCCTGGCCGGGGGCTGTTTCTGGGGCGTGGAGGGCGTATTCGAATCGTTGAAGGGTGTATCGGCTGTGGTTTCCGGCTATTCCGGAGGCAAAGCGAACACCGCCCACTACGAGATGGTGAGCACCGGCACCACCGGTCACGCGGAGTCGGTACGCATTACTTACGATCCCTCCCAAATCTCTTATGGCCAACTGCTAAAAGTCTATTTCTCGGTGGCGCACGATCCCACGGAAAAGAATCGCCAGGGCCCGGATTGGGGCACGCAGTATCGCTCGGAGATCTTTTACGCGAACGACGAACAGAAGCGGGTCGCCGAGGCGTACATCCAGCAGCTCGATGCAGCCAAGATTTACAAGAAGCCGATCGTAACCTTGGTGGAGCCTCTGCAAGCGTTCTATCCCGCTGAGGAGCATCATCAGCACTTTATGGCGCGGAACCCGACCTATCCTTATATCGTGTACAACGATGCGCCGAAGGTGAAGCACCTCTACAAACAATTTCCCGAGCTGGTGAAAGGAGATGCGAAATGACTGGATCGTTCGACAGTAACCGGCGGAACTTTTTGCGGCTCTTGAGCGGCATTGCGGCCGGAAGGCTGGCGCTGGCCGGGGGCAAGCACGAAGCTAAGCTGTTGCGGATTGTGGAGTTTGACGCCGTAGGCGGAAAGAAAGGAATCGTGGAAGTGGAAAAAATCCAGAAACCGGACTCCGAGTGGAGGCAGCAACTGACTCCGGCGCAGTTTGAAGTAACTCGCCGCAAAGGGACGGAACCCGCCTTCCACAACAAGTATTTCGACAACCACGAAGACGGCCTCTACAAATGTATCTGTTGCGGCACCGTTCTGTTCGATTCCAAGACGAAATTCGAGTCGGGCACGGGTTGGCCGAGTTTCTGGCAGCCGATTGCCAAGGAAAACGTGACCACTCACACCGACTACAGCTACGGAATCCGCGAGGAGGTAGTTTGCACGCGCTGCGACGCCCACCTCGGACACGTATTTCCGGATGGTCCACCCCCGACGCACCAGCGCTATTGCATGAATTCGGCCTCTCTGGACTTCGTTCCGCGGGGCAAAGCCAGCTCCTAAGCCAGCGTTTGGCCCTGGGGCGGCGTTGGACGCGGCAACGCGCAAATTGGTACAAACGTCCCGATGGGCTTTCTCGACGAAAACTTTCTATTGCAGAGCGAAACGGCGCGCCGGCTGTACTTCGAGTATGCCGAGGCGCAACCGATCCTCGACTATCACAATCACCTCCCGCCCAAAGACATCAGCGAAGACCGCCGATTCGGGAATCTATTCGATATTTGGCTCGAAGGCGACCACTACAAGTGGCGCGCCATGCGCGCAAACGGCATCGACGAGCACTTCTGCACGGGCGACGCTTCGGCCTACGAGAAGTTTCTGGCGTGGGCGCGCACCGTGCCATACACGCTGCGTAATCCGCTCTACCACTGGACCCACCTTGAACTCCGGCGATATTTCGGCATCCAGGAACTTCTCGACGATCGGACTGCACCCGCTGTTTGGAAAAGAGCCAACGAGATGCTCGCGGGTTCGGATTTGACGGCTCGGGGCATACTGCGCCGATTTCGCGTCACGGCCCTGTGCACGACTGACGATCCGGCGGACGATCTGTGCCATCATCGCGCCATCGCGGCGTCGAAGTTCCCGGTAGCTGTATATCCCGCGTTCCGGCCTGACCGTGTCTTCGAGGTCCATCTGCCGGAGCGCTGGAACGCCTGGCTGGGCCGCCTGGAGACCGTCGCCAACCGTGAGATTCGCAGCCTAACGGCGTTGCTCGACGCTATCGACGCGCGCCACGACGACTTCCATTCCATCGGGTGCCGGCTGTCCGATCACGGCTTGAACTCCTGTCCGTCGGAAGAGTGCGCGGAAAGCGATGCCGCGACGATTTTTCGCCAGGCGCGCGGCGGCCAGTCGGCGTCGGAGGGAGAACAGTTAAGATTCGCTTCGTTCCTGCTGCTTCACCTCGCGCGTCTCGACGCACGCAAAGGCTGGACCAAACAATTGCACCTGGGTGCTCGCCGGAACACAAATTCACGGATGCTGGCTCAGGCCGGCCCCGACGCGGGTTTCGACTCGATCGGCGATTTTCCCCAAATCCAGGGTCTTGCCCGATTCCTCGACGCGCTGGAGCGTGAGGGCGCGCTTCCCAAGATGATCCTGTACAACGTAAACCCGATTGAGAATTATGCGTTCGCGACTATAGCTGGGAACTTCGCGGGCGCCGGGATAGCGGGTCGCATCCAATTCGGCAGCGGCTGGTGGTTTCTCGATCAGAAAGAAGGAATCGAGTGGCAGTTGAATGCGCTTTCTAACTGCGGATTGCTGGCGCGGTTCATTGGGATGCTGACGGATTCCCGCTCGTTCATGTCGTTCCCCCGCCACGAGTATTTTCGCCGCGTGCTATGCAACCTGGTCGGTTCCGAGATGGAAACGGGCGAGCTGCCCGGCGATCTGGAACTCTGCGGGCGTATGATTCGTAACATTTGCTACCGCAACGCCCGCGTTTTTCTTGACCTGCCGCAAGCCGCAGCGGCCGCCTGAACCGCTCGTTGCCCGCCGATGTGCCGAACGGCATAGGCGAAAAGCTGTCATTCGGCACTCGCGCAATCCCGTGGCCCTCTTCCATACTGGTAGGCAAACCGAGAAACTCATGACGCATCCTCCATCCGCCATCGTTCACGAACGGCCTCCCATGCCTCCGGAAGTCAAAGGACCACCGCCGCGATCCTCCTCGCGCGGCTGGCTCTGGCTGCTGGCTCTGATTGTCGTGGTGGCGGCCGGCGCATATTTTCTCTGGCCCAGGCTCAAGCCCGCGCAGCCAGCGAACGCGCAACCGGCAGCCGCGGGGCAAAAAGGACGCGGTCCTGGCCTCATCCCGGTGGTCGCGGTGCGCGCCCAAAAAGGCGACATTGGTGTCTACGTCAACGGGCTGGGAGCCGTGACTCCCATTTACACCGTCACCGTGAAGAGCCGCGTTGATGGCGAGATTATGAAGGTTCTCTACACCGAGGGCCAACTCGTGCATCAGGGCGAACTGCTCGTCCAAATTGATCCGCGCCCCTATCAGGTGATGCTCGAACAGGCGGAAGGACAACTGGCTAAGGATCAGGCGACCCTCAACAACGCACGCGTAGATCAGACCCGTTACGAAAAGCTGCTGGCTCAGAATGCCATTCCGGAGCAGCAGCTCGCAACGCAGAAAGCCATGGTGGGTTCGGCGGAAGGCGCGGTGAAGGCCGACCAGGGAGCCATCGACGCCGCCAAGCTCGATCTGGTTTACAGTCAAATCACTGCGCCCATCACGGGGCGCGTCGGCCTCCGCCTGGTAGACCCCGGAAACATTGTTCACGCGTCGGATAGCAATGGCCTGGTGGTTATTACACAGATCGATCCGATTAGCGTCATCTTCCCCATCGCCGAGGATCAGGTTCCGATAGTGGTCCAGAGAATGCGTGCGGGGCAGTCTTTGCGGGTGGAAGCCTGGGACCGCGCTATGGCCAAAAGGCTCAGTACCGGTGTATTGCAGACCATCGACAACCAGATCGACGAGACCACTGCCACCGTCAGGCTGAGGGCGCAGTTCGGAAACAAGGATAGCTCGCTGTTTCCGGGGCAGTTCGTAAATGCCCATTTGCTGGTGGAGGAGCAACACGGCGTCACGCTGGTCCCAAACGGCGCTATTCAGCGAAATTCGCAGAATATCTACGTCTGGCTGGTGAAGCCCGATCAGACAGTGACCGTGCGCACCATAACCGCGGGAACAACGGAAGGGGATCAATCCCAGATTGCTACGGGGCTTGCTCCGGGCGAGGTGGTTGTCACCGATGGGGTCGACAAGCTCCAGGAAGGGACTAAGGTTAGCCCGCACATCGCCGGTGAGAATACCCGGAGTGCAAAAAAATGAGTCCTTCGCGGACATTCATCCTTCGGCCGGTGGCCACGTCTCTGCTGATGGTTGGCATTCTGCTGGTAGGCACGGTGGCTTACAAGCAGTTGCCGGTATCGGCGCTGCCGGAGGTGGATTACCCGACCATCCAGGTAGTTACGTTCTATCCCGGCGCAAGCCCGGACGTCATGGTGTCGGCGGTGACGGCGCCGCTGGAGCGCCAGTTCGGCCAAGTGCCCGGACTGCAGCAGATGACTTCTACCAGCTCCGATGGAAGCTCGGTCATCACACTGCAGTTCAACCTGAGCCTGAATATAGACGTTGCCGAACAGGAAGTGCAGCAATCCATCAATGCTTCCGGGACCTTCCTGCCCGCCGACCTGCCCACACCGCCGATCTACAGCAAGATCAATCCCGCGGATACGCCGATTCTCACGCTGGCGCTCACATCGACAACAATGCCGCTGTCGAAAGTGGAGGATCTGGCAGATACGCGCCTCGCGCCAAAAATCTCGCAGCTTCCGGGCGTGGGCCTGGTCAGCATCAGCGGCGGCCAGAAGCCCGCTGTGCGCATCCAGGCGAATCCTACCGCATTGGCGTCGGCCGGCCTGAATCTCGAGGATCTCCGCAGCGCGTTAGCCGCGGCCAACGTGAACCAGGCAAAAGGAAACTTTGACGGCGCGCATCAGGCTTATACCATCGGCGCGAACGATCAATTACTCACGAGCGCCGACTATGCCGCACTGATCGTTGCATACCGCAACGGCGCGCCCGTGAAACTGACGGATGTGGCCACGGTTTCCGACGACACGGAGAACGTCCGCCAGGCCGCCTGGATGAACGAAACGCCCGCCGTCATCATGAACGTGCAGCGGCAGCCGGGCGCCAACATCATCGCCGTGGTGGACCGCATCAAGCTGGTTTTGCCCCAACTGCAGACTTCGCTGCCCTCATCAATTCAGGTCAAAATCCTGACGGACCGGACGACGACCATTCGGGCCTCGGTCGAAGACGTGGAATTCGAGCTGATGCTGACCGTCGCGTTGGTAGTGATGGTCATGTTCTTATTTCTGCGGAGCCTGTACGCAACCGTAATTCCCAGCGTGGCGGTGCCTCTTTCGCTGGTGGGAACGTTCGGGGTGATGTACCTGCTCGGCTACAGCTTGAACAACCTTTCTCTGATGGCGCTCACGATTTCGACGGGCTTCGTGGTGGATGACGCCATCGTCATGATCGAAAACATCTCACGCTTCATCGAGGAGGGTGAGCGGCCGCTGCAGGCAGCGCTAAAGGGCGCTGAGCAGATCGGCTTCACCATCATCTCGCTGACCATCTCGCTGATCGCCGTGCTCATCCCGCTGCTGTTTATGGGGGATATCGTCGGCCGCCTGTTCCGCGAATTCGCGGTGACGCTCGCGGTGACCATTCTGGTCTCGGCGGCAGTTTCCTTGACCCTGACGCCGATGATGTGCGCCAAGCTGCTGAAGCACACTCCGGAAGGGCAGCAGGGACGCTTCTACCACGCCTCCGAACATGCCTTCAACAGCATCATCGCCCTTTACGGCAAGACGCTTACGTGGGTTCTGCGCCACCAGACCATGACGCTGCTGGTAGCGGTCGCCACGCTGGCGCTGACGATCGTCATGTTCATCTATATCCCCAAGGGTTTCTTCCCCATCCAGGATACAGGCGTGATTCAAGGTGTTTCGGAAGCAGAGCAAACTATTTCGTTCAAGGCGATGGCCGAACGGCAGCAGCAACTCGACAAAGTGATTTTGCGAGATCCGGCCGTCGAGAGTCTTTCCTCGTTCATTGGCATTGACGGCACCAATACGACTTTGAACAGCGGGCGCATTCAGATCAATCTGAAACCTCTTAACGAGCGCAAGATCAACGCGAGCGACGTGATTCGCCGGCTACAGCCGGCGCTGGCCGAGGTAACGGGCATCACGCTGTTCATGCAGCCGGTGCAAGATATCACGGTAGAGGATCGCGTCAGCCGTACCCAGTTCCAGTACACGCTGGAGGATCCCAATGTCGCGGAGCTCAATACCTACGCTCCGCGAATGCTGGAAAGCTTGCAGAAGCTGCCCGAACTGCGCGACGTGGCTAGTGACCAGCAAGTGGGCGGGCTCCGTACCAGGCTGGTGTACGACCGCGACACCGCGTCTCGCCTGGGCATCACTCCGTCGATGATCGACAACACGCTCTACGACGCCTATGGCCAGCGTCAGGTATCCACGATGTTCACGCAGTTGAACCAGTACCACGTAATCCTGGAGGTGAATCCCACCTTCCAGCGGGACCCGTCGGACCTGCGCAATCTTTATATTCGTTCGTCGTCTGGATCGGGGGGATCCGCTGGTCTGGTTTCGGGCGGCTCGGCGAGCACGATCCTTTTCGGGCCTTCCAGCTCGTCCACCAGCACGTCGCTCGCTCCTGGATCCAGCGTATCCACGGGCGCGACTTCCTCGGCGTTGTCCGGATCATCTAATGCGGCGAGCACGGCCTTCGCCGGCACGGCTGCGTCCTCTCAGGTGTTTGGCAACGGAAGCCAGGTACCGCTCGGCGCCTTCACCCACCTCGAGCAGACCACTGTTCCGATCACGGTGAATCACCAGGGGCAGTTTCCCGTGGTCACACTATCCTTCAACCTGGCTCCGGACGCTTCGCTGGGCGATGCGGTCGACGCGGTCAACAAGGTCCGGCAGGAGATCGGCCTGCCCGCCAGCATTCAGGCGGAGTTTCAGGGCACAGCCGAGGCATTCCAGGCTTCGCTCGCGAACGAGCCGGTGCTGATTCTGGCGGCATTGATCACGGTCTACATCGTGCTGGGCGTGTTGTATGAGAGCTACATCCATCCCATAACGATCCTGTCCACGCTGCCTTCGGCGGGCGTGGGCGCGCTCCTAGCCCTCTACATCTGCCGCAACGACTTCAGTGTGATCGCGCTGATTGGCATCGTGCTCCTGATCGGCATCGTGAAGAAGAACGGCATCATGATGATCGACTTCGCGCTGGAGGCCGAACGCAAAGGTGGCAAGCCGCCGGAAGAAGCGATTTTTCAGGCCTGCTTGTTGCGCTTCCGCCCCATCATGATGACCACTCTGGCGGCGCTACTCGGCGGTCTTCCCCTGGCGCTGGGCACCGGTACTGGCTCGGAGCTGCGGCGGCCCTTGGGCATCACCATGGTCGGCGGTCTCATTCTCAGCCAGATGCTGACTCTCTACACCACGCCCGTGATTTACCTCTGGTTCGACCGTCTGGCGCGGCGATTCGGTACCTCTTCTTCCGCAAGCCAGGAAGGACCCGAACTGGTTCCGGTGGACTGAGCCATGAATATCTCCAAACCATTCATTCACCGGCCCGTGGCCACTACGCTGCTCACTCTCGCCGTAGCGCTATCGGGAGCCGTTGCGTTCCGCCTGCTGCCCGTCTCGCCGCTACCTCGTGTGGATTTTCCCACCATCTCGGTCTCGGCGCAGCTTCCCGGTGCGAGTCCCGAAACCATGGCTTCCTCCGTGGCCACTCCGCTGGAGCGCCAGTTCGGCCGCATCGCGGGCATCACCGAGATGACTTCGGCCAGCTACCTGGGAACCTGCAGTGTCACGCTGCAATTCGATTTGAATCGCAATATCGACGCCGCGGCGCGTGATGTGCAGGCCGCCATTAACGCCGCTGCCGGTTACCTGCCGGCGAATTTGCCGATGCATCCGACGTATCGCAAAATCAATCCGGCCGACTCTCCGATTTTCATGATGGCCCTAACATCGAGTGTGCTCGACAAAGGCCATATGTATGACGCGGCGTCGACGATCATGGCCCAAAAGCTGGCGCAGGTGAAGGGCGTCGGACAGGTGTTCGCGTGGGGCAGTGCCCTGCCCGGTGTGCGGCTGGAACTGAACCCGATGGCCTTGAACAAGTACGGAATCGGCCTCGAGGGTGTTCGGGGCGTGCTGGCTGCCGCTAATGCCAACACTCCCAAAGGGCATTTTGACGACACCCACCACATGTGGGAAGTCGGCGCCAACGATCAGTTGTTCAAGGCCAAGGACTACCAGCCACTGCTGGTTACCTACCATAACGGATCCGCAGTGCGCGTGTCCGACATTGGCCGTGCCGAGGATTCCGTCGAAGATATTCGGAACGCTGGATACGCAAACGGCCAGCCCTCGGTGATGTTGGCCATCTTCCGCCAACCGAACGCCAATATTATCGACACCGTGGACCGCATCCGCGCGCTTCTTCCCCAGCTTGAAGCCGAGATTCCTCAGACCATCAAGATCAACGTGGGCCTGGACCAAACGATGTCCATCCGTGCTTCGGTGCATGAGGTGGAGAAAGCGTTATCGATCTCGGTGATGCTGGTGATCCTGGTGGTCTTCGTGTTCCTCAGAAGCGTCCGGACTACCATCATTCCCAGCGTTGCCGTACCGGTATCGCTTGTTGGCACGTTCGGCGTGATGTACCTGTTCGGCTACAGCATCGACAATCTATCGCTGATGGCATTGACGATCTCGACGGGCTTCGTGGTGGACGACGCCATCGTGGTCATCGAGAACATTACGCGCTATCTCGAGCAGGGCATGCGTCCCATGACCGCGGCGTTGCGCGGCGCACGGGAGATCGGCTTCACCGTGCTCAGCATCAGTGTTTCGCTGATCGCCGTGTTTATTCCGTTATTGATGATGGGCGGTATTGTGGGCCGCCTGTTCCGCGAATTTGCGGTGACCTTGTCGGTTGCCATTACCGTCTCGCTGGCTGTTTCCCTCACGACCACGCCGATGATGTGTGCCTACATGCTGAAAGAGCACACTGCCCATGGCCGGCTCTACCGCGTGAGTGAGCGCGCCTTCAACTGGATTATTGAGATGTACGGCCGGACGCTTTCTCGTGTGCTGCGGCACCCGGCCCTCACACTCGCCGTGCTGCTCGGGACAATGGGGCTCAACGTTTATTTGTTCATCCATACGCCCAAGGGATTCTTTCCGCAGCAGGATGGCGGGCGGCTCATGGGTCAGATAATCGCCGACCAGGACACTTCCTTCCAGACCATGCAGAAGCTGCTGCTGCGGATGGGCAAGATCGTTCAGGACGATCCCGCGATCGATGTGGTCAACGCGTCCACCGGCGGCGGCGGCGGCGGCGGATCCAGCACCAACACGGCGCGCCTCTTCATCTCCTTGAAACCGCTGGCGGAACGAAAAATCAGCGCGGATTATGTAATCGCACGGCTGAGACCGAAACTTGCCACGATACCCGGTGCGACGCTTTACCTGCAAGCATCGCAGGATATCCGGGTGGGCGGGCGTGGAAGCAGTGCCCTCTATCAGTTCACCATGCGCGGTGACAATCTGCAGGATCTGACCAACTACGGCCCGCGCATGCTGGAGGCTTTGCGCAAGGTCCCGCTAATCACGGACGTAAACACGGATCAGCAGAACAACGGACTGCAGTCCATCCTGGAGATCGATCGCGCTACGGCGGCGCGCTTCGGTATCTCGCCGCAACTGATCGACAACACGCTTTACGATGCCTTCGGCCAGCGCCAGGTATCGACCATGTATACAGGGCTGAACCAATATCACGTGGTGATGGAGGCCGCGCCAGAATTTGGGCAGACTCCGGAGACCTTGAGCGAAATCTATGTGAAATCGCCGGCTGGCCAGGAGGTTCCGTTGAGCGCCATCACCCGCTACGTGCCAGCTACCGCCCCGTTGGCGGTGAACCACCAGGGTCTGGCTCCGGCAGTAACGATTTCCTTCAATCTAACGCCGGGCGTCGCACTGGGGGATGCGGTGGTGGCGATTGAGGAAACAGCCGCCAAGGTGGGACTTCCTTCAACCATACACAGCGCCTTTGCCGGTACGGCCCAAGCCTATCAGGATTCACTCAGCAACGAGCCGCTGCTGATCGCGGCCGCGTTGGGCGCGGTGTACATTGTCCTGGGAGTTTTGTACGAGAGCTTCATCCATCCCATTACGATCCTCTCCACGCTGCCATCGGCGGGAGTCGGCGCGCTACTGGCCCTGATGATCTGCCGCATGGACCTTAGCATCATCGCCATGATCGGCATCATTCTGTTGATCGGCATCGTCAAGAAAAACGCCATCATGATGATCGACTTTGCGCTTGCCGCCGAGCGCAACGAACATAAGAGCTCGCGCGATGCGATTTACGAGGCTTGTTTGTTGCGCTTCCGTCCCATTCTGATGACCACGATGGCCGCATTGCTGGGAGCGCTGCCACTGGCTCTCGGCACGGGCGTGGGCTCGGAACTGCGCCGGCCCTTGGGGATCACCATAATCGGCGGGCTCATTGTCAGCCAGTTACTCACTCTTTATACGACCCCTGTCGTTTATCTGTTTCTCGACCGTTTGCAGGTGCGCTGGAGCCGCTCTCATATTCCCGAAACCGGCGGAAGCGAACCGGTCGGCTCGGAGGCATAGCAGCATGTTCACCATCAGGGTGCTGCCAGACCCATCGGGGGCGAGGACATTAGCGCTCGCCGGTAGTATTGGCGCCGACTCAGTCCAGAAGATTGACCAGCTCATTAAGGACGTCCGGCAGACGCGGGGCCCGGTTGTGCTCGACATGGGCGAAGTGACGTTAATGGACCGGGTCGCCGCGCGCTTCCTCGCGCGCCAGCAGAAGCGCGGTGTCGCACTTGTCAATTGCCCCGGATACATCGCGCATTGGATTTCACAAGAAACGGCTGCTCATGAATCTCATAAGTAACACTAACCATCCCGGCACTTATCGCGCCCTCGTGCTCACGGGCGTGCTGCTCGTTTCCAACGCCTGCATGGTGGGACCGAAATATCAGCGGCCCACCGCCCCGGCGCCCACCGCGTACAAGGAGCCACCGCCCAGCGGCTGGAAGGAAGCGCAGCCTAGCGACGGCGCAATTCGCGGCAAATGGTGGGAGATCTACAACGACGCGCAGCTCAACTCCCTCGAAGAACAGGTCAGCATCTCCAATCAGAACGTGCGGCTCGCTGAAGCGCAATTCCAAGAGGCGAAAGCGGCGGTGCGCATCGCGCGGTCCGCTTTGTTTCCGACCGTGAGCGCCGCGCCCTCCATCATCAGCACGCGAACGCCCTCGCAGGTCGTGGGCAGCGTGCAGGGCGGCACCAAAGTGTCTCCGCACGGTTTCTACTCACTGCCTCTTGACGCGTCCTATACGGCCGACCTCTGGGGAAGTATCCGGCGCAGCATCGCCGCCAGTACGGCCAACGCGCAGGTATCCGCCGCCGATCTGGAGAACGCCAAGCTAACGTTTCAGGCGGAGCTGGCCTCGGATTATTTCCAGCTTCACGGATTGGATGGAGACGCCGCATTGCTGGCCGACGCAGTGAGATCATATGCGGAATTCCTGACGCTTACGCGGAACCGCTATGCCGGCGGCGTGGCATCTCTCGGTGACGTGGCGCAGGCGGAGACGCAGCTCGAAACCACCCGCGGGCAGTTGGTGGAGGTCGGCGTCCAGCGCGCGCAATTCGAGCACGCGATCGCCATTCTGATCGGCAAGCCGCCTTCCGAATTCTCCATTTCCGTGGCCACGTTAACGACGCCCCCTCCAGCTATTCCGATCGGCGTCCCATCCACTCTGTTGGAGCGGCGGCCCGATATCGCCGCCAATGAACGGCAGGTAGCTGCCGCAAACGAACAGATCGGCATCGCCAAAGCCGCCTTTTATCCCACGCTGACACTCAGTGGGTCGGCCGGCCTCGAAAGTGCCGACTTTCTTAAGTGGCTCACGTGGCCCAGCCGCTTCTGGTCCGTGGGACCACAGTTGGCCGAGACGCTCTTCGATGCGGGCAAGCGCCATGCCCAGGTTTCTCAGGCGGAAGCCGCCTATGACGCTACTGTGGATACGTACCGTCAGACCGTGTTAACCGCCCTCCAGCAGGTTGAAGACAACCTTTCGGCATTGCGCATACTCGCTGAAGAAGCTGAAGTCACAGACCGGGCCGTGAAGGCCGCCCGTCAGTCATTGGACATATCCACCGATCAATACAGGGGCGGAATCGTGGCCTACTTGCAAGTAATCACTGCACAGACCGCATGGCTTACCGAGCAAAGAGTCGCGGTCGATCTTCTCACTCGCCGCATGACCACGAGCGTGTCTCTCATCCAGGCGTTGGGAGGCGGATGGGATGCTTCCCAGCTCCCGAAATCGGCGGACATTATGGCGGCCAACAAGTGAACGGCCATGGGGATCCAACGGTCCGCCACTTAGGGATGTGAGTCTCCCGACACTTTCTGCTTCTCGCCCGCCGGCAGTGCATCGTAGAGAGTGGTGAAGGCAGCGTTGGTCCAGCCGAATCCCACTTCGTTTGAGCTGTAGCCGAAATGGACCTCGCCGCTGAGATTCGAGGAGCGCCTGACTACGTCATATTTTTCCACGATGGTCCCGTGCTTCAAGAACTCTTGCGCCACGAGTGAAAGGAACTCGACGGAAGTCCGGTCTGCGTCCTCCTGGTATCCGTAGCGACGCAGCGCCGGAATCGCGATCATTTCAAGCGGCGCCCAGCCGAATGGCGCGTCCCATTGGCTGCCGCTCTGATTCGAGCTGGTTTGTAATCCGCCAGGGCGCTCGAACTTGGAGAGGTTGCGCACTACCTGAGCGGCTTGCTCCTTGCTTGCGATTCCGGCCCAAAGTGGATAGAAGGTCGTGAGGAACGGGTACCGGCGCACCGTGCCATGGACGAAGTTGTAGTCGTAATACAATCCGTCCTTCCCGTCCCACATGAGCCGATTGATGGTCGTGGCGCGATCGCGAGCTCGCTTCCGCCAGGTTGTTACTTCCTCTTCGCGGCCCAGAATATGCATGATTTCAGCGCTCTGGTTCTCCATCAGGTAGAGAAGCGAGTTCAGACAGACCGGATTGTAATGGATGATATCCGCGCTAAATGGACCGTACCGGTTCGAAGGATCGAAGCCGGACTCACGCATCGAGCGATCGGCCCGATAGAACAACGGTGTGAGCCGATCGGTTTTCGCGTCGTAGTATTCGCTGGCATCATAATCCGGGATCTGGTGCGTGCGGATGTATTCTTTGACGAGATCGTAGTGAGTGCGGCCCTGCGCATCGCGCTCGGCGGACACCGACTCGGGGGCGGGGGTGTCGCCGAAGTCCCAGTAACGGGACAATCCGGTCTCGGTCGTCAGGTGAGGTTCGCTCATCCAGAAGCGGTAGTATTTCTCGATCGCGGGCACCGCATCGGCCAGCCATGCGCGGTCTTTGGTCTGCTCATAAACCGCAAGCAGCATTTGCGTCAGGAACGGCGGCTGCGAGCGGGTCAGATAGTAGGTGCGGTTGGCGTTCAGAATCTTGCCGTACTCGCGGATTTCATAAAGAAAATTGTCGGCCATATCTTTTGCGAGCGCCAGTTTGTTGTCGCGAAGCAGGCCAACCTGAATGAAGTAGCTATCCCAGCCGTACATCTCATTGAACCGGCCGCCGGGCACGACGTACGGCCGCGGCAAGTACAATAAATCCCCCTCCGTGAGTTTGGTCGGATCCTCCGGGAGCACGCGTATCTGAATCTTGCGGAAGTCCTCGGGTTTCATTTCTTGGGCCAACTGCTTTTCCACTCTCGGGAGATTCTCAGTACGGGAGATATAGACGGGCCACGGTCCGTGCGCCGATGGGAACTTCGGGTCGGGTGCTGCCACTGCGAGATCGTGATTCGAGCGCGTCAGGACCGCCCATGTGTGGTTGATGTAATCCAGAATGGATTCGGATTTCTGGCGCGGAGCAACCTGCGCGACGAGGCATGCAGCAGCGAGACCCGAGAGGCAGAGTGAGGCTAGCCTAACGGCTTGACGTCTCGTTTGGGGATGATGCGATGGCACAGGGCTTTATCGTACTTCAGGCGGACGAGGAAAGGAATGACCAGGAGCAAAAGCAGAGCAGCCGGGCCGTGGTGAGCTAGTCTAAGCCGTGACAAACACCATTTCTTATGATCCGATGTGCAGCGTCCCTGCGAGCGTGAGACTGGCTTTGCTGGACGAATTGCCCACATAGACGGAGTACTCTCCCGGTGCCACTTGCCAACTGTTTGAGCTGGGGTTCCACCAGGACAGGGGATGCGAAGAATCGCTCTCGTTTACTTGCACAGTGACGAGTTGCTGCTGCCCCGGTGGTAACAGGACTTTCTGCCATCCGACGAGGCGCTTAGGCGGCTCTCCCGTGCTGGCGGGAAGTGCCAGGTACACTTGCGCCACTTCGGCGCCGGCGACCGTGCCGGTGTTTTCGAGATCGAACGACACCTGAAAATTCGGGGTCCCGTTTGCCAGATTATCGATGAGCTTCACATTCGAGAAAGAGAACGTCGTGTAAGACAGTCCAAAACCGAACGGAAACAGAGGGGTGATCTTCTTGGCGTCGTACCACTTGTAGCCAACGAGAAAGCCTTCCGAGTAGTCTACGGGAAACGGCGTGGTCGCATCGGGCGGGGCGGCGATAGCCGGGTGTGGCAGGTCATTCACACTCGTGGGGAATGTAACAGGCAGTTTTCCCGAGGGGTTCACACTGCCGAACAAGATATTGGCGATGGCCGCGCCGCCCTGTAGCCCCGGATACCAGGCTTCGAGCACCGCGCTGACCTGATTCAACCAGGGCATCACTTGTGGACCTCCGTTCTCGGCTACGACGATAGTGTGCGGATTCGCCTTGGCAACGGCAGCAACCAGCGCGTCCTGATCGACGGGATTGCCGTGGATGACGTCAGTGAAATTGAGACTGGGCAGGTCCATTCCCTCGCTGGCCCACTGGCTGACGAAAATGATGGCTACATCGGAGGCAGCGGCGAGCGACGCCGCGGTTGCCGGATTGGTCCCGTCATCGAACTGCACCTTAGCTCCGGGCGCCTTGGCCTGGATGGCTTGGAGCGGGGACGAGGGATCCCAGATAACTTCGGCCCAGCAAGGCGGGCAGGGATATCCTTCGGTGAGGGCCGCGCCGCCGGTGGGATACACCTGCGCTGATCCGCCTCCGGAAAGCACCGCGACATCGGCATGAGAACCGATCACTGCGATGGATTTGATGGTCGAAGCATTGAGTGGAAGCTGCCCACCGGCATTCTTCAGCAGAACGGCGCCCTGCTCCTCAACGGTTTGCGCCATAGCCTCGTCGCCGACGGTGTCGACGGGAGTGATAGATAGGGGATTCTCGAAAAGGCCGGCCTCGAACATGGCGCGCAGGATGCGATGCACCATGTCATCGACACGCGATTGAGGCACTTGACCGTTCTTGACTGCCTGCCCCAGGTCAGAGAACCACTGGTTGTCCGGCTGTTCCTGATCGAGCCCTGCCAGCGCCGCGGCTGCCGTGCTATGAGTGGCCCACCAATCCGACATGACGAAGCCCTGGAAGGCCCAGTCGCCTTTGAGGATATCCGTCAGCAGATGCGCATTCTCACATGAGTACGTGCTGTTGACGAGGTTATAGGAGCACATCACGGACTGCACGTTGGAGTCTTTGAGCGCAATCTCGAATGCCAGCAGGTCGCTCTCGCGGCCGGAGCGTTCGTCGATCTGAACGTTGGCGGTGAAGCGGCCGGATTCCTGATCGTTGAACGAGAAGTGCTTCATGCCTCCCAACACATGCTGGTCCTGGATGGCGCGAATATGCGCGGCGGTGATTTTCCCGGCGAGAATCGGGTCTTCGCCCTTGGTCTCGAAAGTTCGGCCGTCGCGAGGCTCACGGCCGATGAGGTTGACGTTGCCTCCCAGATTCACGTTGAGCCCGTAAGCAGCCATCTCCTTTCCAATGACCTGGCCGTACTGATAGGCGAGATTCAAGTCCCAGGTGGCGGCGCTGGCAATGGAGGAGGGAAGCGCTGTCGCTGGCGCCTGGCCATTCGCCACGCCCACGCTGCCATCGCAGAAATAAAGATCGGGGATGCCAAGACGGGCGATGCCGGGGATGTATCCGCCGGCGCCGCGCGGGAGCGGAATGATGTTGGTTACCGGACCGCCGGCTCCCGCGACAAGCTGCATTTTCTCGGCCGGCGTCATCTGCTGGAGTAGATTCGTCGCGTTCTGGTCAGCGCTCAGCACAGCCGGAACGCGGAACCGGCCGGTCACGCCGTCAATCGTGAGGGTCGCATCCACGTAGGGTGCAGCCGTCGATACACCAGCCGGGTATACGAACTTGAGCTGATCGTTGATTGCTCCGGGCGCCGCTCCGCAGTATTCGACTTTTGCAGTCTGCCCGCCTATCGTGAGATGGCAACTGGCGGGGCTGCCGGGCACTTCCAGTGGCGTCAGCGATCCCGTACTTGCGGCAGGGACGCCGTCCTTTTGCAGCGAGTTCTTCGGGCCGAATCCATTGCCCGACAGCTCATACACGCCGCCAGTTTTGATGGCACACTGCGCGGTCTCGCAACCAACTCCATTCACCTTCGCCACGCCGTTCGTGAGGTCATTCAGGAACACTGAAGGAGAAGCGTTCGCGGCAATGGTGATCACCTCGACATTGCTTTTGACCTTGTTCCGGATAACCTGCACCTGCACGGCAGTGCCGGGCGCGGTCTCCCATGGAATCTGGCAATTGATCTGTTTGGGCGAAACCATGGTGAGTGGTGCGCCCACGCCGCTTACAGTGACCGAAACGCCGTCGATCGAAGTAGGGAAGCTGCCGTTCGCGCCCACGGCCCCTGAGTGCGTCCCGTCGGCCAGGTTTTCGCCGTACAAAGTTGCCAGACTTCCCGGCGCTATGGTTCCCAGCAAGGAAGCCGTATTAACGACGCGCCCCGGCGTGATCAGCGGTGTAGTGGAGGTGATGGTCGTCGCGTGATATACCCTGACGTAATCCACCAGCATGTCCTGGTGCGGGAAAGGAGCGCTGGGATCCGGCGTTCCCAGAAACGTGCTGGGACCGCCAATCGCCAGGTTCAACAGGATAAAAAACGGCGCATTGAACACCCACTGATCACCCGCCGGTATTGATGCCGGTGTCACGGTGTGATACGAAGCGCCATCCACATACCAGACGATGGAATTTTGCGACCACTCGACGGCGTACACATGATAGTCGTCCGTGACCTTCTCCCCAAACGGCAGTGTGTACGCTTGGGTAATCCCGGTGTCCCCGGAGTAGCCCGGTCCGTGCGCTGTACCGTTGTTGATGGATACGTTGTTGTTGAACGTCCCGAAGTTCTCCATGATGTCGACCTCGCCGCACTGCGGCCAGCCGACCGAGTCAATGTTCTCGCCCAGTATCCAGAAAGCCGGCCACACACCGAGACCAAAAGGCAGCTTGATTCTGGCCTCGATCCTGCCGTATTTCCAGCTCAGATCGGCATTCTGGGTTGAAGCGCCCGGTGCCCCTGTCTGGAGGCGTGCTGAGGTGTAATTGCCGGAGGAATCGCGGATCGCGCGGATGACCAGGTTGCCCTTGCCGTCCTGAAAGACATTGTTCGGGGAATTGGTGTAAGTTTCCGCCTCACCGTTGCCCCAGCCTCCGCCGCCGAGATCGTAGTTCCAGTTTGCGGGGTTCGGCGGCGCGCCGGCCGGACCGTTGAACTCGTCGCTCCAGACAAGCTTCCAGCCGCTGGTAGTCTGCGCCACCGCCACAACGCCAGCGGGCAGCACAAGGCACAGAAGGAAAAGGCCGCGGACGATGCGAACCACGGGGTCAATCATTTCGCCAACACCGCCTGTAACCGCTGATGCTGAGAAAGACAAATTGGTGGACGAGATGGGATTCGGTTTCTCGGCTCCAGTGCGCAATCAGTAATTTACTGATTCTACAATAAGCACAACGTACTCAAAGTACCCATTAAATGGGCCATTGATACACCACGCTACACGGCTTTCCCGCAAGCTTCCCACGAACCCCGGAACGTTGTAGGTCGGGACGCGCCTACAGTGTAGGCGGCAAATGTAGGCGCAATTTCGTCTTGACGCGCCTACGTGGGTGCGTGCGATGTATTCATCATGCAAGACGTGCTGAAGCTACTTGGCGCAACGGAACAGACTATCTTCACGACCGATGAACTCGCAACGATCACGAAACTCCATCCGGCCACCATCCGGCGCCGTTTTCTCGATGAAGAGGGTGTTATCCGCCTAGGGCACCCTGCCACCCAGCGGAAGCGCCAGAAATTTACTCTGCGAATCCCTGCCGAGGTATGGAGTGCGCCCCCGGACTGAGACAGAGAAATCAGGGACAGTTCTACACTGAATGGAGAACTGAACCTGATGAAGAAGAGCCGAGTTTTTAGCCCGAAGTTCAAGGCGGCGGCCGTCCGGCGGATGCAAGCCGGGGAGAGTCCGTCGGCCCTGTC
>DATGZN010000097.1:0-108107 GCA_035297145.1 Bryobacteraceae bacterium
GACAGGGCCGACGGACTCTCCCCAGCTTGCATCCGCCGGACGGCCGCCGCCTTGAACTTCGGGCTAAAAACTCGGCTCTTCTTCATCAGGTTCAGTTCTCCATTCAGTGTAGAACTGTCCCTGATTTCTCTGTCTCAGTCCGGGGGCGCACTCCAGTACCCGTCACTCGAAATGCGCCATCAATCTTTGTGACGTACTCCTTCGGCATGTTGTCCAGCCGATTCAATGTTCCCACGTCGACGCAGGCCGAAACAACCTCAATCCCTCTTCCGAAACGCTCCGCCGCCGATTCCGCCGGCATCCAACAGGACCGCCACGATCAGGATCAGCACATTGATCCCCTGGAGCGGCTGGTGCGTATTCGTCAGCCATGCGTAGGCGATGGTCGTTAGCGGCAGGAAGATGAATCCCAAGATCGGGACAATCAGCCCGTGATACGCCCGTTGCAGGTACGTCGAGAACAGGAACATGCACACCAGCACGATGCGCGGAAAGGCGAGGACAGCGATGATCAGGCAGCAAGGCATGGGGATGGGCTCACTGCTCTCAATTCTCTCAGAATCGGGACTGTTAATGCGCCTGGTGCGCCAACCGCTCAGTGGTGTTCCGAACAAGGCTCCAGCCTAGTCACTTT
This sequence comes from Bryobacteraceae bacterium, assembly GCA_035297145.1. Taxonomy (GTDB): domain Bacteria; phylum Acidobacteriota; class Terriglobia; order Bryobacterales; family Bryobacteraceae; genus QHXW01. The sequence goes on from DATGZN010000097.1 coordinate 635, forward strand.
AGTTAGCACCACTCCGGTCCCTTTACAGGTGTGACCCCACAACGTCTGAGGAATACTCCCGTGTATCCCCTGAAATTACACAACTCTTACAAATCGCCCGCGGAATCCCTGTTAGCGTGAAATTGTACTGCCACAACCCCCGGGAGCTTCGGTGACCACTAACGTATTCGGAAAATCGACTGGCGACAGGATCAATTGGCCCAACTGCATTATCATGTCGCTTCTTCACATCGGCGCTATCGCCGGCCTGTTCTTTTTTACCTGGAAACTACTCGCCATTACGGTCTTCTTATATTGGCTGACCACCGGCCTGGGAATCAGCATGGGTTACCATCGCCTGCACACCCACCGGTCGTACAAGGTGCCCACGGGGCTTGAGTATTTCTTTGCCGTCTGCGGCGCATTGACCCTGGAAGGCGGCCCCATCAGTTGGGTCGCGGTGCATCGCGTGCATCACCAGAATTCCGATCTGCCCGGCGATCCGCATTCCCCGCGCGATGGCGGCTGGTGGGCGCATGCCGGATGGCTGCTGACCGGGGAAACGCTGCACAACAATACAACTGCCATGGCGAAATATGCGCCCGATCTCTCGAAGGACCGCTTCTACGTTTGGCTGAACAATTACCACTGGCTGCCCAGTATTGTGCTCGCGGTGGCGCTGTTCGCCATCGGCGGACTTCCCCTGATGCTTTGGGGTGTCCTGGTTCGCGTGGTCTTCGGTCTGCATGCCACCTGGCTGGTGAATTCCGCCACTCACATGTGGGGAGCGCGGCGGTTCGCTACCCGCGATGATTCCCGCAACAACTGGTGGGTTGCCCTCATGACCTTCGGCGAAGGCTGGCACAACAATCACCATGCGCATCCGACCTCGGCGCGCCATGGGCTGGCCTGGTACGAATTTGATCCCTCCTGGATACAGATCACGATCCTGAAATATCTCGGCATCGCCAAGTCCGTGCAAGTAGCTAAGACCACCACGAAACTGATCGAGCAGGAAGCTGCGTAGCGCGGGGATAACGCGCTTTTTGCGGGATACCCGTGGGTGTTTCTGCGTAGGCTGCCAACAACCCGTAGAAAACGCCGGTTAAGCCGCCGATTTGGCGCACGCCGCCCATCCCGTCATAAGCTGTATTCATGGTGGTTGCCGGGCGCCGCAAGTCGATCGCGTTCTTCATTGCGCTTGGCGCCTGCCTGATCTCGGTTGTCATCCTGCTCTACGTCGGCTGGGTATTGCTCGACTGGCGCAGCGGGATCCTGCTGTTCCTCGGCATCCTGCTGATGACCATGATCATCGGCGGCGTGGTCGTGAATACCATCTTCCTGGTGCGGGAAATCCGGCGTAACGAGCAGCACGACGCGTTCATCAATGCGGTCACGCACGAGTTGAAGACTCCAGTTGCCGCCATCCGCCTCTACCTGGAAACGCTGCAAACTCGTGACGTAGACGAAACCAAGCGCAAAGAGTTTTACCGCATCATGCTGGACGAAAGCGGCCGTCTGCTGGCCACCATCGAGCAGGTGCTGCGCACGGGACGCGCCGGAGCCGCCGGCCGCAGGCTCCATGTTGAGCGCATCAATCTCGGTGCGATGGTCCAGGAGTGTTTGGCTCGCGCCCAAATGCTGTTGGACATACCGCCGGAATCGCTGGAATTCCATCCGGGGCCGTCCGTCAACATTATGGGTGACGCCGACGAAGTGCGCGCCGCGGTTTCCAATCTCATCGAAAACGCTGTCAAATATTCCGGCCCTGACCCGAAAGTCGTCGTCGAAACGGCACAGGTGGATGAGAAGTACGTCTCACTCCGTGTGAGAGATCAAGGCGTCGGAATCCCGAAAACCGAGCTGAAGCGCATTTTTAAGCGTTTCTATCGCGCGCCCGGTTCGCTGGCCACCCGCGTGAAAGGAATCGGCCTGGGTCTGTACATTGTGCGCTCCGTGGCCAAGCGGCACGGCGGCCGGGCGTGGGCGGAAAGTGAAGGCCCCGGACAAGGCAGCACTTTCGTACTGCAGCTTCCCATCGCGAAATGAGCCGAATTCTGGTGGTGGAAGACGAGCGGCACCTTGCCGACGGGTTGCGCTTCAACCTGGAAGCCGAGGGCTATCAGGTGCAACTGGCGGAGACGGGTGAGGCGGCGCTGGATCTCCTCATGACAGACGCGCCTCGGTTCGATCTCGTGATCCTCGATGTGATGCTGCCCGCTAAAGATGGCTTTACTGTGATGTCGGAGCTACGTCAAGCCGGCAACTTCATTCCCACTTTGATGCTGACGGCGCGCGGCCATCCCGAAGACGTCCTGCGCGGATTCGAGGCCGGCGCCGATGACTACCTCACCAAGCCATTCGAGCTGGCGATTCTCATTGCTCGCATCCACGGTCTGCTGCGCCGCCATGAGTGGATGCGCGTATCACTCAATCACGTGAACCATGCCACCTCGCCGGCTGAAACAAGCGATATGTTCACCTTCGCCGACAAGTCCGTGCATTTCGATCGCCTGGAACTGCGCGTCCGCGATCTCACTTTTCCGCTAACGCTGATGGAAGCGAATCTGCTGCGCTACCTGATTCAACGCGAGGGCAAGCCGGTTTCTCGGAAAACTATGTTGGAAGAGGTCTGGGGCCTGCACGAAGACACGGACACGCGGGCTATCGACAACTTCATCGTCCGCCTGCGCCGCTACATTGAAGACGACCCCACACGCCCGCAGCATTTGCTGACGGTACGTGGAGTGGGATATCGATTCGTGGCGGCCCCGGCGGCCGGAGCAAAAGAGCGGAGCTAGGTAGTCGCCGCATCCAAAAACCGCTTGCTTTGCGCGCGGCTCAGCAAAGCGACGCGTTGACAACAGCTTGCCGAGCCACGACCAAAGGGAGTAGTTGCCCTCGGGTGAAGCCAGGCTCAATCTGATTCCGCTTCGCACGGCGGCGCCGCTTGTCGCGTCCCTTCGCCATCCTGCTGTTGATATACTATTCTGTTCACCACAAAAAAGGAGACCTACCCCCATGACTGTGCCCTTTTACGGTCACGTCAGGCAGTACCACAACATCAAGTCAGAGATCGACGCCAACCTGCATGAAGTCCTCGAGAGCGGCCAGTACGTGATGGGGCCCATGCTCAAGCGCTTCGAAAAGGAATTCGCGGATTATCACGGGATGAAGCACGCCATCGGAGTCGGCAACGGCACCGATGCGCTGTGGCTTTCGTTCATGGCCCTCGGCATCGGATCGGGCGACGAGTGCATCACTCATCCCAATACCTTCTTCGCGACGGCTGAAGCCATCTGGATCGCTGGCGCTACGGCCGTTTTCGTCGATTCCGATCCCAAGACCAATTGCATCGACCCGTCTAAGATTGAAGCCGCGATCACGCCGAAAACCAAGGCGATCGTGCCCGTACACCTCTACGGCCAGTGCGCCGATATGAAAGCAATTCGCAAGATTGCCGACAAGCACAAGCTGCTGGTCATCGAGGATAATGCGCAAGCCATCGGCGCACGCGGCGATGGATTCAAAATCGGCGAGCTCAGCGATGCCGTCTGCACCAGCTTTATCATTCAGAAGAATCTCGGCACTTTTGGCGACGGTGGCGCGGTCGTGACCAACAAGGATCAAATCGACCGGCATGTGCGCCGTCTGCGCAATCACGGCTCGGAGAAGCGCTCCTGTCACAGCTACGGCTTTAACAGCCGCCTGGATGACATTCACGCCGGTGTTCTGAGCGCCAAATTGAAGCACATCGACGCGGGCAACGATCTGCGTCGCAAGGCAGCCGCACGGTACACGGCGTGTTTGAAAGACGCCCAAAACATCACGCTGCCCCACGAGGTTCCCGGTTACCACCACGTCTTTCACCTGTACGTGATCGAGACCAAGCGGCCCGAGCATCGTCGACCCTTGCTCGATTTCCTGAGCAAGAACGGCATCGATGCCAAGTGCCATTACGATATCGCCATCCATCAGCAGGAAGGCTATCCGTGGGGCAAAGGCGCGCGCATCGTGGGATCGATCGCGAACGCGGAGCGCAACGCCGCCTGCTGTATCTCGCTGCCGATGTTCCCCGAGCTCACTGCCGACGAAATCGACTACACCATCTCCAAGACTCTGGAGTGGGACAGGACGGTGGGGTGAGCGTGAAAGATAAATATCGCGTCGTTATCGTGGGCATGGGCAAGCGCGGCATGCACCATGCCACCACCTTTCAGGCCAACAGCCGTTTTGAAGTGGCCGGCATCTGCGACATCGATCAGGCGCGCCTGAATGACGCCTCCGCCAAGCTGGGTGTTGCGGTGAAGGGCACGGATGCAGCCGAAGTGGCGAAGGCCGTGCGCCCCGACGTTTTCTGCTTCTGCACTCTGCCGAATATTCGGGCGTCCATGGTGCGCATCGGTATCGAATCGGGCGCGCAGCTCATCGCCATGGAGAAACCCGTCGCGCTCACCAGCACGGAAGGTTTTCAGGTCCGCGATCTTCTGGCCGCAAGCGGAGTGAAGGCCGTGGTGAGCCATCAGCATCGCTATGGAACGCACTATCAGAAGGTCGCGGAACTCGTGGCCGAGGGTGCGCTGGGCCGCATCCACACAGTGTACGGGACGGCAACCGGCTGGATGATGCACATGCTCTCGCATCTGGTGGATTACCTGCGCTGGTTTGGCGGGGGCGAAGAGGCCGAATGGGTGATGGCCCAAGCGGCCGGCCGCGGCAAACTGACCGACATCCATCCCTCGCCCGACTACATCGCCGGCTTCATCCATTTCGCAAATGGCGTGCACGGAGTGATCGAATGCGGCGCCGGCGCGCCCGATGTGCCCGAGGTCGACTACTGGTGGCGCAAGTGCCGCATCGGTGCGCAAGGTGTCGACGGATTCGCGGAAGTTCTGACCGGCGGCGGTTGGCGCGCGGTGACCAAAAGCGGCGCCTGCTCCGGCGGCGGGTCGATGAACTACGACCTCGATATGCCACCCTACATCCAACAAATGGCCGATTGGCTGGATCGTGACAGCGCCGTCCATCCCTGCAACTTCGCCAGCGCCTATAAAGGCTTCGAGATCATGATGGCGTTCTGCCGCTCTGCCGCTCAAGGCGGGCAGGTGCCGCTGCCGCTGACCGCACCCACCGACGAAATCGAGTTACTGAGACGATCGGTACCCGATCGCAAGATCCTGCTCTCTTTCGCCGGAAGCGCGAAGGAATATTCGGCGTAGAACATCGTGAACGCCGCTATTTGGAAAGCAGACGAACATCGGGAGCTAATGACTCCCGCATACTCCAGGTCAGATCTTGACTCGCTGGCGCCGGTCCGCCGCGTATTGTTCGCGCGCGATTCCGCGCCAGTTTCGCTTCTTTCTTTAACTTCAATTTGTCGAGAATGACCGCGTCGCTCTCCAGCAGATCCGCCACGAGCGGATGCCTCGGCCCGTATGTTCTTTCGGCTGCTGCAAGGGCGCGCTCGATTGACTTTCTGGCGTCCCGCGGCTGACCCGTCAGGTATTCGAGCGACGCCATGCTGGCCCAACCGCGAATCATGGTCGGGTGATCCGGAGCGAGCGTCCTCTCGAAAAACTGCAGAGCCTCGCGTTCATTATCGAGCGCCTCGGCATACTCGCCCGTACGCATCTCCACGGCCGCGAGATTATGCAGCACCGTCGGCATTACTTCCCCGGGATTCGCGAGTTTTCTCACAGTCCGTGCCGCCTCGTGCAATTCGGCCTCCGCCGCGGAAAGTTGGCCAAGCTTCAAATGCAGGGCACTCCACGCATTCAGCAGTTCGGCGCGCGACACATCTGGGAGCTGCCACGCGGTTTTTTGCGCTTCTTGCAACACCGCTTCCATCTCGCGATACTCCCCGGCTTCCATGTAAGCGGTCGCTAGCGTGATCCGCAGCGGCAACAGATCCGTCGATGATGCACCTTCATGCGCCCGAACATCCAACGCGTGCGCGAAGTCCGCGGCAGCCTCCTCCGGGCTTCCTTTCGCCAACGCGCGGTTGCCAGCCGCGATCCAGTCCGGATGCTGGGCCATCAAGCCGCCGGCTAAAACCGCCAAAACGATTTGTCCGATCATGCCCAGCAATACGACGGTGGTGCTCGAGCGGATAGGCGCCGTTGAATGCCATCAATCACTTGCGCGTCGTGGCGCGGTTTGGCGCAGCTTGGCGCCATGGTCGGAAAACCAGGGAACAATAGTCGGCGAATCTCGTCTTACACTTTTAAACTTGGTAACCGTGAACGCGGAACACCGTAATAACCTTTAAGAGCAACTCACCTCACCCATGGCTACAACGGCTCCCCCCGGTCCTGAAGATCGCCTGGATTCCTGGAAAGAGATTGCCGGCTATCTCAAGCGCGGTGTGCGCACGGTGCAGCGATGGGAACAAGCGAGCGGTCTCCCGGTGCATCGCCTTGATCTCGATCGCCAAAGTTCCGTCTTCGCCTATAAAACCGAGCTGGATGCCTGGTGGGAAAGCCGCCGCCAGTCGGCCTTTGAAGAGGTCACGGCCGCGCCGGTCAGCATGTCACGGCGTCGCTGGCCCTTGTGGACCACCGTCGGCGTGGTGCTGGTTATGGGTTTCGGATTCAGCCTGACGCGTTGGACCTCCGCCCATGCCGGGTTCGGTGTTTTCAATCCCATCCCGCTCACCTCCGACCTCGGATCCGAGACCAACCCCACGTTCTCCCCAGACGGTAACCAGGTCGCCTATGCCTGGAACGGCCCCTCTCAGAACAGCTGGAACGTTTACGTGAAAATGGTCGGCTCCGATTCTCCGCTGCGGCTCACCAACGCGCCAGAGCCGAGCGATGCACCTTCCTGGTCTCCCGACGGCCGCTACATCGCGTTTCTGCGGTTTTTTCGTCAACCAAGGAAATGTCAGATTCTGCTAATCCCCCCGATTGGCGGTCAGGAACGCGTGGTCGCCGAGGGAGACTTCGATAGCCCGCTCGCGTGGTCGCCCGACAATCGCTGGCTCGTCACTTCTGCCCCTTTGACTGCAAAAGGCCCCGCCGGGTTGGTGGCCATCGACGTTGCTACCGGTGAGCGTCACTGGCTCACGAAACCACCGCGTGAGAACTGGGACGATTTTGACCCGGCCGTCGCACCATCCGGCCGAAGCATCGTGTTTGCTCGCGACCTGGGTAGCACTTCCGAACTGTATCGCCTCGCACTCACCGCGGATTTCACAGCGGACGGTGAGCCCTTGCCCTTGACCGCGCACAACCGCTGGACAGGAATGCCCGCGTTCACTCCTAACGGCAAGGCCGTGGTCTACTCCTCCGGGATCAAGGACGACATCACGAGTCTCTGGGTGTTGCCGCTCGATTCCGGTGACGGGCCGAGACTGCTGTTCCGCTCCGATAGTTCCTACTATCAACCGGCGCTTTCCCGGCTTCGCAACCGTCTGGCATTCTCCGTGGGCAGAATTTTCCGCGTCGACACCTGGAGGCTCGACGTCACGCCCGACTTCAAACCCGCCGGCGCGCCCGTGCGGCTGATCTCCTCCACGCACACCGACTACAACGCGCAATACTCACCCGACGGCAAGCGCATCGTGTTTCACTCCACACGATCCGGCGCATCCGAGATCTGGATGTCGGACGCCGATGGATCTAACGCGGTTCGCCTGACCAACTTCAACGCTCCGATCACCGGCAGCCCGCGCTGGTCCCCGGACGGCCAATGGATCGTCTTTGACTCCAACAAGGAAGGCCAATTCGAGGTCTATCGGATGCACTCCGACGGCGGAAATCCCGAGCGGCTAACAAATAATCCCGCCACCGATGGCGTTGCAAGCTACTCGCATGATGGACGATCCATTTACTTCATGTCCAATCGCAGCGGAACGAACCAAGTGTGGAAGATGGACGCCGACGGCCGCAATCCGCGGCAGATTACGCGCAAAGGCGGATATCTCGCGTTTGAATCCGCCGACGGCCACTGGCTGTATTATTCCGCGGCGGATGGCGACAGCCCGCTGATGCGCGTTCCAGTTGATGGCGGCGCGGAGACGCAAGTTCTGCCGAGGGTTTTCGAGTTTGGTTTCTGCGTTACGCCCAAGGGAATCCTATTCGCCAGAGGTGGCGGGATCGAGTATCTCGACTCCGGCTCCGGCAAGATCTCCCCGTTCTTCCAGCCTTCCGGCCAAATGACTGTCGGTTTGAGCCTTTCACCCGATCAGCGCCACGTACTGTTCCCTCAGCGCGAATCCTCCGGCAGCGATCTGATGCTCGTGGAAAACTTCCCGGACAATCCCTAGGGTCCCCTGCACCCGAAAACCGATACCTAGCCGGTCTGAGAAGATTTCCTAAAATACTTGGTAACTTCCGGCCAATTTCGTCGTATTGGATACTTAGACGCTCTATGGGAGACAAATCAAAGGCCGACCTCTTGCAAGGCACGCTGGACATGCTGGTGCTCAAGACCCTCACGCGCGGCCATCTGCACGGCTATGCCATCGCGCAACTCATTCAGCAGTTGTCGGATGACGTGCTGCGCATCGAAGAAGGCTCGCTCTATCCCGCGCTGCAACGGCTGGAACTGAACGGTTGGATTGATGGGAATTGGGGCATTTCGGCCAACAATCGCCGCGCCCGGTTCTACAAGCTGACGCCCACCGGCCGCAAGCAATTGAACGGTGAAACCGAGCGCTATCGCCAACTCACTGGCGCCATCGCGCGCGTGATGGGAACTGCCTGAGGAGACTTCAACCATGCAAACCTTCCTTCCACGCCTGAAGCGCCGCCTGCGCTACCTTTTCCACCACGGCGAGCGCCATCGGCTGCTGCAAGAAGAGATGGAATTCCACATTGCAGCAATGGCCGATGATCTGATCTCCCAGGGCATGCCCGAGCAGGAAGCTCGTGCCGCGGCGCGAAGAAAATTCGGCAATCTGACGCTGCAGTCGGAACAGTCGCGGGACACCTGGATCGCGGCCTGGCTCAGCGATGCCGCTCAGGATTTGCGCTACGCCTTCCGCACCTTCCGGCGGGACGCAGGTTTTGCGACGTTTGCTGTTCTGATCGTCGGGCTCGGCGTCGGCGCCAGTTCCACGGTCTTCAGCGTCGTGAATACTCTGCTGATTCGCCCTCTGCCGTTCGACGATCCCGATCGTCTGGTGTGGATCGTCAACCACGAGGACACCAGCGACATGTCGGGCCGCACCACTCAGGTCGACCATTTCCTTGACCTGCGCGCGCAAAATCAATCCTTTTCCGATATGGCCGCATTCTTCGCCTTCTATGGCGTAGGCGACAACAAGCTTACCGGACAGGGCGAGCCCGAGCGCCTGAGCGGCGTCCCCGTTTCCGCAAATTTCTTCCAATTGCTGGGTGTCCAGCCTCAAATTGGCCGGCTTTTCACGCTCGATGAGTGCAAATGGAACGGGCCAAAAGTCCTGCTAATGAGTCACGGCCTGTGGGTCAGGCGTTTCGGATCCAATCCCGGAATCGTCGGACGCACGCTAACGCTCAACGATGAGGCCGTCACCGTGGTTGGCGTCATGCCCGCGTCATTCGATTTTGCGTCGGTATTCACACCCGGCAGCCATATCGACCTCTATCTTCCGTTTCCTCTGACGCCCGAAACCAATCGGTGGGGCAATACGCTCGCCATCGTCGGCCGGCTGAAGCCCGGCGTGCCTCTTTCCAGAGCCCAGGCCGAAGCCACCATCCTTTCCAAACAATTCACGGAGGCCCACAAGTTTAAGGATCGCAACGATTTTGAGGCGCGGCTCAGCTTCCTCCGCGACCACGTCAGCGGACAAATTCGCCCCGCGCTTCTGGTGCTTGCATGCGCGGTGGGCGTGGTCATGCTGATCGTCTGTGCGAATCTTTCCAATCTCCTGCTGGCCCGCACGGCTACGCGTCAGAAGGAGATCGCCATTCGTGCGGCCCTGGGCGCGGGGCGAGCGCGTCTCCTCCGCCAGATGCTCACCGAAAGCATCCTGCTTTCCTCGGGCGGTGGGCTTCTGGGGGTTTTACTCGCTTTTGCGGGCACGCGTGCTCTGACCCACCTCGACGCCATCAGCATTCCGCTTCTGTCGGATGCGCGCCTCGACGGCAGTGTGCTCGTCTTCACGCTGTTAATGGCCATCGCGAGTGGTCTGATTTTCGGCCTGGCGCCCGCGCTTCAGGTCCCAGCCTCCACCGTGCATGACGCCCTGAAAGACACCGGTCGCGGCTCAACCGAAGGCAGAGGGCACAAGTGGATTCGCAGCGGGCTGGTCGTCTCCGAGGTGGCCTTCGCCTGCGTGCTGCTGGTGGGAGCGGGCTTGCTGATTCGCAGTTTTCTGCATGTCCTCGACGTCAACCTGGGGTTTCAACCCGAGCGAGCGGCCGCCGTGCGCGTGGATCCGAGTCAGCAATACAACACGCAGGCCAAGCAGAACTCGTATTTCGATGAAGTACTGCGTATCGCCCGCGAGATTCCGGGCGTTGAAAGGGCCGGCTTAGCCGATTCACTTCCGCTCGGCCGCAACCGCGCTTGGGGTGCTGCAGTCAAAGGGCGCACTTACCTGCCCGGCCAATATCCTGGTGACGCTTTCGTGCGCATTATCAGTGACGGCTACATCGGCGCGATGGGAATTCCGTTGATTGAGGGAAGGGACCTCACGGAGCGGGACACGCCTTCGACTGAAGCCGTGATGCTGATCAATCAGACCATGGCCCGCAACTTCTTTCCGGGTGAGAGAGCGATTGGCCAGTTCCTGGAAGGCGGGTGCGGTAAAACGTCTCCGCGCATCGTGGGCATTGTCGGCGACGTGCGGCATCTCGCTCTGGAACAGAGCTCGGGCAACGAAATGTATTACCCCATGCGGCAATGCGACGATCACATGTCGGTCGATCTGGTCATGCGCACCGCACTTCCCCCGAGCCAGTTGGCGGGAGTCGTCCGCATATCGCTTAAATCCATTGTCCCCAATCTCCCGTCCAGCGATTTCCGCACTTTGCAGCAGCTCGTCGATAAATCCGTGTCGCCCCGCCGCTTCGTGGTGCTTCTGCTCGCCGGATTCGCCGGCTTCGCGCTGATTCTCGCCTCGCTCGGAATTTACGCCGTCATCTCGTACTCGGTAACCCAGCGCACCCAGGAAATTGGGATTCGTATGGCGCTAGGCGCATCCGCCGCGGATCTTCGCGGCCAGATTCTCGGACAGACCATGACTCTCGCCGCGATTGGAATGGTATTCGGTGTCGCGGCCTCCTGGATTCTGGCGCGCGCCCTCAGCAGCCTGCTGTTCGGAATCACATCCACTGATCCGGTTACGTTTGGCGCCATGCTCGTAGTCCTTGGCCTGGTCTCCGCCATCGCCGGCTACGTCCCCGCCCGCCGCGCATCCAGGATCGATCCCATGGTCGCTTTGCGGGCCAGCTGACAGACAGAAGGTGGCTCAGGCTACGCCGAACCGGAAGCTCAGCCGGACTTAGCAGCCGCGCGGAGTTGTCGCGATTCGGCGTGAAGGAACTGGGCGAATCGCTCAATCGCGTGCGGAAAGCGCTCACCGCTGGCCGCAAATCCGACACGAAAATGCGACGGCTGGTCAAAACAGTCGCCCGGCACGATCAGCACGCCCGTTCTTGCGAGCCTCCGGCAGAACTCACGCGAGTCAGCGCCATTCACTAGCCAGGGAAAGGCAGTCATGCCTCCGAGCGGTCTCACCCAGCGCACTAAATCGTCATAAGACCCGAAAAGCTGTTCGAGCAGTCTAAGATTTTCAACGGCGACGCGTCGAGCGCGCGAGTAGACTGTCTCCCGGTGCTTTAGAGCCAGAAGAGCAAGCCGCTCACCGAGCACATTGCCTGTAATCGTGAAGTAATTGCGCGCATTGCGATAGCGTTCTCGTCGCTTGGGATCGTGATCGACAATCCAGCCGATGCGCAATCCGCTCAGGCAAAGCGCCTTGGAGAAATCGCTGATCACCGTCGCATGGGGCAACCGCGATGCCGACCGCGTCTCCGGGCCGTGGTAGATCGGATGATAGACCTGGTCTGAAACAAACGGTACGCCGCGTTCGGCGCAGAACTCATGCAGACTGTCCATCTGTTCATCGCTCAAAACGGCACCCGTGGGGTTGTGCGGCGAGTTAACGAGGAGCAGACGCGTATCGCGGTCGACCAGGCGTCGAATTTCGTCCAACTTTATGCAAAAGTGATTTTCCTGGCGCAGTGAATAGTATCGAGTGGCAATCCCGACAGACTGCGCCAAAGCGGTGTTGGCAGGAAATCCCGGACTGGGAAGCACCACGTTGGCTCCCGGCTCTGCTGCCACGAAGAAGAGAATCAGAAGTGCCTCGGACGCACCAGTCACGACTTGGACTTCATCTGTCGTCACCCCCTCCAATTCTGCTATGGCCGACCGTAACGCCGGACTGCCCACCGCACTCGTGTACGACAAGGATGTGTCAAGGAGTGTCTCCAGCTCTTGCTCTTTTGACAATGCAAGTAGTTCGCGCAGCGTCCAAACGGGACCAGTGCTGGATGCGAGATCGTATTCGATCGGCGGATTCGCGGTGTGCTTCTGTTCTATCCAGCGGTCGAGTAGAAAGTCCGGTAATTCCACCTGGTTCCTAAACTGTTCCATTCAGGATAACAGGCCGTCTTTCCCGCACAAGGGACTCCACGTGTCCTCATGCGATCATAAAAGACCTGTTCGAGGCTGATCATGGCCAAATGCTCTTCATGCGGGATTGAGATGACCGATGCCAGCCGCTTCTGTTCCCAGTGCGGAGCCGCGGTCGCAAGCGAGACTTTCGCAACGCGCACTGCCGCGACCTCCACATCATGGTCACCGAGTCCCAGCGGCCGACCCGTGTCGCACTCTTCCTCGGCCCCCTGACCGACAGCCGCTTTCTTCCTGGCGCTCTCCTGGCGGGCCGGTACCGCATCGTAGCATGCTCGGCAAAGGCGGCATGGGCGAAGTCTATCGGACCGACGACCTCACGCTGGGCCAGCCGGTCGCTCTCAAATTTCCGCCCGAAGCTATTGCGGGCAACGAAAGCGCCCTTGGACGCTTCCGTTATGAAGTGCGCACAGCACGCCAAGTTTCCCCTCCCAATGTCTGCCGTGTCTACGACGTCGACGCCGTCGAAGAAGGATCGGGCTGCGAAATGTATATCCCGGTCCGCCAATGCGAGGATTACGCGTCCGTCGACCTGGTGGTCCGCACGGCACTTCCGCCCGCCGGGCTTGCTTCGGCCGTTCGCGCGGCGCTCAAGCCGATCGAGCCCAACTTGCCGGGGAACGAATTTCGCATCTTGCAGGATCTCGTGGATAAAGCCGTCTCGCCGCGGCGTTTCGTGGTTCTGCTGCTCGCCGGATTCGCAGGCTTCGCGTTGATTCTCGCCTCGCTCGGAATCTACGCAGTAATTTCTTATTCGGTAACCCAACGCACTCAGGAAATTGGGATTCGCATGGCCCTCGGCGCATCCGCCGCGGATCTTCGTGCCCAGATTCTAGGGCAAACCATGAGCCTGGCGGCCATTGGAATGGTAATCGGAATCGTGGCCTCCTGGATTCTCGCGCGCACCATCAGCAGCTTGTTGTTCGGAATCACCGCCACCGATCCGGTCACGTTTATCGGGATGCTCGTGGTCCTGACCGTGGTAGCTGCGATAGCCGGCTACGTCCCCGCCCGCCGCGCGTCCAGGATCGATCCCATGGTCGCGCTAAGAGCCAGTTGACAGACACAAGCTGGTTCAGGCTACGTCGAATCGAAGCTCAGCCGGACTTAAGCTGGGGGTTCCGTCGAAGCTGAACGCTCATTCCGGAGGGAAGCCGAACGGCATTCCGGGATGATCCCGAACACCTGCGCTAAGATGAGACCCATGCGCCCGGTTGATAGCCGCCGCTCCGTCCCCATCTATGTTGGGTTCACCGTCGCCTTCAGCTCGATTTTCTATTTTCTGATCGCTAAATCTGGACATTCTGGCGGCGCACTCGTGAACTATGTCGGGTGTCTGATGTGGTGCCCGGGGCTGGCGGCGCTCGTCACGTGCAAGTACCTAGGTCGCGATCTTTCCACTCTCGGTTGGCGCTGGGGAAAGACGCGGTATCAGATCATTTGTTACTTGATCCCACTCACATACGGAGCCGCCAGCTATGCGTTCGTCTGGCTTACCGGGTTCGGGGGCTTTTACAACAAGCAGTTCGTGGACCGTGTCTCGAAGGACCTCGGGCTCGGGCCGATGCCTCCTTGGCTCACGATCTCCCTCTACTTCCTGTTTACGGCAACCATCAGCGTCATCATGGATCTTGCGACGGTCCTCGGAGAAGAAATCGGCTGGCGGGGCTTTCTCGTGCCGGAGCTTGCCAAACGGCACGGCTTCGCGGCGACCGCGATCATTTCCGGCCTCATCTGGGCGTTCTGGCACTATCCACTTCTTCTGCTTGGCGATTACCATCCGGAAACGCCTGTGTGGTTCTATCTGCCGCTATTCACGTTGCTTGTGCCGGTCATCAATTTTGTCTGGACGTGGATGCGTCTCAAATCCGGCAGCCTGTGGCCTTGTGTCGTCCTGCATGCCGCACACAACACATTTATTCAGAGGTTCTTTGATCCGATTACTGTGTACAACAAAAAGACGGCATACGTGGCGGGTGAATTTGGCGCGGCCCTTGGCGTGATTTCGATCCTCATGGCTGTGTATTTCTGGAAGCGGCGTGATGAGGTTGAGGCTGTCAACGCCGGCGTGACAGCCGCGGCGCTGCCATGAAATTCCTTAGGAGCACACCGACGAGCGTCGGCGATACTTCGGTTTAGTAAGCTAAGCGTCTTCCCCGGCTCGCGCACACCATGTGTCCTCATGCGATCATAGATTCCTGCTCAAGAGTCTCTATGGCCAAGTGCCCGTCATGCGGAACTGACGTGACCGATGCCAGCCGCCTCTGCTCCCAGTGCGGAGCCGCGGTCGCGAGCGAAACATTCGCAACCCGCACCGCCGCGTAAAGAAGTCACGGTCAAGAGCGATCTCTACTCGCTCGGCCTCGTGCTCTACGAAATCTTCACCGGCAAACGGCCGTTCGAGGCAAATACGCTCGCCGAGTTGGTCCGTGCGCAATCTGAGACGATGCCCGTCAGTCCCACCAGCCTGGTTAGAGACATGGATCCAGTGATCGAGCGTGTGATCCTGCGCTGCCTCGACCCCGACCCCGCGCGCCGGCCATCCTCGGCGCTGGCAGATTCAAAAGCTCGGATACGAGGGCCACGACAACGACAATGCCTGGGGCTTCAGCTGGGATCCTTCCTCGCTTTGGTACTTGAACGTAAACCAAAAACCCTTTCCCGGTTGGGGTGCGGTCCTACTGGAACGTCCTTCCTCTCTTTTTGTCGAGGGTGTGCTCTCCGCCGTGCCCATTACCACTCACCCTTCCGATTGGTACTTCAATAGCACCGTCTTCATGCTAGGCAGCATCGTAGCGCTCGCCACCTGGGCGTTTCTTCACCACCACCGCCGGCCAGCGACTGTGGAAACAGGATTGGTTCGATTAACTGCTTGGCTCAATGCGTCAAGAACGGATTTTCCACTCGGACGCCGTCATACGTCTGCCCGTGACCCATGTCTTCGCTCAGGACGAGAACTGCTTGGGCCGCCTTCGCCCCTACCAGAATCAGACTGTCCCAGAATGAAATCTGATAGCGGGATTCCACACCAATCGCTTGGAGGATGTGATCCGGCTGGATGGTCAAGACGTTTAGCCGCGCGTATGCCTCCGTAATTGCCTTTGCCTGCCCCGACTGCATATTCTCCAGCTTTCGCGAAACGATCGTATAGAACTCCTGCAGGACCTGCGTACTAATCACTAGTGTTTTGGTGTACAGGTGCTTCCGGAAGAGCCGGAGTGCCACCTCGCGCTTGTGCGCATAGCGCGGATCGTGCATATAGACCAAAACGTTTGTGTCGAAAAACGCAAGATCGCTCATCTGTCGTATAGTTCCGCTCGCGTCCATTTTTTCTTTGGGATTTTGAGGGTATGCTTCTCCGCGGCCTCGAGAATCTTCTCGCCCGCGGCGATGTAGCCGCGGTTAAAGCGGGTGCTTTGGTCAATCGCCTGCTGCACCCACGCGTTCAGGGACATATCATTCTGCGCAGCTTGAATCTTGGCGGCGCGGATGAGATCCACGGGAAGGCTGAGCGTGAGATTGCGTTTTTTTCCTGGTTTCACATGATTGAGTGTATCACACATAACTATGTGTTCATTCCCATCGTAGATACGCCCGCTGATGGTGGCGGCAGGCAACTCTTTGTACTGCTACAATCACCTTCATGCCCAACGAAGTATTCGCCGTTTTCGACACCACCGAAGGTTCTTTCAAGGCACGCCTCTTCGCCGATCGCGCGCCCAAGACCGTCGAGAACTTTGTTTCGCTCGCCGAAGGGACGAAAACCGGCAAACCGTTCTATGACGGCCTCATCTTTCATCGCGTGATTCCCGATTTCATGATCCAGGGCGGATGCCCCGATGGTACCGGCCGCGGCGGTCCCGGCTACAAGTTCGCCGACGAGTTTCATCCCGACCTGAAACATACTAAACCCGGCCTGTTGTCGATGGCCAATGCCGGGCCGAATACCAACGGCAGCCAGTTCTTCGTTACCGTCGCGCCCACATCGTGGCTCGACAACAAGCACAGCATCTTCGGCGAAATCGTCGAGGGATACGACGTGGTGGAAAAGATCTCGAAAGTGCCGCGCGGCGCGCAAGACCGGCCCAAGAAAGAAGTGCAGATCCGGTCGCTCAAAATCGAAAGGAGCTAATTCCGTGAGGAAGCTCGCGCTACTCCTGCTTGCGTGCTCTTGCGCGGCCTTTTCCCAAGAGGGCTTCCGGCCGCTGTTCAACGGCAAAGACCTCGACGGCTGGGACGGCGATCCGCGCCTGTGGAGTTTTCGCGACGGCATGATCGTCGGATCGACCGAACATGCACCGCTCCAGCACAACGAGTTCCTGATCTCGAAACGATCCTACGGGAATTTCATCCTGCGCGCCGAATGCAAGCTGCGCAATCACAATAGCGGCATCCAGTTTCGCAGCGAGGCGCTGCCCGAGTGGGTGTGCCGCGGCTATCAGGCCGATATGGCTGAAGACAACTACTGGGGCTGCATCTATGAAGAGAAGGGCACGCGCGGCATTCTGGTCAACGGGTGGGCGAAAGCCAAACCTGTCGTTAAGCTCAAGGACTGGAACGATTATGAGATCTCCTGCGAGGGCGACCACATCCGGCTGATGCTCAATGGCGTCGAGACGGCCGATTTGCACGATTCCGTGCGTTTGAATGGAATCATCGGCCTACAACTTCACGCCGGCCCGCCCATGGAAGCCTACTTCCGCAACATCCGCATCAAAGAACTACCATAAGCCACATTGCGAATCGCTCTTTTCGGCGGCACCTTCGATCCCATCCACTCCGCACACCTGGAGATCGCTCGCGAAGCCATGCGGCAATGCGAGCTGCATCGTGTCTGGTTCATTCCGGCATCACGCCCGCCGCATAAATCCGGAGGGACAAGCGCCCCATACGAGCACCGCTATCGCATGGTCGAACTTGCCTGCGCTGGCGAGCCCATGTTCGAGGCATCGCGCATCGAAGAAGGTGAGGAGACCAGCTACTCCGTCGGGACCATCGAACGTGTCCGCAAATCGCTCGGCAATGATGACGAGCTCTACTTCCTTATCGGCGCCGATGCTTTTGCCGACATCCAAACCTGGCGGCGGTGGCGCGAAGTCGTGGCATCGGTTGAGTTCATCGTGGTCAGCCGCCCTGGCACTCGATACGCGGTGCCTGAAGGGGCGCGGGTGCAGGCGCTCGGAGGTGTGAGCCTGCCGGTGTCATCGTCCGAGATCCGCCGCCGGCTCGCGGAGGGCGACTTTCATGTCGACGTGCCTCCCGCGGTGCTCGCCTATATTCGCGAGCATGGCCTCTATCGTTAGACTCGTTCACATCGATTGAGAAGAAAAATGAATTCCGCCAAATTCGTGGCGAAGTGTGACTTAGCTATTGTGGCGGCGCCAACCGGAACCATTTCCGGGCGTACTCACAACTACACTGATGCCAGGTGCGACGGACAGCTTTTTGGAAGTTGGCAACGGCGCTTCTGACGGCCGCAACTGCTCTCGCGCAGCCGCCTCTCACCACCATCCAGGACACGCTCTACAAGGCCGACGGCACGCCGTTCGAGGGATTGCTCATCATTTCCTGGAACAGCTTTCAAGCCGACAACCAGGCCAACGTCGTTTCCCAAAGCCTTACCGTCCAGGTGGTGAACGGCCTTTTTCGCGTGCAACTTGCGCCCACCGCCGATGCCAATCCCCCGAGTTCCTATACTGTGACCTACAACAGCGACGGCAAAGTTCAATTTCAAGAAACGTGGGTGGTAGGAACATCCGCAACACCAGTAACAATTGCCGCAGTGCGCGTTTCCACCACTTCAAGCCCCTCCAACAATTCGCCTTTGCAACCTCCGAATCAGACGCCCATTGCGGAAAGCGGCGTCACTGGGCTGACTAACGATTTGAGTTTGCGGCCGATGAAGGGAACGGGGTTCAGCGTAGGACGCGCGGCGATGATCAACTCCGCCGGCGGCATCGATGCGGTGATCGGGAATCCGTCGGATTGCGTTTTTGTAGATGGAACGTCCGGGCCATGCGGGGGAGCCAGCCCGCTATTCTCTGATGCGGAAGTGCCGGGCGGAACCATCGACGGAAACAACACAACATTCACCCTGGCTAACTCCCCGAGCCCGGCCGCCAGCCTCGCGTTGTTCCGCAACGGCATGGCGCAGAAAGCTTCGGTCGACTACACGCTGACCGGGTCAACGGTGCAGTTTTTGACGGGGGCGGTTCCGCAGCCCGGCGATACGCTGCTGGCGTGGTACAGGCTGCCCGCGGCAAGTCCGTTGATGGGTCAGCAGACGACGCCCGCGAGTCCGCAAGTCATTTGCAGCGCGGCGGGAACCAGCACATCCTCGACGAATTTCGCGTCCC
Source organism: Bryobacteraceae bacterium (assembly GCA_035297145.1). GTDB lineage: Bacteria > Acidobacteriota > Terriglobia > Bryobacterales > Bryobacteraceae > QHXW01. The sequence continues at coordinate 19,594 of DATGZN010000097.1, forward strand.
TGGGCGCCTGCACGATTCCCGCTAACGTGCTGCAAACCGGGGACAGGGTTGAGATGCACTTCGACCTGGCGCACACGGGAGCCGCGGTCGGGTTCGAATATCAGGCGATTTGGGGGGCCACGACGCTCACCGATCGCATAGCCGCGGGGGCGGAGGCTATGGTCGCGGGCAAAGGCGAGGCTGCCGTGTATAACGGAGGAGCGCAGTTGCGCGCGGAGAGCTGGGGGACCGTGCTGGCCTTTGCCGCGTCCGTGACAAACGCGACCGACAATGTCGTTCCGGGCATCGCCGTCAACTTTCAAGCGAAGTTGACGCAGGCGGCGACGGATACGGTCACGCTGGTGAACTTCACTGTAGTGCGATATCCGGCGCAGTAAGCGCTACTTCAAATATTTGTCGAGATCCGGATGGAGCTGCTTCTGCACATCCGGGTCGTCCAGGTTTTCCTTGGTAACCACCCGCGGCGGAAGATTCTGAATCTTCTGGGGTGTCCCACCTTTCAATTTCTCCAGGGCTGCAACGACGGCGTCATGGCCCATTCGAAACGGGTCCTGAACAACGAGTGAGTCGATGAGGCCCGCTTTCAAGTCGTCCAGTAGTCCGGGGCTGGAATCAAATCCCACCAATTTCACTTTGACATTGCGGCCTTTTAGCGCTTGCGCAGCGCCAACCGTGCTGGATTCGTTAGACGCGAACATGGCGACGAGGTCTCCGTGCGCGGTCAACATGTTCTCGGTGACATTCAGCGATTTGGCACGGTCGGCCCAACCATAGCGCTTGTCGGCGATCTCAATTGCCGGAAAATCCTTCTTGATGGCGTCCTCGAAGCCCTGCTCGCGCGCCATGGTGGAGGCGGAACCGGGTTCGACCGCGACTTCGGCGATTTTGCCTTTTCCAGCCAGGATCTTTCCCATGCGTGCCGCACCCATCGCGCCGGCGGCGTAGTTGTCCGTGGCGACCTGCGCAACGAAACTTTGCGTATCCACTGGTGAATCAAAAATCACAACCGGAATGTTTTGGCGCGTCGCGCGCTCAACCACGCTGACCATCGCGGTTTTGTCGATGGGTGCCAGGCAGATCGCATCCACATGTTGCGTGATCATAGACTCGACGATCTGCAACTGGCCGGTGAAGTCGGTCTCGGAAGCGGGGCCGTTCCACAGAATGTCAACGTTGTTTTCCCGCGACGCGGCGACGGCTCCGGCGTGGACCGATTGCCAGAACAGGTGCGCCTGCCCTTTGGGGATGACGGCGATGCGCTTGCGCGTGTCCCGGTTGCACGCGGCTAGGGCGAGGAGCAGGTAAACCAAAACCCCAAGCCGGGAAAAACGGGGACGGCAGCGGCGAGAAAGATCAGGTTGAACCGTCCCCATTTTTCGAAACTACTTCTTTACAAAACCCTGTACGTAGATGGTGTGAATACCGCGGACGCTGGTCTCGGTGCCGGTGACCTCCATGACCTGAGCGAAGTGGTCAGTGGCGGCCTTGCGCAGTTCGGTTTGGCCGTCGCGGCGCGGGTCATGCTCCTCATCGATAAGCAGGTAGACGCCACCCTCTTTCGTCAGCAGGCCGATGGGCTGGCCGCTGTTGAGACATTTCGTGCCACACGCCTTGTGCTTCTCACCGTGCTTGCCGAGTTGCAGGTAGCAGGAGAGGTCGATGATCTCGCCGGTAATAGTGACGGCCTTGCCCTGGAGCGGTTTGCTGTCCACCCCGGCTTTGATGGTGGTGTCGGTCCAAGGCTTTTCGGCCTTCTCGCCCAGTGTTCCATCCGTCTTGTCAAAGTCGGGATTCATTTGCGGCTGGAGCGGGCCAGACGCGGATTTCTTGGCTTCGGTTTTCTTTTCGTCGGCAGCCGTGAGGGTGAAGGCCAAGGCAGTGATCAACGATGTTAAGAGTATTTTTCGAGACATTGTTTTCCTCGTTTTGGATTCACAGGCAGGAATGGTTATTTTACATGGAAACGGGGGGAGCCAATCAACGGCCCCTGAGGAGAAGGACTCGACTCTTGAGCTCCGATGCGCCGAGGGTCTTCACGCCGGTATCGAAAGTCACGAGAATACCGTCACGATGCGCTGCATGCCAGAGCAAAAGCGAGTCCGTCCATTGCTGATGACCACTTATCCTCTGGGCGAAGCTCTTGAGGGCGCCCGGCAGCGCGCCATCGAGAGGCCAGAACTCGTGGCCAGGATGGCTCGTGGCTTCACTCAGAACATCCAGCGCGGTCGTTGCGTTCACCGCACCTTGGGTTACGGCGGGATTGGTCAGCAAGCGTAGCGCGCCAAGTTGGGTGATGGGATTGGTGGCCCAGGCGCGGTGGCCCGACTCTGCAAACCAAGCGTGCGCGGCCTGGTGACTTTCATGGCGCGGCCAGAGCAGCGCGAGGAGCAAATTTACGTCCAACAGATGGCGGATCATTCGTGGTCGAGGAGTTCACGCACACCCCTGGTGGTGACGCGGGGAAAATCCCCGGGCGCGTCGAAAACAGGGAGACCGTTCACCTTCCGCGTCCCGAGTTGGTAGCGGGAACCGCGCCGAATGAGCTCGGAAGCAGCTTGGCCCAGCGAGAGGTGGTGATTTTGAGCGTACGTCTTCACGCTCTCGATGGCATCATCGTCCAGGGATAGTGTGGTGCGCATCTCTTGATGATGCTATCCAGACAGCAATGATGTCAAATATTACATATTGATGATAGACGGCCTTGGGAGATGCGCGCTCTACGCCGCGTCGTCGACCGCTACTAGAACACCGCGCCTGCTTTCCACTGCAGCGCCTCCTCACTCAGCGTATTCAGGCTGTTCGTGATTCTGTCGGTCTCCACGTTGACCAACGCGTAGCGCTCGGTGAGAGGATCGCCGGATTGGACCAGCGCGTGATGGTCTTCGCGCAGGTCGGGAAGATCGGCGCGTGTCAGCGGAGAGTCGCGCAGAGCGGCGGCGAGATAGTAGAGAGTCAGCTCCACGTGATCGGCGAAGGGGCGGAACGCGTTGCGCGGCGCAACCGCGCGGCTGGTGGTGAGTCCTGATTCGAGAGCCATAAACGCGTGCACCAGGCGATGTGAGCTGGCCATCATGGCGCTCAGAGTGTGCAAAGTCTCGGCTGAGACGCCCGGTTCGGCGGATAAGCGATCGACGGAAGCTTCGAAGTTGGAGCGCGCACGGCGAGCGGTGAAACGCGCGCGGTCGAGTTGGCGCGCCAGCGGCTGCTCCGGGTTCAGATAACTCTCGCGGATCGCGCGGAAATATTCGCGAAAGGCATCCAGCATCTGCGCCATGGCTTCGGGCGCCTGGGTCCTCTCCCAGGTGGGCCACAGCCAATAGGCAATGAGCGCGATGGCGCCGCCAATCACCGTATTCAGGCCTCGTGCGGCGATCACGTTGCTGGGCGCGTCTCCCGTGAGTGCTATCAGGAGGACCACCAACGCTGTCACGGCGATGACCAAAATTCCGTAGTTGGCCGGACCGAAACATCGCATGATGAACATCAGCACCACAATGAGCGCGACCTGAGCCGCAAGGCCGGGAGGCAGTACGTGAAACATGACCGTGGCGAGCACCAAGCCGAGGAATGTGCCGGTCAGGCGCAGCACGCCACGGCTGAAAGTGGCGCTGAAGTCGGGCTTGAGCACGATGGCGATGGTCATGGGAAGCCAATAGGAGCGCCGCCAATGCAGACCGCGCCCTATGCCGTCACCGATCGCAATACAAACCGCCAACCGCACAGCGTGACGGAACGCGGCGGAGTTCAGACTCATGTTGGCGCGCAGCGTAGCGGCGATGCTGCCGAGTTGCAAACTCCACGGCTGGCGCGCTTCGTGCCGCTCGAAGGCCTGGAAACCAGAGGTTGTTGCGTAGGCAGCCAGATCGGCCGCGGAGCGAAGCTGTCCGGCTATGGCGTCCAACTGAAAGCGGGCATCGGCGACCATGGCGGCCGCGGGTGAAGCTCTGCCTTCTTCGAGTAGGCGCAGCTTTTCCGCCAGTGTCTGGAGTTCCTGCAATTCCTCGGGAGCGGCACGAGCAGGCTCTCCGGCCACTAGCGAATTGCCTAGGGAGCTGAGAACCCGGGAAAAGAGATAGAAGCCGCGGTCCAGAACCTCGACGGCGGGATTTGCCGGCTCTTCGCGTTCGACCCGCTTCCGCAGAGAGGCGAGCGTCACGAGCGACAATCGCATGCGTTCGGCCTGGCTCAGCAGCAATCGGTAACGCTCCGCCTCGATGGAATGGTCGCGGTCGAGCGTCGCCAGCGCGTTTTGCGCCTGTGTACTCTCCGCAGTGGCGGGAGGCGCTTCACTGGCATGGACAGGCGACGCCGCGGCCCGCGCCAGCGCCCTGTAAAGCTCGCCAAGCGTCCTGCGTTCCGGAGCAAGCCGGCGAAGCGGCCAGAAGGCGACGGCCAGGAGGGTTTGGAACAGGCCTCCGGCGCAAGCGAGGAGGCCGGAGACCAGGGCCTTCTCGACGGACATGGGGAAGGCCGAATAAACCACGAGCACCACCAGGCTCATGGCGCCGAGATCCGCTGCCGTAGAGCCGAGCGCCACCAGCATTCCGGCGGCGAATGCCCACATGGTGGCGGTTGCCACGGCGATGACGCTGCTGTGGCCACACAGCGCGCCGCCAAACACTGCGCAACCCACTAGAGCGCTGGCGCCGAGCATACGCCGGGCACGCTGCGCGTACGGAGCGTCACTGTCGGAGAACGCCACATTCAGTGCGCCGGTGCTAACGATGAGTCCGCCGGAAAGCGCGCCGAAGGCGACGCCGGACGCCAGCGGCATTGCTACACCGATCGAATTTCGCAGCGCCATCCATGGCGAGACTTTGCTCGCGTCGTACCGAACCATGGCCTGCCACAGAGACGCCCAAGGGCTGCCGGTCGTGCTGCGAGGCGCCGCGGGAGCTCCGGGCGGCGGGGCGCCGACCTGTTGTGTAGGTGCGCTCACGGACGTAGCATCCGATGCTTCGCGAGTCCCGGAGGGTTCACAGCCCTTCGCTCGATGCGGCTCGCATCGCTTCAGGTTACAGCACTCCGCCGGACCTCCCGGATACACTAAAAGAATGTCCACACAGGCGAGCCTGACTGCCGTGGCCGACGCTCCTTCGCGGCGCGGTTCAGGCATTGCACTGCGGGTCCTCACAGCCATCAGCTTCTGTCACTTTTTGAATGACATGATGCAATCGGTGATTCCCGCCATTTATCCAATTCTGAAGAGTGCATATCGTTTGAATTTCGGGCAAATCGGGTTAATCACGCTGACTGCGCAGTTGACGGCATCTTTGTTGCAGCCGCTCGTTGGCCTTTACACGGATCGCCGTCCCACGCCTTACTCGCTGGCCATCGGCATGGGAGCCACGCTGATTGGCCTCGTCCTGCTCTCGATCGCGCCCACGTTCGGGATGATTCTCGTCGCTGTCGCCCTGGTAGGTGTGGGATCGTCCGTGTTCCATCCGGAATCGTCGCGTGTGGCCCGCATGGCCTCGGGCGGCCAGCATGGGTTCGCGCAATCTATCTTCCAGGTGGGCGGCAATGCCGGTTCCGCGGTCGGGCCGTTGCTCGCGGCATTCATTGTGCTCCCCGGCGGGCAGCGCAGCATCGCCTGGTTTTCCGCCGCGGCGCTTCTCGGCATCATTGTGCTGTCGCGGGTCGGCGGCTGGTACAAAGCCCGCAGAAGCAGCTTGGCAAAAGCCCACGCGGTCACTCACGAAATATACGCGCGCCTCTCCTCGAAAACGGTGGCGATAGCGATCGCAATACTCATCGCTCTCATGTTTTCGAAATTCTTCTACCTGGTCAGCTTGAGCAGTTACTACACGTTCTTCCTGATGAGCAAATTTCACGTTTCCATTCGCACCGCGCAGATTTACTTGTTCATTTTCCTCGGTGCCGTGGCCACAGGCACCATCGTCGGTGGCCCTGTAGGCGATCGCATCGGCAGAAAGTACGTGATCTGGTGGTCGATCCTGGGCGTGCTCCCATTTACGGTTGTGCTGCCGTATGTCAGCCTGTTCTGGACCGGCTTTCTCAGTGTGATCATCGGACTGGTACTGGCATCTGCGTTCTCCGCGATCGTGGTTTATGCGCAGGATCTGGTTCCCGGCAAAGTAGGCACCGTATCAGGCCTGTTCTTCGGACTTGCATTCGGCATGGGCGGCATAGGCGCCGCGTTATTAGGGAGGCTGGCGGATGCTACCAGCATCGATTTCGTCTATCGCGTCTGCTCTTTCCTTCCGGTCATCGGCCTGCTCGCCGCATTCCTGCCAAATCTGGAGCCGCACCGGGCGAAGTAGGGTTTGGTTCGTCCCGCCATAAAGGCGCAATCTATAGAATACGTCCCAGTTATACATTAGTTACTAACTGGATTATCACTTCAGTAAATAACTGCTTCTTACAAGCTGTTCTCATTGACCAGTACTTAAGCATCCCGTACAATCACGGTAGGTTACCGTCCGAATTGTCTACTAATTATCGGTGCTGAAATGGGATTTGAAATCGGCAAGACGGTCGCGGGCTATGAGATTGTCGAAGTACTCGGCACTTCCAAAACCGGCGTCGCTTATAAAGTGAGAAATGTTTTCGCGCAGCGTTTTGAAGTTCTGAAAATCCTGCCTAAGAGCATCCAGGATGATGAAGAACAAAACGCCCGCTTTCTTCGCGAGATCAAGGTGCACGCGCAATTGCTGCACCCGAATATCGTGACGTTCTATAACGCGCGCGAGATCGAAGGCCAGCTCGTAATGACCAAGGAATTCGTTCCCGGCATTACGCTGGTGGAAAAGCTGCAGGCCGGTCCCATCGGTTGGCAGGAGTCCAGCCGGCATGCTTCGAATGCGCTTTCGGCGCTTGAGTATGCGCACGTCCACGGTATCATCCATCGCGGCTTCAGCTCGTCAAACTTGATCATCACCGACACTGGCATTGCGCGGCTGGCTGGTTTTGGCTTCGCCAAATCGGTCACCGATCCGGAGCTTACGGCTGCCGGCGTCGTCATCGGCGCACTCAAGTACATGTCTCCCGAGCAAGTCAAGGGCGAGGCGCTCGATGCGCGCTGCGACATTTATTCGTTGGGCATCGTGCTCTACGAAATGCTGGTGGGAAGGGTGCCGTTCGACGCCAAAAGCCAGTTTGAAATCATGATGGCCCAGGTCAACACCGCGCCGAAGCACGTGAGCGACGTGAATGCCGCGGTGCCGCGCGAGTTAGGCGACCTGGTGGCCAAAGCCCTGGCAAAATCTCCCGATGAGCGGTTCCAGACGGCTCGGGAATTTCGTGAAGCGGTCGAGCGGTTCAGCTTGAGCCAGGATACAGCGGTTACGGAATTGAAGGCGTCATCGTTGGCCGTTGCTGAAGTTCCTAAGCCAGTCGCGGAGCCCGCTCCGTTGGCCGAAATAGCTCCTCCAGCTTCACCGGCCCCGCTGCCCGATGCGTGGGCGCTCGAGTCGGCGTTGGAACTTGCCGAGTCGAAACTAGCCACCATGGAGTTGCATTCAGCGAAGCCAGCTGCAGACAGCTCGGCTTTTGTGGAAACGCCGACCCTCACTCCCTCCGATCCCTGGGTAACTGACTTCAGACCGGAGTCAACACCCAAGGCATGCGTTACCGAGACTGCGCAACTGAGTGAAGCGCCAGTTAATGTGTCTCCGGCGTCGGTTGATTGGTGGACTTCAGATGTTGGAGTGGCTCACTCTGAATCGAAGGCGACGACTGCCATATTGGAGTCTGAGCAGCCGGTCGTCGAGCCAGCCGCAGTCTCCACTGAGTCCAAACCGGATGGCTCGAATTCCGAGTTGGAGATATCGCCGCTGGATGTGGCAATATCCCAGCCACCTTCGGAGCCTGACCGGCCCGTCGCCGAGGTTCCCGCGCTCGACGATGCTCCCGCGATTGTCTCGTCAAGCAGTTTGCCAGATGTCTTGGCTGTCGAATCGGCCGAGGCCGCAACTGAATCCAAAACCAACGGCGTGAGGACCGAGCTCGAGTTCTGGCCACTGAATGCGGCGACATTCGAGCTACCTGCCGAGCTGGCGCAGCCCGTCGTCGAAGCCTCCACGCTCCACGAAGCTCCGGCGAAGTCCGACATAGCATCAAGCGAGTCAACACCAACTTCCGCTGAGTTGGTATCCGAACCAGAATCTGTCGCCGCCACTGCTGAACAGTACATCTTCCCACAAACGCCCGTGGTCGATTGGCTGGCGCTCAACTCTCAAGTGTTTGGGGTTGAGTCAAAGCCTCCTGAAGTGGAGTTTTCACTCTCGCCACCGGAACCCGAACCGGCCGCGCCCGTGGTTGCAGAGCTCGCGAACACAGAGCTGCCGGCTGTTAATTCCCACACCACGCAGGCGGATTTGTGGACCACCGATTGGTCACCTTCGCCAGTTGAGTCCAAACCTGATTCCACTCAGCTTGAATTGCTGTCTGCTGCTTTGGAGCCAGCGAATGCCCCTCTGGAATCGATAAAAATTGCCGAGAGCCCGGCCCCATACTCATCGGCTTCTCACCCTGATTTGTGGACGGCAGAACCGCTGCCGAACGCAGCCGAATCGAGCCATGCTTCCGCCGATCTCGCATTGTCTTCGTTCGCCCCGGAATCAAAACAACTCGCCTCGCAGCACGAGGAGGCCGCCGAAGAGCCGCTCTCCCTTTGGACCTCCGGACCTCCGGATACATGGGTCTCGGAACCGGTCGCGCCACCGGCGGTGGCGATACCCGAGGCCACCGATCTGCAATCGCTGTCTGCGGCTTTCGAGCCGACGGAGGCTCCCTTTGAGTCCACTGCCCCGATTGAGGCGTCTGTCGCACCTCCCATTCCGCCGCAAGAGCCGCAGGTACTCGGATCCGAGCCGGTGGCAACAGAACTAGCAATGACGGCCGCTGGTGAAAATCCGCCGCAAGCCGCGGCCGCCGCAGCCAGCGCCTCTGCTCCAGTGGCTCGAGTGCCGGCGCAGGTCAATTCGGACTTATTGACTGCGCTGTTCGGTGACACACTTCTTTCGCGAGTGAGTCTTGCCCTTGTGATTTGCGCGATCACTTTTTTCCTGGGTACGGTGACTCTATTCGCCGTGTTGTCCGTGACCAAACCGTGAAGCACCAATGAAGTTCAAAATCGGCGACACTGTCGGCGCTTACAAGATCGTCGCCTCCCTGGGGAGCGGCGGCATGGGTGAAGTGTTCCAGGCCGAACACACCGTTACCCAACGCGTCGAGGCTATGAAGATTCTGGCCGCGGACCCAGCCTCCGGGCCCGAGCGCGACCAGAGATTTCTTCGCGAGATACAACTGCAAGCCCGCCTGAATCATCCCAACATTGCCGTCGTTCACAATGCATTCTGGCAGGATAGCCATCTGATCATGATCATGGAGCTGATCGAGGGCAATTCATTGCGCAGCATGTTGGAGCTTGGCAAACTGCCGCTTGCCGTGGCGCTCGATTATGCCGGCCAGGCGCTGCGGGCGCTTGATTACGCGCATGCGCACGGCGTGGTCCATCGCGATATCTCTCCCTCGAACATGATCGTGACCGAGGCCGGCACCCTCAAGCTCACCGATTTCGGCCTCGCTAAGTCGCAAACCGACGTCCGTCTTACTCAAACCGGCACCATTGTCGGCTCGCTGTATTACACCTCGCCCGAGCAGGTCCAAGGACAAACCGTGGTGGACCTCCGTGCCGACATCTACTCACTGGGAGCGCTGCTATTCGAGATGGTGACGGGCGCCAAGGTATTTGACTGCGATAAGCCGTTCTCTCTGATGCAGGCCCACGTGAGTCAGGCGCCGCCGATAGCCAGTGAGGTTTGTCCCGGCCTGCCGTGCGAGCTTGACGAAATCCTGCTCAAAGCGTTGGAGAAGGATCGTGATAAGCGCTTCCAATCCGCCGAGCTGTTTCGTTGCGCGCTCGACGGTGTGAGAGACAACGGGAAGCGTGAAGGCTACCTGCCGCCTGCCCCGTTCCATTTGCGAATTCTGCCTCAGTCAGCGGAGGCGCACACTCCCGAGTTGGTGCCCGAAGGCAATCCACCGGGGCGCAGCCGGAATCGCAAAACGCGAAACGGTGGTGGCGGGCGCACTAACCGTTTCCGCAGGCGCCTGGTCGTTTACCTTGAAGACAATACTGTTTCCAGCCTGGGCGAAGCCCGGCGCTCTCGAGATCATGGAGGATACCGCAACTGGGCTACTCAGCTCCGCCACCTTGCGGGCCACTTGGCAGGACGAAACGACCTTCTCTCCGTGGGTTATCTACCGCACAATATCGAAGCTATCGTGGAAGACGGGCCGCACGAACAACCGCAGCTCGATAAGCCGGCTAAAATATCCGATAAACCATTAACTGACTGAGTTATCCAAGAGTCAAATTAACCTAAGTTATTAGCAGAATTGTCTTAGGGGCTAGGTTGGCTTCGGTTATAATTGTTTTGAGGACTAAGTAAGTGCGGTGCTTATACTGTGGGAAGTCATCGTGGTTGCCCTTCAAGAAACTCAGCTCAGGCGGCGAATTCTGTAGCAGCGCGCATCGTGACTCGTATCAGGAGCGGTTACGTAAAGTCGCCAGTGTTCTCGAGCAGTATGAGATTCCCGTGCACGAAGCGGAACACGCGAGCGCTGATCCGGCAAGCGCCGCGGCGTTGGTCACGCGTCCCGAGCTTCGCGAACCCCTCATGAGCGACTTGTTTCGAGTTTTGGCATGCACACCCGCGCCGGCCCCCAGTGATGCCCGGATGGCGCCCGCCATTCCACCCGCATTCGAAATTAGCGCCCGCATCCGCCGTTGGGGCCTGAGAATTAGGTTCCTAAAAGCCTCGTAGCGGCCCAAGCGGCCAGACACCGCCAGGCTGGGCTCCGAATCCACTTGCACGCTCCCACCCCTTTCTGCGTCAATAGAGTGTAGGCGGTTTTGTGCCTTCCCTGCTAAGTTATGGCTACCGAACGCGTTAAGCTCCAGGACCCGGCTGCCGAAGCTGCCAGCGCCCAGGCCATCGCGGCCCGCTACCGCTGCGAATACGTCGATCTGCGCGTCGCCTCCATCGACCACGACCTGTTCCGCTCCATCCCCGTCGACCTGATGTTCCGTTACAATTTCGTTCCCATGCGGGCGCAGAACGGGACGCTCGACATCGCGCTGGCCGATCCGCGCAATCTCAACATGATCGACGAGCTGGCGCTGCTACTGAACAAAAAGCTGCGCATCAAGGTCGCCACGCTCTCCCAAATCGCCGAGCTGCTCAAGAAGACCGAGCAGTCGCAGCGCGTCCTCGAAGAGGTGACCGAGGGGTTCGCCCTCGATGTCGTCGGTGACGAGGAGAACTCGGACGAGACGCTATCGATCGACAAGCTCACCGCCGCCGATAGCGACATTGCCCCCGTCATCAAGCTGGTCGACACCACCATCTTCAACGCGCTGGAGCGGCGGGCAAGCGACATTCACATCGAGTCGCGCGACCAGGAAGTGGCCATCAAGTACCGCATTGACGGCGTGCTGCATTACGCCATGCCGCCCATCGCCAAGGACTGGCATTCCACCATCCTGTCGCGCATTAAGGTTATGAGCGAGCTGGATATCGCCGAACGCCGCGTCCCCCAGGATGGCCGCTTTCGCGTGCGCTACAAGGGCCGGCTGATCGACTTCCGCGTCTCCATCATGCCCACCATTCATGGCGAAGACGCCGTGCTGCGTGTGCTCGACAAGGAATCCATGAGCGAGAAATTCGCCAAGCTCTCGCTCGAAGTGGTGGGATTCTCCGACTCCGACCTGACCAAGTTCCGCCGCTACATCATGGAGCCCTACGGTATGGTGCTCGTGACCGGACCCACGGGATCGGGCAAGACCACCACGCTCTACGCCGCGCTCAGCGAGATCAAGAACGACGAAGACAAGATCATCACCATTGAGGACCCGGTCGAGTACCAGATCAAGGGCATCACACAGATTCCCGTGAATGAGAAGAAGGGCCTCACGTTCGCGCGCGGGCTGCGGTCGATTTTGCGCCACGATCCCGACAAGATCATGGTGGGCGAAATCCGCGACCAGGAAACCGCCCAAATTGCCATCAACTCCGCCCTCACCGGCCACCTGGTCTTCACCACCGTGCACGCCAACAACGTTCTCGATGTATTGGGACGCTTCCTGAACATGGGCGTTGAGCCGTATAATTTCGTGTCCGCGCTGAACTGCATCCTGGCCCAGCGCCTGGTGCGTGTGATCTGCGAATTCTGCCGCAAGCAGGTGCACTATCCCGATTCGTACCTGGTGGAAAGCGGCCTGAATCTCAGCGAATGGCGCGATATGCCGTTCTACGAAGGCGCCGGTTGCTTCGAATGCGGCGGCACCGGCTTCCGCGGCCGCACCGCCATCCACGAACTGCTGGATTTGACCGAACACATTCGCGAGATGATTCTCGACAAGCGTCCCGCCTCCGAGATCAAACGCGCCGCCCGCGAGGAAGGCATGACGTTTCTGCGGGAATCGGCCCTTCTCAAAGTAAAAAAAGCAACAACCACGCTCAAAGAGATCAACAAAGTTACTTTCATCGAGGTCTGATGGAAAGGCAAAAGGCAAGAGGCAAAAGTCAAAAGGCAAAAGTGAGCGATGTGGCGAAGCCTTCCTTATTGACCCTTTTGCACTTTGCCTTTTGCACTTTGCCTTTTGCCTTACGCTTGCCGTTATGAGTCTTCTCCCGTCGCTGAGCTCCCTCTGGCGCGATCCCCCGCCCCCATTGGCCTTCGAGCTTTCTGAAGCCGGCATCGCCATGGCGCGCACCGGCAAAAACCCCGAGTTCGATTTCCGGCCGCTCGATCCCGGCATCGTATCGGTCTCACCGCTGCGTGATAATATTCTGGAACCCGAAAAGTTCGCGAGCGCCGTGCGCACTCTGGTTCCGCAGAATGGCGGCCGCAGGCGGCGCAATGCGGCCCTCATTTTGCCCGATGCCTGCGCGCGGGTTTGGGTGTTGGATTTCGACAACTTTCCGTCGGATGCCAAGGAGCAACTCTCTCTGGTCCAGTTTCGAATGAAGAAAAGTGTGCCCTACGATGTGGAATCGGCTGCTCTGAGCTACTATGCGCAGGAGCCCGCTGGCAAGAAGAAGAAGTATGACGTCGTCGTGGCCGTGGCGCCCATGGAGATCGTGTCGCGCTATGAAGCGCCGTTTCGAGCCTTGGCTATCGAACCGGGATTTGTTACCACCTCGGCGCTCGCCGCTCTCGATCTGGTGAACGAGACCGGTACCCTGGCCGTCGCCAAGTTGAGCGGCCGGATGCTCACGATTCTGGTTATGTCCTCGGGTGTGCTGAAACTGGTACGATCGCTCGAGCTGTCCGATCCGGGACTTGTAGAGATTGCCGCTGACCTGTATCCCACGCTCGTGTACATTGAAGATCAACTGGGCGCGAAGGCTGAGAAGCTGCTGCTGGCCGGGTTCGGGCGCTTCGGCGCCGAGGCGCGCGATCAGTTTACGCGTGAGCTGCTGTTGCCGGTTGAGCTGATTCACGCCCGCGTGGGAGTGGCGGGCGATCATAACCTCGGGCTGTTGGGATACCTGCAGTCATTTATCGCATAAGCATGAAGTTTCCAATCAATCTCGCAAGCCAGCCGTTCCATAGGGATCGGCCCATCCTGTTCGCCTCGGGCGTAGTTGCACTGCTGATGGTTGCCTCTCTGATTCTGCTGACCTCGCTGGCCCTGGCCGGCCGTCACCGCTCCGCGGATACGCGCCGCGTCATCGCCCATCTCGATCAGCAGATCGAAAGCACCGCTGCGGAACAGGCCCGGCTGGACGCTCTGATTCGCCGCCCCGAAAACGCTGAGGTGTTGGAGCGCAGCTTGGGCTTGAATCTGCTGCTTTATCGCAAAGGCATCAGTTGGACGCGCCTTTTCACGGATCTCGAGAAGACGTTACCGGTCACCGTCCGGCTCATTCAGATCCGGCCACAAGTAGTCTCCGAGAACGAGGTGTATCTCGATATGGTCGTCGCGGCGCAAGCCCCCGCCCCGGTTTACGAGATGCTGGCGGACCTGGAAGCATCCGACGTGTTCGGCGAAACCAAGGTCTACAGCTTCATGCCGCCATCTCAGTCAGAGCCCACCTTTCGCTGCCGCGTGAGCGTGAACTATGCCCAGAAGTTTTGACTTTCGCACTTTGCTGAAAGGCCGCCGCGCTGGCGTGCGTGCCGGACTCGGAGTCTTGCTGGCGGCGAATCTGGTTGCAGCTGTGCTCGCATTCCATCCGCTCGGCGGATCACCCAGGGATCTTGCTCAGAAAATGCGATCGAAGCAACGGGATCTCGCCCAGCAATTGCAGCGCCTGGAACGCACACGCAGCCTCGTCGGCAAGGTGCAGGAGGCCAAGGTCGAGGGAGACAAATTCCTCGACGAGTGCACCATGAACCGCCGTACCGCCTTTTCCACCGTGCTTCGCGATGTGGACAAGATGGCTGTCGATTCGGGGATGAAACCCAAGGAATCCGCCTACGTGCTCGAGCCCGTCGAAGGTTCCGATGCCATCCAGCGACTGATGATTTCGCAGAATTTCGAAGGCAGCTATGACAGCCTGACAAAGCTGGTGAACATGCTGGACAAGTCGCCGCGGTTCCTGATCATCGAGAGCTTGCAGGCCCAGCCGCAGTCAAATGGGACGCTCAGTCTGACTCTCAAGCTCGATACGTTTGTCCGGGAGGCAGCGAACAGCAAGTCATGAAGCTCGGAGCCGAACCCAAAAAGCTCGCGATTCTGATTGGGCTGCTGCTCGTGGCGGCGTATTTTCTGTACACCAACCTCGGTTCGTCGCCCTCGGCTGGCTCCGCAGAACCCAAGGCGCGCCCTGCGGCAGCCCAGTCCGCAATTCCAGACGCAATGCCTTCGCCTGAGGCGAAAATATCCACGCCACGCGCAACCGCACCGCGTCGTGCCGAGCAGGAGTTCCGCCTCTCGTTCAAAAACAAGGGTGTTGACCCGGCCACCATCGATCCCAAACTGCGTCTGGATCTGCTGGCCAAGGTGCGATCGGTGGATGTCGGCCCAGCGGAGCGCAACTTGTTCGCCTGGGGTCCCGCTCCCCCGCCCACACTACCGCCTGGGGTCAAGGATCCGCATACGATCCTTCCCAAGCCCACTTCACCTTCTGCGCCCGGCGGGGCCGCTGTGGCTGGCAGTACCCCGTCACCTCCACCTATCACCCTCAAGTACTATGGATATACGGCCCAGCGCTCAGATGGCCACAAGCGTGCCTTCTTTTCAGAAGGCGACTGCAGTGGAAATGCCGCCCCCACTGCGGAGTGCGACATCTTCGTTGCCGCCGAGGGTGACTTGATCCTGAAACGTTATAAGGTCGTCCGCATCGGTGCCAGTTCAGCCGAGGTGGAAGATACTCAATTCAACCATAAGCAGCCGCTGCCTATCACGCAGGAGTCGCCAGGATGAAGAAAACGCAGTGCTTAACAAGGCGGCGGGGCGAATCGGGTTTCGCTCTTCTTCTGGTGTTTGCCATGGCGGCAACCATTGCGCTTCTTCTTTATATGGAGATGCCGCGCGTGGCGTTCGAGAGGCAGCGTGAACAGGAAGCGCTGCTCATCTCGCGGGGGGAGCAATACAAGCGGGCCATCCAGCTATATTTCAGAAAATTCAAGACTTATCCGACGTCGATTGATGCCCTCGAAAATACCAATAATCTGCGCTTCCTGCGCCGCCGCTATGCCGACCCACTAACTGGAAAGGACGAGTGGCGGTTGATTCATATAGGACCTGGTGGGGTCTTCACGGATTCCCTGACCAACAAGCCGAAGGGCAACCAGCAGACGCAGAATCAAAACAACTTCATCACCGAAGGTGCCTCGCTTAGTGGGGACGCCACCACTGACCAACCAACGGGTCCCGCCTTTCGGCGGCGGCCCAGTGACGGCGGGCAGCCCCAGGCCGGGGGCGATCCCAACGCACAGCAACCGGTTACGGGTCTTCAGCCGGACCAGAATCAAGCGCCTGCCGACCCCGGCAATGCGCAAAATCAAGCCGCGCAACTGGGCCTGGGACAGAATCCCGCACAGCCAACGACGCCGGGACAAGGACTGCAGCCCGGCACTCCCGGCGCTCCACAGTCACCCGTGTCGGCATTTCCCGGCATTCCTGGTGGCCCCGTCAACCCAGGGGCGCAGCAGCCAGGCGGCTTACCGACGGATCCGAACGCGAATCCGTATGGGCAGCAGCCAGGGCTCAATCCAGCCCAGACGGGTGCGAACCCCGCGGCCGATCTGATCCGGAACTTGCTCACACAACCCAGGGCCATGCCCGGTTCGCAGCCCACAGCGGCAGGCGGAACCCAGATTTCCTCCGGTAGCATCGCAGGGGTGGCCAGTAAGGTAGAACGGCGCGGGATCAAGATCTACAATGAGCGCGACAAGTACAACGAATGGGAATTCATCTACGACTTCAGTAAAGACCGCACCGGAGCCGGGCAACTGGCCGGGATGATGGGCCAGCCACAACAATCTGGACAACTGCAGCCAGGTCAGCAACCTACAAATACGCCCGGGTTTGGTGGACAACCCGGATCGACGGGCGCTTTCGGTTTCGGCTCGCCAACCCAGCAGCAACAACCCTCCATGCCGGGCATGCAAGCAGGACCGCTTCCCCCGACATCCAGTTCCCCGCAGCAATAAACGCCTGAAGTTCCCTCTTTTCTCAGCCGATCAAACAGAAGAGGAACGATTTGCACCGCATGCGCTCGCTCCCCCATGTCCCGCCCGTCACGTGTCCGCGCGTGATCTGCATTGTTGCCATGGCATTGGCATCAGGCACAGCCGGCGCCGCTCCGGCCGTTCTCACGCGGACAGCCCAGCTTCGCGCGCTGTCGCCAGAAGAAGCCGCGCGCCGAATTCCCGTGCGCCTGCGCGCGGTGGTTACGCATTACGACCCCGGTTGGAACGACGTCTTCGTACTGGATGCGACCGGCGGCGCTTATGTGGCCGCCGAGGGACGGTTGGATATACGGCAGGGCCAACTGGTGGAGGTAACGGGAGTCAGCGGGCCCGGAGAATTCGCTCCGGTAGTGGAGAAACCGCATTTCAGGATCTTGGGCCCAGGCAAACTGCCTGTCGCGCGCAAAGTATCGTACGACGATCTCATTTCAGGAACGCTTGACGGCGCGTGGGTTGAAGTGCAGGGAACCATCCGGTCGATTGCTGTCGACAAGCATCGGCTCAACCTTTACTTGGGGGTAGGGCCAGCGCGCGTGCGGGCCACGGTCGTGGATTCTCCGGGTACGGGTTTTGAGGGGCTGCTGAACGCGCATGTAACCCTGCGCGGCGCCTGCGGGTCCACGTTCACAAAGCGGCGGCAACTGACGGGGGTGTTCATCCATGTTCAGAGCTTGAACGACGTGGTCATCAGCAAGGCGGCGCGGCAAGAGTTGCAGGATCTGCCAGTGAGTAGCGCGTCCAGCCTGCTTCGTTATTCACCAGAGAAATCGGTCAGCGAGCGGGCGCGACTGCGCGGTGTGGTGCTCTATCAGCGGTCGCGTGAATTCTACATTCGGGATGGAGAACAAGGGATCCTGGTGCTTACCCAGCAGGCCACGGCGCTGGAGCCGGGCGATCAAGTGGAGGTGGCCGGCTTTCCGGCTCTGGGCGAATACAATCCCATCCTGCAAGACGCGATGTTACGGCGGCTGGAGTCCGGTCCCGTTCCGCAGCCTGTAACAGTAACAGTGGAGCAGGCGTTAGGTGGCGACCACGACGGAGACCTGGTGGAGCTCGAGGCGGTTCTGGTGAGCGGGACTGCCACCAAAAGGGGGCAGTGGCTGGCCATGAAATCGGGCAGCCACGTTTTCAGCGTAGAAATTGACCGGACAGCGGCGGCGGACCTGCCGGTGATCGAGGACGGAAGCCGCGTTCGGGTGAGCGGCATCTGCGTGGTGGAGGTGGCCGGGTGGCTGAACGAGCCGGCATCGTTCCGCCTCCTCCTGCGGTCGGGGAATGATCTTCATGTGCTGCGACGCCCATCCTGGTGGACGATGGCGCGGACGGTACAGCTGCTGATCATCCTCGCACTGGCAATCTTCGGTGCGCTGGCCTGGGTGCTACTGCTGCGTCGGCGTGTGACCCAGCAAACCAAGCAACTGCTGCGCAACAATCGGGATCTGGAATGCGCGCTGGCCACCGCTAAGGATGCCACGGAGCTGAAGAGCCAGTTTCTCGCCAACATGAGCCATGAAATCCGCACCCCGATGAACGGCATCCTGGGGATGGCCGGTTTGGCGCTCGAGACCGAACTGACGCCCGAACAGCGCGGGTATATCTCTGACGCCAAGCAATCGGCGGAGTCGCTGCTGGCGTTGTTGAATGACATTCTGGATTTCTCGAAAATCGAGGCCGGCCGCCTCGAGCTGGATGCTGTCGACTTTTCGGTACGCGAATGTGTCAGGGACGCCGTCTCCGCTCTAGCCGTATCGGTTCATCAAAAGGGGCTGGCCTTGGAAGTGCATGTGGGGCCTGATGTTCCTGACGCCCAGCACGGCGACGCGACCCGCATTCGCCAGGTGTTATTGAACCTGGTGAACAATGCCATCAAGTTCACTAGCGCCGGTGCGATCACGGTCAGCGTGGGCCTTTTTGAGGGCGTGGGGCCTCCGCGTGTACACTTCTCGGTTGCGGATACGGGTGTAGGGATTCCCGAGGAGAAAATCGGGCTGATCTTCGAGGCCTTCCGGCAGGCAGACGGGTCCACAACGCGCCGCTATGGGGGCACCGGGTTGGGTCTGACCATCTCTTCGCGCCTGATCGAGTTGATGGGCGGGAACATCTGGGCGGAAAGTGAAGTCGGCAAGGGCAGCCGGTTTCATTTCGTCATTCCCTTTTCGAGAGCCATTGAGATCCCCGCATCCAAAACCGCGGCTCTTGTGGCGCCGGCGCCCGAAACACCGCCGCTGCGCGTGCTGATTGCAGAGGACAACCTCATTAATCAAAAGATCGCAGCCCGGCTGTTGGAGAAGGCCGGGCACAAAGTAACGGTCGCGAGCGACGGCCGTGAGGCTTTGGCCGCCTGGCGCAAACAACCATTCGATCTTGTCCTCATGGACATCCAAATGCCGCACTTGAACGGTTTTGAGTGTACCGCCGCTATCCGCGCGATTGAGGAGCGGTCCGGCGGGCGCGTACCTATTCTTGCGCTGACCGCCCACGCGCTCAAGGGATACGATCAGCAATGCCTTGCTGCGGGAATGGACGGCTACATCTCGAAGCCGATGCGCGCGGATGAATTGCTGGCGGCTATCCATCGTGTCACGGTGTCCGCACCGGAGCCCCAAGTAGTGTAGGGGTGATCGAACCGGCAACGCCGGCACACTTCGGAAAGGCAGGTTAGCCTGCGCGAGAAAGCCCACGCCTTATGTTCTATTGCCGCGTTTGGGCGGCGAGATGCGAGCGCGCCGCGAGTGGCAAAACCGACTCTCGTGTCAGTGGCGCCAGCTCAATCTGGTGCGGAGGTTCGGGGCGGACCCACGCGATCTCCTCGATTTCGGCGGCGGCACTGACTGTGCCAACGACCTCTACACGGTACAGAGCGGCTTCTACCATACAGCCGGTTTCGTTTGCCGGTGGCGCCAGGAACGTGCCAAGAAATGCCGGACTCCCGGGCCGGACCGAGCATCCCAATTCTTCCTTCAGCTCACGTTCGAGCGCCGCGGGGTGTGATTCGGAATCTCGAAGTTTTCCGCCAGGCTGCATGAACGCGCGCGTTCCACGCTTACGGACCAGCAGCACCCGTCCGGCGTCATCCTGCACCAGCGCGGCGACAATGCGGATGACCGGTTTCGATACGGTCTGCCATTTTGGCAGCGGCGGGGAATAGAGCCGGAATGCATCGATAATTGCGGTGGGCTCGGCGTGAAAGGTGAGCATGGACACGTACTCCGGGTGCAGGAACCCCTCGCCGGCCATTGTGTCCACCATTTTTCGCAACGAATCGAAATACCCATTGGTATTCAAGAAGCCGCACGGTTTGTGATGAATCCCGAGTTGGCCCCAGGTCCACTGCTCGAATATTTCTTCAAGGGTACCGGCGCCGCCGGGCAAAGCGATAAAAGCATCGGCGAGTTCGGCCATTTTGGCTTTGCGCTCGTGCATGGTGGCGACGACGTGCAGTTGGGTGAGGCCGGTATGTTGAATCTCGCGGTCCACGAGGGATTGCGGAATGACACCTAGCACCGTGCCGCCCGCCTGGAGCGCGGCATCGGCAATTGCACCCATCAAGCCGACGCGCCCGCCTCCGTAAACGAGGTCGATCCCGCGGTCGGCAAGGGCTTTTCCCATCTGCCTCGCGGCATGGACGTAGACTTCACCGTTGCCGAACCTCGAACCACAGTAGACACAGATACGCATTCGCTTGGCGCCACCAAAAAGGAGATGGGCCGATCATAGCAGACGCACCGAGTTCCTTTCTTAAGGCATGCTGCTGCGCGAACCGGCCCAAGAAATCGCTACAATTGTCACAGAGACAGGAAACCAGTCATGATTATTGAACTTCCAGAGGAGCTTGGAGCAGCACTGAAGGTGCGAGCCAACGCCCATGGCATTTCCGCCGATGGCTACGCGCGTGAGGTTCTGGAACGCGAACTCGCGGACGCACTCGAAGCGCCATCGTCCGGTATTCCGTTCAAGACGGGACGCGGCATGTTTTCCAAATACGGGCAGGCTCCATCTGCCGAGGAAATCGACGCTAACCGGGCCGATATGTTCCGGAACTTTGGCTCGGCATAGACGCGCACCGTATAAGGGCCTAAACCTCGCTCTCCTCGGCTTTGCATTTCCCAAGGATTGAAGATATCGACGCCGAGACCGGCGCAGTCTTTCACGTTCCGCGAAACGACCACGAGCCCATGTTCAATCGCGGTTGCGGCAATCATGCCGTCCGCCGTGTTCAGCGGCGTTCCTCTTAACTGGCATTGACCGTCCAATACGCCCCACCGGTCCGCGATGGCATGGGTGACGGGCAGGATGCGGTTACTAAACCAAGTCAGCAAGTCAGTGTGGAACCACGTCTCAAGCTCGGAACCGACGGCGGCTTGGGGGAAGTACGATGAGTCCCTTACGGATTTCACCGATCGTGACGGCGCTGAGAAATAACGTTGTTGCGGGTTGTATTTTGAGCCACTGCACTACGCGAGGCTCGGGCCGGTCCCGGCTGAGTTTCTGACGGGACGTTAGTGTCGAGAAGATAGCCGTTCACAGGTCTATCGGTCGTCCGGCAGATGGGTTGCGACCGAAATCCAGATTAAGACCTCGCAACGGCGCAAAGAGCTCCACAATGTTTTTCGCCGGCGACGCGTCGGGTTGTGGCGTTGTTACTGCTGTCGATGGCGAAGACTGAAGCGCCTGGAACACAACATCTTCGGCGTCCTTAAATCGGCCTGTTTGGAGGCGCTGATTGATGAGCGCCTCGACTTCGGGTTTGGTGATCTGAATGGTCATCGGGGTGCCCTCCTTCATTATTATGACCCTTTACCTTACAGGATTTCACTAATCTCGCTTCTTGACGATCAGTGAGACCAGGTACGCCTGCGCGATGTGCTCATTGCGAATAGCCTTCCATCTCTTAAATGCTTGTTCTGCTGCCTTGACTTGCGCGAGAGCTTCCGTGGTCGTCCAAGAGGTAGTGTTGTCGTAGTCGGCGATGTGCCGCTTCTCCTGCAGTTGAGTAAAAGTTTCGGCCACCGCCTTCAAGGCCTCGACAACCTTGGGATCTTCCCCTTTGAATGGGAATTGACGGCCGTCTTTAAGGCGATTGGAGGCTGCCTTCATAATGTTGTGATCGAATGCGCGTCCAAGCGCCGCTCTGAGATTGGTTCGGCTCCAATTGGCGACCGCTTCGCTTATTAGCAGGTGAAATAGCGCGTAATAGGCCGTCGATACGGCTCGGCGCAAGCTAGCCTGTTTTGGATTCCTGGGTTCTTTGTGGACGAGTTGGAGCGCTTGCCGAAGAAGGTCGTCATGGTATGCCATGCCTAGGTCCACTCTGGATCATTCCGTTTTTCCTGCTCGGATTTGCTGCGAAAACTGAAGTACGGGAGCAAGCGCCAGTTCTCATAGGGACGGATCTCATCGAAGAGGATCGTCGCGATGCGGCCGGTGACCTCTGCAAGCTTGTCCTCTCTGCTGGCCGCGTCCGTGAGAACGATTCGGAAAAAAATGGCAGGCTCATCTGTTGAATCCGTCCCAAGACTGTAATTGACACGAACGGTTTCTTTGGCGAGCTTGCGGAGCTTACGGATTGCCTTGTCGACCTCCTGGGCGAGTTGGCTTTGATGGACAGAACCAGCGGGAACTATCGGCATGTACCGATTATCGCGCTTCCTGACTCAATCCATCTCCCGACCGCTTTTCTGATATCTTTCCCACATGCAACGCCGAACATTTCTCTCTACGCTGGCGGCGGGGGCGGCCGTGTTGTCGCGTCCTGTGGCGCTTCTTGCCGATCTTCCCAAGATGAAGATCAAGCGCATCCGCTTTTATCACAATCCGCGGTCGCGTCCCATGTTCAACCAGAGTTTCCACATCGTCACTGTCGAGACCGACCAGGGGATCACGGGTATTGGCGAGGGCGGATCGCACGACACTATCGCCGAGTGCGCGGAGATGCTGATCGGCGACGACCCGTCGAAGATCGATCATCTGTGGCAGCTTGTTTACAGGGGCCGGTTCTATCCCGCGGGGCGCGAAAAGCTCCACGCCATGGGCGCGCTGGATATGGCGCTGTGGGACATCAAAGGGAAGGCGCTGGGCGTGCCGGTTTATGAGTTGCTCGGCGGCCAGGCGCGCGAGCATGTCGAGTGCTACTCGACGGGCTTCCCGGACAAGGGCAGCCTGAAGGAGACGGCGCACGCATGCGTCGAGGCGGGCTTTCGAGCGTTTCGCACCTCGGTAGCGGACCCAGGCGACGGCGCGGCGTTCAATTCGCATCAAATGGTGCGCAAGACATACGAAGATTGCGTGCAGATCCGCGAGGGCGTGGGCAACGACGGCGACTGGGCCATCGATTATCACACGCGGCTGGATCTGGCGGACGCCATTCGCCTGAGCACGCTGATCGAGCCGCTCGAGCCGTATTTCTGCGAGGACCTGCTGCGCTCGGAAAATACGGACGTGTACAGGCAGCTTCGGGAGCACGTAAAGGTGCCGATCGCGGTGGGTGAGCAGTTCGGCGATCGCTGGGACGTGAACCGGCTCATCGAGGGGCGCCTGATTGACTACGCGCGCGTGACTCTGCCGAATGTAGGGGGCATCAGCGAGTACAAGAAGATCGCAACGCTGTGCGAGACGCACTACGTCGGGCTGATTCCGCACTTCACTGGTCCGGTGGCGGAAGCGGCGGTGGCGCACGTGGCCATGACATTCTCCGGGCCGGTGATGATGGAGATGCTGGGGGCGGGTCCGGCCAAGGAACCGCATCTCCCTCAGAGCTACGATTTCCGCAACGGCAAAATATGGCCCAACCGGCGGCCGGGCCTGGGAGTGGAGTTCGATCCGAAAGCGCTGCAGGTGGCGCTGGAGGTCACCGAGGCCGCGCGGCCGATTCCGCTGTTCCACCGGCCGGATGGGTCGCTGACGAACTGGTAGAGCGCGGCACGCTTTGTGGCCCGCGTACAACGGGCACTGGATCGGCTTCGGGAAGCATGGGTGGCCAACTCAGGTCTTTCGCTGATGGGCATTCCCCGCGCCATCTGCCAAAATTCTTGACAGCGAGGAGAAGCGGCCCGTCATGCCTGACCTAGCCGAAGCGCCCGTATTTGACATGAATCAGTTGCGGAATATCTGCATGGAGGATACCGAGCTGATGCGGGACCTGGCTGCGTCATTGATCAACGACGCCGCGGCTCAAATTCCGGCGCTCCAGCAAGCCGTGGAGCAGGCCGACGGCGCGAAGTGTGCGCGCCTGGCACATTATGTGAAGGGTGCGTGCGCCAATGTGGGAGCCGCCTCACTGGCTGCGCTGATGAAGAGCATTGAGCGCAGCGCCCAAGCCAACGACTTCGCGGCCTGCCGAGTGTCACTTGGTGACATGTCCGCTGAGATCGAGAAATTCTCGTCCGAAGCCGCATCGTTGTAGACCCCACATCGGTTTCCCGCCATAACATGCTAATTTGAGGGCATGCGAAGTTTTCTCTGTTTACTGGTGTGTGCCACCAGCCTGCTCGCCTCAGGCGAGCTTTCCGGCCGCCGTGCTCCCGGCTTTTCTTTGCCGGATATGAATCTGAAACAATACGATCTGGCGGACTATCGGGGCAAGATTGTGTTGATTGAGTTCATGAAGACGGACTGCCCACACTGCGAACGGTTCGCCGCGATTATCGAGGACGTGACCGCGAAGTACCACGGCCAGGTCGAAGTGCTGTCGGTGGTCAACTGGGGTGACAACACGGCCACGGTGAAGAAGTACGTCGAGGAGAAGAAGATTACGGTCCCGGTGCTGTTTGATTGCGGACAGATGGCCTCATCCTATTTCCAGGCAACGCCGCAGAACCCGAGCTTCAACGTGCCCCACGTGTTCATCATCGATGCGCGGGGAATGATCCAAAACGACTACGCGTACTCGCCGCTGACCAAGGGCATTTTCGAGGGCCGCGACCTGTTCACGGAACTGGACCGCATGCTCGCCAAATCCAAGTAGGCGATGGTATATGCACGCCGCCACTCTTGACTTTGGTTCTTTCGGCAGGTTATTGTAGCGATTCGACTTGGCCACGCTAGGCCAGCTCAAATATGGGAAAGAACACTGGCGGTGAAGCCGAGACGGTGGACCAGTTTCTGGATTCGACACTGGAAAGCGTGGACAGTGCCGAAAATCTCGTACTCGATGTCGCCCAGAAGGCCGGTTTCCCGGAAGAAGATTTGCACAAGATTGGGATGGCGGTGCGCGAATCCATGGTGAATGCCGTGGTTCACGGGAATCAGTACAGCGCGCACAAGAAGGTTCATGTGTCGGTGTCGAAAGGCGCCGACCGTCTGACGGTGACGATCGCGGATCAAGGCAAGGGGTTCGATATGGAGAAGGTGCCGGATCCGCTGGCGGAGAACAATCTTCTTCGCTTCTCCGGCCGTGGGATGTTCCTCATCCGCGCATTCATGGATGAGCTGCAGGTGCGCCGGCTGAGCCCGCTCGGCACTGAGGTTACGCTGGTCAAGTATCTCGGCTCGAAGTAGACTGCACAGGTTCTGATTAGGAGGTCGACGGAAGTGAGCGTTAAGTTAAGTTCGCGTCAGGTGGGAGATGTGACGGTCCTGGATGTGGCGGGGCGGATCACGCTGGGTGAGGGATCGAGTGCGCTGCGCGATACGCTGCGCGACCTGGTGAGCAAGGGCCAAAAGAAGATCCTGCTCAACCTCGGGGAAGTCTCCTATATTGACAGCTCGGGTATCGGCGAGCTGGTTTCTGGATTCACCACGGTCGCCAATCACGGCGGCCAGTTGAAGTTGTTGGGGCTGACCAAGAGGGTCAAAGACCTCCTGCAAATCACCAAACTGTACACGGTTTTCGACGTGCACGACGACGAGGCGAGCGCGGTCCGGAGCTTCGCGTAAAGACGATTTTCGGAGCAAGACCAGTTCCCGAGGCGGCGTTAGCTGTACGCGTTTGGGGCCGATCGCTTGTGAGATGAGCTGTTCGCAACACCTATCGGCAAACACTGGGCGACTCGTCGGGAGCAATCACCGAGGCAACTGCCCAAGGTCCGGATCGTCGACCGCTCGTCTAGTATCGGACCTGCTACTCACCGATGAACGGCGAGACAGCGCGCTGATTCCGTGCGCCAACTGGCAAGTTTTATCAGCGTGAGGTAAGGTGCCGTTCTAAGGGGCGCCATTTGCATAGACGAGCCCCCAAACATCAACCGCGCTTGGCGTGATGCCATCGAATGGCAGGCCGTTCCAAACGGTACGCTCCGCGGAATTTGGACGTTCGCCACGTTGCAGGATTTGCCAAGCTGCATTGTCGCGCGCGTATTCTCATCGTATTTCGGCCAAGCGAGACTTGGTTGGCTGGGGTCGCCAGTTCGCGCGAAGTTAATCCACGCCTGCTGCACCTGCTTCATCACAGCGCGCCGGTAAGGATCCCTACCTGTGAATACGATGACATCCAGGTCGTCAATCACGCCGAACACGAACGGAACCTCCAACCCATGAGCAGAATCGAACCGTTTGTACCCCGACGTCGAGCGGTAGGTGAATCGATACATATAATGCGTCTGCCTTCGATTCGCGTGGCAGAGTCAAACAGCCGCCGGCGACCAACCTAATCCGGCTTCGAAACGCGCCTTTTGCATTTCCTACCAGCCGTACGAGAGAAATGGCTGGATGCGCGAGTTATGGTAATCGAGCCGCTCCGCGTACCGAACACCCGCCTGGAAGGTGGGCGAAAAATGGTACACGTTGAAGTCGAAGACAGTTTCGACGCCTGTTGAGCGGTAGAGCCGCTCCGCCACTCTCCCGTAGTCGTAAAACGTGTTGGCGGAGATCCTCTTTATATAAAGGATCTGGCCCATCGCCCAGTCAGGATAGAAAAGCGGAAGCCCGTAGTTGGCGGAAAGCTTTGTCAAATTCGAGCCCACCACCGCGGTATAGCCTCGCGGAAACAGGATCTGGCTGGAGTAAAAGTAATTCCCCACCTGGTGTTCATAACCGCTCTCGAGGATGATCTTATGGTGGCGCAGCAAGCCCGGCAGCGCGAAGTGTCCGTCGGCGGAGAGGAAGTTACCGCGGTAATGGTCCTGTTCGAGCGTGTGGTTGTAAGTCAGATTCAGCATCTGGCCCCAGGGAGGCGCGAGGTCCCGGGCGCTGAATTGTCGCGCGTGGTAGAGTCCAAAATTCCACGAAAGCGGCACCAGACCTCCGCCCTGCCGGTCAATGGATTGCACGTTTGTGCCGACGCTAAGGAACGTGTCGGTGTACCCACGGGAGAGATTCAGCGGGATGTGAAATCCGGCGGAAGCGGTTCGCTCGCTGAAGTTGTCGATTTGATTCACGAATTGCAGCCTGCGTTCGCGATCACTGAAGCCGAAATCGAGTACCGGATAGAAGCCGCTATAACTAACGCCAGTCGTAAATCCGGGTGCGCGCTCATTGGTGTTGTAGATGAACGAGGCGTTTGAGCTGACTAGCCCCATCTTGTCGTTCGAGATCACGCCGTAGCCGACTTCCGGTGGAAACCACGTTGGGCCCCAGGAATGAACGTCGAACAGGTGGGAGGAAGGATGGTAAGGCGCAATCGGGTATGAAGTGGCCGGGATCTCCGCGCTGTAATCGTGAGAGGTTCCAAGGTATCCGAGGCTGGAACTAGCGGCTGGAGTGACGGGCGTCCAAGCCGCCGGGTCGAGCGGCAGTTCGGCCAAGTTGTAACCGGTGGTTGAGAAGTCGCTGTATAAAAGCTTCGTGCCGTCGGGTGAGATGCTGGGGAAATCGGCGCCGAACTTGGAGGAAGTCACGCGGTAGCGGCGCCCGCTCGAAATCTCCACGGCGTAGATATTCACAACTCCGTTACCGGAAGATTTGTACAGCACGTAATTCCGAAAGAAGGCCGGGTTGGCCAGTTCCTCGTTACTGTGCGGAATCACGTCCGTGAAGGTTCCGGATTCCAGAGCTAACACCGTCAGCGCGCGGCCGGCAGGGCTATGCGTCACCATGGCCAGGCGGCGCCCGTCTTCGGACCAGGCGGGCGAATAGATCATGTCGTTATCGGGCGACGGCAAGCGCCGCAGCGGGCTGCCTTTGTCAGCGTCCAGAACGAACAGCGAGCACACTCGCGTTGGAAGAAACTCCACCACTGCCACGCGTTTCCCATCGGGAGACAGCACCGGATTCATGAAGCGCGTCTTGTGCGTCAGCTTCCGCGTGCGGCCCGTTGCCAAATCGCGAATTACGATCTCGGAGTAGCCACGCAGCCAGCGTGGATCGGGCACGAACTCGTCCCACACCATGCGGCCTGCCACGACAGAGGTTCGATTCGTTCCAGCCACCGAGGGAGCCGCGCGAAAAAGCCGCTGCTCAGTGCCGTCCGGACTCACGCGCACTACTTCCACGGGAAATGTGTCCTGCCCGATTTTCTGCGCCAGCACGCTGCCATCAGCTTCGTAGACCGGCTGGTAATAACCGGTAACCGAGCTTTTGACGGTGCTGTTGAGGATGTGCGGCTGGCTGACCTCCGCGGGCTCGGTTTTCGATTTCCATAGCTCGCCCAACTCCGAGATTGTGTCGTGATAGTTGGTGCTCGCGGTGCGGCCAGTCTCCTTTTTCATAGCCAGCGTTAGCGCGAAGGGATTCCAAGACTGGCGCGCGGTGTCCGTCATGATCCGGTTCCAGGCGTCCGATCCGGAGGTGCGATCCACGTGACTCACCAGGAAGGCGCCGAGTTCATCCTGACTCGGCACCAGATCGCGATAAGAACCGTGCATCGCCTTCATATAGGAGTAGTGCTGGTCCGACAGCAGCAGGGCGCGCTCGACCTGTTCGGAGGAAGCGAACTGCCCGATGCCGCCACGCAGGGTCGAGGTTTCCGCTACGCGGGCGTCGCCAGCCGCCCACCAATCGGGAAGCGTGACCGCCATCGTGCTGGCGAGGCCAGCTTCGCCGAACACAATGTACGCGAGCTTGCCAAAGCCGTGGTTCATCTTGGCGATCTGCACAAGCTGGCGAGTCTCATTCGCGGTGAGTGTGTTGATCCAGTCGTTGGCGCCCCAGAATCCCTGAGCCGGCATCATGTTGAAGGTAGCCAGGCGGGGGAAAAGGGAAACGGAACCGCCGGAGTAGCGCGTGACATCTTGATTCGGAAGCAAAACTGTAGTGTGCCGGGGAAGAGAAGCGCCGAGCGTGCGGGTGAGCGGAGCGTAAAGTGTTTCCAGAGCATTGGCCGCCCGCTCGGCATCGCGCTCGATCTCCTGCGGAAAAATCACTTCAAAGTGCGGCGTTACGATTTTGCGCCATTGCGTCTCCGGTGGATACTGCGCCGACAGAGAAAGGGCTAGACACACTTGTAACAAAAAGACGCGACGCATGAACAAGGCTACCCCTTAAAGAGCACCTTTACCCCCGAGACGGCGGTGCGGGTAGTGTTGTTCATCTAAGGTATTTTTCATCTACTTCCACTCGTGCGGTGCGCAGGGCAGGGAATCTTCGTGTCACGATTTAGCACACGTGAGTTCAAAGCACTACAGTGAGGTTGGGGGTTCACCTTCTCTGGGAATTCGAGGATGTCGGATTAGAAACATATGCAGAAAGCTCTCAAGTTAGCTCCCGGGTTGACGATATGCAAGATGAAGGAGATCCAGATGATCACTGCTGTATCGAACGCGACGGCGAGTCAGCCTGTCGCTCAGCCCACGAGCACGCCGTCTGCAAAACCGGCTGCGCCGAAGCCAACGTCTACCAGCAACCCGGACTCCGTTCAGATAAGCCAGCTTGGCCAAACCATAGCGGCCGCTGTGCAGGAGGATAGGGAGACTCCCGCTCAAACCGCCCAAGAAGCCAACAGTGGCGATTCTCAGGCAGAGAGGTTTCTCGCAAGAGAGGTTGCCGCAAAACCGGTGGCTAAGTAACTCACAGGCAGCAGGCATTTTGGATGCGCGATTTCTTGTCAAGCTGGACTACTGCCCGGAACGCCGACGTCATCACCCGGATACCGCAAACCCCAACTGGCCGCCACGGGCATAGGTTCCGGAGAGCCTCGATCATATCCCAAGCGACGCGGGCACTTCTCTAAAGATAACGAGGGCTAACGGTCGGCGCCACTGGCTTTCTGCCGTCGTTAACCGCGGACCGCTTGTGCCACTTAGGGAATTTCACAAGGATCAACGTGCCAGATCTGGGATGCGTACTCCCGGATGGTGCGGTCCGAAGAAAATCTCCCGGCGCGCGCTACATTGAGAATGGTCTTCCTGACCCACCCGTCCGGATCTCTGTATGCCGCGTCGACCTTGTCCTGCGTTTGGATGTATTCCCGAAGATCGGCTAATAGCATGTAGTGGTCGCCACCGGCCAACAGCGACTGCGTGATCGGGCGAAAGATTCCGGGCTCCAACATGCTGAAAAAATCGCGTTCAATGAACTCCAAAACCTGCCGGATTTCTTCATCGCTGTAGTAGATCGCCCACGGGTCGTAACTGGGCCGGCGGCTCTCCACATCAGCCGCAGTCAGGCCGAAAATGAAGATATTCTCATGGCCAACCTCCTCCAGAATTTCCATGTTGGCTCCATCCAGCGTCCCAATCGTTAATGCCCCATTGAGCTGCAACTTCATGTTGCCCGTCCCGGATGCCTCAGTGCCGGCCAACGAAATCTGCTCGCTGAGATCCCCAGCCGGAATGATTCTCTCCGCTACCGATACGCTGTAATTCGGCAGGAACACGACCTTCAGTTTGTCGCAGACCTGCGGATCTCGATTGATGACCTCCGCTACCTGATGTATTAGCTTGATGATGAGCTTCGCCATCGAATAGCCGGGCGCCGCCTTGGCACTAATGATGAACGTGCGCGGCGCGATGTTCAGCCCGGGATCTCTTTTGAGGCGATTGTAGAGTGAAATGATGTAGAGTAATAGCATCAGTTGGCGCTTGTATTCATGCAATCGCTTCACCTGCACGTCAAACAGCGACTCGGGCGAAACTCGAATCCCTACCTCGTGCTCGATGTAGGCAGCCAGCAACCGTTTATTATGCGATTTGACGGCCCGGAACCGCTGGCAGAAACCGTTGTCGTCAACGAACGGCTCGAGTTTTCGTAGCTGGTCCAGATCCGTGATCCATCGGTCTCCGATTGCGTCCGTGATCAGCCGCGCCAAGCCTGGATTGGCATTGAGAAGCCAGCGTCGCGGAGTGATCCCGTTGGTCTTGTTGTTGAACTTGGCGGGCCAGTATTCGGCAAAATCCCGCAGAACCTTACTCCTCAGAAGCTCGCTATGCAGCTTGGCGACACCGTTAACGGAGCAGGATCCCACGATCGCCAGATGGGCCATCCGAATATGTTTCTGATCGCCCTCCTCAATAATGCTCATCCGGCGCATGCGGTCGACATCGAGCGGATAGCGGGAGGCGATGTCTCGCATGAACTTGGCATTGATCTCGTAGATAATCTGCAGGTGCCGTGGCAACAGTCTTTCCAGTATGTCGACGGGCCACTTCTCCAATGCTTCGGGGAGGATGGTGTGGTTGGTGTAACCGGTTGCGGCGGTCGTGATGTCCCACGATTGGTCCCATCCCAAACCTTCGTGATCGATCAGCAACCGCATCAGCTCGGGGATGACCAGCGAAGGATGGGTATCGTTCAACTGCATGAAGACCTTGTCGGGGAAAACGTCCCACGCATTGCCGTCGGATTTGAACCGTCGAAGAATATCCTGAAGGGTGCAGGAAACGAAGAAGTATTGTTGCTTCAAACGAAGTTCCTTGCCTTCAAACACGTTATCGTTGGGGTAGAGAACCTTCGTCAGATTTTCTGCCAGGACCTTGTTGGCCACAGCATCCACGTATTCGCCACGGTTGAAGTCATCCAGATCGAACTCCTCAGCCGCCTTGGCTGACCAGAGTCTGAGAGTGTTTACCGTGTTGCCGCCGTAGCCCACCACGGGGAGGTCATATGGCATGCCGACGACGGTTTTCGCATCCAGCCAGCGCCATTCTTTGCCGTTCGATCCGGTCAGGGTCTCCACCCTGCCTTCAAACTGCACCGGGAAGGAAAACTCGGGATGGGCGATCTCCCACGGATACCCGAGCTTGAGCCATTCGTCGGGTTGCTCCACCTGATAGCCATTCACGATTTTCTGCTTGAAGATCCCGAAGTCGTAACGGAGGCCATAGCCGACCGCCGGAAGGTTCAAGGTTGCGAGGGAGTCGAGGAAACATGCGGCAAGACGGCCTAGCCCACCGTTGCCGAGGCCCGCATCGACTTCGTAGTCCCTAAAGTTTTCCCAATCAAGCCCCACATCCGACATGGCTTTGCGGCAGCTATCTTCCAAATTCAAGTTGATGACATTGTTTCCCAGCAGCCGGCCAATCAGGAACTCCAGCGACAGATAGTAGAGTCTTTTCACATTCTTCTTGTGATGCGTCTGCTGAGTAGCGATCCAGCGCTCAATCAAACGATCTCGCACCGCCAAAGCCAACGCGTAGTACCGGTCGCGGTCGGTCGCGGTATAGCGGTCCTTGGCCAGAGTTCGGCGCAGGTGGTGCTCGAAATCTTGCTTCAGGCCCTCGGCCGACATCTGGGCATCACCATTCGTGCGCGGCTCGGCGCCAAATGGAGCGTGTGTTGTCATTCTTGTTCCGTGTCCTTCCCGAACACTCGTACAATCGGCTGAAACAAAGGCCAACCTTAGGCTAAATCTCTGAAAACAATACCTGCTGCCCAATCCTCAACAGGGCTCCGGCCTCGTCTTGAGGCTGCGCCGCAAGCTATAGGTATAGAGAACCTTTTATCTGTTAACAAGAATGTCTTTGGTTAAGATTGGGCCAAGTGGGAAGTCGCCGGGCAGCATGCGCGGTCACGTCTGCGCGATCTCAGTTTAGTTCTTGGCCCGAGTCGCTTGTTCCAGCGCCTGCTCCAGGCCTCGCCTGGAGAATCCGTAGGGTCCCGGCGCGGTTTTGAAGGCTACGCGGCCGTCGGTTCCGATCAGGTACAGGCGGTCCGGCCAGCCGGTGTAGGCGCGTTCGGTTTTGTTTTCGATCCCATTCAGTATCGCGGGGATGTGAATTCCCAGGTTGCGGACGCACGCTGACGCGGTCGTGGTGCGTTCTCCATAGGAGCGCGCCGAGGCGAACTGCACGCCATCGCGCACTGGATGTAGCCGGGCTCGCAAGCTATCCAAGAACGTTAAATTCCGGCCCCCCAATACTGCGCTTACATAGGAAAGGGCAGACCCACTTGTAACCGCCAGGGACGTCGCATGGGCAACTAAGAGTTATAATTACGTTGCTGCGTAACCGCCGGGTGTGACCGTCTGTCGGACA
This sequence comes from Bryobacteraceae bacterium, assembly GCA_035297145.1. Lineage (GTDB taxonomy): Bacteria > Acidobacteriota > Terriglobia > Bryobacterales > Bryobacteraceae > QHXW01. Next base: position 52,551 of record DATGZN010000097.1, read on the forward strand.
CTCGTGCAAGAACAGTGAATCGGCGTATCGGTCGGCAGAATCAATGGATGGGTTGATGCGGAATTGCAGCGCATATTGTTCGGCTGCTCTGCTGTTCACTTCTCTGTATGCCTCCGACTGTGCTGCCCAGGTGCGACGTCCGGACGGCCACCTGTTTCCGATCGTTAAGGGCGGGAAGGGTGGTTACATCGACAACTCCGGCAAAGTTGCGATTTCACCCCAGTTCGATCTGGCGCTCGATTTCTCCGACGGTCTTGCTGCCGTATGGCTGGGTAAGCGGTGCGGCTATATTGATCAGTCCGGAACGATTGCGATCCCCTCGCGATTTTCGGATGCACGCGAGTTTTCCTCGGGAGTGGCTCCGGTGATGGTCGATTCCAGGTGGGGATACGTCGATACCTTCGGGCACGAGGTCATCCCACCCCAATTCGCCGCGGCTTCAAAGTTTTCTGAAGGCGTTGCTGTCGTCCTCAATGACGGGAAGCGATTCTACATCGACAAAACCGGATCCAAGACCCTCCCTGAAGACTTTACTAACGCCGGAATCTTTGCGGACGGCCGCGCGCGCGTGCAAGCCGAGGATGCCAGCAAATGGGCGTATATTGACCATTCTGGAAAGGTCGTTATCCCACCCACGTTCGATGATGCGGATGATTTCTCTGAAGGACTGGCCGCTGTGATGATCGGCGGGAAGGGAGGCTTCATCGATGTCTCCGGCAAGCCCGCCATCGCTCCGCAGTTTGCGGCCACCGGCAGTTTTTCCGATGGCCTGGCCGCGGTGAAGGTGCTAGGGAAATGGGGCTATATCGATTCGAAAGGAAATGTGCGGATCGCGCCGCGGTTTCATAGCTCGGAGTTCGAAGCGCCGGCGCTTGCGTTCTCTGAGGGCTTAGCAGCGGTTGTGGTTGGCGGTAGATGGTGTTTCATTGACAAAACGGGAAAACAAGTAATCGGTCCAAGGTTTGATCAAGCGGCGCCTTTTTCCCATGGTTTGGCCCGAGTCAAAGTTGGCCGGAGGGTGGGATATGTGGACCACGCTGGCCGGTATGTGTGGGCTCCCTCAGAGTGACCACGCGCTATGCCGGCCTGCAGACGAGGAGCCTATACATATGGATAAGGATGACATAAGAAAAGCGCTCACCAAGCACTGGCAGGATGTAAGCGTTCAGAGCAACTGTTCGGGTTTCCTGGCTGCAGTCGCGAATGATCTCGGTGTTAAGGGGCTCCAAGGCTTGCGGGCAAACGATCAGATTGATTACATCAGCCAGCATTGGGATCCGATCGAGACGGCTGCAATTGCTGAGCACGACGCTGCCAACGGGGCATTTGTGGTTGCCGTTCTGAAAGCCTCGGAACATGCCGACAACCGGACAGAAGGTCACGTCGCGATTGTCCTACCCGGGCCACTGCAAGCGCGCGGGAAAGGCGATACAGGCGGCAGTTACCCCCTGGTGTGGTGTGCAGGGGGAAAAGGCGGCAAGAGCGACGGCACTCTAACTGTCGGCGATGTCTGGCGCCCGGCAGATCGGAATCACGTCCACTACTACAAATACCGTTGACCACCTAAGTGATGGCCGAGAATTTTGGGGCGGGCCAGTGCGCCGGGCCTCTGATGTTGGTGGAGAATTTCCGTCAGAGGGGACCTCCCTTCCAGAAGTGAGAAGTCTCGGACTCTCTCGCTTCAATTCTTGGTCCGACTCACTTGTTCCAGCACCCGCTCCAGACCTCGCGTGGAGAACCCGTACGGTCCGGGCGCGGTTTTGAAGGCCACGCGGCCGTCGGTTCCTATTAAATATAAGCGATCGGGCCAGCCGGTGTAGGCGCGTTCGGTTTTGTTCTCGATCCCATCCAGTATCGCGGGAATGTGAATTCCCAGGTTGCGGACGCAGGCTGACGCGGTCGTGGTGCGCTCTCCATCCGTGTGCGCTGAGGCGTACTGTACGCCATCGCGTACGTTGGACTCCATGGTCCAAAGGTCGGTCGGGTGCGCTTCTTGTATATAAACAATATAGAAGGTCGCGCGATCACGGTAGGTTTCGCAAAGCTTGTTGAGCGCGGGAACCTCCCGGCGGAAGGGCGGTCAGGTGTAGCTGCCGAAAATCAGGACGACGGGTTTCGATTGGTACTCGGACGACAGCTTGACCGAGTGCTGGTGATCGATCGTAGGCAGCTCAAAATCCGGAGCGGCGTCGCCAACTCGCAGGCTGCCCGCCCGCGCCGACATCCAAAAGGGCCGGAAGGGCAGGATCATGAAAGCGAAATCCGGCACGTGCGACATGATCGCGCCGAATCGTTCCGGCGGCTGGCACATAGCAGTGTAGATTCCAGCGCACGCCACGCCATACAGCGCCACTAGAGCCAGGCACGCCAGTAAGAGTTTCCGCATCGATCAGAACAGGAACTTTAGCGCCAATTGGAACAGGCGCGGCGGCCCGGCTTGCAGAATCTGTCCGAATTCCGGCGAGGCGATGTCGTTCTCTGGCAAGTAGAAATTCGGATGATTCACGACGTTGAACGACTCTGCGCGGAACTGAATGCGCTTGCTTTCGCCGATATAGAAATTCTTGAAAAGGGACAAATCCAAATCGGCGATCCCAGGGCCGCGCACCACGTTCCGGCCTTCGTTGCCGAACTGGCCCGCTTGTGTATTTGGATTCAGGCGGAGGAAGTCGGCAGGATTCACCCATTGATTGGGCGTGTGCGGGCCGGCGTTGGGATCAGAGATCAGATCCGGCCGGCTGGAATAGAAGCCGCTGATTTCGGGCGCTTGGCCTTGCAGAGAAACGTTGGCGCTATCGTACACGGTGAAGGGCGTTCCCGACGAGAAACTGCCGATGCCGTTGAACTGCCACCCATTGACGATCCATGCCGCGGCGTGGGGCGCACTGGACCAGCGGGGCAGTTCGTAACTGCCGCTGAAGGTGAAACGCTGACGCGCGTCGAACAGCGAGGGACCATGCTCGGCACGGAGGTCGAAAGGATTCTGCGCCAGGTCATTCTCTCCGGAAACATCCGAGGGCGCCGAACCGGAGACGTTGAACGATGAGACGCCGTCGACGCTCTTCGAGTACCAATACGAAGCCTGGAAGCCCAGACCGGTCACAAAATGCCGCGATAGCGAGACCTGTCCGGCATGATAGGTGGAATTCGTAATGTCGCTGACGATGCCGACCGACGCGAAATTGCAAAGGCCTCCCGAGCTGGGGCAGCCGGCGTAAATGCGGTGCTGGTCGACATTATTGGGGTTCACGCCTGGACCGTAGACACTGGGATCGGCCTCAATGAACCGCGGCAGCCGCGTGCCCTTATTGCCGACATAGCGGACGTCCAGCAGATAGTTCCTGCCGAGCACGTGCTCGATGGAGAGGTCCCAGTTCTGCGCATAGGGCGGCCGCGCCGATTGATCGACGGTAAGGACCGTCGCCGGTTTGACGAAGTTGTTGTTCCCGAAAGGCGGCGGGTTACTGCCGTACGGGTTCGCGATGTTGAAGCCAGGCCCCCCGAGTTGGTAAGCCTGTGTCCAGGGGAGCGCGCTCACCGGGGCTTGCAGCGGTGCGCCGACACCGTTCTCGAACGAGTCATAGAAAATGCCGTAGCCTGCGCGGATGGTTGTGTGGCCGCTACCTGTGGGATCCCAGGCGACGCCCAATCTCGGCATGAAACCCTTGTAATAGTTCGGCGCGACGCTCCTCGCCACGCCGGGATCGCCAGGAAACAGCAGGCCCTCAGGAGCAGTCGGATAGACCTTTGATTGCGCACCCGGCGCCCATTCGTTCATGCGGTTTCGAATGTCCACCCAGGGCGTATTGATCTCGTATCGGAGGCCGTAGTTGAGCGTCAGGTGCGGCGTGATGCGCCATTCATCTTGCGCGTAACCCGCCACCATGATGTTGCGCAGTGCGCGATCGAATTCTCCGCCGCCTTGGAAGAAGGTCACCGACTGGCCGGTCAGGAAGCTGGCAAACGAATCGCTGAAGGGGAACGGTGCGAACACAAAGAACCCGTTCGTGGCGATGCCGAACAGGAGATTGATCTGGCTGCGGGTGAACTCGCCGCCGAACTTGAAGCTGTGTCGCCCGCGCGTCATCGAGATGGAGTCGCTGAGCTGGTAATTGTTCTGGTAGGTGTTTTGCGGTCCGACAATGGGGTCGCCCAGGCTGGCGTATCCGCTAACGATCAGGTATGGCGTACCGGCGGCCAAGCCAAGAGTGGGCTGATACTGGAAACCGAGCGCGCTCGGCGGCGTGGCGTTGAGCCGCTGCCCGAAAATGAACTCGTTCCGGAAGAAGGCCGCACGGACGGTCTGCAATGTATTGGGAGAAAACAGGTGCGTTTCGGACGCAGTAACCGATTGCGTGCGAATGCTGTCGCCAACCGGAAATCCCGGCACGCCCGCGCCCGCGATCGGCAGCGGGTCGATTTCGCCTGTGCTGGAAGTCGCGTAACGCAGGAAAAGCTGATCGCCGCTGGAAAAATTGTGATCCAACCGGAATCCGCCCTGGTCGTAGTTGTTCGTGCCGACTACCGTAGCGGCATAAAGCGACGGCGAGATATTTCCCAGCGGGTAGAGCTGAAGGGCATTCTGCGCAATGGGACTGATCATCGACGTGGGAATCTGGTTGCCGGGAACGGGCTGCCCGCTGAAATAGTTGATCAGTGGACCATTGCCGCCGGAAAAGTTGCCCACTCGCTGTTCAGGTGTCGGCACGATGGCGGTCTGCGTAACGCCCTGACGATTCCGATACCCTTCGAAATAAGCGAAAAAGAAATCTTTGTTGCGTCGAATGGGTCCACCCAGCGTGGCGCCGTATTGGTTCTGGTGCAGCGGCTCGGTGGTGACGGCAAAGAAGTTGCGCGCATCGAAGTCGTTGTTTCGCAGGAATTCGTAGACATCGCCGTGAAACGCATTTCCGCCGGCTTTGGTTACAACACTGGTCGTCGCGCCGCTCGTGTCCCCATACTCCGCCGGGGCATTGAGGGTCAGGATGCGGAATTCGGAAATCGCGTCAACGGGGACCCGAATGGCGAATGCGCCGTTGACGTTGTCCATGTTTGAGACGCCGTCTAGTAGATAGCCATTAGATTCGGGCCGCTGGCCATTGACGGCATAGGCTTGATTGGCGCGCACGATGCCGCCGGCCTCCGCCAAACCGCCCGTCATGGGCGCGACTCCCGCTTGTAACAGCCCTAGTTGCGTGAAGTTACGGCCGTTTAGCGGCAGGTCGGTGGCTTCGTGCGACGAGACCACATCGCCCAGCGTCGAGCCGAGGTCCACAGTAGCCCCGGTGCCGCTGACACTAACCTCGCTATGGCCTGAAGCCACTTCGAGTTTCACCGGCACGCGAACCGTCCGGCCAATGTCGATGGGGATAGCCGAAGCGGTAAAGGCGGCGAAGCCGTCAGCAGTCACCCGCAAATCGTATTCACCGGCAGGCAAGGACGAGAAGTGGAACGTGCCATCTTCGGCGGAGCGCTGTTTGGCGCTGAATCCCGTCTGTTGATTGCTGGCGATCACTTCGGCGGCGGAAACCGATCCGCCTGAAGAGTCTTTGACGTGTCCTTCCAGAACACCGACCGGATCTTGCGCCTGCAGATTCAATGACAGGCACGCAAATAGAACGAGCGAGGTTTTTCGACCGACGAAGCACATAAGATTTCGGTAGTATACGGGCAGTAGGTGAAAACACACAATAATCAGAAGTAGTTAACAAGAAAGCACTAGACGCGAATTTACTTGCGGTTTAAAGGGAAGCTGGTATTCTGATCGGGTCCAGGAGGGACGAATGAGATTTCTGTTGACGATGGCGCTCGCAAGCTCACTACTGCTCGCCGCGGCGGAACCGAAGACGGTGACGGTGAAGGGGTACGTGCTCGACTCGGCGTGTGGGTTTACGAAGAGTTTGAAGAAGCCGGTCAGCGCCGAATGCGCGACGGCGTGTGCCAAAGCCGGTTCGCCGCTGGTGATCTGGGCCGATGACGGTTCGGTCTACTGGCCTACGACGGATACCATGCCGGCCGCGAGCCAGAACGAGAAGCTGCTGCCGTTCGCCGCACAGCGCGTTGTGGCAACGGGCAAGCTCTACGTGCACGGCGGATCGAAGGCACTCATTATCGAGAAAATCGACGCCGAGAAGTAGCTAGCCGCCGCCGACAAACTGAACAATTTCGATTTGCGCACCCGCGGCCAGGGGCGTGGAGGCCCATTGCGCGCGCTTGATGATGCGGCGGTCGAGCTCGACAGCCAGACGCTCGGGGTCGAGCCCCAAGGTGCTCACTAAACCGGTGATGGTTTCGCCCGCGTGGACTTGGCGTGCATCGCCATTGACCACGACGGTAATATCGGCGGCATCTATGTGTTGCGTCACGGGATGCTCTGTTGACACTGTCTTTTCCCACTCATTATATTCAAAGATACACGTCTTTTTGATCCCGGCAAAACAGGATGCCCACTTCCTACACCGAAGTCTACTTCCCTGTTCTGCTTCAGGTCGTGATCGCCTTGGCGGTGGCGACGCTGATGCTTGGGCTTTCGTATTTATTGGGGAAGAAGGTTCGCGACCGAGTCAAAGATCTGCCGTATGAAAGCGGCATCGTTCCAACGGGCGACGCGCGGCAGCGATTCAGCGTCAAGTTTTACCTGGTAGGGATGCTCTTCATCGTGTTCGACATCGAGGCTATCTTCTTATACCCGTGGGCGGTGGTGTACCGCGAGCTGAAGATGTTCGCGTTTGTCGAGATGCTGGTTTTCATTATCCTGATCCTTTGCGGCTTCTTCTTCATCTGGAGGAAGGGTGCGCTGGACTGGTCGTATTCGCAAAACCGGCCGGACGAGAAGCGATAGATGATTCCGGACGAAATCAAGACGGTGCCGGTGGTAGCGGCGCTTCTGGAAGCGCTACCGGAGGCGGTGGTCACTGGCAAGCTCGATCGCGGTGAGCTGACGCTCGAAATTGTTGCGGAGAAGATCGTCGAGGTCTGCCACTTTCTGAAGCACGACCAAAAGTTCGTGCGCGTGAGCACGGTCACGGGACTCGACTGGTATCCGGAGGAGCCGCGTTTCGAGGTTGTTTACCACCTGCACGCGCCGGAGCGTAACGAACGGCTTCGACTGAAGTGCCGGCTGACGGGCGCCAATCCGGAGATCGATTCGGTGACGAGCGTGTGGCGCGGCGCCGATTGGTACGAACGGGAAACCTTCGATTTGTTCGGCATCCGCTTCCGGAACCATCCGAACTTGCGACGCATCATGCTGCCGGACAATTGGGAAGGCCATCCGTTGCGAAAGGACTATCCGGTGACGGGAGACCGGGTTTGAGATGAGCGACAGCGACACTCCCGGCGTAACAGTGGCGGAAGCCGAGCCCGCGGCACCCGAGGTTGACCCGCGGCCCAAAACACTTGTCCTAAACATGGGGCCGCAGCACCCGTCGACGCACGGTGTGTTACGGCTGCTACTGGAGCTCGACGGCGAGACCATCGTTTCCGCAGCGCCGGACATCGGCTATCTTCACACGGGCATTGAAAAGGAATTCGAGGTCAAGCTTTATCAGCAAGGCGTCACCCTGACCGACCGCATCGATTACCTGGCGCCCCTTTCGAATAATCTCTGCTACTGCCTGGCGGTGGAGAAACTGCTGGGGCTCGAAATTCCACCACGTGCGCAGTGGACGCGGGTGATGCTGACCGAGCTTACGCGGCTGAACAGCCACCTGGTTTGGCTGGGGACGCACGCGATCGATATCGGCGCGATGTCGGTGTTCCTGTATTGCTTCCGGGAACGCGAGGATATTTTGCGCATTTTTGAAATGTTCTCGGGCCAGCGCATGATGACCAGCTATTTCCGTATTGGTGGCCTCGCGCTGGAGCCGCCGCGGGGATGGCAGAAGCGGGTAAAGAGCTTCATCGACGTTTTTCCGAGCCGCGTGGACGAATACGAAGAGCTGCTTACCAATAACCGGATCTGGATCGGGCGCACGCAGGGAGTGGGTAGATTTCCGCTGGAAGATATGCTGGACCTGGGCGTTACCGGGCCGATGCTGCGCGCCGCCGGACTGAAATATGACGCGCGCAAGGCGCAGCCTTACTCCAGCTACGAGAAATTCGATTTCGAAGTGCCGACGCGCACGGAAAACGATGTATATGCGCGTTACCTCGTACGGATCGAGGAGATGCGGCAGAGCGCGCGCATCGTCAAGCAAGCACTCGAAGGCATGCCGGACGGGCCGTGGACGGCGGATGCGCCACACGTGGTGTTGCCCGATCGCGACAAGATGAAGACGCAGATGGAGGCGCTCATCTATCACTTCAAGATCGTGACGGAGGGGTTCCGCGTGCCGGCCGGTGAAGTTTATCAGGTGATTGAGTCGCCGCGCGGTGAAGTCGGCTATTACGTGGTGAGCGACGGGACCGCAAAACCGTACCGTGTGCATGTGCGGGGTCCGAGCTTCGGGAATTTGCAAGCGATTCCCAGGATGGTGGTGGGGACGCTGATTGCCGATGTCATCGCATCGATCGGCAGTATGGATTTTGTTTTGGGCGATTCGGACAGGTAGCGACTTAAACGCCGAGACGCAGAGACGCCGAGGAAAGCAAGAAAGACAATGACTTTTTCTGCACAACTCGAAGCGAAGTTCGACAAGCTCCTGGAGAGCTATCCGCCGGGACGGCAGCGTTCGGCGATGGTGCCGATGCTGCTGTATGCGCAGGATGAGATCGGGTCGGTAACGCGGGAACTCATTGAGGAGGTGGCGCAACGGACGGGCACGACACCGCTGCAAGTCGATGAAGTTATGTCGTACTACTCGATGCTGCATCGCAAGCCGTTGGGCAAAGCGCATGTGCAGATCTGCACCAACATCAGTTGCCTCTTAAACGGCGGGGAAGAACTTTGGCGGCAGGCATGCCAGACGCTGGGCATCGGGCACAAAGAAGTCACAGCCGACGGACAGGTTTCGCTCGAAGAGGTCGAATGTATCGGCGCCTGCTCGTGGGCGCCAGCTTTGCAGGTGAACTACGACTTCTATCATTTCGTGACGCCGGAGAAACTGGACCAGCTTCTTGCCAGCTTGAGGAAACTCACCTAACCGATGCTCTACAACGAACCGAGCCCGCTCGAAGTCAAAGTGCTCAGCCGCCGTTTCGGCCTGCCGAACTCGGCTTCAATTGACACGTATCTCGCGACCGACGGATACGTGGCCTTCAAAAAAGCGCTCGGGATGAAGCCCGAGGAGATAATCGAGGAAATGAAAACCTCGAATCTCCGGGGGCGCGGAGGCGCGGGTTTTCCCGCCGGCATGAAGTGGAGCTTTGTGCCGCGCAATTCTCCCAAGCCGAAATACATCGTGGTGAACGCTGACGAAAGCGAGCCCGGAACTTGCAAGGATCGGCTGCTGATGGAGTACGACCCGCACCAGTTGATCGAGGGCATGCTCATCGCGGGCCTGGCGGTGGACGCGCACGCGGGCTACATCTATGTGCGCGGCGAGTATCGCTACTTAATCGAGATCCTGGATCGTGCCATCGCCGAGGCATACGACCGGGGGTATCTGGGCAAGAATCTGCAGGGAACGAACTTTTCCTTTGACGCTTACACGCACACGGGTGCGGGGGCCTACGAGTGCGGCGAGGAATCGGCGCTGCTGGAGTCGCTCGAAGGCAAGCGCGGGATTCCTCGGATCCGGCCGCCGTTCCCCGCGGTAGGGGGCGCGTTCCAGTGCCCCACGGTATTGAATAATGTCGAGACGTATTCCGCTGTGCCCGCGATTATTCGCGATGGCGGTGCGGCCTTCGCGGCGCTGGGTGTGCCCAAATCCGGCGGAACGAAATTGACGTGCCTCACGGGCCACATCAACAAGCCGGGTGTATACGAGCTGCCGGTTGGGTTTCCTGTGGACAAAATGATCAACGAAGTGGGCGGCGGCATCCGCGGCGGCAAGAAGCTGAAGGCATTTATCCCCGGCGGCTCGTCGTGTCCGGTGCTCACGGCGGCGGAGTGCGAAGGCCTGACCATGGACCACGACGCCATGGCGAAGAAAAAAACGATGCTCGGCTCGGGCGGCGTGGTCATTATGGACGAAGACACCTGCATGGTGAAGGTGGCGCTGCGCATCATGCGCTTCTACGCACACGAAAGCTGCGGCTGGTGCATTCCGTGCCGCGAGGGCACGGCGTGGCTGCGCAAAATCCTAGTGCGCTTTCACGATGGCTACGGCCGGCGTGACGACATCAATCTTCTGGGCGACCTTTCGAAAAACATGCTAGGCCGCACGTTCTGCCCGCTGGGCGATGCGGCGGCGCTGCCCACGATTTCCATCGTGGAAAAGTTCCGCGACGATTTCGAGGCGCACCTGGATGGGAAGCCGTGCCCGTATGAGCACGTGTCGCAACTGGTGAATGCGTAAATGGCGGACCTGGTCAAGCTGACGATCAACGACAAGGAAATCGAGGCGCCGGCGGGGACGCTGTTGATCGAAGCCGCCAAACAGAATGGCATCGAGATCCCATCGTTCTGTTACTACGAAGGTCTGACACTGCAGGCGGCTTGCCGCATGTGCCTGGTGGAAATCGAAAAAGCGCCCAAGCTGATGGTGGCTTGTACGACGCCGGTGGCGCCGGGTATGGTGGTGCGCACCGAGAGCGAACAGGTGCGTCAGGCGCGGAAATACACCCTGGAGTTTCTGCTGACCAACCATCCTCTCGATTGCCCCGTCTGCGACAAAGGTGGCGAATGCGAGCTGCAAGACATGGTGTTCCGCTACGGCGCGGGCGAGAGCCGCTTCACCGAGCAGAAGCTCCACGTCGACGAGAAGCAATGGTCGCCCGTGGTGTTCTACGACGGGCCGCGCTGCATTCTGTGTTTCCGGTGCGTGCGCATCTGCAATGAAGGGATGGGCGTGGGCGCGCTGGGCGTGATCAACCGCGGAGCGGTCTCGGAGATCGCGCCAAACCAGGGCGATCATCTGGAGTGCGACGAGTGCGGCATGTGCATCGACATCTGCCCGGTGGGCGCGCTGACCAGCGGCACCTACCGCTACAAGACGCGGCCCTGGGAAATGGAGCACGTGGGCACCATTTGCACCCATTGCTCGAACGGCTGCAAGACTACGCTGGGCGTTCGCAACGACAAGATCATTCGTGGCAATAACCGGGACCGTTCGGGGATCAACGGCGAGTTTCTGTGCATCAAAGGCCGGTACGGGTTCGATTTTCAGGATCACCCGGAACGACTGCAAGCGCCGCTGGTGCGCCTGAATGGGAAGCTCCAAGAGGTCTCGTGGTCGCAGGCGCTGGGAACCGTCGCCAAGAAGTTTCAGGAAGTGAAGCAGCGCGGCGGCAGTTTCGGCGTGATCGGATCGAACCGAACGACGAACGAGGAGAATTACTATCTCCAGAAGTTCGCCCGGCAGGTGCTGGGGACGAATAATATTGACCACCACCGCACGGGTGATGTGGTTACGCTCGTGGACGCGGTGAGTGGTTCGGCTGAGGCGCTGGCCACCACGCGGGATCTTTACGAAAAGAAAGCGGTGCTGGTAGTAGGAGCAGACCTGGCGCTCGAACAGCCGTTCCTATCGTTCCAGATTCGCGCGAACTACCGGCATCATCAGGCGCATGTTTACGTCGTGACAGCGAAGCCGGTGCGCGAGGATCACTATGCGGCCGCGGCATTGCGCGCCGAGCCGGGAGCGGAACTGGCGCCGATTGAGTCACTGCGTGACAAGCTGAAGGCCGAGCCGGAGCTGGTGATCGTGTACGGCGATGCCATCAAGGGTGATGCGGTTCGACGGTTGGTGGAATTTGGCGCGAGCCTGGGCATTCCGGTTCGGTATGTGCCGCTGGTGGATTACTCGAACTCGCGGGGCGCGGTGGACATGGGGCTCATGCCGGAGCTGCTCCCCGGTTTCGCGCCTTCCGGCCAACCGGGAATGACCGTGGCCGAGATGCTGGCCGCGGAGTTGGATGTTCTCTGGGTGGTGGGCGCGAATCCGCTGAAGAGCGGCGCACCTGGAGGGAAGAAGGGTTTCGTGGTGGTGCAGGAAATGTTCCTCACTGAAACTGCCCAAACCGCCGATGTGATCCTGCCCGCGGCTTCGGCTTACGAGAAGAACGGAACAGTTACGAACGTCTGCGGCGAAGTGCAACGCCTGCGGAACGCCGCGCAGATCATGGGCGCGAAGCCGGATCTCGAAATCATCGGTTTGATCGCGAAGGAGATGGGCGCGGCACAGGAGATGGGGCCGTGGCTGGCCAATACGGTCTTCACTGAGATTCGACAAAACGTGCGAGGATATGACGTCCCCTTGGTGGAGATCGACACCGGCGGTGCGGCGCAAACCATGCCGGTGAACGGCAGGATTGCTGTAGAAAGCCGGCCGGATTTGATCCGATCGGCGCATGATGATTTATTCACATCCGGAACGCTCGGGCGTTATTCTAGGATGTTGAATTCTGTTCTCGAGAGACGGCACGGCCGCGGATGAACTTCTTTCTTCTGAGCGTGCTCAAAGCGGCGGTAGTGGCCTTTGTTCTGCTGACCACATTGGCCTATTTGCAATGGGTGGAGCGCAAGGTAATCGCGCATATCCAGGTGCGCATGGGACCTTCCCGCGTGGGCCCGCACGGCCTGCTGCAGCCGCTTGCCGACGTGATCAAGCTCATCACGAAAGAAGACCTGATTCCGCCCCACGCCAACAAGTTCTTGTTTCTTCTGGCGCCGTTCCTGGCGGTGACCATGGCGCTGATTTCGATTTCCGTGATCCCTTTCGGGGGCGAGATCCAGGTGTTTGGGAACACCACCTGGATGCAACTCACCGATCTGAACATCGGCCTGCTGTTCGTTCTGGCGATCAGCTCGATGGGGGTTTACGGCATCGCGCTGGCCGGTTGGGCTTCGAACAACAAGTATTCGCTGCTGGGCGGGCTGCGCAGCTCGGCGCAGATGATCAGTTATGAACTGCCGTTGAGCATAGCCATTGTTTCGCCGCTGTTGCTGGTGAATACATTGAGCCTGCGGGAAATCGTGCAGGCGCAAACAGGCTCGATACTTCACTGGAACATTCTGCGCTGGCCGGCGCCGCAGATCGTGAGTTTCTTCGTTTTCTTGATTGCCGGATTCGCCGAGACCAATCGCGTGCCTTTCGACCTGCCGGAGGCCGAGAACGAGCTGGTGGCGGGATTCCATACGGAATACAGCAGCATGAAATTCGCGGCGTTCTTCATGGCGGAATACGCCAACATGGTGACCGTCTCGTGCATGACCGCGATTCTGTTCCTGGGCGGTTGGCAGCCGCTGTTTTCGCCCGCGTGGGGCTCGAACTACGTGCCCACCTTGATCTTCGTGGCCGCCGGATTGATCGCGATATCGCACGGGCTGAATCCGGTGCGCAAACTCGACCGCATCACGTTGCCAATAACCGGCGTGGTGTTCCTGTTGGTCGGCGCTGTGTTCCTTTTTCCGCCGCTGCAGGCGGCTCTGATCCCGCTGTTCTGGTTCGCGGCGAAGGTGGGCGCGATCCTGTTCCTCTACATTTGGATCCGCGGGACGTTGCCTCGGTTCCGCTACGACCAGTTGATGCGCTTTGCATGGAAGGTCCTGTTTCCGGTTGCTCTGGCGAATCTGCTAGTGACCAGCCTGGTGGTGGCGCTCTCATGAGACGAGCCTTTCCATGGACGTGATTCTGTTCCTGGTATTCGCCATCATCGCGGTGGTGTGCGCGGTGAACGTGGTGGTGCAGACGCATCCCATCTCGAGCGCGATCTCGCTGATCGGCGTCATGGGATCGCTGGCGGTGCTGTACCTGCTTTTGGGCGCGGAATTTCTGGCGATGGCGCAGATCATCGTCTATGCCGGCGCGGTGATGGTGCTGTTTGTGTTCGTCATCATGCTGCTGAATGCCGGCGCGGAAGCAAAGCGCGGCCGTTCATTGACTGCCCAATTACTGGGATTCCCTTTGCTGATTGCCTTTCTCGCGCTCGTAAGCTATTTCATCCAGCGCTTCTACCCGGGCAATACACCCGTGCACTTTGGAACGTTCAAGGGCGGCACGGCGCAGATCATTGGCCGGGCTTTGTTCACACAATACCTGCTGCCGTTTGAAGTCACGTCGATCCTGATCCTGATTGCTATCGTGGGCGCGGTAGTACTCGCGCGAAAGGAGATCTAGAGATGAGCGGCCCGCCACTCACCTGGTATCTGATTCTGAGCGCGGTGCTGTTCGCCCTTGGGGTCGCCGGCTTTCTGTTTCGCAAGAGCATCATCACGCTGTTCATGTCGATCGAGCTGATGCTGAACGCCGTCAACTTAAGCTTCGTGGCGTTTTCGTATCAGCTCAAACAAGTGAACGGCCACATATTTGCGTTTTTTGTGATGGTGGTAGCCGCCGCCGAGGCCGCCGTCGGCCTTGCGATTATCCTGACCGTTTTCAAGAACCGCGAAACGCTGAATGTCGATCAAGTGAATTCGATGAAGTACTAATTCGCCGATGCATCAACTCTGGCTCATTCCCGCGCTGCCATTCGCGGGATTTCTCATTAACGGAATTCTTGGCCGGGGCTTCTCCAAAGCCACGGTAAACGCGATCGCAATCGGTAGCGTGCTGCTGTCGTTCGTGTGGGCGCTTAAAACGGTTCTGGGGCTTGGCGAGGATCGGATTTTCGAGCACTATTTCAACTGGATCGTAGCGGGCGGCCTGCAAGTGGGCTGCGATTTTGCCGTCGACCGCCTGACCGCGGTGATGCTGCTTGTGGTCACGGGCGTGGGATCGCTCATCCATATTTATTCGATCGGCTACATGGCGCACGAAGGCGGCTATTACCGTTTCTTCGCGTACTTGAACCTGTTCATGTTCTTCATGCTCACGCTGGTACTGGCCGCGAATTATCTGTTGCTGTTCGTCGGCTGGGAAGGCGTGGGCCTGTGCAGTTATCTGCTGATCGGCTTCTGGTTTCACAAAAAGAGCGCGACCAACGCCGGCAACAAGGCGTTCATTGTGAACCGCATCGGCGATTTCGGCTTTTCGCTCGCCATGCTGATGATTGTGATCAATTTCGGCACGCTGGATTTCGGTAGCGTTTTCGGCGCCGTGGCGGCGAAGCCTGAAGCAGTCCTGACGACGATTGCGATGCTGCTGCTCGTGGGCGCGTGTGGGAAATCCGCACAATTTCCTT
Organism: Bryobacteraceae bacterium; assembly: GCA_035297145.1. Classification (GTDB taxonomy): domain Bacteria; phylum Acidobacteriota; class Terriglobia; order Bryobacterales; family Bryobacteraceae; genus QHXW01. The sequence goes on from DATGZN010000097.1 coordinate 67,716, forward strand.
TGTATGTCTGGCTGCCGGATGCCATGGAAGGTCCGACGCCGGTCTCCGCACTGATCCACGCCGCGACCATGGTTACCGCGGGTGTCTACATGGTGGCGCGGTCGTTCCCGATTTATCTGCGCGCTCCCACGGCACTTGAAATGGTGGCGTACATGGGGCTGTTCACCGCGGCCTTCGCCGCCACCATCGGCCTCGTGCAAAATGACATCAAGAAGGTTTTCGCGTACTCCACGGTCTCGCAGCTCGGCTATATGTTTCTCGGAGCTGGCACGGGCGCATTTTCGGCGGGTATCTATCACCTGATGACGCACGCGTTTTTCAAAGCACTGCTGTTCCTCGGCTCGGGCAGCGTGATTCATGCGCTTTCCGGCGAACAGGACATGCGCAACATGGGCGGCCTGCGCAAGAAGATTCCGGTGACGTTCTGGACGCTCATGATGGCCGCCATCGCGATTTCCGGCGTTCCTCCGTTCGCTGGCTTCTTTAGTAAGGATGCGATTCTGGTTGCGGCTTACCAGCATGCGCCGTGGATGTATTGGGTGGGCACGATCACAGCGGGACTTACGGCGTTCTATGTGTTCCGCGCCATGTTCCTGACGTTCTTCGGCGAGTACCGCGGCCACGAGCATCCGCATGAGTCACCCGCGGTGATGACGATTCCGCTGGCTGTGCTGGCGGTTCTCTCCGTCGTGGGCGGGTTCATCCGCATCCCGGTTTGGCTCGAGAAAGTCTTCCCGACGGCAGAGGCGCCAGAGAATATCTCGCTGGTCATTATCTCGGTGGGGGCTGGAGCGATCGGGATCTTCATCGCGTACGTAATGTACATCGCCAAGCCAGGTTTGGCCGACTCCGTCTCCTCCGGCTTCGGCTGGCTCTACCGGGTCGTTTACAACAAGTACTTCGTCGACGAGATCTATGACGCCACGGTAGTCAAGCCCCTGGTCTCTGGCTCCCGAGTGGTGCTGTGGCGCGGAGTGGATGCCGGTTTGATCGATGGCGCCGTGAACGGCGTGGGATCGACTTCGCAGGGCCTCGGCGGCTGGCTCAAGCTGCTCCAATCGGGAAATATCCGCAGCTACGCGACCTGGGTGCTGTTTGGCTCGATCATTCTGTTGCTCACGCTGGGCCTGATCGGAGCGGTTCGATGACGCTGCTGAATATCGTTCTCGCGCTACCGCTGGTGGGTTTCCTGGTGGTGCTGCTCTTGCCGAGGGGCGGCGAGGAAACCATCCGCCGCGCAGCTATCGCCATCGCTCTCGTCACGTTCCTCGCTTCGATCGGTCTTGCCACCGGCCTCAGCAGCGAAGCGCATGGGCCGCAGTTCGCGACCGACGTGGTCTGGATTCCGTCCCCCGACATTCATTACCACGTCGGCATTGACGGCCTGAGCCTCTGGCTGGTTGTCCTCTCGGCCTTTCTGACGCCCATTTGCATTCTCGTTTCGTGGCGATCCATCGACAAGCGCGTGAAGGAATTCTACGCGTTTCTGCTGCTGCTTGAATTCGGCCTGATAGGCGTGTTCGTCTCGCTCGATCTGTTCTTGTTTTACGTGTTTTGGGAAGTTTCGCTGGTCCCGATGTATTTCCTGATCGGAATCTGGGGCCACGAACGGCGCATTTATGCGGCCGTGAAGTTCTTCCTCTACACCATGGCCGGCTCGGCGCTGATGCTGGTCGGCATCATTTATATCTACAATCGCGCCGGCACATTCAATTACACGACGATCCTCGAAATGTTCAACAGCGGCAAACTCGGCTTCACGCAGTCACAGGAGATGCTGCTGTTCCTAGCCTTCTTCATCGCTTTCGCCATCAAGGTGCCGCTGTTTCCCTTGCACACGTGGCTGCCGGACGCGCACGTGGAAGCTCCCACGGCCGGTTCCGTGATGCTGGCGTCGGTCATGCTGAAGATGGGAACGTACGGGCTGGTTCGCTACTGCCTCCCGATGTTTCCCGACGCGTCGCGGCGCTGCGCCCCCTGGATCGTGGTTCTGGCAATCATCGGCATTCTCTATGGCGCGCTCGTGGCCATGGTGCAGCCCAACATGAAGAAGCTGGTGGCCTACTCATCGGTGAGCCACCTGGGCTTCGTCGTGCTTGGTGTGTTCAGCTTCACGCAGCTCGGTCTCGATGGCGCGGTTTATCAGATGCTGAACCACGGCATCTCAACTGGTGCGCTGTTCGTGCTCGTGGGCCTGCTGTATGAGCGCCGGCACTCGCTGGAGACTGCGGATTATGGTGGGGTCGCAACCGCGGCGCCGTGGCTATCGACGGTCTTTCTGATTACCACGCTCGCCAGCATCGGACTGCCGATGTTGAACAATTTCGTCGGCGAGTATTTGGTGTTGCAGGGCGCCGCGCAAGCCAATTTCCGATGGGCGGTGTTCGCCGCCATTGGAGTGATTCTGTCGGCGTGTTACATGCTGTGGCTCTATCAACGCGTGTTCTACGGAGATACGCCGGAAACCGTGGCCGGGCACATGCATGATCTCAACTTTCGCGAGTGGGCCGTCGCCGTACCGCTGCTCGCGATGATGCTTTGGATGGGCGTGTACACCGCGAGTTTCCTGCCGCCTATCACGCGAACGAACTACGCGATTCTGGAGCAATCCAAAATGAACGTGCGGTTCCACGTGGCAGCGCCTAGGCCCGTGCCTTACCTGAGCGCGCGAGAGGCTCGGAATGCCCGCTGAGTTCCTTCCGAAAGGCGTCGACTTGATCCGCTTTCTGCCGGAAACGATTCTCACGGTAACTGGCACGTTGCTGATGGTGGCGGATGGCATCGCGGGCAGGCGCTGGTCGAAGGCGTATGGCAATCTTTCGCTAATCGGCCTCATCGCCGCGCTCTTGGCCGCCGTCTACGCTTACGGCGATCCGGGGCCTGCGTTCTCGGGCATGCTGATGGCCGATGGCTTCGCCGCTTTCTTTCGCGTGCTCGTCATCAGCGTGGGCATTCTTACAGTTCTCGCATCGTACCGGTTCCTTGCCCGCGAAGGCGCGGAAACTGCCGAGTACCACGTGCTGATCCTGTTCTCCGTCGCCGGCCAGTGCGTCATGGTAACGGCCAACGAGCTGATCATGATCTTCATCGGCCTGGAGGTCTCTTCCATCGCGTCCTACGTGCTGGCCGGCTACCTGCGCGACGACAAACGCAACAACGAATCGGCGCTGAAATACTTCCTGCTGGGTTCGTTCGCGACGGCGTTTCTGCTCTACGGCATTGCCTGGATCTACGGCATCACCGGATCCACCAGCCTGGTAGCAATCCGCAGCGTGCTCGCCTCGCGGGATATGGCCGTATCGCCTTTTCTGGTTGGCTTCTCCGCTGCCCTGATGTTTGTCGGCATTGGCTTCAAGGTTTCCGCAGCACCTTTCCAGATTTGGGCGCCGGACGTTTACCAAGGCGCTCCTACACCCATCTCCGCGTTCTTGTCGGCCGGACCGAAAGCAGCCGCCTTTGCCGTCTTCCTGCGCATCTTCATGACGGCTTTCGCGCCTATCGGCTCGGGTTGGGAACCGCTCGTATGGCTTTCGGCGCTGCTTTCCATGACCATCGGGAATTTCGCGGCGCTCACGCAGTCGAATATCAAGCGCCTACTGGCGTACAGTTCTATCGCTCACGCCGGATACGTATTGGTGGCGCTCGCGGCGCGCTCGGAGACCGGCACTGCCGCCGCCATGTTCTATCTAGCCGCTTATGCACTGATGAACATCGGGGCGTTCGCCGTCGTCTCACATCTTTCCGGCAAGGGCGACCGATTCGTCAGCGTGGACGATTTTGCCGGCCTCGCCACGCGCCAACCCATGACAGCCGCACTGCTGACAGTTTTCTTGTTGTCATTCATCGGCGTTCCGCTGACCGGTGGTTTCTTCGGCAAGTTTTATATCTTCAAGGCTGCTCTGGATTCCAACCTGGTGTGGCTTTCCGTGCTGGGACTGCTGAACAGCGCCGTAGCAGCGTACTACTACCTGCGCATTCTCGTCGTGATGTACATGCGCGAGCCGAGTGAGGCCGCCACTGCCGCCGAGCCGCTCACCACTGGCCTCACGTTCGCGCTGGTGCTGCCCGCCCTCGGCACATTCTTTCTTGGCATTTTTCCATCGGCCGTTCTGAACTTCGCAGGCAAATCGGCCGTACTCTTAAGACGATGACTAGCTCCGAGCGTGAGTTCCTCCTGAAAAACCTGCAAGAGGGCCGCGATGTTTTCCTGCGCTCCTTTGAGGGACTTTCCGAAGCGCAGCTCCATTTTAAGCCTCAGCCGGATCGCTGGTCGATTGCCGATTGCATCGAGCACATCGTTTTAGCCGAAGACACGATGTACGTGAAAGCCACTCAAGGCACAGAGAATCCGAACGGCGACTCTCTCGATCCGGAAAAGGACGAGCGCTTTGCTGCCGCCGTGGTAGCCCGCCGCCGCAGGGTGGACGCGCCGGCGCCCATGCGTCCTGCCAATCGCTTTGCGTCCGCTGACACCGCTCGCAACCAATTTCTGGAACAGCGTGAGCGCGCCATCGCCTTCGTACGTGAGTGCTCCGAGGACGTACGGCATTTGTTCGCCATGCATCCACTGCTCGGCGAAATCGATTGCTATCGCTTCCTCTTGCTACTCGCCCTGCACCCGGCCCGGCACGCCGCTCAGATCGAGGAAATCAAGAGCGATCCGGCTTTCCCGAAAGCCTAGTACATCGTCCCGAAAGTACCTGCAACTATGTCTGCCCTTGTGGCGCGCGCTTTAGCGTGCCGGGTCGAGATTCATCTCAGCCTTCCGCTCAAGTTAGCTCAAGCCAATCACGCCAGGCTAAAGCCCGTAGCGGCACGTTAAAACGTGCGCCACATCAGCAGGCATAGCCTTACTCTAAGGAACTTTCGGGACGATGTACTAGTTACTACTTCAACGCCAGCACCGCATCGAGCGGCGCTCCGGTCACGCGTCCCTGCACGTCGCGGAAACCGGCGGCTTCGAGCAGAGCGCGATATTCGCTGAGCGTCCGCTCCCTGCCTTCCGTGCACACAAGCATGTTCAGAGATTGCATGAGCGCCGGGACGGGTCCGCTCTTGTCCTCGGCCAGGAGCTTCTCCGCGATCAACAGCCCACCTCCCGGAGGAAGCCGCTTGAAGATCTTCGTGAGCAACACGCCGATCTTCTCGTCGGACCAGTCGTGGAGGATGCGGCTTACGGCGTAGAGATCCGCCTCGATGAGTTCGTCACGAAAGAAGTCGCCCTCGATCAATTCAATTCGTGCACCCGCTGGAGTCAGCCGCATCTGGTCCCGCGCTACTGCGATCACGCGCGGTAAATCAAAAACGGCGGCGTGAAGGTCTGGATAATGTTCGCAAGCGGCAATGGCCAGATGCCCGGTCGCGCCACCCAGATCCACGAGCTTGCGAAAGCCAGACAGATCGAAAGCAGCCACCACTTTGGGCGAACTCAGCAGACCAAAACCGTGCATCCCCTGGAGAAAAGTCCGCATGGCTTCGTCGGTCTGAAAGAAATGATCGAAGAGAGCGCCGTCGGTTCCAAACGCCTGTTTCCAACGGTGGCCGCCCTCGCGCACCGCATCCTCCAAGTGTGTCCACAGCCGAAAGAGCACGTTATTCGAATACAGGATGTAGCCAGTGAGGGTCGTCTCGCTGTCCTTTCGCAGATACGCGCTGGCGATGGGCTGGTTGACGTAGCGTCCATCCTGTTTGCGCAAAAAGCCCAGCCCCACGCACGCATCCAGCAGACGTCCGAGTGGTTCAGGCAACGCGCCCATCTCCGCTGCCAGCGTCACTGCGTCCGCCGGTGCTTCCTCCAAGCGGTCGAATACACCGAGCGCGACAGCCGCGAACATGGTTTTCGAGCGGCGAAACGCTTCAATCAGGTCGATAACGGGAGCGGGATCGGGTGCAGGTGAAGTCATGCGCGTCTGAAATGATCGTAACCGAGCGGCGCGAGCGGCCGCTCATCCAGCAGCACGCGACCGGCCGGCCCGCGAGTGATAGAGCCGATCCGGGTGAGCGGCAGATTTGCGAAACCTGCTGGAACCCGAGTACCCGGGCGGACCGTGAACAGCAGTTCGTAATCCTCGCCTCCGTGCAGCGCCTGTTCGAGTGATGCACCCGGGAATCTCGGCGGCTTTTCGATTGCAGCCCCAACTTTCGATGCGACGCACAGCCGCTCCAGATCGAGCGAAAGGCCGTCGCTCAAATCCATCGCGGCAGTGGCGTGCAGCTTTTCGCGCAGATAGCACCCCAGAGCCAACCTCGGTTCCGGCCGCAAATGCCGCTGCCAGGCCCGCCCCTTCTTCGTCGCGAGGCCAAGAGCCGATCCGCCCAGTCTGCCGGACACATAGATCGCATCACCCGGCCTTGCGCCGTCACGCCGCAGCGCGCCGCCCTTTGGTACGGACCCGGCAACCACGATGTCGCACACCACGCATTCCGTGTGCGCGAGATCACCTCCGGCCAGCACGACACCCGAGGCCTTCGCCAGTTTCAGCAGGCCTCCGTAGAACCGATCGACCCATCCTTGACCGGCCCACGGCGGCAATCCCAATGAGAGTAGACAGAACAGCGGATCTCCGCCCACAGCAGCAATGTCGCTCAGTCCGCGCGCGAGCGCCTTTCGTCCGACAACAGCCGGCGGATGCGTGGTGCGCTCGAAGTGCACGCCTTCAATCAGGAGGTCTGTAGTGAACAAAAGATCCTGCGTGCCTCCCTGGGGCCGGAATATGGCGCAGTCATCTCCGATGCCCGCCACAATCCGCGAACCTCGCGGAATAACAATCCACCCCCGGAGCCGTGTGAGAATGCTGTCTTCAGTCAACTCCCACAGGTTAAGCTAACGCCGCAAATGTGTCCAACGCTAAGAAAAATCGCGATTTCTGGCTTGACCCTGCTTTGGACGATCTGAGAGAATTGAGGGGCAATATCAAATGGTTGTTCGTACAGGCAACGGGAGAGCTGGAACAAGCTACGAATATTTTCCTTTCGTAGCTTTTTTGTTGTTTAGCACTCGCGCACGCGTGGCGAACAATGTTCAGGAGAGTTAGTAGTGAAAGAAAAAGGCGTTGTGAAATGGTTTAATGCCGCAAAAGGCTATGGATTCATCCAGCGGTCCAGCGGCGACGACGTGTTCGTGCATTTTTCGGCCATCCAGGCCAATGGGTATCGCAGCCTGGATGAAGGCGCGGAGGTTGAGTTCGAGGTCAAGCAGGGCCCCAAAGGTCTGCAAGCCGAGAACGTGAACAGACTGTAAACCACTACCCCCGACATTTACAACGAGGAGCCGCCTTGGCAGGCGGCTTTTCTATTTCTTGGGCACCAAAATTCGCCGAGTGTCCCGAAACAAATCCCACCTGAGCGGTGTCTCAATCTCTTATGCGCGGCTGGATTTCAGACCTCACCTACGCACTGCGATTGCTTCTCAAAGCGCCCGGCTTCACGTTTCTCGCCGTCCTGTGCCTCGGCCTGGGGATCGGCGCGAATGCTTCGATCTTCAGCGTATTAAACGCACTTTTTCTCCGTCCGATGCCGGTGCACGAGCCGCAGCGTTTGGTGGTGCTGAGCCGCGACGCCGATCCGCTGTTCTCCTATCCCGATTATGCCGATCTGCGCGATCGCAGCCAATCCTTCACCGGTCTCGCCGTTTCAAGTCCCACGGAATCCAGCCTCGATTTTGAGGGTTCCAGCTACCTTGCGGCGGCCGAACCCGTATCCGCAAACTATAGGGAGATCATCGGCGTCCGTCCATTTCTTGGCCGTTGGTTCGCGAACGAACAGGACCCTGAAGCCGTCATCAGCTACCGCGCATGGCAGCGTGTGTTTCACGGCGACGCGAACATCATCGGGAAGCGCGTGCGCTCGGAAGCCGGATGGTACACCGTGGTCGGAGTGGCTCCCTCCGAGTTTGGCGGAATCTACCTTCCGCTGAACACCGATATCTGGGTGCCGTTCCGGAGGTGGTCGGGGCAATATCCGAGTCTTGCCGCGCAAATGAGGGACCGTGCGAACAGGCGCGTCATGGTTTTTGGCCGATTAAAGCCAGGCATCGGGCCTGGCGAAGCCGCCGCAGAGTTGAACGCCATCGCCGAGCGGATTCGCCGGGAGAATCCGGGGGCGGATAAGTTGGCGCCAATCGTCGCGGAGCGCGTTCGCGGCGTCCCCAATCCGAACAGCCGTCGAGGCTCGGTTCCCATCGCGGCGCTGCTTATGAGTGTAGTCGGGCTGGTTCTGTTGATCGCTTGCGTCAACGTGGGCAACCTGTTGCTGGCGCGCGGCGCCGCCCGTCAACGGGAATTTTCTGTCCGGGTGGCAGTGGGCGCCGGTCGCGCAAGATTGCTGCGACAGCTTCTGACCGAGAGCCTGATGCTCGCTTGCCTCGGTGGGCTTGCCGGAGTCGCGTTTGGCTTCTGGTCGAACCGGCTTCTGGTCGACCTCTTGCTTCTCTCACCCTATGCCGATGTGATGCGGTTCGATCTTTCCATTGACTCGCGCGTCCTCATCCTCACCGCGGTAGTCACGTTTCTCACCACGCTCCTTTTCGGGTTGGCGCCCGCATGGCGCGCCAGCCGCGCGGATCCTGTCGGTGCACTGAAAGGCGAGGCGCCATCGAGTGGCCGCTACCGGCTACGGCGCATCTCGCTAGTAGCTCAGGTTTGCATGTCGCTCGTTCTGCTTCTGACCTCTGGATTGTTTCTGCGCGTTCTTCTGCACTTTCACGAAATTGACCCCGGCTTCGCCATCGAGAACCGCATTTATGCCCAAACCTATGTCTCACGCCCTGAGTTCACCATTGAAACCGGACGCCAGTTCTATGCGCAAGCTCTTGATCGCGTGCGCACTTTGCCTAGCGTTGAGAACGTGGCGGTAACCGACCGGCTTCCATTCATTCCTGCCACTCCCGGCTGCGTATCCAAACCTGGAGCTGATCCTGTTCCATCGACCGCCAACATTATCGACTCCGGATTTCTGCAAACCATGCGGATCAGGCTCGTGGCGGGCAGGAACTTCAGCGCCGTGGATCAGTCCACCGGTCCTCCCGTCGCCATTGTCAATGAGACTCTAGCGCGCCGTCTGTGGCCCGGAGAATTGGCGATTGGAAAGCGGGTACAGCTCGGCTGCCGCGATGCGCAGGCGCTCGAAGTCATCGGCGTAGCGCGCGACTCACGGTTTCGGTCCCTCGGTGAGCCTCCGGTGCCTCACGTCTACCGGCCGTTCTCACAAGCCTACAGCGGGGGGCTCATGAATATCATGGCTCAGAGCGCTTCCCGTTCCGATACGATGATCGAAACCATTCGGAGAACCCTGCTGGCCACCAATCCGAGCGTGAGAATTTACGTTGTCGGCACGATGAGCGCGTATGTCGAACAGTCCTATTGGATCGTGAGATGGGAAGCCTTGGCATTGAGTATGTTCGGCGGCCTGTCGTTGCTTCTGGCGGCAGTCGGACTCTACGGAGTCATCAGTTACCACGTGACGCTGCGAACGCGTGAAATCGGCATTCGTGTAGCGCTGGGGGCGGAGCGTCGCGATGTTTTCCGCTTGGTGATCCGGCAGGGCATGACGTTGACCTTGATCGGTGTTGCTCTCGGTCTCACCATTTCTGCTATGCTGGCGCGCCTGCTCGCGAATTTCCTCTACGGCGTCAGCCCGACCGACGTAATCACCTACGCATCCACTGCCCTCATTTGGATGGTTGTGTCGCTGGCTGCGTGCTATCTGCCCGCGCTCCGCGCGTCGAGGGTGCAGCCCATCGCGGCGCTGCGCTGGGAGTAAACTACGGCTCTAAATAAATCCGCACGCGGTTGCTTTCCTGGCCGCCGGCCGTAATGTAGAGTTCAGCGGGACCCGCATTCACCAGATTCGGCAGTTGCAGTTCGATAATGTATAGGCCTATGTAACCTGGCGCCAGAGTGGCTCGCGTTACATCGACGAGGGCGCGATCCACATACGCCTTTACCGGCGCGACCACCGCCGGAGGATTCTCCAGCGGAGCGGCCAGTCCTGTAGGCCAGTCCGGACGCACGCGGCCAAGGCCAGTGGCCAGCACCTGGATGCGCGCGTTCGACCGTGCAGTATTGGCCGCGTCCAACATCATTCCGGTATCGGCATCGAGCAGCATCGGGGCGCCGTCACGGTCCACAAAGATCGCGGGCGAAGCCGGCTGCACCGCCAGTCCGACCGACACTCTGCCAGACGCCGCGTCAAGAGCTAACGGCACCGATGGTCCGCTCACCGAGAACGGTACCTGGATCTGCGTGCCCGATGATGACGATGCCAGAATGGGAAATTCCAGGTCGCCCGCACGCGCCCTGAGAATCGGAATGCCGAGCACGCTCACGAGTGATCCGGGTGCGGCTGGCCGGGAGCTAAAATCCGCCGCGTTGACGATGCGCAGAGCGCCTCCGCGATGCGGTGCCGCGGACGCGTAGACCCCGTAACCTTCGAGTGCGATATAAAGTTGGCTTCCAGTTGGATCGAGTGCCACCGCGGTAGCACGCGCCGCCGGCAGATTGCCGCTGATCAACGACCACTGTGCGGCTTGGCTGGCGCCTTCAAGATCCTGATGCGCCCAGTAAACGCCGCGATCGGTTGCCACATAAACCGCTCCGGCGGCGCGGTCGCCAACGACGCCACGCGCCGGCACATCGGGCAGGTTGGCGCTCAAGTCGTCCCAGAATCCGCCTGTGTCGATGGTTCGCAAAACATGCGCACCGGAGCCCCCCACTGCAGCGAGCGCCACGCGCGGCGCCTGCGCATCAACAAAAAAGCTCTCAATCGGTCCGGATGCCGCGGCTCGCGAAAGGTTCCAGGTGCGCCCACGATCGAGCGAAACCCAGATTCGGCCGTCCGCGGATCCCGCATAGGCCAAGTCGCCCTCGGCGGCGGTTGCAGTAATCTCAGCACCAAGCTGCGTGGAGTAGGCCCGCCGGGCTTGCAAATCCTGGTCGATCCGCGGGTCTGCAACGACCTGCCATGGCGAAGCCGCCGCCCGATTTCCGGGCACGAGTTCCGCCGCACCAATGCCGTTAATGGCGACCTCGACTCCACGGCCGTTTGCGGGGGTTGCCAGAATGCGGTGAACGCTCAGATTCGGAAGGAAGCGATTGAGACCGGTCCACGACAGGCCTCCGTCCACCGACCTCCACACGCCGAATTCGTTCGCTACGACGAGTTGATTCGCATCCAGCGGCGAAACCGCCAGGTCGTGCTGACCGGGCCCGATGACGGACTGGTCTCGATAGGCGGTGAGGTTGGTCCAACTGCGGCCACCGTCTTCGGATACGTACAAATGAGCGCCAAGAGCATACAGGCGACCTGGGTCGCTGGGCGTGCCTCGCAACACGGCGTTCGGGGCGGGTAATCGTTCGGCGGTAATCGCGACGGATGAGTCGGTGCGAGCGGAAGGTGCGGCGGCGGGACTCCAGTTCTCAAAATCGGCCGTCTCAAACACCCTACCCGAACGCGTTCGCGCGTAAAGCGTGCGGCCTTCCGGACCGAACCAGACTTCGTCCACAGGACCGGTTGCCGGTGCAGCCAGCATGAGGTCCACCGACGTGCCGCCAATTTTGCGCCATTCGGGCCGCGCCACTTCCGCTGGCACCTGGCCCATCGCCGGCGCCGCCGCCAAAGCGCTGATAACCAAGAGCAACCTGACCGGCCTAATTGTATCGATCCGACACATTAGCGTGTCCCATTTTACCGCAAGAGCGCATGCCCTCAGCGTGAAAGTGCCGTGTTTACAATAGTTATCGCAAGAATATTCACACGGCGATCTAGTTGCTCTGCAGGTTTGGTGTTAGACTGGGGGGCGAAAGTGTCTCGGAACCGCCAAAACGCACTCGGCATGCCGGGTTTGGGGAGCAAAGTGCCCGCAGCCATGCTGCTGCTTGCGTTGCTTGCCCCTTTTGCGTTCGCTCAGGATGGCGCTGCTAAAGTCGAGACAATGAACGGGCAGGTTTCGGTTCTGCACGACAGTTCTCCCTGGGCGTTGCACGCGGGCGATGCGGTGCAGCCGAGGCAGATCATCATTACTGGTTCAGACGGCTACGCACTGCTGCGGGTTGCAGACGGCAGCACCTTTGAAGTGTTCCCCAATGCCCGGGTCGTGTTCCGCAACACACAGGGCAACTGGTCGGACTTGTTGGAGGTGTTTCTGGGGCGGGTGAAGGTCCACATCCAGAAGATTGGCGGCCAGCCCAATTACAACAAAGTCCGTACGCCTACTGCGGTCGTTTCGGTGAGGGGCACAATCTTCGACGTGGTGGTCGAAGATGAGGACGCGACCACACTGGTTTCAGTGGAAGAGGGCCAGGTTGGCGTGCGGCACGCGATATTGGCGCCGTTCAACGACAAGCTCATCAACGCCGGAGAGTCTATCCGTGTCTTCAAGAATCAGCCGCTGAGTGCCAATACGATCGATAAGACTGGCTTCACGCATGGCGTGTTGCGCGCCGCTGCCGATGCCATGTACCAAATCATGTACCGGACGCACGGCGTCGGAGGCGTGCCAACCGGTGGCGGGCCATCTGGCGGCGGCGGCGGAACAGGCGGCGGCAACGGCACCGGTGAAAAAGGACCGAGCGGCAACGGCAATGGCGGTGCACCGCCACCTCCGCCACCACCACCCGGTCACTGATCGCTCGACTCGCTGTTACTGGTTCAGCGCTTTCTCAACGGCTCCTGCCAATCCTGGATCGTCTGGCTTGATTTTGGACTCAAATCGCCCTACCACCTTGCCATTTCGGTCGACCAGGAACTTGGTAAAATTCCAGCCGATTTCGCCTTTGGTTGACGGATTTGCCTCCTCCGTCAGGTAGTGATAAAGAGGCGTCTTGTCATCGCCTTTGACCGAAACCTTCGCGTACATCGGAAAGCTCACGTGGTAAGTGCGGGTGCAGAAACTCTTGATTTCTTCGTTGGTTCCGGGTTCCTGCGCACCGAAATTGTTGGCGGGGAAGCCGATGACGACCAGTCCCTGGTCCTTGTACTTCTCGTAGAGCGATTCCAGGCCGGCATACTGCGGTGTGTATCCGCACTTGCTGGCGACATTGACCAGCAGCAGGACTTTGCCCTTGTACTGACTCAACGGCGCATCTGAGCCGTCGATGGATGGAAGCGTAAAGTCGTAAACACTGGACGCGCCAAACAGCGCCGCGCCGCATAGAAGCCAAGCGATTCCTAAGCTGAGAAAGGTGAATTTTTGCATAGGGATATGATGACTGTTGCGGACGGCTGGAATCAAGCGATTAGGCCGAGCATTTTACAAGTGCGCACGGCCGGTTTTTCGCGCCGGCCTGCTACCGCAGATAGAGCTTCACAACGTCGATCAGCTCCTGGGCCGCTCGAGCCTGCTGCGTCGTAGGACGCTTGTCCGGATCTACCACATGAAAGCGGATGTGGCCCTCGATGACCTCGGCCATCAGCGAGTCCATGGCGCCCCGCGCCGCCGCGATGGTGTGGAGCGTGTCCGCGCACTCTGCTCCTTCCTCCAGGGATCTTTCGATCGCCTCGACCTGACCGCGAATTCTCCGGATGCGGTGCAGCAGCTTCTTTTTGTCTCGGATGACGTGCGCCATACGGCTTATAGCCTATCATTAATAGGCCGCGCCGGGGAGGAACCATGGATACCGGTGCCGGTATCCGCATACCGCATGGGGTATATGAGAAAATTTGAAAAGTTCACGTTTTTTTCTTGCCGCGCTATTCTTACCGTGGTACTCTGCCAATAGAGAGCCACGCGGCTTTGCGTGATTCTCACACTTCAGAAAGGAGGCGCCTGAATGTCAGACGGTGGCAGTAGTAGCCAGCGGTTCGAAGACGCATTTGCCAACGAATCAGCCGAGCCTCCCTCCGGAGTGCTCTCCTTCGCCGGCTAGCTCGGGCACGTAGCTCATCTCCCGGGCGGTTCGAGACTCCGTTCCGCTTCTCCGTCCCAGACAGTCGTCGAGTCCGCAGCATCGCCCGTGTGCGAACCGCGCGCCTGGGCCGGTGTTCCGCGCTTCGTGCACTGCCAAAAACAGGCTTCGTCATGAATACGATCCTCGAAAACCTTCAGATAGATGAAGCGAGGCCGCAAGGACGCCTGGTCCGCACCAAGTGGGCGCGGAACGCCCTGACCTTTTTGATGGTCTCCGGTCCGGGCCTGATCGTGATGGAAGCCGACAACGACGCGGGCGCGGTGTCCACGTACGTCCAGGCGGGCGCCCAGTACGGCACGCATCTGCTCTGGCTGCTGCTGTTGCTGTTGCCCATCACGTACTTCGTCCAGGAGATGGTGGTGCGGTTGGGAATCGCCACAGGTGAGGGCCACGCCGCCATGATCTACAAGCGATTCGGCAAGTGGTGGGGACGGTTTTCCCTGGTGGATCTGCAACTGGTGAACTTCCTGACCCTGGTTACGGAATTCGCGGCCATCGACTTGGCCTTCCGAAAAATGGGTATCCCGCCGCAAATCGGCGTTCCTATTTCGGCGGCCGCGCTAGTTCTGTTGGTGATGACGGGGAGCTACCTGCGTTGGGAGCGTACGGTCGTATTCCTGTGCCTTATGGATATAGCGTGGCTGCTGATCGCGTTCCGGCTCCGGCCGGCAATGGGGGAGATTGTGCGTGGCGCGGCATTGCCGTCAATCCCTCCGGGCGGCCTGACGGCTGGTCTGGTGTTTCTCGTGATTGGGATCGTCGGCACCACCATCGCACCCTGGCAGCTTTTCTTTCAGCAGAGCTGTGTGGCGGACAAGCGGCTGCGGTTTTCGGATTTGAAGTGGGCGAGGTTGGACACTCTGATAGGGGCCTGCTTCACGATCATTGTCGCTGGGTGCATGATGCTGGCGGGAAATGCCTCGAAGGCGCATGGGCTGAGTTTTGCGGACCCGGCGCAGATGGCGGTCGACCTTGGCGCCATCGCCGGGCCTGCCATTCGAACCGGCATTCTGCTGCTGATGATCAATGCAGCGGTGCTGGGCACCACCGCGATCTCGCTTTCGAGCGCCTGGGCATACGGAGAGGTGAAAGGCTGGCGGCACAGCCTCCAGATGCCGGTGCGGAAAGCTCCGGGATTCTACGCCATTTACATCGCCTGCATTGGCGCGGCTGCCGCAATCGTACTCATTCCTGGCGCGCCCTTGCAGTTGATCATCGTCAGCGTGCAGGTGCTGGCTGGCATCATGCTTCCGTCGGCCATCATTTTCCTGCAGTTGCTGTTGAATGACAAGGAATTACTGGGAGAACAGTTTTGTAACAAACCGTGGAACAACCGGGTGAATTGGACGATGATCGTTCTTCTTTTCGCCCTCTCGCTGGTTCTGGCCGCCCAAGTGGTGGCGCCAAATCTGTTTCCCGGAGGCTGATGACCGTGACAAATTGGAGGATACGACGATGACTTCGGTCCAACCCGTAGTTGAATTGGAACGACGGAAAGAGGATTGGTTCCTGGTTATCCATCCGCTGGATGACCTGCCGGAGCAGAAGGTGGACACGGCGCATTTGGGGCCGATGCCCATGACGCGTAGCGTCCTGCTGTCCCTGATGGCGCTGCGCACTTATCTGGTGTTGATGATGCTTCTGGTGCTATACCACGTTGGGGATCTCGCGGGAGTATTTGGCAGGAGCTGAGGTATAAGGCAATGAACTGGATGGATTTTGCTCTGCGATTACTGGCGGCGCTCGTTTTCGGCGCTCTGATAGGTTTGGAGCGGCAATGGCGTCAGCGCATGACCGGTCTGCGGACGAACGGTCTGGTGGCGGTCGGCTCGGCTATGTTTGTCGTCATGGGCGGGCTGATCGCTGGCGACGGAAGCCAGGGACGCGTGGCCGCTTACGTCGTCTCGGGAATCGGCTTCATCGGCGGAGGAGTGATTCTCAAAGACGGCTTCAACATCCAGGGGCTGAACACCGCCGCCACGCTCTGGTGCACGGCAGCGGTAGGATCGCTCGCAGGCCTGGGTCAGTTCGGGCTGGCCGCCGTCGGCACGCTTGGTGTGCTCGCGGCAAATCTCCTGCTGCGTCCATTGGCTCGGCGTATCAATCGCACGCCGATTGAGGCTTCCGAACACGAGATCTACTATCGGTTCCGCTGCACCTGCCGCGCCGCGGATGAGGCGCACATACGCGCGCTCCTTTTGCAGAATGTGCAGCCGACTCCGCTGGCCCTCATTGCGCTCCACAGCAAGGACTTCGAGGGGCTCGATCGCATCGAGGTGACCGCTCAACTCAAAGCCGTCGGGCGCAAGGACGAGGTGCTCGAACAGATCGTCACCCGGCTGTCGCTCGAGGGAAGTGTCACGGCGATTTCCTGGGAATTGGTGGCTGCGGTCGATACCGAAGACGCTGCGGTGGGTGACCAGGAACTGGTTCGCCCGAAGATTGCATAGAACACGGCCAAGATTTGAAAAGAGCATCCATGAACCGGAAAATCGCGGCTTTGACTCTGTTGCTTCTCGGCGGCTGTGCCCTCACGGCTCAGGAACCCGACTCAAACAACAGCGAGCCGGCTGAGCCGGAGGTCTGGAATCTTTACTATCAGGCCACTTCCATTGGCCAGGAGCATGGGTCCTTTCACTCTCCCTATACGGGCCCGCTGAGTCTGCAGGATTATCCGGAGCACGTCGTGTCCCTGACGACGACACTTTTCTTTGGGCTTCGCCTGGGCGACAACACGCAGTTTTATTTCGATCCGGAAATCGCGGGTGGCAGAGGATTCAGCGGAGTCAACGGTATCGCCAATTCACCGAACGGCGAACTGCCGCGAGTGGCGGGCGCGACGCCGAAGCCTTATATCGCACGCCTGTACATCAGTCACGACTTCGGATTCGGTTCAGAGAAGGAACATATCGAGGACGATCCGAATCAACTTGCCGGTGACCGGCCTATGACGCGCTACACCATCGTCGCCGGCCGGTTTTCGGTAACGGATTTCTTTGACAACAACGCCTACACCCACGATCCGCGCACGCAGTTCATACCCTGGGGTGTTATGTACAACGGCGCGTGGGACTACCCGGCCGATACGCGTGGCTACACCTGGGGTTGGGTGCACGAGTTCCACACGCGCAACTGGTCCCTGCGATACAGCAGCGCCGCGGAGCCCAAGGTGGCGAACGGCCCGCGATTTGACCGGCGCCTGTTTCGCGATCGTGGCGATACTTTCGAAGTTGAGCGCCGCTACTCCGTCGGAGAACACCCCGGCGTCGTTCGCTTGCTCGGCTATCTGAATCATGCCGATGCCGGGAACTACGCCGCCGCCCTCCGGCTGGCTGAGCAAACCGGAACCACGCCTGACATTACCGCTGTGCGGCACGCTGGCACCCTCAAGTATGGAACCGGTCTGAACATCGAGCAGCAAGTCTCGCGCGACATTGGCTTCTTCACGCGCCTGGGTTGGAACGACGGCAAGACCCAGTCCTTCGCGTTCACTGCCATCGATCGCCTGGCCAGCGGTGGTGTCTCGGTGAAGGGAACATCTTGGAAGCGAAAAGAGGACGTCGCCGCAACGTCTTTCACCGCCAGCGGACTCTCGGGCGTCCACGCACTATACCTCGCGCGCGGCGGCCTCGATTTCCTGATCGGAGACGGCAGGTTGAACTATGCACCCGAGTACGTCTGGGAAAGCTACTACAGCACGCGCCTGTTTCCGGGCTTCTACGCCACTCTCGACCTGCAGCAGGTAACCAATCCGGCCTACAACCACGACCGTGGCCCGGTCTGGATCGAGAGCATCCGCTTCCACATAGATCTCGGACTCAAACCGAAATGAGCGAACTAGTCTTCCGCTCGCACTCAGGCTCCCCGTTTTACATTTGCCTTTTGCCTTTTTGCGTTTTGTCTTTTGCCTCTTTCCGTGTACAATCCAGAGAGTGCGACGCTCGCTGGCGATCGTGGTGTTATGTGTAACGGGCCTTTGGCCCGTAGCTCTACTGCTATCCAGCGCCTCTCCCACGCCGCAGCTTCCCTTGTGCTGCCGCGCGAACGGCAAGCATAAATGTGCTTTGTCCAGACTGCAACAGGAAGCGCCCGGGTCAAATACTCAACCGGCCATCCGATCGATTTGCGGCGAGTGGCCCATTTTACTCGGCGCTAGCTCCACTGCAGTAAGTGCCTCGGTTTTTCTACCGCCAGCCACACAACTGTTTTTTGCTGGAATCGCAAGTCATCACGTCGCACAAGCGCAAACCGAATCCCGTTTCCGCATCTCCTTCGAACGGAGCCGGCAGAAACGCGGCCCGCCTCTTCCTCTCTAGGCACTTCCAAACCAATCAGTTACTTAGGCAGTTGAAGTGTGTCCCTTGGAGAGGAAGAAATGAACTCGTGCCATCTTTTCATACGCAAACTAATGCTCTGTTTGTGCCTGGTGAGCTTTCTGATACTTGGTTCCCCGCTCCACGCAACAATTTTTGGGAAAATACAAGGCGTTGTGCACGACCCGCAGCATCGGCCCGTAGCCGGAGCATCCGCGAAGCTGCAGGCGATTACATCGGAATGGTCTCAAAGCACGCAAACGAACGATAACGGTGAGTTCTCGTTCACGACGGTGCCGATTGGTGATTACAAAATCACCGTCACTCAGTCTAAGTTCGAGACTTTGGAGCAGACCGTCACCGTGGATGCCAGATCTTCGCCAGTACTTCACTTACAACTGGCGATCGCAGCCCTGAATCAGACAACGGTTGTCGTCGACCAGGCGGAAATCGTCAACACGGACTCGGTAACTCCCACCACTCTGATTGGCCGTGAGGACATAGCCCAGACTCCCGGCGCCGACCGCACCAACAGTTTGGCGATGATCACCGACTACGTACCCGCTGCCTACGTAACCCACGACATGCTGCATATGCGCGGAGGCCATCAAGTCGACTGGCTAATTGACGGCGTGCCCGTACCCAACACCAATATAGCCAGCAATCTGGGCCCACAGATTGACCCAAAGGACATTGATTATCTTGAAATCCAGCGAGGCAGCTACGATGCGGAATACGGAGACCGTACATATGGAATCTTCAATATCGTGCCCCGAACGGGCTTCGAGCGTGACAATGAGGCGGAACTGATCACTTCCTTCGGCAATTGGTTCCAAACGAACGATCAAATCAATTTCGGAGGGCACACCAGTCGCTTCGCGTATTACGCGAGTCTAAACGCAAATCGCAGCGACTACGGTCTGCAGCCCCCGATCGGGCAAGTTGTTCACGACGCGGAGAACGGTTACGGAGGTTTCGCATCCTTCATATTCAATGCCAGTCCGTTCAATCAATTTCGGCTGACCGGCTCGTTGCGCCAGGATTACTACCAGATCCCCATCGACCCGAACCCCAACTCATCCGGAAATCAGGTCTATCCCAGTCTCGGCCTTCACGATAGTGAACGTGAGCCTGATGGTTACGTCACCTTTTCTTGGATTCACACATTTAGCCCCGATGTGCGGATGACGGTTTCACCCTTCTATCACTACAACCAGGCCAGCTATAACAGTTCGCCAAACGATTTCCCGGCGATCACGAATGTGAACCAGACCGCCCATTATGCCGGTGCGCAAGCGAGCGTGGACGCAACCGTCATGAAGAACAACGACATTCAAGTGGGAGTGTACGGGTTTGCCCAGCATCAGAGCAACTTCTTCAATAACGTTTTTACGGATTGCGGTACGAGTTGTCAGAACTTCGGCCCGTCTCCGGGAGCAGTAACCGGCGGACTGGCCGAGGTCTTCGTCAGCGACCGGTTTAAAGTGACCTCGTGGTTGACGCTGATCGCCGGCCTTCGCTATTCGCACTTCGACTCCGGCTCAGTCAGCGGAGGAACCCAGCCGGCAGTCGTGGAGAACACGCCTGACCCGCGCTTTGGCGTCGCCATCAGAGTCCCGCGCCTGAACTGGGTCTTTCGTGGCTTTTACGGGGTTTTTTACCAACCACCGCCGCTACTGACGGCTACTGGACCAGTGATCAATCTCGCCAACAGTCAGAACTTTACTTTCGGCCCCGCGCGAGGTGAGCGCGATCACGAATACCAATTCGGCGTGGCGATTCCTTTTCACGGTTGGGCGCTCGACATCGACACCTTTCAAACCACCGCGAGGAATTGGCTGGATCACAACAACATCGGTCTATCAAACCTCTTCTGGCCGTTCACTTGGGACCGCGCCTTGATTCAAGGTTGGGAAACCACGCTGCGCTCCCCGCGCCTCTGGCGACGCGCTCAGGTTCATCTGGCCTACTCGAATCAGATCGCTCAGGACTCGGCGCCTTTCACCGGAGGCTTGATCTGCCCCACTCCCCTGCCGGCCGGATGCGAGCCGCCCCCAGGCTTCTCACCAGTGGACCATGATCAGAGAAACACGTTGAACTTCGGTGTCAATTCAACTCTTCCCTGGCATGTGCTCGCTTCCACGAATGTGTACTACGGCTCGGGATTCCATAATGGGTTCCCGAACGCACAATATCCGGGAAACTATCTGCCCGAGCACACGACGTTCGATATTTCCCTGGGAAAGAGTTTTGGCGAGGAGGAGAGATATAAAATCTCGCTGACCGCTCTGAATGTGGCGAATCGCCGGGTGTTGCTCGACAACAGCCTCACCTTCGGAGGGTTCCACTATAACGACCCGCGCCAAATCTACGCCGAGTTCCGCTGGAGATTTCACTACTGAAGTCCTCAGCCACATTGCCCGGCGACAAAGCGATATGCTAGGTGGCATCATGCCTCTTTCCGCACGAAATCAACTGCCAGGCCGGGTGGCGGAAGTTCATCTCGGCGAAGTCATGGCGCATGTCACGGTGCGCGTCGGCAAGAATCTGGTCGAAAGTGTTATCACACGCCGCAGCGCTGAAGAACTGGGATTGAAGAAGGGTGACGCCGTGACCGTGGTCATCAAGTCCACTGAAGTGATGTTGCAGAAAGACTGAAATCCGCATATGAATCGAGCCATTCTCATCGCGCTGTCCCTGAGCTCCGCATGTTTTGCCGCCGATCTTGCGTTAACGCCTCCCATGGGATGGAACAGTTGGAATAAGTTCGCCGAGAAAGTTGACGACCAGGCCGTGCGCGGTATGGCCGACGCCATAGTGTCGAGCGGCATGAAAGATGCCGGCTACATCTACGTCAACATCGACGATACCTGGGAAGGCCAGCGCGACGCACAGGGCAATATTCAGTCGAACAGTAAGTTTCCCGACATGAAGGCGCTCGCCGACTACGTCCATGGGAAAGGGCTGAAAATCGGCATTTATTCTTCGCCGGGACCGAAGACCTGCGCCGGGTACGAGGGCAGCTATCAACACGAAGAGCAGGATGCGAAAACCTGGGCCGCCTGGGGCATCGATTACTTGAAATACGATTGGTGCAGCGCCGACAAGGTATACAAGCCTTCGGACATGCAAGCCGTCTACAAGAAAATGGGCGACGCGCTCAAGGCGACCGTCCGTCCCATCGTCTATAGCTTGTGCCAGTATGGCTTGCAGAAGGTCTGGGAGTGGGGCGCTTCAGTGGGCGGCAACTTGTGGCGCACCACCGGCGATATCGAAGACAAATGGGACAGCATGGCGAAAATCGGCTTCGATAAACAGACCGGTCACGACAGCTACGCCGGGCCCGGACACTGGAACGACCCGGACATGCTCGAAATTGGCAATGGCGGCATGAACCCGGCGGAATACCGCACGCACATGAGTCTGTGGGCCATGCTGGCCGCGCCCCTGTTGGCCGGCAATGACCTGCACGATATGAGCGCCGAGACACGAGAGATCCTCATGAACAAGGAAGTCATCGCGATCGACCAGGACACGCTGGGCCAGCAGGGAACCCGCGTGTCGAAAGAGGGAGCCGCCGAGGTCTGGTCCAAGCAACTGGCAAATGGCGACCTGGCTCTAGGGCTATTCAACCGCAGCGAAGGGATGACTGAAGTCCGCGCTCAGTGGGAGATTGTCGGCTTGAAGGGCAAGCACAAAGTGCGCGACCTTTGGCATCACACCGACCTTGGCTCCGTCCGCGACTATTATTCCGCGGAGGTTCCCGCGCACGGCGTGATCCTGGTGCGGATCGCACGCTAGGAGCCGGCAGCGCTCCGCATATCGGCGCCTCGACGGCCAAATCGATTTGCCGACTCTGCTAGATTGAAGAGAGCGGCATGAGGACCATCACAGCCCTGTTTCTGCTAGCCGGCATTACCCCCGTCCTGTCCCAGCAGGCGGGCATGCAGAATGCTTGGGATATCCACAAAACCCTCGCCGCGGTTGCTCTGCTGGCTGACCGTCTGGCGCCCGTTGTGGATCAAATCCATCCCGAAAACTGGAATGGCGCGCCCGAGGGATATGTCGCGCAGGCCAAGACCTGCCGCAACGAGTTGAGAGCTTTGGCCACCGAGTCGCGCAAGCTGGATCAAAATCCCGAGAAGCTTACCGATGCGCTGCAGTTGCTGTTCCGCATCCGCGCGACCGAAACCGTCCTCGCCTCGTTCAGCGAAGGCCTGCGCAAGTATGCCAATCCGCCCCTGGCCGACATGCTGAATGCCGTCATAGCCGAGAATGCCGGGAACAAGGATCGTCTGCAACAGTACCTTCTGGAGCTGGCCATAGCCCGCGAGCAGGAATTCCGCGTTGCCGATCAGGAGGCCCAGCGCTGCCGCCAGACGCTCTCGCGCCAGCCTTCACATGAGCGGCAGCCGGGGGCGCCGCAGGAGAAAAATTAATGCCGTTTGCGTGCAGCATCTGCGAGCAGGAGTCCACAAAGATTTGCGCCTTCTGCACCAAGGACTCCTGCGATAACCATCTTTGCCCGCGCTGCGGTTTCTGTAGTGATTGCTGCGAATGCGAAGTCCCGCTCGATGAGGTAAACTCGCATCCACACCACATTCCGCTGGTCGAAGCTGAACATGCCGGCACGCCCGACCATGCTGCGTCTGCCGAGCCTGCGCCGCCTGAGCCCCCGACGTCTCCCGAGGCAACTGCTCAGCCTGAGACGTCCCTGCCCGCGCTCGACGAGCCGTCTGCCGAGCTGCCCGAAACCCCCGACGTCTGACCGTTCTCCCGGAACGGGAGGTGAATGCGCAGCACACGCTCTCTCCGCTGCTCTTCCTCCAGGTGCCGCACCCTGGCGTGCAGCAGGTCTTCGAGCGAGACCATACCTGCAAGTTTGCGCGAGGTTTCGCTCTCCACCACCGGGAACCGCGTTAGCCCAGTCTCCGCCATGCGATTCACCACCACCCGCAACGGCTCATCCGGATACGCCACCGCCGCGTTTTTGCGAACAACGTCGGCAAGCGTTGCTCCGTCGGACTGGTGCACCAGCTTCCGCAAATCCTTTCTGGTGACCACTCCCTCCATGCTGCTGTCCGCACCCACAACCGGGTAGAGCCGTTGCCCTGTGCGGCTGGCGTGCAAAGAGTCCGGCAGATCCTTGCGCGACAGGTCCGGCTGAAGCACCGCGATGTTGGTGCGCATCACGTCCTTGACGAAGAGGATCTCCAGCGGATCCACGGAGTACTCCCGGCTCAGATGATACCCGCGCCGCGCGACTTTCTCCGTCAGGATGGAACGTTTCAGCGTCAGCGATGTGAAAAAGTGCGCGATCACCGAAGCGACCAGTAGCGGCAGGACGACATTCATGTCGTGGGTCAACTCGATCGCGAAAACGATGCCCGTAAAGGGAGAACGCATTGTGCCGCCGAGGATGGCGCCCATGCTGATGAGCGGCCAGAAACCCGCGCCTTCGTTGGGAAGGATCATCGCCTCGAGGCCTCCCAGCGCTCCGCCCATCATCAGGAGCGGCGCCAGCACACCGCCGGAAGTTCCCGACCCCAATGAAAAGGCCCAGATGAACGACTTGACCAGCAGGATGCCCCAAATGATGTGATACGGCACGCTTCCCTGCAGCAAAGCGCCGATCGTGTCATACCCAACTCCGAGAGCCTGCGGAAATACGATACCGCCAAGACCCACGGCGAGGCCGCCGATTGCAGGCCACCACATCCAGTGAATGCGGACGTGATGCTGGAACAGGTCCTCCGCGGCGTAGACCGCCAGCGTCAGCAACGCCGAGAGCCCGCCCGCCAGCACACCGCAGAGCACACACCCCGCGAGTCCCTCGGGACCGATGAACACGCTATGCTGCGGCGTCGGAAACAAAGGTCCAAGGCCGATGATGTAGCGACGCACTGCGCCCGCCGTCGCACTGGCCAGCGCCACCGGCACCAGACTCCGCGGTTTCCATTCGAATAGCAGCAGCTCTACAGCCAGAAGCACTGCCGCCAATGGTGAAGCGAATGTTGCCGACATCCCGCCTGCCGCGCCCGCTACCAGCAGCGTCTTGCGCTCGGCCGCCGTCAGATGAAAGAACTGCGCGATCATCGAG
Organism: Bryobacteraceae bacterium; assembly: GCA_035297145.1. GTDB lineage: Bacteria > Acidobacteriota > Terriglobia > Bryobacterales > Bryobacteraceae > QHXW01. The sequence continues at coordinate 92,033 of DATGZN010000097.1, forward strand.
CCGAACGCACCGCCGGTCATGATGATCGGCCCTTCCGCTCCGAACGGTCCGCCCGAGCCGATCGAGATGGCCGAAGACAGTGGCTTCAAAATCGCCAGCCGCGGTTCCACCCTGCTGCCGTTGATCAGAATCGATTCGATGGCCTCCGGAATCCCGTGCCCGCGGATGCGCTCCGAGCCGTACCGCGCCATGAAGCCGATCAGGATCGCTCCCGCCACGGGCACTAGAATCGCCAGCCATCCCAAGTGATTTCCAGCCGGCGACACCAACGCGGTGGACCATCGCCCAAAAAAGAACAGGTTCGTAAACAAGCCGATGAGCTTGAGCAATCCCAGCGCAACATACGCACTCACCGCCCCGATGATTACCGCCAACAGTGCGATGGGAATCGTTCGCGATGTAACCGTGAAATCGCCCAGCTTGCTCGAAACACGTTGCGCTTTAGTATGTGCCATCGTTCCTCCGGATAGCGGCTTCAAGCGCCGAAACCAACGCGGGCCCGTTCGTGCGCAATTCCGCAAGGTGGCACGCCGTGAGCTTTTCCAACTCGGCTTCTCCGCGCGCCGTCAAATGGATCAGCACCTGCCGCCGGTCCGCGGGGGCACGTGAACGGGAGACCAGACCACGCTCCGCCAGCCGATCCACCAGTTCGCCTGTGCTGTGATGCTGAAGTTGCAGCCGTTCGGCCAGAATTCCGATGGTCGGTTCCTCCTGAGAATCGACGGTGCCCTTGATCGCGAGAAGGAGCTGATGTTGTTGCGGCTCGATGCCGGCGGCTCGCGCCGCCTGTTCGCTAAAGTGGAGAAACCTCCGGATCTGGTAGCGAAATTCCGCCAGAGCCGCGTAATCAGATTCTGTAATTGATTCTATTATAGGCACTTATTTGTATTGTATCGTATTACGATACTAATGCCAAGTTGCCTCACCTCGGTCGTGCGCTTCCAAACTGGAACCACGCGCGCACTACGCGTTGATGCGCGTCCACGATGGCGGTGCAAACAAAGCCGCCCGATTGCGGATCCCCGAATCGCAAATCCATCGCTTCCACGCGCGTTGCGCCTTCGGGATCATCGGCGGGTGTCAGTTGCCAGTACGGAAACTGCGCGAATTGCAGGTACTGCTGAAAAACCGGATTCCGCTGCGCGGCCTCCAGCGCCGGCGATGGCTCGGGCTTGTAAAACGGTCGGCCGGTGGGATCGAATTCACCGAGCAGGTTGACATCCTCAAAGCTGAACGCGTCTCCGGTCTCAACCAATCCACGCCAGTTCAGGACGTTTGCCGTTGGGAACGCGGCCACACGGCGCGGAGCGGCGCCGGAATAAACGCGTGACTCCAGCGTTTCGATGGCTCGCGCGTGCGCCACATATCGCGTGCCGTCATAAAGCACTACAAAGCTGATTGCGAAGATGGCGAATCCGCGCCGTGCTCCACCACCTGCCGGTCCGCTGGCGCCGATCTCCGAATTCACCAGGCGCGAAAGCATCGGAGCAAACAGAGACACCAGCAGCGCTCCCCAGATCCAGAAATCAATCACGCCGGTGATATCCAGACGCAGCCATGTCGCGGAAAACGGCAGCAGCAGCCGCACGCCGTAAACGTTAGTGAGATCCAGCAGCAGGTGGCTCGCTACGCCGATCAGCGCGATGCAGTAAGCCCCCACCCAATTCAGCGGTTTTCGGGAGACCAGGCGCACAGCGAGCACACAAAGCAGCGATAGCACAGGTAGCGCGATCAGCGAATGCGTCAAGTGGCGGTGATAGTGCAGATAGTTCAGCGAACCGCCAAACGCACTCACGACGTCGATGTCGGGCGCGTTCGCGGCCAGCAGTAGAATCCACGCCGCGCGCGGCGTATAGCGATCCAGGCCCGCACGCGCCAGCATGATGCCAGTCAGGGAATGTGTGAGGTTGTCCACGCGTCGGCTAGTCCGGCAGCTTGGCGTGGCGCACGTGCGCGATATTCGGATAGCCGTTCATCGCAAGGCGGCACGACGGGCCCTTCCCGTGATACCGCGGAGCGTGGAAAGTGAACGGCGGAACGTAGACAATGTCGCCTTCGTCGGCAATGATCACGCCCTGGCCCTCGATCGGGTAGCGAATCTGTCCCAGCATGATGAGCCATGATTCCGAAGACTCCGGGTGGTAGTGGCCGGGATTTTTGGGATCGAGGGGCGGCAGCTCGCTCTCGTAGCCATAAATAATGTTGGCGAACAGGCGGGCGTCGGTCACAAAGGCACGCTCGCGCACTTTCGGATCTTTGGTCAGCTCAAACAAGTTCACGTGCGGCAGGTTGAGGGGGCCATACGCGCCCGGTTTGCGGTTGAGCTTGGCCTCGATCCATGTGACGCCCGGCAGTTCCGGCGGTTTCACGTCGATCGGATAGAGCGTGTGAGCGTTCGGGACATTGACCTCGTAGCGCAGCGCGGGCACGTTGCCGATCGTCTCGATCGAGTAGATGGTTTGCATCGGAACCTGCACCAGCGACCCGTGCTTGGCCACGAACGGCTCCTGGCCTTCGATCGTGAAGCGCAACTGGCCTTCCACCACTGCCCAGAATTCGCGCGTATCGGGATGAAAACGGCGGGACACCGTTGTTCCCGGCGCTGACTGGATATATTCGCCGTGCAGCGTGCTGTCGTCGACAATCACTTCGCGCCAGTTCGCTTCCCCCGCATGTTTCTTCTTCAACTCCACCAGCCGTGTGATTGGCTTGTGCGGCGGGACGTATTTCGTCAGCTCCACCGGCTTGGGGGCCCACGACGGCTCCTCCACCGGACCGCCCGGTTTTTGCGCGAGGCACAGACTCGCTACCAGGGCCGCCAGCGCAAACACTCTGAGTCTCATGATGGCCCAGGATTGTATCACAGGGCACCTGCAACGTCCCAGCCATAAATATGGTAGAGTGATCCATGCGGACAACCGTCGATATTCCCGACCCGACCTACCGCAAACTAAAGTCGAAAGCGGCCGCCCAAGGTCTTTCCGTGAAAGACCTGATTCTTCACGGTGTGGAAAGGGAACTCGAAACCGGATCACGCCCGACGAAGCGCATTCGACTTCCCATCGTGCGATCCAGGAGGCCCGGAACCCTGCAACTGACCAATCAGCAGATCTATGAAATCATCCCTTTTCCCTGACGTGAACGTGTGGCTTGCCCTTTCACACAGTGTCCACACCCATCACGGAATCGCGTCAGACTGGTTTCAGTCTCTCCCGGAATGCAGCCTGTTCTTCTGCCGCTTTACCCAGCTAGGTTTGCTGCGGCTTCTCACGACTCCTCAAGTCATGGGCGCCGAAGTGATGAGCCAGCGCGGCGCCTGGCAAGTGTACCGCAAATGGTATGAAGACAGCCGTATCGAGTTCCATTGGGAGCCGGAGTCTCCGACTTTCGAAGTCCTATTTCACCAACTCAGTCTGAAGCCCCACGCATCGCCAAAGGTATGGGCCGACGCCTATCTAGCGGCATTTGCGGAGTCTTCGGGGCTGACGGTTGTCACCTTTGACCGGTCCTTTCCCGGAGCCGGATCGTCATCAGTCAGCGTGCTGCCGGCCCGTTTCCTCAGAAGGTGATTTTTGAGTCCCCGGTAAACTGCTTGTAGTCGCGAAACTCGAGGGTCTTGCGGCTGCATTCATGCCGGTCACGAATGCAAACACGTGTCTCGGCTTGTGCCGGTCGCGAGTAGGTCTGCGACGATCCCAAGCGAATCTCGCCGAAATCTACCTCGGCTTCCACGCTGTTCAGCGGGAAGGCGGCCGGAATCCCTTCCGCCGTCCTTTCGATTCGCAAAACGTGATTCCCATCTCGATCGAACCAGACCCGACCGCGGTACTGCGGAATGATGTATTGATAATCGGAGAGTATCTTCCAGTCAGATTGCGCGCGATTGATGCGAAAGCTATACTCGCGGGCAGCCACGCCATTCACGCTGTCTTCCTTAACGAACTGGAACTGTGCACCCTGATTCGCGAGAAGACTATGGAGCAGGCTGCCGAACTCTCCTTTGGAGATGTCGCCGCCCAGTTCCGGCCACGACTTTTGAGTTGGCTTGCCGTTCACCCGGATGTCGCGATAGGTTTCTCCTGTTTTGCTGCTGTAGAGAACTTCGGCCGAGAGTGTATCCAGCAACTCCCAGGCTTTCTGCTCGGTCGAGGTGGAGTACCGCTTCACCACCTCCCTGCAGAGGAAGTTGGGAAGTGCGCGATCCACCTTGGCCTCAGCTTCTCGCGCTCGTTTGAGAAACGGATCGGCTTCAACCTGCGAGTTCACAGGCTGGGGCGGCACGGGCGATGCAGTTTCCACGGTTGCGGCTTGCATTAAGCTTATGGAGTCGGCCACTAGGCCGTGACCGTCATATCCGCCACCCCGTACACTGATGCGGTCTCCCGGATGCGGATCAATCCTCTGCTTTCCTTTGAAATCAACCAGAATGAACGTGTGTCATCGAGTTCCAAGACCATGCTCTGGCTATCCACAGTGCGCACAAGTCCCACGAAGGTGTGCACGGGTTCTGGCGGTATCGCGCGCATAACAGGTGCGGGCTCAAGTGCCGTTGCCACCGCTGCCGCCTTCACAGGTTCCGCCTCGGCCAGATAAGCTCCCTCGTAGACAATCCGCACGTCCTTGCGATTGCAGCTAATCCGTACAGAATGGAACCTACCTTCCGCATTCTCGGCGACGAGCGGGCCGTACTCCAGTTCGTAGCTGGCAGATGCGTCCATCCGCGCCCGCGTGATCGCCATTTTGAGATCGCTGGTGATCAGCGCGCGCCCGCCCGTTGCCGCCGATAAGACTTCCAGCCCATCGCGGTTCAGGGTGCCGAGTGCCAAACTCGGATCTAGTGTGTAAATCGCAATCTCGTCGCGATTGAATTGCGCCCCGAGCTGCCGCAGGCGCGGTGCTAAATCCACCCACCCTTCGAAGAAGCGGATGCTGCTCGGAATCCCATCCGTGATCCAGAGCAGTTGCTTCCGGCCATGGATTCGCGACAGCTCCTGCCGCACGGAATCGAGGACGGAATACGTCGCCTTGAAACGCTGGTCCGGATGGGAGATAAACTCCACAGATCGCGCCCGGCTGACTTTTTCTAGCGCTTGCTTGAGTGAAGGACCAGCATTCTCGATCCACTCGGCGTTCCCCGCCAGGCGCGGTGCATCGCTTGCCGGTACCGCATGCACCGGATACAAGGTGCCGTTCCCGACCAATACATAGAGGTAGAGCGGCTCGGAAGTCGTCATAGCAGCCAGTGATTTCCGAAGTTGCCCGGCCTCATATCCGGCCTGTTGGAAATTCAGGTCCAACAGATCAAACAGGATCACGAGCGCCGGGGAGGGATTGGCTGGATTCAGCCGCAGCGACGTAACCTGCTGCCCTGAGCCGTCATCCAAAACTCGGAGATCGCCGGGTTTAAGGTCCGTCACGGGGTGGCCGGCGTGATCGGTGGCGGTCACGTTCAGGATGACGGGCTTCAGATGCTGTCGGTTATCGCTGACCTGCCCAAACGCAATTGCGAAGATACCAGCGGTCACTACGATGGCGGCACCGAGTTTCCACTCCATAACAACAGGCTAACGCAGCGCCTACTTGTGCGATACCTCCTGGATCCGTATGTTCCGGTACATCGCCACTGCCTTGTGATCGTGCAGTTGCAATCCGATCGGACCGGTCCTGGAACGCTTGGGATCGCCGGGCGATTCCGCCACCATCTGGCCGTTCAGCTTGACGCGGATATGATCGTTGCGCGACTCGATGTCGAGCGAGTTCCAATCGAAATCGCGCTGCACGCCGGTCTTGGCCTTAGCGAACAGGTACACGCTGCCGGTCGCATATTCGTCGCCGTCGTTGGCAATCTGAATCTCGTATCCGATATGCGAAGGGGTGCGCTTTGGATCCCATTTCGCCCCTTGCGCGTATTGCGCCCGCGAAGTGTCGCGAATGGAAACGCCGCTGTTGCCACCCCAGCGCAGCCAGTACTCGACGTGTAGATCATACTCGCCGAATTCTTTTTTGGTGTACAGCCAACACTGGCGCTCAGTAGACTTGGCCGGGTCGCGCTGCCCCACCAAGGTTCCATCACTCATTACGTTCCAGAATCCTTCACCCACGATCTCCCATCCGTCGATGTTTTTTCCATTCACCAGATTGACCCACGCGGCGGGAGAAAGCTGTGCGAAAACGAGTGCCACACAAATTGCCGGAAGGGTTCTGCGGCCAGAAAGCATTCCCCTATTCTAGGCGAGCGAGGCCCCCACATCGGGTACCGGTGCCGCCCCGCAGCTCCCACCCGTCCGGCCGGTCGGTGACCATCGGAGTGGGAGCTGAAGGTTGCGGCAGGATGTCACGCCGTCCTGAGGAGTGGCGGCGCGACGTACGGCTTCGGTATTTCGGTGACGCTCGGCGCCTGGGGAGACGGACCTTTGCGCACCGTTCCGCCGAAGTATTCATCCAAGGGGTAAAGGCTGTACGGCGTTAGCTCCCGGAATATGCGGCCCAGCTTCTGCTGGATCCGGTAAACCGCGTGAAAGAATGTCCCGCGATCGATCCTCATCTGCCGGCAGCAGAGACGCCAATCGGCGCCCAGCAGGAAGTGAAAGCGAAACACCTTGTATTCAAACTCATCCAGGGTCCTGCGGCTGACCAGGCAAAAGTCCGCCACATAGTCTTCGTCCTTCCTCACCCACGTCAGCTTGCGGTCTTTGCCCGCACACAGCGTGAGTGTCACTTTGCTCATGTACTTTTCCTTGGTCGCGCAGTAACGGAACCGGGCGTAGCAAGCGCGAAAGATCGCCCGCAACACGCAGTTGCAGGGGCTGGGTTTCCCACCTCTCCCAGGTCGCACTCCATCTCCATGGCAGTGCGTGCAAGAAGTTTTCGCAAGCGCGAGAGTCTCTGATCTGTCCCAATCCATATGCAAAGAATGTCCTTCCGGGATGCCCCGTATTGGCGCCGCGGGGCATGCCAACGAAAATGCTGTTGTCCAATGTAAGGCGAATCGCGACTACGTCAAGATTTTTCTCATGAATATTTTGGAATTGCTTTCTGTGATTTCTCGCAGATATTACGTTAAGTCTATTTTTTATAATTGAATATGGCGTAAGGAGCGGGCGGAACGATTCTTATTTAATTTCTGCTCAATTTCTGCTACTATCTATTTCGGTCGCCCTCTATTTCAGGGCGAAATCAGTTCCCCGTTGCAACTTATGTATTTTGAATTGCTGCAGCTTCGGCTCATCGCACACGTGCAGGATCGCGTGCAGCGCGGGGAATTGACGGAAAGAGGGCTCGCCCGCCGGACTGGCATTTCGCAGCCCCACCTGCACAACGTGCTGAAGGGTGTGCGGGTTCTGTCGCCGCAGATCGGCGACGTCTTGTTGCACCACCTGCACATCACCCTGCTCGATTTGCTCAAGGACGAGGAATGGAACGACCACTGCTCGCACGACAGCACCGCAGTTTCCGGCGGCACTCGCTTTCCGGCCGCAGACGGCTTACCCTAAAGAAACGCCGGATGCTCACAGGCAGCCCGGCGCATGGGGAGCCCTCCAGGTTTGCAAAAAGATCGACTGAAGAAGCTGGCCGAAGCCATCGACGCGCTTGAAGAGAAGGACAGCGCGCTGATCCAAAAAACGCTCACCATCGCCACGCTCCGCCGACAGGCGGCTGTAGCACTGCACGCCATCTGTGGCGTCTTTGTCGCAGATCTGAACCGTCAGCTCTCCCACATCCAGCTGCAGTTCGACCCGCCCGAATACGCCCCCGAAGCCTTTCAAGATATCGGAGTCAACCTCCTGCAGATTAATGTGCGTGGCCGGATTCTCCAAATCGAGTTCGCGTCGACACCGCAAACCATCTCCACCGAGAACTTTCGGGTGCCGCACATCTTAGAAGGCTCCATCCGATGCTTCAATCAGGAGTTTTTGGATCGTGCAGTGATCGAAGAGCAGTTCATTTTCTACTGCTTGGAGAAGAAGCGCAACCTCTGGCGTTTCTTCGATGCCCGCACCTATCGCTCCGGACCGTTCGATCAGGAGTACTTGATTTCGCTGATGGAGCAGGTAGTTTAGCGGCGATGTGTCATTTGTATCTACAAGCGAAGTTATCTGCCTAACCGTTGCAATGAAGCGACATGGATGCCGACGTGCTCTATAAACCAGCATGCGGACATCTCAAATTCACCACTGGTTGTTGCTCGCACTCTTATCGACTCCTATCTTGACCGCCCAGCACTTGCAATTCGCTGCCACGTTCGGAGGTGTTTGCGTTTCTGATAGCTGTCAAAGTTTCAACGGTGCCTGGTCGCCCGACACCGCCACCGCCATCGCAGTCGACGCGTTGGGCAACACATACGCCGCCGGAACGACCTATGGTGAGTTTCCGCTGGTGAACGCCATTGAGCCGGCCCCTTACCCTCCGAATAACACGCTCGGCGGCTGGGCCGTTCCTTTCGTGGCCAAGATCGATCCGACGGGAACGAAGCTGGTCTATGCAACGCCTATTGGAGGCCTGCAAGGCTCCATCGGTGGCGTGGCTGTGGATTCCGCCGGCAATGCGTACGTGACAGGGGTCCTCACACGCCGCGGGATTTCCTGGCATTATCGGAACACCTAGCGGCGGCGCATTTCTCATCAAGCTCGATCCAAACGGAAAGCTGCTTCTCTCGATGCTGTTTGGCGGAACTTCGGGCAACGACGCTGGATACTCCATCGCGCTCGATCAGTCCGGCGGCGTTTACTCACGGGAACGACCGCTTCACCGGACTTTCCGATCACCACCGGCGCATATCGCTCTTCTCTTTCCGGCCCACAAGACGTATTCTTAACTAAGATTAACGGCGTCACAGGACAAATTCTCTATCCACGTTCATCGGTCCTGGGGCCAGAAACAGTCTGATCAGTCTTTGACCTCCCACAGCTCACTTAAGAATGCCGGTGATCGAAGCTACAGCGATGGGAACGAACACCCACCCGAGGAGCACGTGGATCTGTGCGTAGCTGTGGGCGAAACGCCGGTCCGGGTTCGGCCGCCAGGCTTTGATCAGCCCGATATCCACCACGGGCAAGAAAAGACCGAGGCTGTACCAGAATGCGTCATACCCGGGATCCGCCTGTTTCTGGTCAATCAACTGCATCCCGATTTTGTCGCGGAACAGCCACCAACCGAACGCCACAAATATGCCAATCCAGACAAACGCGTACCATGGCCTTTGGCCATAGCCACAAGCTAAGAACTCTAACCTATTCCAGATCCAGTGGAAAGGGTTTAACGTCTCCGCTTCGCGCCATTGGCGATCGACCCGGACGGCGGACGCGTCCTCCGGGCTGCCGCGGTCTTCGAGATAGCTTGCGAGAGCCGCGTAAGTGGAGGAAGAGTACGCTGAAGATGCTGGCCATTTCAGCAAAGCGGAGACATTGTTCACGATGACGCTAATTCTTCCGTAGGTGACATCCTCGCACACGAATCGGTCGCGATTTGTTGGCCACTTGACATCTTTCAGGTCCAAGTCTGTGGCCGCCAGTCCGACCATCTGGACGGATCCTTGCGAAAAGTCGGCGTTCTCGAGCGCGAACTTCTCCACCCTCATATAAGAGAATCTCGCCGTGTGGCCTGCACCGGTGAGCTTCATCCCCGTCGCCTGAAAGTTGGAGGCGATGCGCGTATGGCTAAAGTCCGCGTCACCGGCGAACTGGCTAAGGTCGAACGCTGCTAGATATCCGACCTTCATACTGTTGAAAACCGCGACGCGATCCGCTCTCGTGAAGTTCGCTTCCTTAAAGTTCGCTTCGCCCCCGAACGAGGCGAGCGTAAAACTCGCGCTGTCCGCGAAATCGGACTTCTCAAACACACCGCGACCGTGCACCTCGATACCAGAGAAGTCTGCGGGGCCTTGGAAGTGGGCCCGCTGAGCCGCGAGTTGGCCTCCGACCGTTGCAAACCTCACACTCACATTCGAACCGAACTTTGCGTCAACGCCAGCTGTGTTCAAAGGGGGACCTCCAATCGCGAGATCCCCATCCACCACCAACCGGTATCCGTCCAAACTCTTCCCAAAAACGGATTGGGTGACGTATAGGCTTCTGTGAAAATGGGCACCGGCAAGATCGACAGGGCCTTCGAACTCGAAGCCGTTTAATTCGACGTCGTACGCCGCATCCAGACGCTCCAGATTTAGCGCCCCAGCCACAACTCCGTGATAGATCGAAATCCCGGCGCTGTCGGATAGCCCGGACTGCGCCCCAAGCATTTTAGCCAGAAAGGCAGCGCTTAGCACGCGCCCCGCACGGTCATTCGGGGAGCGCTTCGCGAGATCGGCGCTCTTGCCAGCTGCGACCTGTGCGTGCACCCACTGCTCAGTGGCAGTCTCTGCCGCGAGGCGCAAGGCAAGAAAGGTGAATGCCGCTGGACCTAGCAGAAATGATAGGCAATGCCGTGTCATATTGGTAGTCAGTATACGTGAGAGTGTTTAAATTTCAACAGCGTGGCGCTGCAGTGACCATCGGGCGGATCCTGATGTTTTGACGCCGGAAGGAAGTCGCCAGTTCCTTCAGGGCCTACTGCCCAGGTTCGGCGATCGCGTACAAATGCCGAGCGCCGCGCACGATCAGCAGATCGCCCGCCAATGCCGGGGTTGCGAGTGCGGGTTCACCGATCGTGTTCTTCGCGAGCAATTCGTATTGAGGGCCGGCTTTCACGACGTACACATCGCCATCCTCGCTCGTGATATACAGCTTGCCCGCCGCCGCGATGGGCGACGCCACAAACGAGCCGCCTTCTCCCACGCGTTGTTGATACACGCGCGTTCCGGTCTTGGCTTCGTACGCCGATAACACTCCGTTGTTGTTGACGGTGTAGAGATGGTCGCCATACACAATCGGCGAAGGCAGATAAACGCCGCCGCGCTGTTTGCTCCAGACAATCGCATCGCTCGACTCCTTGCCCTCCTTGAGGGTAAGATCTCCGCTCGATCCCACCTTGATTGCATAGATCGGCTGCACGGGCGGATAGCCGGCCGTCACGAAGATCAGGCCGTGCGCAGTTACCGGCGTGGTGCAGGTGACCTCCGAATTCGGGCCCAACGTCCAAAGTTGTTTTCCGGAGGCGGCGTCATAACCGCGAATCGCTTTGCTGCCGTTGGTGGCCACCTCGGTATGGTCTTGCGCTTTGACTATTGTCGGTGTGCCCCACGACGGAATTTCCGCCCGCGCGGTGCGCCACAACTCCTTGCCGTCTTTCAAATCGAACGCGGCAATGAACGAGTCTTTCTGCCGGTCGCACTGCACAATCACCATGTGCTCGTAGATTACGGGCGAGCTGGCCGCTCCCCATTCCGAATCCGGATCGAAAAACCATCCTGCATTCTGTAAGCCCAGATCTTTTTTCCAGAGAAGCTTGCCATCCGTGGAATAGGCGTATAGCCCTTCGGAACCGAAATAGGCCAGCACCACGTTTCCGTCAGTAGCCGGCGAGGGCGAAGCCTGAGACGACTTCGGGTGCCGCTTGGTCTTGGGTACGCCTTCGTGCGCTGTCTGCTCCCACAAGACCTTGCCGGTTTTCTTATCCAGTGCCAGCACTTTCCATTTGTGCGGCGAACTGTCGTTTACAGAGTCCGTGTCGCCATAGAGTCCGGTGCGAAACATCTGCTTGGGGTCTCCGGAGATTGCCGTGGTGACGTAGACGCGGTCGCCCCACACGATGGGCGAGGAATCGGCCAACCCGGGAATCTCGGCCGTCCATACAATGTTGGTTCCTTTGGCTGCGTCCCAATGAACGGGTGGTTTGGCGCCGTCGCCCAAGCCCGAGCCGCCAGGCCCGCGAAACTGCGGCCAATCGCCCGCGAATGCGGCGCAGATGACCATCGATAGACCGATTGTCAGAATCATCGCTTTCCTCATTGTGCGACCGCCTTCTTGAACTTGAATTCCCTGCCGCCTTGCCTCAGCGTGAAGCCGCCCGTTGGATCGAACTCGACCTGCAATTGAAACTGCGCGTATTCGAAAATCGCCGGACTTTTGGCTTTGGGCGCAATTTCCGGTTGCCCCGTGGGTTGCAGATACAGCTTGCCCTCCTTGATGAACACCTTGACGTCGAATGGGAGCTCCTCCGTCCTGTAAGTGCCGGCGTACGACTCGAGCCGCGTCGGGTCCACTACGAGCGGAGGCGTAGGCTCATGCGCACCCGCCTTCTTCAGCAAATCGGCGATGCTTGTGTGTTTTTGATCGAGCGCTGTCTCGTAGGTCTTGTCCAGCGCCGGCTGGCTCAATTTTCCCTTCGCCAGAAGCGCTCCGAGCAGCTCCATGTTCTCTGAGGCAGCCACTTCCTCCAGTTCGTCATCAGGGCTGCCGGTGCCCTTGGTGATGAGCGTCTTCGCCACGTCATAATGCTTCCGATCGAGGACGAAACTGAGCAGCGATTCTTTGTAAAACGTGTCCTTGATATCAGTCCGCGCGCCCTTGTCCACCAGAAACTGGACGACATCGGCGTGCCCGTTCATGGCCGCCAGATAGAGCGGCGTTTGCCCATAGGGCGTCTTCGTCTCAATCGCCGCGCCCTTCTCGCACAGCGCTTTCACCGCCGCAAGGTCCCCTTTGCGCGCGGCGCTGAGCAAATCCTCATTGACATCGGCGGCGAATACCACCAGGGCGAACCCCAAAACCAGGCCGGCTACACGATGCATAGAGCCCCCTTCAGAGTCAGTCTACTCAACTGAGGAAGCGGCCCGCATATCCGTCGGAGAGGTCGACCGTCAGTCCTGGCCGTACGGAGGGCGACGGATCAGCGCGGCGTCCGGGGCGTCGGCAGTTCGTCTGTTCGTCTTCCGCCTTCTGCAATTGCATGCGCGGAACTGCTCCGGCCTCGACCAGCGCGTGCAGCTTCTACATGTTGGTATACGCTTCTCCAACTCGGGAGAGGGCTAATCGTGCCGCAGAGCCGCCAGCGGATCAATTCGGGACGCTCGCCTTGCCGGCACATAGCCAGCGAGAATCGCGGCGCTTAGGAGGACGACACCGGCCAGCGCCAGGGTTCCCGGATCATTGGGCTGGGTCTCGAACAGAAACGATTTGACAAGCCGGGCCCCGATCAGCGCGGCAGGCACGCTGATCGCGAGTCCCACCGCGGCCAGTATTAGAGCGCGGCGCAGAACCATCCAAACCACGGCGCCGCGTTGCGCGCCCAGCGCCATACGGATTCCGATCTCGCCGATTTGCCGCGCGACGTTGTACGACATCGTTCCGTAGAGTCCCACGCACGCGATCAGGAGAGCGAGAACCGCGAAACCCGTACACAATTTCGCGAACATGACTTCGTGGCTGATCGTCCGATCGATTTCCGCAGCCTGCGTGATCACGTTGGTTACCGGTATGCGGGAATCTGCCTCCCGCACGATCTCATGCACACTCTGAACAAACCTCAGCGGATCACCCGCAGTGCGCAGCGCGTAGGTCATTCGGTCCGGAGAAAACTGGCTGACCGCTACGAACACGGTCATTGAACTCTCCTCTTCATTTTTCAGACCACCGTACCGCAGGTTAGCCGATACGCCGACGATTTCGAGATCGCGCTTCTCGTCCGGGAGCGTGATGCGCCGGCCCACCGGATTCTCGTTCCCGAAGTAAGTTCGCACCAGCCGCTCGCTGATCACTGCAACCGGCCTGGAGCCCGGTTGGTCGCGGTCGTCAATCTCCCGCCCGGCCAGGATCGGAATCTGCATCGTCGTGAGGAAACGCGGTCCGGCGGCCAGGACGCGCGCGCCTTCGATGGTAACAGCGCCGATCTTCATTGTCCCCCTGATTGCCTGCCCGGCGCGGCCGGCGTTGATGATCGAGGATTGCGAAAGCGTCGCGCTGCTCACGCCGGGGATCGATTCGAAGCGCTTGCGCAGGTCCGCGTAAAAAGTGGCGATCTCCGGGTCGCGATGCCCGGCCTGGCGCGCATTCAGCGAGAACAGAAGGATGTTCTCGCGGGCGTATCCCAGTTGGACGGAGTGCAGCTTGTTGAGTGTCCGGACAAACAGACCCGCGGCGACCAGGATGAGAAAAGAGAGCGCGATTTGGGCGACCACCAGCACGTGCTGCGCGCGGCGGCGCGGTCCACCCCCGGGTCCATTCTTTAGCGCGGGCATGACGTCCGGACGCGTCGACTGAATCGCTGGAGCGAGGCCAAATAACAGGCCGCAAACCACAGAGAGCGCCGCCGTCACGCCCAGCACGTTCCAGTTCAATTCCGCGTGCAGCGTAAAGTTCTCCTGCCCGTGGGAGAGCAGAAGCGTCAGCGATCGCACGCCCCAGATGGCAAACAAGACCCCGAATGCTCCGCCGAGCGACGCCAGCATCACACTCTCGGTAAGCAACTGCCGCACGACGCGGAATCGTCCCGCTCCCAGGCTGAGCCGGACAGCCATTTCGCGGCGTCGCGCGGCGGCCCTTGCCAGCAGCAGAGTGGCGATGTTCGCGCACGCGATCGCCAGTATCAATCCCACCATCGTCAGGAGCACGTACAGAGGCTTGGAATACTGGCGGCGCAAACTGCCCAGACCGGCGGCGCCGGGATTCAGCATCAGCGCGGGCAGTTTGGCGCGCTCACCGTCGGTCGTTGCGGTGGCGGCAACCCATTGATGGAAACGAGGAGCCAGCGCTGTCTGCGCCTGGGCCATGGTGACACCGGGACGCAGGCGGCCCATCATTTCGATCCAGTAGAAGTTTCCGTCGCCATACATACGAGCCGCTCGGACACCGTCCACGAGCACATTCGTGTGCAACGGAAGGTAGAGGTCCGGCGCCACCGCAGGGTCGACTCCGAAGAATTCCGGCGGCGCGACGCCGATCACCGTGAAGGGCACATTATCGACGAGAACCGGTTGTCCGATCGCACTCGACGGTCCCCCAAAGCGCTGCTGGCTGGTCGCAAAGCTGATGACCGCGGCCGGCGCTGCGCCTGGACGGTCGTCTTCGGACTCGATCAGACGTCCCGCGGCCGGCGACACTGCCAGGCCGCGAAAATACTCGCCGGTGACGTACTCCGTGTTGGCGCTCATGGCCTGCCCGCGGACGGCCAGGTTATGGTGTAGTCCGTTGAAGTATCCGAAGAGCGTGGAAAAGACGGGATTCTCCTCCCGAAGCGTCTCGAACGCGCCGTATGGGAACATGCCGCTGACCATGGCGCCTTTCTCGCCCGGCCACGCCATGCCCTGTACCGCGTGCATGACGTGGACCCATTCCTTGTTGGCGTTCTGGGGCGGCCGGCTATGCCAATTCAAGACCACCAGCGACTCTGGATCGTCCACCGGCAGCGAGCGCAATAGAATCGACTCCATGAAGCTGTAGACCGCAGTATTGGCCCCGATGCCGAGCGCCAGCAACAAGACCGCCAGGGCGCTGAACGCCTTGTTGGCGGTCATGGTGCGACAGCCATAGCGGACATCCTGGCCAAGTTCCGACCAAAACCGTATCATCCAAATCTCCTCCGACTCTTCGTGCTTCAGGCCGACATTCCCAAATCGCCGGCGCGCTTCAGCCCTGGCGCACTCCGGCGTCATACCTTCTGCTTGCAGTTCCGCAGCCGTCTCCGCAAGGTGGAGTTCCATCTCCTCGCGCAGCGCCTCGCTACGCCTGGCGCTCTCCATCCAATACCTCAGCCGTCGTATCGACATGTCCGTCACTCCGCTCCCATCACACGGGCGATCGCCAGCGTGAGTTTCGCGTACTTCCGAGTTTCAACCGCCAGCTGTTTGCGGCCGGCCGCAGTGATCTTGTAGATCCTGGCCCGCCGATTGTTCGACGTCACGCCCCAGACACCCTCGATCCAGCCGTTTAGCTCCAGCCGCTGAAGAGCGGGGTACAGCGAGCCCTCCTCGACGAGGAGCTCATTGTAGGACGAATGTTGAATGAACTGGACTATCCCGTATCCATGGAGGTCGCCCAGCGACAGCGTCCGCAGAATTAACATGTCCAGTGAACCCGGCAACGAATCGTTCTTTTGCGCCTTACGTCCCATACTAAGAATTCTTAGCTTACGGCGACGAGATTACGCGAGTCAAGTTCCTATGGGGAACCACAACTGTTTCGAATCGAGAACGAGGTGTTCG
>DATGZN010000098.1:0-16495 GCA_035297145.1 Bryobacteraceae bacterium
GACAGGGCCGACGGACTCTCCCCAGCTTGCATCCGCCGGACGGCCGCCGCCTTGAACTTCGGGCTAAAAACTCGGCTCTTCTTCATCAGGTTCAGTTCTCCATTCAGTGTAGAACTGTCCCTGATTTCTCTGTCTCAGTCCAAGGGCGCACTCCACTCCCTGCTCCGAAGCGTAACGAACTCGGAAAGGCTGTCGGCCCTACGCCGCTCCAGCGTGTCACACAACCAGTGGCATGTCTGTTCGAGAATGAACTTCGTTGATACGAGATCCCGAAAAGGCTTCAGTTGACCCATTGAGTCGACCAAAGTTTTGATCGGTTGAAAGGCCGGCCCTATCCACCCTACCCGCATCGACGCTGAAACCCAAAAGACGCCGGCGGTTTCGCCTAAAGGATCGACTTCAAATACGAACCTACCTTCCGAAAGGATATCGTCGGGGCGAATGGTTTCAGCCGGATGCACATCCGGCGCCTGGGCTGTGGGATCTCGAATAGTGCGGAGACATTGAACCGTACCGGGGATTTCTTGGGCACGCTCGTCAAATCGCTTTGCTGCCTTTGGGTGAAAACTCAATTCTGGCAAATCCACAATGTTCCTAGAGGGTATCGAAGCACGGAGTTGAAGTGAAGGGCAACATCAGCGCGAATGGTTCAAGGGCGATGAGTGACGCGGAAGTCAGGTTTCGCGGTGGGGCCGGCACAGGCTGAGAAGCTGCCTTCGCCAAACTGATCGCGTTTCAGGCGGATCCAGCTTAATTGGGATTCGATGACGGGGGTGACGACGGCCGGCTTCGCCTTGGTTGCCGTCCCGAGCTGTCCTGAACGGGACTCGATCATGCGTCGAGGGTCATGAGGTCCAACGTGTGGACAAATTTGACATGAACAAAAACGATGCCCCGTCGATTTCGGAGAGGTGACGACGCGTCGCCGATTCTCCAATCCGGACCGTATTTCTTTCCGGCGCCATCCGGTGGGTGCTCCCGTTGTTCACCGCAGTCGAAAGCACGCCCGTCCGACATCGATCCTCGACAGTAGCCACCCCCCGCTCTACCGAGACGAATCGATACGCCGGCCTTCGAGGTTTTCCTAATCTCCGACTAATCCAGCCGGCCAAACCACGCCGTTTTTCAACCATTCGGGCGAGAGTTGTTCGCCAGGTTCTCTGTAGGCGCAATTGTTTCAGCAAACGCGCGCCGGTCTAAGCCATTACGTCGTTCGTTACCTTCGCCCAGCCCAAGGAATCGCTGGCTGCTGGCGTGTTGCTGGTGAAACCTTGTTGTCTGTTCGAACTACGAATGACCCGGATGTTCCCAGGGCGCCGATTAGCTCGTTGAACTCTTGATCTGTAAAGTCTGGAAATCTTAGCTGAACCTGACTTGTGAGGTCGGCGACTGTGTATCGACCGGGTGGCTTGCCGAAGTTACCTGGTAACCGGCCCAATGCGTTGACGACGGCCGGTTCCCAATGGAACGAAGCGGCTACCCAATGTGCCGTTCGGGCTGCTTTTGCCGGAGCTGGCAGATTACCAGCGAGTTAATCAAGACTTCTACGGAAGGCTCAAAAGCGGCCCTACGCTGAACATTTCTTTCGTTGCCAAAGGCTGAAAGACGTATGGCCACCCTGAGCATTCCCGCGGCGTGGGCTCGGCGTGGTTCTTTGACCCGCGCACGCCACAGGCCGTTGAGATTCACAGGCTGGAACCCGAAGCAAATGTTGGTCGGCCACTGGGTAAGCCCCACCGTCCAGGGGTGAACTCAATGAACTGACCACTCTCACGCATTCGTCGCTGAATGTACAGAGGAAGATTCGCTGAACGTGTCTCGTACCCTTGTGACCGCATCATGGACGCGATTTCTCCGGCAGATAGCGGCACTTTGCTGATGAGACATATCGACCGAGCGAACTGTAGTGCTGAACGGCGTCGGCGTGTGGGAGGGAGTGCTGCCACAATTTCTAAGTGCTTTTGAGTGGCGGTCTCGTGATGTTGAAGGTATTGTAACGCCATAGTCTCGATTGCATTGACGAGACCCGGTGTCGTTGCCTCGACGAAGGTGCGAAACCTGTGCCACGTTTCGGTAATCTTGGCCCTGCTTTTTGGATGGATAATCGCGGCTGCAATCGCTCCTGCCATCACGATCTTCAACCACATCGGGAAATCGCCGATGGCCTTCAGCGACTTCTCCACAAGTAGATAAGCGCCGCGCAATGAGGCGAAGCTGATTGTTAGAACGAGCCCCGAAGTTACTGAGATTCCGACCGAGACGCTCGTCGCACGCGCGTACTCGCGAAGGGCGATAGTTGGTGATCCTTGAATTACCGGGAGGCTCATCTTTCGCAAGTGGGAATCCCGCGAATAAACACCGTCTGCGCCAAGTTCATCGTAAACCTGTTTATATGGCACATCGTCAGGATCGATTGCTGAGACTTCGATGGCGTTGCTCGCAGGCTGATATAAATGTATCCGGGCACGAATCTCGAGCCAGCACGCCCAAACCTCTAGAGTGGTCCTACCAGTCTCGCGGGCAATTCGATCAATATGCTCCTCGATCTCCGACTCCAGGAACTGGGGCGCAAGCGCTACAACCACGCCGGAATCGATCACCTCTTGGAGAGAAGAGCGTGCGGCCAGGTTTCGCCTCTTTAGCAGCCATCGGATTTCCTCTTGAACGATGTTCGCGTCGATTACCAGTTCGATCCGTATCAATTGGCGTGCGAACGGCGCTAGCCAAGGAATGCCCTGAAGGAGCGAGCGAAGGTTCAAAAGCGTGTCCGACCGGAAGATCGCTTCGAACGTCGTAGGTCCATTCCCAGCAGTGTAGTCGGTGGCAGCGGGCCGGAACATCCTCTTCAGAATAGCCCAGACAGCACTCTGCGAGGACGTTAGAACGGTACGAGGTGTGCCTGCCCACGAATTCTTACACTGCTTCGACATTTACGAGAAATATGTAGCGGATCCAACGGTTTCGGTACTCAAACTGACCCAGAGGGCTACGATCCTTTCGACCGAGCGCAGGATGACGCGGAGTTGGCAAATGCGGCGGATTGGCTCGGTGAATCGGATGCCGAGTCGGTACTGCATCATGACAGCGGAGCAGCTGGTTCGCTTCATGAAACATTCATCCGTTACCTTCAGTACTTCCGTGCTGTCACGCCAGATCTAAAGGTGACGTTCCATGGTGAATTGCTCTTGCAACAGAGTGCGATCAAGCGAGCTCTCGAGTTGAGACGACAAGGTTAAGGCGCGTTGTCGAGCGACGACCTGCGCGTCGTGCACTCAGCAGAGGGAATACAATTTCTTCGTTTGAGCCTGGCATCATTTCAGACTACTTTGCGGCTGACGCCGAAGCGTTTACGAATCTTCTGCGCGGGCGGTTACTAAAGCGCCTTGCAGGCAGCGACGTATGCATCGTTGGGGCCGCTGCGTATGCGTTCCTGCATGCCGAGCCCCGCCATCTCGTCGTAGAGCGAAACGCACCGGAGCACGCTTGCTGCGGCGACAAGTGCATCGTCAAGATGCTTCCATGATGGAGCCATGATGGCGTTCATCTCTTGGTCCAGGCTTGCTATGACGCCGGCGATGTCCATATGGTGCATCGAGGAAGCGTGCCGGTAGAATGTCTTGTAGAGCGAAATGCCGTTATCTTTCAGGCCATCGGCCTCCATCTGTTGTTTCCAAAGCTGTTCGGCCTCTTTCGCACGCTCATGGATGGAAACCCTGCACCACTCATTCCGCGGGCGCGTTTTATCGCGGCCGGAAACGAATCGCGGCAGAACACGATTGTAATTGGCTATCATCTCATCGTAGCGCTCCTTCGGGAACGCATTCTGCTGCTCCTCGGTCATCTCATCGTAAAGCTGCTTTTGCTGAATGATGTTGTAGTCGAGGAAATCCCCTAAATCCTCAGGGTGGTTCTTCAGCCAGAGGATATTCAGCTCGATCTCGTATATGCTGCGGCCGATCTTCACCGCGTCCTGGCCGTAGCCGTTCAGGACGAGGGTCAGGAGCGCCCCGTAGCTGTTCGTGGCAGCGGCGACCATTCTGCCAACAATTTGCAGAAGGTGCCCCTCCACGGGCGCTCTGATCATGTCGCTGACGATCGGAGCGAGCTTGGCAGCACAGTCGAAAAACAATTTATATTTGGTGTAAACGGGCTGCCAGAATTCGGGAAAGCCGGCAGCGATGACCTCGGGTTGGTCCATGGAGGTCATTGTGGCATCCTGCGAATAAAAGGGCGATCTTGTGGCTGGCCGCTTGCTCAGCAGTTGGCTTCGTCTGTTCCAAACCGCTGTAGTAATCTGATCGAAGAATGCTTCAGCAACGTCCTTCTCCTTTGCGAACAGTTCAACAGCCTTCACAAAATATTTGCGTCCAAGCGTTCCGGCGATCCACGGGTGCCATCCGATGTCTCTGACAGCCACACTACCGAAGCGGGCGCGCGTCCGTCGATCGAAGTCACAACGAATTTTGCCGAGGCGAGTGGGACTGCTTCTCCTCTTGGCTGGAGGAATCGGGGTGGCCGCAGTCGTGCTACAGGCTCGATACACGATCACCCTGCAATCACCAGTGCGCATCCGATTCCAGTGGCCTCTGGTCATTGCGCCAAGAGATTCGGCAGAGGAAGCAGGCGCGGCCCAAGCCGATCAACTTGGACGCAGGTTGACGGCGTACCAGCAGTACGCTTGCAACAAATTCGGGTCGGCATGCCGCATCGCGTTGGCGGTGCAACGTGCCGAAAACCCGCGCGGTGCCTGCGAGACCTATCATTACAACTCCGACGGCACGCTCGATTGGGGCTACTTCCAGATCAACACGGTGCACTTGAAACGCGCAGGAGTCAATCTTCGAGACCTGCTGGACTGCAAAGCGAACATCGACTTCGCGTACCAGCTATATACCGAGAGGGGCTTTGAACCGTGGACCACGTTCAACAGCGGCGCGTATCGTCAATTCCTGAAAAACTCTGATTGATGCTCCGCCGGACGGCCCGGCACGTTGGCGAACCTAATCAGAGGTACTGGAAAGTCGGCCCGCGTTCGCTTTCGAATGCCGCGCCGGCCGCTAACGCCGACGGCACATCTAAATCTGGACGCACCCGGCCTCAAAAGCACACTTGTTCGATGTCGAACGTTTCGACTGTAGCCATCACCGTAGCCGAGCCGGCGGACATCGGCGGAATTCATGGACGATTTGAACCGGAGCTGCCTCGCAAAACATTGACAATGGACGCCGACGGAAACAGTGGACGGCGAGCCTTGGAATTACGAACCTGAAGGCGGCCATATCCCGCGTTTATCTTTTCTCAGCCGGCATACTTGCTCCTGAGGTGACACCTTCCGAGTGGCGCGTCAACCATTCCTTATCCGCTTCGTGATCGAATACGGTGCCCGCCAGGATACCTGTAGGATTGTACGCAGAGGCACTGGGGTATATATTGGCCTTGCTCCGGAGCACGAAGATGGAGGTGAGCGATGGTGTGGTGTATTTTCTATGGCGGCAAACCGTTGCGTCTGGCGATAGCCGCCGGTATAGCGATGTGGGCGCTCGAAGGTATAGCGGCCTTCGCCCAAACTCCGACGTGTAATGGGAAGAATGTGTATCCGTGTTCCGTCGGGGGTACACTGCTTGTGCTCAGTAAGCCCGTAGACTATACACTCAACTTTGGTAGCGGCATAAGCGCCGGAGGGGGCGGCACGGCCTCGGTTCTCAGTGATCCGAAGAACCCTGGGTTCGCTGCGACAGCCACAGTCGCCCTACAAGCTTTTGGTCCCGTGCTTCCTTCGCTCACGAATTACACATTTAGCCTTGCGTCGGTCGGTGACCAGCCGACCATCGCCGGTGTGAGCGCCTCCATTGCCTGTGGCGTCACCGGAGCTGCAGCCTACAGCTTCACTCTTGTGACACCAGGGGGTCCCCTCGTGTTGAAATGCCCCCACATGGCTGGCTCGGGCACTACCGTAACGGTCAAAGGTCAGATTAGCTTTGCCCCGCAGAAATCATTTGCGCTGGCCCTCACGCTTTCGGGGATGGCCCGTTCGGCTAGTGACATGCTGACGCTTGGCGCCGTGTCGGCTCAAGTTCAAATCCCCTGCGGCTCCACCGTGAGCCCCAGTGCACAGGCGTTTAGCCCTTCAGGAGGAAGCGGGAACGTTAACATCACGATCGGCCCGGGCTGTGCGTGGGGAGTCTCCGGCATTCCGAGCTGGGTGACGCCTACCAACGGGGCCTCTGGTACCGGCAATGGAAAGTTTAGTTATCAGGTTGCGGCCGATGCAGGGGCTGACCGCACCGCCAACATGACGGTTGCGAACATTTCCGTCGCTCTGGAGCAGGAGGCAGCTTCCATCCCCGGCCTGGTTCCCGTTGGCTCGCTGGCGCAGTTGGCGTCGGAGGGAGGGTGGAACTTTGAGCTGGATGCCGTCAACCTGGGCAGTGCGGCGGCGACGGTGCGCCTGGATTTTACGGATGGGAACGGAAGCCCGCTGCTCCTGCCGCTGACGTTTCCGCAACTGGCGCCGGCGCCCACGCCGGAGCTGGCCGCAACGCTCGATCGCACCATCAAACCGAACGCACGGATCGTCATCGATAGTCCTGGGCCGGCGAGTGGGCCTACGGCGCTGCTAGGATCCGGGCAACTGCTGAGCACCGGGAGCGTGAGCGGGTTCGAAATCTTCAGTTATCCCGCATTGCAATGGAACGCGCTGGTACCGCTCGAGACGCGCAACGCAAGCACGTATTATCTTCCTTTCGACAACACGGGCGTGCTGGCCACCGGAGTGGCGCTCGCCAACATCACGGCATCGAACACCAACATTCAGGTGACTATCCTCAACGACGCGGGAGCTCCAATCGGCACGGACGCGATCGATCTGACCGCGCAGGGATATCAACAGTTCATGCTCAACGCGCGGTACGCACAAACAACAGACCTGCGTGGCACCATCCAATTCCACACCGCATCCGGCGGTCAAATCAGTGTGCTGGGCGTGCGCGCCAATGGCCCCGCGCTGACCACGCTGCCGGTGCTGTCGAATGTGGATTCTCCGGGAGGCTCGATCTCCCAGGTCACCTACAACGGCGGATTTACCAGCACGTTTTATTTGGTAAACACGGGGGGCGCGCCCTCTTCGTTTACATTGAGTTTCTTCGATCAGAGCGGGAACCCAGAGAACGTGCCGCTGTCTTTGCCGCAGAGCGGAGCAGCGCAGTCGACGTCGGCTTTGACCCAGACCCTCGCCGCCGGACAGATGCTGCAAGTCGCTACGCAGGCGCAGGATGCGGCGGCAAACATCTCAGGGTCGGCACAGCTTACGACAACCGGAAACATCAGTGGGTTCGAAATTTTCCGTTGGGATACGTACGGGCAGGAAGCCTCGGTTCCACTGGAGACGCGGACTCCCGGAAGCTTCGTGCTGGTCTTTGACAATACCGGCGGGCTGAACACGGGCGTTGCGCTGGCGAACGCGGGTGCATCGGCGGCCAACATCATGGCGAATATTTACAGCGACGAGGGCACCCTACTCCAGACTGCCACCATCAAACTTGCGGGACGTGCGCAAGATCTTTTCATGCTGCCCGATTTCGCCATGGGGTATCCGGTCACAGCGGGCAGGCGCGGGATGGTTCAGTTCGTCGTTCCGCCAACCGGCCCGATCGCCCTGATAGGCATCCGGACAAACGGCACGACTCTGACAACGGTACCCATACTGACAAAGTAACCATCACGTATTCGATTGCTTCAGCTAGGCTAAGTCGAGGGCCATGCTTCTGAATTTCTTTGAAGAGTTTCGGCAGCGTGTGTTACGACCGAAATAGCTTGCACTGCCAGTAACGGCGGAAATCTCTGATGGCACTGTTACTTCCCTAGAGTTGGCGGGACAGCTCCTGAATTGTCGGGGACGCGTACAAAGCTCGGATGCCATTATGGTGGAGTCTGGCCCGCCCAGCTATGGAAGAGTGGCGCGTAACACAGGACTTAAGGACGCGACGTACGCTCCCGCATTGATTCCTTGAAGGACACTCTGTGGAAGTTGGGTGGAGTAGAATTGTCCTTCGGGTTTGATCAGCGAATTGGTACCCGTTGAAGAGACGGACGGGCATTGGGACCGACTGATGAGTCGATTTCTTTCCACAATCGTGTCCAGACTGCCGAGAGGCTTTCCAGTTCGGACGGCGTGGGAGTAGCGAAGGAAGTGCCCTGCAGCAGCGCTTCAACCGCGACACGTGATCGTGCAAACGCTGCGTCGACTTTCTTACGTTCGGTAGAGGTCAGCGGAGCCGACGCATGAACGGAGGCGGAGAAGTATTCCGCACCCCCTGAGACAAGGGCAAGGGCTTTGGCTGCCGTGTCGGGGGCGCCTTGGGCCTGCCTAATGCCCAGTCGAAAATAAGGTATGGCCCAGTTGTCGGCCGCGAACATGCCGGCCGGATTCGCGAGCCAGATCCAAGCATGCAGCATCGTCAAACGTGGCTCGTCTCCGGCGTGGCCGGGGGTGTGATGTTGGGGCAGCGCTGTCTCCTCTTCCAAGGTGCGAAAGTGATCGTGCCATTTGTCCTTACTGACCGGCCAGTCCGGAGCGGATTCGCCTTCCAACAGGGGAAGCGCATAGGCGACCCCGAGCAATTGCGGCATACCCGCCACGACCACGTATGTGAGAACTTCCGGATGCGCCGGATCGAGCTTCCCATCGAACAGAAGCCCGATATTGATCCAATGCTCCCCCATGGCTGGAAAATCGCTTCCGATTTGCCGATAGCCATCCGCGATCGCAACCGAGCGATCTTGATATTTCGCGGTTGCCGCGCGTGCGGATTCGATGAAAGCAGCTTCCGACCCGTCAAGCTGGGGCGCGGCGAGAGCCGGGTAGACGGAGGCGATCGCAATCCAAAGAAGCGAATGGTTCACGGGTTTACGCCGGCCAGTTCTGCTTGCCCATTAGCGTCCAACAATTGCCGCATCAGCTCCGGCGTGAGACCTTGCGGAAAGCGGCTCAGGAGCCGGAGCTGCGCCTGCACATCTGGTTTCGGGACGGTCCGTTTTGAAATGGAGTAGCGGGAGGGTGTCTGATCGACTTCTGATGACAGGATCGCTGTATAGGGCAGGAGACGTAGCTTCTGGTCCGCCAGCAACACGATTCCGGTGTCGCGTACTTCGATCAGTTCGCCCGAAAGCTCCCCCTGCGCGGTCTTGACGTGCATGTTCGCACCTCTCGGGCCTTGCGCGGGCCGGTACTTCGAGGCTGTCATTCCCAGCCTGCAACCGTTGCTCAGGCATGCCAAAATCACGAGCGTCAGAAGACCTGTTAGCCGGATCATAGTCTAATGGCCTAATGCACCGGAACGCGGTCTTTAACAAAGCGTTCTTCGAAGGATTCGCGGGTAGCAGCCCAGCGGCGTACGGCGGCGAGCAGCACCTCGTCCG
This sequence comes from Bryobacteraceae bacterium, assembly GCA_035297145.1. Lineage (GTDB taxonomy): Bacteria > Acidobacteriota > Terriglobia > Bryobacterales > Bryobacteraceae > QHXW01. The sequence continues at coordinate 9,418 of DATGZN010000098.1, forward strand.
TCGGCTTAAACAGCTCTTTGGTGGAGGCGGTCTGAATCCAAGCACCGCGGATCCATTCCGTATAGTAACCCTGGGACGAAAGCAAAAACGTCCGCGAGCGCCCAGCCGAGATCTGGCCCACGTTAAAGTCGACGAAGAATCGTTCGCCCGGATTGGTTTGGAGGTAACGGTCGTCCGGAGCGCTCAGACTTTCCTTGGCCGTGTTCTCCGGGCGGCCTCCGGATCCCGTAACGTCTGAAATCTGGATCACCCGAGGCGTTGCCTCGCGTTCTGCCGACGCGACCCCGACGCGATCGATGCGCCACTGATCCGCAAGGAACGACAGGCGGATGCGCAGCGACGCCTCTCCCTTCACGGCGGGGATCACAGCCGCCACGTCGTGCCAATCAATCGGGCCGGAGTCCGGTACGCGAGCGACCTCGTGGTAGGCACCATCGCGCCAAACTGAAATGTGCAAACCGGCCCGGCGTTCACGCCAGCGGCCCAATTCAATGGCGTTCGAGATTTGCGCAAGCCCTGAGCCGAGCCAATCGATAGCGCGAGCGCCGGCCGGCCCCAGCATCTCATCGTAGAGCAGCGTGGTGGTTAACAAGCTGTTGCGCAGCCGGAAGACCAACGCGACGGAATTGGCGCCGTCAGGCACGTCCGCGGTTAGATCGATCCAATCGTCGATGTCATCTGCCTTCGCGTTGTCAATGAAGCGCCGATCGGTCCGGTAGAACTTGCCGTCCGCCGCGCCCAACGTCTCGCGAAGGTCCTGGCCGCTCCGGTCCGCGATGGTAGTGGGAGTGCGAACGCCGCGAACCACAACCGGATGGTCTTCAGCATCGGGCAAAACAAATTCGTCGGCCGCATGTTGCACTTCGAAAAGTTGAAGATGATTGATGTAGTGCGTCTCCAGCGCTTCATTGCGCACTTCCAGCCGCAGGATGCCCTTGGAATCGGCCTGCGCTTGAAGCCGGTCCACGTCGCGCGCTTCGAACAGTGGAGCGATGCTGTTTGAGAACAGTTCGGCTTCTTCCACGGCGCCGTCGCCGGAATAAACGGTCGGACACGAGCCAAAGATGGCTTTGAACAGCGCTATAACTCCGACGACTGCCCCTGCGGTGCCCGCGACCGTGAGGGTGGTCATGATCGCCGTTTTAGCCCCGTCCACCCGCGTTTGGAAGCTTTCCATGCCGACCACGGAGTCGAGCGGAACGCTATCGACATTTGTGGACTGCTTTAAAGCCAGATCGTAGCGGACGCCCGCGCCGCGCAGTGTTCCGCCAGAGACGGTTACGCCTTTGGCGTACACCACCGTGGACCCATCCATCAAGTGGGCTTTTACCGGACTGGTCACCACGACGGCATCGCTTGGCACAACCGGTTGGACCTGAACGCGATGGAAGACGCATCCGGCCGCGGAAATTGCGAGCGCGCCCAAAAGAGCGCAAGCCAGGAATGGTTTCGTACGTGGCCTCCTGTACGCCGGCTGCTCAGGCATTCCCGCAGAAGGGCCGGCCAGCATCCCCATGCGTACCTCAGTATACGGACTTCCACCTTCGAAGCCAATAGAGCCGGCCTGAAGATCATTTGTACTTTTTCTGTTCCACGGGCCTCGACCAGGCTGGGGAATGGAGATGCATGCAGACGAATCGGATGGGCTTCGGGCCGCCCAGCGCCCTTCGGCTGTTCTGCCGCCGCTTCGCGTCCGTATCACGTCGCGGTGAATGGAGCCGAGTTGCTCACGCGGCGAGCCACGGGCGCTGACGCTCCCGCGTTACGGGTATTGAGCCACAGCGTCCGTCCAGCTCCTCTCGATCCACACGGGCACAAGCGGGCGTCTCAGCTTTGCTCGATTTCGATTGCATCGCGCTGGACGAATGCCAGGACCTTACGCCCATCGAAGCTTTGTTAGTGGTGGAACTGGCATCGCTCACCAATCACCAACGCCGCGCGCCCGTACCGCTCTTACTGGCAGGGGACGAAGCGCAGACTGTGCGGCCCACCGATTTCGAATGGGGCTGGCTTAGCGACCTCCTACACTCCCAGCTTGGCTCTCCGACGGAGTACAAGCTCTCTGTCAATCTGCGTAGTCCGCACCGGATCGCCGAGCTGGTGAATCGCGTCTGGGACCTCTACTCTCATATTCAGAAGCAAGAGCGGCCAAGCGGAACGGGCTATGCTGAAATCGACGATGACGCTACCGACCAGATCTTGTACTGCACCGCTGCTGCCGGGCCCGAGCTGAATGAGCTGCTGATTTCGCTATCGGCACGCGAAGGGCTGGCCCTCATCACCTTGGAGGATACGGTTCCGGCATATGTGCCAGAAGCAGCGCGCGGAGCAGTGCTCACCATTTCCGAGGCGAAGGGATTGGACTTTCATTCCGTCTGCGTGCTCGATGCAGGACGTCACATCGATCGGATCATTCGCGATGAAGGCCGCCTGCGAGCCGACTCTGACATCGAGGGACTGCGCAAGCGCCTCGCCATCGATCAGCTACGCGTGGCCATTAGCCGTCCAACGGAACGGTTGTTCTGGCTCGACATCAACCCGGCGGACCAGGTCATACGCCAGAGTATCGCGTTTCTCAATGGCGGAGATGTCGAAAGCGGGGTTTCGTCCTGTGTGCCCGCGGCCCTGCTGAAGGCCCTCGATGAAGACGAACTGGATCCCGAGGAGCGGGTGCAACGCTGCCAAGCGGATGCAAGGCAGTTTCTGCAAGTGAAGCCGGATATGGCCTGGTCGCGTGCGCAACAGGCGATCACGCTGCTAGGACGACCTGGCTCACTGGCAGCGGTGATGGATGAAGCGGCGCGCGCTGCGGCCTATCTTACGCTGGCTGAGGTCTGTTTCATCCTGGGTCTTGGCAATACGCGGCTCGCTCCTGAGCTGGGTAGGCCGGATTTGTTCTCGGAGGCGTACCGAGCCGCGGTTAGTGCGCGTCGCATTGGCCTGGCCGCGATCATGGATGTTATCGGACGAGTGCATCGTGCGGTAGCCGAGAATCGGCTCCCAGCGTTAGTTGAGCTGGCTCAAGTTCTCCCCAGGCACAAAGATGAAATCGAACCCTGGCTCCAGGTGGAATTGGGCATCCGGTCCAAAGCCTGGATAGAAGAGCTGGAATCAGCCCTTTTTAACGGCCACAATGCAGCGCTACTCATACAATTACTGCCGCCTTTCTATGAAGCCGTGGATGCTCCGGACCGGCTTGCCCGCACAAAGCGCCTACAGCAACGTGCGATCCAGTTGCTCATCAAAGACAAGCTGTTTCGACCGGCGTTGGCAGCGCTGCACGCGCTACCGGAGCGTCAGCCAAAGCAGGAGGCCGTCTGCCATGAGGGTCTGGGCGATTTTCGCAGCGCTGCGGCGTGTCATTTGGCGGCCGGAAATCTCAAGGAGGCTTTAACCTGCTCTCGCTCGATTCCCGACCTCGAAGCATCGCTGAAGCTATTGGGCGAGATCGGCGAGCATCCAGCGGCCGAGTCCCTGCAGTGGATCTCCCGACTTCAGCAATTGGTGGCGGAACGGCCGGAGAAGTTCACCAAAGTGGTAACGTCGGCGGAGAAGAAGCTGTTGGAGGAACTGCTGGAGCGAGCGCTAGGCGTCAGTCGGCGGAAGCCCGTTCCACGAAGTACCGCTAAGAAGAAAACCTCCACACCCCGAAAGCGAGCTCAAAAGAGAACGGAAGGTCATGGGGAGCCGTTTTTTTAACCTCTCAGTTGGCTGGCGCCGCCGAAGGTACGGGTGCCTCGAGCGAGTGTAGCGGCGAAGGGGATCAGCACGCATAGGAGCAGAAGGCGACACATGCCATTACCTCGGGTATCGCTCGCGCGAGTTTAGTAGGTAAGACTCCGGGCGCCGGTGATCAACGGCTTGGACTGCTTTCGTTGTGGTGACTGGCCTGCATGGCAGGTCATCCCGGCTGGAACATTGCATTTTGAGATTGGACATAATGTATGAGGCAATCGCGAGGACCATAAGCTTTTGAAAAAAATGCCATGCAGTCGTCAATCTTTCGGTTCCGGTGTTTCCTGCAATCGTCGCCAGTTCTTGGTGACCACCGGTTTGGTGATGATGCCTTTAACCAGTGCTTCGCCCGGCGCGGAGCCTATTCTCGATTTTCATCAGCACACGCGTTACGCCACTGCTTCGCAGCGCCGATCGGACCAGCAGCTTGTCGCACACCAGATCTATAACGGTGTGACCATGTCCGTTTTGCAACCGGGAGAGGGGTGGTTGCTTTCTCAGGTTGGGGATAATGCGAGCTGTGCGGCCTTGGAAGCGGACTACCCTGGCCAGTTTGTGCGTTTTGCTTGCGCCGATCCGGCCGAGTCTCGATCTATCGACGTGCTACAGGGGAATCTCAACCGGGGCGCCATCGGGCTCGGTGAGCTCAAGTTTCCAGTTGCCGTGGATTCACTGGAGATGCATCGCATCTATAAGCTCGCCGAAGAGCGCGGCATCCCAGTGCTCCTTCATTTCCAGTATGAAACATACAACACGGGGTTCGAGCGCTTCGAGGATGTATTAAAGGCCTACCCGAAAGTGAATTTCGTCGGCCATGCGCAAAGCTGGTGGGGGAACATCAGTGCAGACCTGAATCCCCTGGAGATGTACCCCAAGGGCCCGGTGCGGCGGGGTGGGCTGACAGACCGCCTCTTGCAGGATTACCCAAACATCTATGGAGATCTTTCCGCAAACTCGGGGCTCAACGCGATTACCAGAGACCCCGAATTTGCGCGAGGTTTCATCGAGCGCCATAGCCGGAAATTGATTTGGGGAAGCGATTGCAACTGTCTGGACGGCAAAGGCGGCGGTACTTCAGACAGCTACTGCATCGCAACACGATCGCTCGCCGCCCTGCGAAAACATGTACCGAATGAGAACGTGTTCCGCCGGATAGTCCACGACAATGGTGCTGACTTGTTGGGTAGTCACGCGAACTAACGATCCGTTCCAAGCGGTATCCTTGTGAACCCTCGCCAAGGGCGCATAACTCCCATCTTGGACGCGCATGCCTCCTGTTATCAGGCAATAACGGAAGGTATTTCTTCAGGAGATGACAGGCCGGCCGGTCTCCTGGCTTAGCGCAGCGCCGGTCGAGTAAAATGTTGGGTGGCCCGCAGTTTCGTACTCCTGTTCCTCAGCACTGCCTTCGTGGCCCAGCCGTTCGGCCAGCGCGGCACGCTTGAGCCGGCATTCGAAAAGATCCCCTTCGATCAGTGGCTCAGCGAACGCGACCAAGCCCGCTTCCGCTGGACGACGAGCGTCCCTCGCGCCGAACTCTCGTTTCACCAGCGGCTCATGACCCGAGTCGAAGTCACATTGGATGGCCGAGACCTGGAGACCCGTCGCGGCGATGGCGAGTTGGTGTTCCTTGTTCAAATGACGGACCGCGACGGCACGCGCTATCAGGACCACGGCAGTATCGACCTCAGCAAGCTCGACGAGAACATCAAAGCCGCGAACCTGGAATACTCACAGGGTGCGTTCTTTCTGCCGGGAGAATATCGGCTTGCCGTAGCTATCCTCGATACCGCCACGGGTGAGCACAGCACCAGGCAGACGCAGTTTCGCATAGCGCCGCGGCAACACGATCTGCTGCCGGATGCGTGGCGCGATTTGCCGACTGTTGAATTCATCGGCAAGGCGGAATCGCCCGACAGTTGGTATCTGCCCGACATTCCCGGCCGGTTGCGGTGGGCCGCCTCCGTGCATTCTCCGGTCCGGGTCAACGTCAGCTTGCCATCCAGCTTGGCGAACGGCTTCAGCCTCTCGGCGACCTGCGTGGGGTCCGTCATACCCTGGGGCGCCATGATGACCAGAAGTCCATCGGTTGCCGGGTCCTTAGCGGCGATGTCCACGGCCTTGGCGTAGCGCTCCGCATCCACGTCGCCGAGGGTATCGATCGGATTGCCATGGCTCCATGCTGATGGCAGGATCTGATTTAGTGCCGCAATGGTTGCGTCCGAGAGCTCCGCCAACTGGCCGTTGAGGGACATCAGGGCGTCGGTGGCCAGCACGCCTGGACCGCCGGCGTTGGTCAGAATTGTCAGGCGCGGCCCGGCCGGCCGCGGCTGCTTGGCCAGGACCTCGGACATGTAGAACAAATCTGAAATTTCCTCCACGCGCAGCACACCGCACCTGCGAAATGCGGCCTCGATAACTTCGTCACTGCCGGAGAGCGCGCCAGTGTGCGATGCCGCCGCCTTCGCGGCTGCTTCACTTCGTCCCGCTTTGATGACGATGATCGGTTTGCTCAGCGCCACTTCGCGCGCCGCCGAAAGAAATGAGCGCGCGTCACCCACCGATTCCATGTAGATGACGATGCTGCGCGTGCACGGATCATCGCCGAGATATTCGATGAGATCGCCCCAGCCCACATCGAGCATCGAACCGATAGAAAGGAATGCGCTGAAACCAACCTGTTCGCGCAGGCTCCAATCGAGAATCGCGGTACAGAGAGCCCCGCTCTGGCTGATCAGTGCGACATTCCCGGGCCGCGCTATGGCCGTAGCAAAAGTAGCATTTAAACCGGTGAGCGGGCTCATGACACCGAGGCAGTTGGGCCCGATGATGCGCATTCGCCCACGCCGCGCTTCATGGAGTACCTGCCGCTCCAGTTCCGCACCCGCTTCTCCGATTTCCGCAAAACCGGCAGAGATGATAATCGCGCCTTTGACCTCAGCGTTGACACATTCGCGGATCACGCCCGGAACGGTCTTGGCTGGAGTGACGACCACGGCCAGATCCACTTGATCGGGCACCGCCGCAATATTCGGATAAGCCCGGATGCCGAGCACGCTCGTGCGCTTCGGGTTTACTGGAAACACGGTGCCGCCGAACGGGCTGGCGATCAGGTTCCAAAAGACTGTGCGGCCCACCGTCGCAGGTGCGTCAGTCGCACCGATGACCGCTACATTGTGCGGCGCAAAGAAGACACTTAGCGGACCGAACAACACAGTCGGTCCTCAGCTTCAGAACTGTTCCTGGGCTGGATTACTCCGATTATCGGATTATTTACTCTCAAAGTACAGAAGTGTTAATCCGAAAGCGGTCCGAATCGGACTACTCGTCCGATTTGACCCAG
>DATGZN010000099.1:0-47357 GCA_035297145.1 Bryobacteraceae bacterium
AGAGAAGGTGATCCGCCTGCGGTTCGGCATCGGCTGCGAACGCGAGCACACCCTCGAAGAGATCGGGCAAGAGTTCGATGTCACGCGCGAACGCATCCGCCAGATCGAAGCCAAAGCGTTGCGTCAACTGCGTGCGCCGGAACGCGCACGGCGGCTGCGCGCACTGATGGCGGCGCGGTAAAGTTCGTCCATCCAACCGTTAATTTTCAATTCGTAATCCACGCACCAGGGATCCGCGTACGCGCGGCGGCTCAGCACGGTGACGACATGCCCGCGTGCATGGAAGCGCCGGGACAAAATGTGCCCAACTTGTCCGGAGCCCCCTGGGATGACGATTTTCATGACGCCAGGGTTCCCGGGCGGGCAGTCTGAAGACACTCTCGCGCGCTATCGTTGAAGCGCCCCACAGCCTAGGGTCTAAGGAATTAGGCTAGAATAGTCTGAAGGGGCTATTTATGCGGATCTTCGTTTCCTTCGCAATCCTCACATGTACCGGTACTTTGCCCGCCCAAGACGTGGCGCCAGCTCAGGGCGCGGTGCAAGCCGAACCCGCGAAGACCGGCGATTACCTCATCGAGACCGGAACCAAGATTCCGCTGACACTGATCAACAGCATCAGCACGAAACATTCCGTAGAGGGCGATCGCGTATATCTGGAGACTGCGTTTCCGATCATGGTGAAGGGACGCATCGTGATCCCGCCCGGCAGCTACGTGGCAGGCACGGTCACGGAAATCAAGCGGCCTGGGCGTGTAAAGGGCCGCGGCGAACTTTTCCTCCGCTTCGATTCGCTCACCCTCCCCAACGGCGTCACCCGCGATTTTCGTGCGCGCATCGGCACCATGGACGGAAGCTCCCCTGAAGATTTCGACCGCAAGGAAGGAAAGATCACGAGCGAAGGCAACAAGACCGGTGATTTGCATACGATCGAGGAGGCCACCACTGCCGGAGCCTCCGCCGGAATCATCGGCGGCATCGCCACGGGACACTATGGAATGGGCGCCGGAATTGGAGCTGCCGCGGGAGCCGTCGCCGGCCTGATGGGCGTACTGCTCACGCGCGGTCCCGACGCGGTGCTTACTAAGGGCAGCACGATCGAGATGATTCTCGACCGCCAGTTGCACTTTCAGGACACCGACTTGAACTTCGGACCTGTGCAGCCGGTGCAAGTGTCCAATAGCGAGCCGCCCATCAAGAGAGATTCCAGCGTGATCCCCACGCGCCGCTTCCCGTTCTGAGCGCGCCGCCAGCTACCATCCCATTTGCCGCATGCGTTCCGAAATCCGGGCGCTATAGTCGTTCATGCGTGCTGGCTTGCGCCGTAGGGGCGCAGGCAGAATGGCGGCCAGCCGCGCGCCCTGATCCCTGTTGACGCGCGCCGCGTTGATACCGTAGTGATATTGCGCGGCAGCCTCCGCTCCATACACGCCAGGCCCCCATTCCACCACGTTCAAGTAAAGCTCCAGAATGCGGCGCTTGCCGAGGATGTGTTCGGCCAGCGGAACCAGGGTGAATTCGATCCCCTTGCGAACGGCGGAGCGGCTTGTCGTCAGAAACAAATTTTTCACAAGCTGCTGAGTGATGGTGGAAGCGCCACGCGGCCGACCGCCTTCCATGCTTTCGTCGAAAGCGATCTGCACCTGATTCCAATCGAACCCGTGGTGCTGGTAAAAGCGGGCATCTTCCGCGGCGATAACAGCGTGCTGAAATTCGATCGAGATGTGGTCGAGCGGAACGAATCGGTACCGTTTATGATACGGCGTTCGATGGACCAATGCCTGGATGTGCCGCTGTAACTGCACGGTAGTGAACAGCGGGTTGATCCACCGCAGCGCTACCAGTGACAGCGCGATGCAGCCATAGAACGCAAGCACGGCGACAACCGCGAGCCACAGGAATCGTCCGAGCCATCCGCGCCGCGAGCGGCGCACCGGTTGAGGTGCAATTCTTACACTGCGAACCGCCACTCTGCCAGGATACGAGATGCCGCCGGGCAGATGATATACTGCGTTTCCATTGCATGTGTAGTTTGCTGCAAATCGCCGCCTGGACGCTTTGTGCCGGCGTGGCTTGGCCGCAGGGTCCCGTGGGAATCCAGCAGCCTTCCTCCACACCGGAAGACCTGGCGGCTGGCGAGCATTTCTATCGTACGGAATGCGCTTACTGTCACGGCCCGCACGGTGAAGGAGGGCGTGGCGCGACCCTGGCGCGTCCCCGGCTGCCGCACGCCCCCGATGATGCAACGCTGTCCGCAGTCATCGAAAACGGCATCCCTGAGACGGAGATGCCCGGCCACTGGTTCGCGCCGCACGAAATCAGGCAGCTTGTCGCCTACGTGCGGACCCTTGGTCGCGTCGAGCCGCAAAAGATAGACGGCGATCCGGAACGTGGGGAAAGGCTGTTCGCCGGTAAAGGCGGCTGCAGCCGCTGCCATACCGTGACCGGCCGTGGCGGGGCGCTCGGCCCGGATTTAACCGACATAGGTGCGCGCCGCAGTGTTCCCTACCTGAAAGAGTCTTTGCTCGATCCCGAGGCTGCGGTGCCAGAAGGATTCCTCCAGGTCCAACTGGTGACTCGTGACGGCCAGCGGATTACAGGTGTCCGGCTGAATGAAGATACTTTTTCCATCCAGATTCGTGATTTATCCGATAACTTCCAATCGTATTTTCGAAGTGAGCTAGCGGAGGTTATTAAACAATTCGGTAAGTCACCCATGCCGAGTTACAAAGAAGCATTTACTCCCACCGAGCTCAACGACTTGATCGCTTATCTCGACGCGCTCCGGGGCATTCAATGAAGCCGCACATCGTGTATCTTCTCACGCTGTCCACCTTGTTCGCCCAGGTACCTTATGAGCGAATTGCCAGGGCGCCCGCTGAGCCGGAAAGTTGGCTTACTTATTCAGGAGACTACCAGGCTCGGCGCTACTCAACACTGAATCAAATCGACCGGTCAAATGTGAATCGCCTGAAGATCGTCTGGATGTACCAGATCAAGGCCCATCACAAATTCGAAACCTCTCCGTTGGTATTCGATGATGTCATGTACATCACCGAGCCGCCCAGCGACGTAACCGCCATCGATCTTCGCACCGGCAGGCCCATCTGGAGCTTTCGCCGCAGCGTGCCGGCGGTGCCGGTCTGTTGCGGCCAAGTCAATCGCGGCATCGCTGCTCTCGACGATCAGTTGTTCATCGGCACACTGGATTCCCACCTGATCGCTCTCGACCTGAAGACCGGCCGGGTTCGCTGGGACGTCGTGGTGGCGGACTACAAGACCGCGCACTCCATTACACTGGCTCCGCTGGCGATAAAAGACAAAGTGATCATCGGAATCGCGGGCGCCGAATACGGAATCCGCGGATTTCTCGACGCCTACGATGCCAAAACGGGCAAGCGCGCCTGGCGTTTCTGGACTGTACCGGAGCCCGGGGAGCCTGGCAGCGAAACTTGGTCAGGCGATAGCTGGAAGCACGGTGGTGCTCCGACGTGGATAACTGGATCGTACGATCAAGAAACCAACTTACTCTACTGGGGCACCGGGAATCCGGGCCCGGTCTACCGCGGAGATGTGCGCAAGGGAGACAACTTATATTCTGATTGCTTGATCGCGCTCGACGCCGATACCGGCAAGCTGAAATGGCATTTCCAATTTACGCCTCATGACGTAAATGATATAGACGCCAATGAAATCCCTGTACTTATAGACGCGGAGTTCCGTGGCAAGCCGCGTAAATTAGTTCTCTTCGGAAATCGCAACGGCTTCTACTACATACTGGACAGGGTAACCGGCGAGTTCCTGCTCGCCAGGCAGTTCGCCAATCAGACCTGGGCGAAAGGCATAGATGAGCGTGGCCGCCCGATACCCAATCCAGCCACCGCTCCCAGCCCAGAAGGCGCGACTGTCTACCCCGATGACGATGGGACGGCGAACTGGTTTAGCCCATCATACAATCCGCAGACGGGACTTTTCTATCAGAACACCCGCGAGAAGGGCGCGACTTACTATCTGACCGAGGCGCCCTATATGCCTGGCAGGCAGTTTCTAGGGGCTAGCCGGCGCGCCCTTTCAGGCGGCGAACCCTGGGGCGCTCTACGCGCGCTCGATTCCTTGACTGGCGAATTGAAATGGGAGTTTCGCCTACCCACGCCTCCCTGGTCGGGGATCCTTTCCACCGCCGGCGGGCTCGTTTTTTCGGGCGATATGGAAGGGAACTTCTTCGCACTGGACGCCGCGGACGGCAAGCTCCTGTGGCGATTGCAGACCGGCGGACCCATCTGGGCCGCTCCCATCACTTATAGAAGTGAAGGCAAGCAGTACGTCGCCATCGCCGCAGGCAGCGCAATTGTTGTCTTCGGCCTCAACTGACCGAGTTTCCAACAAGCTCCGGGCGTCTCCAGTTTCTGCGGTGCACTTAGTGAGTGCGATAGCATGAAGAAGAACCGCTATCTATGTGGATCGTCCGATTAGCTCTCAGGCGCCCGTACACCTTTGTGGTCATGTCCATGGTGATCGTGATTTTAGGCGTCCTGGCGATTTTTCGCATGCCCACCGATATCTTTCCCAACATCGATATTCCGGTGGCGAGTGTGATCTGGAGTTACAGCGGTCTCTCGCCTGAGGAAGTGGCGGAAGTTATTACCATCCGCTGCGAACGCAGCTTCACCACCTCGGTGAATGACATCGAGCACATGGAGTCGCAGTCTTTGCCGGGGCTCTCCATCATCAAGGTGTTTTTCCACCCCAATGCAAAGATCGAGGCTGCCGTAGCACAGCTCGCGGCCAGCTCGCAATCGGTGCTGCACTCGCTGCCGCTGGGCATTTTTCCACCCTCGATCCTGCGCTATAACGCGTCGAGCGTGCCCATCTTGCAATTGAGCCTCTCCAGCGACACTCTGAGCGAGCAGGTCATTTATGACTACGGGTACAACTACATTCGTACCCAAATGGCCAACGTCCAAGGCGCGAGTTTCCCCTTGCCTTTCGGAGGCCGCCCGCGTCAGATTATGGTCGACATCGATCCGCGCGCGCTCTATGCGCAGGGGCTCTCGGCGACGGACGTGGCCGTTGCGATTAACGCTCAGAACATCATTCTGCCCTCCGGCATCGCTAAGATTGGCACACGTGAGTACAACGTCCGCTTGAACGGCAGTCCGGATGTCGCCGAAGCATTCAATAACCTGCCGCTCAAGCAGACCAATGGCTCGACAGTCTACATCCGCGATGTGGCTCACGTGCGGGATGGTTACGCCGTGCAGACCAACATCGTGCGCCACAACGGTGCGCGCGGCGCGCTGCTCACGGTGCTCAAGAACGGGGCGGCCTCCACGCTGGAAATCGTGCGCCAGCTTAAGGAAATCCTACCGCGGGTGCGATCCACTTTGCCGCCCGCCCTTCGCGTGACGATGTTATTCGATCAGTCCGTCTTCGTGCGCGCCGCCATCAACGGGGTGCTCAAAGAAGCGGTGATCGCCGCGCTTCTTACCGCGCTGATGATTCTTCTTTTCCTCGGGAGCTGGCGCAGCACATTAATCGTGTGCATTTCGATCCCGCTCTCTATCCTGACTTCGCTTGCCATCCTGCACCTGCTCAATGAAACCATCAACGTGATGACCCTGGGCGGTCTCGCACTCGCCGTGGGCATTCTGGTGGATGACGCTACCGTCGAAATCGAAAATATTCACCGCAACCTGGGGCAGGGAAAACCGATCGTTCGCGCGATTCTGGATGGCGCGCAGCAGATTGCCGTGCCGGCGTTCGTTTCGACTCTCTGCATCTGCATCGTCTTTGTGCCCGTGGTTTTCCTCACAGGAGCGGCGAAATATCTGTTCACGCCGCTAGCTCTGGCAGTCGCGCTGGCCATGATGGCCTCCTACATCCTCTCGCGAACCCTGGTTCCGACAATGGTGAAGTACCTGGTTCGCGCCGAGGTGGACCGCTATCGCGTGCCCGAAGGCGAGGAGCACGGATCGGGCATTTTCTGGCAGATCCATCACGGCTTCAATCGTGGCTTCGAGCACATGCGCGAACGTTACCGCCGTCTGCTGGACGCTGCTTTGCACCACCGCAAGCTCGTAGCTCTATGCTTTTTCCTGATCACGGTCGCGTGCGCATCGCTTTATCCGTTCATCGGCACTGATTTCTTTCCACAGGTGGACGCCGGCCAGATCCGGGTGCACGTCCGCGCGCCCGCCGGCACGCGTGTCGAAGAGACCGAGCAGTATTACGCGCGCGTGGAGAGGACGATTCGCCAGGTCATTCCAGCGAACGAGTTGTCCGACATCCTGGACGACATTGGCCTGCCTTATAGCGGCTTCAACGTGGCTTTCAGCGATTCCGGGATCATCGGCGATTTCGACGGCGAAATTCTGGTTTCGTTGACTCCTGGGGAGCACGGGCCCACCGCAGGCTATATCCGTGAACTGCGGCGCCGTCTGAGAGTTCAATATCCGGAGCTGACCATCTTCTTCCAGCCCGCGGACATCGTCGGGCAGACGCTGAACTTCGGCTTGCCCGCTCCTATCGATGTGCAAGTGGTCGGTCCGCTAACCAATGCCCCTGCGAACTACCAAATCGCCACCCAAATCGAACAGCGCTTGTCACTCATTCCTGGCGCGGTGGACGTGCACGTGCGCCAGGTCCTCAACGTGCCGGAGCTGCGGCTCAATGTGGACCGCACGCGCGCCGAGCAACTCGGGCTGACCCAGCTCAACGTAGCGAACAGCCTGCTGGTTTCGCTCAGCTCCAGCATGCAAGTGTCCCCCAATTATTGGATCAATCCTGCCAACCAGATCGATTACCCGGTTGCCGTCCAGACGCCCGAGTATCGCGTGGATTCGACCGCGGCCCTGCTCTCCACTCCCGTGCACACTGGCGGCAGCGGCTCCACGCAACTGTTGAGTAACTTGGCGCAGCTCGACCGCGGAACCACGGCCTCGGTGGTCGATCATTACAACGTGCAGCCGGTTTACGACGTTTACGCCAACGTGCAAGATCGCGACCTGGGAAGCGTGGCCCGCGAGGTGAATCGCGTCCTCGACGAGTTCCGCCCCAAGCTTGCGCGCGGCAGTTTCTTCGAAATGCGCGGCCAGGTCCAAACCATGCAGAGTTCTTTCGTCGGTCTGGGCATCGGCCTGCTGTTTGCCATTCTTCTGGTCTACTTCGTGATGGTGGTCAACTTCCAGTCGTGGCTCGACCCCTTCATTATTCTGATGGCTCTCCCGGGTGCGCTCGCCGGCATTCTGCTTATGCTGTTTCTCACGCAAACCACGGTAAGCGTGCCCTCAATGATGGGCGCTATCATGAGCATTGGGGTAGCCACCGCCAACAGCATCCTGTTGGTGAACTTCGCCAACGATTTGCGCCACACGGGTGAAGACGCACGCAGGGCCGCGCTCGAAGCCGGTTTCACGCGGCTCCGTCCGGTCATCATGACGGCGCTGGCGATGATCGTGGGCATGGTTCCCATGGCGCTCGGAATTGGCGAGGGCGGGGAGCAGAATGCGCCGCTGGGACGCGCGGTCATCGGGGGATTGCTGATGGCGACGTTCGCGACACTGTTCTTTGTCCCGGTAGTGTACAGCGTGTTGCGGCGCAAGCCGCCGCTGGGCGTCGATGAGCTCGAAGCCGAAATGGAAATCTAAGGAGCGTGATTGGCCATCCGGGACCCTATCGTTTCAGAGAGGCAGGAGCGTCAAACGGAGCCGCCCCGGCGAGCCAGCCGTGGGGCGCTTTTGAGTGTTTTTCTGGTTCTCGCGCTGGTCGTCATTGGCGCGATCGCGTTTGGTTTGCGGCCCCGCCTGGCACGCGACAAGGCTCTGGCCGCGGCTTCTGAGGCGGTCGAGGAAAAGCTGCCCGTTGTCAGTGCCGCTCCAGCGCGCCAGTCTCCGGCAAAAACCGAATTGGAGCTGCCCGGTGATCTGCAAGCCGAAATTGAGACGCCAATCTTCGCCCGTGCCGACGGGTACCTGCGGCGGCGCCTGATCGACATCGGTGACCACGTGCGCAAAGATCAGCTATTGGCGGAAATCGATACACCGGAACTCGATCAACAGTTGACCCAGGCGCGCGCCGGCCTCGCGCAATCTCAAGCCTCGCTCGTGCAACTCGAAGCTAATCTGGTGCAAGCCAGGGCCAATCTCAAACTTGCGCAGGTGACTTGGGACCGCTGGAGCCGGCTTGCAGACCGTGGCGTTTATTCCCGCCAGGATGCCGATGAAAAGCAGGCCGCTTTCGATGCGCGTAAGGCCGACGTGGATGCGGCCGTTGCCACCGTCGAGGCAACCAAGAAGCTGGTCGATGCAAATGCGGCCAACGTTCACCGCATTGAGGATCTGAAATCCTTTGCAAGCATCGTCGCTCCCTTCGACGGCGTGGTCACCAACCGCAACATGACCATGGACCCTGGCACGCTGGTGAATTCCGGCAACGGTGGTACGAACCGGGAGATCTTCCGGGTGGCGCAGATTCAGACCATGCGCATCTTCGTGAACGTTCCGCAGGCCTACGCGCCGCTAGTCCATGATGGCTTGCGCGCCGAACTGCGCGTCCAGGAACTGCCAGGCCAGATGTTTCCGGCAACAGTTACACGAACCGCCCATTCGGTCGACGAGAGGGCTCGCACCATGCTGGCCATTCTAGAAACGCCGAACCCAAAAGGCACGCTCTTGCCAGGAATGTACTCGCAGGTGAAGTTCGCGTTTCCCGGCAACAAGTCGGGCCTGCTCATCCCGGGTGATGCCCTGCTGCTGGGCCGCGAGGGTCCGCGTGTGGCGGTGGTCACGCCGGACCACACTGTTCAAATGCGCCGCATCCATATAGCGCATGATTACGGCGCTGATCTCGAAATCGACTCCGGCCTCGCTCCCGGCGACATGGTGGTCCTGAACCCGACCGATCAGATCCGCGAGAATGCTCGCGTCGACGTCCGGACCGCAGCTCAATAGTGGAGCCTGAGCGCACCGGCACGTTAGAAGTCCGACTATCCGGGGAACACTCTGCGTCGTCTAAGCGTATTTCCTGAAAATCGCCGTATTGGCGCCGATCCCGAACGCCAGCGTGGCGATGGCAATCAGGCTGAAGCCCGGATTGCTCGGCATACGGCACCCTTCGCGTGATCCTCGCACGCGCTCCGGTGGATCTACCGAGGGTGGATGAGATTCACATCGATGTGCGTGTGCTGCTCTTTACGGTCGTGATTTCCTTCCTGGCCGGGTTGCTGTTCGGCATTCTCCAGGCGCGGCGGTTGGCGCGTACCGATCCGCAGGACGCCATGAGAACGGCAGCGCGGGGGCTAGCGAACTGCGCGGCTCGGGAAGGCTGCGGGCGATCCTGGTTGCGGTGGAAGTCGGATTGAGCACGGTGTGTCTGATGGCCGGCGGCCTGCTGCTGCGGAGCTTTGTAAAGCTAATGGATGTGGATAGAGGATTCGTAGCGCAGCAGGTGGTCACCGTAAGTCTCAATCTGCCCGGCAATCGCTATCCCGATCAGCGCGAGGGTGGCAACAATCTGGTGAGCGTCGAGGGAACGAACGTGCCCTTCATGGAACGCCCGCTGGCCGACATTCGTGGCGTCAATAACGAATATTTCAACACTATGGGCATTGCTCTCCGGCAAGGCAGGATCTTCGAGGAGGCGGATCGTGACCGCGGCACTGATTCACGGCAATACGAAGCTTGCGGCCGGTCGTGCGGGGCTCGATACAATAAGCACCGTGGCGGAAGGGCCGGCGGAACATCTCAGCATACTGGCGAAGGCCCCGATTTTTGCGGGGCTGACTGAGTCCGAACTGGGCTTCCTGGCGCAGCGGGCGGTCAGACGGCGCTGCTCGCCGGGAGAGCTGGTGTTTGGCGAGGGCGAGCCGTGCACGGGACTCTATGTGGTGGAGCGCGGGCACGTCCGCATCTTCAAGAGTTCGGCCGGCGGACGCGAGCAGGTGCTCAGCATCGATGGTCCGGGAAGTTCGATCGCTGAAGTGCCTGTGTTTGACGGAGGGATGTACCCCGCGTCCGGCGCGGCGATCGATGACGCGATGCTACTGTTGATCCGCAAGCAGGATTTTCAGGAACTCTGCCTGGCGCAGCCGCAAGTTGCGCTCAAGGTGCTGCGCGTGGTGGGCGCACGATTGCGGCGGCTGGTGGGGATCATCGAGGAACTTTCGTTCACGACGGTGCGGCACCGCCTGGCGTCACTACTCCTGCGTCTGGCGCAGCGGGAGGGGAAGCAGACCTCGGATGGCGTGGAGATCATGCTACCCGCCAACAATCAAGAGCTGGCGGCGCAGATCGGAACGGTGCGCGAGCTGGTATCGCGCAATCTGTCGCGATTCCAGTCCCAGGGGATCATCAGGATCGAAGGTCGAACGGTGGTCCTGCGTGATCTGCGCGCGCTCGAAGCGGAACTTCAGTCCGCTGAATAGATTATCCCTCAAATAAATCCCCGTAACCGTGACTAAAGTCATAGGCGCGCGATCCTCCGCCGGCGTACTCTCAGAACATCGAGGAGAAAACAATGAGCGTGATGACTGAGAAAACGGTGCGGGAGCTGGCACTGGACATGCCAGTGGCAACCCGGGTTTTTGAGAAGCTGGGCATCGATTACTGCTGCGGCGGCAACCGGACGCTCGAACAGGCGTGCCAAGCGGCGCAGGTACCCCTGGACCAGGCGGTGGACTCGCTGGAGGTTGCCGATCTGACGGCGCGGGCATCGCGCGAAGACCACGACTGGCAAACGGAGCCTCTTTCGGAGTTGATCGAGCACATCAAGAACACGCATCACAAGTACGTGCGCGAGGAGACGGCGCGATTGAAACCGCTATTTGAAAAGGTCTGCTCGGTCCACGGGCAAAATCACCCGGAGCTGCCGCGACTGCGGGTGACCTTCGCGAGTCTCGCGCAGGAACTCGCGACGCACATGATGAAGGAGGAAATGGTTCTGTTCCCCTATATTGTGCGATTGGAGGAGGCGGTGACGGAGAGAGCACCGGTGGTGCCACCACCATTTGGGAGCGTGCGAAACCCGGTAGCGATGATGATGCACGAGCACGACGACGCCGGCAATGCGTTACGCGAGATGCGCCAAGGCAGCCACGGCTACGCGGCGCCAGCGGATGCGTGCGTCAGCTACCAGACGCTATACAAGGCGCTGGCCGATTTCGAAGCAGACTTGCACACCCACATTCACCTGGAAAACAACATCCTGTTTCCACGCGCTGTGGAAATGGAGGGGGCGCACTGAGGAGTCGGCTGCCATGTCAGAACTACTGACGCGCATCGAGACGCAGCACGGCGGGCGGCTGACGCCGAAGGAGACCTTCGACATCACGGCGGCGCGAGAGACAGGGCTTTCGCGATTGCTGATGGTATACATCACCACGGGACTGGTCTTCATGCTGTTTCCCGGCACATTCCTGGGCGTCTGGAACCTGCTCGCGATCAGCAGCCGGCGGGCACCGGGTTCGGTCTCGGCTGCGTGGGTGCAAGCACACGGTCATGCACAGATCTTCGGTTGGATCGGGACGTTCATCCTCGGCATCGGCTTCTACTCGATTCCAAAGCTGCGCCGGCTGAGTTGGTTCGCGCTGCCGGCGGCTTGGGTGTCATGGGCGCTATGGACTTCGGGCGTGGTGCTGCGCTGGCTCACCGGGGTTTACCAGTGGCAGTGGCGGATCTGGTTGCCGATTTCGGCCGTACTCGAACTTATCGCGTTTCTCATCTTCTTCCGCTCGGTCAGCGGCCACCGGCCGGAAGATGCACGGAAGAATACGCCGGGCGCGTGGGTCTTCGTGGTGATTGCGGGGTCGGTTGGGTTGATGCTGACGCTTCTGGTCAATTTGGGCGCGGCGCTATTCCTCGCGTTTCGCGGCACATCGCCCGAGCTTCCGCCAGATTTTGATCAGCGTTTCCTAGTGCTGGAGACCTGGGGATTTCTGGTTCCGTTCGTCTGGGGATTCAACGCCAAGTGGCTTCCGGTGTTTCTGGGGCTGCGGCCGGTGCACGAGCGTTTCCTATTGGCTGCGGTAGCCTGCAATACCGCGGGCGTGATCGCGGCCCTGGCCGGTTGGACCATCGCGGCCGTGTTCCTGCTGGCTGGCGGACTGATCACCGCCACCTATGCTCTTCGGCTCTTCGAATGGCCTGAACGCCCGGCGAAGGTCAAGGGGGTGCATGCAAGCTTTCCTGTGTTCATCCGTTCCGCCTACATTTGGGCGATCATCGCTGCGGGGCTGGGCATTTGGGCGGCGATGGCGCCAAGCGCTCAGGGGATTTGGGGCGCGTCGCGTCACGCGTTGACGGTTGGATTCCTGGCCATGATGGTGTTCGCGGTGGGCCAGCGTGTACTACCCGCATTTGCCGGCATGCGCCTGCTGTTCAGTACCAGACTGATGTTCGCCGCCATGCTGCTGCTGAGCGCCGGATGCCTGCTGCGAGTTGGTTCCGAGATTCTGGCGTACCAGGAATTCCTGCGTTCCGCCTGGGCTTGGCTGCCGGTGTCGGCAATCACCGAAATGACGGCCGTCACGATTTTTGCGGTAAATTTGCTGGTGACATTTGCCCGACAGCGACAGGTGCAGTAGCTACTAACAAAGAAAGGTGTTGTGTCCATGACTTATAAGAAGCTGTGGATCGCGCTGGCGCTGGTATTGGTCATTTCCTTTGCTGTCCTGGGCGGCGTGGGCGTGAAGGTCCTCAACAGCGCGCCGCCGATTCCGTCGCAGGTGTTGACCTCCGACGGACGCGTCCTGTTTGATGGCGCAACAATTCAGAACGGCCAGGGAGCCTGGCAATCGATTGGCGGGCAAGAGGTGGGGACCATCTGGGGACACGGCTCCTACGTGGCTCCCGATTGGAGCGCAGACTGGCTGCATCGCGAATGCACCTTTATCCTCGATCGTTGGGCGGCGAAATCGGGTGCGGCGAGTTATGAGGCGCTCGGGCCGGAACAGCAGGCGGCGCTACAGGCAAGGCTGCGGCTGATCATGCGGACCAATACCTATGATGCGGCGAGCGGGCGCATCACGGTTGATCCGATACGCGCCGAGGCCTTCGAGGAACTGCACCACTACTATTCGGATGTCTTCAGCAACGGCCGAAGCGATTATGCAATCCCGGAAGGCGCTCTAAGCGATCCCGTGAAGCTTCGCGAGATGAGCACATTTTTCTGGTGGACGGCGTGGGCGGCGTCGACGGACCGTCCGGGATCCAATGTCACCTACACGCAGAATTGGCCGCACGAACCGCTGATTGGCAATGAGCCGACCGGCGGTGCGATTGTCTGGAGCGTCGTCAGCTTCACCCTGTTGCTGGCCGGCGTGGGCGGCATGGTCTGGTATTTCGCATCGCAGCCACGGACCGTGGAGGAAGAACTGCTCCCGGAGAACGATCCGCTGCTCGGCTTCAGGCCGACGCCTTCGCAGCGAGCCACGGTGAAATATTTCTTTGTGGTGGCGGCTCTGTGGGTGGTGCAGGTAGCGCTGGGCGCGATTACCGCGCATTACGGCGTAGAAGGATCGAGCTTCTATGGGATTCCGCTCGATCGCTGGCTGCCGTACAGCGTGGCGAGGACGTGGCACTTGCAACTTGGCCTGTTTTGGATCGCAACCTCGTGGCTGGCCACCGGGTTGTACGTCGCGCCCGCGGTTAGCGGCGCTGAACCCAAGGGCCAGCGGCTGGGGGTCAATCTGCTGTTCGCCGCGCTGATTCTGGTGGTTGTCGGGTCCCTCGCCGGCGAGTGGATGAGCATCGAGCACAAGCTGGGCAACCTGTGGTTCTGGTTCGGCACGCAAGGATACGAGTACGTGGACCTGGGCCGTTTCTGGCAGATCCTGCTCTTCATCGGTCTGGTTTTCTGGCTCTGGCTGATGTGGCGCGCTCTAAAGCCGGCGCTAGCCAGGCGCGACCAGAATTACTCATTGCTGCTGATGTTTGTGGTGTCGAGTATCGCGATCCCGCTGTTCTACGCGGCGGGGCTGATGTACGGCCAACGCAGCAACCTGGTGACCGCGGAATATTGGCGCTGGTGGGTGGTGCACCTTTGGGTGGAGGGCTTCTTCGAAGTCTTCGCGACTGTGGTCATCGCTTTCCTGCTTACGCGTTTGAAGCTGCTCTCGGTGCCGACGGCGACGCGTGCGGTCCTGTTCTCTACGGTTGTGTTCCTTTCAGGCGGAATCATCGGGACATTTCATCATTTGTACTTCGCGGGCACGCCTAATATCGTGCTCGGCCTGGGTGCGGTGTTCAGCGCGATGGAAGTGGTTCCGCTGGTGCTGATCGGCTTCGAGGCGTGGGAAAACATCCGGCTGGCGCGTTCGCGCGAGCAGCACGTATGGGTTGCGGCGTATAAGTGGCCCATCTACTTTTTTGTGGCAGTGGCGTTTTGGAATTTTGTGGGCGCGGGGTTGTTCGGGTTTCTGATCAATCCGCCGATCGCGCTGTACTATATGCAGGGTCTGAACACGACGCCAGTGCACGCGCACACGGCGCTATTTGGCGTGTATGGCATGCTGGGGCTGGGGCTGATGCTGTTCTGCCTGCGCGCGCTGAAGCCTGGCAAAGCGTGGAAGAATGCCCCCCTTTGGCTGGCCTTCTGGGCCATCAACATCGGGCTGGCACTCATGGTGCTGATGAGCATGCTGCCCATCGGGCTGATGCAGACGTGGGCGTCGGTGGAGTATGGAACCTGGTACGCGCGCTCGGCGGAGTTTCTCCATAGCGGGCACATGAACGAGCTGCGGTGGATGCGGATGATCGGAGACACAATTTTTTCGCTAGGCGCACTCATTCTCGGGTGGTTCGTGCTAGGTCTGGTCACCGGCCACTCCTACGATGATCGCGGCTATGTGCGCGAAGGCGAGTGGGAAGTGCGGCCGCAGCAGGCTGCCCTGCCGAGATAGGGGTTGCTGCTCTCTGCCCTGGCCGCGTTGCCGAAGTTCGGGCGTCCGTTGCCGAACATGTCGCCCGGCTACGATCGAAGCATGGTTGACGAGATATGCTGACCGGGTGGATACTCGTCACGGAGGGCGCTCTATGAACAACGCCCGCATGGTTGCGCTTTCAACGTTGGTACTGGCTTCGGCGGCCGGGATTCCCGCTTCCGGACAATCGGTTGTTTCCACACATTCCGGGTTGATCTACTTTTTCGTAGGCACCGTTTACCTAGGTGACGAGCATCTGGAACAGAAGTTCGGAAGATTTCCGGACATCGGCGAGGGCCGCGAGCTGCGGACAGAACTTGGCCGGGCCGAGGTGCTTCTTACGCCAGGAGTGTTTCTCCGTCTGGACGAAAACAGTTCCATCCGCATGGTCTCGGACCGCTTCTCGGATACGCGGGTCGAGCTGCTCGGCGGGTCGGCCATTCTCGAGGTGACGCAAACTTCCCCGGATGCGTCGGTCAAGCTGATCTACAAGAACTGGCAGATCCGGGTTCCGCAGGAGGGTACCTACAGGATCGATACCGCGCCGCCGCGGATACGGTCATATAAGGGGGAAGTCAAAGTCGGAACCGAAGGCGTAACGGAAACGGTGACGGTGCGGGAGGGCGAAGTGCTGCCCTTAGCGGAGGTGCTTGTGCCAGAGCCGTCGGCGACGTTGGGACATGACGACTTCAAGATTTGGGCGATGACCCGGAGCCAGGCTATCTCCGCGGACAACACCGTCGCAGCCGGGATCGTGGACGATCCGAGTCAGTTCGATAGTTCCGGGCTGGCTTCCGGAGGCTACACCTACTTTCCCTTGACGGGAATTCCGTCTCTGGATATCGGCAGCCCCTACGGCCTCAGTTTCTGGAGCCCGTTCCAATCCACGTTAAGCTCGCTCTATTTTCCGCCTTATCTGCTGTACGGACCGCTGTACGGCGGGTGGCCGCGCGGGGGTGGGCTGGGCGGAACGCGTCCGTATCCAGGCCGTACGGTACTCCCCACACCGATCGGCTCGCGTCCGCCGCGAATCGGCACGCCGAGAGTTCCCATTCCCAGTCACCCTGCTCCGCACGTAGGGGTGCACGCCGCCGCTCATAAGTGAAGGGCAAACGCTGAGAAGTTGGCTATTGGGACGCGGCGTAGTAGCCGAGCCTCCAATGCACTTTCAGATCCGAGATACCAGCGGGCTTACTCACCTTCACCTCGACCTTGCGATATTTCCCGTCCTTTTTCTTGTTCTTTGGCGAATATGCCAGAACGTACTGGTTGCGCAACTCGATGCCAATCCTCACGGCGACGTTGGGCAGGTCGCTAGGGTCTGACGCACTGAACGCGCGCCCTCCTGTCTGTTCTGCAAGCTGCGAGAGCAGGCGTGGCCCGGAAATTTCCTCCTTACTCAAAGCCGGGATAATAGAGGGCTCAAAAATGCCCATGGCGTACACCTGGACGTCCGCTTCCCGCACGAGCGATTCAATCTGGGCCGCGGTGTATTTGCTGTTGTTATCACCGCCGTCGGAAATAATCAGGATCGCTTTGCGAGGATTCTTTGCCTTCTTCATCTGGCGTAGCGCCAGTTCCGCGGCGTCGAGCATGGCGGTGAGACCACCCGGCTGCACTGCGGTCAGACTGTTCTGGATATCCTCGCTCTGATTAGTGAAATCGACCGCAAGCTCTGCATGGTCGCCGAACTGGATGAGAAACGCTTCGTCCTGCGAGTTCATCGTAGTGAGGAATCGTAGCGCCGCCTGACGCGAGGTTCGTAGCTTGTCACCCATACTGCCGCTGGTATCGAAAACCATGCCCACGGACAGCGGCGCATCCTCGCCCGAGATATGCACGATGGTCTGCTCGGCGCCGTCTTCGAACAGGCGAAAATCCTGTTTCTGAAGCCCGAGAACGAAGCGATTCAGCGGGTCCGTGACTATTGCCGGAACGAGTACAAGGGTGGTTTCGGCATTGAAACGGGGGGACTGATCATCCGGCGTGGCCGTGGCTTGGCCCGCGGCTCCCCTGAAACAAAAAACAACAAGGAGGACGCCGAATACGGTAAGAGAGCCGGCTACACGGAGCCGCACAATAGGAACTCCTGACTACACGAAAGTCTATCAGGTTGCGATGCGCTGAGCGCCAATCCGACCCCGAGGCTGAGCTAGCCAGGTGGTAGCACTGGCTGTGCGACCCACATGGTTGCCCCAGCTTGGCTGCTAACTGTGCCGATGGTGACGACAACCGGATCTTGCGCTCCAGTAGTTACGGTCAACGGCACCAGAACTACGATCTGGATGCTGCCGGCCACCATGCCGGGTGCGGCGCCCGCGGAGATCACAGTAGCGTTCGTTCCGTCGATTTGCACGGAAACGGGTAGCACGGGTTTGGGCAAAATCGTGGTGGCAATCTTTCCATCCGCGCCAGCGGGTGTAGTCTGGCCTTCGCCGGTGACTAGCAAAGTGAAGGTGGTGCCTATGATCGCGGGATAATCCGTCTCGGCGACTTGGCCGATTCCCGAAGCATCGGCCGTGAATAGACCGGGTGCTGAAGCAACGACCGGAATCGTGACCGGCGAGGACATCGCTCCCAGGTACTCGATTTGCATTTTGGTGCTTGTTTTGCCAGCCACCTCATAGGGCACGATGGCAGCCAGCTCTGTAGCACTCGTGTAGACCAGCGGCGCGGCGATGCCATCGAACCATACGCGAGTGCCCGCGAGGGAATTGTCGAAGACGCCGGGAGAGCTTGTCTGCGCTTTCACGAGCGTCGCGGGTCCCATCGCCTCGCCCCGGACAACTATCATTTCGCCAGACGAAACTCCCCCGCCCACGTAGCTCGCGGCGTTCACGACGTCGTGCGGCTGGAATTGCGGCGCGGCCTGGCTCAACCGCAGAAACGTCACACTATATCCTCTGGAGGCGATCTGCATGTGTGCTGCCGGCTTCAGCTGGTGCGGCACCGGACCCTTCGAGGGATCCGTGGAGGAATCGAGTGTAATTTCAGTGGCGGCTGAGAACGCACCCAGAGCTGAGAGATCGAGATTGATGGTATGCGGTACGCCGGGGCCATTATTGTCGATCGAGGAGCGCAGGTGATGGTTCGCCAGCATAATGACAACCGAGCCATCGTCATTGCGCACAGCCAGGGCCTCGAGCGCGCCGGAGTTGCGATTATCCAGGTGCAGGATGTCCGCGCCTGGCGGTGACGGGAACAAGTGCGCCAGGTAGTAGTCCACCCAGTAACTCAGGTAAGTGTTGCCGGTGTTGTAATCGACCTCGCCGAATTGCGGGTCGGCGTTGTAGTCCCATTGATAGAGGCTCTCGGCGCCGGCTTTGGCAAGCTGCGAGTATATGAAGGGCCGCCAGGCCGCAAAGAAAGCGCTGGTGCCACGCTGGTCCGTTACGAACGGTGTTCCGTTGCAGGCGCTGATCCCGTTGCCCTGGTCGTAGTCGGCGTTGACGTTGTTTTCGGTCACCCATACGGGGATGTTCGCCAGCTTGGGATTGGTCCGAAGCTCTGAGTAGAGGTAGTGCATGTCGGGAACGAAGAAGTTCCAGATGGAGTCCATCAGAGTCTCGTCGGTGTCCGCCTGGTTGCACGTGGAATAGTAGTGCGTGGCGATCGCGTCTACCTGTGCTGTAACGCCTTGCACGAATGGCGGCAGGTACTGTTGCGCCTGTCCCTGAAAGTCAGATAGCTCGATGCCGACAAGTTTGATGGTGGGATCGACGGCGAGCATGGCCGGGACCACCATGTTGTATAAGCTCACGTAATCGTCCACCGCGATGCCGTTGATGTTCGGCTCATTGAAGATTCCCCACCAATGAATGCCGTACGGGCTTGAGGATTGATAGTGCTTGCCGCCGGCGTCAAAACCCCCGGTATTGTAATAGCGCACGATGTTCGCGCAATATTTCGCGAAGTCCTGAAAGTGCGAGCGCAGCAGGTGTCCGTTTGAATCGTCCATGAAGTTGGGCGCGGTGGCGAGCTGGAGTTCGGGACTATGGTCGCCGAGGCTCAGAATGGGGATCAGGACGGCATCGAGATCAGTGAAGTCCCACTGATCGGGAGCGGTCATGGGAACGCCTTGCGAAACCGGCTGGATGCGAATATGCTGCGGCGCGAGGAGCCAGAGCGGCCCGGTCGACCCGGAGACCTGCTGGAAATAGGGGTAGTCCCATTCGGCGGGCTGAAACGAGGTGGAAAGGAAGTTCTGGAAGCGCCCGTGCGCACCGGCCGCTGTGTCCTTGTGGTTGAAGACGGTGACGTTAATGGACGACTGCGCGAAGGCGGTGCACACCAGGAACACCGCAAAGGCTGCAGATTTCATGCAAATCACCCATGTAGATGTTCGCACCCCGGTGGGCTGGCGTAAAAGGCATTGCCGCGGTAGCCGAGCTCATCCAGCCCGGCGCGGGAGGTATAGAAACCGTCGATGACACGCTCTTTCAGGTATAAGAAGAAAGGAACGGTGGGGTGGTCGGATTTCGAACCGGCGATGATCTCGTTGAGTTCCACTTGGCTGAGAGGGTTTGTATCTATCCATGCAAAGCCATCGCGGACAATCTTCTGCGCATCGAATTCTTCGAGCTTGCGCAATGATTCCGCTCCGTAATAGTGAATGGCCAACGTGCGGTGTGGGGGCGAGAGGGCGCGCGCGGCGGCGCGAACGGCTGCGGCATCGGAAAGCGTGAGATCGATCCACTCAGCGATCTCATGCACGATGGCAGCGTCCGGCTCTTCCCCGAGGATGATGCCGGTGAGTTGCAAGAGCTGCCGGTACTGATCGGGTTGGAAGAACGCTGGCTGAAATGTTCCGGTGTGGACCTGCACCAGCTCGGTTTCGCCACCGGAAGCCATAGGGTGACCCGCGAGCGCATGGCCCAGATGATCGCGCGACGCCTCATACACGCCGGGCGGCAACTCCGCCGCCGTGAGATCGATTCCACTCCAACCGGCAAGCACCGCACCGCCGCCCACTTGCATCAACCATTGCCGCCGCGTCTGCACTATACGTTCCCCTTGCGGAACTCATCCGCAATATAGTCGGCGGCGCGCACTGAAATCGCCATGATCGTCAAGGTCGGCTCCCAGCAGCCTTGCGTGACGAAGCACGCGCCATCGGTGACGAAGACATTCTTCACATCGTGCACCTGGTTGTACGCGTTCAGCACGCTGGTCTTCGGATCGTTGCCCATGCGTGCCGTGCCACACTCGTGGATATTCTTGCCGAAAATGTTCAGTTCGTCGCGCGGTGGCGTGCGGTCTTCCAGCTTCAGAGCGTCCATGATCTCGCCCAAGTGGTCGCGCATGGCTTTGGCCATGGCGAGTTCGTTTTCGCCGTAGCTGGCATGAATGTGAAGCGCGGGGATGCCCCAGGCGTCTTTCTTTTCGGGATCGAGCGCGACGTAATTGTCATATCGCGGCAAGCATTCGCCCTGCGCGTAGACGCTGAAGGAGTAAGGAATCTGGCTGCGTACCTTGTCGCGCCACTCGCGACCGAAGCCGGGAGTGGAGGCAGCGTGGCCGTAGAGTTCCTGGCGCCCGTCGCCTGCGAAATAATAGCCGCGGAGAAAATTCTTGTTCTTGAAGGGACCGACCGTGTTCACGTACTTCGGGATGATATAGCCGCAGGGCCGCCCGACCGGCTCGCGCATGGCAGACTGGAGTGCCGGCATCGTCCCGCCGCCGTTTTCGAGCGTGGTGTGGTCCATCAGATAGTGGCCCAGCACGCCATGGGCATTACCGACACCGTTCGGAAAATTGCGCGAGCGTGAATTCAGCAAAATGCGGGTGGATTCGAGGGCACTGGCGGCCAGGACTACAATCTTGCCGCGCGCTTCGCGGGCCACGTGCATGGAGCGGTCAATATATGCCACACCATCGGCCTTGCCCTCGGCATTCATGAGGAGATGGCTGACCACGGCATCGCTTACCAGATGAAACCGGCCGGTGCGCGCCGCGGCAGGCAGGGTTACCGACGGGCTGTTGAAGTAGGATGCGGTGAAGCAGCCGCGCTGGCACTCGTCACAATAGTGACAGGCCGGGCGTCCGTTCAAAGGGACGGTCAGGTTCGCACTGCGATCGACGATCAGCTTCCAGCCGAATGTTTTCTCAACGATTTCCTTCGCTACTAGTTCGCCGCAGCTTAACCGCATCGGCGGAAGGAACCTGCTGTCGGGTAGTTGCGGCAGGCCCTCGTACGATCCGCTGACGCCAATGTAGCTTTCCACGCGGTCGTAGTACGGTTCGAGGTCTTTGTAGCTGATGGGCCAGTCCTGCCCGTAGCCATCGTGGCTGGCGCCTTTGAATTCGAAATCGCTATAACGATAGCTCACGCGCGCCCAGCAAAACGTCTTGCCGCCCACCTGGCGTCCGCGAATCCACATGAATGGCTTGTCGGCGGGAAAGGTGTAGGGATGCTCGCTGTCGCTGACGAAAAACTGGTGGCTGTAGTCGTCACAAGCGTAACAAAGGCGCTGGACGGGCTGATCGGTGAGCAGCCGTTTCTGATTGCCGAAGCCACGATACTTGAGCTGGTAAGGCCAGATGTGCTCAGTGAAATCGCGCGTGGGTACGCGAGGCGGTCCGGCTTCGAGCATCAGCACCTCCACGCCTTTTTCGGTCAGTTCCTTGGCCACCCAGCCGCCGCTCGCGCCCGAACCAACCACGATCACGTCGTAAGTCTTAACAGCCATTGCGTAGTAACGAAGTGTACCATCGTGTGGAGGAGCGTGAATGGCAAACGGAAAAGTGAAGGTTGGAATCATTGGATCGGGCTTCGAAGCGGATATTCATGCGGCATCGTTTCAGATCATGCCTGAGGAAGCCGAGGTGGTCGCAGTCGCCTCCCCCACGCCGGGACATCCCGAGGCGCTGGCGAAAAAGTACGGCATCCCACGGGTGTTCCACGATTACCGGCAGATGCTCAAGGAAAAAGATATCGAGATGATCACGATCAATGCGCCCAATTCTCTGCACTGCCAGATGACGCGCGACATCGCACAGGCGGGCAAGCATGTTGTATGCGAGAAGCCGCTGGCCATGACGCTCGAAGAGTGCGACGAGATGATCGACGTTTGCAAAAAGCAAGGCGTGCTGCTTGGATACGCCGAGGAGCTGTTCTTCACGCCAAAGTATGTCAAGGCCAAGCAGATGGCCGATCAGGGCGCGTTCGGCAAGATCTATCTGGTGAAACAGAGCGAGAAGCACTCCGGCCCGCACGCGCCTTGGTTCTGGGATGTTGAGAAATCGGGCGGCGGCGTTTTCATGGACATGGGATGTCACGGGGTCGCGTTCGCCTGGTGGTTCCTCGGACGTCCGAAAATCAGGAGCGTCTTTTGCCAGATGGGCACGTACTCGCACGCGGACAAGACCAAAGGCGAAGACAACAGCATCTGCATCCTGGAATTTGAAAACGACGCGGTCGGACTGATTGAGGATAGCTGGGCAAAACCGGGCGGCATGGATGACTGCACTGAAATCTACGGCACGCGCGGCGTGAGCTACGCGGACCTGCACATGGGCAACGCCATTCCCACTTTCAGCGAGCCGGGCTACGGTTACGCTGTCGAGAAAGCTCCGAGCACACAGGGCTGGACCTATCCCGTTTTCGAGGAGCATTGGAACTACGGGCTGCCGCAGGAACTGCACCATTTCGCGCGCGCGGTGCGCGGCAAAGAAGAGCTGCGATCCTCGGGCGAAGACGGGCGCCAGGTGCAGGAGGTGCTGCTGGCGGGATATCAATCCGCGGGGACCGGAAGGAAAGTCGAATTGCCGTTCCGCCCCAAGGGCGTGAAGAAGCCCATCGACCTGTGGTGGAAGCCGGTGGCGTAAGATACGACTATGATCTCTTTCGATCGCCGTTATTTCATGAAGCTGGCCAGCGCCGCGCCGCTGCTCGCGTACATTGGAGCGCAGGATGTTGTGAACAAGGCTCTGGGCGCCGTAGGGAAGGCCGGCGGCAAAGAGAACATTTATTCGACGATCGGTGTCCGTTCATTCATCAACGGCCGAGGGACGTGGACCTACCTGAGCGGCTCACTCGAGCTGCCGGAAGTCCGCGCCGCCAAGCAGGCCGCCGCGGAGCATTTCGTCGACATCTTCGAGTTGCAGCACGCAGCCAGCCGCCGCCTCGCCGAACTCTCGGGTGCGGAAGCCGGAATGGTGACTTCAGGAGCAGCGGGAGCGATTGCATCGGCGACTGCGGCCTGTATCGCAGGCAGCGATCCAGCCAAGATCTGGCAGCTTCCTGATACCACCGGCCTGAAGCACGAGGTCATCATGCATGGCGGCCGAGATCCGTTTGACAGCGCTGCACGGCTCGCCGGCGGCAAGCTGGTGGTGGCGCACACGCCAGACGACGTGCGCGCCGCCATCAACGAGAACACGGCGATGATTTATACCCAGTCACTCGGGAAAACGTTGGAAAAAGTCATCGCTATATCCAAAGATACAAAAGTTCCGATGCTGCTCGATGACGCCGCCGGCATTCCGCCTATCGAGAATCTGAGGCTATACGCCAAAATGGGCGCTGATCTTTACTGCTTCAGCGGCGGCAAGGGGCTCTGCGGACCACAGTGCTCCGGCGTGCTGCTGGGGCGCAAGGACCTGATCGAATCGGCCATGCTGAATACCAGCCCATGGGAAGGCTCCGTTTGCCGCGCCATGAAAGTCGGCAAGGAAGAAGTGATGGGATGCCTGGCCGCCATCGAAGCGTGGACCAAGATGGATCTCAACGCTCTCAACCGCGACTGGAACGCACGAACGCTGCGCATTCAGAAGCTGATCGACACCGTCCCCGGCGTGAAGACATCGATTCAGATTCCCGAGGATGGCAACCGCTACCCAACCTTGATGGTGAGCTGGGATGAAGATGCATGGGGGTTCCGCGTGGCTGATTGTGATCGGAAACTGCGCGAAGGCGAGCCGCGCATCGAGGTGCTGACATCCAATAACCCGAGCCTCGTGCCTGTACTGGACGAACGTCCCAGTTCCAAAGACGCTAAGAGCGCGGACCATATCGAAATTATATCCATGACGCTGCTGCCAGGCGAAGACATCGTCGTCGGCAAACGCATGCGCGAGATCTTGTCCGAAGCACGTAAGAAAGTCGCTTGAGCAGTGTATTCCACGCCGTAGCGCTAGCCGCGCTGACGATCGCCTGCTGTGCGGCACAATCGGCGGAACACGCTGAGTCGGCTTTTGCAAAGTTGCAGCCGGAACTCGATCGCGCACAGGCGCAGTGGGAGAAATCGCCGGAAGCCCGCGCCGCGCCGGTGGATTGGACTATCACGCGCGGACTCGTGGTGCAGCGCCGTCTGACGGGGGGCAATCGCTTCAACGGCAAACGTGTCGTGGATGTTGATCTGGAACACGAGGAGAACGTGCGTTTCGGGATTCACGACAACTTCTCCATCTCGGCGTGGATACTGCCCATTGAGCCAACGGGGGCCATTGTGGCCCGCGGCAAGGATGTCCCGCAGGCTGAGGGCTATGGCCTCTATCTCGAAGC
Organism: Bryobacteraceae bacterium; assembly: GCA_035297145.1. GTDB lineage: Bacteria > Acidobacteriota > Terriglobia > Bryobacterales > Bryobacteraceae > QHXW01. The sequence goes on from DATGZN010000099.1 coordinate 24,417, forward strand.
CGGCAAGGTGCAAGTGAACCTGGTCCGGCGCTGGCCGGACGACGCAATCAGGGTCGAGACGGAGCGCGCCATCGAGCTAAACCAATGGCATAACGTGACGATGACATATGACGGATCAGGTGCCGCCGCTGGCATCCGGATCTGTCTCAATGGCCAGGCACAGAAGCTGCGGGTCAATCTAGACCACCTGCACGACTCATTCGAGACCAAAGAGCCGCTCTGGATTGGTGGAGGAAGCGGGCCGGAAAGTCACTTTCGCGGACAGATACGTGGCGTGCGGATTTACCGTGCGGTTCTGACCTCGGATGAGGTCGCAGTAATAGCGACGGAGACCCCGGTCAGTACCATTGCGGAAATTCCCGCGGAAAAAAGAACGCCCGGCGAATCGCAGAAGATCCGGCGGTACTTCCTGGAACGCGCGGCGCCAGAAGATATTCGCGAAGCGTGGCAGCGGGTGGTGGAGACGCGCAGCCGTTAGCTAGTTCGGCGTCGGCTCCGGTCCCGCTACTTCAGTGCCCAAGCCGGCGTATTCCTCTTTGACTTTGATCACTTTGTTACCGTTGAAAGTGACGAAGGTGATTTTGCCCGGCGGCGCGCCGTATACCCAGTCTTCGATCTCAACGCCATCCGGATTCGTCTCCCGCGATTTGTGCACGGGGTGTCCAACCGCCATCAGCACCTGGTCGCGGTCCATTCCCTCGAGGACGCGCTTGTCCTTGATGGCCTTCTGTATCTCGGGCGGCAGACTCTCCGAATAGAGCTGGGTGGCGGAGTGCTTCTCGAAATCGAATATCGGCGCCAGAGTTTTCTTGACGTCAGCCGACGTCAGGTTGGCCAGCGGTTTGTGGTACAGCAGCTCGATGATGGTCCCGGTGGTGGGGTGAACTTCGCCGTTCCCAACGGGCGCCATTCCGCCGGTCCCACCCACTTGCACGTGATCATACCAGTGCTTGCCGCTCTTCAGCCCGCCGTTAATCTCGAGCAGGATCTTGTCCTCTTCGAGCGTAACCTTGGTGATCTGCACCTGGTCGCCGGTGCGGGCGGCGGGGCCCATCTCTTTCGCGACAGCCTCCCACTGCTTCTTGTCGTACGTGCCAGTGGATTCGAATTCCAGCGGCTTTTTCGATCGCGGCAGAAACTGCTTGGCAGTGGCGAACTCGGAGCTGAGGCCGCGGATGAGCTCGACACGCTCATCATACGTGAGCTTGTCGTTTGCGCGCAGGCTAATTGGCAGTGCCGCCAGTATCAGCGTCAGCGCCGCTGCCCCCAGGGGTCGCATCTCATTTCTCCACGGGTTCGTCCAGCAACAAATTCCGTTGCGGGCGGATCGGCGCTTTCCAAATGAACGCGAACAGCGCCACCAAAACACCCGAACACAGAAGGCTTGCTTCGGGGCCGTAATCGCCGCCGCTCCACAAGACCCCGGCGTTCCAGTGCATCTCGTAACCCGTCACCCCTATTTTAATCCCACTAACGTCCGCCCCGAATAAGGGCAGCGTAAAGTTCCATCCGAAATGTAAACCGAACGGTAGCCACAGGTCGCGGCTGCGCAGAAACGCATAGCCGAACAGGATGCCAAACCCAGCCGTGTTGAGGACGCTGACGGTGGTCGGGTGAGGATTAAAGGCATGCAACAGGCCGAACAGCACCCCCACAGGCAGAATAGTGGCGAACGGTCCAACGCTGCGCAGCAGCACTTGGAAACCGTATCCGCGGAACAGCACCTCTTCGCCCGCGGCGCCGAAAATCAGCATGATCATCACCCACACAAACACGCGCCAGTGCGCCTCCACGCTGCCAGGCTGCAAGCTGGCTGCGTGAACCGCCAGAGGACTCCCCAGAACTAAAAGCGCCGAAGCCACCCCGCCGGCGAGTCCCCATACGAGATTGTGCGCCGAGGTCGGATTCCAGTGAAAGCCGATGTCCGCGAGCTTCCGGCCTTCGTAAATGCGCAAGGTCAGAATGTTGGTGGCCACCCCTGAAATGAAAACGCTCAGCGCTGAGCCGGCGAACAGCCCCAGCACCGTGGCGAATCCGCTAATCGCAAAGAAAGTCAAAAACAAAATGTAGAAAAAAATGTAGAGACCAACTTGCAGTGCGACGCGCAGGGGATCCACGTGCCCGGGCATGGTCAGTCGGCGGCCGTGCGGATGCGCACGCCTTGCTCGGCCACGCGAACCGGGATCACCGTCGCTCCTTCGGCCGCGATAGCGTTGGAAACTCGCTCCTTCGCGCCGCGCTCCACCAGAAAAAACACGCAGCCGCCGCCGCCCGCTCCACAGACCTTGGCGCCCACGGCTCCCTTGCGGCGCGTCACGTCCACCAGGTGGTCAATCAAGGGTGTAGTGATGCCTGGGGCATTCCTTTTGCGGGTCGCCCACTCTTCGCGCAGCAGCCGGGCGGTCTCTTTCCAATCGCCACGCTCGAGCGCCTGCCGGATGCCACACGCGATGGAAGCGATGTGGTCGAAATTGCGATGCACCTTGCGATCGCCATCGATGTACGCCTTCATGACCTCCCAATTGTTGATGCCCGAATTCCGCGGCTCGCCGGTGTATGCCAGCACCACGCGTTCATTGAGATCGTCGTGGCCGACCGCCAACGCCTTGCGCACCACTCCGACCTCACTCAATTCGATGGCGCTCGCGCCGCCGTACATGGCGGGGTAATAGTCCTGCGCACCCGTTGGCACACGAATGATCTGCGCCTCGATGTTCTGCGAAATCTCCCGCAGCTTCTCGATCTTGTGGCCGGCGCCGGTCAGCCGGTTGAGCGCCGAGGAAACAGCAATGATGAGCGTCGAAGATCCGGCGATACCCCCGCCGGCGGGCGCCTCGGAGTCCGTGGCAAGCTCGATTCCCACCTTCGGCGCAAAGAATTTCACCAAGTGGGCCAGCAGCGGCAATCGGTACCTCTTCACCGCTCTCAATGCATCCAAAGAATCAAACTTCTCTACTCCGCCAAGATCCTTGGAACGCAGGACAATTTTCCGGTCGCTCCGCGTTGCCAGCCGGCAGCTCGCGTACCGGTCCACGGCGAAGTTCACTGTGACCGCCCCCGCGTGGAAAAGAAACAGAGGCCAAATATCGATGGTTCCGCCCGCAATATCGACGCGGCACGGCGCTTTCGAAACGATTGTCATGCGGATGTTCGATTAAGACTAACGAACATAGCACACCAGATGGGCGCATCCGCCTGCGCCGCGTGGCTATCCAGCCCCATTCCCATTCTCAAAGTCCCCTGCAACGCTTCACTCCCAACCCGCATCAAAACAACTGTGCTACGCAGAGCCCTGATTGGCGGCGCCGCCGGCGCCACAGCCCTGGGAGTATTCGCTTACCGCGCCGCTCCCGCCTTCTGGCAGCAATACAGACGCGAAGTCGGCCGGCCCATCCTGGAACCATCCGCGCACCCCACGCCTGAACGTTGGCCCGATCGTGGCCTGCATGTCGCCTGGCTGGGTCACAGCACCCTGCTGCTCAAAATCGACGGCATGACCATCCTCACCGACCCGGTTTTCAGCGATCGCGTGGGCTTGAGCCTCGGCCCGCTCACCCTCGGCCTGAAACGCCTGACTGCGCCCGCCTTGTCTCAGAAGCAAATCTCACGGCCCGACTTGATCCTGGTCTCGCATGCGCACATGGACCACCTCGACATTCCGAGCCTGCGCGCTCTTGAGAACCGGCGCGTCGATGTCATTACTGCGTCCAAGACGTCGGATCTCCTTCGCGTGAATCGCTATCGCAGCGTGCAGGAGTTGGGATGGGGCGAAACCGTCCGCGTCGGTCCCGCGAAGGTCCGCGCGGTGGAAGTCAATCACTGGGGCGCGCGCATGCGCACCGACACTTACCGCGGCTATAACGGGTACATGATCGAGGTCGGGCGCTACCGTGTTCTTTTCGCGGGCGACACCGCCAACACCAACGCGTTTCAATCGCTGCGCACTTCCAAACCGGTGGATTTGGCCATCATGCCGATCGGAGCGTACAACCCCTGGATCTACTATCACTGCACTCCCGAGCAAGCCTGGCGCATGGGCAACGACGCCGGCGCGGAGTTCTTCGTTCCCGTCCACCACCAGACTTTCCAACTCAGCCGCGAACCCTTCACTGAGCCCATCGAGCGCTTCCACCAAGCTGCCGCCCACCACTCCGATCGTGTAGCGCTGTCGGGCATCGGCCAGGAATTTCACATCTCGTAATCGCGCGGACGGGCTAACATAAACTCCTGCCAATCGTCAGGAGACATGATGAAGACAATCCTGCTCTGTCTCGTTCTGGGCGCTGCTGCTCTGCACGCTGAAGATCCTTATGAGGGCCTTTGGAAAGGCTACGACGGCGAATGGGGTCACGTTTCCCGGCAACTTATCGCGTTGGCGGAAGCCACGCCCGCCGAAAAGTTCGCGTGGCGACCAGCCGAAGGTGTGCGCTCCATGAGCGAAGTCTATATGCACGTCGCGCTCGCAAATTTCTATTTGTTGAGCGTGACTGGCCCCAAGCTGCCCGCCGACATAAAGTCCGAAAACATGGAGGGCGCAGTTACCTCGAAGCGGGAAGTAATCGAGTGGCTGAAGCGCTCGCTGGATGCCGTTGAAACCGCGCACGTCGCCGTAAAACCTGCCGATCTCCAGCGCAAAGTCAAGGTCAATGGCCGGGATTCCACGGTGGATGCCATGTACCTGCGTATCATCGTCCATGCCAACGAGCATATGGGCCAGTTGGTTGCCTACGCACGCATGAATGGCATTGTGCCGCCCTGGTCGAAGTAGCTGGATCTACCGGGCCGCCCGCTCTGCGGGTTCTATCCCGTTGGCCAGAGCCACAGTCGCCCAAGCGGTCCCCGCCGCGGATACCCATTGATCGTGATCGTAAGGGAATCCACTCTGGAAGTACGGTTGGAACTTCACAGCGCGGCTCTTAACATGCCAGGATCCGTCTGGCCGTTGGGTCTTGAGCAGAAACGCGGCCCCGCTACGGTACGCAGGATCCATGGCGTTCAGCGCCCCAGACTCCTCCAAGGCGTAAAGCGATTCGCCAGTCGAATACGCATCGCTCTCCAGATGCAAATTTCCCGCCCATCCGCCGTCTGCGCGTTGGCTCGCTAACAGCCCTTTGGCCGCCTCCCGCACCTTCTCCGCGCTGACTCCGGCCCATTTCAACCCCACCAGGAGCATGGCGCGGTCATCTGTCGTCTTGGGCTGTGCCTCCAGCAGATAGTCACGCGCGCGCGCGATTCGTTTATCGAATTCCGCTTTCAATCCCGGCGGCCCGTAGAGTTGCATCACGCGAACTCCCAGCGCCGCGCGGCTGATGGCTCCCTCTTCGATCGGGGGGCGAGAAATCGCGCCGAAGAACCAGGACCCATCCAGAGCCTGTTCCTCCGCAACGTTGACGATCATGGCATCCGTCGTTGCATCAGCCGGATATTCCGCGGCTGCGAGGCCCAGCAACGAATACATCAGCGTGTCCGCCGCCCCCGGCGGATCGAGTCTTTGCAGCAACCCTTCCTGAAAGGCCATCCACTGCGATTTGACAACCTTCAATTGCTCCTGAGCCGCCCCGTCATCCACCGGTACGTGTGCCTTCTGGGCAGCCGCTACGGCCATCGCTGTGAAATTCTGGTGATGGCATCCCACGCATCCGCTCTCTTTGAAAAACTCCGTGCTCGATCGCTGCAGTAGCACGATACTGCGAGCTATGGCAGTCTTGGCGTCTACCGGCGCAGAAACCGCGGCCTCTGCAGGACTGCCATTCTGCGTTCCCTCGCCCCCCGCCTTTTGCAGCAACCCGACGACCTCCGGATCGCCGTATTTTCGGGACCAATCAAGGGCGGTCTCGCCGGCCAGGCTCTTAGCCTTCAGATCGCATCCACTGGCCGTAAGCAATCGGGCGACATCGGCATTCTGAGTCTCCGACGCCACCGCCAGCATGAGGGGCGTCATGCCACGAATGTCTTGAGCATTCACCTTTGCCCCCGCGTCGATCAGCGTTTTCACGAGTTCGGGGGTGCCGTACGGCGCTGCGTACAACAGCGGCGTCAGATGATTCAACCCGATCGGACCTTTTCGCACCTGGAGCGACCCGCTCGTGGCGGCATTCACGTCGGCGCCCTTCGCCAGCAACAGTTTCACCATCGCCAGGTTCCCCGCCCCGGCTGCATATTGCAGCGGAGTATCGCCCTTTCCGGTGGCTGCGTTCACATCGACGCCCTTCTCGACAAATAGCCTCACCATTTCGAGATCGTTCGCACTCGCTGCGGCCAGAAGCGGCGTGAACTCTCCCTCGCCCGACGACATCCTCGGCTGCGACATCCCTCCCTTCTCACCTGGAACCGCGGTACCCGGTTCAGCCGCACTTGCCCCGACGCTCTTCAACTTGGCGCCGTGCGCGATCAGAAACCGCACGACATCGATTGACCCGGCGGTCGAAGCCGCCACCAGCAACGCCGTCATGCCTTGCTTGGATCGCGCATTCACGTCAGCCCCTGCGTCCACCAGAAGCCGGACTTTTTCCAGGTTGGCCGCGGCCCATATCAGCGGTGTGACGTCGAATGCGTTCTTGAGCTTGGCGTCCGCGCCCGCGGCGAGCAGCAGTTTCACTGCCTCGGGACTCCCTACCGCTGCCGCATACATGAGCGGCGTGGCGCCGTGCCGGTCTTTACTATCAATATTCCCCGTGGCTATCAGCCGCTTAAGTTGAGCGACGTCGTTGGCGCGGATCGCTTTGTAGTACTCGTCGCTGGAACTACCGGCGGTAAGCGCGGTCACCGCCAGTGCAAGCAAAGCGGTACTTCTTATCCACATAGGCACCCCTCCTCCGTGGTTCGCACTATGATACACGAATAGTGCCTAGAGTAGTCAGCACGTTTCAGCCCTCGACCGCGCATCTCATCGCAATGGCATGATATGTGAATGCCTTCTGCCTCGGTTAGACGAGTCCCGCGTTCGTTACTTGTGTATCTGTTAGCGCTGCCGCTTGCGGCGCAGAACCATAAAACGTGGAGTGACTACGGAGGCGCAGCCGATGCCGCCCAATACTCCGCCCTCGGGCAGATCAACCGCTCGAACGTAAGCAGGATCGAGGTCGTGTGGTCTTATCCGACCAGTGACGGCAATAAATATTCGTTCAATCCCCTCGTGGTCGACCGGACCGTGTACCTCATGGCCAGGAACGACTCGATCATCGCGCTCGATGCAGTGACCGGCAAAGAGATCTGGTCGCACCCCGCCGAGCCCGGCACCAACATCATCACCAACCGCGGGATCAACTATTGGGAAAGTAAAGACCGCTCCGACCGGCGATTGCTCTATGCCAGCAACCATTGCCTGCGGGCGATCGACGCGCGCACGGGACGCGACATTCTGTCGTTTGGCGATCACGGCCGGGTAGATCTCAAGCAAGGACTCGACCGCGACCCGCGTACAATCAGCCTGGTCCAATCCACAACCCCGGGGAAGGTGTTCGAAGATCTGCTGATCCTCGGTTCCGCTACGAACCAAGGCTACGGGTCAGCGCCCGGTGATATCCGTGCCTTCGACGTGCGCACGGGAAAGCTGGTTTGGACCTTTCACACCATTCCGCGTCCCGGAGAGTTTGGCTACGACACCTGGCCAAAGGATGCATGGACACGCGTGGGCGGCGCCAACGCCTGGAGCGAGCTTTCTCTCGACGAAACCCGCGGTATCCTCTATGCGCCCACAGCCAGCGCCAAATACAACTTCTACGGCGTGGACCGCCGCGGAGCAAATCTTTTCAGTAACTGCTTGCTAGCTCTCGACGCCAGAACCGGCAAGCGCCTCTGGCATTTTCAGATGGTGCATCACGACATTTGGGACTACGACAACCCCACCGCTCCCAAACTCCTTACCGTGCGGCACGAAGGCAAGTTTGTCGACATCGTCGCTCAGGTGACCAAACAGGGATTTGTCTGGGTGTTCGATCGTGTTACCGGCGCTCCGCTGTGGCCGATCGAGGAACGTCCCGTGCCCAAGTCAGACATGCCCGGAGAGGAGACTTGGCCGACTCAGCCGTTCCCGGTGAAACCGCCCCCGTTTGCGCGCCAGAAATTCACCGTTGACGATCTCAGTCCGTTTCTCAGCCCCGAAGACCGCGCGCGCTTCCGCGACCAGATTCTGAGCGCACGAAACGAAGGCCTGTTCACTCCGCCGGGACGCCGCGACACCGTCGAAATGCCCGGCAACAACGGTGGAGCCAATTGGGGCGGAGCCGCGGTCGACGGTGCGAAAGGCCTCCTGTATGTCGTGTCGAAGGATCTTCCAGCGATGTTGAAGCTGGAAACAAGACCGCAGCCGGATCAGCCGCCGGCATCGTCCGTCGGCGAGCACTACTACAGCGGTTTCGGCTTCATGATCGCGAGTGACGGACTCTCGCCCATTGCTCCGCCGTGGACGTCCTTAACCGCCTACGATCTGAACGAGGGCACCATTAAGTGGAAGATCCCGCTGGGCGAAGTCCCGGAACTTGCCGCGAAAGGGATCAAGAACACCGGCGCGCATTTCCCGAAAGTAGGTCCAGTGGTCACCGCCGGAGGCCTGATCTTCACGGGCACGCGCGATCACAAAGTGCGTGCGCTCGACGCCGAGAACGGGCGAGTGCTGTGGGAGCACGAACTGGATGCCGCGCTCGAGGGCATGCCTGCGGTTTACGAAGTGGACGGCCGGGAATACGTTGTCTTCTGCGCGTCGGCTGGTTCCAAGCCGAATCCGCCACCCGGGGAAAAGATCCGCGGCGCCTACGTGGCATTCGCGTTGCCGAAAGGTTTAGCGGAAGCAGCCAGACCGCACTAGTAGCTACAGATGAGTCATCCAGTGCGGGCGCGTGCCGCACGACAGCGTGTTTAAGCCAGCTTCATTCCCTTGGTTTCGCGCGCGAAGAGCAGCACGACCATCCCGAGCACGTAGATGAGTGCAACAGCGCTTGCTGCGCGTGCGAAGCTGCCCAACTGTGACACCAGGTAGCCAGTCAAGAACGGCCCCGAAGCAGCCAGTACGCGACCGGCGTTGAAGCAGAACCCGGAGCCTGTTGCCCGAATAGCGGTGGGATACAACTCAGGCAAGTAGATTGGGAAACCACTGAAGATTCCGTTGGTAAAGAAGCCAAGCACTGGCAGCATCACGAGCACGGTGCCATACGATCGCGGGGCCAGAAACGTTGCGGGGAGTGCAATTGCCGCGCCGATCATCATCACGGCAAATGCGGGGCGCCGGCCGATGCGCTCCGCGAGCGGTGGGAATGCGAAGTACCCTACAATCGCGCCGGCGTTCAGGCTCATCACCGCATAGCTGACCATCGCGGTAACATCCGCGGGCGTCAGGCGTCCCGATTCGATCCGCTCGCGAACCAGGGAAGGCGTCCAGTTGGTCGCGCCCCAAAGTCCGAAAACCGCAACGAACGCCAGGGCAGCGCCAACAATGGTGTCGCGGCGCCGTGCCGGAGCAAACAGCTCCCATAGCGTCAGCCCGGCCGATCTGTCCGGTCTGGCCTGTGCCCATCGCTCCGGTTCGTGTATTTTCAGCAACGCGAATAATCCAACGAGCGCCGGCACGAGGCCCACGAAAAACATCACCCGCCAGGAGTGTCCTGCGAGCAGCAGATATACGCCGGCCGCCAGAAAATATCCTGCGCCCCAGGCCGATTGCAGCACGCCCGCGCCCTTCACACGCAGTGATTCGGGCAGCACCTCCGCCACTAGCGTCGCGCCGGAGGCCCATTCGCCGCCCACGCCGAGCGCCGTAATAAAGCGATAAATCGCCAGTTCCCACCAGGAGTGCGCAAGGCCAGCCAGTCCCGTGAACACCGCATAGATCAGAATTGCGATCACCAGGGTGCGAGCACGGCCTAGGTAATCCGCTAGTATCCCGAGAAGGATGCCCCCGATTGCCCAGCCCACCAGAAAGATCGCCAGGATAATGCCGCCGTACCACCCGATGTTTTCAGCGGTGCTCTGGCTGCCAAGCAGTTCTCGCAGAGCCGGCGTCAGCACTAGGTTGTAGATGGTGGCGTCCATCGAATCGAACACCCACCCCAGCCACGCTACGAGCAACACCAGAAGCTGGTACCGCGATAGGCTGGCTAACCCGCGTTTCGAGTTCATTCGTAATTGATTCGTCCGCCTGAACCGTTTGCGTTAAAACGCGCTAGTTCACCTTCATCACGATAAACGTCAGGTCGTCATACTGCGCGGCATCTTTGATCCAGTTCTTCAGTTCCTGCGCGATGCGTGCGGACATCTCGTGGGCAGGCAAGTGCACTAGCTGGCGCAGCAGGCTCTTGAGCCGTTCTTCGCCGAACTCTTCCTCGCTCGGATTCAGCGCCTCGGTGACGCCGTCGGTGAAGGCGACCAGTACGTCCCCAGGCCGCAAATCTACCGTTGTCTCGTCGTAGCTCACCTGCGGCAGCAGGCCCAGAACAGTGCCGCCCGAAGATAGTTCCTCAATTTCTGCCTCACCCGACCCCATGTGCAGCGCGCGGATCAGGTAAGGCGGATTGTGGCCCGCATTCACATAACGAAGCTGGCGGATGTGCTCGTCAATCTGAGCATAGAAAAATGTCGCGTAGCTGTTCGGCTTGGTCGAACGGTGCAGAAACCGGTTCATCTTCACCGCCAGTTGCGGCAATGAGATGTTTTCCTCGGTCGACAAAATGCGCAGCGAAGCTTGCACCACGGCCATAATCAGTGCCGCTGCGATCCCCTTGCCTGCAATGTCGGCGAGTGCGATCCCAATGCGATGGTCGCCCGCGTCCAGGAAGTCGTAATAGTCGCCGCCAATTCCCCTGGCGGGAAGGCTGATGGCTGCGAGCTCGGCACCGGCCGCATCCGGAGGCCGCTCTGGAAGCAGCCGTCTCTGCACCTCCACCGCTAGAGCAAGATCGCGATTTATTTTCTCCTGCTCCAGAAGGCGATCCGTCAGCCGCGCATTCTCCATCATGAGCGCCAGTTGCTGCGCCCAATCGCGCAGCGCTCGTGTTTCAGCCCGGCTGTAGGCCTCGCGGCCCTCTGGCGGCCCGAGCAGGAGCACCCCGAGTATGTCGTTCTTGGTCCGGAGTGAGACCGCGATGCGCGCTTCCGTTTGCTTCAGCGTCTCAATCTCAGCCAGATACTGCGGTCGGTTTTCCGTGGCCCATCGCTGCCAGGCGTCCACATCCCCGCCGTCAAATGGCAACGGCAACGCATAAAACCGGAGCCGGTTCAGCAGGAAGCCCTCGGCCGGCAAGCTGCACTCCGAACCCACTCGTTCGGGTGTTACGGCGGCGCGGCGATATTCCTTTCCCGAAACGTTTTCCAACAGCATCGCCGACTTTCCTCCGATCTTCGCGCATAGGGTACCCAGCGATGACTGGAGCGCCTCCGCAAACGAACCCGCGCGTCGTGATGCTTCGACGAACTCGGTGATCAAGCTTCCATCCGGCTGGATGGAAACATCCTCCGCGCCCCATACCGTTTCCTGCACGGCCTCGCGGAAGCGCAGATATGCCGACCGCCACATGGACTCCGGCTCATTGCGGATAGCCACCATCGGCGATAACAGCGTGGCGCGCCAACCGGGGAAAAATGAAGCGCCCATCGCAATGCCCGTCACGATTGCCGTGGAAACTGCGAAGGGAAGAACTCCTACGTCCGGTACTTCGAACACCCGGACCAGCAGCCAGGCCGCGGTAATCGCCATCACGCCGCCGAAGGCGAGCCCATACACTGCCATCCTCAATCCGCCGCCAACCACCAAAGACAACACGTCCCGGCTGACCGCGCCCAGCGCCATCCGCGTGCCGATCTCTACCGTCCTTTGGCGCACGGAATAGGAAACAATTCCGTAAATGCCCAGAGCCGTCATCAGCAGCGCGGCCAGCGCAAAGAATGCCGTCATGAATGAGCCCACGCGCTCCAGCGACAGCGAGGCTGTGGCAATCTCATTCATAGTTTTCAGATCGTGAATCGGTTGTGACGGATCGACCCTCAGCACCGCTCGCCGCACCTTGGGAATCAAGCTCTCCACCGGCAGAGGCGACCGCACCACAAAGAACATCGGGTTCACCGCCACGCCCGCGCCTGGCAGGTAGATTTCCGGCACCGTCGGACTACCCAGCCCGCTGTTCTTTACGTCGCCCACAACCCCGACGACCTGAAAACGGTCGCCATTTGGGCTGTTGAAATGTCCGTAAGCGCCGACAGGATCCTGGTTCGGCCAATCGCGCTTGGCCGCCGCCTGATTGATGTCCACGTAAAGACGATCGCTGCTCCCATCGCGCTCAGTCAGGACGCGACCGCTGCGCAGCGGGATGCGCATCGCGCTCAGATAACCCGGGCTGCTCACCACGTAACTCGTCCTCTCAACCGCTCGCAGATTAGCCTCGTGGCCTTCTGCGTAAATCGTGGTACTGAAACAGCAGCCGTTCAGCGGCAATTGGTTCGCAAGCGCAACGCCCGTGACGCCGGGAATCGCCTCCAACGCTTCAATCAGCCTCTTTTGCTGTGGCCACAACTTCTCCGCGTCCGAATGCGCCGCGTCGCCTATGGTGAGTTGGAAGGTCAGCAGGTGGTCGGGATCGAAACCCGGTCGAATGCGGGACAGATCTCTCAGGCGCTCGATCAAGATTCCGCTAATCGCCAGCAAGGTGAACGCCAGCGCGATCTCGCCAACAACCAGCGATTGCGACAGCCTGCGGCTCCGTGCTCCCGCCGACGTTCGCACACCCTCGGTGAGAACCTCATTGGGGAAGGTCCGCGCGGCCTGCCACAGCGGCGCCAGGCTGGAGAGCGCGCTCGCCAGGCACGCCGTCCCCGCTGCGAATAGCAGCACCTTCCAGTCGATGGCGATCTCGTCGGCGCGGGGGATGTAATTGGCCGCGATCGACACCACGGCACGCACCAGCGCCGAGCTCACCAGAATACCCGCGGCCGCTCCAGCCAGAGAGACGAACAATCCTTCCGTGAAGTACTGGAGTGCAAGTTGCCTTGGAGCGGCGCCCAGGGCCACCCGCGTAGCCGTCTCCCGCGCGCGCGCCACCGCCCGCGCCAGTAGGACGCCGGCCACATTCGCGCAGGTGATCAGCAGCAGAAGCCCCGCCGCCGCAAAAAGCAGGAGGAGCGTCGGCTTGATCTCGGCGCTCACGCCCGCTTGGAGATCGTTCAATTTCGCGGTATACGACGGGTGAGATGCGGGATCCTGTTTCGCGATCTCAGCCGCCACGCGCTTGACGTCGGCCTCAGCCTGGGAAAACGAAACACCCGGTCTTCGCCTGGCGTAGCTGAAATAGTAGCCTTCCTCCTTGTTTTGTCCCAACCCATTCGGATCGAGGAAGATCCAAACATCACTCCGCGTATCCGTGCCTGGACCCGGTACCGGCAGGCGAAATGCTGGCGGCATCACACCCGTGACCGTGTGACTGTGGCCGTTCATGGCAACCCCTTTTCCAATGATGTTCGGATCGCCGCCCAGACGCTTCCAAAGTGCGTACGAGATCACCACGCCCGAGTCATCCCGGAACCATTGCCCCATCATCGGATTCACTCCGATGTGCTGCGCAAGCGCTGGCGTCACCGCTACACCGTCGATGTGCTGCGGCTGCCCCGGAGACGTGAGGTTGAAGTTCTCTTGCCGGAACCAGCCGAAGACATCGAAGCTGTGGGTCCGCTCCTGAAATTGCTGCAGATCAGGAAACTTGCTCCCACCCCACTGGTCGGGCTGGCTGAACGTTCCGCGATACACCGCGACCCAACGCTCGCCCTCCGGATACGGCAAAGGCTTCAGCATGACGGCGTTGACGACGGTGTAGATCGCGGTCGTCGACCCAATGCCCACCGCGAGCGCCAGCGCCGCCACCACTGCTACTGCTCTTCCGCTCTTCCACGATCGCCACGCCTGTAAGATGAACGACGGCATAAGGGAGATCTTATCCGATCACTAATTCACGCGCTACGGCGATCAGGTCATATTTGGTTGTTCTCGGCGTCTCTGCATCTCGGCGGTGAAAAGTAGTCTCTCTGGTTTGGCGCTAACTATCGATTTACGCTTGTAACAGCTCTTCGCCTGGCTGGCGGTGAGATTCCATCTGCCGAACCACCATGTCGTGATACACGCCGCGGTCCCTCATCAGCTCATCGTGGGTCCCGCGCTCGATGACGCGCCCTTCCTCCATAAGCAGGATCACGTTGGCGCGGCGTACGGTCGAGAGCCGGTGCGCGATCACGAATGTCGTTCGTCCCGCCAGCAGCGCGGCCATCGACGCCTGAATCAGTTGCTCGCTTTCCGTATCCAGGTTGCTGGTGGCCTCATCGAGGATCAGGATCTGCGGAGACGCCAGAATCGCCCTGGCAATGGCTAAGCGTTGCTGCTGGCCGCCCGAGAGCTTGACGCCGCGCTCGCCAATGAAAGTTTCGTATTGTTCCGGTAGCTTCACAATGAATTCGTGAGCGTTGGCGCGCCGCGCGGCGTCTTCCACTTCCGCATTGGAGGCATCGTGGCGGCCGTAGGCGATGTTATCCCGCACCGATCCGTCGAACAGAAAGACGTCTTGCTGCACCAAAGCCAGCAGGCCGCGATACGTGCGCAGGCGGTAGTCGCGGATATCCGTGCCGTTGAGCAGGATTCGTCCTTGAGTCGGATCGTGAAACCGCGCCACCAGGTCCGTCACCGTCGTCTTGCCCGCACCGCTCCTGCCCACTAGCGCGACCACCGACCCGCTGGGTACCGTCACGCTGAAATCCCGAACCACCGGCCGGTTCTCCCGATATTCAAACTCCACGTCCTCGAACCGAATCTCGTCCACCACTCGTGGCGCGTCGCCGGCGTCCGGCTTGTCGGGTTTGTCGCTCTCGAAGGCTAGCGCTTCGAACACACGCTCCATAGCCGCGAGCGAGCGCTGCAGCTCAGAGAACGAATTCACGATGTTCCACACCGGGTTCAGCAGCAGAAACGTATACCACTGGAACGCCATAATGTCGCCGATCGACGCCCCGCCGCGAAGGTAGAGGTAACCGCCGTACCACACGATCGCGACGTTGACGGTTCCCATGAGCAGGTTCCACGACGTCCAGATCACCAGCTCGCGGCGCTGCGCGAACAGCTCCTTGCGCAGGACGGCGTGTCGCCCTTGCAAGTAGTCGAGCAGCTCGCGCACTTCCCGCCGGAAAGCCCTGACCACGCGAATCCCCGAAAAGGCTTCCCCCACGCGGCCGTCGATGATCTCGGCATCCTTGCGAATTGAACGGTAGATCGGCCGGATGCGCCGCGAGAAAATAAAGCTGATCACCATCACGCCCGGTATGATCGCCAGCGCCGTCAGCGCCAGCCGCCAGTTCAGGGCCATCAGCACCCCCACCGCGACAATCA
This sequence comes from Bryobacteraceae bacterium, assembly GCA_035297145.1. Classification (GTDB taxonomy): domain Bacteria; phylum Acidobacteriota; class Terriglobia; order Bryobacterales; family Bryobacteraceae; genus QHXW01. The sequence goes on from DATGZN010000099.1 coordinate 39,766, forward strand.
GGCGGATGATCGACACGGACGGCGACACGATGGCCATCTGCAAAAGTCCGGTTGTGGTGTCCACGTCCCCCGTGATCCGCGACAGGATACCGCCGGTCTTCATGTCCCAGAGCTTCGGCATCGGCAAGTGGAGCATCCGCTCGAATAGCGACCGCCGCAACGCTACCGTCAGCCGCGCATTGAGCAGACGCTGGCGATAGTCCTTCAGCGCGCCAATGCAGTTGGAGGCCACGACCAGCGTGAGAAACAGCGTTCCAGCCAGATTGAGGCGCGCGAGCCGCACCGCTTGCTCCAACCCCGCGATCAGCAGGATCCGGTCGACGATGTACCGCATGAACAGCGGCTCCACCATCTCCAGGCCCGCCACAGCCAGCGCCAGAAACAGAACGCCCCCTACCGCGTAAGCATGCGGCCGCAGCCATCGCAGGTATTCGCGCAAATACTGGCGCCGTTTGGCGCGCTTCGTAGACCGCGATGCAGCCTCTTCGGAAGCCTCACCCTCGGCCGCGTCATCCAGGCGGCGATGCCTGTAGTCCTCAACAAACAACCGAAAGCGCTGACGGGAAGATCGAGGCCGATTCATAACGCCGCGGAAACTTCGTCCGGATGGATATAGTCAATGTAGCGCAGGGACACGCGCCTCTTGCGGGTACCTGCGGCAGTTCGACTCCACCACGTGAGAAAGCTCCGGGTTCGCCAATAGCCCGGCGGTCTACTCGTACTTCAGAGCCACCATCGGGTCCACGCGCGTGGCGCGCCGGGCGGGGAAGTAGCACGCCGCGAGCCCGGAGAGTGCTACAACCGTGACCACCGAGCACAGCGTGACCGGGTCGTAAGGAGAAACACCAAAGATCTGGCTGGTCAGGAGACGGGTAACGCCGAAACTGGCCGCGAGACCGGCGATCGTGCCGATGCCAATCAGCCGCAGGCCCATGCGCATCACCATGCTCAGAACATCGGCCTGGCCCGCGCCCAGCGCGATGCGAATCCCGATCTCGTGCGTCTGCCGTGAAACCGTGTACGCGATCACGCTGTAGACTCCCATCGCCACCAGCACCAGTCCCACACCCGCAAATATTCCGAGCAGGATCAATCCGAAGCGAGGCCCCGAATATGAAATCTGCTTCAGAAAATCGGTCAAGGTACCCGTGAACGTTAGCGCTACATTCCGGTCAACCGACCAAATCTCGCGCCGCACGGTGTTCAGCATGGACAACGGGTCTTTCGAAGTACGCACCAGGACCCCGCGCTCAAATGCGCCTGTGATCGTGTACGGTATCCAGACCTCCGGATTGACCGGCTCTTGAATGCCTTGATTCTTCGCATCCACAACCACCCCGATGATCTCGAATAAGGGATCTTTTACTGGAGTGTCGGGCGCGGTTTCCAGCATGCTGAGCTTGATTTGCTGTCCAATCGGATCGTCCTTCCCGAAGAACTTCTTCACCAGCGTCTGATTCACCACCGCGACCTTGCGTGCGCCATTCACGTCTGCCTCCGATAGCAGGTGGCCGCGCAGCGTCCGGATTCCGACCGTCGGAAAATAGCCTTCGCTGCATAACTGGAATATCGCGTTCCATTTCTCCGCATGCGTCTTGCCCGGTACCTCCACGTCGCTGGGAATGCCGCCGTAGGCCGGCAGCGTGCTGGTCTCCGCGGCAGCCACCACTCCCGGCGTCGCGTACAGCTTCTCCAACAATTCACGGAAGAAATGCTGCTTGGCGGCGACGGCTTTGTATTGTTCCTTGGGCAGCGGCAGGCGCGCCACCAGTATGTTGTCCGGGTTCAGGCCCAGGTCCACTTCTTGCAGTGCGACGAAACTGCGCATCAGCAAGCCCGCTCCCACCAGCAGCACCATCGATAACGCCACCTCCACCACCACCAGAGTGCTTCTCAACTTGCCGTGGCGGAATCCGCCGCTCACGCCTTTGCCCGAGTCCTTCAACGGCTCGACAATATCGGTCTTGGCCATGTGCATAGCCGGCGCCAGTCCGAAAAGCAGCGCGGTGAGCATGGCCACCGAGAGGCTGAACAACAGCACCGGCACATTCAAGCCGATCACCGCCTCATCCGGAATCGTGTTCGGAGGAATCGCCGCTATCAGAGCCTTGAGTCCGCCGTATGCCACCACGCAACCCGCCAGAGCGCCGCCCAGCGCCAGAAGCAAACTCTCCAGCAGTAACTGCCGGATCAATCTCCACCGCCCCGCACCGAGCGACGCCCGAATGGCCATCTCTTTCTCGCGCGCTGAAGCCCGCGCCAGCAGCATGTTGGCGACATTTGCACAGGCGATCAGAAGCAGCAGTCCCACCGCACCCAGCAACGTATACAGGACCGTTTTGAACTGCCCGACCACCGAATCGGCCAGTGTCATCATCTGGACATTGAACTTTTTCGGATAGTCTTTGGGATAAACGCGCGCCAGCCGCTGCGCGATGACATCCAGATCCGCCTCCGCCTGGTGCATCGTGACTCCCGGCTTTAGATGCCCATGCATCACAAAGTACCGCTGTCTGGCTTCCGGATCGCTACGGTCCAAGGGCGCCGGGATCCACAGGTCCGCACCCCACCATGTGAACCGCTGTGGCATGATGCCCACCAGAGTGCGCGGCTTGCCGTTCAGCACGAAGGTCCGCCCCAGCAGCTTGGGATCGAGGTTAAACTCCTTCGCCCACAGCTTGTAACTCAGCACGAAGACCGGCGCCGCGCCCGGTTTCCCATCCTCCGGCGTGATACCCCGGCCGAGCAGTGCCGGCATTCCCAGAAATCCGAATACGTTCGGCGTTACATTCGTTCCCTGGAAGCGCTCCGTGCCTTCTCCGCTGGTATAGAGGACGTCCTCGTTCGTATCCCCGACGACATCCGCGAAAACATGGTTCTGCTCCTTGTAATCCAGAAACTCGGGGATGGAGAAGGCTCCGCGCCCGCCACGATCGCCGCGCTCCGCGTCGTGAATCATGACAATGACGATCCTGCTTGCATCCTTATACGGGAACGGATCGAGCAGCACGTTATCGATCACGCTGAAAATAGTTGTGACCGAGCCGATGCCGAGAGCCAGAGCCAATACGGCCAACCCGGTGAAGCCGGGCCGCTTACTGAGACCACGCAACCCGTAGCGCAAGTCCTGGAAAATGGAGTTCACAACTAGTAAGGACGACAGGAACTGCACTTTGTTCCCACTAAGTTGCGGGTTTCTTCACCTTAGGGGCGCTGCCGCGTCGAGCTCCAGCTCATATAGGTCTTGTATTCGCTCGATGCCGCTGCCATTTCGAATCTCGCCAAGCAGGAAATCCAGTTTCTTCCACACGTCGTTCGTCTGCGCCTGCAAAACCGAAAAAGGCCATCCAAAGTGTGATCAGAATTAAGCGCATCTTGTTTCACTCGACTCTGCAACAACAGTACACGAACTGCTGCGCCGTTCCCCAAGGTGTGCGATGCATTTCTTTGGAACTTTCTTCGATCCGAAACCGCCCGCCAAACTCGTTGTGCAGTGACTCCGCGTCATAACGCATCACGTCCAGACCGCTGCATTTCATGGGACCTTCCAGTCCGAAAGTGCTGACAATCACGTGGCCGCCCGGCCTTACCGCCTTCAACACGGAATGAACGTAGCTCTGGCGCTGGCTGGGGTCGACAAGGAAATGGAACACCGCGCGATCGTGCCACACATCGTACGCCTGAAGCGGGAGTGATATCTGAGTGATGTCCCCCACGATCCAGTGAACACGTTCGGCAGCCCGCCCGAGCCGTTCTTTCGTGGTCTCGATGGCGGTCTTCGAAACATCGAGCACCGTGATTTCCTCGTATCCACGGGCGAGAAGGTCGTCAACCAGCGTCGATTCCCCGGCGCCGACGTCAATGATCGATGCGGATCGTCCGGGCGCGCAACGCGCAATAAGCTCCAGTGAAACCTCAAGATGCGGACGATACCAGCTCACCGCATCCGGCGCCTTAGAACTGAACACCGCGTCCCAATGCGTCTCGACCTTCATGGAAGCTGACCCGTCTGCTCCCCGCGAATGGTGTTCATCAGCCGAATTTTACCCTATGTGGGTGGGCACGCGGATGGGCTCACTCGCCCCAGCAATGGCGGCACGGCCCAAAGTTCCGAGACATCCAGCCGCGGGATGCCCAGGCAGGCCGGTAAGCCCATATCGGGGCGTGGTTTACGCTCGAGGCAGTTACGGGAATAAAAGTTTTCTCCGCGCCATTACAGTTTTCCGATGCGTTTTCCGCCCTCAATAGTGAAGGCAATAAGGCTTTGCGCCTGAACAGGATGAGGAGGCAGCCAATGAACCGCTCAAGAATACAGACTTTCGCGCTGAGTTTTCTGGCGCTGGCGCCGGCTCTAATCGCGCAACCACGGGGGCCGCAAGGCATTTACGCCATTATCAACATCTACGAGTACACGCAGCAGTATCAGAAGATACAGAATCCGCCGATGACGCAGGAACAGTACTTGACGGAACAGTACCACGATGTCCTCGAAAACCCAGCGGTTTCGGGGCTGGCGATCTGGGTGAAGTGGTCCTTGGTCAACCCGCATGCCCCAGAAGCCGCCAATGCTTACGACTGGCGTTGGATCGACGACGCATTCAACGAGGTTTCTTTGTGGAACAGCCAAAACCCAGACAAGGCCCCTAAAACGATCCAACTGGTCCCGACACCGGGCTTCAATTCGCCGGATTGGCTGTTGGGCCAGATTCACAGTTGCAACTTTCTGTTTTCCCCGGCATACCCGGCTCCTCCGGTTGGGGGCTCGTGCGGGAAGGCAACCTTTTCCGGTTTCAAGGAAGGGGGCGTCGTCGCCGGCAAGCCGGTCGCCAAGGATCTGCCAATGCCTTGGGACCCCACCTATAAACGCGCTTGGGAGACCTTCTTGACCGCGTTAAACAACCGGTATGGATCCAACCCCTCGCTCGTCTCCATGTCCGTGGCTGGACCTACAGCTTCATCGGAGGAGATGATGCTGCCCGCTAAGCAAAACACAGTCGCAAACGCCACCCAAATCGGCGGCCTCACGGTGATCCAGATGTGGGATAAATTGCTGAAGTATCAGTACAGCAGCAAGCCGAGTTATCAGCGGACGGATCAGGCGTTCATCGACGAGTGGGAACACGCGATCGACATGTACGGCGGGATTTTTAACAACCTGACTCTGATCCTGGCCACCGGCGACGGACTGCCCAACCTGACCACCTGCGAGATAACTCCCGACAATATCTGCACGTTCGACATGCCCTTGGACCCCGTGACGGACTTCAGCACGGTCTGCCCGGTCCAGAGCATGGATTGCGCCGCCGAGACGACGATTTTGTCCTATTTCGACTATGGCACCGTGGGCGGATCCAACGGCAAAGCAACCATGACCGATGGTATGAAAGGCTCGGGCTCGACCGCTTTCAACCTCGGCGTCGCCAGCGTAAAACTGATTTCGGAGTCGACGAGCATGTACGCGGGTATTCCGTCAGCGCAAATCCTGGGCGGGTCGCAGTTCGCCACGTCGTTTTCGAATTTTCCCGTGGAGGAAGGATGCACCACCCTATTTCCAGGGCCGGGATATTCGAGCCCCAACGTTGTCCCGGTGGATAGCATTCCGGCGGCATGTCTCAATCCGAACAATACGGAGACCCTCGCGGACCTGGGTTTCACCAAGTTCGACCAAGCGACCGAGGCGGCGTATCTGATTTCGCCCGAGCAGGCGGAATACAACGTGTTGAATTGGTTCTTTAGCGGAACGGCGGCCGGTCCGACATTCGGCTCAGCCCTGGGCGCCGCGCCCCTCAATTACCTGCAAATCTACGGCCCGGACATCACCTATGCAACGATGAACGCCGCCAACAAGGTCCCGGTGATCGTGACTGGTTCTCCGGTCATGCTGTCAGCCCAGGATCTGCTCAACATGGCAAACGCGGCTCTCGTGAACATCGCCGAGCTTCCTTAGGCCGCAGCCGGTGGCCAATTTGGCCGCCGGCCCTTCAATTCCCTGACTGGACAAGCGGGCCAGGCCCCCAAAATCGAGGGTGTCCCTGGCCCGCCGCAATTAGACGCAATCAATTAAAATCCCCCGGAGCGCTCAACCGTTTGGCTGTGTGCGTGAAGCAGCCGATAGAGAGCGATATGTTGTTCGCATCAAAGTCTTGTATTGTACCCTTAGCGGTGAATTCGTTACCGTCCTGACTGAGCGTAATCATATCGAGAGCCTGAGCAATGGAGGCAAAGGTGCCATCTGGTTTATACCGGAAAAACCAGTACCTGGCGCCGTAAGCCTGCAGACTGTTACGGCTCCAGGCGCCTACGCTGGCCCCGCGCAGGAAGGTATTGGCGGTTTCTGTAAGAGAACCGTCATGAAGGAACCCCTGTATGCTACGAACGGTCCTGATGAGAGCGCCGCTTTGACAATCTACGACTGTAACGCTCACATCCCAAACGCCCTCCAGGGGTTGCTGGTTCTGTGCCGACACAACCGTCAGCGAGGCTACTGAACTCAGCACAAGAATCGTGCAAATCCGAAAAATACTCTTCGTCATTCTCAATCTCCTTGTTAGGTGCGAACTTGGGAGGGGCAGCGCCGCCCGGAGCGATCCGGACGGCTCACTGCCACCTGCCTTCGCGCCTTAAGGTGCGAAATGAGGGGGAAAACTGGCACTGCCTAAAAGTTTTTTTTTACCGGAAAAAAGCCGCTTAAGCGCTTCGTCCAGGAGGTATCGCTGGGCCGCGCGTCGGCGATCAGTGCGGCGGTCCAGGGACGCCGTGCGGCAGCTGCGACATTTCGGTGGCTTTCACCGGTTTGCCCCAAGCCCTATAGAGTTGCACAAGCCATTCGCGGGCGTAACGCAGATAATACCGCTCGTCAGCGGGAATGCGATCTACCCGCGCGCTCAGTCCTCGGTAGCCTTCAACCAGTAGGGGTTCGGCTTCCGTGTACTTCGTCTGTCCGGAAAGGGCGGCGCCCAGTTCGGTCTCGGCACGAAATCGTTGCCAGCCGTCGGATTCCTCCTTGCGCTCAAATTGGACGGCTTCGCGCGCAAGAGGTTCGGCTTCGGCGAACTTGCCTTGAGAGATGTAGGCGAGTAAGAGGTCAGCCGCGATGTCCATGGTGTCTGCATTCTCCGCTCCCACAGCCTTTCGTTTCGCTGCCAGCGCTTGCGAAGTATACGTTTCTGCCGAGGCGTACTTGCCTTGCAATTGATACATGGATGCCAGATATTGAAGCGTCTGAATGGTGTCGGGATGTCCGGCTCCCAGCACGCGCCGTTGCTTCTCGAGAGTGTCGCGGAGCAGCGCCTCCGCCCGCGCCTGCTTGCCCTCGTCATCGTAGACATGGCCCAAATTGCTGGCATAGCCGAGTGTGTCGGGATGTTCTGGACCGAGCACGCGGCGCGCGGCATTTACGCCTTCGCTGTACAGCGCCTCAGCCCTGGCATACTCGCCTTGTTCGCGATAAACCCCTCCGTGCCAATATCGGTGAGACACTTACCGCGGCGATAATTACAGAGCAGGGCGGCAAGGAGAACCATCGTGAGCGAAGCCAAGAGCGCAGTTCCTTTTGCCGCCAGTTCGGCGGACGTTGAAGTGCCAGCCAAATC
>DATGZN010000100.1:0-20846 GCA_035297145.1 Bryobacteraceae bacterium
AGTTCAAAACGGGCAAGCTCGGCGGGTGCGATGCGACGATGACGGAACTGTGGAACGCGGCACTCGCAGCTTGAGCCCAATTCGCAATCAATTACAAGGCGGAGCTTAACCGATCTTCTCCGTCGGCTTGAGCTTGCACCAAAGCCGGAAAGACCAAGCATGGACAGATCTGGTTGATAGATCCAGAGGGCGGGATAGCCAAGAGGTAAGGCCATCGCCTGCAAAGCGATTATTCGTCGGTTCGATTCCGACCCCCGCCTCCAGATTCCGGAATAGCCCTCACCTACTGCTCTGCAACTCATCCCGGTATGCGGTATACTCCTGTTGTTGATCCAATCTTTCGGCGACAAGAGAACGGAGAGGCTGTTCAACGACAATGTGGTAAAGGAATTTGGGGGCTTTGCAGCGCGCGCGAAGAGGAAACTGGAATCCCTCAATGCGGCCGCCCGCCTTGAGGACTTGAGCGTGCCTCCCTCGAATCGGCTGGAAAAACTGCGGGGAGACCGCAAGGGCTTTCACTCGATCCGCATCAACGACCAATGGCGGATAGTTTTCCAGTGGGTCGAGAATCACGCTCACAAGGTCTCGATCGTAGACTATCACTGAGGAGCAGACTATGGCAAAGGATGAATTCGCAGCGGTCACACCCGGCGAGATGCTGAAAGAGGAGTTCCTGGCCGAGTACGGACTGTCGCAGAACCAACTCGCCAAAACGATCGGGATTTCGCCGAACCGGATCGCCGAGATCGTCAACAACCGGCGGCGTATTACGGCCGATACGGCGTTGCGGCTGAGTCTGTATTTCGGCAACACCCCAGAGTTCTGGATGAACTTGCAGGCGCACTATGATCTGAAGGTCGCACGCCGTGGGTTGAGCCCGCAGGAGATCAGACGCATCAGGGCGCGTCGAGCGGCTTGAGTGCAAGCCGGTAACTCTTGGCGGCAAGTGGCTCCTGTTTAACATCTCCGCGCGGTTGACCATTCCCAGAAAACGACCGATCGTAAAGTTGGCCTCCCTCACCTCCGGCTCACAATCCGCTGCAACTGTGTTATAATTTCGCCGCCGCATTCTATCCCGTCGCGGATCAGGAACGCCCCGGTTGTCGTACCGGTCTGACAGCGGCTCTGCCACATAACAACGGACGCCGCGAGGGGGGAACATTTCGCGCCCGGTGTTCCAGTGGACCTCCCTAGGGTCCACAACGAAGATCATCGCCACGATTGCTACCGTGAACGACCGAAGGAAACTTCGTTCCTCTGACGTTCTGCGCGGGCTTAGTGGCAACCTCCTTCTCTGCCGCGATTCGCCTCCAACCAACCTGATGAATCACAGAGATTTACGCCGGGGGTTCAATTTCTTTTGCCTGATTATGGAATCGGCGATCTTTCTACGTTATGGCAAGTAGGGCGCAGACACAGCCGGTACCCTCCGATGAGGAAATCGTTCGCCGATTTCAGCATACTGGCGACAACGAGTGGTTTGCGGAGCTCTTTGCCAGACATAAAAAGGGGGTTTTTGGGGCATGCCGGGGGTTCTTTCCGGACGGAGGTCCGGCTGAAGACGCAACACAGGATACTTTTCTCCGCGCGTACCAGAATATGCACCGCTTCCACGGTTCGTGTTTGCGGCTGGACTCGCAGTTCTGACCGGCTTCTCATCTCCACCGGAGCCGAAGGGGGAGTCCCTCGTTTACTTCGGAACGTACACCGGGTTCAAGTTCGATTCTCCTCAAATCACGCGTTCCCAGGCCAGCATCCTCCGCCAGCCGGAGCATCCGCCGACCGTTTTGAAGATAGGATTTCACAGCATCAATCGAAAAACCCGTGCGAGCCGATGTTTCCTCGTAAGAGTAGCCTTCGATCTTCAGTTCCAGGCTAGGCAACGTCCTTGGTTCGCGCGCTGTAGCTGCCGCCGGGGTAGAGCAAGCCGAGCCGAACGGTCCGATACGTTGGTGGAAACGCATCCCGCAACCTCTTTTCTCTTGGAGGCTCCATTGGGCGCTGGGGGTAGCTAGCTTATTAGTCTGGGTGACGGCTTCGTGTGACGTATGGAATTCTCGGGTATGCAAACGTTCTTGATGGTGAAGTCAGGAGGCTACGATGAATCTGAGCAAAACATTTTTAGTTTTAGCGATGGTGCCGACGCTCATGTGCGCTCAATCCACTACGAAGAAGACGAGCCCAAGCGCGCCACCGACAGCGCCAGCGCCACACACGAATACCCAAGGCACCAAGAGTTCGGGGCCTGCCAGTCCGGACACTACAACTTGGGTATCGAACATCGCTGGATGCTGCCGAGGCCCATCGACGTGAGGTCGGTCAGTTCCGGTACACATCGCTCGATCGCACCTCGTCGGCCGCCGTGACCGCGAGCTTACGCCGCTGGACGTCAAGCTCTAAGGCAGCGAGCATCCTTGTCCATCCGCGTCCATCCGCTGAGCCATCAGCGCGCGCTTGAACTTTTTCAACTGAACTACTTCCATAACATGCCCTTTTCTTGGTTTAGGCGGTGAAACGCACTTTGGGCTAACAGACACGCCGTTCCTTGTCTGTTCAAGAGTGCTCACCGCACATCGTTGCGGGCTGATTCAGCGGCGGCGATTTCTCAAGTCGTGGACTGTTTAGTCGTGCAGGACGATGTTCAATAGCGAGCTGTTGACATGCAGCCCGCCGTTGTATTCAATGAAACCCATTTTGCGGAACTTGTTCATGAAGAAGCTGACCCTGGAGCGAGTGGTGCCAATCATCTCCGCCAGCGTTTCCTGACTGATCTTGGCGACCACCGGCTCCGGTTTGCCTTCTTTGCCAAAGTTGGCCAGCAGCAGAAGCACCCGCGCCAACCTCTTCTCGCTGGAATTGAAGAGCTGGTCGACCAGATCCTCCTCAATCCGCATGTTCCGGGAGAGCACATAGGCCAAAAACATCTCGGAAAAGGCCGGCTCATCGTGAAGGACACGGATCATGGCCGCTTTCTCGAGTCGCACGATCGAGCAGTTTGAAATGGCGGTGGCCGTTGCCATACGTTGCGGCTGGGCTGCCAGACATCCCTCGCCAAGGAAGTCGCTGCTACCCAAGATTGCGATGACCGCTTCTTTGCCGCTGTTGGAGACGACCGTGAGCTTGATCTTGCCTTTTTGGATATAAAAGACGGTGTTCGCCGGGTCGCCTTGCGAAAAAACCATCTGGTCCTTTGAGTACTCCGCGATAGTTCTTCCTGTGCCAACCTTAGCCAGGAAGAGCTTGGGATCGAAAAGCTGCTTCAGTTTCGGAGCCATGTTGTCATTCGGCGTGCCACGAAGTCCTCCTCCGAGCGCAGCCTTGTAGGCATGTGCCCGCTCCGCCGTGTTGGCGTCTGGTGACACGCCGAATCCTCTATGATCAGTGTGCGGTTACGGACATCAGGAGAGAATAAGGGATGTTGCTAAAAATGGAAGATTTTGTCGGGGAAATCCCTGACAAGAGCGCGTGGTGGAGTACGTATTCCGGAGGAGCCGGACAGAAACGAATTGCTACTGAGCCGGGGGGCCCTCTTCAGCCTCCAGCGCTTCCGGGGTCAATAGGCCCATTTGTACAGCAAAACGAACCACTTCACTGCGCGTCCGAAGTCCGAGCTTCTGAGTAAGACGGGAACGATACGTCTCGACGGTTTTCACGCCCACGAGAATCTGTTTGGCGATTTGTTGACTGCTATAACCGCGCGCCACAAGTCTGAGGACTTGCAGTTCACGGTCGCTCAGAATATTTACCGGCCGTGTACGACGGGCTTTTGCACCCTTTTTTGCAAGCGCGTCCTGAACAAGAACGTCGGCCAGACTTGGGTCCACGAAGGTCCCTCCTCTATGCACCGCTCGTATGGCCGCAAGCAGTTCCGCATCCACGCTCCTTTTCAACACGTACCCGGAGGCCCCGGCAGCCAGTACCGATCGTAAATATGCGGGGTCATCGTGCATCGTGAGGACCAGCACCCGGGTTTCCTGGCAGGTTTGCACGATCTCCTGAAGCGCATGCATCCCGCCGGTCCGAGGCATGGTAAGGTCCATCAATGCCACATCCGGTCTTGTTTCGCATGCGGCTTGAACAGCCTGCTCTCCATCGGGAGCCTCAGAGACAACTTCCATATCGGCCTGGGCATTGACCAGCAGTCTCAGCCCCGCGCGGAGAATGGCGTGATCATCTGCGATCATGACTCTGATCTTGGATTTTCGCGCGGGCATTTCAGATTTTCGTCCGCGGCACAAAGGGCTGGACGTCCTGCTGGCCAGTCAGTGGGATTTCGACCAGAATCCGGGTGCCCGTGGGCTTCGATGTGAAACTGACAGTTCCACCCAACATGGCGGCTCTTTCTCGCATGCCCTGAATGCCCAGGCGGCTCGAGGAGACGGCCACGGCTTTGGTATCAAAGCCGCGTCCATTATCCGTCACTTCTACTTTCAAAGCCGTGGCCGAACGTACGAATACAATACTGACCGCCTTGGCATCCGCATGTCTGGCTATGTTGGTCAGGGCTTCCTGGAGAATGCGATACAACCTGATTTGGACTGCAGGCTGCAGGGTGCAGGAGTCCAAGCCGCCCAGTGTGAGATCCACCGTTATGTTGTGCGTCTTTGCATACTCGGTAACGTACCGGCTCAGCGCAACACCCAAACCATGGTCCTCCAGCACCGTTGGATGAAGACCGCGGGCGAGCCGTCCGATCTCGTCGATAGCCTGCGCTGTGATTTCCCGCAGCCGATGTCCCTTTGCCTTAGCATCTGCGATGTTCCGGGAATCTTCCAGCGTACGCAGACCGACCAGAAGAGACGTCAGCAACTGACCAGCTTCGTCGTGCAATTCGCGGGCAATCCGGCGCCTCTCTTCCTCCTGAGCCGAAAACGTGCGCTCCAGCAGTAGCCGGTGCGTGGTTTCCGCCTGCTTGATTTCTTCGTCTTGCTTGCGTTTCTGCTCGCTCAGATCGGTAACCACCATGCCCAGAGCGTGGCCCTCGTATCCCCGAAACCTGGTGACAGACAAATGGACCGGAACCAGACTCCCGTCGCCGGAACGCAGCTTGAATTCACCCTTTGCAATCCCTTTTTGAGCCGTTGCCAGCAAATTTCCCAGTCTGTCTCGCTCTTGTTCCTCAACGAGCGAATGAACCGCGATCCCGGCAACTTTTCCCGATGGCCTGCGAATCATTTCCGCAAACCTGTGGTTCGCGTAGAGCACGGCGCCATCGGGTGAAAGAGTCGCCGCGCCTTCGCTCATGGCCTCCACCAGCATGCGATAAGCGGGCTCCCCTCCTTTCAGAGAGACCACCTGCTCCCCGCGCGGGCCTAAAACCATCAAAGCATCCACTTCGCCGGACTGTATAGCGGCTAGAGTTTCCTCCGCCGTTTGCAGCCGGGCACGGAGTTTCGCCTCGTGGCTGTGCGGTTTCGATGTGGGGGTTCTTCGTGGAGCGCGTTCGCGTGTTCTTGGGGATTTCTGTGGCGAGCCGCCTTTTGCAGGACCGGCCCTGCGTTTGGCCCGGCCATGGGAACCCGCTCGCCTGTCAGACACTTGCTATTCAACCTTCCTCAGCGCACAGGCTGAATATCCAAACCCACCAATGCACGCTCGGTCTTGGAGAGGTTCCCAACGATTTTCTTAACTGGCGGCGGCAGCCTTCGCACCAGGGTTGGAATGGCGACGATCTGATCGCCCTTTGCCAGTTGCGGCTTCTTGAGCAAGTCGATGACTTCAATACGGTACTTGCCCCGCAACTGGTCCTCACAAATTTTCTTTAAGTTGGCAATAGCTGCAATTGAATTGGGCGTTTGGCCCGCTATGTAAAGCCGCAACTCCCAAAAGTTACCACGGGTACTCTTCGCAGTGCGATGCTTTTTGGCTAAGGTCTTGCTCATGTCCGTGCCCAGTATTCGGCCCGGATGCGTTTCGTCATGTGTGTGGCCTCCCGAGTCCTCTATTCAGGACCTCAGCTATAAAGACGTGTGGGGGGTCGTTGCCACCTTAATGGCGCGTTAAGATCTGTTAAGAAGACGCGCTGCCGGACAGTTGTCCCACACAGTAATACCTCACTCAGCTTGCGTCCATCATGGCCAGCCCACTACCCGTCATCACGTTGCCCAATTCCACGCCCTTGCGACTCACGACCAGCTCACGAAGTTCGCGGGAATGAGCCATTCCGCGGGATTTCACAACATAAAGTCCGCGTGTCCGCTGTCCATTTCGTTCGCCGTCCCACAGCACAATCCAGGTATCCATTAGGGACGAGATGCCCTCCTCGGTTCTTTCTTCGCGGTATCTTCCGAATGTGAGATTCGTGAACATCGATGTGATCTGTTGAACCTTCAGAAAATCGACCAGGCGGGTGAGCATCGACTTAACGCCATAGATGCCTGAGACGGAAACGATGCTCGTGATCGGGTCGACTACCACCACGCTTGGCTGCAGGTTCTTGACCAGTTTTTGCATATTGGCTAAGTGCCCTTCGAGGCCAGTGCTGGTTGGCCGAACGGCGTGGAAGTGCAATAGGCGCTTTTGTATCCACGGCTCAAGGTCAATGCCAACCGAGCGCATATTGCGGATGATCTGGCTGGGAGACTCTTCAAAAGCAAAATACAGGCAGTTTTCACCACGGGCGCAGGCGGCGTTCGCGAATTTCGTCGCAATGCTGGACTTTCCGGTTCCCGCCGTGCCGGACACCAGCACGCTGCTTCCGCGGAAGAATCCCTTTCCTCCCAGCATCTCGTCCAAACCCATGACTCCAGTTGAAACGCGAGCGGCGGGAGCTTTATGAGCCAGGGTCAAAGACGTAATAGGCAGCACCGAGACGCCATCGTCGTCGATCATGTACGGGTATTCATCGGTGCCGTGGGCAGTACCCCGGTACTTGACGATTCGCAAACGCCGGGTGGAAATCTGTTCGTTGACCCGATGGTCCAGCAGGATCACGCAATCGGCGATGTATTCTTCCAGTCCGTGACGGGTTAGAGTGCCGTTGTTTCCGCGTTCCGCGGTAACGATAGCGGTGAGATTACGGTCGTCCAGCCAACGGAACAGGCGGCGGAGTTCGGCTCGCAGTACCGCTGCGTCAGTTAATCCGGCAAAAAGTGTCTCGATGCTGTCCAGTACAACACGCTTTGCTTTTATCGCGTCCACTGCGTGGCCCAGCCGGATGAACAGTCCCTCGAGGTTGTATTCTCCTGTCTCTTCAATCTCGTTTCGCTCAACGCGAACATGGTCCACCAACAACTTCTTGCGTTTCACAAGCCCATGCAAATCAAGACCCAGCGATCGGACGTTGGCCGTCAGCTTCTCAGTGGCTTCTTCGAATTCCATGCACACCCCAGGCTCGCCGTATTGAAGGGCGCCGCGCACCAGAAATTCCATCGCCAGTAAAGTCTTGCCGCACCCTGGGCTACCACACACCAACGTGGTACGACCCTTCGGCAGCCCTCCACCTGTGACTTCATCCAGCCCTTCAATTCCTGTCGGGGTCTTTGGCAGCGGGGTTCGAGATACCTTCAATTTGGCTTGGCGCATACCAACGCGGCTGAAACTGAGTGCCTTCGGGCTTGGTGCCAACATATTCTAACAAAATGGGTTTTGATCCGTACGAGCAGGAACGCACGACCGGAACGCAGGGTAGGGGGGCATGGCGTGAATCAGTTCAACCGCTGGACAGAGAAGATGGAAGACGTGTTCCAGGAGCAAGATGCTTCAACGGGTCTGGTGGTCCGGTTTTGCAGGAGTCTCTGGTTTGCGGACCGGCTTGAAGTTTGGCGCTAACTTCTTGGCTATCACTTCTAAAGCGTGCGCGATTCTGGAGAGCAGCGCCAGGAGTTTGTCCACGCTAACTTTCGTCATGGTCCTAGATTCTACCGAATAATGGCCGGCTCCGGGGCCTCAGGTCCTCCTCAATCCGCATAGTTGAGAGAGCATATAGGCCAGGAACATCTCGGAAAAGGCCGGCTCATCGCGCACACACGGATCATGGCCGCTTTCTCCAGTCGGACGATCAAGCAATCTGACATGGCGGTGGCCGCTGCCGTGCGTGACGGCTGGGCTGCCAGACATCGGTACTCGGCGGCCTCGTCCGCTGCCGGTTTTTCCCGCTTCTTGAGCCGTAGCGGTCTGGTTGCGCGCGCACGCGGCTGGAGCACATGATCTGTACATTGATCCCAGAGGGAGCCGCGTGTGCCCTGGGACTCCAGCCGCCGAAGCGCGCGTTACCCGGAGGTTGACCAGCCGGGCGGCAAACCATGGCGAGCAACAATCGTCTGTATCACGCCAAGCGATCCTGTTTGGCGCGTCCCGTTACGCACGAGTGTGTCATTCGCCGGATGGCGGAGCCAGCAAAGAAACCGATCGCGGCTGCGACCATCAAAGAGCCCGTTGGAAGCCGGCCCTCGGCGCTCGTGCAGCAACGGGTTAGCTTGCGCACATTGGCCGTCCGAGAACGATATGTCATAGGAAGGTTGGCGTCAAATGAACCGCACAGAATTCATGGAAATGCATGCCAATGGCGTCGCTGCTCTGGGAGAATACTTTGTCGAGGCGCAGAGAAACGGCCGCAATGTTGGCGGAATGCACTGAGGAACCACTAAGCTTCAAAGAGCAGTTCAGGCTGATGTCTCGGGGATTGTCGAGCATGACGCCCACTTCACCTACTTGGGCATCAAGAGTCGTCTCTACGAGGCGGCTCGATCAGGTTACGGCTTTTCCAACTGATTGTGATTCTGGAGAATGCCTACCTCAATTGCGAAACCCGAAACTTATTGAGCACGCCCGCGCTGCCCTTCCGGCGCTGGTGCCGACAAAGCGCCACAGCCCCTCGTAATGGCACCCGGCCATTGATGAGTCAAGTAATTTAGCGCCCTAACTAGAGGTCGTGACCGGCACGAGTGCTGACGGTCAATTTATCGGCTTTCCCCGTAGGGCGAGTTTCCTTTGGATTCTGCCGACTTTGTTTTCATCTTTGCCTTCCAAGGTGGGGTCATTCGTCAGCTTCCGAGACTTTTCATTAGTCTCGCGCTTCACCTCGTGGAACTTGCCCTTTTTCTCATGGTTGGCGGTTGTTTTCATGATGTCCTCCTCGGTCACGAAAGCGTGTTCCTCCCTGAAAACCTTGCATCAGGTCCCTCTGAAACCAAGGTATCAGGCCAGCACTGGAGCTTTCTGCTCAGAAATGCTCACAATACCCAACTGCTGGTAAAAAGTCGCACAGGCGCTTACGCCTCGGTGCGGGCGCCGCCATTCCTGGAATGGGCCTTCCTCTAGACTTATGTGAGCAATTCTGGACAGACACTCAACGCTAGGTTTGCTAGATTATTCATCGAAAGAAACCTCTCATTCGTACAAGCTGCCCACGAGGAAGCACGCCATGGCGCCGAACAGGCAAACCGAAGCGCTTTTCGCGATTCCCAAGACATTCTCTTCTCGGGGAAGGCCGGCGGAGCCTTGTGCGCCCGAAATGCTTCGGCCCCGGGGAGGGCTTGGGGACTTGGTGGGAACATCGCCAGCGATGCAAGGGATCTTCTCCACCATCCGGCAGGTCGCACCCACTTCAGCACCTGTATTGATCTGCGGAGAGACTGGAACTGGGAAGGAGTTGGTCGCGCGGGAAATCCATAAGTTGTCCCCCCGCCGCGATGGTCCTTTCGTGGCGATCAATGCAGCCGTGCTACCGGAGAGTTTGGTTGAGAGCGAGTTGTTCGGACACGAGAAGGGTGCGTTTACGGGCGCGACGGAGCGCCGGGCGGGATGCTTTGAGCAGGCTCACGGCGGCACCCTGTTTCTTGATGAGATTGGCGAGATGCCGGTATTCATGCAGCCAAAACTCTTGCGCATTCTCGAAGACCTGCGCGTACGAAGACTCGGCGGCAAAAGCGAGGTTTCTGTAGATGCGCGTGTGCTCGCCGCCACCAGCCACTCCGTTTCAGCGCACTTGAGGGAGGAAATCTATTATCGACTAAGCGTATTTCAAATCCTGCTGCCTCCGCTCCGCGAGCGAAGGGAAGATATTCCGCTCATTGCGGAGGTCATGATCCAGAGTCTGAACAAGAAGTACAACGCCCACGTTACGGGTATCGATTGCGATGTACTGGACCTTTTTCGCGCCTATCATTGGCCCGGCAATGTGAGGGAGCTACGCAACGTGATCGAGCGGGCTACAATCCTGGCGAGCGTTGGCGCGATTCGGCTGCATCACCTACCTTCTCCCAGCCTCGATGCGAGATCCACACCAACATTGGCCCACATGAATGATCGGCTGACGTTCAAGCCTGGCCAGCCACTCTCTCAAGCGGAAGCAGCCTATATCAAACTCACACTCGATTTAGTGAATAACAACCGGAAGCGTGCCGCCGAGATTCTGGGGATCAGTCTTCGGACGCTGCAAAACCGCATTGCCGAATTTCACAAAGAGGCGGAGGCAGTAACGAACGACTCAAGATCAAACGGGTTCCAATTCCCACATTTTGGTGAGACCACGGCCGGGTAACGAGCTGGTGCGGCGGACCGGAAGGAGAGCCTCTGCCGGAAAATCGAGCGGCTAGAGGCGCTCGGCAAATAAGGGAAGGGAATCCGCAAATCGTCCTACAAGTGCCTGCACTCCGCAGTCCTATGGGCGCCCGATGTTTACTAGTTAGTCGCCGAGCCCTTTTTGAAAGCGCATGCACCATTCGCCTTCCAAGCGCGTCAGAAACGCATCGCCCCGATGAATTCCGTCCAGCAGTTCAGGTTTCTGGGAATGGACGAGGGTCCAGTAACGATGACGGTGAGTCAACCCACGCAATGCCAGCAATTCCGGCATAAGACCGGGCTCCAGGCGACCCCTCAGCGCGATGGCGCCATTGCGCCAGGCATGGATGAAGAGATAGTTGAGTACTTCGTGGGCCGAGGTTTTGTTCGATCCGATTTGCAATACCTCGCCCATGCCGTGACGGTCGAGATAATATAAAAACCAGCCGATCAACTCCCGAGCGGCGTTTCTCACCGCCACTTTCTGCAAGTTGCCATGGCCGTTCGTCTCCGCCGCTCTTCCCAGGAGCCATTCGAGAGAAGACTGGTCGTACTCGGGCCGGAGCGACTGGGGATGCCTGAAAGCATCGGAGCACTTCAGCAGCGTCTCCACGCCGGGGTCTTCGCCCACGCAGCGCGCGCCTGTGCGGTAGTAAGTGTTGTCAGGTGCTCGCGCCACAACAGAATCGATGACCTGGCAGAAGGGCTTTAACAAGAATGTCAGGGGCCGCAGCAGATTGCGTGGGCCCAATCGCACCCGGACGTACTGGGCAGGTCGCAAGATGCAGGTCCAATGGATGCTATATAGAAGTGCGGTCGAGCCCCCTAGCCGCTCCCAAAGGGCGCGCGAGGAATTGTTTGCTTCATCGGCCAGGGACAGATCCTGCGGACCGGATAAGAATGCCTTCAGAAGTTGCACGCCCGCCAGCTTGAGCCGGCTCTCCGGTTCGACGATGAATTGAGAGCTCACCGCCGCCCGAATTGGGCGGCCTTTCATCCACATCGGGCGGGGCATCACTCCCAGAAAGCCCCCTATTTTCCCGCTCCCTTCTTCGTACACGAGCGAGCACAAACTCTTGTCATACCAGGGATTGTTTAAGAAGACTTCGTGGAAATAGCCCCTGTACAGCTCCGGCGACCATTTGTCGCTCATGCCAAATATTCTTCGGTGCAGGTCAACCACCTGCGAAATATCATCGTCGACGAATGGCCGCACCCGCCCCATGTTCATCTCAGCCATCCACCGCCGCGGTGTTCTTACTGAGTTTCGGGTGCATGGAAATCGCTGCCCTATGCAATCCTTTTGAGACCCTTGTGATCAGCCAGAAAGCCGGCGATTTTCGCGACCGAACGAAAATTGTCAGGTTCCAATTCATCAGCGGAGATCCGGACGCCGAACTGCTGCTCCAGATGCATAACCAGGTCCACGAAGGCCATTGAGTCCAAAACCCCCGTTTCAAACAGATCTTCAGTCGGCGACGAGATCGTGAGATTCAAGCGCTCGAAGAAAAACGTGGCGATTTGATCGTACAGAATCTGAGCCGACATACCTATAGGAGCTCTGCCGGTCGAAACTGCTCCTTCACCAGGCGGGTGTCAGTCTTGCCGTTAGCATTTTTAGGAAGTTCGTGCATCTCTATCCATCGAGTCGGCAACATATAGCGGGGCAGCACTTTACTCAACTCACTTCGCAACGTGGAGGGGCTGACATCGCGATGTGGCAAGGCCACGTAGGCGCAGCAGATGATCACGCCTTCAAAGCCGTTAGTGGGAATGGCGACGACCGCCGATTCCCGCAAAAATTCCAGCGTGGCCAGAGCGGTTGAGACTTCGCCCAGCTCGATGCGGTGTCCTCGGCTTTTGATTTGTGAGTCGGCCCGCCCGAGAAAATATACCATGCCATCTTCCCCAACTTTGGCCAGATCTCCGGTCTTATAGAGGCGGTCGGAAGGATCGGAGCTGAACGGATTTTGCACGAAGACTTCGTTGGTCTTTTCCAGATCATTGTAGTATCCGGGACTGAGCCCAACGCCCTGAATGTACAGATATCCCGTATCGCCCGGCTCAACAGCTTGCAGTTTTTCGTCAAGCACGAACAATTTTTCGCCGCCGCACGGTTCGCCGATGGGAATGGCTGCCCTCACGTCCTGAGGGCAATCGGGCACGGCGTAATAGCTGCTGGCAATCGTCGCTTCGGTGGGTCCATAAAGATTGGTGAAGCTGACGTGAGGCAATCGCCCCATGAAATAGGTCAGAGCCGGAACCGGAAGTACCTCGCCGCACCACAGCAAGCGCTTCAACGCTGGGAAATCGTTTGCCTTCACCACGTCGAATTTCGCCATATAGTTGAGAACCGACGGCACCGAGAACCATTGCGTCAGTCTCGAATTGCGAATGAAGTCAGCCAGCTTGTTGGGCAACACATTCAATTCCGGGGTGACCAGGTGCAGCTCGGCGCCGGCCCCGAATGCACCGAAGATGTCGAATACGGAGAGATCGAAATGCAAGGGCGAATGGCAGGAAACGCGGTCGGTCTCGTTGAGGCCGAAATACGGAACAGCCCATTCTATGAAATGGATAACGTTCGAGTGTGTGATGACTACGCCCTTGGGGCTTCCCGTTGAGCCGGAGGTAAACATAATATAGGCCGGATCACGCGAAGTGTTGCACGAATCGAGTGGTCCGCCGGAAAATGCGCTCAGATCGGCGAATGAGAATTCTGGTTCGCAACTCTCACTGGCTGGGCCGCGCTCGTCCAGCCAGCCGATTCGCATTGCACACCCCGAGCGGCCGGCAAGCTCATTCAGCACCCGGCTTGCAGATCCCCCAGCCAGGATCCAGCGATTGTCACAGGTGTCGAGAATCTTGGCCAGGCGGGCCGCCGGGCAGGAAGGATCCAGCGGGACATAGATACAGTCTGCTTTCAGGACTCCGAGAATACCGACGATGGCCGCCGGGGATTTCGGCAGAAGTAGGCACACGCGGTCTCCCCGCTTGCAACCGCCATCAATGAGCGTCCTGGCTAACTGGTTGGAAATCTCTTCCAGCCGGCCGTAGGTCATTATTTCGCACTTCAGAACCACGGCAGTAGCATCGGGACGGTGTTCGGCCTGCGCGGCTACCCAGCTCTGGAGTCTTTTGATCATGCAATGGCCAGTCTCAGCGACTGCTTAAAGACTAAGCCGATGTGCGATAGTTCTTCCTGCGTTGGCGGGATATCTAGAATGAATGTTTTATAGCCGGCCTCTGCATACCTCACTACCTCGTGTGCAATGCGCTCGTAACTTCCCACGAGGTAGGGACAGAATGTCTTGTAGTTCTGAAATGGCACCAGCCAATAAGGACTACCGCCGCTCTGCTCGTCCACGCAGGAGAGCTCCTTGTGCCAGACGGAATCAGATTTCTTTATCGTCAACTGGTGGGCTAGTTGGCCTTTGCGATCTTCAGGAAAGCGCGCGCGCGCCACTCGCCACGCTTCGTCATCTGTCTCCCGAGTTATGATCCCGACGCGAATCCCGTAATTGATGCCGTCACTGGGGACGGCAATCTCTTCGCCGGCCGGCTTGGGATATTTGACGGCGGTAGCCCCGATCGCTCTCGCAGCGGCAAGCCCCGCGTCCGATGAGCCGGAGACAAAAATCCCAGGAAAGAGAGCCCGATCGAGTGGCGGCGTCAATCGCAGTCTGTCCACTTTATAGAATTCGCCGTCGCGGCTTACAGTGGATTCGCCCGCCAGAAGCTCTTTGATGATGATGGTGTATTCGATCAGCCGCGCATATCTCTTATCGTGCGGAGTTGTGTCGTTCAATGCGAGCAGATCGTTCGTGAAGCCTCCAGCGATCATGTTCAAACATATGCGCCGACCGTAGAGATAGGCCAGGGTGGTTACGGATTTGGCAATCGCATAGGGGTGCGCATAAACGGGTTGGATAGCCGGCAGCGGACAAAGGTGCTGCGTGTTTTCGAGGATGATCTGACAGACCATCCACGGGTCTATGAGGCTGTTGTCCGAATAGATCAGGATTCCCTTGCAGCCGGCTTCTTCGCTCCAGCTGGCGACGTCGATGACTCTTTGCAGGAATACCTGCCGATCGGCCCCGCCGGGGACGGGGCAAGTGGAGAATACTTCGATACATTGATCTGCCAATGTGGTTTCCATACGCGTTACGGGAGTTATTGGCAACGTCTTTCCTCATGCACGCGCGGTGCCTAAGATTGCTTGGATGACAGATATCCAGTCGAGTGATCCTATTTTGAAAACAATCGTCGGGCGTATGCCGCCGCAGTCCTGCCAACCCGATGGCCTCTGAAAGTACCTTCTAATCAATAAGATTGCACTGGGCCAAAGAGTTCTGGGGCGCGTACGGCCTTTTTCAGCGCTGACGACGGCAGGTTGTTGGCTTACAAAGAGTCCTGGGCGCAGGTGGCGGTAGTCCTAAGTTTCCTGACCGGATGTCTCGGGACTAACCAGTGAAGCAAATGCAGAATAAGGCGGCCGTGGTGCAGGTTTTGCGCAACCTATTGGGCGTTAGGGGGGCGCGCCGCAGTTTATCTACTTCAAGCCCAGTCGAAAGCAGATATGGGTTGACGGGGGCAGGCAGCGTCGCCGGGGAACGCGCGTTCCGGATACAGCGGTTGTGGCCCGCCGCTCGGGGGCAGGGGCTCGCTCTTGGCCCTCGCCTATACGATTGCGGACCATGATCTTAGGTACGACGCAGCGATCTAGTGAATCATATGACGAGGAATATTCACTCGAATTACGCAATGTGTTCAAGAGTGCACAGACATCCCGCGTCGCCGCGCCTATGATGATGACTAGTTGGAAGCAAATGTCCTCGGCTGAGTTTGTCTCGGGTCGCTTGCCAACCTAAGTGCATCGGCACACAGCGCGTCTTCGCTCCCTTGCGCCCATGGATCTTTGGACTGACAGAGTCGCACTAAAACTGGAGGCAGGTTATGAGCATAACCGCGTTAACTACGACAGAATTGGTCGCGGTCATCGCGTTCGTTGTGATTGTGATTGCCGGCATCGCGACGTGGCTCTTTCTCCGAAAACGCCGGACCGAAAGGCTGCGTAGCAAGTTCGGTGGCGCTGAATATGCCCGCGCCATGAAGGAAGGCGGCAACCGGCGCCATGGGGAGGCCGGCCTCGAACAGCGCACGGATCGAGTCGAAAGTTTCCATGTCCGGCCTCTAGGGCCCGGCGATCGCGCGCGCTTCGTGGAGTCGTGGAGCAAAATCCAGGCACGGTTTGTGGACGGGCCCGCCGGCGCGGTAGCGGAAGCCGACCAATTGCTGGGTGATGTGATGTCCACACGTGGTTATCCCGTAAGCGAGTTTGAACAGCGCGCGGCTGACATCTCCGTGGACCATCCACTGGTTCTGGAAAGCTATCGAACAGCCCACGAAATCGCCCTTCGCCAAACGAAAGGGCAGGCCAGCACGGAAGACCTGCGCCAGGCAATGATCCATTACCGGACCCTCTTTGAGGAACTGGTCAGTGAGCCGGGGGCCACCCATATGAAAGCTGCTTCATGAACTCAGCTTGCGGAAAACAAACAACGTCTGCTGAAGCCTTGGGAGCACTGAAGGTAAAACTGGAGACGATGCTGTGAATGAGAAATATGCGAAAGAAGAACCTGGAAATGCAGATCGGTTCGGAGTGTTTCGGCATCCTGACCAGTATGCGTCGGATCCGGCGCGAATGAACAGTCCCTACCGGCCTATTGGCAATTTCCTGTTTCTCGGTTCGACCGGTCCCGGCAAGACGCAACTGGTAGAACCGATCGAGACGGTGGTCGGCGACGTACACACCCTAGTCAAAGGCGGTTTTGGAAAGTCTCAGCAGGGCCACGAGAAAGCCAGTGTGATCGACACGCCTCCCGGATACACGGGGCATCGTGAAGTGCGCCCCATGCTCAGCCAAACCGGCTCGACGCAGTACCACGCGGAGAGGATCAAGCAGGGGTTCGCGTTATTCGGCGGAGTCAAGAAGAGGAGCGACGCGTTGCACAACCTGCTGCTGGACGTTCTGGATCGGGTCACGCTTACTGTGGGTGCAAAAATCGGCGAGTGGATTTCGCTCACGCCCTGATCTTCATGCCTAGTAACCCGCCGCAGCCGAATTGGCTCCAATTGAGAGGCCGAGTACGGATTCGCGGCCGCTGAGGTGTACCATGAACCCGCGTGTCGGCTCACAGCGTGTGGAATTGCGAAAACATTCTAGAGTCGCAAGTTAAGTATGCTGCAACAGCACGCTCTTTGGTTCTCGATAACGAGGCGCTTCGCCTTCTCGCTCATCGAGACGCTAACGGCTGCCTGAACTCTATTCGTCCTCAAAAGGAGAGCTATGAAAACACTCACACCATGCGTAACACTGATCGCCCTGCTGGCATTAGGTACCTTTTCAGGGTGCTCACATACAGCCACGAAATCGCCCGACGTTGCGGACACTATTCGCAAGTCGCTTGATCAGGCTAATCTCAAGAATGTTTCCGTTAGTCAAGATCGCGACAAGGGTGTAGTGACCCTTGGCGGACACGTAGCCGCCGACGCTGACAAGTCACAAGCTAAATCCATCGCGACGTCCATCGCGGGTGGGCAAGTTGTGTCGGATCAGATAGCCGTGATTCCGCCTGGTGCCGAAAGTGATGCTAAGACTGTGAACTCAGATCTGGATAAGGGTATCGAGAACAACCTGGATGCTGCTTTGATCCAAAATAAGCTTCACAAGAGCGTGAACAACGACGTCAAAAATGGCGTAGTCACGCTGACTGGCGAGGTGAGTTCACAATCCGAGCGCGCGCAGGCCGAAACGATCGCTGCCGCAGTTCCAAATGTGTTGCAGGTAGTGAACGAGTTGCAAGTTAAGAATCAAAAGGCCACCTCGTCAAATTAAGTCTGTTCCCGTTCATTTGCGCTGATTACGAAAGGCGATTTCGCTGATTGACATCGTCTGGAGGCACGCCAGTGCGTCCGGCTTCAGTCACACCTGTTTTGCTCATCGCCCCGACCTTCGGCCGTCACGCTCCGGCCGAAAATGTGGGGCTTGAGATGTAACCGAAAGGCCGGGTCGTGGAAAGCGACCGTTCTCGGTCGGGGTTGTTCTCTGACCAGGCAGTTGAGACAAAGAATGTTTCGTGCCTGCCGCCAGTAAGCTTTGGCCGGCGCGCCACGGAGCCAGTGATCGTTTGGGCGACATCCTCTGGGGCGTTCATCCATCCGCACCGTTCCTCAGTTTTGTACTCATGCACAAGTTTCACCCAGTATTCGCCCTGCCGTGATCGTGCGTCATGCGTTTTCTTCCGGACGCTACGTGGCCTCCGAGTGTCACTGGCTTAATGGATCTTCTGTATCGCCTCGATCTACGGGTCTTGGCAGCGAATACAGAGGGATGCCCAGGGGACAGCCACTAAACGATTCCGGTGCAAGTGCCAAAGCCCGGTGGAATTTTCTTTTTGCGCTCGGCGAACAGGCAAATGCGTGTCTAATTTACGCCAGGGATAATCGCACCGATCGATGTGAATGCCTTGCCGTTATAGCGAATGCCCAATCCGTAGATCTCCACGTTTGAATTGAGTTGGATGGTTCCACGTTTGCCGGTCACTTCAGGAAAATCACTACTCAGCACGGATGCATAGTGTCCGTTTGCTGGCACTGTGATCTGGCTGGTTTTGGCGGGAATGTTCTGGCCGGATTGGTCGGTAAATGTAACCCCTACGACAGCCTGTTGCTGGTTGGGGTTCGCCAGTGCAATTCCCGTCGAGAACACCAGAGCACCCGAAGAGTTATCAAACGGAATGAACAGTTGCGTGCCTCCAACCGAGTTCAGGGGCGCGGCAGCTTCGGAGGGAGGCTGGTTCCTCGCGCTGGCAGTGAAGATGCCGATTCCCCCGATCGCATCCGACGTCATTAACTCAGCCCAGCCCTGTACGATGCCGCCACCCAGACCGCTGCTCTCAATGACCCGTAACTGACCTGGCGCAATTGTACCCGACACTGACGCTGTCATCCCGTCCTCCTGCAGCAGTAGGACCAGTGGCGAGCCGTTGTCCGCCCAGAAATTCAAGGTGAATGATGCCGTGTGCGTGTCGGCATTTACCAGCAGAATTGTCGTATTCCAGCCTTGCCCGTTCACCAGGTGTGAGATACACTTTGCGCCCCGCGGCACATTGGATAGTGCGCCGATCGACGTGAATGCCTTGCCGTTATAGCGGATGCCTAACCCGTAGATCTCCACATTTGAATTGAACTGGATGGTTCCGCGTTTGCCGTTCACTTCAGGAAAATCACTACTCAGCACGGATGCATAATGTCCGTTTGCGGGCACTGTGATCTGGCTGGTTTTGACGGGAACGTTCTGTCCGGATTGGTCGGTAAATGTGACTCCGACGACGGCGGCTTGCTGGTTGGGGTTCGCCAGCGCTATTCCCGTCGAGAACACCATAACGCTCGAAACGGTGTTATCAAACGGCATGAACAACTGCGTGCCTGCAATTGAGTTCAGGGACGCGGCAGCTTCGGAGGGAGGCTGGTTCGTCGCGCTGGCAGTGAAGATGCCGACTCCCCCGATCGCGTCCGACGTCATTAACTCAGCCCAGCCCTCTACGATGGCGCCGCCCCCACCGCTGCTTTCAATGACCCGCAACTGACCAGGCGCAATTGTGCCCGATACCGACGCTGCCCTCCCGTCCTGCCCCAACGGCAGAACCAGTGGCGAGCCGTTGTCCGCCCAGAAATTCAAGTTGAATGATGCCGTGTGCGTATCGGCATTTACCAATAGGATTGTCGTCTTCCATCCTTGCCCGTTCACCAAGTGAGAGACAATGCGGCTTGGGGATATCTTTCGAATACGGCTATTCACGCGGTCGGCAATGTACACATCGCCAGCAGCGTCGGTCGCCAGCCCCCACGGAAAATTCAACACGGCTTCGACAGACGGCCCTCCATCGCCGGAGAATCCGTTAAGTACTGTACCGGCTATAGTGCTGATGATGCCGGAAGCATCTACCTTACGGATCCTGTTGTTCCCGGAGTCGGCAATAAACAGGTTGCCTGCGCGGTCGAAGGCCACATCCTCGGGATAGTTAAGTGATGCGCTTGTGGCAGGGCCCAGATCGCCTGAATAGCCCTCAACGCCATTGCCTGCCACCGTAGTGATGACCCCGCTAAGGTCGATCCTCCGGATGCGGTGGTTGTTAGCATCAGCGACGTATAGGTTGCCAACGCTGTCCATCGCCATACCCAATGGAAACATCAGGGAGGCGTTGCTAGCGAGGCCGCCGTCGCCAGAGAAGCCCGCCATGCCGTTGCCGGCGATAGTCGTGATGGTCCCATTGAGATCGACTCGACGGATGCGCTGATTGGAAGTGTCGGCAATATACAAATTACCGGCCGGATCGAGGACTACAAAGGTTGGTCGATTTAAGCTCGCATTCGTGGCTGGGCCACCGTCGCCGGAAGATCCCTGTACACCGGTACCAACCACCGTACTGATGATCCCGGCGGGCGTCACTTTGCGGACGCGCCGGTTGCTTGGGTCGCCAAAGTAAAAGTTGCCGGCTGCGTCAAGTGCCACACCGGCGACATCGCTCAGTGAAGCCTCTAACGCTGAGCCGCCGTCTCCGGAAGCGCCCGGGACTCCATTCCCAGCTACCGTTGAGATCATTCCGCTTGGGCTCACTCGCCGAATTCGTGCGTTGTCCGTGTCGGCGATATAGATACCGCCTGTGGAATCGATGGCCAGGCCAAATGGATGGTTCAAAGCTGCGGCCGTGGCCGGGCCACCATCACCGGCAAAAGCCGTATTGCCGTTGCCCGCAATGGTCGCAATCATGCCCTGTGACTGCGCCGGAGAAGCACTCAAGAGCACCCACATGACCGAAGCACCGATAATGGTTGGGTTCAAACCCATCAACCGCCCGGCCTTCGCCCCTCCGATCATGCTGCGGCTTCAGGCATGTCAGTTGCCACTCCTCTTTCTCAATGGCTTCATGCCGATGCGCCTTCTGACAGTCGATCAGAAAAATGAATTCCGCCAAGATGCAGCCCGTAGATGCAAAACTTGCACTAACATGCCGAAATTACCGTGGCCCAGATCAACCCTTCATTTTCGATTGCCACAGTGACTGACCGCAAAACAAACAAATTCGACGTGAGCAATTGTGAACAGACGACGTAAAGATAGGTTTGCTAAGGTCAACATGGACTTGCCCCCATTTTTGACACAACCAGTTAAGACTCAAAATCCATTCAAAGGAGAATTGAGTCATGGGGTTGTCGAGAAGGATGTTCACCAAGGAGTTCAAGCGGGCCGCGGTCCAGCGGCTGGAGCAGGGGGTTTC
>DATGZN010000101.1:0-72953 GCA_035297145.1 Bryobacteraceae bacterium
CGCCGTGTCGACGTACGCCACGGTTTCCCTCCTGTTCTGGTACGTGGGGCTGATGCCCGACCTGGCCTCGTTGCGCGACCGCACGCACAGCCCCTTCGCGCGATTCGCCTACGGCATTCTGGCCATGGGCTGGCGGGGCTCGGCGCGTCACTGGAGCATTTACGAAACGGCGTCGCTGCTGCTGGCGGGCCTGGCCACGCCGCTGGTGCTTTCGGTGCACACGGTGGTGAGCTTCGACTTCACCATCGCCATAGTTCCCGGCTGGCACAGCACCTTCTTCCCGCCCTACTTCGTCGCCGGCGCCATCTACTCCGGCTTCGCCATGGTGCTCGTCCTCGCCATTCCCTTGCGCGCCATGTACGGCCTGGAAGACCTCATCACCTCGCGCCACCTCGACAACATGGCCAAGGTCATGCTCGCCACCGGTGAAATCGTGGCCTACTCGTACTTCTTTGAAGCCTTCATCGCCTGGTACAGCGGAAATCAATTCGAGATGTTCGCGATTTGGAATCGCATGACCGGCCCGTACGCCCCCACTTATTGGTGCCTGATTTTCTGCAATCTCGTTTTCCCGCAGATTCTCTGGCTCAAGCAGATTCGCACCAACGTGGTTTGGTTGTTCATCGTCGCTCTCGATGTGCTCACCGGCATGTGGCTCGAACGCTATGTCATCGTTGTGGTCAGCTTGCATCGCGACTACCTGCCCTCATCCTGGGGCATCTTCCATCCCACCATCTGGGACGTCGCCACCTACGTCGGAACCCTCGGCCTTTTCTTCTTCCTGTTCTTCCTGTTCATTCGCTCGCTGCCCATGATCTCGATCTTCGAGGTTCGTACACTGCTGCCGCAGGCTGAAGTCGTGGAGGGCGTCGAAAAATGAAAACGCCAATCTACGGTCTCATGGCCGAATTCGAAAGCCCGACAGCACTCGTGGCCGCCGCCCATCAGGTGCGCGCCCGAGGTTACCGGAAAGTCGAAGCCTACTCTCCCTTCGCCATCGAAGAAGTGAATGAGGCGCTCGGTTTGCATCACAACAAGCTCCCACTGATCGTTCTTTGCGGAGGCATTCTCGGCGGCTTGACCGGCTACCTGATGCAGTACTACGTCGCCGTCATCGACTTCCCTCTGAACATCGGCGGGCGTCCCCTGCATAGCTGGCCTTCGTTCATCATCATCACCTTCGAGCTGACGATTCTGTTCGCCGCTCTCTCCACCGTTCTCGGACTATTCGGGCTTTGCGGCCTGCCCATGCCCTATCATCCGGTGTTCAACGTTTCCCGGTTCGCGTTCGCTTCACGCGATCGATTCTTCATTTGCATTGAGGCGAACGATCCCCTGTTCGACCGCCACGACACCGCCGAATTCCTGCATACCCTGGCCCCCCGCGAGGTAACCGAAGTTGCGCATTAATGCCATGCCGGGAAACGTCGACATCTGCTCGCTCGCAGCCCCTAACCGAGCCGCAACCGCGAGGGAGCGGTGGTGGACTCTCTGTGTCTCGTTACCCTGCGCCTCCGCGGTCCGCCCCTTCGCCCGTAGGGGCCGGGCATGCCCGGCCTTCCTCGCCCTTGCACTCGCCTGCGCCTCCGTCGCCTGCCGCCGCGACATGCAGGATCAACCCAAATACATTCCGCTCCGCGGCAGTGAATTCTTCGCCGACGGACGCTCCGCGCGCCCCATCCCCGAGGGCACGGTGGCACGCGGCGAACTCCGCGCCGACAAGGTATTTTTCACCGGCAAGATCGGTGATCAGTTCGTCGATCACCTCCCCTTTCCCGTCACGCGCCAGGTGCTCCAGCGCGGAGAAGAACGCTTTAACATCTACTGCACGCCCTGTCACGGCCGCCTCGGCAATGGCCTCGGCATGATCGTGCGCCGCGGCCTGAAGCGCCCGCCGTCCTATCACATCGACCGGCTGCGCCAAATCCCCATCGGGTATTTCTACGACGTCATCACCAACGGCTTCGGCGCCATGCAGGATTATGCAGCGCAAGTCGCGCCGCGCGACCGCTGGGCCATCGCTGCCTATATCCGCGTCCTGCAATACAGCCAGTTGGCTTCCATTAACGATGTGCCGCCCGATGCTCGCCAGGAGTTGAACGGCGAATTGACCGCTAAACCGGCCGAGCCAAAGAAACCAGAATGAGCGCACAAGATTTCACCATTTCGCCGCAACTGGGTCGCGGCATCGAGCGAGTGCTGCAACGCTCCGCAATCGTGGGCGGTATCGCTCTCCTCGTATGCATCATCGGAGCCGTGTTCCAGTCCGACCAGTTCTTCCGCTCCTATCTGTTTTCCTATCTCTTTTATCTCGGCCTCTCCCTCGGATGCCTGGCCCTGCTCATGCTGCAATATTTGAGCGGCGGAGGATGGGGCATAGTGATCCGCCGCATTACCGAAGCGGCCACCCGAACCATTCCCTGGCTGGCCGCGCTATTCATCCCCATCCTCATTGGAATTCCCAAACTCTATATCTGGTCGCACGATGACGCCGTCAAAGCTGACCCTTTGCTCCAACACAAGCATCTCTACCTCAACGTGCCGTTCTTCTATGCCCGCGTGCTGATTTATTTCGGAGGCTGGTGGCTGTTCACGCACTTTCTCAACAAGTGGTCGCATGAGCAGGATATGGAAGGCCGCGATCCGGGCGCCCGCCGCCTGCAAAGGTTGAGCGGCCCGGGACTCATGTTTTACGGCCTGAGCATCACCTTTGCGGCGGTCGACTGGGTGATGTCGCTCGATCCGCACTGGTATTCCACCATCTATGGCTTGCTGTTCCTGGCCGGGCAAGGATTGTCCGCTCTGTCTTTTTGCATCGCGCTGCTCGTGATCCTCTCCGCTAAGGGCGGACCGCTCGAGGGAGTCATCGGTCCGGCGCATCTTCACGACATCGGCAAGCTGCTGCTCACCTTCACCATGCTGTGGGCGTACTTTTCGTATTCGCAGTTCCTCATCATTTGGGCCGGCAACCTGACGGGCGAGATTCCCTGGTACATGGAGCGTTTGAAAGGCGGCTGGCAGTGGATCGGAATCCTGCTTGTCGTGTTCCACTTCGCGCTCCCCTTTGCGCTGTTGCTTTCGCGCACCCTCAAGCGCGCCGGCCGCACGCTAGTGCGTATTGCGGCCCTCATCATCTTCATGCGCTTCGTAGACCTGTTCTGGATGGTCGCTCCCGACGCCAGCAAAGGCGGATTTCGCCTCCATTGGATGGACATTCTGGCGCCCATAGGGATCGGAGGATTGTGGCTGGCCATGTTTCTCTTCCAGCTCCGAAAATGGCCGTTACTCCCGGTGCGCGATCCGCACTTGGCCGAAGCCATTGCACAAGGAGGCGGCATTGAATCATCACACTGAGCCCGACAACAATCCCTCCGTCGCCCACGAGCACACCGACGCGGATTCGCACGCCATCACGCGCTTCGGCATTAGCCTTGCCTTCCTCATTGTGGTCTCGCAACTGTTGCTGTGGTGGGTGTTCGATCATTTTTCCGAGCGCGAAACAAAATTGAGCCCGCATGTTCCGGCCATTATCAGAACGCAGGCCCCGACGCTGCCCCCTGAGCCGCGTCTGCAAGGCAACCCGCCGCTGGACGTGAACCCGCGCCTCGACCTGAAACAGATGCGCGAGAACGAAGACGCATTCCTGAACCACTACGGCTGGATCGATCCGGACCACGGCATCGTGCATGTGCCCATCGATAAGGCCCTGGAAATCGTCGCTCAGACCGGCCTCCCGAAGTTCAAGCCCATGGAACCCAAACAACCAAAGGCTCCCTTGAAAACAGGATCTTCCAGGGTGCATAACCCGCAATTCGGGGACTTGCCTGTACCCGAATTGCCCTCACCGAGCCCGCAAGGTTCTTCCGCGCTCGCATCCTCGCGAGTGGCGGCCGTGCCGCGGCTCTTTACTGCCCCTGTAGGGGCGACGCATGCGTCGCCCGCGCCGGGAGGAGTGAAGTAGAACGAAAATGCAATTTTGCAGAACAATCTTATTAGTAATGACCGCAGCCGTCCTGGCACAGGCGCAGACGTACAGAGACCGGCAGTCCGGCGTGGCCGCTTCCGTGCTGCCGCCCGCTCTGCGCAACATCGGCCTCGACCAGAAGCTGAATGCGCAAATCCCGTTGAACCTGATTTTCCGTGACGAATCGGGACGCGAGCTGCCGCTATCGGCTTACTTCGGCCCCAGGCCGGTGGTTCTGGCGCTGGTTTACTATCAGTGCCCCATGCTATGCACCCAGGTTCTGAACGGGATGGTCATGAGCCTGCGTGGTATGTCGCTCGAATCGGGCCGGGACTTCGAAGTGGTGACCGTGAGCATTGATCCCACTGAGACGCCGGAGTTGGCCGCCAAGAAGAAAGCCGAGTACTTGCGCCGCTACGCCAGGGGAACCGACGGTTGGCATTTCCTCACCGGAGCCGAACCGCAGATCAAGGCACTGGCCAGCACCGTCGGATTTCGCTACGCCTACGATCCCAAAACCAAGCAATACGCGCACGCCAGCGCCATCATGGTGGTCACGCCCACCGGCAGGCTCTCACGCTATTTCTATGGAATCGAATATCCACCGCGTGACCTGCGCCTGGGACTAGTCGAAGCTTCGGAAAACAAGATCGGCTCGCCGGTTGACGTGGTCCTGCTCTACTGCTTCCACTACGATCCCAACACTGGAAAGTACTCGGCCATCGTTATGAACATCGTGCGTCTCGCTGGTGTGCTGACGCTTCTGATCCTGCTGCCGCTGCTCATCTGGCTCTGGCGCGCTGATTTGACCGGCCGCCGGCCGCTAACGCCGGGCAGCCTGGCGAGGCCGCGCTACCGATGAATCCGAATTTCCAGCTCGTTCCCGAAGCCGCGTCCTCTACCGCCAGTCACCTCGATCATTTGACCGCGTACCTCCTGATCGTGGCGACGATCTTCACTGTCCTGATCTTCGCCTGTATTTTTTATTTCGCCATCAAGTACCGGCGCCGCGCCGATCATGAACGCCCGGTCGAGGTCGAAGGCGCGATGACCCTCGAAATCCTTTGGACGGTGGTTCCGTTTCTGCTCATGATGGTCATGTTTGGTTGGGGCGCCAGCATTTTCTTCGAAATGTCGCGCCCGCCCGATGACGCCATGAACATCTACGTCGTCGGCAAACAGTGGATGTGGAAGACGCAGCACCTGGAGGGCCGCCGGGAGATCAATGAGCTGCATGTGCCGCTGGGACGTCCCGTCAAACTCACCATGACTTCGGAAGACGTGATCCACAGCTTCTACATGCCCGCCTTCCGCGTGAAGTTCGACGTGCTCCCCGGCAGATACACCACCGCCTGGTTCAATCCCACCAAGCCCGGAAAGTATCATCTGTTCTGCGCGGAATACTGCGGCACGCTGCACTCCGGCATGATTGGCTGGATCTATGTGATGGAGCCGGCCGAATACGAGAGGTGGCTGGCAGGTGAGACCGAATCGCTGGCTGCCAGCGGCCAGCAGTTGTTTCAATTCCTGGCTTGCGCGAACTGCCATCGCACCGATAAGCCCGGCCGTTGCCCGAATCTCGAAGGCCTGTTCGGCAAACCCGTGCAGTTGACCACTGGCGAGATCGTCAAGGCGGACGAAGACTACATCCGCGAATCGATCCTGAATCCCGGCGCCAAGATCGTCGCGGGCTATCAGAACATCATGCCCTCATTCCAGGGGCTGGTTACCGAAGAAGAGCTCTTGAAACTGATCGAGTACATTAAGAGCTTGAGCAAGCTGCCACAGCAGCCTGCGCTGGTTCCTTCAGGCCAGAAGGCTGCTGCGCAAAGACCCGCGCCTAACGTGAATCGTTAATTGTATGATTACCGCAACTGTTCAAACTCGCGATAACTACCTCACACATGAGTATGGCGTCAAATCCTGGCTGCTCACGCAGGACCACAAGCGGATCGCGCTCCTGTATCTCGCTGCCATCAGCTTCTTCTTCTTCCTCGGCGGCGTGTTCGCTACGGTCATTCGCGTGGAGCTGCTTACCCCGCCAGGTGACCTGGTATCCTCTCAGACCTATAACAAGCTGTTCACCCTGCACGGCGTGATCATGATTTTCCTCTTCATGATCCCGTCCATCCCGGCCACTCTCGGCAACTTTCTCGTGCCCATGATGATTGGTGCCAAGGATCTGGCTTTTCCCAAAATCAATCTCTTGAGCTGGTATATCTTCATGGCCGGCGGCGCGCTAGTCATGTACGCCATGCTCATCGGCGGCGTGGACACCGGCTGGACCTTCTACACGCCGTTCAGTACCTCCTACGCCAACAGCTACGTAATCCTCACCGCCGTGGGTATTTTTATTACCGGCTTTTCGTCAATTCTCACGGGTCTTAACTTTATCGTCACCATCCACCGCATGCGCGCTCCCGGCCTCACCTGGTTCCGGCTGCCGCTCTTCATCTGGTCCATGTACGCCACCAGCATCATTCAAGTGCTGGGTACGCCAGTGATTGCGGTCACATTGTTGTTGGTCGCCGTCGAGCGCGGCTTTCATATCGGAATCTTCGATCCGTCCCTGGGTGGTGACCCGGTGCTGTTTCAGCATTTGTTCTGGTTCTATTCCCACCCCGCCGTCTACATCATGGTGCTGCCCGGCATGGGCATCGTCAGTGAAATCGTCTCCGTCTATTCGCGCAAAAAAGTATTCGGTTACAGGTTCGTGGCCTTCTCCAGCGTGGCGATCGCCGTACTCGGGTTTCTGGTTTGGGGCCACCACATGTTTGTGAGCAGCCAGTCGGTGTACGCCAGCCTCGTGTTTTCGTTTCTCAGTTTCATGGTCGCGGTGCCCTCCGCCATCAAGGTCTTCAACTGGACCGCAACTCTATATAAAGGCTCGATCTCTTATGACACGCCGATGCTTTACGCCTTTGGTTTCATCGGCCTGTTTACAATTGGCGGCCTGACCGGTACCTTCCTGGCAACATTAGGCTTCGATGTGCACGTCACCGACACTTACTTTGTCGTGGCGCATTTCCACTACATTATGGTGGGCGGCACCATGATGGCCTACTTAGGCGGCTTGCACTACTGGTGGCCGAAAATAACAGGCCGAATGTATCCCGAAGCTTGGGCCAAGCTTTCCGCACTTGTTGTTTTTCTTGGGTTTAACTTGACCTTCTTTCCGCAATTCATCATGGGTTACTTGGGGATGCCGCGGCGCTATCACGCCTATCCGCCGGAATTCCAGATTTATCACGTACTTTCGACGGCCGGCGCTTCAGTACTGGCGGTGGGCTACCTGATCCCGGCAATTTACTTTGTTTGGGCGATGCGCTACGGCAAACCCGCGCCCGACAATCCGTGGGGCGCCACTGGCCTGGAGTGGCAAACGACTTCACCGCCGCCGCCCGAGAACTTTGAAATCACGCCGGTTGTCACTCATGAAGCCTATGACTATTCGATTCTGGAGGAAATGACGGTTGGCTAATCACAGCTTAGCGCTCCGGCACCAGTTCGACGATGTGGTCCAGCAGAAGGACGCCTCCACCTTCGGCATGTGGTTGTTTCTGACCACCGAGGTCCTGTTCTTCGGGGGTATGTTCTGCTGTTACACCGTATATAGGTCCCTATATCCGGCGGCTTTCGGAGTTGCCAGCAATCACTTGAGTTTGTTGTGGGGCGGCGTCAGCACGGCCGTGCTGATTTGCAGCAGTTTCTCTATGGCCTGCGCGGTGAACAGTGGGGCTACGGGTAAGAAGAACGCCATCGTCGGCTATCTGGCGATAACTATACTGTTTGCAGCGGCGTTTCTGGCCATTGAAATGTCCGAGTGGCACGGCTTGTACCAGGAAGGTTTGATGCCGGGGTTTAACTTCACTTTCCACGAGGGCGATGCACGCCATGTGCAACTGTTCTACTCGTTATACTTTTCAATGACTGGTTTACACGCATCGCACGTAACTATCGGAATTGGAATTCTTCTGACGATGTTGGTTCGCGCGGCGCGAGGCGCTTTTTCGGCGGAGTATTATACACCGATCGAAATCTCCGGCCTGTACTGGCACTTTGTGGACTTAGTCTGGATTTATCTTTTCCCCTTGTATTACTTGATCGCACGCCATGTGCACCAGGGATAAAAATGTCTGAGCACATTGTCACTAAGAAACAATACGGCTACGTTTTCGCGATTCTGCTGATTCTCACACTCACTACCACCTGGGCGAGTTACTTCGATCTCGGCAAGCTAAATGTGGTGGTGGCACTGGTCATCGCTACTATTAAAGCTACCTTGGTCGTACTGTTCTTCATGCACGTCTATTGGTCGAGCAAGCTCAATAAGATAGTGGTGGTATCGGGCGTTGCGTGGCTGGCCTTGCTGCTCTGGCTGACTCTGACCGATATCGTGTCTCGCGGCTGGCTTCCCTTCCCCGGCAAGTAATGGAATCAGCCGACGTCGTCATCATTGGCGCGGGCATCGTCGGATCAAGCATTGCCTATCATTTGACACAAGCGGGTTGTAAGAATGTGCTGGTGCTGGAGCGCGAAAGCCAGCAGGGCAAGGGCTCGACGGGCAAGAGCATGGGCGGCGTGCGGGCGCAATTCTCGACGGCGGTGAGTATTCGGATGTCGCTCTACTCGATACCGTTCTTTCGGGCGTTTGAAGAAGCGCTGGGGCATCCTTCGGGGTATCGGGGGCAAGGATACCTCTTTGTAGCGACCCAAGAGCGTCACCTGCGCTACCTGCGCACCAACTACGAGCTGCAAACGTCGCTGGGCCTAAAGGCCGTGGAACTGCTGAAGCCTGCTGATCTGACGCACATGGTGCCGCAACTGCGCGGGGACGATATCCTCGGCGGCAGTTTCTGCTCCACCGATGGATTCGTCGATCCCCATAGCGTCATGACCGGCTTCATGCTGCGGGCGATCGATGGAGGAGCGCGTCTGGTGCGTAACGCCGAGGTCACGGCGATTGAGCGTGATGCCGCCGGGGTCTCGGGAGTGCGGACGGCTACGGATCGCATTGGGACGCGGATCGTAGTCAACGCAGCAGGAGCGTGGGCGGGCCTGGTTGCGAAGCTCGCCGGGATCGACCTGCCGGTCGAACCGCTGCGGCGCATGCTGGTGCCTACGGAACCGTTCGATAAGATCGCGCACAGCGCCCCCATGACGGTGGACATGGCGACGGGATTTCATTTTCGGCCGGAAGGCCTGGGGCTGCTGATGGCTTGGAACGACCCCGGCGAGACTCCCGGCTTCAAGACGGATTTCGATCCGGCGTTCGTCGAGAAAATTCTCACGCGCGGCGTCGTTCGTGTGCCGTGCCTGGAAGAGGCTGAGGTGAATCCGAAGCGCGCGTGGGCGGGGCTTTACGAGATGACGCCGGATCATCACCCGATTCTGGGAGCGGTGCCCGGCATTCCCGGACTGTATCTGGCGAACGGATTCAGCGGCCATGGCGTCATGCACTCGCCGGCAACGGGAAAGATCGTATCGGACCTGGTGCTCAAGGGAACGTCCGATCTGGTGGACGCACGGCTGCTTGGTTACGAGCGCTTCGCAGAGGGGCGGCTGCTGGAAGAGACGGCGGTGCTCTGAAACCAGCAAGCGCGATATACTGCGGGCGATGCGATTTCTGATTTTTCTTCTCACGGTCAGCGCTTTCGCGGCGGACGCGCCAGCCGGCAGCGGGCTCGACGCGGTGCGGTTGCAGACGATTCGGCCGCGGTTGCAGGCGCTCGTCGACAGCCAGACGATTCCGGGGGCGGTGGCGTTGGTGGGGCGGCACGGAAAGGTGGCGCTGGTCGAAGCGGTGGGCTGGCGGGATGTCGAAAGCAAGAAGCCTATGGAGGCCAACTCGATCTTCCAGATCATGTCGATGACCAAGCAGTTCACGGGTGTCGCCGTGATGATGCTGGTGGAAGAGGGCAAGATCGAGCTGCGGCAGCCCATCGAACATTACCTGCCGGAATTCCGCGGCATTCAGGTGCAAGAGAAGTTCAATGGGCGTGGAGCGATGCACGCACCCGAGCATCCGCCGACCGTGTGGGAGCTGATGGATCACACTTCGGGACTGGCGAGTGAACCGGAAGGCGAGCTGGCGGACAATATGCGCACCATGCGCGTTCCGCTGGACGAGGCCGTGCGTGCCTACGCGCATACGCATTTGCAATTCGAACCGGGGGCGCGCTGGAGCTACAGCAACATGGGGATCGCAACGCTGGGCCGGCTGATTGAGGTGATTTCCGGCGAAGACTACGTGCATTTCGTGCGCACACACATCCTGGAGCCGCTGGGGATGCCGGACACGTTTTACTTTCCGCCGGATGACAAGAAGGACCGGATTGCTCTGGTTTACCGGCACACGGACGGAAAACTCGTGCGCGTGGGCGATGAGATTCTGGCGGGCGATCCCACGAAATACCGCCAGGGAGCAAAATACCCGGCGCCGGAATTTGGCCTGTATTCGACGGCGCCCGATCTTTTCAAGTTCTACCAGATGCTGCTGAATGGGGGCGAGTATGGCGGGCGGCGCTATCTTTCGCGGCAGGCGGTGGAGACCATGACGCGCGTGTTCACGCCGAAGGTGAAGCCGAGTGGATGGCTGGGCGGCACGGGGTATGGGTTGACGTTTGAGGTTGTCGACCAGCCGGAAGGGACACTGCTGCTGCACTCGCCGGGCACCTTCGGACATGGTGGCGCGTTTGGGACGGAAGGCTGGGTGGACCCGAAGAACGACCTGGTTCGCATCATGCTGGTGCAGGTGGCGGACGGGTCGGGCGACGCGCCTCGGTCGGTGGTGATGCAGATTGGGGAGGCGGCGGTGGAGTGAGGGGGAAGGATCCACTTTACCGGGCCGAGGCTAGCTTTCGGTGCTATCCGATGGGCTCCCAGAACCCCGTATCTCGGGATGAAGACACCCAAGTCCTTATTCATCCCGCAGAGCGGCCACGGGGTCCAACCGTGATGCTCGCCGGGGTGTCATCCTGTGCACCAGGAAAGATCGCTATAGGACAGAAGTCTTCCCGCAGTTCGTAGTACTTCGTGTTCCGTACCCACCCGACGACCTGGTAATTTGATCGAGCCTTCCAGAGGCTTAGGACCTGTTTGACGCCGTCCGCCAAGTCTGATACGATCACGCGGCGATGCCTGGGACGATGCTAATCTTACGCGGCATAACCAACCTCAAGGTATGGCCCGAGTACCCGAGGGGAGCGTTGGACGAACCCTCGGCGCTCCAATACGCTAGCAAAAGGGGCTACGTCGGCCGAGTGCTGGATGTCTCGGGCGAGACCGGAGATGGTAGGCCGCAGACGCGAAGGGCCTTGCACGAATTTCTTGACGACTCCACAATTACCGCACTGTATGGGTTTTCGGGCGGCGGCTACAACGTGTATCACATTCTCAACCGACTGGCGCAGGAGCAACGCGACCGCCTTGAATTGGTTGTCGTGCTTGGTGTTGACCCGAACAAGCTTTCCGCACACGCGTTAAATTCCCACAGGTATAACGCGCACTGGGAGTTGGTCTATCGAAACGATCCGCCGCCACCGCTAACTCACATCGACGGCCCGCGGGCGTTGCTAGCCGAACTTCGTTAGCCGGAGCAATCCAGACCGGTTCGGTTACGGCCGAATCTCAGGGACAGCAAACCGCTCGTTTCCGAGTGCGAGGCATAGCCACTGGTTGAAGCCGAGTGGATGGCTGGGCGGCACGGGGTATGGGTTGACGTTTGAGGTTGTCGACCAGCCGGAAGGGACACTGTTGTTGCACTCGCCGGGTACGTTCGGACATGGCGGCGCGTTTGGGACGGAAGGCTGGGTGGACCCGAAGAACGACCTGGTTCGCATCATGCTGGTGCAGATGGCGGACGGGTCAGGCGATGCGCCGCGGTCGGTGGTGATGCAGATTGGGGAAGCGGCGGTGGTGTGAGGGGGGAGGAAGGAGAGTAATCTCGTGGAACGTCTGTTTTGCGCCGCGGCCTCAGATCAACGCGGCTTCTACCAGCGCGCTAGCGCCCTTATGTCCAAATTTATTTTGCTTCGCGCCTCAGTATCAGCATCCTCCATGCTCTTGAGCCGCTTGAGAGAGGCTACTCTCGTCCAAAGTGAGGCTGCAAAGCCATCAAGCCCAGGGAAGAGCGTTGCTCGGTTCAGGTTCGCACGATGTAGCCCAGCCAGCAGGTCGGGGCGCGTCTTAGCGGCTATCTTAATTTCACCAATATTACGCTCGTGATCGGGCATCGAGTGGAGATTGACCATGAAAGGCGTCCTTACATCAGTTGGGCATAGAAACAACCCCTGTTGTATCGTGAGTCTCTCATTCATCCGATAGGAGCCGACGGCGCTCACGAGGGGCGGTAACGGCGCTTCAAGGAAGAGCTTCCGAAAGGCATGGCCGTCTCGGTGAACTCTATAGAGATCGAACTGGCGGCCGACTGGCTCGCCGAGGGTTCCAATCGCCTCTGCGACTTTCCTGGTGAGCCAACTCTTGTTAATGGCCCACACAACCGGCTGCGTGCTGCCCTCTCGCTCAAGCGAGAAGAATGCCGCGATGATAAATGAAAAAGTGAAATCAAGGAAGCGGCACGGTGCGCCATAATGCCTCATGAGAGTCAGCCACTCGAGGGTGTCACCTCGCCTTGGCGGTGGGCCCAAGGAGTAAAGGTGGTAACGCCGAACGAACTCGTGGATTAGCTTCACCTCCATGTCTGGAATCTTGTCTTCGGCTACGCCGAATTCCTTGGCAACCAACTCGAGGGTAGTGCGAAGATCGGGGCGACCGTCATGGGTTCCGCGGAATACCCATTCGTCTTGATCCTCGGCCTTCCGAAAGAGGTCCTGCGCCCGTGCAAGTTCTTCCCAGCTTGTTATCGGGTTCGGAACCTTCTCCAGCACATCACTCGGCATTTGTCGTTCTCCTCATAGGTCGTCCGCGTCCAACAATGCTTCTCCAAACGCCGATTGGCCCGCTGGCGATTGAATTATTAAGCCAGTCGCCGAAACAATCCGGGGTGACTCTCGGTAACCCTAACTGGGCCGATAAGCGGAGGCACCTTTAAGCTGGCGCAAAAGAACATCACCTCGGACCCTTGTGACGCTGACCGAGCGCTGTAGCCAATGTTGTAAACTACGTGGCGCGAGCCCTTGTACAAGGTGCGAATGGGCTCAACGTTATCGTAAGACACAATCCATCGCTGCCGCGTGAGCTCGTTAGTCACGAATTCCGCAACGCTTGCGTGGTCCTCATATTCATAGAAGTCGCAATAGAGGTCGCAGCCTTTGGTGTAGTAAGGGGGGTCGAGATAGATCAGAGTCTGTTCCGGCCATCGTGAAACGCCCGCCCTCAGGAAGTTAAGAGCATCCTTCCGCGTCAGTTTAATACGATTGGCCACCCGGGCGATGGACTCTACCCGATAGACCAGTTCTTTCGCGTTGTAGCGCGCGTCAATTTTCCACGGGCCGGTCTGGTCCCTGCCGCCGATAATCCCACCGTTTAGAATGCCGGAACGGTTCGTGCGGTTCAGGAAAAATGTCGCAAATCCAAGGTCGAGATCGTCATGACCTTGAGCGTTTTCAAGAACGCGCTTTTGCTTGTCCCACCCCGACACCGACAGCGGCGTGTCCGAAACCCGGCGGCAGAATTCCTCTGTGTGGTGCAGAACGCTTTTCCAGAAGGCATGGATCGGCCTGCTAATGTCATTTATATGGATACGCGAAACGTATTCATGAAATAGCAATTCAAGAGCAATCGCTGCGCCGCCGGCGTACGGCTCGACATATTCGCCGTCGAGCAGCCGGTTGCTTTTCATCAGGCTTTTGACATAGGCGGCGAGTTTGGCTTTACCACCCGGATAGCGGAGTGGGGTGAAGTGGATTAGACGTTGGGGAGGATCGTTCACGGCCAGATCATCTCGAAAAACCTCTGGG
Source organism: Bryobacteraceae bacterium (assembly GCA_035297145.1). GTDB lineage: Bacteria > Acidobacteriota > Terriglobia > Bryobacterales > Bryobacteraceae > QHXW01. Next base: position 13,885 of record DATGZN010000101.1, read on the forward strand.
CATTGTCCCACGCCGTCGTCAGGCTGCGCTCGGTCGGCGTGAAGAACCGATTGTGGATATAGGCGTGGAGAGTGTCGATTGAGAACGGATGGTGTTCATCCGTAAGAGCCGCAAGGACACCCTTGAAGTCCTTGCGGTCGGCACCATTGGCGACCATGTGATCAACAACTTCCTGCACCTTTGCGGCGAGCTTTTTGTCGCTAATGTGCCCGTTGCGCGTAGATTTGAGTGTCGAACTGGCTCTGCTTACCAAATATTCGTCCACTGACATTTCGAGGAAAACACGGAGAAGAACACTTATGGCATGAACGTGTTTCGAGAGCTGCAAGATCTTAAGCTCGCCATTTATTTTTTCGATTTTCGCGTTAGTGATATTCAGCTTACAGCTTTTCGGAACAACATTCGTCCTTGCCGAAGGTCGTGGCCCTTTGGTTTTGCCGCCTGGCGAGCCAAGCTTGGGTTTGAAGTCTGTTTCCTTTATGCCCTCGATTGCCGACAGGACTCCGGTTCTTTTCGTCAGGTTAGGCTTGTCCGCTGGCTTCAGGTTGCGGACATATTCGAGCTGTTGTTCCTTGGACTTAAGATCACTGACTGTCACCCTTTTTTCCGCAAGATCAATGGTCATGCGTCGCAAGGGCTTAAGCGCTTCCTCTGGCGGCAACTCGGTCTGCAGCTTCCCGTTTACTACCTCAAAACCTATGGACCTTCGAACATCGGGTGTCGAAAGGAGGCGATCAAGAGTTGATATCGGGAATTTACCTGCGAGAAGTTCGGCTTGTTCTTCCGTGAGATCAGCGTGCGCTCCTACAAAGTCCATGGCCTGGAGGGCGGCATCTCGACCCTTGAAGCGTGCCACGGCAATCGCGTTCCAGCCGACAATTCCCCGGCCATTATCCTCGCCGCTATGTCGCTGTCGTATCCACTCCACGCCGTCCGGTCTGTCCTTAATCTCAAAACAGTCGACACGCTCTATTTTCTTCGGGTCGAGCTTCTGGCCTGCTTTGACCAAACGTCTCTTGTGAGATTCTGGCATCTCAAGATCAGCAACCAGAGCAGGACTCCTTAGTAGTTTTGCAGCGAGAACACGGCGATTGCCTTCCAATACTATGAAGTGCCCGGCGCGGTGCGGTGAGCGCATCACCAGACAGCGGTCTATCGGACTGAAGCCCCTTTCGGAAACGCTTTCTGCGAGGTTAATGAGCTTCGCTTTCTGCTCGCTGATAATGTTCTGCATCGCTTCGCGCTGATCGGCAGCCTGCTTTATCCGCGGATTTTCTAGGTCGAGATCAAGACTGTCCAGTGTGAGCGACTTGGCTGGCATTCGTATGTTAATTATTGCGTATTTTACAACATTTAGTATTGGTTTTGTTGTAGAGCGCCACTTGTAATCGGGACGTGGTACTGGCCAGTTGGCTTGGTGGGACGGCTATAACCTTCGAGGTCGTGAACCAACCGAAGGCTACTTTGCTCTCGCACTCGCTGGGCCCGTTCGCCCACGGCGGCGTTTGGGGCGGAAGGCTGGGTGGACCCGAAGAACGACCTGGTTCGCATTATGCTAGCGCAGGTTTCCGGCGGCTCGGCCGACGCGACGCGGTCGGTGGTGATGCAGATTGGGAAGCATCGGTGGAGTGAGGGGATCCGATTTACGGAGGAAGGCCGACTTCTAGAGAGCGCCCCCGCAGCGGCACTTCCGCGACATGGCAACCACACGGCGACCACTGGGTGTCCGGCGGTGCAACCCGAGCCAAAGCTCAGGCTATAACCAGATCCGGATTGATGTCCACACCCAGCCCGGGACCCTGGGGCACTGAAATGTTGCCCTCCTGGTCGACTGCAGGCGGGTTGCGGAAAATCGCAAAGCGCTTGCTGTAGTCGCAAATCGGCGGGTCGTGCGTGAGTTCCAGCAAGTTGCCTCGAGGCCAGGATGCCACGAGGTGCAATGCGGCAATGTTGCCGATGGGTTCCTCTATGGCACAGTGAGGTGTGACCTGCCGGTCGAAAGCCTCGGCTAGCACCCCGATCTTTCGCATATCGCTGATTCCGCCAGCGAGCATAGTCTCCGGTTGCAGGATATCGAAGACGCCCTGCTGGAGCATCCAGTGGAATTCGTGAACGCCGAAGTTGTTTTCTCCTCCGGCAATAGGGATACCGGCCTGCTTCCTGAGCTCGGCGTGCTGCTCGAACGCAAAACGCGGCAAGGGCTCTTCCAGCCACGCACAGTGAAGGCGTTCCAGTTCGTGCGCCGTCTCCAAAGCGCGGCGGAAATCCCAGAGTGCGCCTGGCTGCCAATGCTCGGGATTCTCCGCCTGGTTTGCATCCGTCATGATTTGCATCCGCTCGCCGATTCTCGCGCGTACTGCCTCCACAACCGCGATGTCTTCTTTGAAGGTGGGATTGTGCAAGCGCAACTTGATCGCCTTCCAGCCTTGGGCTGCCAATTCAGCGGCCATGTTTGCCCGCTCCTCCGGCTTCGAAAGCTTGACCATCGCGGCGTAGGTACCGACTTTGTCCCTGCCGCCGCCAAGCAACTTGTAGATAGGCTGTCCGCAGGCTTTGCCTACCAAGTCCCAGAGGGCGATATCCACGTTAGCGCCCCCGTTGTACCTTTCGCACACACCCTCGTAACGCATCCGGGCATAATGCTGCTCCGTGTCGAACGGATCTTTGCCGACGAGTACCTGTTGCACCACAGGCAGCAAAGCCGCGTCGATGGAAGGGCCAATCCCCACCAGACCCTGGTCGGTCCGCACCTCGAGGAACGCTCCACCCCCCACCTGAAAGTTCATAGTGCGGCCCGGGGCGTACCAAGCTGGCTGCAGAGTTCCCAATTCCTTAACCACCTTAAGGCGAACGAGCCGCACCTCGGTGATCTTCATGCGCCCGGCTCGGCGCCCCGACTCCTGGGCAGGTAGAGGTGCAGCTCCCATGGTCAACGACCCGAGACTTGCGACGAAGCTTCTCCGATTCATCACGCCTCCACTCCGGCCTCTAATAATGACACGGCGGTAACGGAGCGTCCTTCTGCTGGCCTGCTGCTCGCAGGTTTTCAAACCGCATTACTAAGCCGCCTCAAGGTCGTGACGGCGGGGCCTCCGGCCTGGCGTTATCGCTATGGAGACCGCCGGAGCTGCGAAGTACGTTCCGCTTGGCCTCGATATTTTCGGGGAACGCTTTCAGGAAGCGTACGTAAGTTTGGCGTGCAAGCGCTAATTGGTGATTGGCGGCATAAAGCAGGGCGAGATGCTGGTAAGGAGCTACGAGCAAAGGATCGAGCTGCAATGTCTTCTCAAGATATTTGATCGCGTTCGCATTATCTCCGGCGTTTTCCGCGGCAAGAGCCATGTCATCATAAAGCAAGGCTGAGGTGGGTTCGACGGCAAGCGCTTTGTCGAATAGGGCCTCCGCGTCTGCCTCTGCTTTTGTCCCACCCATAATCTGGCCCATCGCCCGCAGTAAAACCGGATCGTTCGGAAAATCATTCCACGCCGAAGACAACAGCTGATAACCGCGGCGAACGAACGGAAACGACTCCAATTGGCTGCCGACCCGTGCATAGGCAAGGCCCAGGTTGCGTTCCGCAAACTGGGGCGGCGGATTGTGCCACGGTACCAGCTCATCTTCATTGGTTGCCGGGGCGCTGCCGTCCACGAGGGACGTGGCACGCAGGGCGGCCAGTTCTCGCGGGGTATAGATGGCGATGCGATGGTCGGTGAGGATGGTGTGCCCGCCTCGCCCTGCTGGCAGGCGCGGCATGTGGCAGGCGAAGCAATTCTGGTTGGGCTTGGGATGCGACGCCAAAAGCGCCGCCCCGTGGCAGTGGAGGCAGCGGTCGCGAAAATAGGCGACCGGATCCTGCGGGAGCGCATGCGGATCGTGGCAGGCGCCGCACCAGAGCTTATCCCCGCTCTTCCGCGCACATTCACTCAACGCGAGTTGCTGCGACTGGCTGATGATGGTGAGAGCGTTCGGGTGCGCAGGGCCTCGCGACGACTGATAAACGTAAACCGTGTAGACGTCTTCGAGATTCTCACCGGCGTGAAAATCAGTAATCTGTTTGCCAGGATTCGGAATGCCCACTTCGCCGTCCAAGTGGCACTGCTCGCAAACGCTGTCGCGGGCGCGCGGCGGGAGCTTTGCCGGATTGATGATCGATCCTGGCACTGGATTGCGGAGGTGCACCGTCGCGGGCCCATGGCATCGCTCGCAGGTAATCGCTTCCGCTGCAAACGGAGGGTTGCGGTATGCGTTTAACGTACCGGCTATCGGAAGCGCCTCCCCGACGTGGCAAAAAAGGCACTGCGGCCGGACAGCCCGGTAGAAATCCGGAGCCTTCAAATTCTCGTACCCGGGTGATATTCCCCATCCGAACTCTGCGTAATAGCTCAACGGCGACTCAAACAGGTGGTTGCCAACCTGGATGAGATAAGAGACGGCGTGCGCCCCGGAGCCGACCGAATAGGCTATGGAATACTGCGAGGTGAGACCGTCGCGCTCCATCCGCTGGGTCATGTGATCGGTCGATGAACGAATGGTGAAGCGAGTGCCGGAAACGCTGTGGTACAACGTGCCGGAAGGTCCCCGTCCAGGCGGTCCCATGGAATGGGCCATCGGCGTCGCCAAGAAACCCTGCACTTCTCTTGGGTGACAGCGGGCACAGGGCTGCCCGGAAAACGCGGGAAAGGAACACACGATGACCAGGCTTGTGGCACCGAGCAGGCGGCCTTTCTTGAATCCGGGTCGTGGCCTCATCAAAGTACACTATTCTAATCTACCCCCGCGCCGCGCCAGCGCACACATCCCGTGAGTCGCGATCGAGGAAGTTCTGGGATTGGGAACGAGAAACGCGCCTGGCTCCGCCTATGTTGGGAACACGGACTGGGCTCACATTCCAGTTGCCATGCCGGCCTCAGGGGAGTAATCCTCAACTCTCAACGGACCGGGAACGGATAGGTATAATGGCGCGATACGAGTGCGGTTTTGCCGCGCAAAGAGGCGACGAGGAGATAGAGCATGTGTGATCAGGATCATTTCGAAAACGACCGGCAGAAGTATGAAGCTCTCGGTTTGGTGACGCGTAAGCAGTTCGGCCTCATGTTGGGAGCGGGCGTCGCGATGATGCTGCCGAAGCTGGCCAATGCCGCCACCGTGACTGAAGCGGACGTGACGGTGACGACACCGGACGGCGTGGCGGACTGCTACTTCGTCCATCCGGCGAGTGGCACAGCTCCGGGAGTTCTGGTGTGGCCGGACATATTCGGGCTGCGCCCGGCGTTTCGCAACATGGGCAAACGGCTCGCCGAATCGGGGTATGCGGTGCTGGTGGTGAATCCTTTCTACCGTGTCAAGAAAGCCCCGACTGCGGACGCCGGCGGCGCAACTCCAGTCCAGGACCTGATGCCGCTCGCACGAGCTTTGACTGAAACGACGCAAATGACCGATGCAAAGGCGTTCATTGGCTGGCTGGACGGGCAACAATCGGTTGCGAAAGATCGGAAGATGGGCACACAGGGCTATTGCATGGGTGGCCCGATTGCGTTTCGGACGGCGGCGGCCGCGCCGGATCGTGTGGGAGCAGTCGCCTCATTCCATGGCGGCGGACTTGTGACCGACGCGCCAAACAGCCCGCACCTTCAGGCGGCAAAATCCAAGGCGCAGTTCCTCATTGCGATCGCGGAAAATGATGACGCGCGCTCTCCCAACGACAAGACCGTTCTGAAGGAGACGTTTGCCAAGGCAAACCTTCCGGCGGAAATCGAAGTGTACGCTGGCGCGGCGCATGGCTGGTGCCCTCCGGATTCGCGGGTCTACAACGAGGCACAAGCCGAGAAGGCATGGAGCCGCTTGCTCGTGCTGTACGGAAAAGCGCTGGCCTGAAAAGAGCCGCACTCGATACACCTTCCATTGCCGAACCGATGAACAAGAAGGCCGCTTCGCAACACCCTTGTCCGTTCCATAACATTTCGCGGGACAGGGACGGCGCCTGCGGTTAGGATTGCGCCATGCGAATACAACATTTTCAGTTGCTGCTGGTTGCTTGTCTGGTTACGGGCACGTTATGGGCGGCGAACGATCCCTTCGTAGGCAAATGGAAGGTGGACCCGTCCAGAAGCAAACTCACCGACGAAATGAAAGTTGAGGCCGTGGGTGCAAACAAATATGCCATCACCTTTGAACCCGGCGCAGTCGACACAATCGTGGCCGACGGGAGTGACCAGCCGGCGTTGCAGGGGACCACGCTGTCCGTCACGGTGGAGGGGCCAAACAACTGGAAGGTTGTTCGAAAGAAGGAAGGCCGCACGATCGTCACGGGGTATTGGACGCTTTCCGGAGACGGCACGAAACTCAACGACGACTTTACCTATTACCCACCCGATGGTCCTACAGTGAAATTGCATTACGTGTATGAGCGGACTGCGGGGAGCACAGGGTTCACGGGCACATGGGATAGCATGACCGCGGAGGTGGACTCGTCGATCGAGCTCGCGATCCAGCCCTACGAGGGCGATGGCCTCTCATTTAACGGGTCCGTTGCACGCATGAGCATCAAGTTCGACGGGAATGATTATCCGGATCCGAAAGCGGCTCCAGGCTCCGCATCTTCGGGCCGCCGCGTGAACGAGCGCAGCCTGGAAATCACAGACAAATTGCAAGGCAAGATTACGGAGACCCGGCGGATCGAGCTTTCTGCAGATCTCAAGACCTTGACGATGTCCATGCTCCCGGTGGGGGAAAGCGAGCCTAAGAACATTCTGGTGTTTGAACGGGAATAGGAAGAAATCAATGCTCAAACACTTAGTGCGGAAGATTGCAGCTCTCTTAATCGCCGGCTTGTCTCTGGTGATTGCATCGCAACCGGCTCGAGCCGCGGAGCCGGTGAAGATTCCCACCGCCGCCGACCGGTGGACGACGGTAGCCGGCACCGTGAACTTTGTGGAGCACATGGGAAAGCCGTCTATTGAATTGCAACCAGGCGACTATAGAAAAGGTATTCCCTCGGGAATGGCATCGCTCAAGGACTTTCAGTTTGGCAACGGAACCATCGAGTATGACGTTTCTGCCGAAAGTGGAATGGGCGCGGCCTTCATGTTCCGCGCCGCGAGCAAAGAGAACTTCGAGATGTTCTATCTGCGGCCTCGCCCGAACTGCCAGGAGGCTCCGGACTGCGTGCAATACGCCCCGCAGACGCATGGTGCTCTGCTGTGGGATATGTTCCCGCAATATCAGGGGCCGGCTCCGCTTCATTCGGGGAAATGGAACCATGTGAAACTCGTGATCTCGGGCAAGCGCATGAACATTTACGTCAATGGGGCAACCCAGCCTACGTTGAAAGTCAGCCGCCTTGAGGGCGACACGGACCAAGGCGGCCTGATGTTGGCAGGGCCAGGTTCCTTTGCTGACCTGACGGTGAAGCCGGATGAGGTGGAAGGCCTGCCGCCCGATACCGAACCGGACGAGACGGCATCCGACGATCGCTTCGTGCGGCATTGGCAAATCTCGGCATTTTCGAAGCTGGCGGAAGGTCAGGCGCCAGTCTATGCCGACTTGCCTGACGCCTCGGCCAAGTGGGTTCCGCTCGAGGCGGAGCGGGGCGGCCTCATTAACGCGAGTCGGGTTTATGGGTTGCCTCTGCCGAGGGGGCAGCGCGCCCTGGTATGGCTCAAGACGACCATCCATTCCAGCGGCGCCCAACAGCAACACGCTTCATTCGGGTGGCTTCGCGAGGCATTCGTTTTTGTAAATGGCCAACTGGTTTACGCAGACAAGAATCTTTATCAGCCCCCGGCTGCGCGCAAGACGCCGGATGGGCGCCTGTCGCTCGAAAACGGCTCCTTGATGCTGCCCCTCAAGGCCGGTGATAATGAAGTCGCAGTGGCGGTCGTAAACAACTTTTACGGCTGGGGAATTAAAGTGCACTTCGACGATGTGAAGGACATTGTCATGGTCCGCCAGTAACTGTGCGACTGCCTGCGAGGCAGGAGACCTTTGGCGATCAATATAAGAGAACGCACAGCGTTTGCCAAATGGGCGTTAAACAACCGGTGGGGTCGCTGGATCTCGGCGGCACTGCTGTGGAGCCTCCTGGGCCTGCTGTTTGCACTGCCCGCTCTTTCATCTCCCAACTGGAACCGATCTCTGCTTGCCTCGCTTAGCTTCTGGTGGGCCTGGGGGCTGGTCACCCCTCTCATTTTCTGGACGGATGCGCGACTTCCCTTCAAGGAAAACCAGCTCGGGATGCGCGTACTGGCGCATTTCCTCGCGAGCATTGCTCTAACCCTTCTCGACTCCTATGTGTTCTTCGCGATGATCGCCTTAGTGCGCCTCGGTGCATGGAGCTCACTGGAGATCACACAGTTTCTGGCCAATGCGTTCAACGAAGGGATTCTTTGGAGGTGGCTTGTGTACTGGGCCATCTTTGGCGCGCGCCAGACTTTCCGATACTATGAACACTATCTTGCCAGTGAACTGCGGCTAGAGCGAATGGAGCGCAGCTTATCGCAAGCGCGCCTGAATGCACTACGCATGCAGCTTGATCCGCATTTTCTCTTCAATGCGCTCAACACCATCTCGTCGCAGGTGGAGCGCGACCCGCGGCTGGCGCGCAGTATGATCGAACATCTCGGCGATCTACTTCGCCTCTCGCTCGAGGTGAGGGACAGACAGGAGATCCCGCTGGCAGAGGAGTTGGCTTTTCTCGACCACTACGTTGCCATCCAGAAGATTCGTTTTGGAGACAATCTGCGCATTGAAACCAGCGTTGCTCCCGAGGTGAAGTACGCACTGGTGCCCTGCCTCATCGTGCAGCCGCTGGTCGAGAATGCAATTCGTCACGGGATCTCGCGCCGCGCGTCAGGTGGAGTGGTGACGGTCACCGCGGAACGCAACATGGAGCACGTGGAGATTCGGGTAACGGACGACGGCGCGGGATTGCCGCCGGGCTGGACGCTCGCAACATCCTCAGGTATGGGACTGTCCGTCACGCGCGAACGCATCGTTGGTCTCCATCCTGACGGAAATAGCCGCTTCTTCGTCCGGCCGCGTAACGGAGGCGGAACAGAGGTGGAGATCTCGTTGCCGCTACGATTCGCAGGAGAGCCAGCCAGTGGCCCAACCCGCTGAACGGATCCGCGTTCTCGTGGTGGATGATGAAGCGCCCGCACGCCAGCGCCTTATCGATCTGCTCAAAAAGGATCCGCAGGTGGGAAGCGTACTGGAAGCGGTAAACGGAAAAGCTGCCGTGGAGATGATCGGACGCGAGGCCGTGGACCTCGTCTTTCTCGATGTGCAGATGCCCGAGCTCGACGGCCTGCAGGTAATTGAGACCGTCGGTGCGCGGGCGATGCCGCTCACTGTATTTGTCACTGCCTACGATGAGCACGCCATCCGCGCATTCGAAGCGAATGCACTCGATTATCTGCTGAAGCCGTTCAGTGATGAACGGTGGGAAGCCGCGCTTGCCCGCGCCAAGACTCGCCACGATGAGCTGAGCCTGCGGGAATTTGGCCGCAGCGTGTTGCGCATGCTAGCCACGCGATCGCGGGTCGGCCGCTATCTTGATCGCCTGGTGGTGAAGGGCAGTGGAACCACGCGCTTCATTCGGGTAGCCGACATCGACTGGATTGAAGGCGCAGGAGTTTATGTGAATCTGCACATCGCCGGCAAAGAGTTGCTCTACCGATCCGCACTGAACGAGCTAGGCGGCCATCTCGATCCCATGCGATTCATCCGCGTTCATCGATCCTCCATCGTTAACATAGACAGTATCCTTGAGCTTCAGCCCATTTCTCACGGCGAATTCGAGCTCGTTCTGAAGGACGGCCACCGCTCACGCGTCAGCAGAACCTATCGCATACAGCTTGAGAGGCGCCTGGGCCAATCCTTGTGACGATGCAAACTGGGCGAGAAGTCCAAATTCCAGTCCTCATGCCGACTTGCGAGGCGCAGTTGCGCGCGACATCAGAAATCGAGATAGTGTTCTAGGATCGGAGTTTCCAGCATGGTGAAATTCTTTAGAGTTGCCGTATGCATTGGAGTTCTGCTGCTTGGCGGACGCCTATTCGCACAGCAGACGGCGCCGCACAAACCCTGCCCGCCGGAGGGATTTAGCGGCGGATTCAGCTACGGTTGTCCGCAGAAACAGTTTGCGAACCCATCGGACATCTCGGGTATGATGGCGGCGCTGCCGGATAAGCCGTTCGCAACGCCCCAAGGCCTTCGCCATGTACTCGTAGTGTGCAGGGCGGCCGGCTGGGTACATACTTCCATTCCGTTGGCGGCGAAGATGGTTGAGTATCTCGGAGACAAGACGGGTGCGTGGATGACGGACATCACATACGATTCCGCTGGGATCACACCTGAGAATCTCAAGCACTATGATGCGATCTTTCTCGACAGCACCACCGGCGAGTTTCTGGATGATCCGAACGACAAAGCGTTGTCCGACTTGCGCCGGCAAGCGCTTCTGAGTTTTGTTAAGGGCGGCAAGGGTCTAGCTGGTATTCACGCCGCCACGGATACGTATCACACGAGCGGCCGTCCGCCTTCACCCGGCGCGGAATCCACAGCGGTAACGGGCACCTGGCCTGAATTCAACGAAATGATGGGCGGCTTCTTCAAGTTTCATTGGAGCTACCCGACTTTAATTCCCGTCAAGATTGACGATCCGCACAGCCCACTGACATCCATGTTTCCGGCCGGCGGCTATGAGATTGTCGACGAGACGTACACTTTCGCCCAGGACTCGTTCAGCCGCAAACGTGTTCACGTGTTGACCAGCGTCAACTACAAGAAGATGAGCGCGGAAGATAAGGCCAAGGAACCCGCTGCTACCAGGCGCACCGATGGCGACTACGCATTGAGTTATATCCAACGCGTTGGCAATGGCCGTATATTTTACGAAGCGCACGGCCACGATGAGAAGATCTACTTTTCGCGGCCCTTTGTGGCCCACATGCTCGCGGGAATTCAGTATGCGCTCGGCGATCTAAAGGCTGACGATAGCCCAAGCGAAAAATAGAACACTACGACGGACAGACTCGCCGGGCACATTCAGACATGGCGGCGCGTTTGGCACGGAAGGCTGAGCGTGACCGCTCAGACCAATCCCAATATACGTGTAGAATGTTGCGATCAGGAGGAGTGCCACTATGCGGGACATGGAACGCCGCTCTTTTTTGAGCGCCACAATGGCCACTTTTCCGTTGGCCATGTTAGGGCGATCCGGCGAGACCTCTGCGCGGTCGAAGCTAACTCGGGTTGCCGCCGGCGAGGACCGGTTTGGGGAACACCACACCATCGGCGTCAGCTCAACCGATTTCAAGGTCGCAACTAAGGACACCAATGCGGGTCTGTTCATCATGGAGCATACGAATCGGAAGAAGGGCGGCCCGCCGCGCCACTTACACCACAATGAGGATGAGTGGTTCTATGCGATCGGAGGAGAATACATTGTCGAGGTCGGATCCGAGCGTTTCCGGCTGAAGTCCGGCGACTCCATTCTTGCGCCGCGAGAGGTGCCTCATGCCTGGGCATTCGTGGGTGACACCCCTGGAAAGATGATCATCGCCTTCGCGCCTGCGAACAAGATGGAAGAGTTCTTCCGCTCAACCAATGCACGGCGCGGAGGTGCTTACTCGACATGGGATGATCCGACTGAAAAGGAGCGTTTTCGCACTTTTGGTTTGGAGCTTCTGGGGCCGCCCCTAGCCGTTGAGTGAGCGGGACAGGGCCGGACCTTCGAGGTTGTGAACCAGCCTGAAGATACGGTGCTGTTGCACTCGCCGGGCACCTGAAATCACTTGATGTAGACGGTGACCGTGTTCGAAGTTGCACCCTGCACATTAAAGGAAATTGGGATATTCCCGGTCGTGCCATTTCTCGACACGAGGACCTTTATCTGGTCTACGCCATCAACGCCCGGTGCAGGGCCAAAGTCGACGATTTGCCAAGTGCCCAGCGTTATCTGCGACGCGCTCGCATTGCGCATCCCGGTTCCCAACAGAACCAGATACAACTTTTGCCCTTTTGGCCCCAAGTCGATCGGCGACGCGATCAGGTTGCCATTCTGCACCGTGAATACGTTCTCTATTGTTTGGTGCCCATCCGGGCTAACGCTGATCGCGTAGGCCGCCGCCAGACCATCTTCATTGAGAGCGAACAGCCCCGGCGCAACCGCGGCAATGAGCACACTGCCTGTTTGCGTCGCGCTTCCATTGGTCACAGTTACCGTTGCCGGACCGATGCTCGTCCCCGCAGGCACCAGAAAATTCACCTGGTGCGGTGAGGTGTAAAGCAGCAGCGCAGCGCGTACCGTCCCTTTAGAGTCTTTCACGGAAACAGTCGTTCCAGCCAGAACCGGCGAGAGAACTTGGGATGCCTCGGTTGTGTTCGCCAGGTTGACGCCCCAGGCCGTGGCCAGCGATTCCGGAGCGAGAGGTCCAACTTGCAGGGTCGCGGCCGAAACCACACTCAGCGGCGGCGGTGGTGCGGTCGAAATGTTCTGGACCACGGCATCGCCGAGCAGGAAGTCCACTTTGCCGTTGTGATTGAAATCGCCGGCGATGAAGAAGCTTCCTGACACCGGCGCACCGCCGATGTCCACCGGGATCGCAGGCTGAAAGCTGCCATCGCCATTCCCCAGCATGATTCCAGACCCGGTAACCAGGTCCAGAATATTGTCGCCGTTGACATCGACCGCCAGTGCCGGGCCCGTGGCTTCGTAAGTCATGGCCGTGCCGAATGTGCCGTCACCATTTCCCAGCAAAACGGCAGTGTAGTCAGCCTCTGCAACCGCCAGATCGATCTTTCCGTCCTTATTGAAATCCCCGGCCGTGAGCAATTTGCCGGGGTAGTTGGGCAGGACCGGAAGTATGGCTCCAGCGGAAAACGTTCCATCGCCCTTCCCCAGGAAAATGGCCACGTTTCCACCGGTAGGCGCCGCGGGAAACTCATCCACCCCTACGTTGGCGACCGCTAGATCCAGTTTGCCGTCCGCGTTGAAATCGGCGGCGACAATATCACTCGAACCGGACCCCGCCGGAAACTGGGCCCCTTGGCGGAACGTGCCGTCGCCATTTCCCAGGAGAATTTGCACGGTGCCACCGCCGGCCGCTAGGTTCGAACCGGTAACTATCGCGAGGTCCGGGATGCCGTCGCCGTTAAAATCGCCTACGGTGATGGCGTTGATTTCTGCGGTAACGGGAGTGCTGACAGGAGCCTGAAACGTGTCATCCCCGTTGCCCAGGAATACTTGAATCAGGGTATTATTGAGCCCAAGTTCCATTGCGGCAAAATCCAGTTTGCCGTCATGGTTGAAGTCGCCGGTCAAAGCCAGCCCACCGCCGTTGAAGGGGTACTGTGGGGCGGGAGTAAATGTGCCGTCAGCGTTTTCCTTGAGAACGCCAATCGTAAAGCCGGTCGTGGATGCCTCCGTCACGAGCAGGTCGGGATTGCCATCGCCGTCGAAGTCGGCCGAGGCGACTACGCCGGGATTCTCTCCGTTTGCAGCCGGTGGGACTACAAGGCGCGGCGCGCCGAATTGGCCGCCTCCTAGCCCGAAGAAGACCGTAAGACCGGAGCCATAAATAATCTGGGAATCACCGCCTCCCGCCATGACGATGTCGGTCCTGCCGTCGCCATCAAAATCGGTGAGGATAATCGCTCCACCGCTAATTATGTAATCCTGTCGCGTGGGGAAACCGCCCTTCCCATCGCCGAAGAAGATGGAGCCCCCCGCCACGATGTCCTCGTTGCCATCTCCATTCACATCTCCGATGGCGACCGCACCTCCGCCGCCGATGGGATAGCTTGCCGGACTGGAAAAGGTGCCATCTCCGTTGCCGAGGACAACCTCGAGATTGCCCCCGGTGATAGAGCCGTTCTGGGTCACGAACGTCGAGAACGCCAAATCCGGCTTGCCGTCATGATTGAGATCGGCCACGGCCAGGCCCGATACAGTCACGCCCGGTATCACGACTTTCTCCGGCTGGAACGTGCCGTCTCCCTTGCCAAGGAACACCGCGACTCCCAAGGGTGCGGCTGAGGTTAGTGCATAGAATGTGCTGGCCATCACCAGATCGACATTGCCGTCACCGTTTACATCGGCAGCCACGATAGCCCCTATGCCGTTTGTCCCCGGAAGCGGGTAGGCAACCGGCTGCGCGAAACTACCATGCCCATCGGCCAGCATCACCGCCATGGCGCAACTCGGTTCCAGAGGGTCCATCAAAGAACACTGCTCCAAGACGAGATCGGGATTGCCATCGTGATTGAGGTCCGCCACAAGCAACGGTATGAAACTCAGATTCTCGAAACTGCCGGGCGCCCCCGCCGGGATGGAAACGACGGTGTTCGACACCGGGTTCATGTTGTGATCGAAAAACGTCACATCGACGTAATCGTCGCCGGCTCCAGTTGGAGGTGGGCTGACAACGTAAACGTATCCGCCCGCAGGCGTGGCCGCATAGATCGCTTGCAAATCGATCAGCTGCGAAACTGTGAGTGCAAGATCGGCCGGCGCGGGATTGGGGCAGGTTCTTAACTGCCGCTGGAAATTCGCCACAGTGCTCAGCACCTGGTATGGCGCCGTGTAAGGAATCTCGTAAGCGGTGTAGGACCCGTCACTCTGTCGAATTAATACTTGATGGGAGTTAGCGCTCGGGGTCAGGCTGGCAAACGCGCCCGTCTGAAACAGCGTTGGAAGACATACCTGTGCAGGCAAAATCGCTGGCCCGGCGAGAATCACGGCTAGCAATGCAGGCCATGATCTGCTCATAACGTTCCCACCGGTACAGCGGTCGCAGCCGATCTACTGGTGTCGCTCGCGAACAGCGCGAGCATAATAGCTTGGTGCATTGTGCCACGGATGGTGCGGCGTTTCGGAACGTTTTGGTTATGCCGTGTGTTTGCTCGATGCAATGAATTGAACATGAGAACGTCTCAGTTCTGCTACGGAGAGCAATTGGAAAGCCGGATTCGGGGTTTGGAGCGGAGGAATTTGTAAAATTTGCCCCGTATTCGGCCGCGCCTAGTCTTTTCAAGTTCTACCAGCCCGCTTTGTCGTATGTGATCCCAGAGCACCCCTGCGCGCTCAGGCCGCCAAACGCAAACGCGACACAGCGAGCAAAGACCAAGGGCTTCATCACAATCCCTACAGCCTATACATAACTAGTCAATGCCGGAAGCCGCTGATCGGAAACTGTCAAGACCTCTGCCGGTGGAAGGCAGCGGTTAGAGTCGCTCGATCTGATTACGAAAGATAAACTCAGTTGTATCCGCTAGTAGGCCATGACGTCATCCACGCATCCTGCGTTGCGTGCATGCCGCTGCGCTAATTGGTACACTCTCCGAAATGGCCGATTCTGTCTGGGCGCCAACCTCTGCTTCGGTCGTGCCAGCCGCAACAGCCACTTCGCGGCACTCTGCCGTCGTCCGTGTCACCCACTGGATCACCACCGTGTGCTTCCTGGCCCTGCTCGTCAGCGGAGTTGAAATTCTCATTTCGCACCCGCGCTTCTATTGGGGCGAAACCGGCAACGTACTAACGCCTCCTCTGTTCAAACTGCCGATTCCTTCCTCAAGAGCAACCGTCCCTACGGGTTACGGCTACGTGCTTCCTGACCAGAACGGTTGGAGCCGCTATCTCCATTTCCAGGCGGCCTGGCTCGCTGTCTTGACCGGCTTACTTTACTTCGTTTTCGGATTACTCAGCGGGCATTTCCGGCAGAATTTGTTTCCCGCCCGCGCCGACCTCTCCTGGCGGGCGCTCTCGACGGTCATCGGCAAGCATTTGAGGTTCAGATCGGCAACTGCGGCGGAACCCGGGTCGTACAACGTGCTTCAGCAGCTCACGTATCTGTTGGTGATCTTCGTTCTCTTCCCGTTGGTGATCTGGACCGGCCTGGCGATGTCCCCCGCAATCGCGGCAGTGTTTCCGGCCGCCGTCACTATTTTGGGCGGCCAGCAATCCGCACGCACCATTCACTTCTTCGTCTCAGTATTCCTTTTGCTGTTCCTCTTGGTGCACGTCGTCATGGTTAGTATTGCCGGATTCCGAAACCGCATGCGAGCGATGATCACCGGTCGCCCCGCTAAAGATATGGAGTTGAGATGAGCAAGTTTTCACGACGTAAACTCATCACCAGCGGCATCGCAGTTACGGCCGGCGCTTCCGGGCTCGCCGTGGCTGCCAGACTTGCACAGCGTTATGGACTGATCCCGCCGGATGCGGGCGGCTTTTACGGCCCTGGCGAAACACTGACTTATGCTGCCCAGCGGTTGTTGACTCGCCACTCGATGGCGCGTGAGTTCGCTCCCAGCCAGATTTCGAAACCTCCGTTCGCGAACGAAGTAGATCCATTGGGCGAAGCGTTCAAGCGCCTTCAGAAGGCTGGTTTCACTGACTGGCGCCTCCACGTCGATGGCATGGTCGCCCGCCCGGCGTCGTTCTCACTCGCGGAACTCAGGAACTTTCCAGTGCGCAGCCAGATCACTCATCTGGCGTGCGAAGAGGGCTGGTCTTACATTGCCGAATGGATTGGCGCACCTCTATCTCACATCCTGGATCTCGTGGGGACTCTCCCCCAGGCCCGGTATGTTATCTACCGTTCGATTCAACCCGACTGGTGGGAAAGCATCGACATGGCCGACGCGTTGCACCCTCAAACTCTCGTCGCCCACGGAATGAACGGCGGTGAGCTTCCGGTCGGCTTCGGCGGACCTCTTCGACTTCGTGTTCCCCGGCAGCTCGGGTACAAGAACGTCAAATACATCACCCGCCTCACCGTTACCGATAATCTGAAACCGTTCGGCAAGGGCATGGGGTCGGCGTCTCCCGAAGCCGGCTACGCCTGGTACGCCGGCATCTGACTGGACGGGCGAGCAGGCATCTGGCGACCCACAGATAAACCTCGGAGTTCGAATTCCACAACTGATCCCGGAAGCTGAGTAAAGTCGAGTAGTCTAAAGGACTGGCAGACAATCGCCGAACGGCTGAAGCGTATGCTAACGGTCGAAGGCTCTCTTCCGCTCCACCAGCGCCTTAAAGACATCCACGTTGGGAATGTTCTGGACTTTCACCACGCACCAGGGCAGAAATACGGAACCGGCGGCCTTCACCTCGAAATGCAGGGAGCGCGTCTGGGGATTGTACAAGAGCTGCATTTTGGCGATCTCGTTCCAAGCCAGGCGCTTGTCCTTGTAATAGAGAAAGTTCTGGTCGAGTCGCAGCGGGCCGAAAGTTAGCGTCTCGCTCCGGTCGAAGGATTTGACGGCGGCCGGCAGCATGCGGTCGAAGAGGGTCTTTTGCACCGTTTGACCCAATTTCTTGCCGTCCCTCACACTCGCGTCGATTTCGAGCTTGCGGCCGTCCTGCGCGACGATGCGGTGTTTCCCCGCGAAAGGGTTGACAAACGTGTAGACTTCCCTGACGTCGCTCCAGCGAAAGATCTCCGGCGCTTCCCCGCCAGTCCGGGCCAGCGCTTCCGGGAACAGGATCAGGGTATAGCTTTGGGAAAATAATCCCATGCCGAAGAAGACCACCGCGAGCACGCCGAAAACGCTCATCAGCGAGATGAAAACCATTGGCGGCGGCGGATTCTGCTGCGGAGGATTGACGATTCCAATGACGGTGAGGCCGGACAGGATCGCGAGAATTACGGCGATCGTGAAGTATCCCGCTCGGCCGGCTCCCGCCCTGGGCGGGTATACATGCAACGGCTCGCCAAGGCTGTGCAAGGCTTCGGGAATGGGGAAATCAGTAGTCATGACATGCCTCCGCAACGACTGCCTGCCGTAAATCCAGGCCCGAGACTCTGGTTACTCAGACCTTCTCATTCTGCCCGACTTGGTTATAGAAGTCTTTATTATCGAAAGTTAGAGCAAGGACAATAACCTCACGCCGAGTTCTTTCCACTCTGTCAGGCGCTGGACGCAGAATCTGCGGTACGCTTCACCAGCAATATGGTGATGTCGTCTTCGTTGTGTGCCGGGTCCACTAAGGACTTGAGACTAGGCATCGTTGGTCTCGAACTGTCAGCCAAAGCATCGCGCAAACGGTTGGCGGGATCCTTTCCCTGAATCGAATCGGTCAATCCATCGGTGAATATGAGAAGCCCGCCACCACGAGGAATCACAGTTGTACGGGCTTCATACTCCGCATCGCTGAACAATCCAAGCGGCATTCCGGTGGCTTCCAGCATGGTGGTCGATCCGGAACAAAACACAATCGGGGCGTTGTGACCGCCATTCACGTAGGTCAATTCTCCCGTATCGCGGCTCAACACGATGAACACTGCCGTTGCAAAGCGATCGCTCGGGGTGTAACGGTTCAGGTGCTTGTTAATCCGCCGAGCCAGCGCCAGGGGGTCCTGTTCGACACCCGAGATACTCCTAACCAGAGCCTGTATGTTTGCCGCCAGCAGCGCCGCCGGCATTCCTTTCCCGGACACATCCGCTACCGCGAACAGAGTTCGGTTACCGGCAAGCTGGATGACGTCAAAGTAATCGCCACCCACGTCACGGAAGGGCTTATAGAACGTCTCCACCTGGTAACCCGGCAACTCGTCGAGTTTCTCGGGTTGGAGCGTCCGCTGGATCTGCCGCGCGGCAATCTGGTCGGCTTCAAGTTGGGTCTTGCGGACAAACTCCGAAGTCAGCATCCCGTCCTTCAGTCCGGCGCCAATGACGTAAAGCAGCAACACACTGGCATAGAGAGGTATCCCTTCCGGCCACATCAGAGGCCACACCAAAGACCGCGTCCAAAGGGCGTAGAACGCGTATCCCTGCATCAAATGCCCAACCCAAGTGATGATGCGTTTGGACCTGGGCATCTCGCGCGTCCAGTCGTAGTAGGCATACTGGAGCGCACGGCGAAAAGGGCCGGCAGATTTGTCGAGCCTCATCTGCTGGATGCGAGATGGCATTGTTGGGAGTCTAGCAAGAGGCAGCCTTGCTGGTGAAGGGCCTAAATTAGGATGTGGGATCGTGCGGCGGCTGTTCCAAACCGGACAACTGAGGGGTCGATCCGGCCCCCCGCCCGAACAGCTGTTGTCGATTTCCTGGGTTCCCGAGCGACCATCTAATGAATAGAGCACCGTCGTGGCAATTGGGAGGACACCATGAAATACCTGTGCATTATTTTTTTCGACGAAAAGAAATTGAACGCTCTGCCTAAGCCGGAATACGAAGCGCTGATCAACGAACGCCTGGCCAATGCCGATGTGCTGCGGAACGGCGGCCACTTGC
This sequence comes from Bryobacteraceae bacterium, assembly GCA_035297145.1. GTDB lineage: Bacteria > Acidobacteriota > Terriglobia > Bryobacterales > Bryobacteraceae > QHXW01. The sequence continues at coordinate 33,124 of DATGZN010000101.1, forward strand.
TGGCCAACCAGGCGCTTCAGTCGGTTCGCGCGGCCGCCACGATCCGGCTTCAAGGAGGCAAAATGATGATTACCGACGGCCCCTTCGCAGAGACCAGAGAACAAATCGGCGGGTTCATTCTGATCGCCGCCCGGGATCTGACGGAAGCCATACAATTGGCCTCCGGGATTCCCGCAGTTCGCTTTGGGGGCGTCGAAGTGTGGCCATCAAGGAGCTGACCAGCAGCAGCGCCTGCGGGTGAGCGCAGCATTGCTGGGCTCGCCGGGCACATTCGGACGTAGCGGCAAGTTTCGCACGGAAGGGGCTCCCTACCCTCTGGCTCAGAGCGTCTTGAGAAACGCGATGAGCGCCTTGCGATCCGCCGAAGACAGATCCAACCCGAATGGGTGGCCTGTCACGGCAAAGGTTTTCGCGCCGTAGGGCTTGAAGCCGGTGGGGACGTAATCACCTCGCACGCGGTTCGGGTCGAACCAATCTTCCAGGGTTGCGCACCAGCCGCCGTGACCGAACATGCCTCGATACCACACCCCCTTTAGCGATGGCACTTTGTAGTAGCCGGTTCCTCTGCGCGTTTTCATCGTGAGGTTTGGATCCGTTCCAACCGAAATTGGGAAGATGTCGAGAGTCGCGCGCGCGTCCGCCGGGACATGGAAGCCTTCCGCGGGTGTGAGCTTGTTGCTCGTATACAAGGGCGGCACGTGGCACATGACACAGCCCTGATACTGGAAGACCTTTTGGCCGCGCGCCGCGAGCGAATCCAATTTATTGGGATTCTCCGGTGGCTGCAATGAATAGACGTATAACGCCAAAGCGTAAAGTTGCTCGTCGCTATAGCGGCCTCCGACGGCGATGGGATCAGCCGGATCAAGCCGCGTTGTTGAAGAAAGGAATTCGGCCGGAACAAAACCATCGTAGCTCGCCAGATCGTCCGCCCCCTGGTTGAACGCGGCGTATCTCATGAGGTCAGAGATGGAACGCTGTTTTTGCAAACCCGTGCGGTCCAGGTAGTGCCTATCTTTCACGCCAATCAGGTCTGGTACCTGGACGGGATAAAACAAGTTTGCTCGATGGCGTGTCATGACCCCGGCTGGAATCGCGTCATGAGCCGAGACTAGCTGGTCAAAGGAGAGAGCGTCCATGGGCATCAGCGGATCGGGAGTGACCCATGGCGCCGCAAAGAGACTACGGTCGAGCCGGCGCAGAAATGCATCGCTTTTTGACAGTTGGTCAGGCGTAGCAGAAGAGTTCTGAAAGCCCCAGGCCTTGCTCTTTTCGAACGGAAAATTGCCCTGCGCTCCTTTTAGGACGCTGCCATCAGCCATAACCCGCGTATGGCAGAATCCACAAGCAAAATCCCCCAAATCGATTGTGCCCTGCTTACGGATCACGTAGCGAACGTACGGCAGCGTGCCATCCTTGGCGATTGGCGCGCCGGTTTTTTCATACCACTTCAGATCGCGGATGTCTTCGAGAGCCACAATGCGGTGCGTCTTGATCGGCGTGTTAAAGACCATCTGTCCTGCCTGTATCCAGTCGCGTTCGGTCTTGAGCGGAGGCTTGTGACCGGCGTCATCCCATACAACCTCGGGTTCCTGCTTCTTGAGCCATTCCATGTAGCCCGCCGGTTCGCGGCCCGGCGCGTAGACCGGATAGTCCTTATAGACGGGGCGGACTGGGATTTTGTAGTAGTAGCCGGAAGAAATATGCTTTGGCGAACCAACCGGGTTCGCGAGTGGAACCTCCACTGTCGCGATTGCCTCGTCATCCCAGACGCGGGGCACAGAGAGAGGGACCGCCTGCGGCTCGACTTGGGCGTTCAGCGGGGGGCCAACCACCGTCACAAGCAGAACGAGTCGCAAAAGGCACTTATCGAGAAAAAATCGCATGGATCGCCTCCTACCAACGAATTGAAATTGTGAACTTCCCAATCCCTGGATTCCGTGTCGCACTCCGGCAGTGTCGCCGCGTCCGCTGCTCATGAGCAATGGAGGAAATCTGGAGAATCCTGTATTTCGCGTGTATCTTTTCTGGAGGCCGTTCAACTTACTGAGTAGTCGAGCCTTCGCTGACACTCTGGCCAGGATGTAGAATCAGACGAACTTGGGAATACATGGACCTCATCAGATTCGAGGACTTTGATCTGGACGCGCGCAGCTATCGTTTACGCCGCTCCGGTGAAGACTTGAAATTGGAACGGATCCCCTTTGAGCTGTTGCTGCTGCTGGTTGGCCACCCTGGAGAGTTGGTCACGCGGGAACAGATCATTGAAAAACTCTGGGGCAAAGGTGTCCAGCTGGATACGGAAAATGCCATCAATACGGCCGTCCGGAAGGTTCGGCTGGCGCTCGGCGACGATCCGATGCAACCTCGATTCGTCCAAACCGTAACCGGTAGGGGATATCGCTTCATCGCGAGCGTGGCTTGCCCAAGTTCACCGGCAACCGGAGAGAAGCCCGACCAAAGCCTGGAGCCGGACAGGTTCACAGGCTCCTCCACGGTCATCCCCGTTAACGGTGGAACCGTGGATCTTCCGGACACGGAACGACGAAAGAAACCCTCGCGCTTTGCTATTGTGACGGCGGCCGCAGTGTTCCTTACCGTTCTCGGTATCATCTCCATGCGCTCGAACACGGCCTTGCCACGAGCCTCAAACTACGTCCAGATCACCAATGATGGCCAAGCCAAGCAGGGACCGGTGTTAACAGACGAGCTGCGGCTGTATTTCGTCGAAGGGTCGCAGAATCATCGATCGGTGGCGCAGGTTTCGGTTTCAGGTGGCGAGACGACCGTTCTTCCGAACCCTTTGGAAACGCCGTATCTGATGGATATTGCGCCGAATCGATTCGATGTTTTGGCCGGATCTCTTAGTCCCGGCGCCAACTCGGCGGCGTCTAACCTGGCGCTTTGGGTCTTAGCCCTTCCGGCGGGCGGAGTTCGTCGCGCAGGCGGGGTCGTGGCCGATGATGCGACCTGGTCTCCAGACGGGCGGGAGATAGCCTATGTGACCGGCAACGACTTGTACCGATGCCGAAACGATGGGAGCGGAGGAAGAAAGTTAGCGACGCTGCCGGGGGCCTCTTCTTGGATTCGCTGGTCTCCGGACGGAACCCGGCTACGGTTGACGCTGACTGACAATACCAACGGCTTCTCCTCGATCTGGGAAGTATCAGCCGATGGCAAGATGACTCATCCTATTCTTCCGGGTTGGAATCCAGCGCCATCGGAGTGCTGCGGCAATTGGACCCCAGACGGCAGGTACTTCGTTTTTCAGTCCAACCAGAACGGCAAAACCGAGGTCTGGGCGATGCAAGAGAAACGAGGACTGCTCACGATCGGCTCAGGGGAACCCGTGCGCCTGACGGCCGGCCAAATGAACTCCCTCGCTCCCGTGGTTGGTCCCAATGGAAAGAAGCTCTACGTCATAGGCCAGCAATTGCGAGGCGAACTGGTACACTACGAATCGAAATCCGGCGAGTTCGTGCCTTACCTGTCGGGAATATCGGCCGAGTTTGTCGATTTTTCAAGAGATGGGAAATGGGTGACCTACGTCAGCTTCCCGGAACACACCTTGTGGCGGAGCAAGATTGACGGAAGTGAGCGCCTGCAACTGACTTTGCCTCCCGTGCAGGCAACCATGCCTCGATGGTCCCCTGACGGTAAACGAATCGCGTATTTTGACACGGCGCCTGGGAAGCCTTGGAGAATCTCATTGATTTCGGCCGAGGGGGGAACGCCCGAACGGCTTTTGGAAGAACCGAGAAATGAGATGGACCCCAACTGGTCTGCGGACGGGAATTCTCTGATCTTCAGTTACTTCCCGATTTTCGATAAAGCGCCTCCGGAAAAACTCGGCATATACATGGTTGACGTACGCACTCGAAATGTGAAAAAGTTGCCGGGATCGGATGGCCTATGGACGCCTCGGTGGTCACTCGATGGCCGTTACATCGTAGCGAGATCCTTGGACTCTCATTCTTTGATGCTTTTCGATTTCCATTCACAAACCTGGAGGGAACTGGTAAGAGGGGCTTACTTCGGCGTTACGAACTGGTCGGCGGACGGGCGATTTGTCTACTACTTACGGCGCGGAAGGGAGCCTGCTGTATTGCGCGTAGGAATAACAGATGGAAGCGTGGAACAGATCGCCGGCCTTAAGGACCTGCGCCAAACCGGGTTTCGGGGCGCATTCTGGACTGGACTCGCTCCGGATGATTCACCGTTAGTCTTGAGAGACACCGGCACACAGGAGATTTACGCTCTCGATTTGCAGGCCCCCTGAGGCCGCGAGTCGAAGCCATTCTTTAACCAATGGTATGGCTTATGAGAGGTGCTTCTGGGCAAATCGGCGGCCGCCTGGAAATAGTCCGACTTAGGTATCGTCGCCTTGTCGGAGAATGCCGGAGCGAATTCTGTCTGCCTACGGCACGGGCCGACGAACCGCGCTCGGTGGTGATGCGGACCAGCGAGGTGGCGATGCAATAGGCGCGGTTGACCTATAGATCCTCTTCATATAGCCTATCTCCATATGGATCTGCTGCAAGGGACGCTGGATATGCTGGTGCTCCGGACGCTGCGCGCCGGATCGCTGCACGGCTACGGAATCGCCAAGAGCATTCGTAGCACCTCAAACGAGGCCCTCGATATTGAGTTCGGCTCGCTCTACCCCGCGCTGAAGCGGCTCGAAGCAAAAGGCTGGATCGCGTCCGTGTGGGAAACGTCGGAGCACAATCGCCGCGCCAAGTTTTACAGGCTCACCGCCGCGGGCCGGAAGCAACTGGTACGGGAACATTCCAAATGGGCCGACTTCGTGAGCGCGGTGGGGCGGATCATGGGGACGTTGCCGGAGGTGAAAGGATGAAGATTTGGAATCGCCTCAAATATCTCTGGCCGGCGTGGCGCCGCCAGCAGGAGCGCGACATGCGCGAGGAGTTGGAATCCCTCACCGCGATCGCGGGCGCCAACGAACTCGGCAACCTCACGCTGGCGATGGAGGATGTTCGTGCAACCTGGGGCTGGACGTGGCTCGGCAGTATTTTCGCGGACATCCGCTATTCACTGCGCGCGCTGCGCAGGCAGCCCGCATTTGCCACGGTGGCGGTGCTCTCACTGGCTCTCGCCATCGGCGCGAACAGCGCGATCTTCAGCTTCGCCGACGCGCTGCTTCTGCGGCCTCTGCCGGTAAAGAATCCCGCGGATCTCTTCGATGTGACCAACACTACGCCCGACAATCCTTTCGAAGGCATGTCGTTTCCCGATTACCGCGATCTGCGCAATAAAAACCGGTCCTTCAGCGGGCTGGCCGCTTATCGCGTCACGACGCTGGCGGTAGCCGCCAGTGCCGCGGCACCGGCACAGATGTGTTTTGCGAACCTGGTGAGCGACAAGTTTTTTCCGGTCATAGGCGTGACGCCTGCGGCTGGCCGCTCGTTTCTGCCGGACGAAGCAACTGCATTTGCCCAACCTGTCGCCATGGTCAGCTACGACTTCTGGCGGCAGAAGTATGCGGGCGAGCAGTCCGCGATCGGCAGCAGCTTGCGAATCAACGGGATCGTTTTCACGATTGTCGGTGTAGCCCCGGCGTCCTTTACCGGCCTTGACCGTTTCGCTCTCCCCAGCCTCTTCGTTCCCCTGGGGATGGCGCAGCGCCTGGACGGCGAGACGGCCGATCCCTTGGAGGACCGCGGACGCCACGATCTGGTAGTCAAGGGCCGATTGAGCGCCGGCCTGTCACAGGAATCGGCGCAGGCGGAAGTTGCCACAATCGGGGCCGCCCTGGAACGCGAGTATGTCAAGACGAATCGCAACCGGCACATGGCGGTCCGCACGGAGCTCGAGAGGCGCATGCAGCAGACTCCACAACTGCTGGCGCTGGTCAAGATGCTGATGGGGCTGGTGGCGCTCATCCTGATTATTGCGTGCTCGAACGTCGCGAATCTGTTGCTTGCCCGGGGGCGCGCCCGCAGCCGCGAGATCGCAATTCGGCTGTCGATCGGAGCGGGGCGGGGCCGGGTGGTGCGCCAACTGATGACCGAGAGTCTCATGGTAGCCATGGCGGGCGGCGGCGCGGGATTGTTCGTCGCATACGGCGGTATTCGGTTGCTCGAAACGCTCAGCGTGCCCAGCGATCCACCGTTTGTGCTGGGCGTACAGTTGGATTGGCGTATCGTGCAGTTCAGCTTGCTCGCAGCACTGGCGAGTTGTATCTTCTTCGGCCTGGCCCCGGCGTGGCAGACCGCACGGACGGACTTCGTGAGCGCACTGAAGGCGGGCGGAGACGGCTCGTCCGGCAAGGGGCGCATGGTCGGCCGCGACGTTCTGGTGGCCGGCCAGATTGCGCTCGCGATGGTCGTGCTGATCGCAGCCGGCATGTTTCTCGCGGGTTTCCGGAACATGCTGGTGATGCCGCCGGAGTTTCGCACGGACCACCTGATCAGCATGGATACAGCGCCCGCCTTGGTGCACTACACGCCCGAACAGACCAAGGTCTTCTACCGCCGGCTTGTCGATCGCGTTCGCACGATGCCCGGCGTGGCCGTGGTGGCCATGGCCGAATCGCTGCCGCTTTCTCCCTCTCAGACCGCGGTCAATGTAGCGCCCGAGGGGTACCAGTTCCCGAAAGGCCGCGAAACAGAGCTGGAGTTCGGCGGCGCGGTGGACGCCGCGTACTTCAGCACCCTGCATATCGAAATCAAACGCGGGCGAGCTTTCACCGACGATGACCGCGCCGGATCGCACCGGGTGGCGATTGTGAACCAGCAGTTTGCGAAGACCTATTGGCCGGGCCAGGATCCGATTGGAAAGCGGATCCGGCTGAAGAGCGCGGCCGGCGCTCCGATCGAGGTCGTCGGAGTGGCGAAGAATGGGCACTATCTGGCGGTGAACGAGGCGCCCGCCCCGTACGTGTATGTGCCCTACGAGCAAAACCCGCGTTCGCGGATGACGTTGGTGGTCGAAGCGGTGGGTGACGCGGGCGCGCTCGCGAAGCCCTTGCGCGACGCGGTTCGATCGATCGACGGCAACGTGCCGGTATTCAATCTTCGTCCCGTAGCGACGCTCTACGAAAGCCGCGTGACGGATACGTGGCTGCAGTTCTTCCAGATGGTGGGGACGATGGGATTCATTGGACTGGCGCTCGCCACGACCGGGCTCTATGGGCTGGTCGCCTACACGGTGACCCGGCGCGTGAAGGAGTTCGGTATCCGCGTCGCTATCGGCGCAGGCCGCCGCGACATTGTGTGGTTCGTCGAGCGCCGCGGATTGATTCTCGCGGGCGTTGGTATCGCGACGGGCGGTGTGCTCACTGCGATGGCGGCACCTATGCTCGCCGCCGGCTTTCCCGGACTCGGCGTATCTTCCCCCGCCGTATACGTTTTTGTTCCGCTGGTGTTGTTGACGGTCAGCGCGGTTGCAAGCTATGTGCCGGCAAGGCGCGCCGCGGGGCTGGATCCGCTGCGGGCCCTGCGGAACGAATAGCCCGGAAATCGTGGTGGATTCCGACGCGGCATCACCGGAAGGACATGGTGGATCGGCAATGAGAGTCGGAGTTTACTTGTTCGGCTTGGCTACAGTTGCTGCCGGCATCTGCGACCTAGTCTGGGGCGATTTTGACGCCTCCCATCAACCCATCCAGGCGTTCGGCGACCACATTCCCGGTCGTGAGCTATTCGCGTATATCACCGCCGTCTGGATGATCGCGGGCGGCGCGGCGATCCTGTGGCGCCGGACTGCTAAAGCCGGTGCGGCGGCGCTGGCCGTCATCTATTTCATCTTTGCGGTCTTTTGGTTGCCTCGATTCTATACGGCGCCTCACGTACTTGGTTTTCGAATTCCGGTCTATATCGGTGTATTGGCTGGAACCGGCACACAACTCATCGTGGCCGCCGCAGGAGCACTCGTCTACGGATCCCTGGCAACGCACAGTTCGTCTTGGCCGCGAACGATTCTGATCGCTCGCTGGATATTCGGAGTCTGCTCAATCGACTTCGGCTTGGCGCATTTGACTGGCGTTAAGGATAACGCCGTTTATGTCCCCAAGTGGATGCCTCTGGGAGGAGAGTTCTGGACCATCGTAACTGGAATTTGCTTCGTACTCGCGGGCCTCGCCATACTCTCGGGAATTTTGGACGTTCTGGCTGCCCGTCTCCTGGCGCTGATGCTGTTGGTCGTTAGCGCAGTAACATTAGGGCCTATGATCTTTGCTTTTCCCCAAAGACATGATGTCTGGGGCGGCAACGCGTACAACCTGGCTGCGGTGGCAGCTTGCTGGATCATCGCGGACTGGCTAGCGGCCCGCCAACAGCCGGTTCAAAATCAGCAAAGCGCGAAGCCAGCGAAGGCGCCCGCTGGCATAGGATCGCGGAACGAATAGCGCCGGAAGTGCGGCGAAGGGATCGAGCATCAATAAGACGCGCGTTTGGCATCGCTTGACAAGGAAACCTCACACACTTTATTATGAAAAGTACTTTTTCTTGTTACGGAGCGTTTGATGAACGTGTCGGCTGAGCTTGTTTTGGTGGCATCGCATGTCTAAAACACGGCTGTCCCACCGGATATTCAAAGCGCTCGCAATATTGGCGATATTGGGGGTTCTCGGGGTCGGTGTATTGTTGGCGTCGCTCTGGCTGGAGCATCGGACCGCGACTACACTACCGGCGCCCACGGGGCCACTCGCGGTGGGCCGCGCGATCTATGACTGGGTGGATGACAAGGGACTGGACGTCCTGGCTCCCGCGCCGGGAACCAAGCGCGAACTCCTCGTCTGGGTCTGGTACCCGGCGGTGGCCGGGCAATCAGGTGCAGTTGTAGACGACTACCTGCCCGCTTCCTTAAGAGCACCAGCCGGCGGTGGCGCCCCGCTCATCTTCAGGCTTCTCACGCGGGATTTGTCGAAAGTCCATGCGCACAGTCTTCGTAACGCCGATGTCTCACCGCAGCAGCCATCGTACCCTGTGGTAATCATGAGAGCGGGGGCATCCGCCCCCGTGATGAACTACTCGACGCTTGCCGAGGACCTGGCCAGTCACGGTTACGTCGTCGTGGGATTCGATGCCCCCTATCGCACAATTGAGGTCGTTTTCCCTGACGGCCGGGTAATCGCACGGAGGCCGGAGAACAACCCGGAACTCTTCTCGGGAGAGGAGCTCGAACATCTCGCCTCCAAGCTGCTGGCCGCGTGGACCGGTGACATCGCGTTCGTCCTCGATCGGTTGGAGCGGTTGAACGCTTCGGACGCCACAGGCAAGTTCACGGGCCGGCTCGACTTAACGCGAGTGGGAGTATTTGGCCACTCCTTTGGTGGCGCCACCGCTGCACAATTCTGTTCTCAGGATTCCAGGTGCAAGGCAGGTATTGATGTGGACGGTTCTCTGCACGGTAGCGTCATTCAGGCAGGCATCCACAAGCCGTTCATGTTTCTCCTGAGCGGCAACGGGGATTTTTCGTCCGACGCGGAGGTCCGTCAGATCGGGGCTGACATCCAAGCGGTTTATGAACGTCTGCCGCCGGATTCGAGGCTACGCATAACGATCCGTGGCGCGAACCATTTCACCTTCAGCGACGATGGAGCCCTGTTGAAGAGCCATATCGTGATGGGGGTGCTCCGGGTGTTCGGCATGCTCGGTATCGACGGACCCCGCCAGCTTGCCGTTACCGCGTACTGCGTACACAGCTTCTTCGATACGTACCTCAAGGAGCCAGGCGTTTCGCGGCTCCAGATTTCGTCTCCGCTCTACGGCGAGATCCAGGTTCTCGAGTGAAAGCGCCTCTCGTTCTTCGGGCTTGACAAAGAGCTTTTTCCTCTAACATACTATTCTCTATCGACAAAATAGAGATTAGCTAAATGTTGAAAAGACAATATATTGCCCTGGCCCTCGCCCTTGCTGGTGGTCCGATTTACGCACAATACGACAAGGTAGCCGCGCTCGGTTCCGATTCCTCGCTCACTCCGGTCGGTGGGCCAGCATCCTCGCCGCCTCTTTCCACCGAGCCCTACGACCTCCCGGACCTCCGGCCGACCGGCCAGCTGAACGACCAGCTTCCGAGGTGGCTGCAGTTTGGGCTGGATGAGCGGTTGCGCGCGGAGGGTTTCAGTGGCAATGGGTTCAAGCCGAACAACGGCGCTTCCTATCTACTCAACCGGTTTCGCTTTGGGATGATCTTGCAGCCAGTGAGCTGGTTCAAGGTGGAGGCGCAGGTGCAAGATGCTCGCTCGTTTCTGCAATCACCGCCGCTGGGGCCACCCAACAACGTGAGGTGGGACCTCAAACTGGCTTATGCCCAGTTTGGCGATTTGGAGAAGCAGCCAATTTCTCTCACGGTGGGCCGGCAATTGATCGACTACAACAGCACCATCATCGCCAACTCGGAATGGCGCGACCAGGGGCGTTCCTACGACGGCGTGGTGACCAACATTCACTGGGACCGCTTTCGAGCGGCCGTGTTTGCCGCCTCGGTGGTGAACCCGCTGCTGGATGGCATCTCTCATCACCAGGAGGGGAACAACATCTACGGCGCTTACGGGTGGATCACGCGCGAGCTTCCAAAGTCGTCCATCGAACCGTTTGTGCTGTGGCGAGTTGCGCCGAGCGTCGCGGTGGAAGATAGCAAGCTCAAGACCGGCCACCTGGACGAGAAGGCGTACGGGTTCCGGATCCGAGGAACGGGCATTCGGAACTTCGACTATCGTTATGAGCTGGTGCTGGAGCGCGGCTCGGCCGGCCCGAACGATATCCAGGCATGGGGCACCACGGCGGGTCTGGGTTACACCGTTCGTTCGCTGGGCTGGAAGCCACGCTTCTTCACAGGCTACGACTACGGCTCGGGTGACAAGAATCCGACTGACGGGACGCATGGCACCTTCGACACTATGTATCCGACAGCGCATGACCGGTTCGGGATTACAGACCAGTTCGGATGGCAAAACATCGTGGCGTGGCGCGGTGGGGCCACGATCAATCCGCATCGACGCTGGTCGGTGACCGCACAGTATCTCGATTTATGGCTGGCGAGCGCCACTGATGCGGCCTACAACTCCTCCGGTGGAGTGATCCTGCGCGACCGCACGGGCAAATCCGGCACACATCTCGGCCAGGAAGCGGACGTGTACGCCTGGTATGAAATCAACCGTGAGGTGCACATCGGCGCCGGTGTCGGCCATATTTTCCCAGGCGAGTTCATCGAAAAGGCAGGCAAGGGCGCGTCATATACTTATCCTTACTTTGTGATTGAGATGTTCGACGGTAAACGGGTCCACTAGGGCGAGGCGTCGAGCTCTCGCGTTGACTCGCCGGAATCGAACCACAGTCACAGTAGAATAGGAGAGGCAAGGGGCGCGTAGCTCAGGTGGATAGAGCATCTGCCTTCTAAGCAGGGGGTCGCTGGTTCGAGTCCAGCCGCGCCTACCAATCTGACCCTTTTTCTTCCAGGCTTGCAGGCCTTCCGTTACCGACTCGACTGCTGTTCCAGGAATTCGATTCGCCGCGCCGATTTGGCGTGTACTGACGGAAGTTTCTTTACTCGTTTCGCGCTACTATTGACCAGACTTCGAGACGGCTGGCCAGTGGAGAGTTGAGGCGGGGTTAGATCAAACACAAGTCGAAAGAGGAAAGACATGAACAATATAGGACTGCGTTCATTCCTGATGGTTGCGCTGATGAGTGCACTCGGCACCGCAGCCTCGGGGCAGGATCGGCGCGACTGGCAATCGCTGGCACAGTTGAAGGCAGGCGACAAGATTCGCCTGTCCTTGAAAACGGGACCCGTGGAAGGCGCATTCCAAAACTGGACGCCGCAACAGTTGACGGCCGGGACCGTGACCGCCAAGAAAGAGGACGTGCTCAAGATAGAGCGGTTCCGTGAGGGCGGCGGGGGACGGGGCAAGCACGCCGCCATCGGCGCACTCATCGGATTTGGGGGAGGATTCGCTATCGGAGCAGGTATCACGGGCTGTCACCAGGGCGAGTTCGGCCCTTGCGTCTCGCGCGGAGTCGGAGGCGCGGCGGCCGGAGGTGTGGGCGCGGTGATCGGCGCTGGAATTGGGGCGCTGCTGCCCCGGCACAACAAGGAGCTTATCTATTCGGCTAAGTGAAAGTCTTGGGCTGCGCCGTCAGCGCCAAGGTCATGGACGCGCAGCAAAGCGCCGACCCTTATCCGTTTGCGGTTGGCAATTACTGGATCTAATACCGGCACAGTCAGATTTGACTTTGTGCGTGGCGTTGGGATCAAACACGTTTTTTGCGCATCGCTTTTTCCGCTTGGTGACCCCAACCATCACGAATTGGACGTGAGGCTCGTGGAGGTTCATCTGGAGAACACGAAGGTAACGGTCGTGGGCTGAATCCACTACCGAATCCGCCAGACCCCTGGCGACCTGACCGCGAAGTCGTGGCAAAAGCGGACAACTCGTCCCAAAACCGGACAGCTCGTCGCGCGGTCCGGTGCAGGGCTTCCGTTTGAGAACCACGATTAACCGTGGCATTCCTTGCCATGCCATCGCGGAGGGCACCTTTTCGCCGGGGGGCCGGAATGTGGCAGGGGAATTGCCCTTAACCCACATCAACACAGGCCGTTGTAGATAGGATCCTACTCAGCATGAGCTACTTCCGGAAATTTTCGCCCGCCGTCTTGGCCACGTTCGCTTGCAGTTTCGCACAAACGCCAGAAGTCTCCATTACCACGCCAAATGGCCCGCCCGTCGTGGGCACGCTGATGCGGCCTTTCCATCTGGAGAAGCGAGTCGTGGCGCCTGCGAATCTCACCAACACGCCGCGCCTGGAATCGCTGGTTAGAGCCGGCAATCTCTATTTGTCGGTGCAGGATGTGATTGCGCTGGTGCTCGAAAACAATATCGATATTGCGATTCAACGCTATGGGCCATTTCTGGCGCGCGAGGGCCTGCGGCGTACCCAAGGTGGTGGTGCGATCCGGACCGCACCTACGCCGATTTACCCGGGACCGGCGAGCGTTAGCACCTTAGGAGTCAATGTCAGCGCGGTTGGTCTAGCGGAGAGCGGAGGTGTCGGCTCCGGAGGAGGAATCGTGGTGCAATATGGCACCACGCCTCCGAACCTGGATCCATTCTTCGTGGCTTACGCGGGGTTTCAGCATGCCACCACGCCTGAAAGTAACACGTTTCTGGGCGAGGTTTCGTCGCTGGTGGATAACAGCAGGACATACCAGCTCGAATACGGGCAGCAATTTGTCACAGGGACCGGGGCCTTTCTGACTTACGTCAGCAGCCGATCCTCTTATAACAGCCCCGCTTTCGTCCTCAACCCATTCACACAAGGTTTCCTGGACCTGTACGTTACGCAAAATTTGCTGCAGGGTTTCCACGTCGCGGTTAACAACCGGTACATCCGGATTTCCAAGAACAACCTGAAAGTCACCGAGCTGCAAGTGAAACTGCAGGTGATCACAACGATCTCGGCCGTTATGAATCTTTATTGGGACCTGGTGAGCTTCAACGAAGACGTGCGCATCAAGGAGCAGGCTCTGGCCACGGCGCAGAAACTGTATGAGGACAACAAGAAGCAAGTCGCCATTGGAACACTGTCCGCGATCGAAGTGACCCGCGCGGCGGCCGAGGTTTCCGCGGCGAAGGAGAATCTGCTGATCGCGCAAACCAACGTGGCGCAGCAGGAAACTGTCTTGAAGAACGCGCTGAGCAGAAACGGGGCGGCGAGCCCCTGGCTAGACGACGTGCATATAGTCCCGCTGGATCACATTGTCGTTCCCGAGAAAGAAGAATTAAGGCCCATCGGAGAACTGGTTGAGCAGGCGCTCGACAAGCGGCCGGAAATCGAGCGCACCCGGATTAACATTCAGAGCACCATCATTAACATTGCCGGCACAAAAAACGTGCTGTTACCCACGCTGCAGGCTTTTTTCGAGGCGACAAATAACGGCTTGACCGGCAGTGTGAATGCCTTGGCCAATGGGACGGCGGGAGTTGCCGACCCTTACGTTGTCGGCGGGTATGGGAATCTGCTCGGCCAGATCTTCCGCCGGAATTATCCTAATTACTCCGCCGGTTTCTCGCTGAATATCCCGTTCCGCAATCGAGTGGCGCAGGCCGACTATGTGGCCGATCAACTCGCCCTGCGGCAAGGTGAGTTGCAGCTCCAGAGGACCATCAGCCAGGTGCGGGTAGACATCAAGAACGCAATGATCGAGGTGCAGCAGGCCCGCGCGCGATACGAAACGGCGGTCGCCACCCGGGTTCTGGCGCAGCAGAGTCTGGAAGCCGAACAGAAGAAGTTTCAGTTTGGCCAATCGACGATCCCGCTGGTGGTGCAGGCGCAGCGGGACCTGGCCACGGACCAAAGCGCGGAAGTTCAGTCGATGGCGAATTATACGCATGCCAAGATTGCGTTCGATGAGGCTGTTGGCCAGACGCTCGATGTGAACGGCATCTCGATGGAAGAGGCGGCTTCCGGACACGTAGCGCGGCAGTCGGTGCTGCCGGATCTCGGTTCGAAGAAATGATCGGGGGCATGCAATGAAGCTGCGGAAAACATTTACAGTCCTCATGGCCTGGAGCTGCCTGGCTTCCCAATTGGGGGCGCAGGAAGCAATCGCCGTTGAACAACCGGCAGTCCCCGGTTTCGTGCGCCCCTATGTGGGGCCAGTCACTCCGCCGGCCCGGCTGAAAAACTCGGACCGGCTGCATAGTCTTATCCGGGCAGGCAAACTCTATCTGACCGTTCAGGACGCCATCGCACTCGCTATTGAGAATAATTTGGATCTCGAAGTCGATCGCTATGGACCGCTTACCGCAGAATCGCAATTGGAGCGGATGCATGGTGGCGGCCCTCTTAGAGGCATTCAAGGGGGAAACTCCGTGGTCAACCAGGTTACATCAGGCCTCGGCGTTGCCGGAAGCGAGTTGGCCGCCGGCCTTTTAGGCAACAATGGTGGAACGAGCAGTGGCTCCGCCGGCGGCGCTACTGTATCGCAGATTGGGCCCGTTACTCCGAACCTCGACCCGGTTCTCCAAAGCTCGGTTGCCTTCGCACACCAATCTCAACCTCAAGCCAACCAGGTGCTCAGCCAGACAGCTGCTCTGGTCAGTACCCAGCGCTTTTACGATAACGTGGTTCAACAGGGCTTGATCACCGGCGGTTATGTGCAAGCCGCATTCAATGAGTCGTATCTGAAACAGAACGCGCCAAGCGACATCCTCAATCCAGCGGTCTCGCCCGTGGGTCAAGTCTTTTTCCGGCACCCGCTCCTCCAAGGGTTCGGCAAGGGTGTTAACAGTCGGTACATCCGTATAGCCGAAAAGCAGGTGGGCTTGGCTCAGGAGACGTTCCGGTCGCAATTGCTCAATCTGGTTGCTAGCGTTCTGAACTTGTACTGGGACCTGGCGGGAGACATCGAGGACCTCAAGGCGAGGCAGCAGAGTTACGACCTTGCCCAGAAGTTCTTTCAGGATACGAAACGGGAGATCGAACTCAGCGCGACCGCCAGGGTTGAAAGCTTCCGGGCTGAGGCCGAGATGAAGACCCGGCAGCGGGAGTTGGCTATCGCTCGGGCTACCGTGCGTCAACAGGAGATGTTGCTGAAGAGCGCTTTGAGTCGTAATGGCCTGGAGGATCCGCTTGTCGACGCTGCAGAGGTCATCCCGCTGGACCGAATCGAGGTTCCCAATGGCGAGGAACTACCTCCCTTGCGGCAGCTTGTGGCCAGCGCGCTGGCGAAAAGGCCGGACATGGTCATGACCAAAATCAGCGATGAAACCAGCGAGATCAGCGCCCTTGGAACCGCCAACGGATTGTTGCCGAACGTGGGCTTCATCGCCGCCACCAGCGCCCAGGGGTTGGCCGGCACTCCGACTCCGCAGCCACCCGGCCAGGGCGCCAGTCCTTATTTCGCGGGCGGACTTGGCAACGGAGTCGCGCAGGTCTTCCGCCGCAACTTCCCCAGTGAACGGGCAGCGACGTACTTTGTTGGCACTCTTAGGAACCGCCAAGCGCAAGGCGACTACGGCATCGATCAGTTGCAGTTGAAGCAGGGCGATCTGATCGAGCGCCGGAGCCAGAATCAGCTAGTGGTGGATGTCTCCAACTATGTCATCGCGCTACGCCAGGCGCGTGCGAGGTATTCCGCGGCAGTCGACACGCGAGTTCTGCAGGAGCAATTGCTCGAAAAGGAACAACGCAAGTTTTCTCTTGGCGCCTCGACCAGAGCCGACGTCATTGCCGTGCAACGCAGTCTAGCCACGGCGCGGGTGGAGGAGGTAGTCGCCCTCACCGCCTATAGCCACGCGCGCGTGTCGCTCGATCAGGTTCTCGGTGAAACGCTCGAAAGGAACAATGTTTCGTTGGGCGAGGCGCTCGAGGGACGCGTGGCTCGGGCATCCAAACTTCCGGAAGCCGCGGCCACACCAAAAGAGTGAGCGATCTCACGCCGGTTTGTCGTCCTTTCTGGCACACTAGCTAGAGGATCGTTCCGGCCGGTTCGCAACGGGCCGGCGCGCCAGGCCCCACGCATGAGCACATCCCAAATCAGACCGAACTGGACCGCAGGCGAAGGAACTCCGGCGCCGCTCGGAGTGACTTGGCTGGAAAGCGAGAACGCCGTAAACTTTGCGGTCTACTCGGCCCACGCCGAGAGCGTCACACTGCTGCTTTTTACGGACACTGACTACTTCAAACCATGCTTCGGCTTTCGCTTCGACTACCTGCGCAACAAGTCGGGGCCGGTCTGGCACTGCCGGATTCCACTGGCGCAAATCGGTGCGGCGCAATACTACGCCTATTCTGTCTCGGGGTTGAACGTAGACGGCCGGCATAGCTTCGATCCGCAGAAACTATTGCTCGACCCTTACGCACGCTGCGTCTTCTTTCCGCCGTCGTTTGACCGCAGTTTGACGATGCGGGAAGGGTCCAACATCGGGAAAGCGCCGCTGGGCGTGCTTCTTCGGCCGGGCGCCGGACCCGGCTTGAAAGCGCATACGCCCCTCGGACACCAGTGGGACGCCATTATCTATGAACTTCACGTCAAAGGGTTCACCCGAAACCCGAACTCGGGTGTCGATGCTCGCCGCGCGGGCACATACGCGGGCTTAGTGGAGAAGATCCCCTATTTGAAAGACCTCGGGGTCACCGTGGTTGAGTTGATGCCGGTGTTCGAGCGCGATCCCCAAGAAGGCAACTACTGGGGCTATATGCCTCTGAACTTTTTCGCGCCGCACCACGAATACGCCAGCGACCCGAAGATGTTCTGCCATCACGGCGAGTTCGGTTCCATGGTGGAGGCTTTGCACGAAGCGGACATTGAAGTGGTCCTCGACGTCGTCTACAACCACACTGCCGAAGGTGACGCGCACGGGCCCATCTACAGCTTCAAAGGCCTCGACAGCGAGGCGTATTACATGATGTCGCCGGATCCCGCGAACCCCTTCCTGGATTTCTCCGGCACCGGCAATACTCTGAACTTCGGCAGTTCGCACGTACGGCAGATGGTGCTGGACAGCCTGCGCTATTGGCGGCTGCGCATGGGCATCGATGGATTTCGATTCGACCTGGCGTCCATCTTTAGCCGCAATCCGGACGGCTCGCTCAACTGGAGCGACCCGCCCATCTTCAGTGAGATCGCATCCGACCCGGCTCTGCGCAACCTGCGCCTGATCGCGGAGCCCTGGGATGCCGCGGGCGCCTACCAGTTGGGACGCGTCTTTCCGGGCATCACCTGGCTCCAGTGGAACGGCCGTTTTCGCGACGACGTCCGGCGCTTTGTCCGCGGCGACTCGGGCATGGTGGACAACTTTCTGCGGCGTATGTATGGAAGCGACGACTTTTTTCCCGACGATCGCGAAAGTGCGTATCACGCGTACCAGAGCGTCAACTTTGTTGACTCGCACGATGGATTCACGCTCTATGATCTTGTCTCTTACAACCAGAAACACAACCTGGCCAACGGGCACGACAACACCGATGGCACGGACGAAAACTATAGCTGGAACGGCGGACAGGAAGGTGACGAGGGTGTGCGGCCGGAGGTCATGTTACTCCGCCGCAGGCAGGTAAAGAACTATTGCAGCTTACTGATGTTGGCCAACGGCACGCCGATGTTCCGCGCCGGGGACGAGTTCCTGCAAACGCAGCGGGGCAACAATAATCCCTACAATCAGGACAACGAAATCAGTTGGCTCGACTGGGACCGGTGGCGGGGCAACCCGGACATTTTTCGCTTCTTCAAGGAAATGATCGCCTTTCGGAAAGCGCATCCTTCAATTGGACGGAGCCGGTTCTGGCGTGGAGACGTGCGGTGGTACGGCGTCGGCAGCCTGGCGGACTTATCGTACAGCTCACACACTCTCGCGTATTGCCTGAATGGCGAGTCGCATGAAGACGACGATCTCTACGTGATGGTCAATGCCTATTGGGAGGCTCTCACGTTCGCGATTCAACAAGGCACAGCCCGACAGTGGCGCCGCGTGGTGGATACAAGTTTGCCGAGCCCCGATGACATCACGCCGGAAGGGGCGCCGATCCGGACGTTGCAGTATCGCGTGGGACCGCGATCGGTCGTGGTGTTTGTGCGGCCGCGATCAACGACGAGGCATTAATCCGGGCGACTTCGTAATCACGAGCCCCCCGATATGATCCTAAAAGGCAGGATTCTTGGACTAGACGGGTTTTTAGCGAGCTACAGTGTGGATCACGGCAGTAGTCGTTCCCAATAATGCAGCCTCAGCACATGCATGAACTCTCGGTGGCAATGGGTATAGTAGAAGGTGTGGAAGAGGAGTCGGCGCGCCACGACGGGTGTGTCAGCGCCGTCCATCTGAGGCTGGGGCCACTGTCCGGAGTAGTCAAAGAAGCCCTTCTATCGGCCTTCGAGCTGGCTTGTGCGGGTAGCAGTATCGAGGGGGCTCACCTGATCATCGAAGAGGTCCCCATTGTCGTCTATTGTCCCGCGTGCCAAGCTCAGCAGACGATCGGCTCAATACAGTGGTTCTGCTGTCCGAAGTGCGGCGCACCAACTTCGGAGGTGATACAGGGAAAAGAACTCGAAATTGTAGCCCTGGAGATAGAGTGATGGCCAACCAACCCCGTCTGGTGGAACTCCGGCGCAATGTACTGAAGCGCAATGATATTGTGGCGGGCGCCCTGCGCCTGCTCTTTCAGGAGATGGGCGTCACTGTGGTCAGCCTGGTTTCGAGCCCGGGCTCGGGCAAAACTGCGTTCCTGGAAAAGACTCTGACGCGGCTGCAACCGCGTTTCCGCGTTGGCGCGCTGGTGGGAGACCTAGCCACCGACAACGATGCGCAGCGTCTGGCGCGCAGTCACGCACGAGTCAGCCAGATTGTGACCGGCACCGTCTGCCACCTGGAAGCTGAAATGATTCGCAACGCCTTGGATGGCTGGAGCCTACCCGAGCTGGATTTCCTTTTCATCGAGAATGTCGGCAATCTGGTATGTCCTTCATCCTACGATCTGGGCGAGGAACTTCGGGCCGTATTGCTATCGGTGACCGAAGGCGAAGACAAGCCTCTTAAGTACCCGACCATCTTCAACAGCGCCGATGTCGCGGTAGTCACAAAAACCGATCTGGCGGAGGCTGTTGAATTTGACTGGCCGGCGGCCGAAACTAACATCCAAAGAGTTCGCCCCGGAATGCGCGTCCTGCGGGTTTCCGCCAAGACCGGGGCGGGACTAGATGAGTGGCTGGAATTGCTGCAGGGGCTCCGCGCACCAGCCCCTGGCGGCACCAGAGCCTCATAAGGTCAAGTGATTGGTGTGCCACCGCAGTAGTTGAGACGCCTTTATGCCGAACGGTTAATATCAGACGACACGTCGGGGACTGGTGTGCGCGTAGAATCGCCAACTAGCTCGTGTCCGTAGCGGTGTCTTTATCGCCTCCGCTCAGCAAATCCGCGGCAGTTGCTCGCCGCTCAACATGTCGAGCACGCGATGGCCGCCGATGCGGCTTTCGAGAGTCACGACGCCCGAGTGAGACTCGACCACGCGGCCGATGCGAGTGGCATCTTTGGCGACGGAGAATCCGCGCAAGAGTTCGAGGGTGTGAGCGGTATCTCGCTCTGGAACGAAGGCCACGAAGCGGCCTTCATTGGCTACGTATAGAGGATCGAGCCCCAGGATTTCACAGGCACCACGGACGGGCTCGCGAACCGGCACTGCGAGTTCGGTGATCTGAATGCCCAGTCGCGCCGAAGTTGCGATCTCATTGACGGCCGATGCCAAACCGCCGCGGGTCAGATCTCGCAGGCAGTGTACTTCAATTCCGGCTTCGAGGAGCGCCTCGACTGGCTGCCAGAGCGGCGCAGTGTCGCTTTCAATGGGTGCTTCGAATTCGAGGCCCTCGCGCACCGAGAGGATGGCCACGCCATGCGCACCCAGATCGCCGCTCACGATGATCGCGTCTCCCGCGCGAACCGCAGCCGGGCCGATATCGAGTGAGGTCTCGACGGCTCCGATGCCGGCCGTGTTGATGAAGACGCCGTCGCCCTTGCCTTTGTCCACAACTTTGGTATCGCCCGTGACGAGTTCTACGCCGGCGCGTTCGGCCGCCGCGCGCATGCTGGCCACAATAGTGCGGAGCATCTCCATGGGTAATCCTTCTTCCAGGATGAAGCCGGCGCTCAAGTAAAGTGGCCGGGCGCCACACATGGCCAAATCGTTGACCGTGCCGTTCACGGCGAGATCGCCGATGGTGCCGCCGGGAAACACCAACGGCCGGACCACGTAGGAGTCGGTAGTGAAGGCCAGGCGGGCGCCGTTCACACTGAGTACAGCGCCATCGTGCCGGGCATCGAGCGGAGGGCATCCAAAGGCAGGAAGAAAGATGCGCTCGATGAGTTGATTCGTCAGTTTGCCGCCGCCACCGTGCGCCAGCACGATGAAGTCATCGGCTGGGCGCGGCACTGGGCAACTCAGATTCACTTCCTTCACATGGGCGCCTTCCGTAGAGATAATAGGCAGCGCATGCGCCTTCGGAAGATACCATAGGCGCACCGAGCGGAAACTCCGGGGTGCAGCGGGTTCCAAAAGCCGGGCACTCAAACGGCTTTTTCAATCCTTGCAGGACCAGACCGGCGATGCATTCACTCGATTCTTCGACCACGCCGACCCCGACCGGGAATCGTTCCTCGGCATCGAAAGCGCGATAGCGCTCGCGCAGCCGCAGCCCGCTCAACGGAATCTCACCGATGCCGCGCCACTTGCGCGGAGCGACTTCGAACACCTCGGCGATGCGCGCTTGCGCCGGCCGATTCCCTTCCCTGCGCACCGCGCGCCGGTACTGGTTCTCGACTTCAGCGCGGCCTTGCTCCAGTTGCGCGACCGCCATTTGCACGCCCTCCAGCAGATCGAGCGGCTCGAAGCCCGTGACCACGATGGGGACGTGCCAGCGCTGGCTGATCGGCTCATACTCCTCCCAGCCCATCACGGTGCAGACGTGGCCGGCGGCGAGAAAGGCGTGGATGCGGCAATTAGGCGATGCCAGAATGGCTTCCATCGCCGGCGGGACCAGGACATGCGCTACCAGAACCGAGAAATTGCGGATGCCCTCGCGTTCGGCCTGCCAGACGGCCATGGCATTGGCGGGCGCCGTGGTCTCGAAGCCCACCGCGAAGAAGACAATCTCGCGCGAGGGGTAGGCACGCGCCAGTTTTACGGCATCGAGTGGCGAATAAACAATGCGCACGTCCGCGCCCGACGCTTTCACATCCAGCAGGCTCTTCGAAGATCCCGGTACGCGCAGCATATCGCCGAAAGAGCAGAAGATCGTACCCGGCAGCGCTGCGATGGCGATAGATTTGTCGATCAGCTCGACTGGAGTCACGCAGACAGGGCAGCCCGGGCCATGCACCAGCGTGATTTCGGAAGGCAGTAAGTCCATCAGGCCGCTCTTGACTATGGTGTGGGTTTGGCCGCCACACACCTCCATCAACGTCCACGGGCGGTGCGCGGTCTCGCGAATCAAACGCGCAAGCTGCGTCGCCGTAGCGCTTTCCCGATACTCATCTAGGAATTTCACGGGCCTTCCAGCTCTTCGAGTTGCTCCATTTCGCGCAAGGTCTCGAAAATCTTTTGCGCCTCGGCTTGATCCACGACACTCAAGGAGAAGCCTACATGGACGAGCACGTAATCTCCGACCGCGGCTTCTGGCGTATAAGCCAGGCACACTTCTTTCAGCACGCCGCCGAAATCGACCTTGCCGCGCCGAAAGTTAAGACCCTCCTCTTCGATGAGGCTGACCAGCTTGCCCGGCACCGCGAGACACATGCTCTATCCTCCCACGCCCAGCGCTGCGATGACCGCCTGTCCCAGTGCGACGCCGCCGTCGTTGGGCGGAACACGCTGGTGCGTGTACACCTGAAACCCGCGCGCTTCGAGCAATGCCGCCGTCCGCTCCACCAAGTAACCATTTTGGAAGACTCCGCCGCTCAGCGCCACTTGCGGTACGCCGGATTGTTCGGCAACGCTCACGATCCAGTTGGCCAGAGCGTTGTGAAAGCGGGCGGAAATACGCGATGCATCTTCACCGTGGACCACGTCGCGGCGCACGGCCTCGATCATCGGAGCCCAATCGCCATCGATGAGCGGATAGGCGTCGTCTGTCGCTTCGTCAATCTGGCGTTCCAGAAGCATCGCCGCCTGTCCTTCGAAACGGCTTTCATCGGCAACTCCCGCGATGGATGCGACCGCATCGAACAGCCGGCCGGCGCTCGTGGTCCACGGCGCGTTCACACCGCGTGCCAGCATTTGTAACACAACCGATCGCTGCGGCCGTTCGGGAACTGCCTCCGGCCCGACCGCGGCTGCGAGCAAGCTTGCGGCCGAGCGCCAACCTTCGCGTACCGCTGCTTCGCCACCCGGCAGCCGAAACGGGCGAAAGTGTGCAACGCGCTCGAACTTCGCGCCATCCGCCAGGAAGAATTCCCCGCCCCAAATCGTGCCGTCGGTTCCGTAGCCCGTGCCATCCCATGAGACACCCAGGTACGGCCCGCGCAGCCCGTTTTCAGCGGCGCACGCGGCCACGTGCGCCTGATGGTGCTGGATCTGTACGACGGGCAGCCCCGAAGCCAAGGCCCAGCGCGTCGAAGCGTAATCGGGATGCAGATCGCAGGCCACCAGCTTCGGCTCGAAGCGATAGAGCCGGCAGAGATCGCTGATTGCGCGCTTGAAGGCAGTCCGCGCTTGCAAGGTATCCAGATCTCCCACATGCTGGCTGAGAAAAACCTGCTGTCCGGCAGCAATCGCTATGGTGTTTTTCAAATGCCCGCCCACCGCGAGCACAGGCGACAGATCGAATCCCATGAATACAGGCAGCGGCGCGTACCCTCTGGCTCGTCGCATCACGCTGGCGCGACCGCGCACCACGCGAGCCACCGAATCGTCACAAGACCGGGCGATGGCACGGTCATGCACCAGAAATAGATCGGCGATTTCACTCATCCGCGTGCGGGCGTCATCGTTATCGGTGGCAATCGGCTCATCACTGAGGTTGCCGCTCGTAGCAACCACCGGGAACGGGTGGGCCTCCATCAGAAGGTGATGCAGCGGCGAATAAGGGAGCATCACGCCAAGATATGGCGAAGAACTTGCTACGTTCTGAGCGATTCCAGGCCTGCCATTCGGTCGCAGCAGCACGATGGGTGCGGCGGCGGATGTCAATAGCCGCTCCTCGGCCAGCGAGACGTGGCAATACTGGCGAACCATTTCGAGCGAAGGCATCATCACCGCGAAGGGTTTCTCCTCACGGCCTTTGCGGATGCGCAGGCGCGCCACGGCATCAGACTGCCGCGCGTCCACCAGCAATTGAAATCCGCCAATCCCCTTGAGAGCAACAATTCCACCAGCGAGAATCGTCTCAGCAGCGCGCTCGATGGGCGGCTCCTCAACAGCCGCGCCCTGCTCCACAGCCCACAACCGGGGGCCACATCGCGAGCAGGCATTCGGCTGGGCGTGAAAGCGCCGGTCCAGAGGATCGGCGTATTCGCGCTGGCATTCCGGACACATGGCGAATGCGCGCATTGTGGTGCGCGGCCGATCATAAGGGATGTCTTCGATGATGGTGTATCGCGGACCGCAATGAGTGCAGTTGGTAAACGCATAGCCGTAGCGCCGGTCAGCAGGATCCCGCAACTCCGCCAGACAAGCAGGACACGTGGCGAGATCCGGCTGCACGCTGGCTGTCTTATCGGCTGCCTGGTCGGAAGTACGGATCTCGAAACCACGCAGGCCGGTGGGCGCGAGGACGGCGGTCTCGCGGGTCAAAACGACCGCGGCGCCGGGCTTTTCGGCGTCCAGACGATCCAGGAATCGATCCAGTACCTCGGAAGCGCCTTCGACCTCTAAAATAAGGCCGGCGCTGGAGTTACACACCCAGCCGGACAGCCCCAATTCCACCGCGAGCCGGTAAACGAACGGCCGGAAGCCGACGCCCTGGACAGCGCCACTGAGGGCAACATGCAAGCGCACGGTGTTCGATTCCGCAACAGCCATTCCTCCTTAACAGTACAACGCCCGGCAGGCATACCATGGGATGTGCGGCCCCCAGTTTCCCGGAACAAAATCCGGCCAAATCCGTATGAGCGTTCTTAGAGGATTGCGCAAAATGAGAATCGCCGGCGTCCTGCTGCTCTTTGCCTGTTCGACAGTCAACCTGCCCGCGACGTCCCAGAGCCACTACTGCTGGACCGAGGGGATGCGGCGATTCGACGTCACCGCGCGCGGACCGGTCGAGTTCAGCGATGACGATCGGGATGTGAAACGGCTCTCACCCGGCGGCTACTTCCGCGTGGAGGAGAACTACGTCCTCTTATTCGCCGGCCGCTGGTACGAGGTAAGCGCGGACTCGCTGGGCCGGTTGTCGCGCACTTATTATGACCACGGGCGCGAGCGGCCGTTGGACAGCCAGGGCCAGGCATGGCTGATGCGCGCGATGCCAGAGGCTATCCGCCATACCGGACTGGGCGCGGGTCCCAGACTGCAACGAATCCTTAAGCAGAGCGGACCGGCCGCAGCGTTGACCGAGATTTCGAGAATCGACAGCGACGAATCGAAACGGATCTATCTCCAGGAGCTCATTACGAAAAATGGGCTGGGCCGGGAGCCTTTGGAAGGCGCCATGCTGCAAGCGCGCAAAATCGGCTCGGACGACGAGAAGAGCGACCTGCTGAGATCCGTGGCGCCCTACTATCTGAAGGATGGGCTGCGCGAGCCGATCTATCAGGTGGCTGGGACCATCGGTTCCGACGAGGATCGCGCCAATGTGCTTTGCGACCTGGTCGACCGGGATCTCGCTTCACGGGAAAGCCTGAAGTTGGCGGCTAAGACGGCGAATCACATCGGTTCAGATGAGGAGAAGGCCAAGGTCCTGGTGAAGGTGGCCGAGCGATACAAAGGCGATCGCGAGGTCGGCCGGGCCTTGCTGGCCAGCGCGAGCACCATCGGATCGGACGAAGAGCGGCACCGCGTTCTCGCGGCCGCACTGGCAGCAAGCGGCAACGATCGTGAAATGCTGCAGGAAGCGTTGCGTTCGGGAGCCGGCATAGGGTCGGATGAAGAAAAAGCCGCACTGCTCACCCAGGCTGCTCCGCATTACCTGGAAGACGATTTCACGCGCCGTGCCTTTTTCGAAGCCGCTGGCACGATCGGTTCCGATGAAGAGCGGCGGAAAGTTCTGTCGGCGCTGTTGCGCCGCTCCGGCCTGACGGATGCAACGCTTGCCGATGTCGCCCGTTGCGCCAAGTCCATCGGCTCCGACGAAGAAAAGGCCGGTGTGTTAGCCGAGATGGCGGATGCCAACCTGCAAAATCCTGCGGTGCGCACGGCTTTCTTTGCGGCTACGGACAGCATCGGCTCGGACGAGGAGCGCAAGAAGGTACTGGTGGCTGTGGCGCACCACGCCGGCAATAGCGCCGAGATTCTCTCGGAAATCGCGCGATCCGCCAGGCACATCGGCTCGGATGACGAGAAGGCGGAAGTGCTGGCAGAGGTCGCGTCGGCCCACTCGCCGAATAGCCAGCTTCGCGACGAGTTTTTCGCGGCAGTCGATTCCATTGGTTCTGAAGACGAGCGCGGCAAAGTCCTGTCCACGATGCTACGGACGCGCAGCCTCGGAAAGGAGACCGTGATTCGCGTGATCGAATCCGCGGAACGCATCTCCTCAGACGAGATCAAAGCCAACATCCTCACCAAAGTCGTCGAATCCCCGGCCGGTGACGACCCACAGGTTCGCGCGGCTCTGCAGAAGGCGCTAAAGTCCATCCAATCCGACGGCGAGTACCGGCGGATCATGTCAGCGTACACGAAGCAGTAATCCGTTTCCAACGGGACTCCGGCGCCCCCCCAACAGCCCCAGGATCCCTCCGTAAGCCCGGCTCACGAAGCTCGGGCCGCTCCCTCTGCGCTCTCTCCATTGCCAGGTACGAACCGTAAACGCTGAGCAGCAGTTCTGCCGCGTCCTGAACCGGCGAGCACTCGACGCGGTACGCGTCAACCAGGTTATTTTCTTGGGTGTTCTCGGCGACTCGGCGTCTCGGCGGCTCGGCGTTGAAAAGTAGTCGTTCGCTTTAGCACTAAGTACAGTCCCGCGAGTACCCTCCCCCGAAATCCCGTAGAATGAATTTGGGTTGCATCGGATGACCATCAGACTTACGCTTTTCCTGCTCGCCGCAGTGAGCCTTTTTGCGCAGCGCCCCCGCGATTTCGAGCGGCAAGTGCGGCACGCGTCTCGAGGGGTACATGGCGCGGTGGCCGCGGGCAGTGATTACGCGGTGGATGCGGGCATGCGCATGTATTACAAAGGCGGTAACGCCGTGGACGTTGGCGTGGCCACCACGTTCGCCGCCGCCGTCTCCGAGTTTTCGCACATCGGGTTTGGCGGCGAGGCGCCCATTCTCATCCGCACGCGCGACGGCAAAGTGCACGCGATCGCCGGCGTGGGCACCATGCCCAAAATGGCCACTGCCGAATTCTTCCGCACGCGCCAGATACAGCCGGGCGAACTAACGTCGGCCCCGGAGAAGGGCGGATTGAAAGGCATGGTCCCGGTCGCCGGACTCATGCCCGCGCTGGTTCCCGGCATGGTGGATGCAGAACTCGTGGCTCTTCGCGAGTACGGCACCAAATCTTTCAGCGAAGTGATCGCCCCGGCCATCGATCTGGCGGATGGCCTGGGAATCGACGAAACTCGCGCGGGCGCGATCGAGCGCAATGTCCGCTTCTTCGAGCTCTGGCCCACTTCGGCGCACGTCTTCATTCCCGGCGATCGCGTCACTATGCCCGGCGAGATTTTCCGCCAGCCCGATCTGGCGCGGACCCTGCGTTCGATGGCCGAGGTCGAAAAGAAGGCGCTGGCTGGGGGCGCGAGCCGCACCGCTGCTATTGACGCCGTGCGGGATTATTTCTACCGCGGTGATATTGCGCGTCGCATCGACAAGTTCAGCCGTGAGAACCAGGGATTGCTGCGCTACGAGGACATGGCCGCCTTTCACCTGGCACCCGAGGATCCCGTAACCACCACGTTTCAAGGCATACAAGTGTACAAGCCCGGTTTCTGGAGTCAGGGCCCGGCGCTGGTTGAGGCTTTGAATATCCTGGAAAGCTACGACCTGCGTGCCATGCGATGGAACTCGACGGACTATCTCCACACGCTGGTGGAAGCGCTGAAGCTGGCCTACGCCGACCGCGACACCTACTACGGCGACCCGAAATTCAATCACATTCCGGCCGACCGTCTGCTCTCAAAGGACTACGCGGCCGAACGGCGGAAGCTGATCGGCGCGGTTGCTTCACTCGATTTTCGGCCGGGCAAGATTGGCCCACACCCGCCACTGCATCCTTCCGAAGCCGAGACGGTGCACTTCAAAATCGACGACGCACTCATGGCGCGCGACACCACGTGCGTGGACGCCATCGATAAGGATGGCATCATGTTCTCGTCCACTCCGTCTGGCGCGTGGCTCCCGTCGGTGATCGCGGGCGATACCGGAATCTCGCTCACGCAGCGCGCGCAGAGTTTTCTCCTCGTCCCAGGTCATCCCAACGAACTGGCTGGTGGAAAGCGGCCGCGCATCACGCTAAGCCCGACATTGGTTTTGAAAGACGACAAACCATATCTTGCGCTCTCTACGCCGGGCGGCGACAATCAGGATCAGTCGCTGCTGCAAATCCTGCTCGACGTGGTTGAGTTCGGCATGAATGCCGAGCAGGCCATCGAAGCGCCGCGTTTCCAAACGCGCCATCTGGTATCGAGCTTCGACAATCACGCCATGAACCCCGGCGACCTTCTGCTGGACGAGCGCATCAATGCAACCGTAGCGACGGAACTCGCCGAGCGTCACCATCGCGTGGGAACGCGCTCGCGCTGGGCAAGCGGCGCCGCGCCCGTGCTGATTCGCGTCACGCCTGACGGCGTGATCGAAGCGGGCGCTGACCCCTACGCATATCGCGAAGCGCGCGCGTGGTAAGTGGACACTCTCTTCGATGAGCCGTCATCTTTCGATCGCGACGAGCTGGCCGCGCGCCTGAAGGCCCTCGCGGCTCGCCATATCTACATCGGCGGCAGCTCCTGGAAATATGAAGGGTGGCTGGGCCAAATTTACAGCCGTTCCCGATACCTGTCGCGCGGCCGCTTCTCACAGAAAGCTTTCAATGATACCTGCTTGCAGGAATACGCACAGACGTTCCCCACGGTCTGCGGCGATTTTGCTTTCTACCAGTTTCCGACGGAAGAATTCTGGCGCCGCTTGTTCGCGCAGACGCCGGCTGGCTTTCGTTTTGCATTCAAGGCCCCCGAACAGATCACCTGCAAGGTGTTCCCGGAGCACGCGCGCTACGGCACACTGGGGGGAAACGCAAACGAATCGTTTCTCGACGCGGATCTCCTCAAGGAATCCTTCCTCCGGCCGCTCGATGCGCACCACGACCGCGCTGCGCTAATAATCCTGGAATTCGGCTCCTTTTCCAAGAAAACATTCTTCGATGTTCACGAATTCCTGGAAAAACTGGATCCATTTCTCTCCAAGCTGCCGGCCGACTACCGCTACGCTGTGGAGATTCGCAATCCCGATTTCCTGGATCGCGCGTACTTTGAGTGCCTGCGCCAGCACAAAGTGGCACACGTTTTCAACGCGTGGTCGCGCATGCCTGAGCTGCGCCATCAGATGGTGCTCCCGGACTCGTTCACGGCTGATTTCCTCGTCAGCCGCGCGCTGCTACGGCAGGGCCGCAGCTATGAGGAAGCCGTACAACTATTCACGCCGTACATGGAGATCAAGGATCCAAATCCCCAAGTGCGGGCATCTCTGCGCGACATCGTCCGCATCGCCCAGGATAAGCAGATTACGGCGTTCCTGTTCGTGAACAACCGCCTGGAAGGCAACGCGCCGGCCACGATTATGGCGATCACCGAACCGTAGCCCTCTAGCGCAGCTTCCATCGATCCTCGACGAAATCCGCCATTTCCTCGGTCCAGGTGCCAAACTTCGACGCCATCTGGCCGCCGTCCACAAAAATTGTGGCGCCCGTGATGTATGAGGCAAGATCCGACGCCAGAAACGCGATCGTGTTGCCGACTTCCTCCGGCGCTCCGCCGCGCCCCAGCGGAATATCGCGGAAGTACTCTTTAATTAACGGCTGATTGACGAAAAATGCTTCCGTGAGCCGGGTGCGAATCAGCCCCGGACAAACCGCGTTGATCCGAATCTGCCACGGCCCAAGCTCATTCGCCGCGGTGTGCAATATCCCCAGAATGCCCGCTTTGCTGGCGTTATAAGCGACGAGCGTGGCCTCGCCATCGTACGAATTGGTGGACGCCGTGATGACGATTGCCCCTCTGCGCCGGGGCTTCATCCGGCGAGCAGCCGCCTGCACGGTATGAAACACGCCACTCAGATTTACCGCGATCACCCGGTTCCAGTCATCCGCCGCGGTTTCATCCACGGGCGCCCAAACGCCCATGCCGGCGTTGGCCACCACGATATCCGGGGCGCCAACTTGCGCGAACGCGGCATCAATCGAGGAACGGTTGGTCACATCGACGTGACAGGCGCGGCCGTCCAAACTTCGTGCCACTTCCTGGGGGCGTTCGCGCTCCAAATCGAAGATCCAGACCTGCGCGCCGCCGGCCGCGAGCGCCCGCGCTGCCGCGAGACCGATCCCGTTGGCGCCACCCGTAACCACCGCAACTTTTCCGCTGAAATCGAGAGGCATCTGAACTTTCTATCACAACGCGGAAGCTCGGGGCCATCAAAACACGCATGTTATAATTGACCACATCGTTCGCGGGCCTGTAGCTCAGTTGGTTAGAGCGCTTCCTTGACACGGAAGAGGTCGGAGATTCGAGTTCTCTCAGGCCCACCACTGTTCAAGCGCAATCTTTGTACCAGCTTTCACGGCCGGCGCGGTATTGCCGCCGGGCGCCGTTGACACCATCGCCAAATTGCGATTCTTCACTTTGGGTTTGTCCACTTCCAGTTCCGAATCTCCGGCATGTCCTCGCCATTCTTGTCGATGTATTGCTTGTGCTCAACGAGTTTGTCTTTGAGCTGCTGCTTCAAGTAGATCCCTTTTCCGCCGATTTGCGGCAGGCGGTCAATAGTGTCCATGACCAGGTGGAATCGGTCCAGATCGTTCAGCACGGTCATATCGAAAGGCGTGGTGATGGTGCCCTCTTCCTTGTAGCCGCGAACGTGGATGTTGTCGTGATTGGTGCGACGGTAGGTCAGCCGGTGGATCAACCACGGGTAGGCATGGAAGGCGAAGATGACCGGCTTGTCCTTGGTGAAGAGCTCGTCGAAATCCGTGTCGCTCAGCCCGTGGGGGTGCTCGGTTTGCGGCTGCAGCTTCATCAGATCGACGACGTTGACCACACGGATTTTCAGATCCGGAAAATGCTCGCGCAGAATGGATACGGCAGCCAGCGTTTCGAGCGTGGGCACATCGCCACAGCATGCCATGACTACATCGGGCGAGCCGCTCTGGTCGTTGCTGGCCCACTGCCAGATGCCGATGCCCTCAGTGCAGTGCTTGATGGCGGCGTCCATGGTCAGCCACTGCGGCGCCGGATGTTTGCCCGCGATCACCACATTGACGTAATGGCGGCTGCGCAAGCAGTGGTCCATCACCGACAGCAGACAGTTTGCATCCGGCGGCAGGTAAACCCGCACCACCTCGGCCTTCTTATTTACGACGTGGTCGACAAAGCCGGGGTCCTGGTGGGTGAACCCGTTGTGATCCTGCCGCCAAACGTGGGATGACAGCAGATAGTTGAGTGATGCGAGCTTGTGCCGCCACGGCAGGCGCGATGTGACCTTGAGCCACTTTGCGTGTTGGTTGAACATGGAATCGACGATGTGGATGAACGCCTCGTAGCAGTTGAACAGGCCGTGCCGCCCGGTGAGCAGGTAGCCTTCGAGCCAGCCCTGGCATTGGTGTTCGCTGAGCATTTCCATCACCCGCCCGGCGGGAGCGAGGAATTCGTCGTTGGGCACGGTCGCGGCATCCCACTGGCGCTGGGTCACCTCGAAAAGCGCTTCGAGTCCGTTGGAGATCGTCTCGTCGGGACCAAAGACCCGGAAGTTTCGCTGCTCGCGGTTCAACTTCACCACATCGCGAAGAAAGGGACCGAGCACGTGGGTATCGCCTATCCCGTGCGTCCCCGGCTCGGGTACGTAGACGGCGTAGTCGCAAAAATCCGGCATGCGCAGGTCATGGAGCAGTATGCCGCCGTTGGCATGCGGATTCGCGCCCATGCGCCGCTCACCCTTGGGGGCCAATTCGGCCAGTTCCGGTTTCAGGTGGCCCTGCTCGTCGAATAGCTCTCCCGGCCGGTAGCTCCGCAGCCAGTCTTCTAGCAGCTTGAGGTGTTCAGGATGCGTGCCCGGATCGGAAAGAGGCACCTGATGCGAATGAAACGTGCCCTCCACCTGCACGCCGTCGACTATCTTTGGTCCCGTCCAGCCCTTGGGAGAATTGAGTACGATCATAGGCCAGCGCGGACGCGTGAGAATACCCCGCACGCGGGCGTCCTGCTGGATCTTCCGGATCTCGTCCACCGCCTTGTCGAGCGTTGCGGCCATGGCCTCGTGCATCAACGCGGGCTCGTGGCCTTCAACGAAATATGGCGTCCATCCATAGCCGCGCAGCAGCTGTTCCAGTTCCTCGCGGGTGATGCGGGCCAGCACGGTTGGGTTGGCGATCTTATAACCGTTCAGATGCAGGATCGGCAAAACCGCGCCGTCGGTGGCCGGATTGAGGAACTTGTTCGAATGCCATGCCGTGGCTAAGGGGCCGGTTTCGGCCTCGCCGTCGCCGACGACGCAAGCGACAACCAGATCGGGATTGTCGAACACTGCTCCGAACGAATGGCTGATCGAATAGCCCAGCTCGCCACCCTCGTGAATGGAGCCCGGACACTCCGGAGATGCGTGGCTTGGAATTCCTCCAGGAAACGAAAATTGAACAAAGAGCTTCCGAAGTCCATCCTCATCCTGGCTGATATTGGGATAGATCTCGCTGTATGTGCCCTCGAGATACGTATTGCTCACAACGGCTGGGCCTCCGTGTCCGGGTCCGGAGACGTAAATCATATCCAGATCGTATTTCTTAATGACCCGGTTCAAGTGGACGTAAATGAAATTCTGCCCCGGTGTCGTGCCCCAGTGGCCCAGCAGCATGTGCTTCACGTCCGCGAGCACGAGCGGTCGCTTCAGCAGCGGGTTGTCGTAGAGATAAATCTGGCCCACCGAGAGATAGTTCGCCGCCCGCCAATACGCGTCCATTTTGCGCAACAGTTCGGGCGTCAGCGTCTTATCCATGACTCAACTCCTTGGTTTGGTCTTCATCACCCAGCAGCCGGCAGACAGCCCGGGCGATCATCAGCTCTTCGTCGGTGCGGATCACGCGGACGGTGGCCGGACTTCGTTCCGCGGAAATTACCGTGGCGCTCGCGGCGTTGCTGGTTTCGTCCAATTCGATGCCCAGAAATCCCAAACCGCTGCAGACACGCGCCCGCACTTCGGGGGCATTCTCACCGATCCCGCCGGCAAACACCAACGTGTCCAGTCCGCCCAGCACGGCGGCGAACGCCCCGATCCACTTTCGGACCTGGTAACAAAACAGTTCGACCGCTTCGGCGGCGCGGACATCGCTCTGCTGCCGTTCCATTAAATCGCGCATATCGGAACTAATCTCCGACACCCCGAGTAGCCCCGATTCGTGATTGATGATGTGGTTGAATTGTTTAGGCGTGAGATTCTCTGTGCGCATCATGAACCACGCAACGCCTGGATCCAAGTCACCGGGCCGCGTTCCCATGGGCACGCCGGCGGTCGGTGTAAACCCCATGCTGGTGTCGACGCTTTTGCCGCCGCGAACAGCCGCCAAACTCGCGCCGTTTCCCAGGTGCGCCAGGATCACGCGGCCTTGAGCGGCTGCGCGACCGGCCACCCGCTCCAGCTCTTCTATAAGGTAGGAGTAGGACAAGCCGTGGAAACCGTAGCGCTCGATCCCCATCGCATCGAAGCGGCGCGGAATCGGCAACAGCCGGGCAGCGCGCGGCATGGTGCGATGAAACGCGGTGTCGAAGCATGCCACTTGAGTCAACTTGGAGTGATGCTTGCGGAAGCTCTCAATCACTTCAATCTCGCGAGGCAGATGGTCCGGGTCATACGGCCTGATGCGGTGCAGTTCATCCAGCAGCTCCTGCGTGACGCGTTGCGGCTCAGTGTATTTCATGCCGTGCACCACCCGATGTCCGACGGCCTTCACGGATCCCAAGCCGATTTTCTCTTCCAGCCAATCAATCAGGAAAGCCGCCCCGGAGCCGTGATCCGATGCCTGGATGGTTCGCGTGTCCCTCTGATTCCGAGTTGGGTCGTTGAACGTCAGGTTCGTGCCTGGGAGGCCGATGCGGTCCACTTTCCCATGAAGTAAGCGCTTCAACGGCTCGCCCATCTCAAAAAGCGCGAACTTGATGCTCGATGAGCCCCCGTTAATTGTCAGGACCGATGATCCTTTCATTCGCTGCAATCTTTAGTCTGACCGAGGCCGCTTTCGCAAGCGTGGCCTCCTAATCAATGTAATGAAAACTCCAGTCGGGTTGTGTTAAGGAATGATGACCGCCGCTCCGTCGATGGAATCGTTCTTAACCGCGGCAAGCGCCTGGTTGGCCTGCTCGAGTGGAAAGGATGTTACCTTGGGCTGCACACCAATCCTGCCCGCCAGTTCCAGAAAATCTTTCGCATCGGCGCGGGTCATATTGGCCACGCTGCGAATCTGGCGTTCGCCCCAAAGCAGCCGGTCGTAATCGAACTGTGGCATCCGGTCGAGGTGGATTGCGTTGATCGCAACTACACCGCCTTTGCGGAGACTGGAGAGCGCCGCGACCACGACGTCTCCACTCGGGGCAAATGTAACCGCGCGATCCAGCTCAACCGGTGGCTTATCGTGTTCCCCACCAACCCATGCGGCTCCCAGCGACGCGGCCAGACGCCTGTGCGACTCACCGCGCGTGGAGACGTAGACCTTGCACTTCCACGCAAGCAACACAGCGATGGTAAGAGATGCCGAGGAACCGAACCCGAATAGCCCAACATTGTCGCCCGGTTCCACACCGGCTACCCGAAGGCTGCGAAATCCGATAATCCCCGCGCAGAGCAGAGGCGCCGCGTGCAAGTCATCCAGGTTTGCCGGCAGAGGGAAAACGAAATCCGCGCGGGCGACTGCATACTCTGCATAGCCGCCATCGACCGAGTAACCGGTGAACGTGGGCGCATCACAGAGGTTTTCGAGATTGCGCCGGCAGTACGGGCAGCTTCCGTCAACCCCACCGACCCAGGAAACGCCCACGCGTGCGCCAGTTGGAAGCTCCGGCGTGCCGCCCTCGATAATCTCGCCAACGATCTGATGTCCCGGAATGACAGGAGATCGCAACGGTGGCAGTTCGCCTTCGACAATATGCAGGTCTGTCCGGCACACTCCGCAAGCGCGCACTCGGAGGAGAACCTGCCCGGCGCCGGCTTGAGGGTGCGCCACATCCGCAAATCGCAACGGATCGTTCCGAATATCAGCCGGAGCTTGCAGGATGGCGGCCTTCATGCCTGAGATTGTATTATCGCCCGCCGCACACGCGGAAGTGATCAGGCTTCACAGTGTGGCGTGCAACGCCACGTAGTACTTCAACAATGTGACTCTCACTTAGAAAAACGAAACTCGTTCCACACGCATTCGTCAAAACCAGCCAGATATTCTTGGACGAAAGTGCCGGACCAGGCGTCAGGCACTTTAGTGCGGCAGTGACCGTCTAATTAGTTACTGCAGCCGTGGCCAGGAGAGGAGGCGAATCATGAAGTCAAATAGAGTGCAGGTATTGGCAGCCGGTGTGGCTGTCATGGCGATTGGAATTTACATGCAACGAAGTTCTTCCGGAAGCACCATCGCGCCAAAGGGTGACTCAGTTGGCGCCGCAATAGACAAGGGCGCATCTTGGCTGGTCTCCGTGCAGGGCAAAGATGGTGGATGGGGCCAGGATGGAGGTGAAACCTCGTACGTCCGGCAGGGCGAACATCTAGAATCAAACGGCAACGATGTGGCCAACACAGCGGTCGCGGCCGAGGCTCTCCTGCATGCCGGCAGCACTCCGGCGAACCGCAAATATCAGGCTGCTTTAGAACGCGCTGTGAGCTTTATCTTGCGGCATGTGGAAGCGAGCCCGGCTGAAGGGCTCGCGGTTACCGACCTCAATGGCACGCAAATCCAGCGAAAGTTGGGGCCGTTCATCGACACTTTCCTCACGACGAAGCTGCTGGCCGAATTAGACGGAAGCATGGGAGATCCACGGTTGAATGCTCGCGTACGGCAGGACTTGCAAAAGTGTGTAGCCAAGATTGAGAAGAACCAACTCAAAGACGGAAGTTGGAACATCGCTGGCGGCTGGGCGCCGATACTCGGAACTTCGATGGCATCCCGAAGCTTGTACATCGCTCAGCAAAAGGGTGTTCCTGTCTCGCCCAGATCCATGGCGAAAGTAGAGGAATACACGGTGATGGCTCAGGCTGCACCCGCACCGGGCGTCGGCGTCGGGGCTGGTGGGGGCGTGGGCAGTGGCACCATCGGTGGGGTTGCGACTGCGGTAACAGTCGAGGCCGCACCGTCAGCAGTGTACGCGGCGTCCGCCGGAGTTCCCCTATATCAGGATGCTCAGGCGCTCGAGCAGTTCTCCCGCATGGGCCGAACTGACGGAGCCCGGCTGGAGAACGCCAAGAAGGTCAAAGAGATTGCCGGCAAGCTTTCCGATCCCCGTTTCGTTAGCGGGTTCGGCTCCATCGGCGGAGAGGAGTTCTTCTCTTATCTAAACATCAGCGACGGTTTGCACCGCGCCGGCGGCCCGGAATGGGAGAAATGGAACAGTGCTATGAAACTGAAGCTGATCCATTTACAAAACGAGGATGGCACTTGGGCCGGACAGCACTGCATTACTGGCCGCGTCGCGGTAACAAGTGCGGCAATTTTGCTGCTGCTCGCCGATCGTGACGTGGTTCCGGCGCCCGCCAGCGGAAGGAAGAACTGACCCTCGACTCGGGTTAGCGCATGCGACGACTCCGGATCGTCCTGCTCGTTCTGATCGAGGCCGGCTGTTCCGTCACACGGCAACGGCCGGCCGTAGTGAGAGCGGCGGAATATCTTTGGAGCCAGCAATCGGAAGACGGCGGCTGGCACAGCCGTACCTACGGGCTGCTGCGATCCGGCCAGTCGCTCACGCCGTTCGTGCTCGAAGCGCTGGTCGAGATTCCGCACAACGTTTCTCCGCTGCCCACCGAAAAGATGGACCGCGCGATTTCATTCCTTCAGCGCAATACACGATCTGGCGCGATGGGCATGGTGGATCCGGAGATTCCGGATTACCCCAACTATGCGACAGCGCTTGCGGTGAGCGCGCTATCGCGATTGCGGCGCCCCGGCTGGCAAAGCCAAATTCAGCCGATGGTGGAGTACCTGCGCAAGCAGCAGTTCGCTGAACAGAACGGCTGGCGCCCAGAAGACCCGGCTTACGGAGCGTGGGGCATGGGCGGAGTTCCGCGGAAGCCTCCCAACACCGGCCACGTGGATCTCTCGATGACGCGGCATGTGATTGAAGCACTGCGCGCCGCCGGTGTGCCCGTTTCCGATCCGGCCCTCGAATGCGCGCGCGTTTTTATCGAGCGTTGCCAAAACTTCGATGCCCAGCGGCCCGTCGACACTGACGGCGGCTTTTTCTTCTCGACGACTGAAGTCGAAACGAACAAAGCCGGACGTGACGGCGCCCGCTTTCGCAGCTACGGGACAACCACGGCCGACGGCACTCTGGCGCTTATCGCGCTCGGCTATCAGCCGGCGGACGTCCGGTTGCGCGCCGCCGAGCGATGGCTGACTACCCATCATCGCGCCATGGCCGTACCGGGATTTGTGGGCGAAGTATACCAGCGCTGGCCGCGCGGCCTGGCGTTTTACTATGCCTCCGCGAGCGCGCAGGCGTTCCGGGCACTGGGTTTGCCACAGGCCGCACAGGTGGCCGACAGCTTGAAGAATACGCAGCGAGCCGATGGAAGCTGGACCAACGCCGAGAATCTCGTGAAAGAAGACGATCCCTTGATCGCGACCCCGTTCGCCATTCGCGCCCTCGTCGCCAGTGGGAGCTTACATTGACTTCGCACGCCTGGGCGCGCTATTTTGCAAAGTAGACCTCCCAACCGGCGCGGTAGCCAAGTGGTAAGGCCAAGGTCTGCAAAACCTTTATTCGTCGGTTCGATTCCGACCCGCGCCTCCAACATTTTCAAGGTTATCCATTAATTCCAAAGAGTTTATCGGCTTGCCGGCTCTGGTGCAAACGCGACGGTGGCGGGCGATGATGATGAGATGCAACGGTTCGTCCCGATCGAAGATCTGTTCAAAGGACGGCACTTCGACCGACAAATCATCGTTTTGTGCGTAAGCTGGTACACGAGCTTCAAACTGAGCTTGCGGGATCTGGTGATCATGATGGCAGACTGCGGCATTTCCGTGACGCATACAACGATTCTCCGGTGGGTCCAACGCTACCTGCCGGAGTTTGAGAAGCGTTGGCGGCGCTACGCTCGACCCGTTGGCGGATCGTGGAGGATGGACGAGACCTATATAAAGGTTCACGGACACTGGGTGTACCTGTACCGTGCCGTCGACAAAGCGGGCCAGACGGTGGATTCTTTCTCAGCCGAAACCGGGACGTAAACGCTGCCAAATCGTTTCTCCGCAGCGCGATGAAGAACACTCGCGTGCCCACGAGGATCACGTTGGACGCCTATGCGGCTTCGCATCGCGCGGTGCGGGAAATGAAGCAGACCGGCGAGCTTCCACGGCGGGTGAAGGTCCGCTCCAGCCAGTACTTGAACAACCTGGTGGAGCAGGACCATCGCCGAGTGAAGCAACGAATCCGGCCCATGCTGGGGTTCAAGCGATTCGACAATGCGGTGGTTACAATTTCCGGCGTCGAGTTAGCGGAGAAGATCAAAAAAAGGACAATTCAAGACCGGCAAGTTGGGCGGCCGAAAGGCGACGATGTCGGAGTTGTGGAACGCGGCACTCGCTGCTTGAGCCCATCGCAGGTCACTCAGCCAGGCGGAACCCAACCGAATCCCCGTTGGCCTGAGTTTGCACCAGAGCCATATTTCCATCCGTCGAGATCTTTCGGACCACATTGTTGCCAGCGTCCGTGAAATAAAGATTGCCCGAACCGTCGAGGACCAGGATCCTCGTACAAGCGCCTGAGTGAAACCGGAAGCTCGCATCCAGCAAGGCTTCCAGAGTCTCAATCGAGACGGTCATCATGTCCGCCGGACACTGCGGGCGTCCAGCCCGCGATTCTGACGTGGCCAAAATGACGCAACGACCGTGGGAGGGCGATGAAAGTTGCCAGCAATACGGCTACGATGGCGAAACTCCAAAGTTTTCTGGCGGAGAAGAACGGAATCACAACCAGGCATTCCACCGCCGCCCAGCAGAAAAACAAGCGCTCAAAGTACCGTTGGAACGCGGCTGTCAGTTCCGTTCGCAAGTCTTCAGGGATTCTTCGCACGGCGGCCCTGGACTCGGATTGTACAACCTTGTGGTTAGCTGGGACAGCTAACTCGCTCTTCGACCGGACTGCGGGAAGGCCATCGGGCAGATCGGCGCGAAGGGCGGCAAGACAGCAGCGGAGAACATGACGCCCGCTGAGCGCAAAGCCCGTGCTAAAGAAGCCGTCACTGGCTGCCGCGAAGAAACGCACGGCGGACCGTCTGGCGCGAGAGCGGAAGGGGCGCTAAGCGGCTCCCCACCACGCCTCCCGCCAATTCAGGCCGACTGGCCACTGGATGCTGCTAGAGTGTGCGAGACACACTCCGCTGTAAACATACGCAAAGAGTTCGAAAAGTGGAAACCGAGACGACGACGGCGTTAACCGCGCGTGGGCGTTCTCCAGAGAGATGGAGAAGTCGGGCGCAGGTGCGCCGCAGGCGACTCACTCGGCTAACGACAACGGTTCTCCGAGGCCGGAACGAGAGAACAGGAGCGTCTGGGAATGTATGGCGGAATTGGGGATATCTGGCGGGACTACGACAGAGGTGGGCAGGCCGATGGCGTTAACGAATCGGCAGGCTGGGTTCGGAGAGAAATAGTTTGGCTCCCCGCGATGAGTTCGAACTCTTGTTAACGACTCCAATAAGCGATCCGGCTGCATTTGAATCGTCGACTGCGGCAGGCCGGCTGCAGCGACTGCGGCGGTGAGCGTCGTCGAGGTGATCGACTGCCCGTGCGCCCAGCCCGCGCCGCCATAACCCCGCCCGGTTCCCACTCGCC
>DATGZN010000102.1:0-21309 GCA_035297145.1 Bryobacteraceae bacterium
GACTCACCCGGAACGCTTCGTCCGCCGCCCTCCCAAGCCGCCTTCTCTCCCTACTGCCGTCTGGATCAACAAGCCTCCGGACCAGGAGAAAGCTCCTTAAACTTTCACGCTGTGTGTCTCATTTTCATTGACACGCACCGAGGACGTCCTTAACGTCTTCATTTATGGCAGCTGGGAGGAGCGGGTCTCGCGTGTCCGCAATAGGGTTGACTTGTCACAGGACATTGAGGAATTGATTCGTTTGACCGACCACGAACGCGCCCGCTATATCCGGGCCAACTACGGACGCGACTGGAAGGATCCGCATCTCTATCACATGATGATTAGCTCACAAATTGGCATCGAAACCGCCGCATGGATGATCGTCAATGCCGTTAAGCGAAGTATCATCCGTGATTGTCTTGGTTGCCAGTAAGGACTTCGTGTGGGCCGCCCTTTTCCTGGGAAAATTGGATAGATCCTATGAACGTCTTCGTCATTAACGCAGGGAGCTCGAGTCTGAAATTCCAGGTGATCGCGACAGACGTTGAGCGAATCAAGCAGGACAACGATGAGCTTTTGTGCCGCGGGCAGGTGGAGCGGATCGGCGGGGAAGCTATCTTCACCGTGCAGAGCCACACGGGCGTCCGCCACAAGCTCACGGCGCCGATCCGCGATGTTTCGGCGGCACTCGATTATGTGCTGCGCTGGTTGGCATCAGATCGCTCCGGGATCGATGAGATTCGCAGCCTGGGGGACATCCAAGCAGTGGGGCACCGCGTGGTGCATGGCGGCGAGCTGTTTAAAAAGTCGGCCATCATCAACGATGAGGTATTAAAGGGGATTGAGGACTGCATCGACCTCGCGCCTCTTCACAATCCCAACAACCTGATTGCCATTCGGGCGTTGCGGGAGATTCTCGGCCAGGCGACGCCACAGGTGGCAGTATTTGATACGGCTTTTCACACCTCGATTCCCGAGCACGCTTACCTCTACGCGGTGCCCTATCATCTGTACCGCCGTCACCGCATCCGGCGCTATGGCTTTCACGGAACATCGCACCGCTACGTCGCGTTTCGTTACCGGGCTTTGCACGGGCTCACCCGCGAACAAACGCACATCATCACACTTCACCTGGGGAATGGTTGCTCGGCCGCTGCAATTCGTGGCGGCCACCCCGTAGACACCTCAATGGGCATGACGCCCCTCGAGGGTCTAGTGATGGGAACTCGCTCGGGCGATCTGGACCCAGCGATCGTCAACCTGATCGCGAACAAGGAAGGGCTCTCCACACACGAGGTCG
This sequence comes from Bryobacteraceae bacterium, assembly GCA_035297145.1. GTDB lineage: Bacteria > Acidobacteriota > Terriglobia > Bryobacterales > Bryobacteraceae > QHXW01. The sequence continues at coordinate 1,283 of DATGZN010000102.1, forward strand.
AGACTCTCTTGAATACGCAGTCGGGCCTGCTTGGCATCTCTGGCCTGACCAATGACATGAAGGTATTGGAGGAGGAACTTAAGGAGCACGAGGACCGCCGCGTCGGTCTGGCGATCGAGGTCTTCTGCTATCGGGCGCGGAAGTATATCGGCGCTTATCTAGCGTGCATGGGCGGGGCTGACGCGGTGGTATTTACTGCCGGTATTGGCGAGCATTCGCCTGAGATACGCGCGCGCATCTGCACGGGCCTCGAGTGGGCCGGCCTGACGATAGATGTGAGTCAGAATCAACAGATGGTTGGGCGGGAAGGCCGCATCAGCACAGAGGGATCGAAGCTGCACGCTTGGGTAATTCCCACCAACGAGGAACTGCTGATTGCGCGCGACACAGTACGATGCATTCTGGGAGAGCCACACCCGTCCTAACGGAAAGCGCAATGGGCTCTCGAACGTAAGTAGAGCTGTTTTGGCCGTCAGTTCCCGGGGTGTCGACGCCATGTTCTTACGCGTACGGATGATGTCGCAGCCTTGTCGAGATGAGAGCCAGCCCGCCAAACTCGAAGCATCGCGATCATGGCTGCGCCGAATTTCGGCAGAAGACATAGGCACCTGCTGACGCCGATGACATGGATATGATTTGCTGCGTCTCAATGCCCGCGGTAACTCTCAAGTATTAAGGATCTTGCCCACTCTTTCATGCTTCGCTGCGAATGGCCACCCGAATGCGGATTCGCAGGTGAAGCTCGAAGATCCGCATTCATGCATAAAGCGCTATTAAGGCACGGAAAGCCAGATCAGGGCATTCGAGCGAAAACGCCATCGCAGAGGCCTCCAGAGGCGTTATATCGACCTTAAGTCTTGGGCAGAAGGAGTTTACAAGAATGACACCGGTTATAGAAACGGAACAACGCTCCAGCGACTCGTTGAGTGCTTATGGGATCGCACGAACCACGATTTCGGGGTCGCCCCTGAGTCCGTCAGAGCAAGAGAAGATCGACGCTTACTGGCGAGCATGCAACTACCTGGCGCTCGGTATGATCTATCTTCAAGACAATCCACTTTTGAAAGAGCCGCTCAAGCCCGAGCACATCAAGAACCGGCTTCTGGGCCACTGGGGATCGAGCCCCGGACTCGCATTCATTTATATCCACCTGAACCGCCTGATTAGAAAGTTTGACCTCGACATGATCTTCATGGCGGGACCCGGACATGGCGCGCCGGGTGTTTTAGGCCCCGGCTATCTCGAGGGCACCTACTCCGAGATTTACCCCGAAAAGAGCGAGGACGAGCATGGATTACGCGAATTCTTCAAACAGTTTTCGTTTCCCGGCGGCATCGGCAGTCACTGTACGCCAGAGACGCCCGGGTCGATACACGAAGGCGGTGAACTCGGCTATGTGCTATCTCACGCCTGTGGAGCGGCTTTCGACAATCCGGATTTGATTGTTGCCGCCGTAGTCGGCGATGGTGAGTCGGAAACAGGGCCGCTGGCGACATCCTGGCACATTAGCAAGTTCCTCAATCCCATTCGCGATGGCGCTGTCCTGCCGATTCTCCACCTGAACGGGTATAAGATCAATAACCCTACTCTCCTCGCTCGGATTACTCACGAAGAGTTGGAGGACCTTTTTCGCGGCTACGGCTGGACGCCCTACTTCGTCGAAGGATCCGATCCCGGCAGCATGCACCAGGCAATGGCGGCGACCGTGGAACATTGTGTTGAGGAGATTCGAAACGTGCAACGCGAATGCCGTGAAACCGGAGTGCCACGCCGGCCGCGTTGGCCTATGATCGTTCTGCGTTCCCCTAAAGGATGGGGTGCGCCGACGCAGGTCGCCGGCCACAGGGTCGAGGGCTTCTGGCGGGCGCACCAGGTTCCATTGACGGATGTTAAGAAAAATCCCGAGCAACTGCAGATTCTCGAGAAGTGGATGCGCGCGCAGAACCCCGAGGAACTTTTTGACAAAAATGGCCGGCTGATCCCAGAGCTGAAAGAGCTCGCGCCTGTGGGGGAGCGCCGCATGAGTGCTAATCCTCACGCCAACGGGGGGATCCTCAGAAAGGCGTTACGCCTGCCCTCTTTCAGCGACTACGCTCTCAAGGTGGAACGGCCCGGAGCGATCGAGGCAGAGAATGTCCCTCCGTTGGGCGCGTTCCTGAGAGACGTGATGAAGCTGAACATGACCAACTTCCGCGTGTTCGGGCCCGATGAAACTACCTCCAACAAGCTGCAGGCAATCTATCAGGCCGCCAAGAAATTCTGGATTGCCGAGTACTTTCCCGAAGACCAGGACGGCAGCGAACTGGCGCCGGATGGCCGTGTCGTTGAGATGCTCAGCGAGCACACAATGGAGGGCATGCTCGAAGGCTACCTGCTCACGGGGAGAAACGGTTTCATTTCTTCGTATGAAGCGTTCGTGCATGTGATCGACTCCATGTTCAACCAGCATGCGAAATGGCTGTCCATTTGCAACCAGTTGTCCTGGCGCCGGGACATCGCCTCACTGAACCTGCTGATCACATCCACGGTCTGGCGGCAGGATCACAACGGCTTCACCCATCAGGACCCCGGATTCCTCGACGTGGTGCTCAACAAAAGTGCGGCAGTCACGCGCATCTATCTGCCGCCAGATGTGAACTGCCTGCTCTCAGTCGCCGACCACTGCCTGCGAAGTGAGAACTACATCAATGTGATCGTCTCGGATAAACAACTCCACCTGCAGTACCTCAATATGGAAGCCGCCATCGAACACTGTACGAAGGGCATCGGTATCTGGGACTGGGCGAGTAACGACCAAGGCTGCGAACCCGACGTGGTGTTTGCCTCGGCGGGCGATATACCAACACAGGAGGCCTTGGCCGCAACGGTGCTGCTGCGAGAGGAATTCCCTGATATCAAAATCCGGTTCATCAACATAGTCGACCTTTTCAAACTCGAGCCGAACACGGAGCATTCGCACGGGCTGACGGATCGCGACTTCGATTCTCTCTTCACCACGGACAAGCCCATCATTTTCAACTTCCACGGCTACCCTTGGCTGATTCATCGTTTGACTTATCGCCGGAAGAACCAGCGGCTTCATGTCCGCGGGTACAAGGAGAAAGGCAACATCAATACTCCAATGGAACTAGCGATCAATAACGAAACCGATCGATTCAGCCTGGCAATCGATGCGATCGATCGTATTCCCAGACTCGAAAGAATCGGCGGACATGCGAAAGAAAAATTCCGCAACCAGCAGATCGCGTGCCGGCGATATGCATACCAGCATGGGATCGACTCGCCAGAGATTACCGGGTGGCGCTGGCCGCAATAAACAAAGGACGAAAGGATTCCCGATGAGCGCAACACTCGTGACTCCCGAGGCTTCAGTACGTTCTCCAATCGGTCTGACCAGTATCAACACTATCCGCACGCTCGCTATGGATGGAGTACAGGCGGCCGACTCCGGTCATCCTGGAACTCCTATGGCCATGGCTCCGGTGGCTTATTGCCTGTGGCAACAATTCCTGCGCTTCGACCCGCAGGACCCCGTTTGGCCCAATCGCGACCGGTTCGTCCTGTCGATTGGCCACGCTTCCATGCTGCTTTATGCGCTGCTCCACTTGACGGAAGTGCGGGCCGTGAGCAAGGATTACGAAATTCTGGGGCAACCTTCCGTGCCGCTGGACGCCCTCAAAGCGTTCCGGCAGTTGGATAGCCGCTGTCCGGGGCATCCTGAGTACCGCTGGACATCCGGAGTAGAGACCACAACGGGGCCGCTCGGCCAGGGCGTTGCGACAAGCGTTGGAATGGCGATCGCGCGGCAGTGGCTGGCGTCCCGATACAACCGCCCCGGCTTCGACCTGTTCGACTTCAACGTCTACGCGCTTTGCGGAGATGGTTGCATGATGGAGGGCGTCTCCGGTGAGGCCGCATCGCTCGCGGGGCACTTGGGGCTCTCCAATCTCTGCTGGATTTACGACAACAACCACATCACCATCGAAGGCAATACCGCTCTGGCTTTTAGCGAGGATGTGGCCACGCGGTTCATCGGCTATGGGTGGAACGTCACGCGGGTGGGCGATGCGAACGATTTGGAAATGCTCGCGCGTGCGTTCCGAACGTTCCAAAACACCAACGACCGGCCCACTCTGATCATCGTCGACAGCCATATCGGTTATGGCGCGCCCCACAAGCAGGATACCAGCGGCGCGCACGGCGAGCCCTTGGGAGAAGAGGAGGTTCGTCTCGCCAAACGGAACTACGGCTGGCCCGAAGACAAGAAATTCTATGTGCCGGATGGCGTTTACGATCACTTCCGCCAGGGGATTGGTAAGCGAGGCAAGGACCTGCGCAATGCCTGGTTTGAGCGAATTGCCGAGTATCGCAAGCAATATCCCGAGCTTGCCGAAGATCTGTTTCGTATGCAGCACCGGGAGCTTCCCGAAGGTTGGGACCACGGCCTGCCCGAATTCGCCGCGGACCCGAAAGGCTTGGCAACACGCGAGTCCTCGGCGAAGGTGCTGAATGCAGTGGCGAAGAACATTCCCTGGCTGATCGGCGGCTCCGCCGATCTGGGCCCGTCCACTAAGACCCGCCTTACCTTCGATGGCGCGGGCGATTTTTCGGCCGAGAATTACGCCGGGCGCAATTTCCATTTCGGAATCCGGGAGCACGCCATGGGCGCGATCCTGAACGGAATGAGCCTGGTGAAAGTGCGCCCATTCGGCTCTGGATTCTTTATTTTCGTGGATTATATGCGGGGATCGCTCCGCTTGAGCGCATTAATGGAGCTTCCCGTGATCCACATCTTCACTCACGATTCGATTGGAGTGGGTGAGGATGGCCCAACTCATCAGCCAGTGGAACAATTGGCGCACATGCGCTCCACGCCCGGCTTGATTATGATCCGGCCATGCGACGCGAGTGAGGTTCGGGAAGCATGGAAAGTAATTCTCCAATTGCACCATGAGCCGGCCGTGCTGGTGCTCACGCGACAAGCGGTCCCCACGATCGATCGCTCCAGATATGCCGCGGCCTCCGGCCTGGCCCGGGGCGCGTACGTCCTCGCGGATGCTCCGAATGCCGCTCCGGACGTCATTCTCATCGGAACCGGCAGTGAGGTTTCACTCTGTCTCGAAGCTTACGAGGAACTGACCCGCGACGGCGTACGCGCGCGAGTAGTCAGCATGCCGTCATGGGAACTGTTCGACGACCAAGACTCCGATTACCGGAATTCTGTTCTGCCCCCAACGGTAAAGGCGCGAGTTTCCGTGGAGCAGGCTTCGGACTTTGGCTGGGCTAAATACACTGGTGCGGAAGGCCATAGCATTTGCATTGAGTCTTTTGGAGCGTCTGCTCCTCTCAAACAGCTGTTGAAGAAATTCGGATTTACCGCGGATCACATCGTTGCCGCGGCGAAGAGTCAAATTGTCCGGCATAAAGTGCAGAAGTAGACGAGGAGAGTATGCGAATAGGTATCGGCGCGGATCACGGTGGTTTTCTTATGAAAGTGCAACTCACCAGAAAGCTGGCGGAGGAAGGATATGAGGTGATCGATTTCGGAAACATGGTTAACGATCCCAATGATGACTATCCCGACTTCGCAATCCCGCTCGCGCGGGCAGTTGCAAGCGGATATGTCGAGCGGGGCGTCCTGCTGTGCGGCAGCGGCGTCGGCGCATCGGTGGCGGCTAACAAAGTGAATGGCGTGCGCGCGGCGCTGTGCCATGACGATTATTCGGCACGCCAAGGCGTAGAGGACGATGATATGAACGTTTTGTGCCTCGGCGGGCGGACGACGGGAATCGAAGTGGCATGGGATTGCGTGAAGAGTTTTCTGAGCGCCCGATTTAGTGAGGCCACGCGCCACCGGCGCCGCCTCGAAAAGGTGAAGGAACTGGAGCAGAGCGCAGTCGCGAATTGAGGAAAACGATCATGACCCTTTTAGAGTCTCTAAAGAAACACACCACTGTTGTCGCGGACACTGGAGACATCGAGGCCATTGCCCGGCACCGTCCCCAGGACGCCACCACCAACCCGTCACTTCTTTACCAGGCGGCGCAGATGCCGGCTTACCAGCACCTGGTGGACGAAGCCGCGGAACTGGCTTCCGAACGGGGCGGCGGCCATGCGGAAATGGCTGAGGAGTTTATCGACCGGCTCTTCGTGTTATTCGGATGTGAGATTTTGAAGGTCATTCCCGGGCGCGTATCCACCGAAGTAGCCGCCCGCTTGAGTTTCGATACGGAGGGCACCATCGCCAAAGCCCATAGGCTCATTTCCCTGTACGAAGCGAAAGCCATAAAGCGCGATCGCGTCCTGATTAAGATCGCCAGCACCTGGGAAGGCATCCGTGCCGCCGAGATGCTTGAGTGCGAAGGCATTCACTGCAACCTGACTTTGCTGTTCAGTTTCGCTCAAGCGGTTGGGTGCGCCGAGGCGGGAGTGACTCTGATTTCACCCTTCGTCGGCCGTATCTATGATTGGTATAAGAAGGAACACGGCGGCGCGGAGATTTCACCGGACCAGGACCCCGGGGTTGCATCAGTAACCCGCATTTACAACTATTACAAAAAGTTTGGCTACAAGACCCAGGTGATGGGCGCGAGCTTTCGCAACGTCAATCAGATTGTCCGCCTGGCCGGAGCCGACCTGCTCACCATCAGTCCCGAGCTCCTCGACCAGTTGGAGCAGACCGAGGGAATGCTCGATTGTCAGCTCGATCCCGAAGAGGCCAAAGCATCTGCCGGAGATCGCCTTCACCTGGATGTGAAAACGTTCCGGTGGATGCATAATGAAGACGCCATGGCGACGGAGAAGCTGGCTGAAGGCATCCGCAAGTTCCACGCCGATGCCCGCCATCTCCAAGAGTACGCACTATCCCAGATTGCCTCGAAGGTCGCGTAAGTCGTGATTGAACCGCGGGCGGTTCTTTGGGACTTGGATGGCACGCTGATCGATTCGGAAGAGTTCCACTGGATTGCCTGGCGGGACACCTTAGCGAATCGTGGGATTTCAATCACGCGCGAGCAGTTTCTGTCCTCTTTCGGCCAGCGCAATGATGCCGTCATTTCCCAATGGTTGGGTGCGGCGGCGACAGCAGACCGCATCGCCGAAATTGCAAATGCCAAAGAGCAACTGTATCGCGATCTGATCCGCAAGAATGGAATACAGCCCCTGCCGGGAGTTGCCACCTGGGTGCGCCGACTTCACGAACAGGGGTGGTTTCAGGCGATCGCTTCCTCGGCGCCGCGACTGAACATCGACGCTGTTCTCGATGCTCTGGGATCGGCGAAGTATTTTGAGGTCATTGTCTCCGCGGAAGAAGTCCAAAGAGGGAAACCGGATCCCGAAGTTTACATAACCGCAGGCTCCCGCGTCGGCACACCACCTGCCCGATGCATTGTCGTCGAGGATGCGGCCGCCGGTATTGAGGGAGCCCGCAAAGCGGGGATGTGGACTATCGGAGTCAGTCGCCACGCCCAGCCCTTGCCCGCCGATATCGTGGTGCAGTCACTGGATCTTCTGGCAGAGGATGCTTTTGAAAGGTTGTTGGAAAGCCGGCCCCTTCACTCGTCCGACTAAGTAAATACGCGGCCAATTCTCCCTGAGCGCCCTAGGTCGAACAGGCAAATGGGATGTGGCTTCTCTCGTGAGCGCGGCGCAGGCTCCGATGGGTTTGCTGTTGTCTCTACTAGGGCCGCTTGCTACGGCTGCTGTTCGTGCGGTACCGAGCCACGTGCTTCTCGGCTCGACGAAGCTACTACATCACTCACTGATACAGACGGCCGATCACAGCAGCGTTGTGAACGATTGAGCGAAGGTGCTCACCGATGTTACAGCACTGTCCGTACGAAATCCTTACAGCTGCCGATAGCGGTCAAAATCGACCGACCAAAAGTTCGACCTTCTATGAACTGAAGTTCATCCGGATACCCTGCCGCGTTTTTAGGATCCTAGTTCGGACGCCGCCCAGATGCTCGGCACATGGCGCTCGGCGACAATCTTGGGCGCTCAGCCCGGCATGCTTCATACATGTTGAACGGCCATAGCCCGCTCCCGGCGGCATGCCTCTGTGAAATCTCGGAGCGGATCTAGACTCTCCTCACCCTTCGCAACCCGCGCAAGAATCACGGCGGGATCCTCCGGCGGCCGTTCGTAGAACTCAAGCAGCCGCTTACCCACCTCCTCCGCTGCGTGAAGAACTTGGTCGGTTGATGTCAGGCGGATTCGTGCCACCTTCGAGTAGAGCCACATGATCTTAGCGGGCTCGATTGCTGATTTTTGAATGGCGTCCACAAATAGAGGTACAGCTTCTTCGACAAATTTTCCGTAGAGTTCCTGATGCTCCTCTAATTCTGCTGCTAATCGGGCCCCTCGAGCTTGGAGCCGATGGCCTATGAACGTAGCAGCTACTGATGAGCAAGCGCCTACGGTGGAGCCAGCCACTGCCGCAAGCGCCACGATGATCGTTGTATCGACTGCCATTCCGCATTGTCCCCAACAGTGACTTAGCAATTCGCGTTCCTGGAGTTCTAACTCAACGTACCTGGTGACGCAAGGCACCAATTCTCCAGGAATTTCGCGGGCAGAAAGAATACTGCATCATCCCGTTAGTACGTGGGGCACGGCTTGCCGGATGCGGTCACCCGTCACGGTGCGAATCGTCGACGGGCATAATGGTCGGATTTCAGATCCGTGCTGGTCAGCAGATGCCGATGTCTTCTGCCGAACTTCCGGCAGAGCGTGCAGCGGCTTCGCGGCGTTGGCTTGAGCCGCCGGGCTGGATTCCATCTCGAAGGCTCGCCAGATCATCGGTTCCCAGTCATGATTTCTCTCAGATTGAGATACAGGCACGAAATTCCGTGCGGCATCAGGAATGCTTTGAATGGCTGGGAAGCCTGATTGTCCGAACATGCCGGGCACATCTGGAAACTACAACCGTGTTCAGTACAAAGAAGCCGTCCCAATGGTTTGCAGAATAAGGTACGTGCCCAAAGGCTTGTGAGAATTACGCATGAGTGCCGTGATGCCACACGAGGGACGAGTCGGTGAGGAGAATCTGGTCCCAGCCATCGTGACCGGTTGTAGCTATCCACTAGGAGCTACGCTGATACACGGTGGCGCAAATTTCTCAATCTTCTCCCGGAATGCGACCAGCATCCAACTGCTGTTATTCGATCGGGTGGACGACTCTCGTCCTTCGCGTGTTATACCAATTGATCCTTTAACCAACCGAACGTACCACTACTGGTACACTTTCGTGCCCGGCATACAGGCGGGGCAGATTTATGGCTTCCGGGCTGGCGGGCCATTCGAGCCAGATCGGGGTCTCAGGTTCGATCCGTCCAAGCTATTGCTCGACCCATATGGCCGCGCCATTGCCGTCCCGAAAAACTATAGCCGTGAGGCAGCACGTCTGGCAGGAGAAAACACCGCGACGGCGATGAAGAACTTGGTTACGGACCCCGACGCATTTGACTGGGAAGGTGACCAGCCGCTGAAACAGCTTTGGTCGCGCACGATCATCTACGAGTTGCACGTGCGCGGCTTCACCGTACACCCCAGTTCCGGCTTGGCGGAATCGAAACGCGGCACGTACGCAGGACTCGTCGAGAAGATCCCCTACCTTAAGCAACTGGGTATTACCGCGGTCGAGCTGCTTCCGGTGTTTCAGTTTGATCCTCAGGATGCGCCCCGAGGCCGAACGAACTACTGGGGCTACTCACCTGTTTCATTTTTTGCACCGCACCAGGCATACAGCTCGCGTCAGGAACCGCTGAGCGCGGTGAACGAATTTCGGGATATGGTGAAGGCACTGCACCGGGCCGGCATCGAAGTCATCCTAGACGTAGTTTTTAACCACACCGCGGAGGGCGGACACGGTGGCCCGACACAGTGCTTCCGCGGCCTTGACAATCCTACTTACTACCTGTTGGAAGCAGACCCCTCACGCTACGCGAACTTCACTGGCACCGGAAATACGTTGAATGCGAACCATCCGGTTATACGGCGCATGATCGTGGACAGCCTGCGTTACTGGGTGAAAGAGATGCACGTGGATGGCTTCCGCTTCGATCTTGCGTCCATTCTTGCGCGTGATACGTCCGGCGAGGTGATGCCGAATCCGCCGGTGCTTTGGGACATCGAGTCCGATCCGGCTCTAGCAGGTACAAAGATGATCGCGGAGGCATGGGACGCGGCAGGTCTCTATCAGGTCGGCAGCTTCGTGGGCGACAGTTGGAAGGAGTGGAACGATCGGTTTCGCGACGACGTCCGCGACTTCGTCCGGGGCGTGAATGATTCGGTGGGCCGCGCAGCCGATCGTCTTGTGGGCAGCCCAAGTATTTATGGTTGGAAAGAGCGCGAACCCGAGGAGAGTATCAATTTTCTTGCGTGCCACGATGGCTTTACCCTCAACGACGTGGTCTCTTATAACCACAAGCACAACGAAGAGAATGGCGAGGACAACCGCGATGGATCTGAAGAGAACCAAAGCTGGAACTGCGGCGTCGAAGGTCCGACGGACGATCCCGCAATCGAGACGCTGCGCAACAGGCAAGTAAAGAACTTTTTTACAGCGGTCATGTTGTCCGGTGGCGTGCCCATGTTTGTCATGGGTGATGAGGTGCGGCGTAGCCAGCGCGGCAACAATAACGCCTATTGCCAGGACAACAATACGAGTTGGTTCGACTGGAACCTGCTCTCCAAACATACCGACGTCCTCCGGTTTGTGAAGCTGCTGATTGAGCGGCGTGTGATCCGAGACGTCGACCATGAACGCCGGCGCATGAGTTTGAGCCAGGTTCTCAGCGAACAAAAACACGCCTGGCACGGTGTAAGGCTCAATCAGCCGGACTGGTCGTCTTTTTCGCACAGCATCGTAATCGGCGGAGAGCTGAAGAGCGAGGGCGTACTGGCGCACGTGATTCTGAATGCGTATTGGGAGCCTCTCGACTTCGAGCTTCCGATATTGAGGAACGGAAGAGAGAACTGGGGGCGTTGGATCGATACTGCGCTGGATCCGCCGAATGAGATTTGCGAATGGAATTCGGAGCAACCCGTTCTGGGAACAACGTATCGGGCTGGTCCGCGGTCGGTGGTAGTGCTCATCGCTGATAACGGATTAACAGCTGGCATGCCGGCTGAAGACTCCTCGACACCGACCGAGGTTATCTCGATCGTCAGAACTGTGTTTCAGCGCGATCATTCGGTAGGGTCATCGGTGGACAACGGGATCAAGTGGTGACCGGCTCTTCAGAACTGACGTATACCGGGGTCCTTCTTGCGGTTCTTGCAAACCAAGTTTGTTTGCCTATCCCCTCAATTAACATCACTGAATAAAAGGAGCTTCATGACAACAGAAGATCTTGCGGAGCCGAAAATAGCGAGCCTACCTCCGGTTCCGAAGGGCTCAATGCGGGCTTCGGAACTGCTGCGACAGTATGGTTGCGGGCCGATCCCTTTCGTCGGAACAGAGAACGCATTCTATGAGAGGCATCTGATATTCGACAGAGTGATTGATCCGAAGGTTGCGACGGCGCGGGAACGCTTCGAAGCATTTGCCCATTCCGTCCGCGACGCCCTCGCGCAACGTTGGGTGCTGACCAAGAAAACATACGAGAGAGAAAACCCGAAACGGATTTATTATCTGTCGATGGAGTTTCTGATCGGACGTTCTGCGGCAAATAATGTAACCAACTTATTACTTGATCCTCTCATACAGCAAGCGGAGAAAGAAAAGGGGATCGACTGGCTCAGCCTGCTCGAGGAGGAGCCGGATGCCGGTCTGGGAAATGGGGGCTTGGGCCGTCTGGCAGCCTGCTTCCTCGACTCGATGGCCACCATGCAGCTACCTGCGACCGGATACGGCCTGCGATATGAGTACGGCATGTTCCGGCAATCGATTGTGGACGGTTGGCAGAAGGAGAACGCAGATAACTGGCTTCGCCAGTCTGATCCTTGGGAGGTTGTGCGTCCCACCGAACGGGTGGAAGTAAAACTGAATTGCTCGATCCAGGTTAGAGGCGGTCAATTTGAAGTGATACCCGGCCGGCCATCAAGCCTTTATGGCATTCCATTTGATCGTCCTGTGGTGGGTTACGGGGGCAAAACGATCAACACTTTGCGCCTGTGGGCCGCGGCAGCGCCCGAATACTTTGATTTTCAGGAATTCGGCACCGGCGACTTTATCGGAGCTCTGGGCGAGACCCTAGAAGCGGAATCGCTTACCCGCGTACTGTACCCGGACGACTCGACTACCAGAGGGCGCCAGCTGCGGTTCGCGCAGGAATACTTCCTGGTTGCCTGTTCGCTGGCCGACATCATACGCCGGTTCAGGCGCCTGCACAACGATTGGGACAGACTGCCCGAGAAGGTAGCGATGCAACTGAACGACACACATCCTGCCATGGCGGTCGCGGAACTGATGCGAATTCTGCTGGATGACGCCCACCTGGGCTGGGATGACGCGTGGAATCTGACCAGGAGGACACTGGCATACACCAATCACACGCTGCTGCCGGAAGCCTTGGAGAAGTGGCCGGTGGAGGGGTTTGAAATTCTGGTGCCACGGCAGCTGGAGATCATCTACGAAATCAACCGGCGGCTCCTCGAGGATGTTCGCAAGCGCTTTCCTGGAGACGAGGGCCGAGTGGAACGCGTGAGCTTAGTCGAGGAGGGCAGCGAGCGCAAGATCCGAATGGCGAACCTGGCCATTGTTGGTTCGCACAGTACGAACGGCGTTGCGGCTGTCCATTCGAAACTATTACGGACCTCGACGGTGAAAGATCTCGCGGAGATGTTCCCGGAGCGCTTCAACAACAAAACCAATGGAGTAACGCCGCGCCGGTGGTTGCTACAGGCCAATCCGGCTTTGGCACGGGCCATCACCGAAGGGATCGGCGATGGCTGGATTACCGACCTTAGCGAACTGCCGAAGCTGAAGCCCATTGCCGAGGACCCCGGTTTCCGGGATGCGTTTCTTGCGTCAAAGGCGCAGGCCAAAACTCGGTTTGCGAACTGGCTTAAAGCTACATCGGGGCGAATTGTGGACCCGCAAACGGTTTTCGACTGCCAGATCAAGCGGATTCACGAATACAAGAGACAATTGCTGAATGCGCTGCGGATCATTGTCGAGTACAACCGGCTGCGGGAGAACCCGAACCGAGAGGTGGTTCCACGCACGTACTTTTTTGCGGGCAAAGCGGCACCGGCCTACCGGCTGGCGAAGCTGATTATCAAGTTCATCAACAATTTGGCACAGACGATCAATTTTGATCCGGTTACCCGCGGCCGTCTCAAAATCATCTTTCTTCCCGAATACAACGTTTCCCTTGCCGAGCGGCTGATCCCCGCGAGCGATGTCTCCAACCAGATTTCTACGGCGGGATTTGAGGCGAGCGGTACGAGCAACATGAAATTCATGATGAATGGAGCTCTTACAGTCGGAACGCGAGATGGTGCGACGATCGAGATGGCGGAGGAAGCCGGAGAAGACAATCTCTTTCTGTTCGGTTTAACAGTGGAACAGGTCGAAGGCAGCAGAGGCCGGTACAGCCCGCATTGGCACTATGAGAATGAACCGGAAACGAAAGCAGCTCTCGATCTTATTTTTTCGGGATACTTCAATCGAAGCGAGCCTGGAATTTTCGACCCCTTGCGAGATGTACTCCTGACACGCGGCGATTACTATATGCACCTGGCCGATCTGACATCTTATTGCGAGGCGCAGGACCGGCTCGGCGCACTATATTCTGATCCCGGCGCATGGGCGCAGAAAGCGATCCTGAATGTTGCCAGCAGTGGCAAGTTTTCGAGCGACCGCACTATTGCCCAATATGCAGCTGAGATTTGGAGGGCGGAACCGTGTCCCGTGCTGTAGAAACAGTCTGCCTCGACCCAATTTGACAAGCCCATGAGTTGTTCATGTCATGATCGAGTTTCAAGCGCTTTTTCGTGTCACTTCATGGAAGGAGCACACATGAGAGGACTTAAGATGTCCTGGAAGACGGAGGGAGGTCACCTGGTCTGCTGCTGGATTGAATTGAAAGAGAGTGAGAAGTGTGAGTTAGTCTCAGTCGCCGACCGGTTACGGCTTTCCTACAATCCAGGGAATCAATCGACGCGGCCGTTCACTTGGCCGAGTTGCCAAGTAGTTCGCGGATTAGGCAGGGTTGCATGATCGGAACCCCGTCGCCTGCGGCCGACGGGCGGCAGAAGGTACGCCCATTTCCGCCCGAGTACCGGGCATCGGGCTTGTTGCTCCATGTCACGTCTCTGCCCTCGCCTTACGGCATCGGTGACCTGGGACCGGAGGCGTTTGCGTGGGTTGACCGGCTTCATGATGCCGGCCAAAGATGGTGGCAGGCACTTCCCTTGGGGCCGACTGGATATGGAAATTCGCCGTATCAGCCACTGTCCTCATTTGCTGGGAACACCCTGTTGATTAGTCCGCAGTCGCTGATCGAGGAGGGGTTGTTAGATCCAAGAGACTGCCACGATCAATTCGCTTCTGGCGTCGTTGATTACGCCTTAGTACTCCCATTTAAGGAAAGACTGCTGGAAACGGCATGGAACCGTTACCAGCGAGCGAGGCGCGGTGATTTGCAGCGTGAGTATGAAGAATTCCGTTCGGTACAGGCATCTTGGCTGGAAGACTATGCCCTGTTTCGGGCTCTGAAAGCCAGGCACGGCGGCGTCTATTACATTGAATGGCCAGCGGAGTTGGTCGAGCGGCATCCGAGTGTTTTAGCCGAGGCACGGCAGGAGCTCAGAGATGACATTGATCGGATCCGGTTCGCGCAGTTTCTGCTATTCCGACAAGGCGAGCAGCTAAAACAGTACGTGCATTCGAAGGGAGTGAGGCTGATTGGCGACTTGCCGTTCTTCGTTTCGCCCGATTCCAGCGACGTTTGGGCGAACCCTGAATTTTTCCTCCTGGACGAGCACCGGCGGCCGAAGTTTGTGGCGGGCGTGCCTCCCGATTACTTCAGCGCACAGGGCCAGTTGTGGGGTAACCCCGTTTATAACTGGGAGGCGCTCCGCGCGACCGGATACCGGTGGTGCATCGACCGCTTCCGCGCGCTATTGTCGCATGTGGACTTGGTTCGCCTCGATCACTTCCGCGGGTTTGCGGCGGCTTGGTACATTCCGTCTGGGGCTTCGACCGCCCAGACTGGTTCATGGCAGCCCGGTCCGGGAGCCGAGTTCTTTCACAAAGTCGAAGCCGAGTTAGGCGCACTGCCGTTCATCGCTGAAGATCTCGGTCTGATCACTCCGGATGTCGAAACCCTTCGCGACCAGTTCCAGATTCCGGGCACTAGGGTTCTGCAGTTCGCCTTCGATGGACACGAAGACAATCCGTATCTTCCGCAGAATCTTGTCAATAACGCCGTAGTCTACACAGGCACGCACGATAACCCGACAAGCCGCGAGTGGTTCGAGGAGCTTAGCAGCGATCAGCGGACGACCGTGTCGAGCAAATATTTGAATGACGGTAACGGCAAGACGACTGAGCCTGGTACGGCTCTAATGAGTTTGGCATGGTCATCGCGAGCGGCGCTGACAATAGCACCGTTACAGGATCTATTGAATCTTGGGCGGGAGGCTCGCATGAACGTACCTGGCTGCGCGGGAGGAAATTGGCGCTGGCGATGTACGGATGAAATGCTCACAGATAAGCCGTTTGCCTGGTTGCGGGACTTGACTGCCAGATCCAAACGTCTCGCTGATTCCGACACATTTGTGGCTGCTGAAAGCCCTGGGGCCGGGTTCGGTCCAGCAGAGATCCGTCCGCGGTAAAACTCAGTCCTCGCCGGAATGATGGCAATTGAGGACATTCGGTTGGCGTTCGATCTCTATAAGACAACCGGGCCATGCGCCAATCCCAAATCAAATCACATGGGCAGCGGTTCGCAACAAGGGCCAAACACCCAGAACGGTATTTTCCAGGTAATGCAGTTCACGGCGACGTTTGCCGATGCACTTTAATGGCGTTCTCTATCTCGCTTCAGTAGAACTGGCATCGGTTCTCTGCCGGACGCTGCTCTGGCCGTAGTTCAGCCTGAGGTGAGCAATTGGTCGAGATAGGAGGTGTACACGCCTCTGGCGACCAGGCGGATACCTTTGGCGGCCAACCGACTCAGTAACAATTGGCTCGTCTGGTCCACTGTCATAACATCACGTAGGAAAAAAGGACCGGCTTTCCGTTAGACTTGGCGTGATTGCAGCAGGTCTCGACCACCGCGTTGGATTCGCCAGAGAGCTGTCCATCTATAGTCACGACTGTGCCGGATTGCTCCTCTGTTTTTGTAACCCGGATCATTGCAGCTCAGTTCCCACTATCTCGAGTCTGGACTCTAGCTAGTATCCAATCCACGTGCAGTATAATCCTGCCGGTTTATGATTGGCCCCGAGCCCAGATTCCGCCGTATGCCGACCCAAGTGCCGAAAATCGGCACCCGGGACCAAGCGGAACGTGGATGTGCACGGGCAAACACGGCTACTCGACTGGTGGCCGACGTGCATGATTCATTCCGTCCATACCTGCGTGGCAGTCCTCAGCAGCACGCCGGGCAGAGAAGTGATCATGTTCAAAGTAGTGACAGTGGCAAGGGAATATGGCAGTGCTGGGAGTTGTATTGCGAAGAGAGTCGCCGAAGAGTTGGGGTGGAATCTGCTGGACCAGGAACTCATATGGGATGTCGCACGGGCCGCTCAAGTCGATGCCGAAACAGTCGCAGTGTACGACGAGCATGTCGACTCCTGGTGGTATCGCTTTAATCGAGACGGTTTGTGGGCAGCATCCCTCACAGCAGGCGTAACGCTTGAAGATGCGCAGTTCTTCGATGCTGAAACCACGGCAGCGTTCGCGGAGCGGGTCATCTCCGAGGCCGCCGTGACAGGCAACTGCGTGATTGTCGGCCGTGGCGCCGAGTGCGTGCTGCAGGGCCGCGGGGACGTCCTTAACGTTTTCATTTATGACTCCTGGGAGGAGCGGGTCTCACGTGTCCGCAATCGGGTTAACTCGTCACAGGACGTTGAGGAATTGATTCGTTTGACCGACCACGAACGCGCCCGCTATATCCGGACCAACTACGGATTCGACTGGAAGGATCCGCATCTGTATCACATGATGATTAGCTCACAAATTGGCATCGAAACCGCCGGATGGATGATCGTCAATGCCGTTAAGCGATAGTGCCGTCCTTGACAGTGTTGGTTGCCGATAAGGACCTCGTGTGCACTACCCCCTCTTTGAAAAATGGATTGAGGTGATGAATGCCTTGGTATCAACGGTGAGAGTTCGAGTCTGATATCCAGGTGATCGCCACAACCAGGAGTGAATCAAGGAGGACAAGTGCCGAAAATCGGCACTTGGGGATCAAGCTGAACACGGACGCGCACGGCAAGCCCAAGACTATTCTGCGGTCACTGACGTGCAGGATTCACTCTGGCGATAGGGGGACGGGAAAAGCGTATGACCGCCGAAGGCTCGCTCTTATGCAGGGAGTGCCGCCTCCGCCGCGCCGCCGTTGAGAGTCACGGAGATTGCCGACCGGACGGTGCGCATCATATGCGATCGGACCGCCACGAAGCCAGAAAGGTTGCTTTGTGAAAGGACTACTTATCAGCGCAGTCATGATCGGAGCGATGGCCGGGCAACTGGCCGCACAGTCGAGTGACCCATCTTGCGGAAGGCCGCCCTGGGGGGACAACAAATTCCCGTATTGGGGATATGCCTGCGATCCCTATTATGCCAGCTATGACGGCTATCCGGAGCCGAGCCACACGATTACAATACCGCAGGTGGTGGCTCCTCAACCGCCCGCACCGCCGCCACCCGTTCGACCGGAGGTGCGCGAGTACCACTGGCCATCGTCCGGCAGCGATACCAGCGCGACTACCTTCTCGATCGTCTCCAAGAATGGGCGGGTTGAATCCGCCACTGTCGTATGGGTGCAGGATGAGGCGCTATGTTACGTTACGCTCGACGGCGGCCAACGCCGGGCGCCAATCGTTTCCATCGATCGGCAGGCCACGAGCCAACGCAATGCTGAGAAGCATCTGTATTTTTGGTTGCCTGCAGAAAAATTAGACAGAAACCTGGCTCACCGGCAGGTGTCAGTACCTCTGACCTCAGAGGGACAATAAAGCAGTGGTTTGCCGCCAACAGTTTCTTTGCCGAATCGAGGGCCGTTGTTCAGCTTGTGAATTACTTTTGCGATTGCACCCGGCTCCGTAGATCTGCGCGATTCCCCTCGCCTTGCGCAAGGTGCGTCTGTGCAGGACTGCTTCGCAAATCGCTATCGCCAGCGCGCAATCAAGATGGCAGTTCGGTGCACTACCCTCTTGCTGTGAAAATGGGTTGAGCCGATGAACGTCTTGGTTATCAACGCTGGAATCTCGAGCCTAAAATTCCAGGTGATTGCGACAGATCCTGAGCGAATCAGGCAGGACAACGATGAGCTTTTGTGCCGTGGCCAGGACTTGACTGCCAAGTCCAAACGTCTCGCTGATACCAGGACCGTTGTGGTTGGCGACAGCAGTGGCGCTGGTTTCAAGGCCTGTGAGTAGGCGCCATTGGGCCATTCCGTAGTCTTACTTCAGATCACTCGGGATTAGATGGGCATGGCAGAGTAATTTGTTCCGCACAAATACTGACCACCCAAAGACAACCGAACATGCGATACAGTGTTTATCCTTGTGTTGGGCCGATTAACCGAAGGGCACACCCGTGGCGGTTTAGCTGCAGGTGAAGGTCCAGTCTACGGTGTCCGGAGGGATCACTGGTCAAACGGCCAACTACTTGCAAGATAGTAGAGGAATGCCACCACGGTGCCTGGCTTGGAATCGCAATCGACATGTTTCAGTGCGGGTTGCTGCCAACGCGCGGCGGTATTCTTTCCTGCTGTTCGCGTCAATTCTCGCGCTTCACGTAACCCATGCTGCAGTGTGCGACCCCGAGGTCTTCCATGGCGCCTATGGCCTTTCCTTGACCGGTAACACTACAATCGGCGGTACGACGAGGCCCGTAGCCGTGGTAGGCCGGCTGGTCTTGGATGATTCCGAGAATCTGAGCGGTATTTCGTCGGCAAGCTTTACGGGACTGATCTTTGGTAATCGGGTCACTGGCAAGTATGAGGCTCAGAGGGACTGCTCCGTGACGTGGACCTTGCAGGACGACTCCGGAAATCTCCAGCACTTCGCAGGGACCATGAGTGCCGACGGCAGGCACGTCGCCTTCCGGCAGACAGATCCGGGCGGTGCCGAGAATGGCAATCTGCTCCGGACCATGGAGGGGTGTTCCGAATCCAGCCTAGCGGGGAAATTCAAGTTGACGGTATCCGGCCGCACCGTAGACGTCAATACGGCAGTCGACTCTGGCCGCGTTTCGTTTTGGGGCCTGCTGGGGGCCGACGGCAGTGGCAACCTTTCCTTGGCCTCTGGGCCTGACGAGCCGGCAGTGGTTGCGGGAACTTACGATGTCCTGGACGATTGCTTCGTGGAGCTCGTCCTGCAGTTGCCGCCGGGCGAGCACGAAACAGCCGCGCTCCACTTCCGCGCTATTCTGGTTGAGAACGGTCGTGAGGTCCTGGGCATTCAGACCGATCCGGGGACGATCGTCGCACTTCGACTAGTTTCCAGATAAATCGGCTTGGCCGCGCCGCAGTGGGCACTGATACGCGATAAACGCGAGATAGCCAGGGCCAACCTCTTAAATAGATGAATCGTGCCCGCCCCAGGAAAACACAGTAGTTCAGATCCCTACCTGCCGCCATCAGCAGGTGCCTATGTATTCTGCCATGGGGTTCGGCACTGAGCATTTACGCGCACTAAACTGGCCACCCGGATGCTATCGTACTTGTTGAAGAGCCTTAGGAACTTGTTGAAATAGCCCATCCACAGGCATTCCGATTCGAGTTTTCGCGTGGATGGGACATTCTCGCGAGGCCTGGTTGGCTCTCCAAGCTGCGCACTCGGCACCGTCCGCCGCTGTGCACTACGCTCCCGCCGGCCTTAGTCGTGGGATTCGCCATAGA
>DATGZN010000103.1:0-26437 GCA_035297145.1 Bryobacteraceae bacterium
GGGCTTCATCGCTCACGCGGCGTCGCTGCATCAGGGTTTCCCCCATTGTGCAAGATTCCCCACTGCTGCCTCCCGTAGGAGTCTGGCCCGTGTTTCAGTGCCAGTGTGGCCGTGTGCCCTCTCAGGCCGGCTACCGATCACAGCCTTGGTAGGCTTTTACCCTGCCAACTAGCTAATCGGCCGCGGACTCCTCCTCGAGCGCATTGCTGCTTTCCCCTCTCGGGAATATGCGGTATTAGCGCCGGTTTCCCAGCGTTATTCCCCACTCCAGGGCAGATGATCCACGTGTTACTCACCCGTACGCCACTGTACTCATGGATTGCTCCACTTTCTCGTTCGACTTGCATGTGTTAGGCGCGCCGCCAGCGTTGATTCTGAGCCGGGATCAAACTCTCGTTTAAGCTTTTGAAGCTTTGTGAGAATTATCGCTCCGGTTTGACTCAGAGTTCTGACGAAGTTCCAATATTTGCGTCCAACCAGATTTTCAAAGATCTGTGCAGAAACCAACAGACATCTTGCGATGCCCACCGCTCTGCAGGCCTCGAAACTTGTTTTTGCCGGCCGCCTCTCGCAAAATTCACGGACGCACAACCGGCCTAAAAATGAAAAATTCTTGAAAGAACTGCCAGGAAGGCCGTATTCCGCCTGACGCGAAGGGCTCGCATCAAGTTTTGTTACCTTTCCTTACAAGGATCTCTCGCTACTATAGCACCTGCCGCCGCGTTTGGGCAACCCCCGGCCCACTCCCTATTCCCGCGAGATCCTAAATTTTGGCGGCACCGAGCAGAATACCAAAACAAGCCGCCGAGCGCAACCACCTCTTAACACTATTTTAGATTTCTATTGTTTTCTGTTAGATACAGGGGATAATGGGGTTCGCCAGTGCGTCACCTCTACTTTCACGGCTTTGCCTCAGGCCCGAGTTCCAAAAAAGCGGGATTCTTTCGCGACCGGATCCGATCGCTGGAGGTGCCGGACCTCGCCGCGGGGGACTTCGAACACTTGACCATCACCGGTCAGCTCAAGGTGATCGAGAATCTAACGGCCGGCGAATCGGTGTCTTTAATAGGTTCGAGTATGGGAGGCTATTTGGCCGCCCTCTACGCAACGCGGCATCCGGAAGTCGCGAAAGTCGTTCTGATGGCGCCGGCGTTTGGATTCGTGAAGCGCTGGTCGGAGTCGGTTGACACGGAAACCTGGCGGAAGGACGGGTTTCTCGAGGTCTATCACTACGGAGAAAAGCGGAATCGCAGATTGAGCTACGGTTTGGTGGAAGACGCTCTCCAGTACGAGGATTTCCCGAACTTCCGGCAGCCTGGCCTGATTTTCCACGGCCTCCATGATAATGTCGTGCCATCGCGGCTCTCGCGCGAGTTCGCCGCGTCTCATCCAAATGTCCAATTGCATCTGCTCGATTCCGATCACGAACTGCTCAACGTGTTGGACGATATCTGGCAAGCGGCCGGGCCGTTCCTGCTAGGATGATTTCTTGCCCGCCGAGATCGATTTCAACCAGCACCTTGGCATACGAGTGCTGCGCCACCACAAGGATGGCGTGACCATCGCGTGCGATTTGCGCAAAGAGCTGCACAATATGTCCGGTGTATTGCATGGCGGCGTCACGGCAACGCTCGTGGACGCCGCGGCCGGCATGGCGCTAATGCATCGCGGACACAAGGCGACTACAGTTGAGTTGAAGATCAACTACTTGCGCCCCGTAACTGGGCGGAAGGTTACCGCACGCTCGCGACTTGTGCGCATCGGCAAGACTCTGGTAACCGCGCTAGTAGATGTTTTCGACGATCGGAAGAATCACGCCGCCGTCGCAATCGTGACCTATATGCTGCTGGACGGAGGGCGATGAATCCGGAACGGATGTAATCAAGATGCAGAAAGTCGTGTAACCTATCCGGAGTTCCGCAGTATTAAATCCATGCTCTCTGACCTTCGTATTGCCCTACGCACCCTCCAGCGCAGCCCGGGATTTGCGTCGGTAGCTATCGCCGCCCTGGCTCTGGGGATCGGCGCGAACACTGGCATTTTCAGCATCGTGAATGCATTGCTTCTGCACCCGGCCGGTATCGCGAACCCCGAGCGCGTGGTGGCCGTTCGGGTTCGCTATTACAAGCTGAACCTCATGAGTATCGGCCCATCGGCGCCGGATCTGGGGGACGTGCGCGACAACCGCGCCCTGTTTGAGCATGCGGCGCTTTGGAATGACGCTGACTTCAACTATGCGGGCCGGGATCTGCCCGAGAGACTTCAGGGCGCAGTGGTTTCCGCGGAATATTTTGACGTGTTCGGCGCGAAACCGCGGCTAGGCCGCCTGTTCCGTCCCGAAGAGGATCAGCCAAAGGCCAACCGGGTTGTCGTTCTGAGCTACGCCGCGTGGATGCGCGTGTTTGGCGGCGACCCGGCGTTGGTTGGCAAGACCGTGGAACTCAATCAAACGCCGTACCGCGTGATCGGCATCATGAATCCGGAATTCCGCTGGCCCCGCGCGGTGGATCTTTGGGCGCCCATCGGTCTGGCTCCAAAAGAGTACACCGAAGGCAATCGCTTCAACGAAAACTATACCGGCGTTGCCAGGCTCCGGTCGAATGTCAGCCTGGCGCGGGCCAACGCCGGTATCCAGATGATGAGCGATCACGTCCGCAAGAACGGCACGCAGGGCGGCAAGTACGCGCAGGACTCGCTGTGGGGAATGTTCGCGGTTCCTTTTACCGATTTTGCGGTGGGCGACACGAAGACGCCGACGCTGGTGCTATTGGCCGCCGTAGGTCTGGTGCTGCTCATCGTCTGCACAAATATTGCAGGGCTCATGCTGGCTCGCACTGCGGCGCGAACGCGAGAGATCGCCGTGCGCACGGCGCTGGGCGCATCGCGCTGGCAGATTATGCGGCAGACGGCGGGTGAGAGCGTGATTCTCGCGGCAGCCGGCGCACTATTAGGAATCGCGACTGCGAAGGCGGGTGTTCGCGCTCTGTTAATGTTGGCGCCGGAGCGAGCGGTAGAAGGCGTGAGCGTGCCGCTCGATGTGCATGTGCTTGGATTTGCGCTGCTGGTGACGCTCGTTTCGGCAGTGCTATTTTCCATGGCCCCCGCGTGGCAGGGAACGCGCATCAGCTGTTCTGATGCGCTCAAAGAAGGCGGACGCTCGGGTACCGGCGCGAGGCGGCGAAACCTGCGCAGTGTACTGGTGGTTTCGGAGATGGCGCTGGCCGTGGTATTGCTCGTGGGAGCGGGTCTTTTCCTGCGCGCACTCGCGCGGATCGAGCGTGTAAGCGCCGGATTCAGGCCAGAAGGCGTTCTGACAGCCAAGCTCACGCTGCCTGAAGCACAGTACAATTCTTCCGAGAAGCAGGCCGCCTTCATCGATGGAGTGACGAAGCGGCTGGCCCAGACTCCCGGGGCGATGCAAGCAGCGGCAGTCATTCCACTTCCGTTTAGCGGCGGCGAGGCCTCTGCATCGTTCGGCATCGTGGGGCGCGCGATTGCACCTGGTGATCCCGGTCCACACGGCAATTTTGCAGGCATTACGCCCGACTACTTCGCCGTGATGGGAATACCGCTCCTGCGCGGGCGCACATTCACCGATCAAGACCGGCTAGGCACAGAACCGGTTACGGTGATCGACACCAACCTGGCCCGGCAATACTGGCCAAACGAAGATCCGATCGGGCAGAAGATCAAGTGGGACACGACCAGACGGATTGTGGGCATCGTCAACCATGTGCGCCGCTCCAGCCTTTCGGGAGACGAGAGCAAGGGCATGTATTACGTTCCGCTGAAGCAGTCGCCGGTGCCCTTCATGTGGCTGGCGGTGAAGACAAGCCTGGATCCCGCGGCGATGTCGGGCGCCTTACAAGCGGCCGTGCACGATACCGATCCGGCGCAGCCTGTGCATGACATCAAGACGCTTGCGGATCTGGTTTCGGCGTCGCTCGCGCCGC
Source organism: Bryobacteraceae bacterium (assembly GCA_035297145.1). Taxonomy (GTDB): domain Bacteria; phylum Acidobacteriota; class Terriglobia; order Bryobacterales; family Bryobacteraceae; genus QHXW01. The sequence goes on from DATGZN010000103.1 coordinate 3,954, forward strand.
GCCGATTTGTGGCGGATATCCTGAGTTTCTTCGCGGCGGTGGCGCTGGCGCTGGCGGCACTGGGATTGTATGGACTGATCAGCTACTCGGTGGCGCAACAGACGCCGGAGATCGGAATCCGCATGGCGCTGGGGGCGGAGCCACGAAGCGTGCTGATGCACGTGGTTGGCGGCGGTCTGCGGCTGACGTTGTATGGCGCGGTGATTGGCGCGTTGGCGGTGATCCCGATGGTCAGACTCCTCGGAAACGCGCTCGAAGGAGTGAGCATGTTTGAGCCCTGGATTATGATCGGAACGACGGGCCTCTTGGGCGCGGCGGCTTTACTCGCCTGCTATATTCCAGCGCTGCGGGCTACAAGGATCGATCCTATGGAAGCTTTGCGGTTTGAGTGACGGTGCTGTAGCGCGAGGATACCGCGGGTTGTGCGGGATACCCGCGGTTTTTTTCATGTACAGACCTAACAGCCGCCGGTACCCGCAAACAGCGCGTGTCCCTGCGCTACATGGCGCTGATCAGGCCGCGGAATTTTTGCCGGTCGACCGAGTAGCCGGGGAAAACTTCGCGGAGATCGCGATTGCCGAGATGAGTGATCACCAATTCGCCGAGAACGTCGCGGAAATCGGTGGTGAGGGCGAGGTCGCGGCCTTCGTAGAGTTGGTGATCGGCGAGGCCGGGCCACTGGCCGTAGACTTTGCCGCCGCGCACGTCGCCGCCCATGACGAACATCACGTTGGCGTGGCCGTGGTCGGTGCCCCGGTTGCCGTTTTCGCGCGCGGTGCGGCCGAACTCGGACATGGTCACGACAGTCACATCGGCCATGCGATCGCCAAGATCTTTCCAGAACGCGCTGAGGCTGCCGCCAAGCTCACCGAGGCGTTGCGCGAGCTGGCCTTCGGAAGCGCGCGGGCCGACCTCGTTAACGTGATGATCCCAGCCGCCGATGTCGGCAAACGCCACTTCGACGCCGACGTCTGACTTAATGAGCCGCGCGATCTGCCGCAGGCTCTGGCCGAACGCGCCGTTCGGATATTCCGCCGCCGGCTGGTAGGGCTGCTTCTCGATCGACTGCAACAGCTTCACGGCATCGAACGTCTCACGGCCGGTGCCATTCAAACTCTTGTCTGACGAGCCAGCATACATGGCCTGAAACACTTTCGACGCACTGTCATTGCGCACTTGAAAATTGTTCAGGTTCTCGATGGCGACAGCGTTGTTGCGGCCGCGCATGGCACGCGGCAGCACGGCGCCCATGGCGACGGCACGGACCGGAGAAGGCTGTCCCTCGACGGGTGGAAGGGCGCGGTTGAGCCATCCGTCATCTGTAGCCTTGCGGCCCGGCGTCCCGGATTCCATATAGTCCTGTGCATCGAAATGCGAGCGCGTGGGATCGGGCGAGCCCGCCGCGTGCACGATGGCGAGATGCTGCGCCGCATAGAGAGGTTTGAGAGGAGCGAGCGCGGGGTGCAGACCGAAGAAACCATCGAGATCGATGGCGGAATTCTGCGGATCGGCGCTCGAGGGACGCGGGACGGCGATGGTCGGCCGCATCGCGTAATAGCGCTGCTCGCCGTGGGGCACCACGACATTCAAACCGTCAGCCGCACCCCGCTGGAAAATGGCGACCAAAATTTTCTTGCGTGCGGTCGGTGCGTTGGACGCATACAGCGCACGCTGGAGCCACACGGGCGCGCTTCCCACGCCTACCATGGCGAGACCGGCGTTTCTCAGAAAGATTCTTCGAGTCGGCATGGGTTCACCTTCTTTGAAAATCCGGCGAGCCCAGCATCAACCCGGCGATGACGAGCGGCTTGGGAACCTGTTGCGCGGCCGGCCGCTTGGGCTTGCTGTTCTCCGGGTCCGCCTGCGCGTCAAGTCCTGCCTGAATGGCCGCGCGAGCGTCATCTGAAAGACCAGTCAGCATCAGGGCGACGGCGATCTGATCCGTATCGGGCGCATCGCCGAAACGCGCCGCATCCACCTTGACGCCGGGAATGCGATTGCCCGCGAGAGCAATGGCGAAATTCATTCGAGCCAGGAGCGACGCCGAGTTCATCCAATCCTGGCCGGCGTTGGTGTAACCCGTGGGTTCCTGTTTGCGGTAGAGCGGCTGGCCGAGCTGCACGAGCTGCTGGCTGAGGGCAAAGCTGAAATCCACATCAGCTCCAAGCGCGCGCACGGAGCTGGCCACCATTTCGAGTGGCGATTTCAATTTGGCGCGATAGGCTCCCTGCGACCAGAACTCAGGCGACGCGAGCATGTTCTGCATGACCGCGCGCAGGTCGCCGTCTTTTTCGCGGAAGGTGCGCGCCATTTTCGCGATCAGCGACGGCGGCGGCTCATCGGCGACAAACCGCATGGCCAGCTTGCGCGAGATGAAGCGCGCGGTGGAAGGATGGTGCGCGAGAATATCGAGAACTTTCAGGCCGTCCTGGATTCCGCCGCCCGGAGGAATGCGGTGTCCCAGCACGATCTTGGGGCCGTTATCATGCAGCTTTTCGCGGAAAATGAAGCCGGCACCCTCGCGGGGAGCCTTGATGCTCCAGCCGGTGAAGCAGCGCGCCACTTCGGTGACGTCACGCTGCGTGTATCCGCCGTCCACGCCGAGCGTGTGCAGCTCCATGAGCTCGCGCGCGTAGTTTTCATTGAGTCCCTTGCGCGACTTGGCGGGCTGGCCTGCGCGACGCGGGCCCTGTGACAGCGCGGCGGCAACGGGATCGACCGACTCCACGTTATCCAGGTAGAACAACATGGCCGGACTTTCGGCGGTTGCCAGCAGCAGGTCGTGGAACTTGCCCAACACATGTGGGCGGATATCGTCACGCTCGTAGGAACCGACGAGGTAGCGGTCGGCGCCCTTATCAAGGAAAACGTTGAAGTGGTTGTACCAGAAATCGGTGAGGACTTCTTCGAGCTGGCGGTTGCTGTAGATGGCGCGGAGCAGCTTGGCTTCCATCAGGTCCTGCGTGATGACGAACTGCGGACCACCGACTTTCTGGATGCGGCGGCGCAGATCAGGCGGCGCAACGCTGAATAGGCCGATGCGCGCGCCCTGCGGCATGGCTTCCAGCACTTCGTCTTTTTGCTCGTCCAGCAGATCGTCAAAAACCTTAAGCTTCTCCTGCGGCGTGCCGCGGCGCAGCGCGCGCTGCTGGTCGTCGGCGAGGCCTGCATTCTCCAGCGTGGGTTTCTCGTCGTCTTTCCCTTGTTTGTTCTTGAGGCGCTGCGCGGCTCTGTCGATCATCATCCGCGTCTCGGGATCCTTGGGATACGGGACCTTGCCAGCCACCATATCCTTGATCAATTGTGGCGGTGGATAGCGCCACGCCAGCTCGAGGGGCGTCATGCGGAGGGTGTCGAACGGCGCGAGCTTGGTTTGGAGGACGGGATTTTCCGCGATGTGGTCGGGATGAAGCTGGATATCGATCCACTTCTTGAGCCCGAGCTTTTGGACTTGTGTGAAATCGTCCGGCCGCGGGCCAAAGGTGAGGCGGTTAAGCGCGTGCCCGATCTTCTGATCGTTAGAAAGCGGAACGGAGAATTGAGAAGCCTGCCGGCCGGCCGCCAGGGACAGCACCACGACAAACGCGAAGAGAAGGCTTCGCCGCATAGAACCATCTTATTAAACGCGGGGCGCGGGATGAAGTTGCGGGGAGGACTTTAAATACTGACGAAAGTTAATGTGCTGGCGCCCCGACCGCCTGCTGTTGTGCTTCCCTGCCCCAAGCACCGTTCGGGTCGATGCGTGCCGCCGCGTCAAAGTGCTGCGCGCGTTTCGCATCATCGCCCAGCGCCGCATAGGCCATCGCGCTGTAAACGTGCACCTGCGCAATTGAGGAGACCGGAATACCAGCACAGAAGCTGCCGGCCTCGGCTACCAGACTGTCCACTTCGGGAGCGTTGCGAGACGAGGCGGCCACGGCCCAGGCCAGCGTCGCGAGCTCCGCGCTGAGGTTGGCCACCTTCGTCATGGGTACGATGCCCTGGCTGGCTTTTTCTTTCTCTACTGCCAGACGCGCCCATTGCAGCACCACGGAGGGGTCTTCGCCGCGACGCAAGCCTATCTCCGCAATCGCCCGGTAAGTCCCGCCGCGTTCCGGCCAGAGAGTTAGAGCGCTGTTGTAACAAGAAAGCGCCTTGTCATATTGGGGTTGGAACAAATACACCTCTCCCAGACAACAGTGCGCTAAAGCTGTAGACCTTGGCTCGGTCTCACTCGTCAGTGCCTGTGAGATCATCCGCTCGGCTTCGTTCAGTCGACCGATTTGCATGAGCAACGCGCCATCAAAAACTCCAACGTTGACGCCGTGCTGCGCGGCCGCGCTGATGGCGAGGGCCTGCTGATATTCCCCCCTAATGAACGCTTGCATGATCGACACCTGGGGCCCGGCATTGTGCTGATTCATCGCAGTTCGCAGGTTTTTCTCGGCCATGCGAAAGTTGAGAATCAGCTCGAGGATCCACTCGATCAACCTAATGAGCATTCGCGACTCGATTCTAGCCCGCGTCTGTTGACCGGACAAGATTCCCTAAAGTGATGGCGCGGTTGTTATAGATGTGAGACGCTTCGCCACTACCATTCGGTGAAGAAGCACCGCGTCGAAGTGGCACGGCCGGAACGGTGTCGCCCGCGGCGTATCGAGCAGCGCGAGTTTCCTTTCGAGGACGTATCGGTCCACTGCTCAGCCGGTGAGCCGGCGCGCCCTGCGGAGATCGCGATTACCGCGTATCCACCAAATACCGATTGAAGAAGGCCAGCGTCTGGAGGGCCAGTTCGCGACGAGCTTCGGGAGTCCGGAATGTGTGGACGTCATTTACCTTAATGAACGACGCGGGAACTCCGGCGGACTGGAGCTTCTGAAACAGTTCCTGTGCTTGCGCGATGGGGACGTTTTGATCTTCCACGCCGTGGACAATCAGGAACGGCGCATCTCCTTTTGCGACCTGAAAGGCGGGCGATGCATCACGCCACACCTTCGGGTCTTTCGAGTAATCTGTGCCCAGAAAATGGGTCAGAAATGCGGCGCCATCGCCATCGTGATCGGTGGTGAGATCGGTGGGACCGCTGACATCCACCACGGCTTGCACTTTGCTGGAATATGCCGCGAGGGCGGGATCGGAATTGTCTCGCGTGTCCTCCATACCCAGCAGCGCGGCCAATTGCGCGCCGGCCGAGTGTCCGAAGGCACCGATGCGTTCCGGGTTGACGCCACACTTTGCAGCGTTCGCCCGTACCCAACGCACCGCACGCTGCACATCATCGAGTTGCGCCGGCCAGCGGTTCTCGTTCCCTTGCAGCAGACGATAATCCACGGCGAAGGCGACAAATCCGGAACGCGCGAGAAATTGCCCCATGCCGCGCATAGTGCTCTTGTCCAGACTTGTCCATCCACCTCCGTGGATGAGAACTACCGCGGAATGGCCCTGAGTGTGGCCGGCGGGTTCATACACATCGAGGCGCAACTCGGGACCGTTTTTAGAGCCATAAGGGACATTCTCCTCGACGGTGACGGATCCCGTGCCAGATGGCGGAGTAGCTCCCGATGCCTGTCCCGCGCCTGTGCCGTATTCCTGGGGCGAAAGGGCGAGGACCGGCACTGCGACAAAAAATGCAGACAGCAGCGAAAGAAACGCTCGGTTCATTAATGGAATCTTATCAAGCTTCGAAATAGTGGAACCGGAGTGAGTAATTCGGAGCTCACTCTCTATTCCGTCGAGTCACTCGTAGTGATGGGCAGCGATGTGAACGTTCCGCCTGGGTTGACGCGGAGTCCCAGCCCGGTTAGTCCCACAGTGCCATTGGCGGGATTGCCCTGGACTCCGTAGTAGACCCGGACCGTGCCACGCTTGCCCGCGATTTGAGCGCCGTAGCGGTCACTGAACAAGAACGACTCGTGCTGATGCGGCCCCAGGATGCGGGTCGAATCGCTGAAAATGAGCGCACCGGTCGTATCGTAAAAGTACAGGTTCTCGATCACAGTGTCGTAAGCGCTCACGTTGGCGAGCGCAAATCCGGTATCGAAGCCGGGAGTTTCGTCGAACGCCATGGCAAAGCCGGCGGTTGCGGGAATGGCCTCAACGGTCGCTTCCGATTCCAGACCGTTGACTTTCCGGCGGAACGTCGCAATGACACCGAGCTGTGCGACATTTTCCGCCAGACCCCATCCTGCCACACCAGGGCCCGTTCCAGGTGTAGAGAGAAATTGCGTACCGTGCCCGGGAACCATCACTACATAAGAAGGCAAGGGGCCGGCCGCGTTCAGCGAAAGCAGCAGGGGGGTGCCGATATCCTGCCAGAACGTCAGCCGGCACGTGATGGGCGCACCGGTCGGGTTGGTGATGATGAGTTCCGTCAGGAAACCGCCGCCGTCGGCGATTTGCGGAAGAATCAGGTTGTCACCAGGCACCGGAGTGGTCGAAACGAAACCAGTAACGACCGCGGTTCGTAGCGTGTTGCTCGTGCTGCAATTCGCGTTGGTGCATGTTCCTTCCACCGCGCCTGTAATCAGGACAGTGCCCCCGGAGTTGCCCAGTCCCGATTGAAAGTTCAGCGACAATACGGTCGTACTCGAGGGAACAATGACCGAGGAGGAGACCAGGCTGAGCGAGGCTATCGAACCAGCGGCGGCCTGTACAAAGTAGCTCGTGCTCGGCACAACAGGTCCGGCGGTAGTCGTGACCGAGATGGAGGAATAGGTTTTCGAGTTGATGTCGTAAATGAAAGAACCGAAAACTTGAGTGCCATCGGAGAGCACCACGCCATTGATAAACCACCGTTTCGGCGTAGTCGACGCTACGGCCGATACCGTACCACTGGTGATCGTCCGCTGCGGGTTAAACATAGCGCACGTCGGGTTGGCGCAAACCGATTCCGAGGCCGCGCCGCCGAAAGATAGTGTGCCTCCACCGGAGGTCAAGGGCGACGCAAATGAGAGTGAGAGCGCCAGGGTCGATCCGACGAAAACGGGCACAGTGGAAACGCCGTTAAAGCTGGTGTTCGCCGTGGGGTTCGGATACGGGGCGGCGGAGCTGTAATAGCCACCCTGTAGCAGCTTTCCCGCGGTCGTCGTGATGTTGATGTTGGAATAACTGTCGCTGCTTGAGTCGAAGTCGAAGCCACCGAAAGCTTGGCCGCCGTCGTTAAAAGTTACGCCGTTGAATTGCCAATGCAAGGGAGTCGCGCTCACGGCCGAGAGCATGCAGGAGAGGAGCAAGCCGCAGTGCAGAAACTTGCTTACGCCGCGCCGCGATGCCTGCTTTTGATCCACATCCAAATTGCGCATAACTTTGTCAAACCTCCTGAAGAAAGGTGTGATTTTCGCCGGTGCCAATTCCAGCTAATCCGCCAGTGGCTTAATTGGATTATCGCCTACTTAGAAACAAGTCGTCGCGAAAGTCACTGAATTAAGATCGACCGGTTCAAAAATTGACGCTTGGCGCGGGGTAGCGAAAAGCAAGACTCAGGATACCGCCTCAGCTTCTCAGCCGCAGAAAGAACCATACCATCCCCACCACTAGCAGTGCCGACGCAGACACCTGCACGGGTCGCAGTGCGGCGGCGAAGCGGGCGATGCGGGAGAAGATCAGGGCGAACAGGGCGATGAGGGTCAACTGGGCGAGCGCGGCGCCGAGGAGCACGAATCCGGGCGAATATCCGGTGTTTTGAAGGAACAAAAGAAAGTACAGGCCGTGGAAACCTCCGAGCAAACTGGCGATGGCCCAGCGTCCGCGGGCGCCGGGGAGCAAGAGAATCTCGACGGCCAGATAAGCGAGCGTCAATGCAGTGGCGGCTTCTACAAATCGCGGCGCCGGCTGCCAGCTGGTGCGAGCTACGACCAGCACCGACGCGATCTGTCCTGCAAAAAACATTCCCGTGATGGCCGCAAGTTCGGCGCGGCTGCGCGCCGCCAGCACAAGGCTCGCGAGGAACAGCACAGGCACGACACTGCCGGCTGCGCGCATGATCCCGGCGCCGCATTCCGTGATCGCGATCTCGGTGGGAGTGGGCGGCCGGAAACGCAGCGTGGCTCTGGAGAAGGAAAGGTCGAAGATCGCCTGATCACGCCGCTCGCCCATCACGGCGCGGAGAAGGTGCACGTGATTGGGAACGGTGACGGCGTGGAAGGTGCATTCAACGTCCAGCTTGTCAACAGGCTCGGGAAATTCGTAGTCCGCGCTACAGAAGTACGTTGCCTGTGCCGCGTCGGCCTTGCAGTCCTTTCGGATGAGTTTTGCGGAGCCGCCGGCGCTGGAAAACCGGATGTGATCCAGAAGCGTCTGCTCGGCATTCGCCACGTGCGACATCTCGTAGAGCGGCATGCGCAGCTCATAGTGAGCGCGGCGTCCGTCGATCTTCAGATCACCCGTGCTCATGCTCATCACGTGAGTGAAGGCGGGGGTGGCGAGCAGCAGTCCGGCGAGCGCCCGCCACCAGGGCATCACGGGCCAACCCCGGTCAGTTCCACTGGGGCCCGCGTCCGCTCGAGACGCTTATACAAAATGCGGATCAGCGCCAGCACAGGAACGGAGAGAAATGTTCCGGCGACGCCGCCGAGCTCGCCGCCGGCGAAAACGCCGAACACCACGAGCAGGGGATGCAATTCCATCCCGTGGCTCATCAGGCGCGGGGAAAGCACGTAATCCTGGAACAAGCGGTAGATGCCGAGGAAGGCCAGGATCCAGACAATGTGCGGATAGCCGCTAAAGCCGGATACCGCTAGCACGATCACCGCTGCAGTCAGCGGACCTACCATGGGAATGAACTCCAAGAGACCGGCCACAGCGGCCAGCAGAAGCGCATAAGGGACGTGCGTCACAGAGAAGTAGAAGCCGAAAAACGCCAACGTAAACAGGCTCAGCACGGCGAGCGCGCGCATGTATTGCGCCAGCAGCACGTTGGTGTCGCGGGCAATGTCCTCGACGAGAGCGCGCGGCGCACCAACTGTGACCAGCTCGAGCAGCGCCGCCCACATGGCGCGGCCATCCTTTAAAAAGAAAAAGCTCAGGATGGGGACAATGATGACGTACACCAGATCGCCGGCGGCAGAGAGGGCGCGCAGGCCGAAGCGTGGAAGAAACGCGGCGATGTCACCGGCGTGCTGGCGGATTTGCGACTGTATGAGATCGATGGCGCGGTCGATGTAGGGCTGGTTGGTGCTGGCCACACGCTCGGGCCCACTCAACTGGCTGAATCGGGTGGCGAGATTGGTGGCCTCATCGGCAATCCGCGAGCCGAGACTTACCGCACCGTAAACCAGACCGCCGATGACGATGATGTATGCGATCACCAAGGCCGGCGTGCGCGTGCGGCTGGCGGGCAGCATGCGGTCGAGCAAATCGACGAGCGGCGAGAGCAGGTAAGCGAACAGCAAGGCGACGATGAAGACGAACAGGGTCTTGCGGACCACATAGACCGTCGCGATCAGAAGGAGAATTGCGACCGCGGTCCAGGTGTATCGAGCGGCGCGCGGGTCAATGCCCAGCATGGCCCCATCATAAACCAAAGGCAAAAGGCAAAGGGCAAAAGACGGAAGGCAAAAGGGTCTGAATGGGACGATTAGCCCGCTAACAGATCGACTAGCGCGCATACTCGCTCCGCGTCGACGGGCTGGTGGATGTCATGACCGTGACGGGCGGCACGGCCTACGTGAAACTCACGAATGGCGGTGGTCTTGAGAAGAGTCCGGATCAGTTCCGGCGTGACACCGCCGCCGGCAAGAATCTGGAGTTCCGGCGCGGCGAGGTGGGCCAATCGGTCGAGGTGGGCAGCAGCACCGCTGGTCAGGATGTGATCGAGTTGCGGGACGGCCTTGAGGGCGGCGATTGCGGCCTCGGGATCGGGCAATTCCTCGAATGCGCGATGGAAGGTGGCCTTCACGCTGGGGGCGTGTTGCAGAATACGCTGCGTGAGTGGCAGGTCGAGTTGGCGGCCGCGCAGAAAGCCAAGAACAAGGCCGTCCACGCGCATCGCGGCAAACTGGCGCGCCGTGGAGCAGAGGTTTTGAATTTCTTCCTCGCCGGAGGTCTCATAGCCCGCGTTCTCCCGCAGCATCACGCGCACGGGAATAGTGACGGCGCCCATGATGTCACGCACCAGGGAGACGGATGGTGTGAGGCCGCCGACGTCGAGGTTGCGGACGATTTCCAGGCGATGAGCGCCCCCGCGCTGGGCGGCAACAGCATCGTCAACGGAGCAGGCGATCACTTCGAGGAGGCTCATGGTCACGATTTTATCGCCCAGCCAAACCCGCGGATGCCCCAAAAACCGCCTGCCCCTGCGCTACAAAACTACGCCTCCAGTTTTTCCACACGCACCTTGGCGATGCGGTTGCGGTCCATTTCCAGGACGGTGTAACGCCGGCCGTCATGCTCCACGCTTTGCCCGGCAGTGGGAATGCTGCCGAGCCGCATCAGCAGAAAGCCTGCCAGGGTTTCGAAGCCGCCGTTGACGGGCAACTCGATGCCGTACTGTGTCTCGAGGTCGCGGATCTTGGTGGTGCCTTCGAGTTCGAGGTCGTCGGCGTCGGCTGCTGCCGGTGCACTCTGTTCATCGTATTCGTCGGCAATCTCGCCGACGATCTGCTCGAGCACATCTTCGACGGTAAGCAGGCCAACAATGGTGCCGAATTCGTCCACGACCATTGCCATGTGGGAGTGCCCTTGCCGGAATTCCACGAGCATTTGCGAAACCGGCTTGGTCTCGGGAACCACCAGATACTGGCGCATCAGCCGGCGCACGCGGAAGACGCGCGGAGGGCGCCCGAGACGGATGGCGGCGCGGCGCTCCTCCCACACCGGCAGGAGATCCTTGTAAAACAAAATGCCGACGATCTGCTCGGGCTTATCTTGATAAACCGGCAGCCGGGAATGCTTTCCCTCGATCATCACGGCGAGCACCTGGTCGAGTGTGGCGTCGACCGGCGCTGAAACGATGTCGTTGCGCGGCACCATGATCTCGCGTACCGCGAGATTCTCCAGGTCGAGCACGTTGTGAATGAGATCTTCCTGCATCTCGGGCAGGTGGCCGAAGCCGCGGCTCGAGCTGACGATCAACTTGAGTTCTTCGGCCGAATGGCCGCCGCCTCGCACGCGCGAACCCACGCCCAGAGCGCGCGTAAATGCCGCACTGGATTTTTCGATGATCCAAACGAAGGGTTCAGAGATGCGGTAGAAGAGCAGCAGGGCCGGCGCCACAATCACCGCCAGCCGATCGGCGCGCTCGATGGCGAGGTTCTTGGGACCCACCTCGCCGATGACAACGTGAAAGTACGTCATCACGAGGAAGCCCAGCACGAAACTGGTGGCGTGGAAAACGCTAGCGGTGGCGGGTGTGATGGCTGGCTGAAAGGCTGCCAGGATGAGGGAGTAGAGTGTGCCCTGCCCTGCCCAGCCGAGTCCGAGGCTCGCCAGTGTCACGCCGATCTGGGTCACCGATAGCAGCCGCTCAGGATTCGACAACAGATTGAGCGCCGCCTGCGCACCCGCTTGGCCCTCCTCGGCCAACTGCCTGAGACGGGATTCGCGCACGGAAACAAGAGACACTTCAGCCGCGGCGAAGAATGCGTTGACTCCCAGGATCACCAGCAGCGAAAGAAGGCGAAAGCCGTAGTGCTCACTCATGCGGCCGAGTGGAATCGGCTTTTCAAATATAGCAACCGGGGATCAGAGAGTTGGGAAGGCTGGAGACCAAATGGAGCTCCGGCGACGATAGTTCTCGAATAGACCGTCTCGCCGTTCCGCCAGTCCTCCCCGAAATCCCCAAAGTGCTCTTGGATACAATTGGTGCCGTGCGATTGAATCGGCTTGTCCGGTACGTCAACAGAGCCCTCGCGGTTCTGGTGGTGCTCATCAGCCTCGGGGTTTGGTGGGTTGCCTGGCGGCCGTTGCCTCAGACTTCCGGGACGATCGCGGCCGGCGTCGAGCAGAAGGTCACCGTTTCATTCGACCGTCTGGGAGAGCCGCACATAGCGGCGGCAAATCAGGACGATTTGCTATTTGCGCAGGGCTACCTGACGGCGCAGGAGCGGATGTGGCAGATGGATGCGCTGCGCCGGAGAGCGGCGGGGGATCTGTGCGAGATCGTGGGTGCGGCAGCGCTGGAGCTGGATGAAGAATCGCGCCGGCTTCGCATGCGACGCATTGCTGAAGACGCCGTTATGACGCTCCCAGCGGGCGACCGCGCGGTGTTCGTGGCTTACGCACGCGGGGTGAATGCCTACCTGGATTCACACCGGAGGCGGCTGCCGCTGGAATTCACTCTGCTCGGCTACGATCCGTTGCCCTGGAGCGTGGTGGACACGATTCTGATTGGGCTATACATGTTCCGCGATCTGACGACATCTTATCCGGACGATCTGCTGAAGGCGCAAATGCTGGAGGGCGGGGATCGCGCGAAGGTTGACTTCCTGTTTCCCGCACGCACTGGCCGGGAAATGCCGCCGGGTATTCTCCAGCCGGTGGGCGCGGAAACACAGCCGGGATCGAACGCGTGGGTTGTCGCCGGGTCGCACACGGCGTCGGGAAAACCGCTGGTCTCGAACGACATGCATCTCGAGTTTTCGATTCCCGGCATCTGGTATCTGGTGCACTTGCAAGCGCCCGGCCTGAATGTGGCAGGCGTGTCGCTGCCCGGTGTTCCGGGAGTGATAGTGGGCCACAACGAGCGGATCGCCTGGGGCCTCACCAACATGCACTACGACGTTCAGGATCTGTACATCGAGAAGTTCGACGACCGCACGGGGAGGTATGAATTCCGGGGCCAAGTGATGCAAGCGCGGCAGGAGCGCGAGCTGATTCCGGTGAAGAACGGCCGGCCAGTCGAACTGATTAACTGGGTGACGGTGCACGGTCCGGTGCGGGCGGAGGGCAAGCAGCGCCTGGCGCTGCGCTGGACGGCGGCGGAGCCGGGGACTTTTCAGTTTCCATTTCTCGACGTGAATCGGGCGCGCAACTGGTACGAATTCACAAAGGCAGTCTCGCGTTTTCCGGGACCGGCGCAGAATTTCGTATACGGCGACGTGGACGGCAACATCGGCTATCACGCGAGCGGCAGGTTGCCGATCCGCAAGGGATTTGCCGGCGACGTGCCGGTGGATGGCGCGTCCGGCAACTTTGAATGGCAGGGCTTCATTCCCTTCGATCAGTTGCCCACATCTTTCAATCCAGCGGATGGGTTAATCGTCACGGCCAACCAGAATCCGTTCCCGCCTGACTACCCGTATTCTGTGAACGGTATCTTCGCGCCGCAATACCGTTCCAAGCAGATCCGCGACATGCTGACGGGACGTAACGGCTTGCGTCCCGAAGACACGCTCGCCGTGCAGAAGGATGTGTACTCGGGGTTCAGCCGGCACCTCGGGGGAGCCGTGGTTCGAGCGTATGACCGCCGCGGCGGGCACCGCGACTTGGCGGACGCCATCACGCTGTTGCGCACTTGGAACGGCCAAATGGATAAAGACCGGCCCGAGCCGCTGCTGATCTCGCTGATGTACCGGCATCTCCGCCGAGCCGTGGCAGAAGTGGCATCGCCGGGCAAAGGTGCGGCCTATGAAATCCAGATTGCGCCGGCAGTGATTGAGAACCTGCTGCGTGCGCGGCCGGCGGGCTGGTTTCGCGATTATGACGATGCTTTGCTCCAAAACTTCGCCGATGCGGTGGATGAGGGGCGCCGCATGCAGGGCCCGGACGTCAAGAAATGGACTTACGGCGCTTACCTGGAGCTGACCATTGCCCATCCGATCGGCCATCGCCTGCCGCTGGTCGCGCAGTACTTCGACGTCGGCCCGGTGTGGATGAGTGGCTCGTCCACGTCGGTGAAGCAGACCACGCAGCGGCTAGGTCCCTCCATGCGGATGAACGCGGACCTGGGCGATTGGGACCGCTCACTGATGAATCTGCCGATCGGCGAATCCGGACACGTGCTCTCGCGTCACTACAAAGACCAGTGGGACGCTTATTACAACGGCACGAGCTTCCCCATGCAGTTCCGAAAAGTGGAGGCGGCAAGCACCTTGGAGTTTGTGCCGGAAGGAAAATGACGATCTAGCAAAGGCCCTCCGCTAAGATAGTTGTCGCTATGCAAATTACCTGGCTTGGACACGGGACTTTTCAATTCCAGTTGCCATCGGGCGAGGTCTTACTGATGGACCCGTGGACTGAGGGCAACCCCAAGTATCCCGCGGGCCATCAGATCTCGCGCGTGGATGCGATGCTGATCACGCACGGCCATTTCGATCATGTGCACGACGCCATCCCTCTGGCCGAGAAATTTTCGCCGCAGGTGGTGGCAATCTACGAGATCTGTGTTTGGCTCGAAAGCAAAGGCGTCAAGAACACATCCGCTATGAACAAGGGCGGCTCGCAGAGAGTCGGGCCGGTGACTGTCACCATGACGCATGCCGTCCACAGTTGCGGCATCCTCGATGACGGAAAGATTGTTTACGGCGGCGAGGCGGCGGGTTATGTGCTGCGATTCGCGGATGGCCGCTGTCTCTATTTCGCCGGCGACACCAACGTCTTCACCGACATGCAACTCATCGAGCAGCTCTACCACCCCGAGCTGGCATTCCTGCCCATCGGCGACCTGTTCACCATGAGCCCGCGCGAAGCGGCGGTAGCCTGCCGGATGCTGAAAACGAAGAAAGTAATCCCCATGCACTTTGGCACTTTCCCTCCGCTGACCGGCACGCCGCAACAGCTTGCGGAGCTGATCCGCGATCTTCCGGCGACTGAGGTGTGGACGCTCGAGCCGGGCAAGACGGTGGAGTGGCGTTAACCTTCGGCATACCACCACAGGATGCTAACCTTTGGCGGATTGAATCGCCGCGTGGTAAGGCTCAACCTTGTAGTCATGAAACACACCGCACTGGTTGCCTCACTCGTGTTGTTTGGCGTTGCGCTTTCGGGCTCGGTGCCCAACCCGCACGCGATTTATGTCAGCGGCTCGGCGGCCGTTCCGAACGGCACTGAGGGCTCCCTGAATCTGGGAGACGCCAGAGAGCTGCGCTTCGATTACGATGGTGGCTCGTTCAAGCTGCCGTATGAACGCATCACCACGCTCGAAATCAGCGACAGGCCCGGCGTAAAGTCGCACATGGCCGTCGCTTTCAGTTGGGTTCCGAAATTTGGAAAGAAGCAGGGGAGACTGCTGACTATCGCATTCAAGGGCGATGGCGGCACCGGTGAAGCGGCCATCTTCGAAATCTGGAGGACTGAGTATCAGGCGATTGCGCCGGTGCTCGAAGCCAGGACCGGAAAACACGTGAAGCAGGAGGACGAGGCTGCGACGGAGACTGCCAAGGCTGCACCGCCCGAATCCGCGCCTTCCGTTACAGCCATGGTGCCGGTGACGATCAGTTCGACGCCGGTGGGAGCCACGGTTTCGTTCTGGGGACAGCCCGCAGGGAAAACGCCTGTTGTGACCAAGCTGTTGCCCGGAACGTACACGGTGCAGATTAGCGGCGCCGGCACATGGACGGGCGACATCATCGTTGAACCCGGCAAACCCTTGTCGGTGTCGGCGGACTTCAGCCAGGTTGGCTCGGCGACGGTGGCATCGGTTCGCTAGAGGCGCGACGCGGCAGCGGTCCGCGTCATAAAATAGGAGGCGAATGGGTCCCCGCTCCGGCGGTGTCATATTCGCCACACTCGCTACGGCGCTCGCGGTAAGAGGGCAGCCGCAAATCGGCAGCTGCGAAGTATTTCCTTCCAACAACGTTTGGAACACGCCCGTCGACAAGCTTCCCGTCGATCCGAACTCAAACCAGTACGTCACGACCATCGGCGCGAGTGCGCCCGCTCACCCCGATTTCGGTTCGGGTCTCTATGCAGGTGAACCGATTGGCATTCCCTTCATAACTGTGCCTGGTACACAGCCGAAGGTCAGCGTCACCTTCCAGTACAGTGACGAAAGCGACCCAGGGCCCTATCCGATTCCCTCGAACGTGCCCATTGAAGGCGGTGCGCAAAGCAACGGCGATCGCCACGTGTTGGTGATCGATCACGACAACTGCATTCTGTACGAGACGTGGTCTTCCTATCCGCAGCTGGATGGTAGCTGGCAAGCCGGCTCCGGCGCCATCTTTCACTTGAAGTCGAACGCGCTTCGGCCGGCGGGCTGGACTTCGGCTGACGCCGCGGGCCTGCCTATTTTCCCAGGCCTTGTGCGATACGACGAGGTCGCTGCCGGCGAAGTCTTGCACGCAATTCGCTTCACAGCCCCGCAAACGCGCAACACCTACATATGGCCAGCGCGTCATGAGGCTTCAAATCTAACTGCCACCAACTTCCCACCCATGGGCCAGCGCTTCCGGTTGAAGGCAAACTTCGATATTTCCGGGTTCGCGCAGCCGTTGCAAGTGATCCTGCGTGCGCTGCAGAAGTACGGAATGATTCTGGCGGACAACGGCTCTTCCTGGTACCTCTCCGGTGCGCCGGACGATCGCTGGGACAACGATGTGCTGCATCAAATCACGCAACTGCAAGGTTCGGATTTTGAAGCGGTGAGCGAGTCGTCGCTCATGGTGCAGGTAGATTCCGGTCAGGCCAATGTTCCGGGGGCGGTGCTGGCCGTGACGCGCGTGGAAAACGCGGCGAGTTACGCAACCGGCGCGATCTCGCCCGGCGAGGTGGTGACGTTAATCGGTTCGGGTTTCACCGCCGGCGCTCACGTCACGTTCGACGGCCACGCCGCGCCGATACTCTATACAGCCTCAACCCAGATCAATCTCGTCACGCCGTACGAGATCGCGGGAAAAACATCAACCAGCATGGTGGTGAAGGCGGGCGGGGCCCAGACCAGTCCGCGATCAGTGCCCGTGGCAGCAGCGTCGCCAGGTATTTTCATGGTGATCAATCAGAACTTGAAGGTGAACTCAACCGCGAACCCGGCGCCGCACGGATCGGTCATTGCGGTCTATGCGACGGGCGGCGGGCAGACCAACCCGCCGGGAGTTGACGGCAAGATTGCCGCCACTGCCCCATATCCCAAACCTGCGCTGCCAGTCGCCGTGACCGTCGGCGGAATGAATGCGAACCTGCCTTCCTACGGGGCCGAGCCTAACGTCATTGCGGGCATGTTGGAGATCAAGGTTCAGTTGCCGGCGGGCGAATCGGGATCAGCAGTGCCGCTTGTGTTGAACATCGGGGGATTCACGACGAAGGTGCACGTGGCAATCCAGTAGCGGACCGGGCTACAGTTTGTAAACCACGTATCGCGCATCTTCAAACGTAGGCGTCGCCGCCGGCAGACGGTTTTTGGGATTCACGACGATATAGTCAATCCCAAGCGCACGATATCGGGCGACATCGCGTGGGTCGAATGGCTGGGCCAGGGTCTGCTGCCAGCGCGACCACCACTCTTCGCCCAGATCCTTAAAGAAGTTGACTTGACCGCCGGATTTCCAGTCCACGTAGATCGCACGGACCGCTTCGCCACGAAAGATTCCCGGCGCGAGATCCCGGCCGGCGTCAGCAAATAGAAAAACGGCATCCCGCGGCGTTGAGGTCCGGGCCCACCGAGAGAGTTGTTCCAGCTCTGGCGTGTGCAATGCAGGGTAGTTCTCCACCTTGCCCCAATTGGGAATCAGAAAGAGCGGCGTGAGGATCGCGGCGAGAGCAGCCAGCCTCCCCCAGCGGGCACTCAATTGCAACGCCCGGATGGCCGCGACAGTGAGCAGCGCCAGAACGAGCACCACTCCTACGCGATTCCAAGACGGCCACTCGATCACCGTATTCGTGGGTGGCAGGAACGCCAGCGCCAGCCACGCGACCGCTTCGACGTAGCGCTTCTTAGCTACGGCGTGGCAGGCAGCCGCGGCGCCCAAGAGCATTGCGACTGCTGTCACAAATAGCAGCGCGCGCGTGGGCTGAAACTCCGGGATCAGCGCCCAGTGCAGGCGCTCGAGAAGTAGATACGACACCGGCACGCTCACCATGCCGATCAACGGCAATCCCAGGAAAAAGAAGCGCAGAGCGCGTGGTGTATTCTTCCACAGCCGCCACGAAGCGATTACGGTTGCGGCGTAAAGCATCAGGTAGTGCACCAGGTACTGTTGCCACCAGGTCGAAACCCAGTTATAGGAAGCGCGCAAGCGCTGCAGCTCCTCCTGGTGCGGGCCGACGGTGGAGAAGAGTGTCTGCGCCTGGCCGCTCGCCGACTGTGAGCGCGAGGCCGCGTACAGCACGACGACTGCAGCGACGATCACCCACAGCGCCGCCCGTTTGCGACGTTCGGGCGGCCAAAAGACGAGGGCGAGATACACAATCCAGAAGGGAACAGCGGTTGGCGGATGCATCAGAAAGGCCACCGACGCCGCAATGGCCGCACCGAGGAAACGCTCTCGCGCGGCGAGGCCCATCGCGAGAAACAAGAGCGGCACGGCGAAGGCGCGCGGCGTTGGCTCGTATTCAAACACCAGCACGGCTGGGCCAACAATGTACGCGTCCAACGCGAAGACGGACGCCGTAAGCAGAGCCAGCAAGTCGGAAAGACCCAGCGCGGCGGCAATCAGGTAGACGCCCCAGATTCCAAGCGCGCGTGTCAGGAACTGCTCGGCCTGAAGCACGTGTTGGAAATCGAGGCCCGTAACACGGCGCAACGCGACGGCTACCTCGTCATATAGCGTAAAGGCCACGTGCGGATGCCGCGCCACGATGTCTTTTTGCAGCGCGGCGGGATCCCACATGTGTTCCAGGATGGGCGCGTAAATCTGTGAGTCCTGTTGCAGCCAGGTGTGCCCGGGAAACTGGAAGAAATTGAGCAGCGTCATCCCCAGGATGGCCGCGCCGATCCAAAGCTGTCTCATTTGGCCGGCGTCTTATCCAGTTGCTGCTTGGTCCAGATGCGACGAGGATTCAGTTCCAGCGATTTAGTGAAGGCTTCGCGAGCTTCCGCGTTCTGATGCAGTTTCCGCTGTGCGAGCCCCAGCCACAAGTAAGCTTCCGCCGATTTGGGGTCCAACTCGATCGCGCGGCGGATGTCGCGGATGGCCTTTTCGGTGCCGCCGCCAAACAAGGGCGGTTTGTAGTAATTGCCGATCCCGCGGGCCAGATACGCTTGAGACGATTTCGGATCGAGTGCGATGGCCTTCTCGATGGCATCTTGCGCACGGCTCCCGTAGCTCACCCCGGCCAGCACATTAGCCGGGATCACCTGGCCGCAAAGCGTGCCCAGAATGCGGTGATACTCGGCGTTTTCCGGCTTCAGCGCTATGGCACGTTCCGCGGCGGGAATGCCGGTTTTGGCGGCGCGCTCGGCGGCGCTCTTATCCCGCAGCTCAAGCGAGATCTCGGCCAGGTAGGAAACCGCCAGAGCGAGGCGATATTGCACTGCGGCATCGTTGGCCGATTTCGCGGCATCGCTCGAAAGCTCCGTGACGCTGCGCTCGAGTGCGGCGCGGTCTTCCAGGTCGCGGGCCGTCTCCAGGTCAGCCAGGGATGCGGCGGCCAGCGTCGCTGCAAGCAGAATACTTATCCAGACTTTCATCACAGGTCCGCCACGCGACGTTGGAAAATCCAGAAATAAAAGCCGAGTAGCACCAGCAGTAATCCGTTAGCGGCGATGACTTTCGGCGCCGAGAATATAGGGATCAGCCAGCCCGAGACCACGCTCCCGAACGGCATCCCGCCGCGGAAGGCCACGTTGTAGACGCTCATCACGCGGCCGCGCATCTCGTCGATCGTGATCAATTGGACCAGCGAGCTGATCATGGCGAAGGCGGAGAGCAGCGCCGCTCCGGAGAAAAACAGCAGGACGCAGCTAACGATCAGGCTCGTGGAGAGCGCGAAGGCCGTCATCCCGCACCCCATGCAAATCAGCATCAGGAGTGCGATGCGCCCCTTATTGCGAACGTTGCCCAGCGCTGCCACGATGAGAGCGCCCGCCACCGACCCGAGCCCTGAGCACGCCAGCATGAGCGTAAAGGTCGTTGGCCCCTGGTGAAACACGTCCTTGGCGAACACAGGAAGAAAAATAAGCAGTGGGAACGCGAACGCAGTCATGCAGAATCCGAGTGCGATGAGCCCTTCCATGGCGCCTTGCTTGCGGATAAAACCGAACCCCTGCTTCATGCTGTTCAGAATGGATTCGCTGCTGGATTGAGGCTCGAATCGCAATCGCACCAGCATCAGGGAAATAATCACGGCGACGTAGGAAGCGCCATTCAGCGAAAAGCACCAGGTGGCGCCCCAGTAAGTGAGAGCGAAACCGCCCAGCACCGGGCCAATCACCCGCGCGAGATTGAATTGGATCGAATTCAGGGCGATCGCGTTGGGCAGATCGTCCTTTTCGACCAGCGCCGGTACGATCGCCAAATAAGCGGGCCCGCCAAACGATTGCGCCGTTCCGACGATGAAGGAGAGCATAAGAATATGCCAGATCTGCACCACCTTCAGGGCGTACAGCGTCGCCAGTGTGAACGCGCAAGTCAACTGCACCCATTGTGATGCCAGCAACAGGTGGCGGCGGCTCACACGATCGGCAATCACGCCGCCGACTAGAGAGAACAGAAAAACGGGGATATTGGCGAGAAATGCGTCGAGCCCCAGCAGGCGCGCCGACCCTGAAATTTGCAATACGACCCAGGCCTGCGCCACCGTCTGCATGAATGTACCGATGGTGGAGGTGCAGGCGCCCGCCCACATCAGGCGGAAATCGCGATATTGGAATGCTTTGAAAACGCGGCGCAGCACAAAGAGGGTTATGGCAGAGGTTTCGCGCGGTGAATCAAGTGCAAAATATTTCCATCCCCGTCAGAAAAGAAGACTAGCAGGTTGCCCTGATTGTTGTACGGCTCGGTGAGGAACTTCACGCCCTGTTGCTGGAGCTGCGCGTGCGCGGCGGCGAAATCATCCACCTGAATGGCCAGATGGCGGATGCCGGGATCTTTCATTTTCTGCGGCGCCGGCGCTCCCTCCGATGGGATGATTTCCAGCATGGCGCCGTTGGCAGCCTTCACGAAGTAGTTTCCGTCGTAGGTGAAATTGATGCGGAAGCCGAGATGGTCGACGTACCACTGCGCAAGCTTGCCCGGATCCGGCGACGCGATCGCCGTGTGTTCCAAACCCTTGAACATATACGAGGATTGTAACAGGTCGCGGCGCGCGTCTTGCGCGTCATGAAGGGTTCTGAAAGAACAGATCAACGCCGAGCCGCCGAGCGCGCTGAGAATGCCCTTTTAGCCGCTCGGCGCTCTCAGCGTCCTCGGCGCCTCGGCGTTGAACGAAGTTCTAGCTACTGCTCTTGATGCAGACCGTCTTGATGTTGACGAACTCGCGGATCCCGAAGGTGCTCAGTTCGCGGCCGTACCCGGAAGCCTTCACCCCGCCGAAGGGCAGGCGCGGGTCGGAAGCTGTCATCCCGTTGATGAAAACCTGCCCTGCTTCAATGTCATCGATGAACCGCCGGCGCTCCTGCTCGTCATTGGTCCAAACGCTCGCCCCCAAGCCGAAGGGTGAGTCATTTGCCAGGCGGATGGCGGCGCCCAGATCAGGCACGCGAAACAGAGACGCGACCGGACCGAACAATTCTTCTCGATACGCGGGAGCATTTTCAGGGATAGAAGCCAGCACAGTCGGGGCGTAATAGTTGCCCGGCCGGTCGATCCGTTTTCCCCCAGTGAGGACGCGTGCCCCGGCGGAAACCGATTTCCGCACCTGCTCATCCAGGTCCTCAAGAATCTGTGGTGTAGCGAGTGGACCGACATCGACTGTCTCGTCCATCGGGTCGCCGACCTTGAGCGCCTGCATGCCGGCGACGAAGCGCTGCTCGAAATCATTGGCGATGGCGTCCGCAACGATGAATCGTTTGGCCGCGATGCAGGATTGGCCGTTGTTAATGGTGCGCGCCTTCACCGCTGTTGCCGCCGCAGCGTGCAAATCAGCGGACGGCATCACGATAAACGGGTCGCTGCCGCCCAGCTCCAGCACGGTTTTCTTGATTTGCCGGCCGGCTTGCGAGGCGACCTGGCGTCCGGCCGGCTCGCTCCCGGTAAGCGTGACGGCCATCACGCGAGCATCGTCGATCACGCGTGGCACTTGTGCGGAACCGATTAGTAGCGCCTGAAACGCCCCATCGGGAAATCCGGCGCGCCGGAAAATGTCCTCAATCGCCAGCGCGCACTGCGGCACATTGGATGCGTGCTTGAGCAGCCCAATGTTGCCCGCCATCAGAGCCGGCGCAGCGAACCGGAACACCTGCCAGAACGGAAAATTCCACGGCATCACGGCGAGCACGGGACCGATCGGCTGGTAGGCCACGTAGCTTGTTCCGCCTTCGGTCGCCACCGCTTCGTCGCGCAGAAACTTCTCCGCGTTCTCCGCGTAATAACGGCAACCCGAGGCGGACTTGGCTGCCTCGTCCCTGGCGGCTTTGATGGGCTTTCCCATCTCGACGGTCATGATCCGGCCGAAATCGGCTTTTTCGTTATCCAGGATTTCGGCTGCTGCCAGCAACAGCCGCGCCCGTTCGGCAAACGTTGTGCGCCGCCACG
>DATGZN010000104.1:0-74137 GCA_035297145.1 Bryobacteraceae bacterium
GTGCCGATGTAGGTCGCCCAATCCCAGCGCGTGGGGTAGTACATGCCCCAGGAGGAAGTGAGGAAATCGCGCTGCAGGCTGACCACCACGATGATGAACCGTTCCAGCCACATCCCGACCAGAATGACGCCTGAAACAAGAAACAGTGCTAATGGGTTGACGCGTAGTTTCCGGATCCAGAGCACTTGAGGAATAAAGATGTTGCAGGCGAGCAGCGCGAAGTAGACGACGTGGTATGGCCCGTGCAACCGGTTCCACAGAAGATAGGAATCGTAGCGATTACCGCTGTACCAGCCCATGAATGCTTCTATCCCATACCCGTAAGCGACAATGAGGCCGGTGGCCAGCATCACTTTCGCCGAGTTGTCCAGGTGGCGTTCGGTGATGAAATCTTCCAAGCCGTAGAACTTGCGGATGGGAATGGCCAGCATCAGCACCATGGCGAAGCCGGAGTAGATGGCGCCGGCCACGAAGTAGGGCGGGAAGATGGTGCTATGCCAGCCGGGCACGATAGCCACGGTGAAGTCGAAGCTGACCACGGTGTGGACCGAGAGCACGAGCGGCGTGGCCAGACCCGCAAGCAGGAGGGACGCCGTCTCATACTTCTGCCAGTGACTGGCGGCGCCGCGCCAGCCCATGGCCAGAATGCCGTAGACGATGCGCGCGGCGCGATAGCGTGTGCGGTCGCGCAAAGTTGCGAGATCGGGAATCAGGCCGACGTACCAGAACAGGGCCGAGACCGTGGCGTAAGTCGAGACCGCGAAGACATCCCACACCAGCGGGCTGCGAAATTGCGGCTGAACGCCCATGGTGTTGGGGTAGGGAAACAGCCAGTAAAACAGCCAGGGACGGCCCAGGTGGAGCAGCGGGAACATGCCGGCGCAGGCGACGGCGAACAGCGTCATGGCCTCGGCAAATCGATTGATGGAATTGCGCCACGACTGGCGCAGCAACAGCAGAATGGCGGAGATGAGGGTGCCGGCATGGCCGATTCCGATCCACCAGACGAAATTGGTGATGGCCCAACCCCACATGACCGGAACTTTGATGCCCCAGAGACCGACACCGCGAACGAGCAGCGCGGCAACGGCCACCAGAAAGACCATCACCAACCCGGAGGCAATCAGAAACGGAATGAACCAATAGAGCGGCGTACGGCGCGTCAGGACGATGGAGCTGATCTTGTCGCTGACGGTGGCGAAGGTGTGGCCCGGCGCGATGATCTGCGTTCCAGTGGGGCGCACGGGAGTTGTTGTTCGGCGATCGTCGCTCACGACTCGATCTCCGGATTCGGGTTGCGCAAGGCGGCCAAGTAGGTGGTGCGCGGACGCGTGTTCAACTCGGCGATCAGGCTGTAGTTCAATGGCTCAGCTTTCGCCTTCGCGACCTGACTGGCGGCGTCATTGATGTTACCGAAGACGATGGCTTGAGTGGGGCACGCGCCCTGGCACGCGGTCTTGATTTCGCCGTCGCGCACGCTGCGGCCTTCTTTTTCCGATTCGATCTTGGCTTCGTTGATGCGCTGCACGCAGTAGGTGCATTTTTCCATCACGCCGCGGCTGCGCACGGAGACATCGGGGTTGCGCTGAAGCTTGAGGCTGGGCGTGGTCCAGTCGGAATAGAGGAAAAAGTTGAAGCGCCGGACTTTGTAGGGACAGTTATTGCCGCAATAGCGCGTGCCGACACAGCGGTTGTACACCATGTCGTTGAGGCCTTCGGCACTGTGATTGGTGGCTTGCACGGGGCAGACGAGCTCGCAGGGCGCATTTTCGCATTGCATGCATGGCACAGGCTGGAAGTAGACCTCGGGGTTGTCGAGGCCGCCTTTGTAGTAGCTATCGATGCGCAGCCAATGCATCACGCGGCGCATTTTGACTTGTTCCTTGCCGACGACGGCAATATTGTTTTCCGACTGGCAGGCTACGACGCAGGCATTGCATCCGACGCATGCGGTTTGATCGATGGCCATCCCCCAGGCGTAGCCTTCGTACTTGTAGCCGGGATAAATGGTCAACTCTTTGGGAGGCTCCTCGGCGGCTTCTTTGGCAAAGCCGGGATTTTTGCGGTATTCGTCTATGCCGGCTGAAAGGACGATGGCGCGGCCTTCCATCAAGTGATGCTCTTGCGTGGTGGCGAGCGGATATTTTGCGCCGGTCTTCACCATTTCCAGGCCGGAACCGAACCAGGGAGCATCGGAAGTGCGGAGAGCGTAGGCGTTGAAGCCGACTCCATTGCCGACGCGGCCCGCGCTGGTGCGTCCGAAACCAAGGTGAACGGTTACGGAATCGTCGGGATGCCCGGGCTGGATCCAGACGGGCGCTTTGACGCTGCGGCCCTGGTACTGGAGGTCGACGAGATCCTCGTTTTGCAAGCTGCGCTGCTCGGCGGTGCGCGGGCTGACGAGAGCGACGTTGTCCCAGGTGATCTTGGTCAGCGGCTTGGGCAATTCCTGGAGCCATCCGTTATTGGCGTAGCGGCCGTCGAAGATGTGCGGGTCGGGACGGAAAACAATTTCGAGGCCCTGCGATGGGGCTGGTTTGATTGCGGCCGGAGAACCTTTGAGCGCGACCTGGCGCGCGGGGAGCGCGGTATTGGGCACGATGCCATCGTGGACGGACTTGCGCCACCATGCTTCGAAATCGGCGCCCCGGTACCCGCGGTTCCAATAGCCCTTCACGATTTCGTAGGGCGTCTGGTTGGGGGTGTCGCCAAAAGCGCCGAGCAATTCGTGAGCGGAGCGGCCAAAATACAGCGGCAGGATGAGCGGCTGCATGATGGTGACGGTGCCGTCGTAGGCGCGCGCGTCACCCCAGGTTTCGAGAAAATGCGCTTCGGGAATGTGCCACTGGCACAGCTCCGAGGTCTCGTCGGCGTAGAGGCCCATGTGGACGCGCAGTTTCACTTTCGACATGCGCTGAGCGAAGTTGAAATCTACGGGAGCATTGTAGACGGGATTGCCGCCGATGATCACGAGCGTGTCGACTTTGCCGGCGTCCATGTCCTGGACCAGCTCGCGCAGGCTTCCGATGTCGTCAGCGGGGTTGGGATCGAGGGGGTCGGTGTGGATGACGGTTTTGCCCACGTTGTCGAGAGCGGCGTTAATCAGGTGGGCGAGAGTGTGGACGGCGGGCGACTGGTGTTCGCCGGGAATGACGACGCTCGATCCGCGGTGCTGTTGGAGATCTTTGACGAGAGCGGCGATCCACTTGGCGTGCGGACCGGCTGGCGGGGCAGATACGCCTGGAGCGCCTACACCGGCGGCGACCGCGGCGGCGAAGGATTCGATATCGGCGGCGCGGAGGGGGAGATGGTGGTCCGCCTTGGCGCCGGTGGGAGTGGCGGCGCTCTCGACGACGTACAGCCGGTTCATCGCGGTTTGATTACCGCGAACGCGGCGGCGCGAGGCGAAGTCAGCGGCATAGCGCACGCTAGCCGGACCGGTGCAGAGGAAATCGGCGTCAAGGGAAAGAATGACGTCGGCGTGGGCGAGCTGGTAGTAGGTGTTGACGGGCTCGCCGAATGCTTCGATGGCCGCGGCGCGCGCGGAAGAACGGCCCGCGGGCTCGTAGCGGTGCCACTTGGCTTGGGGGAATTTTTGCAGCAGAGTATGGAACTGATCGGCAAGGGTGGGAGATGTAGTGGCGCCGGTCAGGAAGCGCAGGCCGGAACCTTTGGTGGCTGTCAAGGATCCCGACATCTCGCGCGCGGCGCCCAGGAACGAACTCCAAGCGCGGATATCGCCGAGATAGGTCAAAGTCTGCGAACGGTCCGGATCATAAAGCTCGAGCACCGAGGCCTGGGCAATGGCGTCGGTCGCGCCCAAACTCGCGGGATGATCGGGATTGCCCTCGATCTTGGTGGGGCGTCCCAGATGGCTTTCGACCAGCGTTCCCACAGCGATGCCCGTTATCGGAACGGCGGTGGCGAAGAACAGCGGCTTGCCGGGAATCACTTCCTCCGGCTGCCGCACATAAGGCACGATGGTTTCGGTGGGTTGCTTCGTGCAGGCGCTTAGACCGGCCAGCGCGAGCGATGCGCCCATCACTTTTAGGAATTGGCGACGGCCGGCGTCGCCGCCCGTCCACTCGGCAGCCTGCCGCGGAAATTCGCGCTCGAGCAGCTCTTCGAAACCGTCGGTCGAGGCCAGTTCTTCGAGAGAGCGCCAGTAGTCGTGTCCGCGGCTGGAATCGAGGCGCGCGCGGATGGCAGCCAGGTCGAGATGTTGATAAGTACTCATCGATGACACGTCGAGCAACTGGTCAAACTTTGGATGTGGTACTCCTTCACAAGATTCCTTCCGATTTCGACTTGATTGGGCGGAGCCTTGTACTCCACGCTAAAGACCTCCGATTTGGGCCGCACGTACTCCTCAGGGTGGCGGTGACAATCGAGGCACCACGACATTTGCAGCGAACTCTCCTGCCAGGTCAGGGGCATCTTGTCAATTTGCCCGTGACAAGTGGTGCAGCCTACGCCTTTTGCCACATGAATGCTGTGGTTGAAATACACGTAGTCGGGCAGGTCGTGCACGCGAATCCAGTGCAGCGACTGGTCTGTGCGGAAGCTTTGGCGCACGGGCTCGAGCATGGGGGCGTTGACCCAGATCTGCGAGTGGCAGTTCATGCAGGTTTTAGTCGGGGGAATGCCGGCAAACGAGGAGTTCTCGACTGACGTGTGACAGTAGCGGCAATCAATGCCCAGGCCGCCCACATGGTGCTCATGGCTGAACGGAACGGGCTGGTCCACCGGCACTTTCGCGCGTGTGGCGTAGGTGGAAGCGTTCAGCTCGGCCCATGCCCACACAAGGAAGCCGACGATGAAAATACCGCCGAAGATGCTGACACGTGAAAGTGTGTTGGTGCTGTGGTGAAAAACTTGGGACATCTAGCGGCGTCCCGTGAGGCTACGGCTTGGCACAGGTGCAGTCACTTGAGCGGCAGAGACTATGAGCATTCGCGGATAGAAACTTTTATATGTAACATGTTTGAATCGGCGCGAACAAGATCGCGCGCGCAGCACGGCCGAAGCGGCTGTGAAAATCTTCACCGATATCACCGGTTACGTTGAATTGTACAACACCGTGCCTGGGCTAAAGAGTGCTGGAGGGCAAAAAAAGTTGCGACGTTTCGAGTCAGCGCTCCATCAATGGCAGAGATGGCTCGAGGCGGCTTTCACCGCCGTCATTGACGGCGAATTTGTGTCCGTTCCACAAGGATGCGCTGGCATATTCGCCGTCGCGGCGCAGCGCATAAAAACTAATGTCGAACTGCTGAAGCTTGGCGCGATCGTTGTTGAAGTTGCGCGCGACGCGCTTCAGGGCGTCGAGACAGGCTTCCTTGGGCGTCATGCCGTGGCGCATGTTTTCGACGATAGTGTGTCCGCCGGCCACGCGGATGTTCTCTTCGCCGCGCCCAGTTGATCCGGCGCCGCCGACATCCTGATCCAAGTAAAGGCCGGCGCCAATGATCGGCGAATCCCCCACACGGCCTGGGATTTTCCAGGCGAGGCCACTGGTGGTGGTGACGCCGGACATCTCGCCGCGCGTGTTGAGCGCCAGACAATTGATGGTGCCGGTGGGCGGGTGAATGGCCATCTGCCAAGCCCAGGCGAGCAGTTCATTGCTGGCCTGCGGAAACAGCCGCTTCAATTGCGCCGAAGGTTTGCCGGGCGAAGCCGGTGCGTCGAGCGATCCCACCCAGTTGTTGTGCCCGCTCGCGTCGCGCAGCGATTGCTTCCACACCAGCCACGCGAGGCGTGCCTTCTCGGTGAGTAGATTCTCTGGCCGGTATCCCATGGTCTCGGCAAATCGGCCCGCGCCTTCGCCCACCAGCATCACGTGATCGCTTTGCTCCATCACGAGCTTGGCGATTTTGGATGGCGTCTTCACGCCGCGGATGGATGCCACGGACCCCGCGCGGCGCGACGGGCCATGCATCACGGAAGCATCCAGCTCCACTACACCTTCCTCGTTGGGCAATCCGCCATAGCCAATGCTAGTCTCCTCGGGATCCTCTTCGTTGATGTTGACGCCGGCGATGACGGCATCCAGCGTGTCGGCCCCGGCTTTGAGCATCTGCATCGCACGCGCGCAGGCCGGCCCGCCGTTAGCGCTGGAAATCACAATGTTCTTCGGGCTAGGTTGCGCCGCGGCCGAGGCCGCCGAGGACAGCGCCGCCGTGGCCAACATCCAGTCTCTTCTGGTCATTCGCGGTTCTCCATTCGAATGGATTGTATGCCAAATCTCATAGGCGCGCTTTGTGATTTGGAAGCCTTTTCCGCAGGCACTGCAAGCCCTCTTAGCCTGTTTTTACAAATTTTTTACAATTTGCCCACGACTTCCCAAGCCCTGCTCCTTAGGATCGAAGCTGAGAGCTTTGAGGAGACTTATGGGGTTACAGACGGTAACTAATTCGGCCTATCGGTACCAGGATTCACACTTGGAAGTGGATTACGTTCGCAAGCAGGCCGCGCTGGATTCGCATCGCCTCATTTTGACCCGTAAAGAGTATGAACTGCTCGCTCTTCTGGCGGAGAACGCCGGCGAAATCGTTCCCCGCCGGATTCTGCTGGAGCGGGTGTGGGGCTACACTAACGAGATTCGCACGCGCACGCTGGATGTACATGTGCGCAGGCTTCGCAAGAAACTGGGATCTTACAGCGAGCAGTACATCGAGACCATTTTCGGCATTGGCTATCGGTTCCAGCCGTTTCGCGTCTCGCAGCGCTTTTCGTCAGGCATGGGAGCTTCGCCGCTAGCCGTCGGCGCATAGTCCGTTTCCTGCGCGCACACAAGGGCGCGCGGTCTCGCTTAGAATGGGAAATTGCTCATGCACGAGCGGATTTCCCCTGCCACCCGTGTCTCCGGTGAGATTTGCCTCCCCGGCGACAAGTCCATCTCACATCGTTACGCGCTGATCGCCGCCATTGCCGAGGGCGAGAGCCGTATCCACGATTTTTCAACCGGCGCGGATTGCCACTCGACCTTGGGGTGCGTGCGCGCGCTGGGCATTGATGTGGAAGAGCAGGGAACCGAGGTCATCATCCGGGGACGCGGGCTTGACGGCCTGACTCGGCCGGCCGCCGACCTGGATGCGGGCAATTCCGGCTCGACCATCCGGATGCTCTCCGGCATCCTGGCGGCACAATCCTTCCCCAGCAGGATCATGGGCGACGCCTCACTTTCGCGGCGTCCCATGGAACGCGTGATGAAGCCGCTGGCCGAGATGGGTGCGTCCATATCGGCGCGTGAGGGGCGGTTTCCGCCGCTTGAAATTCACGGTGGCAAGTTGCGGCCCATCGATTACACGCTCCCGGTGCCCAGCGCGCAGGTAAAGAGCTGTGTACTGTTCGCGGGACTGTACGGGAATGGGACAACGGTGGTGCGTGAGCCTTTGCGTTCGCGCGATCATACCGAGATTGCGCTGCGCGAGTTTGGCGCGGAAATTCGCGTGGAGCGGCGTGTGATCACGCTCGAAGGCCGTCCGCGCCTCACCGGCCGCGAGTTGTTCGTGCCGTCGGATCTCTCTTCAGCGGCGTTTTTTATTGTTGCCGCGCTGCTCGTGCCGGGGTCGGAGCTGGTGATTCGCGGAGTCGGTCTGAACCCCACGCGGTCGACACTGCTGGACGTGCTGGTGTCGATGGGCGCGAGCATCCGAATTCTGGAAGTCACGGAAAAGAATGGCGAATTGATCGGGCAAATCTCGGTGAAGAGCTCCCGTTTGCGGGGCGGCGTCATCGAGCGGGGGACGACGGCGGCGCTCATCGACGAAATTCCCGTGCTGGCCATATTGGGCGCGGCGAGCGAAGAAGGGTTGACAGTTCGCGACGCCGCGGAGTTACGCGTCAAAGAGACGGACCGCATTGCGACCGTTGCGGAGAATTTGCGGCGCATGGGCATCGCGCCTGAAGAGTTGCCCGATGGCATCTGCATTCCCGGCCGGCAGCAATTTCGCGCAGCGGCTGTGGATTCCTTTGGCGACCACCGCATCGCCATGGCGTTTTCCATTGCGGCGCTATTGGCGGATGGCCCCTGCGAGATTCGCGATGCCGACGCCGCTTCGGTATCATTCCCCGAATTCTTTCGCATCCTCCGTCAGGTGACGGCTTGAACCGCGGCGTGGTTTTGGCGGTGGCGCGGCAGCCAGTGACCGTTGCGGATCTCCCCATGCCACAGCCGGCGGCGGGCCATGTCCTGCTGGCGATGGAAGCCTGCGGAATCTGCCATTCCGACTTATTCATTGCCGGAATGGAGAAACCGCCGGTTGTGCCGCAGGTCCTGGGTCATGAGGGAATCGGCCGTGTGGAAAGCGTGGGTGAAGGAGTTACATCGGTTGCCAAGGGCGATCGCGTAGGCGTCACGTTTTTGGCCTCCACTTGCGGCGAGTGCGAGTTGTGCCGGACAGGGCGTGAGCGATTCTGCGCGCGCCAATTGAACTCGGGATACAACGCGCCGGGTGTGTTGGCCGGATTCGTGAGTGTGGCGGCGCAGCATCTGGTGCGCGTGCCAACCGAGCTGAATGCCGCGGATGCCGCGCCGATGTGCTGTGCGGGATGGACGGCGTACCGTGCGGTCAAGGAGACTGCTGCTTCACCCGGGGCCACGATCGCCATCTTCGGGATGGGCGGCCTGGGGCATCTCGCGGTGCAATTCGCGCATCACGCGGGGTTGCGCGTCGCGGCAGTGGATGTCTCGGAAGAGAAACTCGCGCTCGCGCGCAGCGTCGGCGCTGAAGTCACACTGCTGGCGGAAAACGCCGGCCGCACGCTGCAGAAAGAGTACGGGGGCATGGACGCAGCGGTGGTAGTAACCGGGTCAGCAGCCGCCGCGGGACAGGCGCTGCGCTCACTCAAACGCTGCGGAACGGTGGTGCTGGTGGGCATGGCGCAGGGACCGGCGGAACTGCCGATCGTGGATACCGTGCTCAAGGGCATCACTATCCGCGGCAGTTTCCTGGGGTCACGCGAGGACCTTGTGGAAGTGTTCCGCATGGCCGCGACTGGAGTAGTACGGGCGCATATCGAAACACATCCGATCGATCACGCGCCGGGCTTGTTCGAACGCCTCGGCCGCGGCGATATTGCGGGCCGCGCCGTGATCAGTTTTTAGAAGCGATCAGAGCCGCGTTGCGCGCCGACGCACTCCGGATTCTGCCCGCGATCAGGATACCGATGATCGCCAGGGCTTCCACAATGTAGGTCATGGTCTGCGAAGGATGCAAAGTGCGCATCACCACGCTATCGGTCATCATCATTTCTCCGCCTACCTTGCCCAGAATTGCGGCGCCCAGATAGAGGGTCCAGGGATAACGATCCATCAGCAGCACGATCAGATTGGCAGAGAACATGACAAACGGGATGCTCAAGCCCAGGCCCAAGATGATCAGCGGGACGCTGCCCTTTGAGGCTCCGGCGATGGCCAGTACGTTATCAGTAGACATGGTGATGTCGGCCATGGCGATGTACCAGATGGCGCGAAATAGCTTGCCCGGCGCGTGCGCGGTGGCCTCGGGAGAAGACGCGTCGGCGAGCACTTTCACCGCGATCCAGATGACGAAAGCTCCGCCCACCAACTTGATCCATTCGACGTTGAGGAGCTGAGCGGCGGCGATGGTGAGGGCCACGCGAAGCACTACCGCCGTTGCGGCGCCGAAGACGATTCCAAGCCGGCGCTGGCGCGGTGGCAGCGAGCGCGCCGCGAGCGCGATCACCAGTGCGTTATCGCCAGCCAGCAGCAGGTCGATGAGGATAATCGACAGGCAGTCGAGGAAAAGGTGGGGCAGGGAACCGGGGGGCATCACGATCGAGCCTGGCCCTTCTGTTTCGTTTGGACAGGCAGGAATGCCTGTCCTACATGACTGAGCAGCACGGTAGGATAGGCGCTCTCGCCTGTCCAAGTTGTGCGACGAACGAGGATCTTCATGTCTGGCGCAACGATAAAATCAGATCGTCCAGGGCGATCGTTTTCTGAATATTGCGCCTGACCAGCTCGGCGAGCTCGTCGGCTTTCTTGACTGCCGCTCGAATCCAGGCGAACGAGATCTTCTTCACCAGCGACTCCAGCTTGGGACGCTCATCCTCGTTGCGAATGGCGCCCGCGCCTTCACGCAGAATCAGCAGATCGCGGAGCAGCTCGTAGAGCACCTTGAGATACAGGTCGAGCTTTTCGTTCTTGCTTCGTCCAATCATTTCGGAGTACGGGATCCAGGTGTTGAACGGCGCTTCGCCGGCCGCGACCTGCAACAGCGCGAGCATGGCTGCGCGACGCTTGTCATACGTATCCAAGTCGAGCGACACGGCGAGGCCGGGCGATCCGGCGGCCAGCGCGATGCGGCGCTCGGGTTCGTCGAGCTGGCGCGTGGCTGCGAACGCCTGCATCTCCTCATTCGACAGCGGCGCAAACCAGAATGGGACGGCACGCGAACGAATCGTGGCCAGCAGGTCGTACGCGTTTTCCGCGGTGAGGATCAGGATCAGGTGCTCGGGAGGCTCCTCGAGCGTCTTAAGCAGCGAATTGGCGGCGTGCTCACCGGCGCGGTCAATGTGGTCGATCAGGAAGACGCGGCGGTTGCCACGCAGAGGCTTGAACGGCGCGCGTTCCTTCAGCAAGCGCATCTGTTCGATGGAGATCTGACGGAGCGGGCCATCGGGCGCGAAGGTGACGAAATCGGGATGCGTGGAGAATAGCAGCGGGTCCTGATTCCGCTTGTCCGCCGGCCAGCGCTCGCGCGCGGCCACGATTTCCATGTTGTGCGGCAGGCTCAGATCGTCCTGCTCGATCTTCGCGGCATCGCCCAGCAGGAGCGCGGCAAATCGCCTCGCCAATGTGGCCTTGCCGGCTCCCTCGGGACCGGCGAACAACAGCGTCTGCGAGATGCGATCCTGCTCCACCATGCGCGCGAGGGAGCGAGTGACGTGGGCATTTCCCCAAAAATCTTCAAACATGATTACGCACATTCTCCCAGACGCGCGCGGCGACTTCTTCGGGCGCACTCCGGCCGTCGATTACGCGGAAACGATCGGCATGCTGCCGGGCGATGGCGAGATAAGCATCGCGTACCTTCCGATGGAACTCGCGCGATTCGTCATCCAGGCGCGTTTCGTTCGCCGAGCCTCGTGCGTTGCGTGCCCGCATGCGCGCCAAGCCCATCTCTACGTCGACGTCGATGAGCAGAGTCAGGTCGGGAGTCAGGCCATGGCACGCGATACGGTCGAGAGCCAATACGGTTTCGGCTCCGAGGCCGCGTGCATAGCCCTGGTACGCCAGAGTCGAATCCGTGAAGCGGTCGCACAGAACGATCTTACCCGCCTGAAGCGCCGGCCGAATGCACTGCTCCACATTTTGCGCGCGGCTCGCGAAGTAGAGCAGCAGCTCGGCGGTGGGGCGGAGATCCTGATTCGCGGAATCGAGCAGGATGCGGCGGATCTGCTGCCCTACGCTGGTTCCACCGGGCTCGGCGGTCTCAAATACATCGCGGCCCTCCGCGCGCAAACGCTCAGCGAGTAGCCGCATTTGCGTAGTTTTGCCGCTACCATCGATTCCCTCGAAGGTGATGAACTTTTCGCGTGCTGGCATCTGGAAGCATTCATTTTCCTACAGACCGCTTGCTTTGCGCGCGGCTCAGAATGAGGACTGCGCGCGAATTCTGCGTTGATCGATGGCGCGGAATGTCGAATCGACCGATGGAGCGCTGAGACACGCGCCGTTTGCGGGTACCCGCGGCCTTTCAGGCTCGTCACGCCGAAAAAGCCGCGGGTCTCCCGCAAACAACGCGTTAGCCCCACGCTGCAGGTTTGCAGCTGCACCGGTGTTTCTGCGCTTTACCGCTCGCGCATCGCCTGGATCAGGGCTTCCATGTGATCGAGATATCGCTCGAGCGCACGTCGCCCCGTGGCGGTGAGGCGGTACTCGGTCCTGGGCAGCCGTCCCTCGAAGGACTTGGTGCACGTGATGTAGTGCGCGTCCTCCAGTTTGCGGGCGTGCACGCTGAGGTTGCCGTCGGTGGTCTTGAGCAGTTTCTTCAGCTCATTGAATGTCAACGACTCGTTGGCGGCGAGCGCGCTCACGATGCCCAAACGCAGGCGCTCGTGAATCAGGCGGTCGAGCTTGGCGGGAGCCGCTTCCGCGAGGGACTGTGTGGCCGGCCGGCGTTCCTGCCGCAATGCGCTTTGCTTCGCCATTCCCTCAGCCTCCATACCGTGCGGCGATTAGCACGCCGAACACCAAATGCAATCCGCCGAATCCCGCAGCTAAAAACCAGTGCGACCATTCGAGCGGGCAGAACAGCGCCACCGCGCCGAGCGCCACGAAACACATGCCCA
Organism: Bryobacteraceae bacterium; assembly: GCA_035297145.1. Lineage (GTDB taxonomy): Bacteria > Acidobacteriota > Terriglobia > Bryobacterales > Bryobacteraceae > QHXW01. Next base: position 12,319 of record DATGZN010000104.1, read on the forward strand.
TCACGGGCACGACCGGCACGGAAAACGCGCCTGCCGACAGAATCCCCGTGCCATAGAGCAGCAACCAGATCCCGGGAATGATGGCGTAGAGGCCGGCGCGATACAGCACCAACGTGAGCAGCGCGGCCACGAGGATGGAAGGCGCGAGGCCCAGCGCGAATTTTCGACCGGGTCCGGTGAGCAACGGCGCTTTCACTAACTTGGCTTTGTGCGCCGCGGTAACCGCGCCGATCGCCACCGCGACCAAAGCCTCACCCACCCAGACCGCCAGCCATCCGTCCAGGCTGGCTTGCCTCGCCGCCACCAGCGCCGCACCCAGTGCACTCACGCCCATCAGGACGCCGCCCATGCCCGGTATGGCGGTGAACGAACCTGCGCGCTCCATGGTTTCCCGGATGAACCGCAGATTGTCCATGGCGTGCTGCTGTATCGCCACTGGCTCACGGGATTTCGCGCGGACCGGAACCGAACCCATGCCGATCATTATACGCTCATGCCGCAACCGGTTACAAGGTACTTTGCCCTGTAAAGAGGGCGCTGCATGCTACCATCACGGGCGGTGAAATTCCCATGAAGATCACACGCATCTCGACCATTGTGGTAAACGCGCGCATGCGTAACTGGGTTTTCGTGAAGGTCGAGACCGATCAGCCCGGCTTGTGGGGTTGGGGCGAAGCCACTCTGGAATGGAAGACCAGGGCGGTGGCCGGCGCGATCGAGGACGTCTCCGTTCTCCTCATCGGTCAGGATCCGCGCCGCGTCGAGCACCTCTGGCAGACTATGCACCGCCAATACTTCTGGCGCGGCGGCATCATCGGCATGACCGCCATCAGCGGCATCGACCAGGCGCTCTGGGACATCAAGGGCAAAGAACTGGGCCGGCCGGTGTGCGAACTCCTTGGCGGCCCTGTGCGCGACACGCTTCGTTTCTACGATCATCTGGGCGGCGGCAGTCTGGAAGGCATGTACAAGACCAGCGACCCCGCCGAATTCGGCGCGCGCATTCACGAAAGCCTGGATGCGGGCTTCACCGCCGTGAAGGCCATGCCCATCCCGGTTTCGGAGCCGATCGAGAGTCCACGCACGCTGAAGCAGGCCGCGCGTGCCGTAGAGGCCTTGCGCAAAGCCGGCGGCGACGATCTCGATATCATGCTCGATCTGCACGCGCGCACCACGCCCGCCGCAGCCATCCAGTTCGGCCGCATGCTCACCGACTACAATCTGTACTGGTACGAGGAACCCTGTTGGCACGAACAGGTGGACGGGCTGGCGGAGATCGCGCGCGCATTGCCGTTTCCCATCGCCACCGGTGAGCGCCTCGCCGGGCGCTGGCAGTTTCGCGAGCTGCTGGAAAAGCGCGCCTGCGCTGTCATCCAACCCGATGTCTCGCATTGCGGCGGCATCAGCGAAGCGCACCGCATCGGCGCCATGGCGGAAACGTACATGGTCTCCGTCGCCTGCCACAATCCCACCGGCCCCGTGGGCACCGCGGCCGCGCTGCACGTCGGCTTCGCCACGCCGAATTATCTGATCCAGGAACACGTGCGCAACGATGTCCCGTGGCGCAACGACATCGTCACGGCGCCGCTGATCCTGGAAAAAGGCCTCGCACGCGCGCCCACAGCACCCGGCCTCGGCATCGAGATCAACGAGAAAGAGGCCGCCCGCCACCCGTTCGCACCCGAAGTAACTATGCCCGCGTTTCACCGCGACGGCTCCGTAGCGGATTGGTAGGACAGGCATTCCTGCCTGTCCATGTTGTTCCGACAATGCTGAACCACAGGCGCCGCCATAAACCCTTTTTATCCGCCCCATAAATCGTTTTGTAGGTTGACTGCCTTCGCTCGAAGCGGTACCTTGTTTAGTTCCGGGTTTTAAATCTAGTTACTCCTGCGTACAACGTTCCCACCATTTGGAGGATGGATGAGTCCACAAGAAGTGTTGGATTTTGCGAAGAAGAACGATGCCAAGCAACTCGATCTTCGGTTTACGGATATTCCGAGCCTGCAGCACCACGTTTCCTACCCGATCAGCCAGGTAGACCTCAGCTCATTCGAAGACGGTTTCGGAATGGACGGATCCAGCATCCGCGGTTGGGCGGCTATTCACGAAAGCGACATGCTGCTCGTTCCCGATCCGAAGACCGCTTTCATGGATCCATTTGCCGAAACTCCCACCCTGGTGATGTACGGCGACGTGATCGATCCCATCACCAAGCAGCACTATGAGCGCGATCCGCGCTGGATTTCCAAGAAGGCCGAGTTGTACCTGAAAAACAGCGCCGTCGGCGACACCGCCTACTTCGGCGCGGAAGCCGAGTTTTTCATTTTCGATAACGTCCGCTTCGATCAGAATCAGCACTCCGGCTTCTATTTCATCGACGCCGAAGAGGGCCGCTGGAACTCCGGCCGCAAAGAGAACAATCTCGGCTACCGGCCCCGCTACAAGGAAGGCTACTTCCCGGTCCCACCGACCGACCATTACCAGGATCTGCGCAGCGAGATGGTGCAGACCATGGAGAAGTGCGGCCTCGTCATCGAGTGCCACCACCATGAAGTCGCCACCGGCGGCCAGTGCGAGATCGATCAGAAATTCGACACGCTGGTGAAGTCGGCCGACAACATGATGCTGTACAAATACGTCATCCGCAATGTCGCCAACCAGTACGGCAAAACGGTGACGTTCATGCCCAAGCCGCTATTCGCGGATAACGGCAGCGGCATGCACACGCACCAGAGCATCTGGAAGGGCGGCAAGCCATTGTTCGCCGGCGATTGTTACGCCGGGCTGAGCCAGTTGGCGCTCAACTATATCGGCGGCCTGCTGAAACACGCTCGCGCGCTCTCGGCCATCATCGCCCCCACCACCAACAGCTACAAGCGTCTGGTGCCGGGTTACGAAGCGCCGGTCAATCTGGCTTATTCGCGCCGCAACCGCTCGGCGGCCTGCCGCATTCCCATGTACTCGGCCAGCCCCAAGGCGAAGCGCGTGGAGTTCCGCCCGCCCGATCCCGCGGCGAATCCTTATCTCGCATTTTCCGCCATGCTCATGGCGGGCCTCGACGGCGTACTCAACAAACTCGAGCCCGGCGAACCACTCGACAAAGACATCTACGATCTGTCGCCGGAAGAGATGAAGAGTGTTCCGTCCATGCCGGCCTCGCTCGAGGAAGCCCTCGACTGTCTAGAGGACGACCACGCCTTCCTCACCAAGGGCGATGTCTTCACCGAGGAGTTGATCGAGACCTTCATCGATTACAAGCGCAAGAACGAAGCCGACGCCATCCGCCTGCGCCCGCACCCGTACGAGTTCGCGTTGTATTACGACATCTAAGAACGGCGGGATTTGGGACCGCGAAAACAGGATTTGGGATTTAGGATTTGGGATTTGGCGGTCGGCGGTCTCGTTACGAGCGGGCCGGCCGCCGAATCCCAGCACCATTTCTAAGACATACGCCACCTCAGCAGCCCTTCACCAAATCCCAAGTCCCAAGCCCCAAATCCCGCTTTTGCAAGTCCCAAATCCCAAATGCCGCTTTGTAATCCAAAATTCATCACGCTTTATCCGTAATTGGGCTAGAATCTCCTGCACGCGTCCATCTGGGCGCATGCGGTAGCTGGGATAAAGCCGGGCGGAGCGTCGCCGTACCCCCGCATTCGGCCTGCGCAACCCAGGTGAGGGCGCCGGCCCGCTACCGAAAAGGAGAGCACCAATGTCGTCAGGACATGCACATTCCGTTCACTTCGCACATCCGCCACACACGCACCCGCTACCTCCGCGGCCCCCAGCGAACGGCGCTATCGGCAAAGCCAGGCGCGCGCCCAACGATCCGGTGGCAGCTCCGAAAGAGCCCCTCCCATATGAGCCGCCCCCGCCCACCAATCTGGTCAATCTGACTCTGCCGCTGGAAATTGTGAACCCAAACGCTAGCCAGGCAGCCCAGGCCGCCCAAAAGCTGATTTTCCATTGCGTCGGAGACACTGGCGGCGTGCATGGAACCGCCACGCAGGAACTAATTGCCAAGGCCATGGAGGATCAGTTTCCGAAAGGAGGCGGTGACCACCCGGCGTTTTTCTATCATCTTGGCGACGTGATTTACTTCAACGGGCAAAGCCAGAACTATAACGCCCAGTTTTATGAGCCCTACCAGTATTACCCGGCCCTGATCTTTGCGATCCCCGGAAACCACGACGGCGATTCGCATCCCCGCCCCGGGGACCAGCCGGATACCGAGCCTTCCCTCTACGGCTTCATGCAGAACTTCTGCGACTCCGCGCCGCATCCAACGAGCCCGTATCGCCTCACTATGACGCAGCCCTATGTTTACTGGACGCTTGAAGCACCGCTCGTCACCATCATCGGACTGTACTCGAATATCGGCGGGAGTCTGGACGCCCGCGGCACCAGTGAGCAGCAACAGTGGCTGCAAGGCCAGATGAAAGCGGCTCCCGCCGACAAGAAGCTTCTGATCGCGGTGCACCACCCTCCCTATTCCCTCGACTCCGCTCACGGTGGTTGTCCCGATATTTTGACGGCGCTCGACCGTGCCGTTGTCGCCGCTAACCGTGTACCGGACGCTATTCTTACCGGGCACGTCCACAACTACCAGCGCTTTGCGCGTACGATCAACAAGCGCGAGGTCCCGTATATTGTCGCCGGGGCCGGTGGTTACGCCAATGACGCGCGCTCGATGCACCGCCTGGCGCATGGGCTGCCCAAGCTCCCAATCCAAACCACACATCCGGACGTCAAGCTGATGAACTACAACGACACCGAGCCCGGCTTCCTTCGGGTCACGGTAGTTCCGGATGGCATTACGTTCGAGTACTTCCAGGTCCCGTTTGACGGCTCAAAGGTAACGCTGTTCGATACGGTAACAGTGTGACGAGCGGGATTTGGGATTAGCAAACTAAGCGGATTTGAGATCTAGGATTTGGGATTTGGCAGTCGGCTGCTGATATGGGCTGGCTCTAAGAATCGGATCTCGCGGTCGGCGAGCGGCCGATCAGGACGAGTCAGCCCCTCACCAAGTCCTAAATCCCAAATCCCAAATCCCAAATCCCAAATCCCAAATCCTGTCTTGACACTCCCAAATCCCGCTTTTGCAGTTCCGCTATAATCGCCCCTGGACCCGTGCCGGCTCTTGACCCGGCTTCCGTCATATGCCGCGCCTCCTCGATGAGATCGAGTTTCGCAATCCCCACCGCGCGCGCACTCAGATTTCCGACGTGGTAGACGGCGTGCCCGAGTCCACCTCCGCCCGCATCCAGGCTCTGGTCGCTTCGGTTCCGGACCCCGATCAAGCCGTTCACTATCTCGACCGGCTGCGCAAAGAGAACCCCGCGTGGTTCAGCCGTTTTACGGGCGCGCCCAACGCACTCGGCTATCTCATTACGGTCTTCTCCTATAGCAACTTTCTCTCGGAGGAAGTCTTGCGCCACCCCGAGTGGCTGCTGGATCTCACCACTTCCGGCGACCTGCATCGCGTCCTGGCTCCTGAAGAGTATGAGCACCGGTTGGCCGCTTTCGCCGCGCCCGAAGGCGTTCCAGCCGCCCTCGATCTCGCGCGCTTCCGCCGCCAACAGTTGTTGCGCATCGTGCTGCGCGATGTACTCGGCCAAGCCTCGCTTTCCGACGTGACCGCGGAGCTTTCCCATCTGGCTGACGCCATCCTCGATCTCACCTACCGCCGTATCCGTGCGGAGCTGGTTGCGCGGCTCGGCACGCCAAGGCTCGAAGACGGCAGCGAATGCGGTTTCTCCGTGATCTCTCTCGGCAAGCTTGGCGGCAATGAGCTGAACTACAGCTCCGACATCGATCTGATGTTCGTTTACTCGGCCAACGGCCACACCGATGGCGCCGAGCCGGTGACCAACAAAGAATTCTTCAAGAAGGTTGCCAATCAGTACACCGAGCTGCTCTCCACTTACACGGCGGAAGGGCAATGCTATCGCGTGGATCTCCGGCTCCGTCCCGACGGCCGTTATGGCGAAGTCTGCATTTCGCTCGAAGGCGCTCGCAGTTACTACAAACAGCGCGGCCGCGACTGGGAATTGCAGATGCTCATCAAGGCACGCATTTCAGCCGGCGAACCTGAGCCGGGGCGCGCGCTCTTGGATGATGTCGAGCCCCTGATTTACTCGACAACTCTCGATTTCCGCGCCGTTGAGGCGGTCTCGGAAACACGCGCCCGCATTCATGAGAAGCTGGCGGCCAAGCGGGGTGAGTCCGGCCTGGATATCAAGCTCACGCGTGGCGGCATCCGCGATATCGAATTTCTGGTGCAATGCCTGCAGCGGCTGCACGGCGGCCGAGAGCCCTGGTTGCGCCACGGCGGCACGCAATTCGCTCTGTTCCGTCTCCGCGACAAACTGCTGCTCTCCAGTTCCGAATATGCGCGGTTGGCACAGGCTTACGAGTTCTTGCGCAACGTCGAACACCGCCTGCAATTTGACGAGGATCGTCAAACCCATAGATTGCCAGCCGATCCGGAAATGCTAGAGGTTTTCGCGCGCCGCATGCCCGCGGGCCCCGATGGCGCTTACACCGCCGACACATTCGAGCGCGAACTCGATGCGCATCTGGAGGGCGTCCAGGAGCTCTACGATCGTCTCATCAACGCCCAGAAGCCGCTTTACTATTCGCCTCTGCCTGCCGAGCCGGAATCCAGCGCGCCGGAATTGCCCGTTGCCGACCTGCCGCTGCCGCCGTCGAGCCACTTGGTTCGCCTGCTCGATCAGCGCGCTCCGCAGCTCGCCGAAGTGCTGGGCCACGCGCCGCTGCGCCGCGGCCGTGAGCGCTTCGAGCATTTCCTGGAAAAAGTAATCGCCAATCCCGAATGGCTTTCCCTTCTCGACTCCGATACGCAACTCGCCGCCTGTGCCATCGACATGTTCGAGCACAGCCAGTATTTTGCCGACCAGCTCCTCCGCCACCCCGAGCTGCTCGATGAGCTGGCCCGTGCCTGCGCGTCACCCGAGTTTCAACTCGATGCCGAATCGCCCAGCGACGCCGCCGCCCTCCGGCGATTCTATCTTCGCCAGATGCTGCGCATCCAGTGCCAGAGCCTCTTCCTGCGCCAGCCCATCTTTTCAACTCTCGACCACACCTCCGATCTTGCCGACGCGGTGATTGCTTCCGCCTACCGCATCGCCCTTGAAGAAACCACCGCCGCCAATCCTCCCTCAAGCACCGGCTACAATCCCACCGATCAGATGCTGGTCGTCACGCTCGGCCGCCTGGGCATGCGCGAATTCGATCTCGCCTCCGACGCCGATCTGCTCTTCATTCTGCCCGACGCCGATATGCCCGAGCACTTCTTCTGGACCTGCGTCGCGGAACGGATGATCCAAGCCATCAGCGTCTACACGGGGCAGGGCGTGATGTTCACCGTCGATACCCGCCTCCGCCCCAATGGCCGTGAGGGCCCGCTCGTGCAGTCCGAAGGAGTTTACAAGGATTACTTCGCCAAGCGCGCCGAAGCCTGGGAAGGCATCGCGTATATGAAATCGCGCGGCGTGGCGGGTAATATGGCGCGCGCCACTGACTTCCTCCACGAGCTACAGGAGGTCGATTGGCGCCGCTACGGGCAGGGGGGCCGCTCGCGCAAGGAACTTGCGCAGATGCGCGCACGTCTAGAGAAAGAGCAGGGCGCCCGCAATCCGCTGAAGGCGGGCCGCGGCGGCTATTACGATATCGACTTCGCGCTCATGTACCTGCGTTTAAAAGGAGCGGGCATCTTTTTCAAAGTGCTGAATACGCCGGAACGCATCGACGTGATCGAGAAAATGGGGCACCTGGAGCGCGAGGATGCCGAGTTCCTGCGCGACGCCGCCACCTTCTATCGTGCGATCGATCATGGAGTGCGCATCGCGGCCGGCCACGCTGAAGGCAGCCTGCCATCGGCTCCGGAGCAGATGCGCATTCTGACCGAGCTGGTCCGCCGCTGGACGCCCGAGCACATGCACGGCGGGAGCCTAGATGGGAAACTCGCGCAAATTCGCACTCGTACGAGGGAATTCTTTGAACGCGTCTTCAGTTAACTCGCAATTCGGCCCTGAGGGCGCACACATCGCAATTCGGGGACTGGCTTCGAAATTCCGGCGAGCACAATCATGGAAACAGCTGCCTGCACGAGCCGGAATTTCGTTGCCTGTACCCGAATTGCCTTTACGACCCTTCGGAATTGCCTGTCCCCGAATTGCCCTACTCCTCCTCGCCCTCTCCCCCTGCTTTGCCGGCCCGCCCGCGACATCCCCGCCTCCAATTGCCGATGCCTTCACGCGCATGTACAACACCGATTTCGCAGGCGCCCATGCGGATCTTGACCGCTACGTGGCGGCGCAGCCTTCCGATCCCTTCGGCTACGCAGTGCGGTCCAGCGCTTACTTATTCTCCGAGCTCGACCGTCTCGGCATCCTGGAAAGTGAGTTCTTCGCTGATGATAAGCGCATCATTGAGAAGAAGAAACTCAAGCCGGATCCGGTAGTGCGCGAAAAGTTCTTGCAGGCAGTCAATGACGCGCAGTCGCGCGGCGCGAAAATCCTGGAGTCAAACGGCAACGATCAGAACGCGCTGTTTTCCATGGCCATTACGCAGGGAGTCATCATGGATTACACCGCTTTGGTGGAGAAGCGCCAGTTGAGTAGCCTCGCCCCGGCGCGCCGCGCCAATAGCTACGCGCAGCAACTGCTGAAGGCGAATCCACAGTTCTATGACGCCTACCTGACCACCGGACTCAGCGAATATCTGCTGGGCAGCCTTCCTTTTTATGTCCGGTGGTTCGTACACTTCGACGGAGTCAATGGAGACAAAGGCACAGGGATTGACAACCTCAAACTCGTCGCACGCTCAGGCCACTATCTGCGGCCGTTTGCCAAAATCCTGCTGTCGGTGTGCTATCTGCGCGAGAAGCAGCCCCGCGAAACGCAAAAGCTGCTGGCGGAGCTGACTTCAGAATTCCCTGCTAATCCGCTGCTGCGAAAGGAATTAGCCAAAGTCGCGGACGATTTGGCGCATGGCGCCGGCACCAGCGCAAAATAGCGTTGCGTCCTCCAAATGTGATAGAGTCTTTTCCCTCGGTTCGGGAAGGCGGAATCCATGTCGATCCTAGGCAAGAAACCAAAGGCGGACATAGCAGGCTCTCAGTCGGAGCATCTGATCAGCGTCACGAGTTCTTCTGGAAACGGCGCCTCCGGCCCCACAGTGGGACTGGAGATCCGCCTTCCTGAAATGGGTGTGCTGACTCTGGACATGCGTAGGGAGGAAGCTTACGATCTAGCCAATGAGCTGCTGGCTGCGGTCGCGAAGGCCCAGCGCAAGCATGAGCAGCAGTTCGGAAGAGTTTGGAACAGCACCTTTTAGACGCCGCCCCTCAGCACGATTCCGCACAGTTTACGTTTCTTTACAATTCTTGTCGGGAATCAACTCACTTCTCGAACGTCGTTTATTACAGGTGGCCGTAATCGGACCGCCGTAAAACGATCAAGGAGTTATCGCATGATCTACAAATCGAAAAGCATAGGAATGATGATCGTACTTGCCGGCATCGCCATGTTGACGCTTACTACAAAAGCCAAGGCGGACGATTGGAACAAGGAGACTAATGTAACTCTGAGCGCGCCGATGGAAATCCCTGGGCAGGTGCTGCCAGCAGGAAACTACGTGTTCCAGCTTGCCGACAATCAAAGCGATCGCAATATCGTGCAGATCTTCAATGAGGATAAGACTCATCTCATTGCGACAGTTATTGCCATCCCCGCGTACCGCCTCGAGCCATCGGACACGACGGTAATCACCCGCGAAGAAGAGCCGGCCGGACGTCCTGAAGTTCTCAGCAGATGGTTTTTCGCCGGCGACCTTCGCGGCGTCGGATTCGTATATCCATCGGACCAAAGATAGTGACTAAGTCCCGTCGTGGTCGCAGCTCGGCAACACAGACCGAGCCGCGACCACAGGGAGCGGTCGTTAGGGCCTATGACTCAATCGACTCAAAGACTCTTCCAGGATCTCCCACAGCTTCTCCTCCACCGTTTTCCCATCTCGCAGGTGAAGGCTATGCAGAACCACTCCCCCAGGAGGCATCAACTGCTGTTCGGAAACCCAGCCGTCATGCACCGTATAGCGAACAATCGGTTGTCCCGCTTCATCGGAGAGTTCCAGAGAGCTGCGATAACTGTGCAAAGGCACTTCCGAGCCTGACGACGTACTCCCGGCAACCGCGGCGGCCCAGGCCGCGAATGCGGAATCCTGGGTGAAGCCCCGCTTCAGCGTGATGTTGGTGTATTTCGTCAGTCCAGTTAATTTGCGGACGGATATCGGATTGTCGCCCTGTTGGTAATCGATGACGTTGCTATCGGATCCCAGGCTCGTTTGAAGATTCCCGAAGGACTCCTGCTCGCCGTCCCACATCCGCAGCTTGTACTTGTGCATTTCCGTTTCACCCCACAGGTTGCGGCCAGTATACACCTCTGTGTTGCGATCTCTCTCCATTCCGTTGCACAATCATCGTCGCGTAGATGAGATTGTTTGTCGCCATCGACCTCCCTCCCGAGGTCATCGCCAATCTTGAGTCTCTCCTCGCCCGCCTCAAGCCCACCGCCCACATCAACTGGAGCTCAATCGAGAATCTCCACATCACCACGAAATTCATCGGCGAATGGCCGGAAGAACGCCTTGCCGAGTTGACCGCAGCTCTCCACACGCTTGCACCGCGCACCGCGATCCCCATCGTCGTTGAGAAGCTCGGCTTCTTCCCCAACCCGCACGCGCCGCGCGTGTTCTGGGCAGGCGTCCATGGTGGTGACGCCCTCACGCAGCTCGCCCGCGAAACCGAAGAGGCGCTCTCTGTGCTCGGCATCACCAAGGAACAGCGCCCGTACTCGCCGCACCTCACGCTCGCGCGCATCAAAACTCCGGGCAAGCAGCCCGCACTTCTGCAAGCTGTCGCTAAGCTGCCGTCCCTCGATTTCGGCAGCTTCACCGCCGACCGTTTCTTCCTCTATCGCAGCAAGACAGCGCCGACGGGCTCGGTCTACACCCAGCTCGCCGGATTTCCTTTCAGAACCGAAAACTGAATTCTCCCGCGGCGATGAACCAGCGGTCATGCGCCTGGGCCGCGGTTATCAAGATGTAGCGGGGAGTCATCCCGAGCCAGAAGTGCCGGCCGTGATCCAGCGCGACGGCCACGCCAGCCGAGAAATTCCCTCCCCACCCGCTGCGTGGAGAGAGTAAGCCGCTGGTGTCCGAATAATTCTCGTACACTCCACCAGCGCCCGCCGATAGCTCCAGCCGTCCCTCCCAAACCGGCAGAATGAGGCGCGGCCCAAATTGCACCCAGGTGAACAGGTCTTTCGGATAGAAGGTGTAAAAGTCCTGGCGAATAACGCCGGCCGGATGAATAGCCGTCAACGCCCCAGCCTCGAGTCCGAGATGCCGAAACAGGCGGTAGCTATAACTCCCACCCAGACTCACCGCCGCAGAGGTTCCGAACCTGCCGACGTCGACCGCATCTCCGCCGCTGAACATGACCTGGCTGCGCTCGTCCTGTGCGCGTGCCATGCTCACAGTAAGGAAGAATACAAGCACAGTAGTCCTCATACTCTATCGACCCGCACTTGCCCGGCCGGCCTACACCCGGTGAAAAATCTTTCGAGACATGACAGAATCGAATAGTCGCTCTGCTGATGACTCCTCTCCTGGCCCTCGTAGCCGCGTACCTCATCGGAGCCATTCCTTTCGGCTATCTCATCGTGAAATGGATGACCGGCGCCGACGTCCGCGCGTCGGGCAGCGGCAATATTGGCGCAACAAACGTTCTGCGCACCACCGGACGCGCCGCCGGAATCATCACATTACTCCTCGATATCGCGAAAGGCACAACCGCCCTCTGGCTCGCGGACAAACTGACTGGCGGCAACATCCACTGGATGAGCGCCGCCGCACTCGCCGTGATGGCCGGCCACGCCTTCCCGATTTTCCTCAAGTTTCAGGGCGGCAAAGCCGTGGCTAGCTTCATCGGTGCATATCTGTATCTTGCGCCCGTTCCCCTTCTCGCCGTCCTGATTGTCTGGGTGGCGGTGGTGGCTTACACGCGCCAGGTCTCCATGGGTTCGATTCTCGCTGCCGGAACGTTCCCGCTCGCTGTGTGGCTCTTCATGCAGCCGCCCCTGTCTCTCTTGGCCGCCGCCACAGTCAGCGGCACGTTTATCATTTACCGCCACCGCGCCAACATCGCCCGCATCCGCAATGGCACCGAACACGTTCTCTCGTTCGGCGCGCGCAAAGCGATCACGCCTCAGCGATGGCGCATGCGGCGTTCATGAAAAATCTCGCCATCATCGGCGGCGGCTCGTGGGGTACCGCGCTTGCTATAGTGCTGGCTCCACGTTTTGATTGCGTGCGCCTCTGGGTTTACGAGCAGGAGCTCGCCGACCGTATGTGCGCCACGGGCATTAACGACGTGTACCTGCCCGGTTTTCAATTGTCCAAAAACGTCGGCATCCTGAACGACCTCGGCTCGACGATCGACGGCGCCGGAATCGTGCTAAGCGTGGTCCCTTCGCACCTCGTTCGCGCGCTCTATCAGCAGATGCTGCCCCACCTCACACCCGCCATGCACCTCGTAAGCGCCACCAAGGGCCTCGAAACCGGCACACTCCTGCGCGTCTCGGAAGTAATCCGAAAAGTACTCGAGCCGCACTTCGCCCCGCGCATCGCCGTGATCTCCGGCCCCACTTTCGCCCGCGAAGTCGCTCGTGGCGATCCCACGGCGCTGGTGGTTGCTTCCGCCGATCGCGAGCTTGCCGAAACCGTCCAAGCCGCTTTCGCCGGCCCGACTTTCCGCCTTTACACCAGCTCCGATCCCGTCGGCGTTGAAATCGGCGGCGCGGTGAAAAACGTCGTCGCCATTGGCGCCGGCGTCTGCCACGGTCTAGGGCTCGGCCATAACGCCGTTGCGGCGCTCATAACGCGTGGTTTAGCCGAAATCACCCGCTTGGCGATGGCCATGGGCGGCCAGCCTAAAACTCTAGCGGGGCTCGCCGGTTTAGGCGATCTGGTATTAACCTGTACCGGAGATCTTAGCCGTAATCGACACGTCGGGTTGGAGTTAGCAAGTGGCCGAAAGCTCCCGGAGATCGTCGATTCCATGAAAATGGTGGCCGAAGGCATCAAAACCACCGCCGCCACCGTCGATCTCGCCCGGCGCCACTCGGTCGAGATGCCCATCGCCCAGCAAATGCATGCCATGCTGGAACTTGGCCGTCCGCCGCAAGAGGCCATCCGGCAGTTGATGGAGCGCTCGCTTAAGGGAGAATAGTAGTTTAGTACTGCCCGCAACCTTTTATGCCCCAGTGGGTTAAGGAAGACATGGGGGCCACATCATTGGCCTTTGACTGCGACGCCGAATTGATGCTTCGGGTCAGGGAGGGCGACGGGGCGAGCTTCGCTCTGCTGCTCGAGAAGTATCGTGTCTCGGTCGCCCATTTCCTGTACCGTATGGTGCAGGATCAGCCTGTGGCCGAGGAGTTGGCTCAGGAGGTCTTCTTGCGCGTTTATAAATCCCGCGAATCCTACGAGCCGACTGCAAAGTTTACAACCTGGCTCTATCGCATCGCCACGCACCTGGCTTTAAATTGGCTGCGGGACGAAAAAAACGAGCGCGGCCAGGAACGGCTGGACGAGGTTGCAGAGGATGGCCCAGTTCGGGAAGTCGCCGACCGCACGCCCTCAGTGGAGCACCAGATGGTGCGGCAGGTGAAGTTGGAAGAGGTGCGCAAGGCCGTTGCCGCGCTGCCTGACAAGCAAAGGGCCGCGGTCCTGATGCACAAGTACGAAGAGATGGACTATTCGCAAATAGCGAAAGTGTTAAGCTGCTCGGAATCGGCGGTGAAATCCCTCTTGTTCCGGGCCTATGAAACCTTGCGCGTCCGTTTGGCGCATATGGCTTAAAGGGAAGAAATATGAATTGCCCCATCAAGACTCAGGAAAACAGGGAGTGGTTGCTGGAATACTCGGCTGGCCGGCTCGATCGTGAACGGACGATGATGATCGAGCAGCACGTGGAAGCTTGTCCCGACTGCGCACGGTTTGTGGAAGAGCAGCGCGTGGTGTGGGACGCGCTCGGCCAATGGGAGTCGCCCGATCTTAGCGCGGATTTCGACCGGCGGCTGTACCAGAGGATCGACCAGGCACAGCCGTCCTCATGGCTGGCGGCATTCTTGCGGCCGTTCCGGCCATTCTGGCGTCCCATGGTCCCGGTGGCGGCTATGTGTCTGTTGATCGTGGCGGGTGTCATGTTGCATACGCCGACGGCGGGGGTGAATCCGGTTCACTCGCGCGTGGAAAGTGTCGAGCCGGAGCAGGTGGAGCGTACCCTTGACGATTTGCAGATGTTGCGCGAGCTGTCGCTGACCCCGGCGCAGGAGGCCAATACTTCCCAGCCTATGTGAGTGGTATGCGCCATCTTCTTCTCATTGCCGGCCTTTGTGCGCTGCTGCCAGGGGTAGCCGTGTGCGCCGAGCCGCGCCCGCCGAAGCTGCCGCCGGCAAAGAAGGCGGGAAATGCGAAGGGTGGGAAGGCCCCGAAAGCTAATGCTAGGGCCCAGGAAGCTCCGCGAGCCGAGGCCAAAGAGGCGCCGCCGAATATCGAACGTTGGAATCGCATGACGCCGGAGGAGCGCGGCCAAGCTCTGGCCAAGCTGCCACCCGAGCGCCGTCGTGAGTTGCAGCAAAAGCTTCAGGAATTCCGCAACCTGCCACCGGAACAAAAGGAGCAGTTGGGCGAGCGCTACCGGGCGTTCAGCCAGTTGCCGCCCGAGCGGCAGAACCATGCCCGCGAGCTTTTCCGCCAGTTTAATTCGCTGCCCGAGGACCGCCGTCCGGTGGTGAAGCAGGAATATGAACAGTTGCGCGCCATGCCGGAAGCGGAGCGCAACGGGCGAATGAATAGCGAGGCGTTCCGCAGCCGCTATAGTCCTTCCGAGCAGCAGATGTTACGGGATTTATCGCAGACCTTCGGAAGTCCCCGATAGAAAATAATCAGAAATAACCTAATGAAGTATTGTCAATTCCCTGAGATTTCTGGTACCTTTTTCTAACCATAGTCTGAGCGGTGGTTCTCGCCCAGCGCGCCACGATGGGGTCCTTTCAATCGCGCGCGAGTCAGCGAAAAATCAGCCTGCGTAGGACGTTCGAGAAGGAGTGCTACATGAAAAAAGGCAAAGAGCCTGAGCCCGCGATGCGCCCCGCGGTTTATAAGAAAGTCCTGATCCAGAAGCGGGAGCAGGTGATGGCCGGTCTGGGCATCAAATTCGACACCCTCGCCAAGATGGGCCGGGTAGCCGAAGAGGACCAGGCGCAGCTTTCGCACGACGAGTTCATCTCACTGCGCTTGAACAGCCTGGACTACGTGCAGTTGCGCATGATCGAAGAAGCGCTCGACCGCATCGAAGCCGGCGATTACGGCGTCTGCCTGGGCTGCGAGGAACCGATTCCCGGTAAGCGTCTGCAAGCCGTGCCGTGGGCCAAGTACTGCGTGACCTGCCAGCAAGAGATGAGCAACCCGCACGACGACGCGTCGTCCTCCGCCAAACCCCGTGTCGGAGTGCAAGAGAACTGGTAGAAGGCTGACCCACCAACTCACCGCGGCGGCGCGTTGTTCACGTACTTGTCAAACCAGCGAAGCATCTCGTAAATAAGCTGTTCATTCGACTCCATTGCTGTATACCAGTGCGGCTCGTGCGGGAGCATCACCAGGCGAGCGGTACCGCCGTTGCCTCTAATTGCTTCGTAGAGCTTGCTCGCTTGCAGTGGCGTAGTACCAGGATTCGCGTCTTCCGCGCCGTGCATGATGAGAAGCGGCGTCTTCAATTTGTCGGCGAAGAAAAATGGGGGGACTTTCAGATAGACATCCGATGCCTCCCAAACCGATCGCCGCTCGTTCTGGAAACCGAAAGGCGTGAGCGTCTTGTTATAAGAGCCGCTCGTAGCGACACCGGCCCGGAACAAGTCGGAATGGGCCACCAGATTTGCGGTCATTAAAGCGCCGTGGCTGTGTCCCCTGACTCCTATGCGGCCGGGATCGGCAACGCCAAGGCCAGCTCGATGGTCGCACCCCAATCTTGTTCAGGCGGACGATGCAAGCCCAGGTGCGTGGCGGACTGCCAGATCGTGCCTGGTTGTCGCGGCTTGCCAATAATCGCCCGACAAATAATGCATCAGAAATGATCGCGTCCACACCGTAGAGGCTTTGCGTGCTCAAGGCACTTCTGGCAGGCATATGATTTAGTTCGTGTCATCAGATTTGAACAGCCATCGCCGCGCTCTATGAAGGAGGTGGGGCTGGCCGGCCGATAAGGCAAGACCCGCCATCGGCAGCATTGATCACATCCTGGACCATGACCACGTTGCAGACCGCAACGGTGCAAGATATATTCCCTAACGCCATCTCAATAGCCAATTGAATGTCCTGGGAATTGACCACTCCGTCGCCATTCAAATCGCACGCGGATACGGGAGTAGTGCTGGAACTGGCGCTACCGGGCGGAGTAAAAGCAATTTTAGCGAAGTTCTTGGCATTCTCCGTGCTCACCATTATCCCGTTGTAGCGGCCGTCCCAAGTGCCGTTGTTTGTGGCGTTCAGAGTGACGAACGGTTCGGTCACTACATCCGCGACACAATTAGGGTTGGAGCAGCCCTGGGTGTTGAAGGTAGTGTTTGCAGTAGCCCCCGGAGGGCAGTTGATCGCGAAATTATTGGATCCTACCGCAGTGATCTTGGAGGCATAAAGATTGTTTGGGTCGGTGTTTCCGAAGTTTTTTAACCCCGATACCCATGACCACTGATTGACAAAGACATTGGGCTGATCCGTGAGATTGACGGTGCAGAATGTTGCTGTACCATCGCTCGTGATACTAACCAATTCCCCGGCGGTACTGCCTCCTGGGACAGTCACGAAGAAGTTGTGCCGAGGTTGCACGGCGGTCAACGTAACATTCGTTTGATTTGCACCTGTGTTACCTACGATGCCCATGGTTGTCACATGGTCGCCCACAGCCATGTTGGGATCGGCTTGAAATCCCAGGGTTACATTGCCGCTTGTACCACTACTTACAGCATTCACAATCATATGGGGACGTATTGCGATGTACATCGTAGGGGCGAGAGGGACAGCCGAAGTCTCTATGATGGCCTGCGAAGTGTAGGTAGCACCCAGAGTAGTAGATGTTGCCGTCCCATCCGAAGTGCAACTTGCACTGCTCAACCCGACACTTCTCGGATCTGTTGTGCAATGAAGGAAGTCGTAAGTTACCTTAGAATTTCCAATACCTGCAAGGGCGTATTGTCCCGTTCCAGGAGCAGCCACCGACACGTGATACCTTCCGGTGCCCGGATTGTAAGTAACGAAACGCGCTGGCGTCCACTCGTCGGGCTCAGCACCGCCCTTGCTCGCATCCACTTCGTCGTAATACATGGGACCAATTTGAGCTGTCTGCGCCCCGAGCGCCGCAGAACTCCCCGGCATGTTGAGGTAGAAGGCATTCATTACATCCATGTAGTGGTAAGTTCCTGGAACAAAGCCATCTGAGACATATCCCGTCCAGCCGTTGAATATGGGATCGTCGCCCTGCGGGATATAGCTATTAGATATTTGACCGACTATGTGATTTGGGATGGCCGTATATTCAATAAGAGACCATTGACCAGCAAATCCATCCATGTTTATGTTATGGTACATGTGTGCCGAGAAACCGTACGTCCCCCAATTCATCGGGGCGCCAGTGAAGTTAGCTCCCCACTTCCACCAAGTACGAAAACGATTAAATGTCGGAGAGTAAGGGTCGCCGGTGCTTAGGACCATGTGCGAAGGGTACTCAGCGGGCTCCGGGTTTTGTGCGTAATTAGCAGGTGTAGCTCTGCCAGTTGTGGTAGCACCGAACCAAAAAGAATAATAATCTGCTGAGAGTGGCAGAAAGAAATTGGGAGCCTGGCCGTTAACGGCATAAGTCCCATCAGGAACGCACTGGCCTAAAGAAGAGTTGGAGCCCGCACCTTGTCCCGGATTTGACCCACCGCATCCCATATTATTGAATGTGAGAATCTGGCCTGGACTTCCCGTGGTGATAGAAGAAATGAACCAAGGGCGATTGATGGTTCCGAAGGGCAAACCGCCGCCGTTCGCATCGTTATAGTTCCACAACCAAGCCAATTGACCGATTGCAAGTGGTGAGCCAGGAGAATTACTTACAAAGTTAGTTGAAAGCTGAATCGTTCCGGTGCCGCCACTAACTGCGAGACTCCCCGCTCCTGTGGATGAGCCATAGCCGCGAAAACCCGTTGGGTTGTTATAGGCAAGACTACAACCTAGCGCGTCGCTATGGTTTGGACATCCGGCGATAACTAGCTGCAGCGTTCCGTTCGCCGTCACATCCTGCTGAGAGGCTGAGCCATCCCCGGGGAATTGATGAAAGAGCCGTGTAGGGTATCCGCTACACGTGGCTCTTTCGTAGAAGACAGTTTGACCCGAAAAGCTGCCAAAAGTAGAGGAATCAAGCGGTATTGTAAAATGAGTTGCGTCCACGTTAGTAATTGTCCATGTCGCTGGCACGTTGGTGATCGCATACCCAGCCGGTCTCAAAAGTGGACCAGTAATCTGTGAACTGATAACATGGTTAACATTAGTAGTTCCATTAACGCCACGAGTCCCGATCGCAATTGTTCGCGACGTAGGAAAGGGATTGGATGACGCAATGGTGATATATTCATCTGCGGTCGTAACGCCGGGATAGGTTCCTCCGCGCGAATAAATATACCAAGTCGACCCCCCGGTCGGTTCCAGGCGATTGGTCTCATTCACGTATACGATAGGACTAACGGTGGACATACTGGACTGAAACCATACGTCCTGCTGGTTGTTCATGTTTACCCACTGACCGTTGGATCCCGAAGGTGTCGCTCCAAAGATGGAGATGCACATCCCAGTGATGAGGCCGTGCGGGTGAGCCGTTGTGATCGTCGTGGGGCCACCGGAAGCGCTCGCGACTGCGGTGATCGAGGCCCCGGCCCAATCATCCAAGATAGCCTGCGCCCATAGGGGCGAGGAAAGTGCGGTCAGGAGTAGGAGTCGTTTCATAATTCCCTATTTTCCGTAGGTCTCCAGGTCAAACGATTTCGATAAGCGAAGGTCTCCGTGAACGGGATGTAAGACGAACGTCTTGGACTTGGGAAGGAGAAGTCCTACTTTCCAAATTTCCTTCATCCTTTCGTATTTTACACCGATTTTGCCAACAGACCTTGAACGGAAGGGTCTGACTGTGCTGACTTTGGATAACGTGCCGATAGACGGCGCAGTATTGGGCGTGGACGTTGTGAGTTCGGTGGTGATTCCGCCCCGCTTGACAGACTTGATTCTCGGTAAGCATTGGTACAATGCCGATTAACGGGCGTTCAGCGGGAAGTTGTACGAGGAACATCCGCCGGCGTCGCTCAGAAGAAAGCACCAGGAGATAACAGTTTGGTGTATGCTAATTGAAACAGGGTTTCAAAATGGAAATTCTGGTCTAAGTGGCCCAGGGTCGAACTTGAGTTAAGACACTTGAAACTCCGGGTATTACAATGGGCGCGCAACTCAAAGATCACCAACGCAGAGAAGTCGAATTCCACTCCGCTGAACTTGAGCATGTTGTTGAAGCGGGCACTTCTGTTCCATTTGATTGCTTGAACCCTAACGAGTCCCGTTGGTGGAACGCCTATTGGCAGCTATTCGAATAGGCCCGAGCTCTTGATCTTACAGGAAAGAAATGTTTCACCGCCCGACGGCCGTATCGGCGAAGGGTCTTGCGGGAAAGGTCGGACGAGGTCAGATGCTGGATTAAGGGTAGGAAGCAGGCCACCAGTCTTTCACCGATGGCAGATCTTGTTCCCATCCACGAGCGCGGCCAGGGAAGAAAACCGGGGGGTGCGGTTTCTGGAGTCGCACACTTGGCCGACTCAAACTTTTTCGAACTCGAAACACCCCAACTGATGCGGGGCGTCTTCCGATTGCGCCTGCTCCCAGGCGATGCGATCGCCAGTTGCCCAGACAGGACCGCTGAACAGCCTCCACATTTCGCGCCGCCTGAGCCGTGCCCCAAGCTGCTGCCATTTTTCGATCTCCTTCGCGGAATGGGACCGACAGATGTAGGGCAGATTTTGACCATAGAGCGCATCGGGTCGTTTGTAGACGTTCGGGCACTGCTCGCGATGGTTGTATGGCGTCGTAATGATCAACAGCCCGCCGGGAGTGAGCACCCGCAACATGTTGCGCACGGCGCTTTCGTGCTCTACGATATGCTCCATCACGCTGATACACGTCACCGCATCGAATGGGCCGTGCAGTTCTTTGGGCTTGGTGATATCGACATCAAGCACGGTCCAATGGCGGTTCACCACCTGGTGGCCCCAATAATCGCGCACGTTGTCGATGGCGGTTACCACAAAGCCGCAGTTCCGCAAAAGATGAGGCCACGACGTGGTACCTGTCCCGACATCCAGTACGGTTCTGGGACGTACCCGCGCCAGACACTCAAGGGCAAATCGGTACTCGATCGGCCTTTCGTTGTGGTGCGTGAATTTCTGTGAGTCTGATTCCGCCGAACACAAGCGGCGAACATACCAGTTGCCTGCCCCGCGCGCCAGCACCTTGAATGGGTTCATGGATTTGTTAGATTAGCACCTTCCGACAAGCACAGGTCTTAACTGAAAGAAGATGGCAGTGGTTTTCGCCGCCGCTGCGTCCGCACACGGCTGACCCGATCCCTTCGCCTTCACGTCTTCAATGCTCTACCGCTGAAATATTGCTTGGGTCATCCGCGCCACCACAGTTCAGCACCTTGATGTGATCGACCACGCACACCGCAGTGTTCTGTGTGGATGAGGAGACTGCGATTTCAAGCCTTGGATCGCGATTAGGGAACGGTTCACCGCGCCGTGGGAGGTGTCGCCCAAGCGGAAACTCGCCGAAAGGTGCCCGAAACCTGCCATTAGTTGGGATTGGACGAATTGGTCCACTCCGCAAGCACCGATTCGGAATAAAACGAAATACTCCAGCTCTTCATATATTGGGATCGAACGTGGAATCTTGTTTCATTCTAGCGAGGACAATCGATGCTGTTTCCTCCCAAGTGTGCTTCGCCGCCTCGGCTAGAATCCGTGACTGGTCAAAGGTCGAATTCATAGCGACGCAGAGAGCGGCCCGCAGGCCATCGGGCTGCGACGGGTCGTAGAGTGCTCCGCATCCCTCCTGAATAATCGTTCTCAAGTGTCCGGCCGCCGGCGCCACGACCGGGCGGCCGAAGCTTAGGGCGAGCATCGCGGTTCCCGACGTGAGGACTTCCGCATAGGGCGCTACCACGACGTCGCATGCGCGCATATAGATCTGCATACCATCCCGAGGGACGAAACCAGCATCGAGCCTGATGCGCGCTCGGGACCGCTCTGCGGCGGCCTGAATCACCGCCTGATACTTTGGGTCCTGAAAGGCCCCGGCGATGACGAGAACGCGATCTCCCGGCAGTTCCTCGAACTCACGGATGAGCAGTTCCAGGTTCTTGTACGGTTTGCAGAGCCCGGCGAAAAGAAAGACAAAATCGTCTTTCTTCAATCCCATGCGCATGCGTGCATCGTCACGTCCGATCGTGTTTGGGTAGTAGCCGATCCAATTGCCGTGTTCGATCGGGACCGTCCGCCCTGCCGTGGCTGGGAATTCCGCCAGAACCGCCTGCTCGGCAGCGGGTCCGTGAATCAGAAAGAAAGCACAGTTCTTCACCAGTATCCGCCTCACCCATGTGTCCATCCGCGGAATCACACAACGATCGTGCGGATACAAGTTGTGGACGGTCCATATCAACCGTGCCCCGCGCCACCGGATGAGGGCAATAAGGAACAGAAAAAGGGCAAAAGCGCGCAGGCACGTGCCCCGATCCGCAGAGCCATAAAGAAAGGAAGGCCAATGAATATGGACATAGTCGACGTGGTGCAAATTGCGGAGCAGCCATCGGCCGGCGAAGATGCCCTCGCGCACATCCACGCCCAAGGCTTCGATGGGTGGGTAAAAGCAGTCTACGTAGGCATTCCCTTTGCTGGGGAAAGCCAGGATGGAAATGGGCCGTCCATCCGCCCCCGCTCGGCTCGTCAACAAGTTGAGTCCATTTACAAAAATCTCGCCAGCCTGGCGATGGCCGGATTCCCGGAGTCCTTGACCAAGCTTCGGAACTCATCCATCACCGGCGGCCTCCACCAATACATCACCGTCACATAGAAAGTTGCGCCAATCGCCGCGGTACCGAACAACCGCACGGGTGCGTTTACCACTCCCGCCCGACCCAACCCATAGAGACAGGCGCCCGACACCAGGGTCATCGCAATGCTGGCTGCAAACGTGGGCCAAAGGCCGCGGCAAAACTCCAGGATGGGGAGATCAATCTGCCGCAGTGCAAGGTGCAAACCGGGAAACAACAGCAGGCCCCACGCAATTGCATAGCAGTTGGCGACGCCCTGGATTCCCCAGCGGACACCAATGAAAAAACTGAGCACCAAGACGGCGCCCGAAAATGAGCCCCAGGCGAACAACAGACCGGTTCTGCCTCTAGCCGTATAGACCAAGCCAACCAGGGTAACGACGGATTGCAGCATCCCCAACGGCGCAAATACTCGCAAGAGTCCGATGACAGGAAGCCATTTGCCCCCCAGGACTACGCGCACGAATGGGTCAGCCGTCACGAAGAGGCCAAGCATCACGGGGAATGTGAACAGACTCACCAGCGCGGAGGCCCGCACCATTGCCGTCCGAAACCGCTCCGTCTCTTCCTTCACTTGCGCCATCGCCGGAAAGAGCACCCCGGCGATCAAGGTACTGAAATTCGATAGCGGGTAGGTCATCAGGGTGTAACCCATTTGGTAGTAACCCAACGGTTTCGAGCCCAAATAACGCCCCACGATCAGATTATCGGCGTTGCGCGAAAAGTAGTTCACGATGCTGAAGCCTGACAATTTCACGCCGTACGAAGCCAGGGACTTGGCTCCTTTAAGGTCCAGAACCCATCGCAACCGAATAGGGGAGAAAATCCAAAACACAAGGCTGGTGACACCGGTGATCATCAGATTGGCCACCACCAGACTCCACACGCCGGCTCCCATCAGTGCTAAGGTGATCGCGAAGCCGGTTCCCGTCAGGGACCCCACCAACTGCGCCAGGGAAGACTTCCGAAAAGCCATTTGCCGGGTGAGCATCGCTCCGGGAACGGTACCGAGGGCACTTAAAAAGAAGTACCAGGCGAGAGCTTGCACCACCGGGGCCAGCGCGGGCTCGTGGAAGAACAAAGCCGCTGGAGCCGATAGACCGAACACAATGCCGGCCAGTGCCAACCCAACCATGCAGTTGATCCAGAAGACGGTGCTTATAATCCTATCAGTCAGGTGGGTTTCCCGCACTAACGCCGAGTTAGTCCCAAAGTCCTTAAACGTGTCGAAGAAATTCATCAGAACCGTCGCCATGCTCAGGAGTCCGGAGGCGCTCTCCGGTACGTTGCGGGCAAGCACGGAGACCGACACAAGGGAGAGAACTTGCCTGCTCACCTGAAGGCTGGCGATCCATGCCACGCCGGAAGCGGACTTTTGAGTCAGCGTTGTTCCAGAATCTTCCATAAGATAGCGTGAGTTCCTGTCCTGCCGCCATGTTCCACACGTCAAGTCGCTGAAGGCTTATGTTGCTGTTGGCCCATTATACGATCCGTACGCTACAAGTAGGAGAAAAGAACTACGCTCCAGATGAGTGGCAGTCGTTTCGGGTCCTGTTCATGAAAAAGGTGCTATCCCTTTCACTGTTCTCGAATAGCGAGCGTCGTGTGCATGCTGTCGATTACGTGGAAACGGTACTCCTTCATGATGGCGTCGAAGTCAGTATCACGCCGGGTATCGGAGTGGAATTCGATTGCGATCGCGCGCACCTTTCGAATCCACGAATGATCACCCTTGAACGCTTCCACCTCGGCGCCTTCGACATCCATTTTTAGAAGGTCAACGGTTTCAAATCCCGAGCGCCGGATCAACTCCGCGACTGGCATTCCGGGGATTGTGCCTTGTTCGCTGGGCCGGACGATCGAAGTACTGAAGCGTCCTTCCTTGAAATCTGTGTTGAGCAAACAGTTTCTGCTCCACACTGCTGCATGAATCAGGGTTGCGGATCCGTCGGGGAAGTTCCTGGAGAGGACCTTGAACGATTCCAAATTCGGCTCCACGCAAACGCAGCGGCAGCGGAAGTGGCCGTATAGGTAGAGCGAGGCAAGACCGATATTGGAGCCAAGGTCGAGGAGGGTGCGGCAACCGTCCAGATTCTCGACAACAGGATGGTAGACATGTTTCAGGAAGACTTCATCAAAAGTCACCGGGTCAGTACCCCGTTTTCTGAGAAAAAGGGAACGCCCGCCAAACGCCGGCTTAAGGCGCAATTCCAGCAACTCGTCGGAAGGTGGGTCAACCGACATAAGTAGGTACTCCCGGTAGCGCAGAAACGACGCTGGAGTCAGATATGGCCAAGTCTGGCGCAGAAGAGACAGAGTCCACGAACTCATCATCTTCTTAAACCCCTCATCCCGACCGTCCACTTGAGAAATGCTATCACGAACGTCGCTGCGGGTTCAATATCTCGGCGATTGAACTTCAAGTTGCCCGCCCATTGTCCCACCAGCGGAAGCCGCTTCAGACAAAAGCCGGCGGCTGGCTCTGTGGGCACACTCCAAGGCCGCATGACAATGCTACTCCATAAAGTCCGCTCACCTCTGTCAGTCAAGGTGCTTGGCGCCGTGGATCGTCGAGGAGTTCTCGCCCTTCATCCAAAGCATTCTTGGCCGTGACTGCTAGCATTTCAGCTTCCGGCTTCTCAGAGATAGTACGGGATGTCTTCACACGAATTGTCTGAATGGTCGATCGACGACTCAACGAGCTTCAGCGATAGGCATGGTGGCCTTGTGGCGTTTGAACCAACATGTAGTGCTGGAAGTGGAATGGAAAATCCGGTTGTTTGCACCTCCTCTCATTGCCGGTGATGGCGCCATCCGCGACGGAAAACGTCAATCCATTTAGTGCTTGGAAGCCGCCAAAGGACTGGTGCAGGCTGTGGGCTTGGATCATCGCCTACCATAGTCTCGGCGAGCCAAGAAAACTCACAGTGAGTGGGGAATCGCGCTAATGGCCACTTTTGGACGCGCCGCTGATCGTCACCTGCCCAGTGGCGCAAACAGTCCCCGGGCAACTGACCGAGGACGCAGGGTTGATCGTCAGCGCAAAAGCCGTGGGTGCGCCAGTCTGTGTGTTGCCACTGGAATTGGACGCCGTAACATTGATGGTGGCTGCGCCAGAGCTGGTGGGTGTGCCGCTCAGCACACATGAACTCGACAGATTTAAGCCGGCAGGAACACCTGTCGCGGTGCAGGTGATAGGAGCATCACCGGCAGAAAAGGAAAATGTCTGGCTGTAAGCCGATCCCAGCGTAGCGGCGGGCAACGGGCTCGTGGTTGAGAATACCGGCAAAGTGTCGGTTGTGAGCGAAAAAGCCTGAGTGGGGTTGCCATTGGCATCTGAGACGGCAATCGTAGAACTGCCGGTAGTGGGAGTGGGGCCGCTGGGCGTACCCGTAATGGCGCCGGTCGCGCTGTTCAGTGACGCCCAAGCCGGCAGAGATCCCGCCGAAACACTGAATGCTGGCGCCGCGCAACCCAGCATGCTGATCTGCTGGTTATAACCGGTGCCCATATGGGCACCCGGCAGGGATGTAGTCGAAAACTGACAGCCGCTCCGAGGCGGGGTGAAATTGATTTCTGCAAAATTCTTCAGATTCTCCGTCGAGACCATGATGCCGTTGTATTGGCCGTCCCAAGTGCCGTTGTTCGTGGCATTCAGAGTCACGAAGGGAGATGCGACAATCGCCCCGCAGCCTTGCGTGTGGCTGGAGCAGGCATCGGTGCTGAAGGTGGTGCTGGGCGTTGTTGTAGGTGGACAGGCGATAGTGAACGAGTTCGTTCCGACCCCGGTGACTTGGAAGGGAAAGACGCCACCGGGGTTGCTGTTGGTATTGCCAAATCCCGTTAATCCTGAAAACCAGATCCACTGGTTCACAAAAACATTCGGTTGGACGTTAAAGTTTACCGTGCAGGAGGAAGCGGTGCCGTCACTTTGAATGTTGACGAACGGTCCTGCGGCTCCCGTGCCAGGAACGTAATGGAAGAAGATTTGTCGTGGCTGCACGGCGTTGATGGATACATTGGTCTGGTTCGCTCCCAGGCTGCCGGTGCCGGTATTGCCGCCGATGCCGGAAGTGGCGACGTGGTCGCCTACGATCATGTTGGGATCGGCCTGGAATCCCAGCGTCACGTTGCCGCTGAATCCGGAGGAAACCGCATTCACGATCATGTGGGGCCGAAACACGATGTACATCGTATTGGCCAGAGCGACAGCCGAAGTCTCCGTAGTGGCCTGTGAATTGGAGGCAGAAGTTGCCGTTCCATCTGAAGTGCAGCTTGGATCGCTCAATCCGACGATGTTTGGATTGGAAGTGCAATGGAAAAAATCGTAGGTGACCGTGTTATTGTTCGTGCCCACAAAGACATATGCAGCGTGGCCAGGAACGCCTACTGACATATGATACTTTCCAGTACCCGGATTGTAAGTAACCCAACGTACTGGAGTCCATTCCTCTGGTTCGGCCCCTCCATGCGCAGCATCCACTTCGTCATAATACATGGGGCCAATTTGCGCTGTCTGCGCACCCACCACCCCATAGCCACTGTTCATATTTAGAGCGAATCCATTGATCTGATCCATGTCGTGGTAGGTAGCGAGCGGCAGACCACCAATGCCAACAACCGTGTTGTCTCCAGGAACTCCGACCCAACCGTTGTAAATCGGATCTGTGCCTTGCGGGATATAAACGTTTGATGGCCCAACTACGTGGTCCCACTGTGCCGTGTATTCAGTAATTCCCCATTGGCCAGCATAAGTAGAATCCATCTGGACGGTGCGATAGACATGGGGCAGAAAGCCATAAGTTTCCCAGGTCATTCCCGGCATATTAGTACTGGTAACGCCCCACTTCCACCAAACGCGAAAGCGGTTGAAGGTTGGCGAGTAGGCGTTGCCGGTCGCGAGGACCATGTGGGAGGGGTACTCAGCGGGCTCCGGGTTCTGAGCGTAATTAGTAGGAGATGCCTTGTCGGTAGTTGTAGCACCAACCCAGAACGTGAAGTAATCCGAGGTGAGCGGAATGAAAAAGTTCGTGTCACCACCAGTAGTTGTGTAGGTGCCGTCAGGAACGCACTGACCAAGAGACGAGGAATTTCCTGCGCCTTGGCCTGGATTAGAGCCGGAACAACCCATATTGTTGAAGGTGACGGTTTGCCCTCCGCTACCGTTTAGGGTCACCGAGCCGATGACCCACGGGCGATTGATCGTTCCGAAAGGCAAGCCAGGCCCGTTGTAGTCATTGAAGTTCCAAAGCCAGGCGAGCTGCCCCGCCGCGAAGGTTGTACCAGGGGAAGCATCGGTAAGAAATGCCGTTAGTGTTATACTTCCAGTACCTCCGCTCACTACCAAGGAGCCAGAGTCGGCGTTAGTACCATATCCGCGAAAGCCGGTCGGAGAATTGTAGGCCATGCTGCAACCGAGGGCATCGTTGATGTTCGGACAACTATCAACCACAAGTTGCATCGTGCCGTTCGGCGTCATGTGCATTTCAGACACCGAACCATCGCCAGGGAATTGCGCGTAGAGCTGTTGTCCTTGGTTATTGCAAGTGGCGCGCTCGTAGAAAACCGCCGTTTGCCCCGCGAAACTGCCAAAGGTTGAGGAATTGAGGGGAATTGTAAAATGAGTTGCGTCCACGTTGGTGATTTTCCAGTTGAGGGACACATTCGTGACGGCGTACCCTGCCGGCCTCGATGTTGGACCGTTAAGCTGGGAGCTGACCATGTGGGCGACAGCGGAGGTAGAGTTGACTCCCCTCGTTGCAATGTTGACTATACGGGAGGTAGGAAAGAGATTGCTGGCGGGAAGAGTGATGTATTCGTTTCCCGAAGGTACTCCTGGGTAGCTTGGTCCACGATTATATATAAACCAAGTTGCATTCGGAGTCGGTTCCAGGCGATAAGTCTCACCTACATAAACGGAAGTGCCGATAGCAGACAGCGAGGACTTCATAAACACGGCCTGCTGGTTGTTCATGTTGACCCACTGCCCGTTGGCTCCCGAAGCCGTAGCCCCGTAAACCGAGATGCACATTCCGGTGGCAAGGCCGTGCGGAGTGGCTGTCGTGATCTGGGTGGGCGAAGTACTCGCCACGGCATTGGTGATGTAACCGGCCCAGTTGTCAAGAATGGCCTGAGCCTGCAGCGAACTCAGGCCGAGCAAAAAGAGAAAAAGGGGCTTCATACTGGTTACGGAGGGTGGGTTTGCGTATCCCGATGACTCACACCGGAGGGTAGGCCACCAGAGCGCTTTTAATTTTCGCGCCGTCGTAAAACAATCTTAACTCCACAACCGGCCAACCAGCAGGAACGGCAGCTAAAAAAAACCTGCGCGAATTGGTGACCGAGCGGATGTGATAAATTGAAAAATCCGGTTGATTGCACGTCCTCTCGTAGCCAATGCAGATCCGAATCCTTTGCGTCGCGGGCGCGCGCCCGAACTTCATGAAGCTCGCGCCGTTAGTGGCCGCGCTGGATCGCGACGCGGAATTCTCGCCCTTCATCGTGCATACGGGCCAGCACTACGACGATCAGATGTCGGGACAATTTTTTCGGGATCTTGATATACCTGCCCCGAAGTGTAATCTCAGCGTTGGTTCCGGTTCTCAAGCCCAGCAAACCGCCGAGATCATGAAACGTTTCGAGCCGGTGGTGCTCGAAGAGAAGCCGGACGCCGTTCTGGTGGTGGGCGATGTGAACTCTACCATGGCCTGTGCTCTAGTGGCCAAGAAGCTGGGAATTCGGGTCATCCATGTGGAAGCGGGCCTTCGCAGTTTTGACCGTGAGATGCCGGAAGAGATCAACCGCGTGGTTACGGATGCGATCTCGGACTTACTGCTGGTAACCGAGGAGAGCGGGTACCGCAACCTAATCGCGGAAGGAGTCCCGCGCGAGCGAGTGTTTCTGACCGGCAATTTGATGATCGATTCGCTGCGCGCCCATATGAATAGCGCCAAGCAATCCGATGTTTTGACGCGCCTTGGCGCAAAGCCCGGATCGTATGGATTGGTTACCCTGCATCGGCCTTCCAATGTGGACGATCCGACTCATCTCGCCGAAATCATGGAAACGCTTTCTATCATCGCGGGGGAGCTTACTCTGTATCTGCCGATCCACCCCCGCACGCGAGCGCGGTTGGAGGAGCACACGATTCCCGTGGATCCGCGCATTCATTTGACCGAGCCGCTTGGATATTTCGATTTTCTGTGGCTGATGTCCAATAGCTCGGTAGTGCTTACGGATTCGGGGGGAATTCAGGAGGAAACTACCGCGCTGGGCGTTCCTTGCCTCACCTTGAGAGACAACACGGAGCGTCCAGCCACCATTGAGGAAGGCACCAACATTCTGGCGGGAACCCACAAGGGGTCAATCCTGGATGCGTGGAAGCAGTTGAAGGAGAACCCCAAACGGGGCCGAATTCCGAAGTATTGGGACGGTGGGGCCAGCGCGCGGTGCGTGGAAGCACTGCGCTCCTATTTCGCGGCGGGTGGTTCGGCGCGATAGGGCGATCGAAATCCGATTCGGGAAATTACCGGCGATAGTGCGCCACGATACTTTCGCAAACGTACTCGATATCTTCGGCCGAGACTTCAGGATTGACCGGCAACGCCAGCACTTCGCTCGCAGCTTTTTCGCTCACTGGAAAATCACCGGCATGATAGCCCAACCAGGCGAAGCACTCCTGCTGATGCAGACAAAGAGGGTAATAGATTTCGCTCCCGATTCCACGCTCCCGCAAGTATGCCTGCAGGCCGTCGCGGTTGGCGCACCGGATCACGAACTGGTTATAGATGTGGCGAGTCTGATAGGCGGCCGGCTGTGGCGCAAAAACCGGGACTTCAGCTCGCGAGAGCAGGCGCCGGTATGAATCGGCATTCTCCTGCCGGCGCGCGGACCACGAATCCAAATGCCTAAACTTGACGCGCAGCACCGCCGCCTGTAAAGCATCGAGGCGCGAGTTGATGCCGATCCACCGATGCAAGTACTCGCCCGTGCGTCCGTGGATGCGCAGGGCCTTCAGCCGGTCCGAGAGGCTCTGGTCGTTGGTCGTCACCATGCCGCCATCGCCGTAGCCGCCCAGGTTCTTAGTCGGGTAGAAACTAAAACAGCCGATGTCCCCGATGCTCCCGGCCCGCCGGCCGTTGTATTCGGCGCCGATGGATTGGGCGGCATCTTCAATCACCCGGATGCCGCGCGAACGCGCCAGCGTCTCCAGCGCGTCCATATCGGCGCAGGCGCCGAACAGATGCACCGGGATCACGGCGCGTACACGGGGATTCGCCTTCAGTGCGTCCTCCACGCGATTCATGTCCATGTTGAAGGTCGCCGGTTCGATGTCCACGAAAACGGGTTTGGCTCCGAGCGTGCAGATCGCGCCGGCAGTGGCGAAAAACGTGAACGGGACCGTGAGTACTTCATCGCCGGGCCGAATATCCAGCGCCATCAATGCTAACAACAGAGCATCCGTGCCGGATGCGCAGCCAACGGCGTAGTTTGTGGAGCTATAGGCGGCGATTTCCAGCTCGAGTTGGTTGACCTCGTTGCCCAGTATGAACTGCTGGGAATCGACGACGCGCATGATGGCCGGGATCACTTCGTCCCGGATCATCGCGTGCTGCGCTTTCAAGTCGAGCAGCGGGATTTGCCGTTCGCTCACGGTATTCATTTCAGCCCTCACCTCTTTCGAGGATAGCGCTCGTACACGCATTTACGGTAAGCGTCATCAGTAACGACTGCGTGGCTCCCGTTCCAAAGCCCACGACTCTCCTACTGGACCCCGCACGAGGCGGCCGCCTTACCGGAGAGCGCCGGATCGCGGCGAACGACCAAGCAGATGAGAGCAGTGAGTAGTGCCGCGACCACAACATCCACCAGATCTCTCGCAGTGATGGCGGCAGTTGTCCGCAGAAGTACGGAATGAATCCAGGGGTCATGGTTCTGCTTTAGCGGCAGGCCGCACCGCGATATCTCTCAGATCCACGCGGGACGGGACCTTATGATGCGGCGGGTGGTGGTTTGGCCCCTGGTCCTCGGGTGGGCGACGGCCCGCAACAGTGGAATGAGGCCAGTGACTTCGCCCTCGAATTCCATGATGGTGCAGTGTGACGTATCCAGGAGGCGGGGAAGAAAATACCTGTTTGTGTCACGCGCTACCAGACCGTTTTCGCAGGTAACGGCAGATTGGACACATTCCTTCTCCAACCAGCCAGCGAATTCCGGCCGGGCGTTGCCGCTGGGATAGCAGAAGTGTGCAGGATTCTGACCGGTGAACAGGGTAATACTGGCACGATTGTCGCGGATTTCGCGGAGGAACAGGTCTTCGTCCTCGGGAGTGCGATGACGGTGGGTATGGAGCTGAATGTCGATGCCTGCAACGCCGGCCTCCGCGACCTCGCTTGGGTTCATCGGTTGTAGCATTCGCGCCCGGAGGATTTCGTCGTAATCGATCTGCAACATCTCCGCCAAAGACGCGGCGACGGCATTCCGCCCCTGTTCGTCGAGCGACCGCAGGGCTACTAAGCCTAACATGGCCGCCTCGGCAGCTGCGACGCCCTGCGGAGTACGCAGGTCCAAAACCGTGCCGAATTTCGCACGCGCTTCGTCCACCACCTTGCCACGTCCGCGCCACAACAAGTACCGAACTATCAGGTTTGCGATCGGGTAAGGGTGGTCGCAATAGTAGGTGGTCAGATATAGGGTGGCGGGAAAATGGAACTCCTGCAGAATGGGGAGAGCGCGTTCATAAAAGTCGTAGAACCCGTCGTCGAATGTCAGAACTACACTGCGCGCCGGCAGTTTGCCAGCGTCCAATAGAGCAAGCGCTTCCGCGAGCGGCAACACGTGGTAACTGTGGTCCCGCAACCATTCCATACGCCCGCGGAAGGTATCCTGGTCCATATAGAGGGAACTGTTCCACAGGTGCTCGTCGCGCAAAGAGACACCGTGATAACAGAGGACCGCGATGCGTTGACTCCGCCAGGAACTCTCACCCACGCGGCCGGTGATGGAAAGAGCGTCTGCCGCATGCAAAATAAGCATTTTGCCGTGGTGGAGTATCGATTCCATGGGACAAGGTCAGGATAACAAGGGAGTGACCGATTCGGAAGCGGGTCGGGCGGTTTAGTGCGCAAGCACTATACGCAAGAATTAACAACTATTACGAATGCGAGTATAACTGGCGAGTGTATTCTTTGGCACGTAGGCTGTTACAGGCTGGTCGTTCGCACAAATTCAAGTACGCGTTGGGCGTTGTGTGTCCAGGTGAAACCGCGCCGATCAATGGCGGCGCGCGCGAGGACTCCCATGGCCGCGCGGCGCTCCGAATCGTTCACCAGCTCCGCGAGTGCCTGGCCCATGCTCGCGACATCGCGCGGCGTGAATAGCAATGCTTCTGAAGAATCGGTGAGTAGCTCTTCGACGTTTTCCTGCCGGGGAGCCACGATGGGCTTTGCCAAAGCCATGTACTCGATGATCTTCATGGGACAGCAATATTCGTTGGCGGCCGGCTGTACGGCGATGTCCATCAGGTCGAGGTAGGGCGGGACTTTGTGATGCGGCAGCGGTCCGGTAAAAATGACCGATGCCTGGAGGCAGTTGTCCTCGACATATTGTCTAAGCTGGGGCATTGCCGGACCGTCACCAATCAGCAGTAGCGCGGCGCGGTCGCGCATCGGTCCCGACTGGTGAAATGCCTTTAGCAGGAAATCCAGACCGTGCCAGTCCCGGAACCATCCGATGAAACCGATGACGACCTTGTCTTGCAGGCCCAGCGAAGAACGCAAGCCATCCGAGTGGGTGCGCGCCTGAAAATGATCGAGGTTGACGCCGTTGGGCATCACCACCAGCTTGGAGGAAGCGACGCCGGCGTCGGCCAGGATGCGTTTCAGAGGCCCGGAGACGGCCACCACCAGTGTGGCGCTATTGCAAATCGCACGTTCGGTCCATTGAGCGAAGCGGAAGGTACGGATATGGCCGTCACGTTTCTGCTCGAGCGCAAAGGGCGAATTTACTTCCAGCACGATGGGCACACGGAACAGGTGGGCCACGGCCACGCCGGTGAAATTGAACAGAGAGTAGCGCTCGTAAATCACATCCACTTTGCGGCCGGTGAGCTTGGCGGCCAACAACGGGATACCCATGACGTTATAGAGCAGTTGGAGGAAGTCATAGGCAAAAGGAACGCGTTTCGCCAGTCTCTTCCACAAGGCATCGCCGGCATCTCTGGCGGCGTCATCCACCGCCGTCTCCGTACCTACGAGCGCGACTTCTTCCACTTCGTGTCCCAGGCTGCGAAACGCCTGGATCATCTCGCGGATATGGATGCGTTGCGCGTCAGTCGCTCGCGTCCGGTGGTGATAGATCAGTCTCACGGCGGTTCTTGGGCAGTTATCGGTCGGCTTTTTTCCACAGAACCGACTGGCGGCCGGTGATGCCCCTGATCAGCCCGACGGTGGCCGCGACTTGTCCAAACAAGAAATAGAACGGCGCATCCAGAAACGGGTTCGTCCAACGCGTCAGCATCCGAACCATTGCCAGCACGGCCAGGAATGCAAATCCGACGACGACGACACGCGA
Organism: Bryobacteraceae bacterium; assembly: GCA_035297145.1. Classification (GTDB taxonomy): domain Bacteria; phylum Acidobacteriota; class Terriglobia; order Bryobacterales; family Bryobacteraceae; genus QHXW01. The sequence continues at coordinate 46,166 of DATGZN010000104.1, forward strand.
AAACATGCTGTCCCAAGTGGCGGCCGCGAACACCAGGCACAGCAGGCCCGACACGGGCGCCACCCACCTTAGGAATTTGTGCGAAAGAAAGACGAGCCAGAAGCTAGGTGGACAACGAGATGGCCACGCGTTCCCGCGCAGCAGCCCCTGGGCAGCGCCTGCCGCAATGCGGACCTTACGGTGAAATTCCTCGGCGAGGCTGGCTGGCCCATGTTCCCATCCGATGGCCTGGGGTTCAAAGACCACTCTCTTGCCCTGGCGCACCACGGATGTAGCGATTACGTAATCATCGATCAGGGTATCGTTTGGGCACGGACGAAACAATTCGCGGCGCAAGGCGTACATCGCGCCATCGGCGCCAGCCATGGAGTAAAGCGCGGAAGCTCTTTCCTGGAGCCGCCACTCCAAATCGTAGTAGTTCGCCTCAGATGACGCCAGTGGTTCGGCCGTGTCCTTCAGATAGACCTTGCCGGAGACGCAGCCCACAGTGGGATCGGTGAAGCGCGCCATCAATTTGCGAAGCGCCTGCGCCTGCCACAAGACGTTGGCGTCAGACAGCACAACGATCTCTTCACTCCGTGCTGCGATCACTTCGTTCAGATTGGCGATTTTGCCACGCCTCTCGTGCCTCTCGATTAGCTCCACGCCGCGGCTGGTGTATTCGCGCGCGATCGAGGCTGTAGCATCGGTCGACCCATCCGACACCACGATGACGCGCAGCTTCTCGCGGGGATAGTCTAAGGCCAGGCAGTTCTCGATCCTCCCGCGGATCACGCGAGCTTCATTTAAGGCGCAGATCACCAGGGCCACCGCGGGACAGTCCGAAGCGTCTTGAGTCGCGGCCTCGGACCGGCGTTTTTGCGGTACGAACCACAGAAGAATCGCTGGATACACTGCGAACGGGTAAACGAACAGCAAGATCGAGAGGAAGAGAAAGGCCTGCATCATCGAGAGGGTGTCGCGGTCACGAAGACGACCTTATGATGCCCGGCCCAGTCGCGCACACGAGGCGACGTGGAGTTGAGGAATGCCAACCGTAGGGCCATTCGGTAACATGTTACCGTATGGCCAAAGTCGATTCGAGGCTGCGCGAATCCATTCTTGTAAGCGCTCTGTCTGCTATTTTTGCTGCCGCTGTCTCACTTGCAGTAGCCGCGCAGGGAGCTGCCGGACCAGTCGCGAAGATTCTGTACCCTGCGCAGGATTCCGTCTTACCAGTCGCGGGTTACTTGCACACCTACCTGGCCGTGGAAACTAACGAGGACTGCCTGTGCCGCTCCGCCGAACGCGACGTGGCATTTGAAGCCATGGACCCGTTTACGAACTCCAACATGGGGCGGTATCACACTCAGTATATTAAGACCGAGCTTGGACAGCATTACACGGTCTATGTCAGGTGCCAGGATGGAAGTCAGAGTATAAGCCCCCCGGTAACTGTATCATTTAGCACAGCGAATGCGCCCAGTGGTGTACCGGCCAATCTAGTTGCAATGGCGACATCGCCCACCAATGTGCTGCTCGGCTGGAGCATTCCAGATCCCAAAACCACTCAGTTTAAGATATATCGTGACGGCAGTTTGATAGCGAAACAGTCAGCAGACTCCCTGCATTACGTTGACACCAACCTGCAACCGGGCACCTCCTATCGGTATGCCGTGTCCGCTGTCATAGGACATGAGGGCCCCAAAAGCCCGGAAGCTTTTACCATTACTCTGCCTGCGTCTGTGGATGACCATCCCTATCCTCCAGCAATGTTAGATAGCTTTGAAGAGGGCCTGAGGATGATGAATCCCGCTTCCGAGCCACACAACCAACACCTATGGCAAGATGTGTGCCCGCCGGGTGCCTGCAGTCAAGCTAGTATTGCGGTCACGACCGAAGACTCTCACGACGGAGGTGCCAGCCTGAAATATGAATTAACGGATGCCTTGGCGGGAAATGCTCCGCATGGCAGCAGCGCCTATCTTCGGTTCCGCCCCGAGACAGACATCGACTACGGGCGACACAATGCAAGCGAATACATCACCTCCGGAAATTGGAAGTTTGACACATACAACCGGATGAGATTCTGGGTAAAGGTGCCGCCTGCGTTCGCGAAGGAGTTCAAAGCAGGCTGGGGGCGCGGTAACATGAATGTCGGCACTTACATCAGATCCTCTCACGGCAGGCTGAGGAATTCTGGAGCCGAGGAATCTGGAATAGGTGGTGGACATGACTATCACGGTTTCAATATTCCGTACACGGGCGCCTGGCATCAGATCATTCTGGACATGCATCCCAGCCATTCACGTGGCGGCCCTGGTTGGGTGGAGTGGGGGAACACACCGTACCCGACGGGTGAGAACGGGTTCAATTACTTCGATGCGCTTACCCTGTTCTATGTCGACTTTATCGGACTAGCAGGCGGCTATCATGCGCTGTCAAAATACCCGGCGGAGTTCTATTTCGATGATTTTGAATTTTACAAGGATACCAATCCGGAGAACGTGGACCAGGTGTACAGCCTCAATGGTGTGTACGTACCGGCGGACAATCGAATCTATGTTGGCTGGAGCCATCCTAAATACGACGAGAAAACGAAGTATGAGGTACGATACGCATTTGAGGATATCTATTCGCTGCCGAATAAGTGGAACGGTGCGGCGCCCGCGCCAAAAGGCACGGTATCTCCGGCCGGCGGAGCCTACAATCTTATGGAATACATCACAAGGGACATCAAGGTCACAGGCCATGACACGATCTACATTGCAATCAAGCCTGGAAATTCGGCTTTGTTCCGCGAGATCGCTTTACCGGTAAGCCCGCACAGCCCTGCGCACTCACAAAAGCCCTAGCCAGGGTGAAGTGGACGAAGCAGAAACGGCAAGAGAAAAAAGTGCGCAGTCACGCCACCGGTTCGAAGGACGTCGCCTGTGACAGTGGTGACGTGACAAACTGGCGATACCACTGATCGAAGACCAATAAAGCGTAAATCTGCTGGCTGCGATCCTGGTGTTCGTGAGCCGAGAGGAGCCGTTCGATTTCCTGGCGCGAAAAAATCTGTTTGACGGCGCCTTCGGTGGCGAGAAGGGTTTCGCGCGCGAAACCGGCCAGGTCGTCGCGGAACCAGGACCGTGTGGGCACGGGGAAGCCCTGCTTTTCGCGATGGACGATCTGGCGCGGGAGCAGCGGCTCCACCAATTTTTTCAAGAGATACTTGGGTGTCTTGCCGCGAAGCTTCAGGTGATCGGGGAGGCGCATGCCGAATTCCACGAGTTTATGGTCGAGGAATGGCACACGCAATTCCAACGAATGCGCCATGCTCATGCGGTCGGCTTTGACCAGCAAATCGTCGGCCAGCCAGGTCTTCAGATCCAGGTAAGACATTCGCGCCAGAGGCGTGAGCTTGTGGGAACGCTGGTAGGCGGCGCTAACTGCTTCAGCCACGGGTTCTGACGAGTGAAGCGACGGCAGCAGGCGAGCCGCCTGCTCTCTAGTAAACGTGCTGCTTACACCGCCGTAACGCATTTCGAGCGGACGGCCCAACATGGCCGCATATTTCCTGGCCTTCCCATCCCGGGCGAACCGCATTAGAAGAGAGCCAGCGACGCTGGCCAGCGGCAAATGGTTCAGCTTCTCGAATGTGAGCATACGGGCGTACGACGGATACCCGGCGAAAATCTCATCCGACCCCTCTCCGGAAAGCGCCACGGTAACTTTCTTGCGAGCAAATTGCGACAGGTAATAAAGAGGAATGGATGCCTCGTCGCCTACGGGTTCGTCCATGTTCCATACGATTTGCGGCAAGGAATCCCGAAACCTGGATGCCGTGAGCTCGAGCGGGTAGTGATCCGTGGCAAAATGGTCGGCCACGATCTTTGCATATCCCAACTCGCTCTCTTTGGTGTTGTAACCGATCGAGAAGGTCTTGATGTCGGAGACTCCCATCTTATGCATGAGAGCCACGACCGAGCTGGAATCGAGACCGCCGGAGAGGAATGCGCCTAGCGGCACGTCAGAGATCAGATGACTCTTCACGCAGTTCTGGAGCAGATCCTCCAGCTCTTCGAGAGCCTCCGGCTCGGAGAGATTCCGCGGTTCTTCGAGGGGTACGTCCCAATACTGCTCGATCTTCACCTGGTCGCGGTGTAGAGCGATGGTGTGGCCGGCCTGGAGTTTCTTGACCGACCGCAGCATCGTGCGGGGACCTATTACGTAGCGATGGAGCAGGTACTCGGCGAGCGCGGTCTCATCCAGCTCGCGAGTCAACTGCGGAAGCTGGAGAAGCGATTTCATTTCGGAAGCGAAAGCAAAGCTCTCGCGATCGAGATAGTAATAGAAAGGCTTGATGCCCAGCCGGTCGCGCGCACCGAATAGGACCTGCCGCCGGGAGTCCCAGAGCGCGAAGGCAAACATGCCGCGCAGGTGATCGACGCAGCGCTCGCCGTACTCTTCCCAAGCGTGGACGATGGTCTCGGTGTCAGACCGCGTACGAAAACGGTAGCCACGCGCGATGAGTCGGTCGCGCAGCTCCATGAAGTTGTAGATTTCGCCGTTGAAGATCAGGAACACGGTCCCGTCTTCGTTGGACATGGGCTGGTGTCCGCCCGAGAGGTCGATGATGCTGAGGCGATTGAAGGCGAGGCCGACATTGCCGCTGGTCCACAGTCCTTTGTCGTCAGGACCGCGGTGCACCGCGGCGGCGCGCATGCGGTCGAGCAAGGCTTCGTCTACGGGACGCAGCGGATCGAAATGATAGAGGCCATTAATTCCGCACATGTCAATGGAGACTTTCCTGGCCTATTTGATGGCCTCGACGATTAAGAAATTCGATACCTCGACTGCCGCGACTTCGGGAATCCGGCTGTTGTGAAAGGCCCGCCGCTCTACCTGCTTGAATCCTTTCTGCTCAAGCAACTCTATGAGCTGCACTTCGTCCCACTGCCACTTGTGCTTGTGACCCATGGAGCCGAGCCAGACCCTCTTCGTGCAGATCTCGTTGAAATAAAGCTGCACGATGGCGCGGAGCGGTTGAGCAGTGCGCGAATCACGGGGCAGCGAGCGAACCTGATCGTATGTATCCAAATATTTTTGCCAGAACGCGGGGCCATCGGGAACACACAAACGCAAGACTCCCCCCGGCTGGAGGACCCGGTAGCATTCCGCTGTGGTCTTCTCTGCGTCCGGATACTCGAAATGCTCCCACAGCTCGCCAGAGTAAATGCAGGAAATCGAATTGTCCGGATAGGGCAGACCGTGCAGAATATTCAGATATTTGGTATGCGGCCCAAACTCCGTAGGAGAGATCAGGCCAGCCTTGGTAAAGAAACGGTCCAAGACGTTCAGTTTAGCGGAGAGGAAGGCCCGGTTGCTCCCGTCAATGTTAACCCAGCCGGCGGGCTGCACCGGCCCGCATCCCAGATTCAGCTTCAATCCGGAACGTAGACTCTGCTCCATTTTCATTTTTGCGGACAGGCGCGAATCAGCCGTGGGTTGAACTCTCACCATCGCCGATTGTAGGTGGCGTGGGATTCACAGCCCGGTTCCTTCGATTCTAAACGACTTGCCGTACGCCACCTTTTTCACGGCTTCGCGCATCACTGCCGCGACCTCGCCGGCCACGCAATCCCACGATCGAGCTTGCCCCCACGAGGCGATCTCCGCGCGGTTCCAGGAGCGCTGTAAAGCGTCGCACAGCGCATTCGTGAGCGCATCCTGGTTGCGGGCGGGCACTACCAGCCCGTATCGCTCGGACGGAATCATATCCGGCACGCTTCCGACCGCGGATGCGACCACCGGCGTTCCACAGGCGAGAGCTTCGTGGACGACATTGGGCCAGCCTTCGGTGTAACTGGCGAGACAAACAACATCGGCGGCGGCAGCCAGTTCCGCCAGCGAGTCACGGTCTACCCATCCGGCGAAGCGGACGCTCCGCACCAAACCAAGGCCGGCCACAAGCTGCCGCAGTTCGCGGTCGTAGGGTCGGCCGCCGCGCGCTACGCCTCCGGCGATTATCGCTTGTGCCGCAATGCCGCGCTCAGCGAGACCTTGGACGGCTCGGATCACCATGTGGTGTCCTTTGGCTTCGATCAGCTCACCCGCCGAGAGAATGAGCTTGCCATCGGCAGGGATTCCGTGTTTGGTCCGGCATTCGGAGCGGTCGCGAGGATGAAACGTAGCGGTGTCGATGCCGTTTGGAATAACAGTGACGCGGCTGCGGTCGGCGCCGAGTTCCACAGCAAAATCCCCGAGGGGGCGTGAAACGGCCACGATGCGGCTCGCCCGCCGCACTGCCCAGGCGATGCACGCGCGGCGCGGACGCGATTGGCTGAACACGGGCTCGCTGCCACGCAGAGTAATCGTAAACGGGCAACCCAGGCTTCCCGAGAGCAGGGCCGCGGCCACACCCTCCGGGTACGCAAAATGCGCATCGATCATGTCAATCGGGAAACGCCGGCGCAGGCGCATGACCAGCCCCAGCAGTCTCACAAAAAGCGCGGCCGGCGTTGCGGGCGTACCGCCTGGCGGATAAAACCAGGTGGGACGCAAAACCTCAACCGGCCCCTCCTGGCAGGACCGTGGGATCGCCGCGCGCTTGAGCACCTTTTTCAATCCGTAGTTGATCATGGGAACCGGCGCGATTACCTTTACGTTCTCCACGCGCCCCAGGTGCGCCAGACGGTCACGAACAAAAAGGCCGAGACCCGGCTCCAGCGGGTTCGGATAGACGGTGCTGAGACTCAAAACGTTCAAACGGCCACCGGGTGTTCGATCAGCAATCAACCGAGCTGATGCGACGGGTCCCGTCCCCCCAATGTCCATATCGTCTGCCGTTCCTCATTGGTAAGGCCGAGGGCCACAATCACGCTTAGCCCGGCGAGGGCTGCCACCCCGACTTCGGAGAAGAAGATCGGCCAAACCGCTGGCGGATAGACGGTAACCATCCACTTGCTCAAAATGAAAATGATGCCTCCGCACAAAAAGGGCCGGCCGAGCCCACGCATCGCATATTCCGTAAACGAGATCTGAGAGGTGCGGAGGACGTAGACCGGTAGCAGAATCGCGTGCGTTACGAGCAACGGAATCATCGTGCCTAACGCCACGCCCAGCAGTGCATATCGATGTACCAGCAGGATGCTGAGACCCAGATTCGCCACTGCTTCTCCGATGCTGAGCCACACCAGGTATCGCTGGATGCGCATAGCGAACAACAATTGCCACGAGATACTTTGCAGCAGCCGCGGGAAATACGCGCATAGCAGCACCATCATGACCACGTCGCTTCGGTACGTGAACGGCCCCGACACATAGGCGTCGCCCAGCCACAGGCGGATGAAGCTTCCGCCGAATACGAACAAATACGCAACCACGCTAGTCGTCATCAGGCCGCTTAATCGTACTCCAAGCAGGTATAGCCGCTTTAACTCTTGTCCGTCACCTCGGGAATGCTCGTGCGTCAGATGCGGAGTGAAAGCCCGGGTCACGGCGGAGACTCCGTAGAAACAATACTGCACCAAGACGCTGCCAATGCTGAAGTACGTGATCCACTTGACACCCAGGAACAACCCGACTACAAACGAGTCTGTGCGATAGATGATCAAACCAGCAACATTGATAAATGCATTCTTGCCGCCATAGGCCCCCAGTTCCCGAAGCCGCGCCATGTTGAAGAATCCTTGTGCGGGGAATGGCGCTCCGATCTTCTTGGAGCAAATGATGCACGTAACCCAGTTCAGGATCCGTCCCAAAGCAAGCGCAATGGCCAAGCCGATCAAGCCGCCACCCCTCTTGATCAAAACCCAAGAGGCTATAGCCACGGCCAGCCGCATGCTTACCTCGTTGATGTTCACGACATCCATACGCCGGTGGCCCACCAGGGATGCGCCAAAGACTGCCATGGGGAAACCGGCTCCGATCGTCAGCGTCATGATCGTCAAAGCCACGCGAATTTCCGTCAGGTTCACGCCCTGTGTTTTGAAGATGTGCGGGAATGCATAGATCAAACCGGAGCCGAGGGCAACCACGACGAGGCCTATAGCCGCAAGAGCGCCCATCGCGGTAGTCAATGTTTCCTGAGCGGCACGGCGATCGTCCGTCCCGATGTATCGCGCCACGTAATGACTGACAGCGCCGCCGATCCCGATATCCAGCAGGCTGTAGTAGCCGATCAGGTCGGCTACTAGCGACCAAACGCCGTATCGCGCATCTCCCAGGCCGTGGATGATGACCGGTGAAACCAGAAAGGCAATCACCGCGGAGATGACGTAGCCTCCAACATTGGAGAAAACGTTGATGCTCAACCGGGCTGAATTGTCTGTTCTCACCGCTATCGTCGTCAAATGGTACCTCGGGAGCACCCCAGGGCGTCGAACACCATGGTCAACGTCGATTGGCTCGCTCCAGCCAATGCCATGAATCGGCCGGTGTATTGATGCACGCCGGACATAGCGTCAGCGTGACGGCATCGAATTGCCATTCAGAAGCTGAAGGAACAGATTCTCGTAGTCGGTCGTCATTTTCGTCAGCGAATAATCCCTCAGCGCGGCGGCCCGCCCTTGCTCGCCCATCCGGGCGCGGCCTTCTGTTTCCATCGCCTGGCACATGGTCCGCGCCAGAGCCGCCGGTTGTGCCGGCGGGCATAGCCAGCCACAATCCGCATCTTCCACCAGCCGGACGACTCCGCCGACGCTGGTGGCTACGATAGGCAACCCGGCGGCCATGGCCTCCAGTACGGTTAGTGGCAATCCCTCACTGAGTGAAGACATGACGAAGGTATCCAATTGAGCCAAAAATTCGGGAATGTCCCGACTGAACCCGCGGAAACAAACCGCCTCGCTTACTCCTAGAGCTCGGGCATGTTCTTCCAGGTCTTCCCTAAGTTCTCCGTCGCCCAGGATCTCCAGCCGGCAATGCGGATTGCCGCGAAATACCATGGCAAACGCCTCCAGCAAGGTGCGTTGGTCCTTCACAGGAACCAGACGGCCGACAGTGCCAAACACGAATCGGCCATCGGCCGGCCGAGCTTTGATGCTCAAGAATCTCTCGAGCTCGATACCGTTACTGATGACAGTGGTTTTCCCCTTGTCCAGGAGATAACGGGTACGAAGGGTCTCCCCGACAATGGGGCAGACCCCGACCATGCGGTCCGTCATCAGGCACGACGCCCAGAACAAAGCTTTGGCCCAGCTCGCCATGTCGAGTGTGCTGATTCCGTGAACCGTATTCACCACCGCGCGAGCACCGCCGAGACGGCCTGCCAGGGCGCCGTAATGATGGACGAGGGGGTTGTGGGTATGGACCACATCGGTCTTCCATTCGCGGATGCGAGCGATGAGTGCCCTCATCGTGTTGTTCGAAAAACCGTCACTCTTGAGTAGCGGTACTAACTCCACTCCAGCTTTCTGAAACCGCTCCACCGGAATAGGCATGGTACCCAGATCGCGGAGACAGACGATCCGAACCGAAGCCCCTCGCGCCCGAAGGTTCAATGCTAAGGTCGCCGCCATTCGTTCCGCGCCGCCGGTATCCAGCGAGTTGACCAGTTCAACGATATTCAAACCACATCCGCTCCTGGTGTTCCCATGGCCGGAAATGGCCGCCGGATGTGTCACCATAGGTGGTTCCATGCCTTCTGTTGAGAAAGTCCCCTGCCATCCGAGAAGCCTGATTTTATTGGCATATTACTATCTGCCGGATAACACATCGGGCGTGCAGCGGGCGGTGCGCCTGGCAAAGTACTTGCCACGGCATGGTTACGACACTATCGTAGTGTGCTCCAGTCATGCTGGCGAACTGCCCGGCGCTCAGAATGTTCTGCATGTTCCCGACACGGCCAACCGGTGGCCGCGGGTGAAGTTCTGGAGCACGTTGGCGGCTCGGGTGCAGAGGTTCTTTTTGCCATACAACGAGCAGCTTCCTTGGGTTCCCTATGCCATTGCCGCGGCCCAGCACTTGATTTCGCAACGCCGTGTTGCCGCCGTCGTATCCACTTCGCCGCCACTGGCCTCTCATTTTGCGGCGCTCTGGTTGAAGAAACGTCACGGCTTGACTTGGATTGCTGACTTCCGCGATCCGCTGCTCGGCAATCCGGTCCGTTCGCGCAAATGGGCCAAGCTCTACGATATGGTCTTGCAGCGATGGATATTTTCGCACGCCGATGCGGTCATTGCCGTAACCGATGCCGTAGCCAATGAATGGCGCGCTCGGTACCCTTATTGGGCGCATAAGATCCATCTGATCTGGAATGGGTTTGACCCGGAAGACGCGATTGGCCCGGCCCCCATCCCGCCCCGGCCTTATAGAATCCTCGCTCACATTGGTATTCTCTATGTCCAGCGGCATCCTTTAGCGATGGCATCCTCAATGGAGCGCCTACTGCGCCGCGGGCTGCTGGATGCCGGTAGTATTCGTCTTCGATTCGTCGGTCCTATTCAGCAGGAGGTTCAGTTCACGTCTCATCCCGCGATCGCCGCGCTGATGCAAAACGGTTGTCTAGAGATGGACGGACAGCTCGTTCCCCGCCAACAGGCCATGCGGGAGCTAGCTACGTCGGACTTTCTGCTCTTGCTGGATATCGTCAACCTTTCCAACGTCGGCTATACTGTGCCAGCAAAACTCTATGACTATGTCCTCGCTGGCCGACCGGTCCTGGCTGTCACCGATCATGGCTCGCCAGTCGAAAGGATTCTGGCCCAAAGCGGAATCCTGTACGTCTGTCTCTATCACGACGATTCAGACGAGGAACTCGACCGCAAACTGCTCACGTTTTTCCAACTTCCCACCGAGCCGCGAAATCCCAGCCCGTGGTTCCTCGAGCAATTCGACGGCAGCCGCCAGGCTGAGAACGTAGCTGGCTTGCTGAACAAGCTTTTCAAGGAGTAGAACATCCCTCTGGGCGACGGGTTCGGAAATGACCGAGTTAGTCACTTGCTTGGCTTCCGGCTGCCTGGTTTCACGTTGAGAGCGGCGGTAAAGAACCTGTCGATTAGTGACTCAGCGCTCATTACACGGCGCGTCTCATCCTCAAGCCGGCTTCACTGCAGCAGTTTCGAAGACTTGGTCATCTCTGTCCGGCGACTCTTCCTCATGACGTTGCAGGTCATGCAGGCGGGTCAGTACCACTGCCAATGCTACAAACCAGTACGGTGGATCCACTTCCTGCATGTTATGGAAGATGCCCACGACCATCCACCCATATAAACCGAGTTCCAGGCCCATGGCATAGATTTCGACTGGCGTTAGATTCCGCGGGTCCGCCTTCTTTCGAATGCGCCGCAACAGCCAGGCAGCGCCAAAGAACGCAAACGTCCAGGACGCAAAGCCGAAAATACCCGTTTCGCACAGGATTGTCAAAAAACTATCGTGGGCCGCCCTGGTATGCGTGGTGGGCTCCAGAAGCTGCGGCGGCACATACAGTGGGCTCATTCCGGGAAAGTTGCGGTAGCCCACTCCCAACGGATGATCCAAAAACATGCGAAGGCCGGCTTTGTATATGATCGGCCGGCTGGCCGCCGAAGCTTCTTGCTCTGGGGATTCGACCGTGCCGACCCACTCCCAATAGTTCTTTGGTGTCAGCCGGAACAGGAATAGGGCCAGTGCAGCCATTCCCAGGGGCAGCAGGCGCAAAGTGATCCTACGGGGCAAGAGCAGAACCAGTAAGCCAGCTTGCGCGGCGAGCGCGACAAATGCCGCTCGCTGGTAAGTGACGACAATGCTGTCGAGTGCGAAGGGAATCACAAACCACGACAATAGACGCTCCTTCCATGTGCCTAACATGGCCAGCAAGAGCAATGTCGGCACAAATGCCAGCAGAACCCCGTTCTGAGGGTCCGAAAGGACGCCCATGTCCCGACCCATCCACGCAGGCGCGTAACCCCACCTTGTCCCGAATACGTGTAGGAAAGAGGCATGGAAAACCCCGATCACGCACGCGGTAATGATCCATGCCATGTCTCGTTCTCTGCGCACCACCCATAGGAGCGCCGTGCTAAACAGAACTGTCTTAAATACTTCGTTAAGCGTTGTGAATGCAAGTTCTGAGTCAACGGCGGCAAACGCGGCGCCTATCGCACCGATTGCCAGGAACACCCACAGCGATATCAGTACGGCCCCCTCCCGGCCCAGCCGTTCGAGACGGCGTGGGCGGTGTACGACGAGACTGAGCAGAAACGCAAGATTCATACATAACTGATATCGGAAGCCACCATCATTCATTGCAATAACACTTGGATTGAAAAGATATGCTTCGATGCATCCAATTGCCCCGATGAGCGGGTTGAAAAAGGTGAGAATGCTGGCTAGAACGGTTAAGCCAATGTATAGAATGGCCTTCAGCATGCCTGCAACTTGCCAGAACTCATTTTACGATACGGGGTTCACGTTGACGGAGATGCTCGCTCTCGAAAGGCTAAGAAGATCGATAATGAGGCTGGAATTTGCCGGCTGGCTGCAAGTTAGCCGCAGGCCATTGTCTAGGCAGACTCTGCCGCCCTTGAGCTCTGCGCTGTCGATCGGACATGGGATATTACCGAAGACCGCACATCCCTCCACATCACGTATCCAATTACGGAAGTTGCGGCGATCAGGAGCTCCGTGGGTGTCCTGAACCTGGGAGATCCAATCCCAAAGAAACATGAAATTACTGCGGTATATATGATGATTCCGGAGCCGATCGTATATGCGCAGACGGACAGCTGCAATCGCGGGCTCAGCACGGGTGGAGAAGCCGCCCTAGTTGCCACCATCGACAGCCAGATAAGGCCGAGGCCGATCACCGCCACCTCCTGGAACATGAAGAAGCCAACGATGCCCAGTTGGAACGCAGCCCACACGCTCCGCAGCCCGCGAGACGCCCCACTCGACAACAACAGATCGTTGGGCAGCCAATAAGTGCCCAAAGATTTCATACACTCGGTCAAATACGAAAGCGGCTTGGCTTTGATCAGATACCAATCAGCATCCGCGAGCCTGGAAACCATCTTAGTCTCGTCGTTGCCGTAGTGCCTCCGCAGTTCACCAATGGCTCGCCAAGTGGTCATTTGTGCCGTGTGATCGGAAAATGGCTTCAGCAATTCCGGGTCTCTGTACTTCAATAAAATGTCCCGGATGTCTGCATATTGGTCTGGCAATTCCTCCAGGAATGACACTGTCTTGTGACTTATGGTGATCGCACCCATCGTGCTGGTACCGAAGTATCCGAACTTCAAGTAATTGACATATGCATAAGCAGCAAGGCCACTCATGGGTATCAGAACGGCAACGCCAAGCGAAATGAATAGGCGCCGGACACTCATGCGGGAAGTGCAGCGAGCAGCGAAACAGAGCAGCACACACATCGCTAGAAACGGAGCCAGCGCCTGGAACGTCGGACGTACGAACGCGGCCGACATCGCGGCGGCGCTGAACAGCGCCAAAAACACGTTGCGTTTTCGAGCGAACCAAAAAACCAGCGCCACGCAGGCAACAACAGTCAAAAACTGGGACAGCGTTTCTGTCATGACATACGCGGCCGGCTCCACATAAGGGGGGAGTAGCGAGATCACGAGAAACAACGCGGTCAGCACCCTTGGCACGGCTAGAATGTCCAGTAAGTATGCCAGTAGCCCGATCGTAGCGAATTGCACCAGCAGCGAGGAATAAAACAGAAGCCGCGTTGGTCCGTTTTCCGAGCCAGTCAAAATCAGGAACAGTGGATAGCCCGGAGTACGTTCCTGAAGCCGGCTGAGAGTCAAGTGCTTTATGTCGCGTGCCAGTCTCATGTAAGATGGCGAGTCCAAAGTCATGACCGGCGCCTGTCGCCACGCCAGTGAATAAACCACCAAGGCAATTGCGAACAATCCGAGCACCGACAGTACCACCCGCACAGATGGCCGAGGCAACCGAAAGTCGTGCTCTTCCGGATTCGTCGGATGCGGACAAGGCACCTGCTCAGGACCGCTGATGTTCGAGATTGGTGCTACACCAGATTCAGGTAACATGCTGCTGTCATTACTCGCTCAGTTATGAGCCGGCTAGAGCCGTCACTTTTGCCCTAAGTTTGCTTGACGCCAATCGCGACGATTGAGGTGGGGCGCCAAGGCAACCGGTGGTCAATCCGGCGCCACAGCCAAACCAGGCTGTCAAATATCTTGAGCATGAAGGGGCTCAGCGTGTCCTTCTTCAATATCCGGCCAGTTACGTACCATCCCGGACGCGAGATACGGTTGAACTCTAGAATTCGTTCCACCCGAAAGCCGGCCTCCTCCATTCGCTCTGACAGTTGCCGGTGGGTGTATCGCCGGTAGTGCCCGAGAACGGTGTCGAGGGTTCCGAAGATTTCCTGCCCTTGAGGAACAAGAATGATTACGCGGCCTCCGGGCTTGAGAGCGGAACGTATATTGCGCAATCCTTGAAGGTCGTCTTCTATGTGTTCGAGCACGTTCAGGCAGACTACCGAGTCCATTTCCTCCGCGAAGGCGGTGAAGTCATCCGAACTAGTCAGGTCGCATTTGCAGATGTAAAGATTGGAGCGGTGCTGGAACCGCGTCTTCAGTCTGGCCATGTGCTCTTCATCGATATCCGCCGCTACGTATATCTCCCGCCGCCTCACCAGAAACCGCGTTAGGTTGCCAATTCCAGCCCCTATCTCCAGAACCCGGCTGCCAACGTATGGTTGAATCGTGTCTGCCATCCATTTGTTGAAACGCTGTGCTCCTGAAAGTACATCCAGAATCTCGGGGCCGGAACCGTGATAGATGTCTTTGGTGAATGCATATCATACTATGACAAAGATCGCCTGGATGGCGTCTTTCAAGCCGATCTTTTTCCCCTCCTCGTAGGTGCGGCCGTGGTAGCTGATCGGCGTCTCGTAAACTCGTACTTGTCTGCGTGCCAGCTTAATGGTTATCTCGGGTTCAATGCCAAAGCGGTTGCTTCTGAGCGGAATGCTCTTCAATAGCGAGGTTCGGAATGCCTTCAGGTTCAGATCCGCTACCATATTGCAGAAGCTCGTTAGAAAGCGGTTTGCCACTGAGTGCCAAAAGTAGAGCACTCGCCGCTCTCCTGTAATCATGAAACGGGACCCGTAGACGGCGTCCGCTTTGCCCTCCTCGAGCGGAGCGATCAGTTTGAGATATTCTTCCGGATTGTATTCAAGATCGGCATCCTGGAAAATCGAAATCTCTCCGGTGGCCTGCTGGATGGCGGTTTGCATGGCAGCACCTTTGCCGCGGTTTTTCTCATGCCGCAAAATGCGAATTGCGCCGCGCGCTTGTTCCGCCTTTGCCTGAGCGATTTGCAGAGAGTCGTCGGTGGAACAGTCGTCGACCACGAGAATCTCGCGATCAACGCCAGCCGGAAGCGGAGCGGCCAAGACCTTGTCTAGCAAGGGGCCGATGAACTCCTCTTCGTTGTAGAGCGGTACCAGGATGGATACACGTGAGATCCGCATGGGCTCTGAGCTTCTGGTTGTTGCCCAGTGAGTACCCACCTCGGCCGGCGCCGTGACTGTCGCTTGACTGGATTTCGTCATGGCTCTATGACTTCATGGAAATTGATCGGGCTCGCTCCTACCCGTTGCGGCGCAACCATTCCCGTGACATCAAAACGCCGCTTTGGTATCCGTACCGGCGCCGCCATTTGAGCGTGAATCTGGTTCCTCGCGGGCAAACAGCCACTGTTCGTCGCTCTTCAATAGCAGCGCTATCTTCTCCCGCATTTGGGGGCTGGGCTGGCGAAAGCCGTTCACGATCTTGCTCAGCATGGTTTCGTCAATTCCCAGGCTCTGCGCCAGGCGATTCTGCCGGATCCCCGATCTCCAGAGCTGCAATTTTAAGTTTGGGTACATGTTACAAGCCCAGTCATCCGCTTAGGAAGCGGTCATGTTGTGCTCACGCCGCGGAACCCGCGCCTCCGGGCGCCGAACTGCCTCCGCGTCACGGATGTCGATCTCTGTCGATATGGACCGCGAGAGCAGGTTGATGGATATAACCAGCCGCGTCTGCTTTTTCACGTGCAATAGTAGACCCTCTACATCGCGCAGCGGCCCGCGTACCACACGCACCCAGGCACCTTCGCGCAAAAATGGTTGCGTCAGGAAGGGGACGTTGGAGGCGATCAGCGTCCGAATGCCGCTGATTTCCTGGTCGCGAATCGGCTCCAATTCCGGCCCGTAACCCAGGATCCGCACGGTTCCATTGGTTTGGAGGACCTTGAGCCGCGCTTCATCCGAGTTTGCCATGCGCACGAAAACATACCCCGGAAACAGCGGCAGTGCCACTCGTTTCTTGCGATCCTTCCATTGGTGGACTTCTTCTACCTCGGGCAGAAAAGACTCCAGCCGTTTGTTGCACAACTCCCGCGCCACACGCCTCTCAAAATTGGATCGCGTATGAACGGCATACCAGAGCAGCCTCTCCTCGCTGTAACAAAGCCGCGCAGCGGGTACGCTCCAATCCAAGACACTAACTTCAGACACAGCTTCGCCCCTTCACTTACAGCGGACTGACTAAATCCGCCAAAACCCAACCCTCGGGCGCGCATCCCAGAATCCCGTCGCCCGTCCCCAATACAATCCAACGAAAATGTGCCGCTCTAACCTGCCGCGTAATAGTACCGATCCTGCGTTTTCCACAAAAACCAGTCCCGCGCGCAGTTAATCAGAACACCGATCAACTTGTCCCTGGATATGTTCGCCAGGCTCTCCAGGCACGCGTTGCGATTAGTCGTGTCGGGCCGCACCACGAATACCACACCATCACACTTCGCCTCGATCAGGTCATAGTCGGCGACCGTCCCCATCGGGGGAGCATCAAAAATTGCGAACCGGTTTCGCCGCCGGAACTCCTCGCACGCCTCCGACCAGCGATGCGAATCCAGAAGCTCCGTCGGGTTGGCGCTGGCTCTTCCGGCTGGCACGACGGACAGATTTGGAAACTGCTCCACCCGAATGATCATGTCGTCGAAACTGCACTTGCCGCTCAAGTATTCCGATAGTCCCGGCTGCGCCGGCAAGCCAAATAGCGACGCCATATTGGGGTGCCGCATGTCAGCCTCGATCAGAATCACTCGGGAGTCACTCTTCAGCGCCAAGGCGCCCGCGAGATTAATCGCATTCACCGTTTTTCCGTCCCCCGGACACGCGCTCGAGACCACGATCGATCGCGGCTGATTCGGGTGCTGAATGATCTTCGTGCGCGCGATCCGGTATTGCTCGCCTTCGCGTGAGTGGCCGGCCTGGAACGGCAGGATGGGAGCGTCGGCTCGAATGCGGACAGGTAGAGTGCGCCATTCGCCCGCCCGTGCCGCGAACTCGTCGGATGCCGCGTGCGGCCATTCGTTCTCGCCCGGCTCTTCGCCCGTCGCGGAGTACAGCGGCTCAATCTCCGGCAACTTGCCTGGGTCCTCGGTGACGGCTGCCTCGTGGATTGGCTCGGAAGCCTCCCCGGCGCTGGCAATCTCCGATTCCACCATGGGCAGCGCCAAGTCCGCCATCTCTCCCTCGCTTTTGCGGAGAGCCTGAAAGATTTTGCTCATGTCAGCTTTGCCTTACCTCTCCCAAACGGAGTTTCGTCGCCCATCGCGCCAGCCGCGAAGGCTTGGATGTTTCGGGCGTGTAGCGCTCGATGGTGGGAAGACTCCCCACCGCCGGTTGTCCATCTGCTCCGTCGCCCGCGGATACTGCAGCCCGGGCGATTGGCCGCGCCGCCGGCGCTCTCTTTACTGGACGCTCTCTCAGCTCCAAATCGGCTGCTACTTCGGCCACATGCTGCGCGGTCACCACCTTGGTTCCTTCGCCAAACGCCAGCACCAGTCCGTTGTCGCACAGCACGTTGACTAGCCGCGGGATGCCCATGGACCAGTGCGCGATCTGGCCCACAGCCTCGTGGTTAAACGGATGAGTCTGGCCGCCGGCTTTGGTCCAGCGGTGCTGCACGTAGTGCTCGACATCAGTTCGCGATAGCGCGGGCAGCGTCAGCCGTACCGAGATTCGTTGCTTGAGTTGCCGCAGGTCCTCGCGGTTCAGAACCGTAGCCAGTTCGTTTTGCCCCGCCAGAACGATCTGCAGTAGCTTGGTGTCCGCCAGCTCAAAATTGCTTAGCAGCCGGATCTCCTCGAGCACCGATGGGCTGAGTTTATGCGCCTCGTCGACAACCAGCACCGAGATTTTCCCCTGCTTACGAGCGTCGCTCAGATATTCCCGCAACAGAATCAGGCGCTGTGCTTTGCTGGCAGGCACGCTTCGAATGCCGAAATCCAGCAGCGCCATTTCCAGGAATTCATCCGGGCTCAACATCGGGTTCAGAACTACGCTAAAGGCTGCCCGGCTGGGCGGGATCGACCGCAGCATCTTGGTCAACAGCGTGGTCTTGCCGGTTCCCGCATCCCCGGTGAGCACCACAAAACCCTTGCCTCCCAGGACCGCATAGGACAAGCCCGCCAGCGCCTCTCGATGGGCGCCGGTCAGAAATAGAAACGCCGGATCCGGCGTCATCGCGAAGGGCTCTTTTGTCAACCCAAAGAAACTTTGATACATGTCAGAAATTCAGTCCTCGAAATACCGCGGCGGCGATCCCGCACGCCAGCGTCACGACCACCGAAAGCACCAGCGCATGCCGCCATTTCCGTTGCAGCCAGCTTCCGGTTCCGGAGCCGGACCGCACGTCGAATGCGTCCGGTTTCAGGGCGATCCACGGCACGCGCCCCAGCACGGCCACGTCCCGCGGCAGTTCCCACTCACCCAGTACGGCTCCTTTGCGCAGCTCCCTGATGCCCCCAACGACGAGGCTGATCAACAGAGCCGCCACGCAACCCACGGTGATCCAAAGGGGGCGAATCGGCTTGAATGGAACTTCGGGCACCCGCGCGTCCTGCAGCATCGTGAATCTCTCGGCTTGTTGCTGCTGCTCCATTTGGGAAGCCATTTCCGCCGAGATCTTGTTGTCCAGCAGGCGCTTGTAGTGCTCTTTCGAAATTTCGTAATCGCGCGTGATGGCCGTCATCTCTTGCTCTCGCAAGGGCAGCCGCTCCAGTCTGCTCTCGTATCCGCGGATATCCGCCAGGATCTTCACCCGTTCGGCATTTCGCAGCTCGAGATCGCGGTTCACTAGTGCCAAGGAAGCCCTAAGACTTGCCAGTTGCTCCCGTTGCCTCACCAGCTTTTCCGCTATCTCCGGCGGCACCCGCACCGGCGCATTCGTAGCCGGAGAAGCACCCTCGTCCGCCGCCACGGTTGGCTGCGCGTCTGTCTGCGCCGTCTTCGCCGTTTCGGCCTCCTTCCGGGGTGCTGCTTCGTGCTGCTCTGCAATTTCCGCGCGCAAGCGCTTCACGTCGGGATACTCCTCACCGTACCGGGCGAGCATAGCGTCCAGCCGGGCCTGTAGAACATCGGCTTCCTTTAGCGGGCGCCGCACGGCCGCTGGATCGGCCGCACGGCTGCCAGCCGCGTATTGCTCGGCCATCGTCGTCAGGCTCGACAGGGAAGACTCCGCGACACCGATCGAGTTCTCCACTATCAGTTTCTCCTGCTGGCTCCGGTTGATGGCGTCCTGGTTGCCTTGCAATTCCATTTGCAGACGGCCCAGTGTCCCGCCCAGAGAGTTTTCCTGTTGGGGCAATTCGCCGTTGTGCTGCAGCTTGTAGTCGCTGACCTTCTTCTCTTGAATCTGCAGGTCTTCCCGGGCTTCTTTCAATTGGGCCTCGAGAAACTGGGATGTATCGGTGGCGCGCCTCTCTCGCGTTTTGATGTTTTCGTCGACGAACTGCGTCGCAATGTCGTGGGTGACTTCCTGCACCACTCGTGGATCTAACCCTTGGTAGGTTATTTTGAAAGCTCCAGGCCGGTTCTGCGACCACCCTTTTTCCACCTCGACCTCGATGTCCTTCGTCATCACTTCCAGGATCTCTTCCTGAGAGAGGCTCTTGCGTTGTTCCCGGTAGAGGCCGAATTTGTCGATAATGTGCTGCAGCGAGTCGTAGGCCAGCACTTCCTTCTTGAGTGTCTGAAGGCGGTCCTCGAGCGCCGTGTTCACCGTGGGCATCACATACTTGTCCGGTATCTTCTGTGAGTCCACCAGAATGACGGCTTCTGCCTTATAGACCGCCGGCATGCGGTAAACAATGCCAACCGCCACTGTGCTAAGGACGATCCAGCCCAGCAGAATCTGCGCCTTATGCTTCCAAAACATCCTGGCGATCGATAGCGGGTGGAACTGCGCTTGAGTCACCGCCGTACCAGTGTTTCCAGTCCTTTGAGGTGGATTTTGTCTGTTTGTCAACATTTTGTTGCATCGTCACATGTGCAATCCAGAGTCCAAAGGCTCTTTTGTCCGGTTTTCTATGAGTTATGGAGGCCTGACTGGTCGCGGCTGCCTCGCCGTCCAAAAGTCTCGGATTAAGTCCCAGAGTCCCGATCCGGATAGCAACCGTGGTTAATCATAGGTCTAAGGCTGCTAGTACGCTGCACGCGGTGTCCAGGAGATCACCAAATTTACCGCCTGTAGCGGGCCGCTCTCGGAAAAACCCTCAACCGTACCTGAGTTCCGGCCGTACATGTAAGCAAGCGTGGCATTTGTGTGCCTGTTGATCATACGGTAGATGCCTCCGCCTCCGAGCCACCCGTGGATGTTGGAAAGAGTTGAGCCCGTTAACATGGTGTAACTCCCCCGGGCGAAAACGCCCCATTTTTGCCCCGGAAGATGCAACAGCCAGTTTCCGCTGGCACTGTCGGAAGACTCTGCTCCTATTCCCGACGTGTCTGCAATCGTGTGCTCGTAATCCAACATGATCGATTGGATCTCCGATTTGTACGTGATGCCGCCGCCGGCCACGTAGTGGAGCCCCGGTTTGTACGTGAAGATCTGCCGGACTGGCACGTAGGTTCCAGTTCCACCTCGCCCGGTCACGATCCAGTGCCTTCCGAATACGTGGCTAGCCGTCACCACGCCATTGACGGTGTAGGCATCCTCGAAACGGGAAAACGTCCGGCTTCCCGATGCACCCAGGCCTATAGTAGTGAAAGGTGTGACCGAATAGTTGACGCCCATCGAGGCATTCGCGGAGGTGGTGGTCGGCACCAAATAAACGCCATTCAATTGGGGCGTATCGGTGTTGAGGTGTTGGGTCCGCGAGCCGCCGGCGTCGGCGTGAAAGTGCAGCCGGGATGTCAGTTCGTATCCAAACCCGGTTCGCAGGGAAGAAGTGAAAAACCGCGTACCGTACAACAGGGTGGCGGCGGGCGATTCTAGAGTCGGGGCTCCGGTCAGAATCGAGGCCAGCTGGCTATTGGTGTACTTGCCCGAAAGGATGGACGAAACCAGCTCATCAAAAGTCGAGGGTGCGCTGGCTACTTCGCTCAAGAGCGTGGGTTCAAACAGAAACTGATCCCAACGCAAGGTTGCCGCCGTGCCCGAGAAATAGGTGGTCAACCGCGGCGATACACCATGCGTCACTCCAAAACTCAGAAAGTGGTTCAGCGTGTTCCAGGAAGAGTGCCGGAGGCTCGCGTCGTAGGAGATATTGTAGGTGATGTGGGCATTCGTCCGATCGCCCATGTCCATCCAGCCCATGCTTGCACTACCCCCGGCTAGATAATTAGGCCCAAGATCCAAGCCGGCGACCGGCACCATCGCGTTGAAAGGTACCGTAGACGACGTGTACTCCGCAAAGGCGGCCACACCATAAAAACCAAAGCCATTTTCGCCTGATCCTCCTTGCATGGAGGGCAGGCCCATGCCACCCATCCCTTGCGAAAGCGCGGCGGGAGCCAAAACCATACTCAAGGCCAAAATCTGCCACCAGGGCTTACCCCGAACCCAAAGTTCGCCCGAAGCAATCGTACGCATGGCAAATCGTCTCATTTCTTGGATAGATGGCGCAAATTAAATCGGGACGGACCCTCACCGAGCCCGTTGGATCGCTTGCCCAACGTTCGCAATCCGAGGACCAAGTCCGGCCCACTCAATTCATTGGGCCCACCCTGGCACGAACTCGTTTCTTTGGGAAGTTATCCGACTTTTTCTCCCTTCGCAATCGCTCCCGGAATCGCATATAGTGAAAAAGGTTACGCCCCTGGCCACTTGGCAAGGCAAATGCACTTGGCGTGGCAACTTCAGCTTTGTGACAGGTCTTCTGAGGTATGCGATTGAATGGGCGCTACTACCGTAGCTGAGGCGGGCCGGAACCACCCGCTTCCAGAGTCGCCGGGGAGGGGCCTTTGGCTTTGGCTCTTCGCCGGCCTGGTCGCCGGCCTGATCGTAGTGCTCTATTTCCGCATCCTCCCCGAAATGGCCAAGGACTGGTGGGACGATCCAGGCGCATCCCACGGCATCCTCATCCCCCCGGTTGCGCTCTACATCGCTTGGCTCCGGCGCGATTTGACGCTGGCCGAGCCGGTCTTTCCCGATTTGCGCGGCCTCTGGCTCACGCTATGTGCATGTCTCATGTTGCTGGTGGGTATCCTGGGCGCCGAATATTTCCTCTCGCGCGCTTCGTTCGTGCTGCTCCTGGCAGGTCTGATCTGGACCTTCTGGGGCGTGCGCCGGTTTCGCACTCTGCTGTTCCCGCTAGTCCTGCTCCTGACCATGATTCCGCTGCCGCAGGTCACTTACAATACGCTGGCGGCCCCGCTGCAGTTAATGGCGTCTTCGGTAGCCACCAGGCTGGTGCAGGCGCTCGGCATCGCCGTTTATCAAGATGGAAACGTGATCCATCTCGCCGGGATCTCGCTCGGGGTGGCGGAAGCCTGTAGCGGTTTGCGTTCGCTTTCTTCTCTCGTGACCGCGGCCCTGATGGTGGGGTTTCTGCAATGCACGCGTATTCGAACCCGTGTGCTTCTGGTCGCACTGTCGATACCGGTGGCCATCGGCATGAACGTAGTGCGCGTCACCGGCACCGCATTGATCGCGGAATACAACCAACAGTATGCGCTCGGTTACTATCACTCGTTTTCCGGCTGGTTGGTTTTTCTGGTTGGATTCGGCGTCGTGGCTCTGGCGGCCAAACTTCTTCACGCGTGGATGGAATGAATATGCCTGGAATCTCCCGAACAAGCGCGTGGTGCTTGGCCTTGACTGTATCCATGCTGGCCGGCACCCTGATGGCCACCAAACTCGTCGCCCGCCGCAAGCCGCAGCCGCTGGCACAACCCTTGACCAGCATTCCCACACAGATCGACGGTTGGTCTGGGACTTCCGGACAGGATCTGTCCGAAGAGGTGCAGGGTGTCCTCAAGGCCTCGAGCCTTCTCTCGCGCGTCTATCGGCGAGGCGGCAGCACCGTTGAACTGTTCATTGCTTTTTATGCAGAGCAGCGCGCCGGAGAGAGTATGCATTCTCCGCGGGTTTGCCTGCCGGGGAACGGCTGGGAAATCGGCGCGTACGGCAGCGAGGAAGTTCCGGTGGGCGATCAACGCTACGCGATCAACCGGTACGTGGTGGAGAAAGGCATGGAGCGCATGACGGTTCTTTACTGGTACCAGTCTCGATCCGGCATCGTGGCCAGCGAGTATCTCGGCAAATTGCTGCTGATCAAAAACACCATTTTGGACGGCGCCACAGCCGGCTCTATCGTACGCCTGACATTTACCGACCGGCCGGGTGCGATTCCCGAAGCGGTCGGATTGGCTTCACACCTGATTCCCGAAGTGCGGAAGTGCATCGGGGGATAGAATCCAAAGGTTTGTAAGATTTCCCGGCCATTTTGTAAGTGTCCGGCCCCTACATGGCAGCGGTCGGAGTGGCGAGGCACGCCTCGCCTTCGTTCGCGCCGGTTTCGAAATTGCCGGGACATCTTACCGGCTGCGGCCGCGGAAGGTGTCTCTCGATGCCGCGCGGCTGAGAAACTCATCCTCTCCCAGCACTATCTGAGTGAATCCTCAGAAGTGCAGTCTGGCTGCCGCGGGACACGGCCGGCAGTGAGCGCGAGCCGTCCGTCAATTTTCGAGTGCCGCGGAACCCATCCATCTACGCACCACCGTTCGAGAACCAGACCCTGCCACAACTGTTTGAGCAGCAGGCCGCCAAGATGCCCCACGCCACCGCGGTAGCGTTCGGCGCGCAAAAGTTGCAGTACAAGGAATTGAACTACCGCGCCAACCAGGTGGCCCGCTATCTCGGTGACCGTGGCGCAGGACCAGGAAGCCTGGTGGGAATCGGAGTCGAGCGCTCGCTCGAGATGATCGGCGCCATCCTGGGCATCCTGAAAACCGGCGCCGCCTACGTGCCCCTCGACCCGAGTTATCCGAAAGACAGGCTGGCGTGGATGTTGTCGGACTGCGGAGCGCCGATCTTGTTGACAGTATCATCCGTCACCGATCGTTTTAGCGCGTACGGCGGCTTGGTGCTGTGCCTGGATCGCGAATGGCCGGCGATTCGCCGCGAAAAGACAAACAATCTGGAGTGCCGCGCGCAATGCGGGGATCGCGCCTATGTGATGTACACCTCTGGTTCGGCGGGTTGGCCCAAGGGCGTCCAGATCGCGCACCGCGGCGTGGTGAACGCCGCTCATGCCATGCGCGCCAAGATTGGCATGGATACGAGCGACGTGCTGGTGTCGGTCAGTAGCCTTTCCTTCGACATTCACGTGCTGGATGTTTGGATGCCGCTGGCGTGTGGCGCATGCGTGGTAGTGGCGCCGGCAGCCGCGTGCCGTGACGGCGGCGAGCTGGCGAATGAAATAGCGCGCGCGGGCGGCACTGTCATGCAAGCTACGCCTTCCACCTGGCAGCTTCTGCTCGATTCCGGATGGGCAGGCAGCCGCCGGCTCACGGCGGTGTGCGGCGGCGAGGCGCTCGCCAGCGAGCTCGCCGGGCGTCTGGGAGAAAAGGTCAAAGCGCTGTGGAACGCGTACGGTCCCACCGAGACTACGGTCTGGTCGGCCGCTTATCGAGTGGGGGGAAGGGAAGATATCGTGCCCATCGGCCGTCCGCTCGCCAACACACAGTTCCACGTGCTGGATGATCACCGCCGTCCGGCGCCGGCGGGCGTTGCCGGAGAACTGTATATCGGCGGAGACGGACTTGCGCTCGGCTACCTGAACCTGCCCGAACTGACGGCGGAGCGATTCATCATTCATCCTTTCGATCGGGTCGGGGGGCGGCGGCTCTATCGCACGGGCGACCGCGTGCGCCAGCGGCCCGATGGCAATTTCGAATTTCTGGGACGGCTGGATCATCAAGTGAAGCTGCGTGGATTTCGCATCGAGCTGGATGAGATCAGTGCCGTGCTCAGACGGCATCCAGGAGTCAAGGAGGCCGTGACCACACTCAACGAGCAGAGTGGAGGCTACAAGCATCTGGCGGCTTACGTCGTGACCACCCCCGACGATTCCGCCAAACCCGAAGAGCTGCGCAACTTCCTCAGAGCCACGTTGCCCGACTACATGGTGCCCACACGCCTCACCTTCTTGGATGCGCTTCCCAGGCTTCCGAACGGGAAGGTAGATTATCGCGGGCTATCTGAACCGGAGCTTGGCGAGATCGCGCCCAATGGCGATTCGCCCGCTCCAAACGATGCCCTGGAACAGGGATTGGCCGGCATCTTCGAGGAGTTGCTGGGAAGAGGCCCGGTTAATACGAGGCAGAGCTTCTTTGACCTCGGCGGAGACTCAGTGCTGGTGGCGAGATTACTCCGCCGTATTGAAGGCACAGTCGGCACGCGTCTGACCATGGCGACCGTGTTTCAGGCTTCCACCATTGAGCAGTTGGCGCATGTTCTGCGAGATCACCCCGGCGTCATTCCGTCGACGGGAGTCATCCCTATTCAGACCGGCGGTTCCGGTCCTCCTTTTCTTTGTCTCGGAGCGGGGCCCTCATTTGTCCCACTCGTCCGTCTGGTCAGCGGCAGCTTGCGTTTCCTCGGATTGGACCTGGGATTGATCGATCCAACACAGATTCCACAGCCGTACCGTCTGGAGGACATCGCGGCGCAAGTCGCGCAAAGAATCGGCGAATTGGAGCCACAGGGTCCGTACTACCTGGGTGGCTGGTGCCGCTATGGGCCGCTGGCCTACGAGACGGCGCGGCAGTTAACGGCGCAAGGAGATGAGATGGCCCTGCTGACCTTGATTGACAGCGCGAATCCACGGTATTACCGTGACCTTCCGGCCGCTGCCAAAGTCGCGATCCGCGCGCAACGGCTGGAGTATCACCTAGCCAATCTGACGAGGTCGAGAGCCGCTGAAATCCCGCGCTATCTGCGTGACCGCTTCAGAGTGCTGCGATACAGAATGAACGGACTCCGGGCGCGAGTCAGGCACTATGCCGGCCGGGACGGCGGCGCAAGCATTGAAGAACTCGAGCGTATCCTGCACTCGGCATCGGCGCACTACGACCCGCCACCGTACGCGGGCCGCGTCGCGATCTTCCAGTCAATCGAAAGACCCAGGGGATGCTATTGGGATCTTCAGGCCGGATGGCGCGACTTAGTCGAGGGCCAGATGGAGGTCTATGACGTCCCGGGCGGCCACGAAAGTATGTTCCAGGAACCGAACCTCGAGATTTTCGCCAGCCAAATGCGCCAGTGCCTTCGACTGGAACGCTACATAGAGGCGGAAGCCGGCTGAGTGGGCCGCCGCGAATATTGATCAACTGGTGTAGCGCAGGGACACGCGCCTTATGCGGGTATCTGCGGCCTTTTCTTTGTTCAGAAAACGTACCCCGGAGGTCTAATACCTTTGATTCGGAGATAAATTTCCGCCTGCCCCCGATGATGCGCCAGGTGCACGTAGAGAGCCAGCAAAAGTTCCCGGCCGTTTAGATTGCCATCCGGCGTGCTGTGAATCGAGCTCATCTGCGCGTCGGTGACGCTGCTGATCTGTTTCGTGCAGTAATCGAACGAATCGCCGGGAAATTTGACCACGTCGGGTTTTGCGGTTGGATTGAGCGGCATCGCCTCGGCGACACTGACGGCCATTCTGCGGGTGGCGGTCCAGCGCTTGTTAAACTCGGCCGCGAAGTTTCTGGGGCGGCTGGATCATCAAGTGAAGCTGCGCGGATTTCGCATTGAGTTGGATGAGATCAGCGCGGTGCTCAGACGGCATCCGGGAGTCAAGGAGGCCGTGGCCACACTCAACGAGCAGAGTGGAGGCTACAAGCATCTGGCAGCTTACGTCGTGACCTCGCCCGACGATTCCGCCAAACCCGAGGAGCTGCGCCATTTCCTCAGAGCCACGCTGCCCGACTAGATGGTGCCCACACGCCTCACCTTCCTGGATGCGCTCCCCAGGCTTCCCAACGGGAAGGTTGACCATCGCGGGTTTTCTGAACCGGAGCTTGGCGAGATCGCGGCCGATCGCGATTCACCCGTTCCAAATGATGCCCTGGAACGGGGAATAGCTGATATCTTCGAGGAGGTGCTGGGAAGAGGCCCGGTTAATACAAGACAGAGCTTCTTTGACCTCGGTGGCGACTCAGTGCTGGTGGCAAGGTTACTCCGTCGCATCGAACATATAGCCGGCACGCACCTGCCGATGGCGACCGTGTTTCGGGCCTCCACCATTGAGCAGTTAGCGCGCGTTCTGCGAGACCACCCCGGCAGCGCTCCGCCGGCGGGAGTCATCCCCATTCAGACCGGCGGTTCCGGTCCTCCGTTTCTTTGTCTCGGGGCCGGGCCCTCGTTTATTCCACTCGTCCGTCTGGTTGGCGGCAGCCTGCGTTTCCTCGGATTGGATCAACGGGAATGCGCAGGCCTGTGAAGGCCGAAAACTCGCTCACGTCGTTCCGGTAGGCGCGGCGGGTTGTGGGGTTGGTGATGTTGGCCAGCCATTCCAGCTCGGGCGGCACGTCGGCGAGCGCGCCGTACTGGGCGGGCGTGAGGTCAGGTTTCTTTACCGGAACGAGGTCGGACGGCTCAGGCATGGGGCCCTCCTTTTAAACATGATAATGCTTAGGATTCTATCCGCTGTGCTCCGGGCCGAAGTGCTGAGGGCGAGATAACATTGCTGCCGGAGCATGGCGGATAGAATGCGTTGAACTGAGCCGGACCGTGCTCTATGGGGATTGAATGGATTTCGCTCCCCGAT